>NZ_VFVL01000015.1 GCF_006442815.1 Mesorhizobium sp. B2-4-3
CCCTATGACTGCCTCAATCCCGGCCTGATGGACTATATGGCCACCTGGACCGCCAAGAAGTCGGGCGCCCTGGCGGCCTGACAATTGCGAAATTTCATGCGAAGGGGGCCGGCCTATGTCGGCCCTTTCGTACATTTGGAGATAAGGTTGCCTGCCCCCATCATTTACGTCGACGCGGATGCCTGTCCGGTCAAGGCCGAGGTCGAGAAAGTCGCGGAGCGTCATGGCGTCGTCGTCACTTATGTGTCCAATGGCGGCCTGCGGCCGTCGCGCGATCCGATGATCCGCAACGTCGTCGTCTCCAAGGGCGCGGATGCGGCGGACGACTGGATCGCCGAGAACGCCAGGGCCAACGATGTCGTGATAACGGCCGACATTCCGCTTGCCGCGCGCACGGTGGCGCTACGCGCCCATGTGCTAGGCCCCACCGGCCGCCCCTTCACCCCGGAAACCATCGGCATGGCAGTGGCGATGCGCGACCTCAAGCAGCATCTGCGCGAAACCGGCGAGAGCCGGGGCTTCAACGCCTCCTTCACCCAGAAGGACCGCTCGCAGTTTCTCGGCGAGCTCGACCGCATCTTGCGGCGGGCTTTGAAATCCGTCACACCGGACTGATCCAACGTCTTCAGGGGCCTCGGGCCATGGGTGAGGATCTCAAGACGCCGATGCATCGGCACATGCAGTTCGCCCTGGCCGCGGCCATCGGCATCGTCGCGCTGCTGCTTGCCTTGTTGCTGCGCGCGCCGCTGCCCTACTCGATCGGCGCCAATGTGTTCTTCGTCAGCTATATCGCCCTGGTGCTGGCCTTGATGCCGAGCCTTACCGGCCGCTATCTCAGCAAGAACGCACGCGCGACCGACCTGCCGGTACTGCTGATCTTTGCCGTCACGCTCTTTGTCGTCGGCGCCGCCATCGTCTCGCTGTTCCTGCTCATCAACCAGAAGGATGCCGCGCATCCCCTGCAGCTCGCCTTCGCTATGCTGTCGATCCCGCTCGGCTGGTTCGCCATCCACGCCATGGCGTCGCTGCACTATGCGCATGTCTATTGGAAGGATGGCGACGAGATCGACGAGAAAACCCAGAAGAAGATGCCGGTCGGCGGCCTCGATTTTCCGGGCGGCAAAAGACCGGAAGGCTGGGACTTCCTCTATTTCGCGACGGTCATCGGCATGACGGCGCAGACTGCGGACACGGCCGTCACCACCTCGCAGATGCGGCTGGTCGTGCTCGTCCATTCGGTCCTGACCTTTTTCTTCAACACGGTGATCGTTGCCGCGGCGGTCAATCTCGCGGTCAGCCTGGGCGCTCCGTAATAAATCCGTGATCGCATGAAACATTGCCTTGTGCGGCGACGTATTGAGGGGGAGACAATGACCTGAGAAGCCGCCCGCACAGGGCGGCCGGAGGCAAGATGGACACTGTTGCCAACAGCCAATCCACCCCCAAGGCGGACGGCAAGGACACGACCCTCATCTACCGACAGTCGCGCTGGACGCGGTTGACCCACTGGATTTGGGCTTTTTCGCTGTTCTTCATGCTGCTTTCGGGCCTGCAGATCTTCAACGCGCGGCCGCAGCTCTATGTCGGCAAGCAGTCCGGCTTCGAGTTCAACAACACCATCCTCCAGATCGGCGCCGAAAACACCGCGAACGGTCCGCGCGGCTTCACCGAAATCTTCGGCCATCGCTTCGACACCACCGGCATGCTTGGCTGGTCCGGGCCGCCGGGACAGGAGACGCCGCGCGCCTTTCCGGCCTGGGCGACGATCCCCTCCTATTATGATCTCGGCACCGCCCGCGTCGTGCATTTCTTCTTCGCCTGGATCCTGTCCACGACGCTGCTCGTTTGGCTGATCGCCAGCCTGATCAACGGCCATATCCGCCGCGATCTCGCCCCTCGCGTGTCTGACCTGCGCAAGCTGCCGCGCGACATCGTCGATCATGCGAAGCTGAGGTTCCATCACACGCGCGAATACAACACGCTGCAGAAAATGGCCTATGGCGGCGTGCTCTTCGTGCTTTTGCCACTAATGATCGTCACCGGCCTCGCCATGTCGCCGAGCATGAATTCGGTGTTGCCCTGGCTGAATGAGATACTCGGCGGCAGGCAGACGGCGCGCACCATCCATTTCACCGTCATGGTGCTGCTCGTCCTCTTCTTCCTTATCCACATCCTGATGATCCTGGCCGCAGGCCCGATCAACGAGCTGCGCTCGATCATCACCGGCTGGTACCGCACCGACCCGCCTGCGAAGCACGCTGAGCCGACCGAGAGGAGCGCCTGACATGGCAAAATTCCAGATCAGCCGCCGCAACTTCCTCACTTCCGCCAGCCTCGGCTTGTCCGGCATCGCGCTGTCGGGTTGCGATGTGTTCGACAGTGGTCTCGGCATCGGCGGCGGCCTGCGCAGCTTCCTCGAAAACGCCAACGGCCTGACCTGGCGCGCGCAGCGCCTGCTTGCCGGCCGTGACGCGCTGGCGCCGGAATTCACCGAGGCCGATATCCGCCAGCCGCAGCGGCCAAATGGCGTCACGGCGCCCGATGACGACACCTACAAGGGCCTGCTCTCCAACAATTTCGCCGACTGGCGCCTGGAGGTTTCAGGCCTCGTAGAGAAGCCGCTTTCGCTGACCCGCGAGCAGCTTCAGAACATGCCGAGCCGCACCCAGATCACCCGCCACGACTGCGTCGAAGGCTGGAGCTGCATCGCCAAATGGACCGGCACGCCGCTGTCGCTGGTGCTGGACCAGGCAGTGGTCAAGCCGCAGGCCCGCTACGTCATGTTCCACTGCCTCGACACGATCGAGCAGAGCCTGTCGGGCGACATCAAATACTACGGCACCATCGACCTGATCGACGCCCGCCACCAGCAGACGATTCTGGCCTATGGCCTGAACGGCAAGCCGCTGCCTGTCGAGAACGGCGCTCCTCTTCGGGTTCGCGTCGAGCGCCAGCTCGGCTACAAGATGCCCAAATACATCTACAAGATCGAGTTGGTCGACAGTTTTGCCAATGTCGGCGGCGGCCGCGGCGGCTACTGGGAGGACAATGGCTACGACTGGTACGGCGGGATTTGATGGTCCCTCGCCTGCAGGCCGAGCACGATCTTGCGGCAGCCGGGCTCGACGCCATCGAGGAGCGTCTCGACAACGACAACCGGCGGCTGACCGGTCGTGGCGACGACCGTGCCCTCGTCTTTGCGCTGCGGGATGAGCAAGGGCGCGCCGTCGGGGTCGCGGCCGGCTATTCCTGGGCCGGCATTGCCGAGCTCACGCTGATGTGGGTCGATGAGGCCTATCGGGGCCTCGGCCACGGCAGGAAGCTGCTCGATGCCTTCGTCGCGGAGGCTGCCGCGCGCGGCTCGCTGCGGATATGGGTTTCGACCCACGACTTCCAGGCGCCGGGCTTGTACGAAAAGGCCGGCTTCGAGCGCATGGCCGAATTGACCGGGTGGCCCGAAGGCCATTCCAACATCATCCTTTGCAAGACGATGGCTTCCCGATAGGCAGCGGCCGGACGGGTCTGGTGTTCAGCATGCGACGCAATTATTCGTCCGAATCGTCCGAACTATCGAAAGTGGTCTGACCGGGCTCGGGTGGCGCGTCCTGCGCGTCCGGATTGTCCACCATGCAGCCGACGCCGTGGCATCCCTGATAGTTGCCGTGGGTATCGAAATTGGGATTGCCGTCTCTGTCGAATTGCGGCGTCGGGTCGATCCATCGATCGTCGCGGCGCGGCTTCGGCCTCGGATAGTAATTGTCCGAACGGCGGCCGTGCCTGTCATTGTTGTCGAGGATGGCGCCGACGATGCCGCCGACGATGATGGCCGCCGCCGCATCGCCCGGAGACGGCCTGCGGCCGGAGCCGGCGACCAGGAATTGCGCCGAGCAGCCCTTGTCCACCCAGATGCCGCCGCCGTCATAGCCCCAGCTCGTGCCGAACTGGCAACGCGACTTCGACAGTCGGTTGGTCAATTGCACGCCACCGCGCGTGTCCACCCCGCAATGGGAGTAGCGGTAGTTGGAACTCGAGCAGACCAGGCGCATCGGGCCTGCGGCCTGCGCGGCATCGGGCAGCAGCGACAGTTGCGCTGGATTCCCCAGGAAGCCGGCCAGCAACACAATCGAACCGGTAACCGCCATCCGCGCCGACATCGCAAGTCTCCAATTGGGTTCGCTATCGACAGAATGGCACCTCTGTGTAAGTCTTACAACCAGACAGGCTGCAGCGAGGATATATTCATGCGCGCTAACAAAATGATCGCGGCGATCATACTTGTTCTCTCTGCATGGCTGGCGTTATTGCCGGCTCGCGCGGACGACAGCCTGAAGCGCGTCATCGACCAGAAGACACTGACGGTCGGAGTGGCGCTCAACCCGCCATGGATCCTCAAGAACGCGGACGGCAAATTCGCGGGCTACGATGTCGACCTGACCAGCGCCCTGGCGTCCGATCTCGGCGTCGACCTGAAGCTGGTCGAGGTGCCGTGGAACGACCTGAAGGCACGTCTGCTCAAGGGCGACTTCGATCTGATCGCCGCAGGCTATGCCAGCACGCCGGAGCGCGCCCGCGAAGTTGTGTTCTCCAATCCGACCGGCACCGCCGACATCCGCGTGGTGGCCTCGATCGCCAGCCTTGGCAAAAGGCCTGGAAGGGTGCTGACGGCGCCCGGATATAAGATCGCCGTGCTGTCCAATTCCACGGACGAGGCGGCCGCCAGGGAAGCCTTTCCGAAGGCTAACATCCTGTCCTTCGACAACACCGCCGATGTCTTTGCCGCGATCATCGGCGGCGACGCGCAGGCGATGGTCGCCACCTCGCCAACGCCGCAGATGGCGGCGAGGCTCTACGATGCCAAATTCAGACTTGTCGGCGGCCCGCTTCTGCGCACGCCGGAAGCCTTCGCTATGCGCCCCGACGACATCCGCCTCATCCAGTACGTCAACAACTGGATCGGCGCGCGCGCCGCCGACGGCACCATCGCCGGTGTCCGCCGCTACTGGTTCGGCGGCTTCAAATGGCTGTCGCGCTTCGATACCTCAGCCAAGCCGGACCAAGCCAAAACGGACCAGGCCAAGCCGGAACAGACCAAACCGAAGCAGTAAGGTCAGGCTACTTTCTCAAGCAGCGGCTTCAGCGCCGGATGGATTTCCGGCGAAGCATGCCTGATCAGCGTCAGCAGCGCGCGCTCGTTGTCGCGCAGCGGCCGCTGGCCGCCGCCGACGCGCTCGGCCAGCCATTCGGCCTCGCTCGCGTCGATCGTCTCGGCGCGGCGGGCAAGCGCTTCGGTGGCCCGGTTCCGGGCTTCCCATTCCGCCTCGATGTCGCCGGGCGAATGGTAGGCTTCGAGGATCGCGGCGAACCCGCCCGAGACCATCCGGCTGAAGAAACCGCCAAGCGTCGGGCCTGCCTCGTCGAGGAAGGTCTCGTGGCGCAGCGCCACTTCCCGCGTCGGTGGCTCGTAGCCGGTCGAGCACATGACATAGTTGGCGATCGCCTTGACGAAGAGGTCGTTCCAGGACGGATCGTTTTCGGCGGCCGCGATCCGGTCGTTGATCCTGAACAGGACCTCCGCCTCGGCCTTGCTGACGGCGATGTTGCCGTCGCCGCCATAGGCATAGAGGATGCGCCGCAACAGATCGACCTCGGCCTTGGCGACATGGCCGGGAATCAGGCTGCCGCCACGCATCAGCGGCCCCTTGCCGTCGATCACCGCATGCGCGACCTGTTCCAGCGCATAGGCCGAGAGCTGGCCGGGCGAGGATCTCGCTTCCTCCAGCACATGCACCAGCAGCTCCAGCTCGGTGCGGCTGTCGACCATGCCGTCGCGCGAGATCGCGCGGACCAGCCAGTCGGCATTCTCTTCGGAGATGTAGCCTTCCGGTTTTTCCTGGTGGACGATGTAGTCGGTCACCGCCTCGACGAAGAACGGCGCCCATTCGCCGCATTTGTCGCGCGCCGTCTGGTCGAGCGCGAACAGCGCCTCCGCCTCGCCGCGACTCACCACGCCGTCGGCGAAGACCTCGCGCCGCAGCATCGTCACGTCTTCGGCCATGATCTTGTTCTTCGAGGTCAGCCCCGCCACCGGAGCGCTCATGATCAATTCGCCCATTTGCCGTCCCTGCCCGTCGCCCGCTGCCGGCGAACTCAGTGCATTACCCCACCGAGCTTTATCAGCATTGTCTTGAGAAACCGGCAAACGGCGTGGTTAGCGAAGCCTTGCCGGTTTGGGCGCTTGAGATGCGTCGAGATTCAGGTCAGGCCGAGCCGAAAGTGGTGGCTTGCGAGAACCGGAGCGGAGCGTACTAAAGTACGTGAGCACCGGAAGCGCAGGAAGCCGCTACTTGCAGGCCGGCCTCACCTGAATATCGGCGCATCTTAAATGTCGCTGGGAGGTGACAACGTGTCGCCGACGGGCTATGGATGGCGCGTCGGGGGCTCAGGCGACTGAGTCCTACCTGTTTGTGGGAGAGAGCAGCGCAAGCTGTCGCCGAAGGGGAAATCGCCCGAAATCTCTCAGGCAAAAGAACCGTAGACGGGAAAGACAACTCTGGAAAGTCGGGGCTAGCCCCGCGCCGAAGGTGTAAGCGCTGCCGACAGAGTTACGGGGCGCGAGTCTCTCAGGCTTCAGACAGAGGGGCACGAATTAGGCCGCCGCCGGCGGTCGATTGCGTGCGACTCTGGAGAAGACATGACAGGCGACGACACCAGACATCTACCCCTTGAGGATTTGCATCAGGTCGCAGGCGCGCGTTTCGGCGCCTTTGCCGGCTGGTCGATGCCGCTTACCTACCCGCCCGGCGTGATGAAGGAGCATCTTCACTCACGCGACCATGCCGGCCTGTTCGACATCTCGCATATGAAGCTGTTCGAGGTCGCCGGTCCGGGAGCCATCGCATTGTTGAACCGCGCCTGCCCGCTCGATACCGGCGCGTTGCAAATCTCGCAGTCCAAATACACTTTCTTCCTCAACGAGGCGGCAGGCATCATCGACGACCTGATCGTGACGCGCCTGGGCGATGACCGGTTCATGGTGGTGGCCAACGCCGGCAACGCCGTCGAGGACGAGAAGCATCTGCGCGACCTCTCCGCCGATTTCGATGCCAAGGTCGAGCCGCTTGACCGCGTGTTCCTGGCGATCCAAGGACCGGACGCCTGGGCAGCCCTTGCGCGGGCCGGCATCGAAACCGGCTCGCTGCTCTTCATGCACGGGGTCGAGCCCAGGCAAAACTGGTTCATGAGCCGTTCCGGCTACACCGGTGAGGACGGTTTCGAGATCGGCCTGCCGGAGAGGGATGCCCGCGATCTCGTCGCCAGACTCCTGGAAGACGAGCGCGTGCAGTGGATCGGCCTTGCCGCCCGCGACAGCCTGCGCCTCGAGGCCGGGCTTTGCCTGCACGGCCAAGACCTGACGCCGGAAATCGACCCGGCAAGCGCGGGATTGATGTGGGCAATTCCCAAGGATATCCGGGCCTCGGGTCATTTCATCGGCGCCGACGCGCTGCGCTCGATCATCGAGCGCGGGCCGTCGCAGAAGCGCGTCGGCCTGAAGGCTGACGGGCGCCAGCCGGTGCGCGCGGGCGCGGCGTTGATCGATGCCGACGGCAATCCGGCCGGTCATGTCACTTCGGGCGGCTTCGGCCCCTCAGCGGGCCACCCGGTCGCCATGGGCTATGTCAACACCGCGCTTGCCAAGCCCGGCACGAAACTCTTCGCCGATGTCCGCGGGGCGAAAATCCCGGTGGACGTCGCGTCCCTGCCCTTCACCACACATCGCTACCGCAAAGGATAAGACCCAATGGCAAAGACCTATTTCACCGAAGACCATGAATGGCTGCGCGTAGAGGGTGGCGTCGCCACCGTCGGCATCACCGACTATGCGCAGGAACAGCTCGGCGATCTCGTTTTCGTCGAGCTGCCTGAAATCGGCCGCAAGCTTGCCAAGGGCGACACCGCCGTGGTCGTCGAATCCGTCAAGGCGGCATCGGACGTCTACGCGCCGGTCGACGGCGAGATCACCGAGGCCAACGCCTCGCTGTCGGCCGATCCCTCGCTGGTCAACTCGGCCGCGACCGGCGACGGCTGGCTCTGGAAGATGAAGCTCGCCAATGAAAACCAGCTCGACAGCCTCATGGATGAAGCCGCCTACAAAGCCCATATCGGCTGATATCAGGACATAAAGACATGACCGCAGCGCTTACTCCCTTCTCGGCCCGCCATATCGGCCCGGGCGTCAACGATGTCAGAGCCATGCTTGCCGTGCTCGGCGTTCCGTCCGTCGAAACGCTGATCAGCCAGGCCGTGCCGAGATCGATCCGACTCGACCAGCCGCTCAACCTGCCCGCTCCAGCCAGCGAAGCTGAAGCGCTGGCCGAACTGTCTGCGATCATGGCGAAGAACACGGTGCTGAAAAGCTTCATCGGCGCCGGCTATCATGGCGTCTTCGTGCCGCCCGTCGTCCAGCGCAACCTGTTCGAGAACCCGGCCTGGTACACGGCCTACACGCCTTACCAGGCCGAGATCAGCCAGGGCCGGCTGGAAATGCTGTTCAACTTCCAGACATTGGTGACGGAACTGACCGGCCTGCCGGTGGCGTCCGCCTCGCTGCTCGATGAAGCCACCGCCGTCGCCGAAGCCGTCGGCATCGCGCTGCGCCACCACCGCGACAAGCGCAGCAAGGTGGCGCTTGCCGGCACGCCGCATCCGCAGACGCTGGACGTCGTGCGCACACGCGCCGAACCGCTCGGCATCGAGGTCGACGGCGAGACGATCGACGACAACACCGCCGCCCTGCTCGTCTCCTGGCCGGACACGTTCGGCGTCTACGGCGACCACAAGGCGGCGATCGAGAAGGCCCGCGCCGCCGGCGCGCTGGTCGTCTTCATCGCCGACCCGCTGGCGCTCACGCTGACGGACGCGCCGGCCAAGCTCGGCGCCGACATCGCCGTCGGCCCGATGCAGCGCTTCGGCGTGCCGATGGGCTTCGGCGGCCCGCACGCCGCCTATTGCGCCGTTTCCGACAAGCTGACCCGCCTGATGCCCGGCCGCCTGGTCGGCCAGTCGACGGACACCATGGGCCGCCCGGGCTACCGGTTGGCGCTGCAGACGCGCGAGCAGCATATCCGCCGCGACAAGGCCACCTCCAACATCTGCACCGCGCAGGCGCTGTTGGCCAATATGGCGACGGCCTATGCGATCTGGCACGGTCCTACCGGCCTGCAGGCGATTGCCGGGCTGATCCACGCGTTGGCCGGCCGCCTCGCCTCGGGTCTCAAGGCTGCAGGCGTTGCTGTGCTTGGTACAAGCCGCTTCGACACGGTGACCGCAGAAGTGAAGGGCAAGGCCGCGGCAATAGCCGCTGCCGCCGAGAAGACCGGCCGGTTGTTGCGCGTCATCGATGCCGACCATGTCAGTGTCGCCTTCGACGAGACCTCCACGGAAGCCGATCTCGAGGCGATCGCCGCCCTGTTCGGGGCCAAGCCCGGCACGGCGGAAGGCGGCTCCATGCCCGGCAAGCCGCGCGGCAAGGAATTCCTCACCCAGCCGGTCTTCAACGACAACCATTCCGAAACCGAGATGATGCGCTTCCTGCGCAGGCTGGCCGACAAGGACCTGGCGCTTGACCGCACCATGATCCCGCTCGGATCCTGCACCATGAAGCTCAACGCCGCCGCAGAGATGATGCCGGTGAGCTGGCCGAGCGTCGCCAATCTGCATCCCTTCGCGCCGGCCGGCCATTCGGCGGGTTATCGCAAGATGGCCGGCGATCTGGAGGCCTGGCTGTCGGAAATCACCGGTTTCGACGCCGTCAGCCTGCAGCCCAATGCCGGCAGCCAGGGCGAATACGCCGGCCTGCTCGCCATCCGCGCCTA
The DNA here is from genome assembly GCF_006442815.1 of Mesorhizobium sp. B2-4-3. GTDB lineage: Bacteria > Pseudomonadota > Alphaproteobacteria > Rhizobiales > Rhizobiaceae > Mesorhizobium. The sequence continues at coordinate 9,873 of NZ_VFVL01000015.1, forward strand.
TCACCGCGCGCGCGGTGAAGGCCACCGCACCGTTTGCCTGATCCCGTCCTCCGCGCACGGCACCAATCCGGCGAGCGCCGCGATGGCCGGCATGAATGTCGTCGTCGTGCGTTGCCTGGACGACGGCAATATCGACATGGACGATCTGCGCGCCAAGGCCAACGAGCATTCCAAGAACCTCGCGGCGCTGATGTTCACCTACCCTTCGACGCATGGCGTCTACGAGGAAGGCGCGCGTCATCTATGCGCGCTGATCCACGAGCATGGCGGCCAGGTCTATTTCGACGGCGCCAACCTCAACGCGCTGGTCGGCCTCGCCCGCCCCGGCGACATCGGCGCCGACGTCTGCCACATGAACCTGCACAAGACCTTCTGCATCCCGCATGGCGGCGGCGGCCCGGGCGTCGGCCCGATCGGCGTCAGGGCGCATCTGAAACCCTATTTGCCGGGCCATGTCACCGAAGGCTCGGCGCATGCCGTTGCCGCCGCGCCCTTCGGCAGTGCGTCGATCCTGCCGATCACGTGGATGTACATCCGCATGATGGGCGGCTCCGGCCTGAAGCAGGCGACCGAGACGGCGATCGTTTCCGCCAATTACGTGGCCACGCGGCTCGCGCCGCACTACCCGCTGCTCTACAAGGGCAGGAGCGATCGCATCGCGCATGAATGCATCCTCGACACGCGCGTGCTCAAGGAAAGCGCCGGCATCAGCGTCGACGACATCGCCAAGCGCCTGATCGACTACGGCTTCCATGCGCCGACCATGTCGTTCCCGGTTGCCGGCACGCTGATGGTCGAGCCGACCGAGTCCGAGCCCAAGCGTGAGCTCGATCGCTTCTGCGGGGCGATGATCGCCATCGCCGGCGAGGCGACGAAAGTGGCGAAGGGCGAGTGGCCGTCCAACGACAACCCGCTGGTCAACGCCCCGCACACCGCGGCCGAAGCGCTTGCCGGCGAGTGGAAGCATCCCTACTCGCGGTTGGAGGCGGCCTATCCGGCGGGCGACGCGGACCTTTCGGCGAAATACTGGCCGCCGGTCTCGCGCATCGACAATGTCGCCGGCGACCGCAACCTGGTCTGCTCGTGCCCGCCGCTGTCGGAATATCTCGGCGCCGCTGAGTAGCAGCCCAGGTTTTGCTCAGGCGGTTTTCAGGGCCGGCCCCACATCGGGCTGGCCCACTTCGACCTGAGCGATGACGCGGTTGCGTCCTGCACGCTTGGCCGCATAAAGCGCGGCGTCCGCTTGCGCCAGCACCTCGTCGAGGGGGCGGCCGGCGGTCGAGCCGAATCCCATGCCGCCGCTGACGCTGCTGCGCAGCGGGCCGCGATGGGTCGCAACGATCTCGGTGCCGAAAGCGACGCCGATCCGGCTGGCCATGTCATGCGCCTTTTCCGGCGTCACGCGCGCCATGACGAGCGCGAATTCCTCGCCGCCCAGCCGGAATGCGTCGACCCCTGCCCTGCCGTATTTCTTGATCACCGCCGCGAAGCGGCAAAGCACCTGGTCGCCGACGGGATGACCGAAGACGTCGTTGGTCATCTTGAAATGGTCGAGATCGAACATCGCGATCGCCATGAACGGACCGAAGCTGCGATCGCCGTAAAGCTCGGTGAGCGCCCTGCGGTTCATCAGGCCGGTCAGCGGATCGGTCATCGTCTCGGCCTTGAGCTCGATCTGCGCCTGCAAGTGGTGCAGCGAAAGCGTCAGCGCGCCGAGGCCGGTCATGCAGGCGACCGCGACGACGGAGTTCAGCCGTTCCGCCCAATTGTCGGGCGCGGCGCCGAGGACCCATTGCCCTTGCGCCAGCAACGTCAGGCCGCACAGCGCGAAGGACAGACCGCAGGCGCCGCTGAGGAACGAAACGACGAGCAGAATCCGCCGGTCGTGATCCCCCTTCATCCAGAACATCGCACCGATCGCCGCGAGCAGCACCGTCACGACCGCATAGGTGATCTGGAAGCCGATGCCGTCGAAGCCGAGATAGGTGACCAGAGCGCAGGCCGCCATCGCGGCCAGCGCCGGCACGACGGCGCGGCGGTAGTCGCGAAAGCCGAGATACTGCATGGCCGACAGGCAGATGATCAGGAAACCCAGGGTCAACAGCGCCAGCACGACCTGGCACAGCCAGGGATCGGCATCCTTGGCATAGCGCCAGAACGCGACGACATGGACGACGAGCACCAGGGTGCCGCAGGCGACCGTGAGCACGAAGCGCGCCCGCGGCGTGGTGAGCCAGATTGCAAACATGGTAATGCTGAGGCATGTGCCCGACAGCGCCGCCGCGAGCAGGAGCGAACTGAAATCCAACATCCGTGAAGAACTGCCTCTAGCGTCTAGTCGGTGCCCGTCCCCTCAATGTAGGCTGGCTGCGGCTGGCGCAAACCGTTTTCGGACGATGCCCAACGCTACCTCGACACAGGGTTTACAAAGCGTCGACATGTGAGGCGAAATCCCGTGACGATACACGGGAAACGAGAACCCGCAGACGGATCAGCCCCTGTCGAGCAGCGCCAGATTGGCGTTGACCACCGTCTGGTCAGCCATGCCGGCCTTGGCTTCGAGCAGCAGCGCGCGCGCCTTCTTCTTGTTGCCGCGCAGAAGCTGCGAATAACCCATGTTGTTGACGATCTGGGGCTTGCGCCCGGCGACCTTCAACAGCTGCATATAGGCGCGATCGGCGAAGTCGAAGCGGCCAAGCTCGTCATAGGATGCGGCAAGCCCCATCCAGGCCTCGGCATTGTCGGACTTGAGCTCGACCGCCTTGCGGAAATGCTGTTCGGCAAGGCCAAAATTCGCCTCGCGGAACTGCGCCTTGCCTTCAACGAGGTCGTTGGCGCTGACATCCTTGGCCACCGGCTGGATCGCCGTGGTCTTGGTCGTGTCGACATTGTTGTTCGTCGTGCAGCCGGTAATCATCAAGACGGCCGCCAACGCCGCCGCTGCCCTGGGAAGTCTCTGACGCATGCCCCTGCCCCATCGCCCGATTTGCCGGGTCGTTCTTCAGGAAAAACCATACAGAAGAGCGATTAAGCTTCGGTGCCGAAATGCAGCTAAATTTTGGTTGTCCGCAGAGGATGCGTTAACCACGGCTGCCAGGATTCAGGTCAGGCCCGAGCCGAAAGTGGCGGGTTCCGAGAACCGGCCTTCGCCGGCCTCACCTGAATCCTCAGTGCGCGGTCAGCTTCACGATGATCGGTATGATGGCGATCATCAGCACCACCGGCAGGATGCAAACCGTCACCGGGACCGACATCTTGGCCGGCAGGGCATGCGCCTTCTCCTCGGCCAGCGACATGCGCTTGTGCCGCATTTCGTCGGAAAAGACGCGCAGCGAGCCCGACAGGCTGGTGCCGAGTTCCTTGGATTGCTGCAGCAGCGTCGCGAAGGAGCGAACCTCATCGAGGCTGAGGCGGTCGGCAAGCGCCTTCAGCGCGTCGTCGAGGCTGCGCCCGGCCCGCAACTCCAGCGACACCAGGATCAGGTTCTGGCTGAGCGACGGATAGGTCCTGGCAAGCTCCCTGGAGACCCGCTCGATGCCGGCCTCCATGCTCATGCCGGCATCGGAACAGACAATCATCAAATCCATGAAATCGGGAAAGCCGTTGCGGTATTCGCGCATCTTTTCCCGAATTTTCTGCGTCAGCACCAGGCCCGGCAGGAAATAGCCGCCGGCACCGGACAGGATGATGAAGGTCCAGCGGCTGGTCATGGTCGACTCGGCGCTTGCCGCCCAGTGGTTGATCAGGAATGATCCGAGCGCTGCGCCGACCAGCGCGGCGAAACGGATGAGGAAGAACATGCCGACGGCGCGCGGCTCCATGTAGCCGGCTTGGATCAGCTTCAGGCGCAGCCGCGCGACATTTTCCGGATCGCTCTTGGCGTAGAACTCCTGCGCCCGCTTCACCGCCTTCTCGCGCACGGCATTGGTGCTTTTCTTGGGCGCGGGTTCCGCCTGCTCGGCCGGCTGCAGTATCTCCACCTTCAGCCGGCGCTTGACCTCGCCGCGATCGCCCTTAGCGAGCACCAGCGGCCAGGCGACGGCGCCGCCGCCCAGCACAAGGAGCAGCACGGCGACCGGCACCAGCGAGGTCGGCGCGAGCGAGGCGAGGAAGCGGATGACGTCTTCCATCTCAGAACCTGAAATTCGACATCTTGAACATGATGGCGTTGCCGAGCAGCAGCCAGATGATGGAGCCGCCCATCATGTACCAGGTCTTCGGCACGTCCCAGACATCCTGGTAGAATTGCGGCATCAGCACCATGATGGCGGTGAACAGAAGCGCGGGGATCGCAGTCAGGATGTAAGCCGACATGCGCCCTTCCGTCGAAATGGCGCGCACCTTGCGGCGCAGCTTGCCGCGGTCGCGGATCGTCACCGACAGGCCGTCGAGGATCTCGCGCAGATTGCCGCCCGAACTGCTCTGGATCGAGACCGCCGTGACGAACAGCGGCAGGTCCTCATGCCCCACCCGGTCGAAAAGGTTGTTCAGCGCCGAGACCAGGTCGGAGCCATAGGTCACCTCGTCGGCGACGACGCCGAACTCGGTGCCGATCGGATCGGCCATTTCGCGCGACACCATGGCGATCGCCACCGGCACCGGATGGCCGGCCTTCAGGCCGCGCGTGATCAGCTCCAGCGCCTCGGGCAGTTGCATGCCGAACCGCTTGTGCCGGCGCTTGCGCAGGAAGCGCATGGCCACTACCGGCAGCACCGGCAACAGCAAGACAAACAGGATGAGGCCGAACAGGAGTGGCAGGCCCTTCCAGATGCCGACAAGCGCCAGCGCCGCGGCCACGCCCGAGGTGATCGTCAGGAACTTCGGCAGCGGCGTGGTCATGCCGGACTGCGTGCGCAGGGCGCGGAAGCGGTCGAGGGAAAAGATGGAGCCGCCGCCGTCGATCCCGCGTTCCTTGCGCAGCTGGATCAGCACCTGCTCCTGGCTGATCTTGTTCTCCGCGAGCTTCATGCGGCGGTTGATGGCCTTGCGCTTGTCGCTGCGCCCGGCATAGAGCAAATAAAGGCCCTCGGCGATCATGATACCGGTGAGCGCCGCCGCGGCGTAGACGACGTAGACAGGGCTGAATCCCTCAAACACCGGCCTAGTCCTGCGGCCGGCCGGGTTCGAAATACTTGCCCGGGAATTCGATGCCCATGTTGCGCAGATCCTCGAGGAAGCGTGGCCGGATACCGGTCGCTTCGAAGTGGCCCAGGATCTTTCCGTCCGCCTCCATGCCGGTGCGCACGAAGCGGAAGATCTCCTGCATCTGGATGACGTCGCCTTCCATGCCGGTCACTTCGGCGACGCTGGTCACCTTGCGCTTACCGTCGGACAGGCGCGTCAGCTGGACGATGATGTCGATGGCGCTGGAGATCTGGCTGCGGATCGACTGCACGGTCATCGGCATGCCGGTCATGCCGAGCATCTGCTCCAGACGCGAGATGGCGTCGCGCGGCGTGTTGGCATGGATGGTTGCCATCGAGCCTTCATGACCGGTGTTCATCGCCTGCAGCATGTCGAAGGCTTCCTCGCCGCGGCACTCGCCGAGGATGACGCGGTCGGGGCGCATGCGCAGCGCGTTCTTGACCAGGTCTCGCTGCTTCAATTCGCCGTGGCCCTCGATATTGGCCGGGCGCGTTTCCATGCGCGCGACATGCGGCTGCTGCAATTGCAGCTCGGCCGCGTCCTCGATGGTGATCAGGCGCTCGTCTTCCGGAATGAAGGCCGACAAGGCGTTGAGCATCGTCGTCTTGCCCGTGCCGGTGCCGCCGGAGATGATCGTGGTCTTGCGGGCATGCACCGCCGCCGCCAGCACCTCGGCCATGTTCTGGGTGATGGCGCCGAATTCGACCAGCTTGTGCAGGCCGAGCTTGTTCTTGGAGAACTTGCGGATCGACACCAGCGGCCCGTCGACGCCGACGGGACGGATCGCCGCGTTGAAGCGCGAGCCGTCGAGCATGCGGGCGTCGACCATCGGCTGCGATTCATCGACGCGGCGGCCGACCGCCGCGACGATTTTATTAATGATTCGAAGCAGATGTGCCTCATCCTTGAACGGGATGTTGACCTGCTGCAGCTTGCCGCGCTTTTCGACGAAGCAGTTCTGGTGGCCATTGATCAGGATATCGTTGATCTCGGGGTCCTTGAGCAGCGGCTCCAGCGGGCCTAGGCCGACCATCTCGTCGACGATGTCGTCGACCAGGGCGTCGAGCTCGGCGTTGTTGATCGCCATCCGCTCATTGCGCGTCTTTTCCGAGACGAAATCATGCACCTGCCGGCGCATTTCATCCCGGGGCAGCCGCTCCAGCGCCACCAGATTGATCTCCTCGAGCAGCATGCGATGGATACGCACACGCGCATCGAGCACCTTGTTGGCGCTCTTTGCAGGCGCTGCTTCAGGCTTCGGCGGCGCCGGCTTGCGGGTCGTCGGGATGATCACTGCATTGTGTGTGACCGGCGCGGGTTCGGGCGCCCGCTGCGGACGAACGTCGCGGCTCTGCAGGTTGGAAAAGCGGCTGTTCATCCTGCCTTCCTCTTCAGCAAGCCCTTGCCCAGGCCAAACAGCGACTTCGACTTGGCCATCGTCTGGACGGCCTCCTCCGGCAGGATGATCTTCTTCAGGTCGTTGACGACATTGGCGTTGGGGTCGATGGCGTGCAGCGGCACGCCGCGGTCGACCGCCTCGCGCACCAGCCGGTAATTGTTGGAGATGCCGCCGACGAAATGCTCGCCGAGAATCTCCTGGACGTCGGCCTGCTTGATACCGCTGTCGAACATCTTCTGCTCGAAGCGGTTAACGATGACGTTGGGCTTCACTTCCTTGCCGGCGGTCTCATAGACGGCCTGGATGAGACGCTGCGTATGGCGCAGGCAGGGCACCGTCATCTCGGCGACGATATAGAGCTTGTTCGAGCCGAGCAGCACCGTCTCGGTCCAGGGGAACCATGTGCGCGGCAAGTCGATGACGACATTGTCGAAATAGGCCGCCACGAGGTCGAGCATGCGCACCACGACATCGGTCTTGAACGAGCGCATGTCCGACGGGCGCGTGGGAGCGGCAAGCACGCACAGCCCGCTCGCATGCTTGGACAGCATCACGTCAAGCAATTGCCGGTCGAGGCGCTCCGGCTGGTTCTCGATTTCCGTGATGTCGAAGCGCGGTTCGAGATCGAGATATTCGGCGCAGGCGCCCTGCTGGAAATTGAGGTCGACGACGCATGTCGAGGCGCCGCGCGTCACCGAATGATGCAGTTGGAACGCCGTCTGCAAGGCGAGTGTGGTGGTGCCGACGCCGCCGGCGGCCGGCATGAACGTGTAGATGTGCGATTCGGTGTTCTCTTCCCGCCCCGGCCCTTGCAGCGCACGGATGACGGAACGCACCAGGTCGGCCGTGGTGATCGGCTTGACCAGAAAATCGGCGACCTTGAGCTGCACCAGGATACGCACCGCCGCCGCGTTGAATTCCTGGGTCACGACGACCACCGGAACGCTGCCTTCCAGCCGTCGCATGACGCGCTGCAGCGACTCGATTTCCTCGAGCTTGGCTGCATCCATGTCGACGATGACCGTGCCGAAGGCCGCCTCGAGGATCTCGCCGCGCAGCTCGTTGACGCTCTTTTCCAGCGTCAAAAGCTCGATGACCTCGGAGGCCGCGAAAGCCGTCCGCGTGTCTTGCAAGAACGTCGTGTCCGTCGAAACGAGCAGGATCTTCTTGGTCTTGCTACCAGATGCCATCGTCGTCAGCCCATCAGTCCGATGTCGTTGATGATGATGTCGTCGATGACGGCGCGGAGCCGGCCTTCGCGCCGACGGCGGTGCTCTCGGAACCCGGGCGCTGGGCCGGCACGAGAAGCCTTGTGTTCTGCACGCCGTACTTCCACGGATCGACCATCTGCATGGCGGTGTTGGATGCCTGTGCGTTGCCGACTCCGGGCGTCACCCCTTCGGTGCGGACATAGTCGTCGCTGGTGCAGCCGCCGGCCAAACCGGCGAGCAGCAGAGCGATGCAGACGGGGATGCGCATGGCCTTAGTCCTTTGGCAGATCGAGGAAGTGGCCGGACGTGGCGGCAGCCATCGAGCGGGCGGCGCTGCCGTCCGCCAGCGTCACCGGACGCTTCGACGCCGAGGCGTCCACTTCCTCGGTGTTGTTCAGGAAATAGTCGGCGGGACTAGCCGGCTGGGTGCCGTCGGTCGGCTCGACCATCTTCTTCGAGGGATCGACCGGCTTGACCAGGTAAGGCGTGACGATGATGACCAGGTCGGTCTCGCGCCGCTGATAGGATTTCGACGAAAACAGCGGACCGAGCACCGGCAGCTTGCCGATCCCTGGCACCCGCGATGTCGTGATGTCGTTCTGCGACTGCAGAAGGCCGGCGATCATGAAGCTCTGGCCGTTCTTGAGGTCGACCGACGTCCTGGCGCGGCGCACGATGAAGGCCGGAATGGAGATGCCGCTGCTGACCTGGATGGAAGCCGACGGGTCGATCGAGGACACTTCCGGCGCGATATCGAGGCTGACCAGCCCGTCCTTCAGCACCGTCGGCGTGAAATCGAGGCCGACGCCGTACTTCTTGTAGGTGACGCTGATCTTGCCATTGTCTTCGGAAACCGGGATCGGGAACTCGCCGCCGGCAAGGAAGCTCGCCGTCTGGCCCGAACGCGCAATCAGGTTCGGCTCCGCCAGCCGCCGCGCCAGGCCGCGCTCCTCCAGCGCCTTGATGGCGATGTCGATTGAAACGCCGTTCGACAGCAGACTGCCGATAATCTCGCCTGTTCCGGCAGCCGTCAGGTCTCCCCCATCCGGATTCAGCACGACTTTGCGATTGCCGATGCCATAGGCGAAATTGGCGGCGTACTTGGCGCCGAGATCCTGACCGGCCTGGCGGTTGATCTCGACGAAGCGGACATTGAGCTGCACCTGCTGCGAGGACGAGATGTTGACCGAGTTGATGACTTCCTCATTGCCGGAAAAGCGCGACGCGATCTTGCTGGCCTTGTCGGCGGCGACCGCATCGTCGGCTTCGCCCGACAGCACGACGCGGCCGTTCGCCGAACCGACCTTGATCTTGGCGTCGGGCACGCTGGCGCGGATGGTGCTGGCCAGCTGGTCGGTGTCCAGCGTCACCTCGATGTCGATGGTACCGACAAGCTGCTTGTTCTGGTCGAACAGGGCGATGCCGGTGGTGCCCAGATTGTTGCCGAGCACGTAGAAGGACTTGTCGGTCAGCGGATTGACGTTGGCGATCTCCGGATCGCCGATGACGATCTGGTAGAAGGCGGCGCTCGTCATGATCGTCTTCGGCTTGCCCTTGGCCACCTTGATCGACGCGTTCTTGTTCGCCGAGACATAGACGACGTCATTGTCCGCCCTTGCCGGCGCGGCGACGCCAAGCATTGCCGCCGCCAGCGCTATCGCGCCGAGAAGACGCCATCCCCCGGTCGTCCGAAATGCATCAAACCCGAACATCTTGCCCCGTCCCCGCCGGTCCCCACCGGCTATTGCTGCAGTTCCTGCGGCGGTTCCCGCGAAGGAACCTTGTATTCCTCGACCTTGTCGCCGCGCGTCACGATCACCGTCTTCAGTTTCGGCGCGTCCTGGTCCTTCGTCATCGCATTGACCAGCGAGGTGGCGCTCGCCTGCGCGTTTGCGGCAACCGACCCGCCGAAGGACGAGATGGTCGTAAGCCCGCCATTGCTGGCGGTTGCGTCGGCGGCCGACCGCAGCGACAACGACAGCGTGCCGACGGTTCGGGCAAGCGCCACTTTCTGCGCCCCTTCGTTGGTGACTTCGAGGGTCACGGAATTGGCGACTTGCGGCTCGGTCTTGCGCTCGTCGGCGCCCTGTCCGACCGAAAGCACCTTGGCATCGGAGACGACGATCTCGGACGTGACGGTCGAGCCGGCAGCCCCTTGAGCATTCTTGGACACTTCCTGGATGTCGCCAGCGTCGCGCGTCAGCACGACGTCCACGCGGTCTCCGGGCGTGATGAAGCCGCCGACACCGGCGATCTCATCGGTGCGCACGGTGACGGCCCGCATTCCCGGCGACAGCATGTTGGAAAGGGTGGCACGGCCGTTCGGCCCCGACAGCTTGGTGAGCAGCACCGGTTCGTTGACTTCGATCGGCGACAGCACGACCCGGCTGCCGTCCGCAAGCAGCTTGTCGATCGTCGGGAAGGCACCTTGCGGCAGGGAATCCTGCGGCCACGGAATCTCGGCGAGCTGCGGCCGTCCGAGCTCCATGCCGTAACGAAGCGGCGCTTGCGCCACCACGATGGTCTTGAACTCGACCTTGGGCTGCTGCGGCGCCGTGACGGAGACGACCTTGACCTCGGGCTGCGCCTTGGCCTGGCTCTTGACCCAGAAGTCCGCCGCAAAGATCGAGATCGCGCCGAACACGGCGGCGATGCCGATCATGGTTATGGCCCTGCCCCTCACAACGAAACCCCTGACGCCCGTGGTCTTTTGTTGGTTGAGCCTCACGCTAGGCGTTAATGTTAAAGAATCAGGAATCCCGCGACCCGCCGATCGCCCTATTTCGGCCGGCTTGGTTATCGAATGGTTTTGGAATAAGAGACAGTTTGATCCCTGAACGGAACAGGAACTCGTTCGCCCGCCAAAAGCGTGGCAGTATCGAGACGTGATTCGCTTTACCGGACGCTAGGCCCAGCATGGACGACAGCAACGACCTCTTCGGCAAGATGGAAAAGCAGCCGCAGCAAGTGCGCGCGCCCTCGCGCCCGGCCGATCCGCTGGTGCAGGCCGCGAAGCGTTCGGCCCCCGCCCGCGACGGCAGCGAGAGCTACAGCGCCGCCGACATCGAGGTGCTGGAAGGGCTGGAACCGGTGCGCCGCCGTCCGGGCATGTATATCGGCGGCACCGACGACAAGGCGATGCATCACCTGTTCGCCGAGGTCATCGACAATTCGATGGACGAAGCGGTGGCCGGCCACGCCACTTTCATCGACGTCGAGCTTTCCGCCGACGGCTTCCTGACCGTCACCGACAACGGCCGCGGCATCCCGGTCGATCCGCATCCGAAATTCAAGAAGCCGGCGCTCGAAGTCATCATGACCACGCTGCATTCGGGCGGCAAGTTCGACTCCAAGGTCTACGAGACCTCCGGCGGCCTGCACGGCGTCGGCGTCTCGGTCGTCAACGCGCTGTCCGACCACCTCGAGGTCGAGGTCGCGCGGGGTCGTCAGCTCTACCGCCAGCGTTTTTCGCGCGGCGTTCCGGTCAGCGGGTTGGAGCATCTCGGCGAGGTCCACAACCGCCGCGGCACCAGGACCCGCTTCCATCCCGACGAGCAGATTTTCGGCAAGGGCGCCGCCTTCGAGCCGGCGCGGCTTTACCGCATGACGCGCTCGAAGGCCTATCTGTTCGGCGGCGTCGAGATCCGCTGGACCTGCGATCCGTCGCTGATCAAGGAAAAGGACCAGACGCCGGCCAAGGCCGAGTTCCATTTCCCCGGCGGCCTGAAGGACTATCTCAAGGCGACGCTCGGCGACGAATTCCAGGTCACGCGCGAGGTCTTCGCCGGCAAAGGCGACAAGCAGGGCGGCCACGGCTCGCTCGAATGGGCGGTGACCTGGTTCGGCGGCGACGGTTTCCTCAACTCCTATTGCAACACCATTCCGACCCCCGAAGGCGGCACGCACGAGGCCGGCTTCCGCAACGTGCTGACGCGCGGACTGCGCGCTTACGCCGACCTCATCGGCAACAAGCGCGCTTCGATCATCACCACCGACGACGTGATGATCTCGGCCGCCGGCATGCTGTCGGTGTTCATCCGCGAGCCGGAATTCGTCGGCCAGACCAAGGACAGGCTGGCGACGATCGAGGCGATGCGCATCGTCGAGAACGCCCTTCGTGACCCATTCGACCACTGGCTGGCAGACAATCCGCAGGAAGCCTCGAAGCTTCTGGAGTGGATCATCGCGCGCGCGGACGAACGCGTGCGGCGCCGCCAGGAAAAGGAAGTCTCGCGCAAGAGCGCGGTGCGCAAGCTGCGCCTTCCGGGCAAGCTCGCCGACTGCACGCAGAACGCCGCCGCCGGCGCCGAGATCTTCATCGTCGAGGGCGACTCGGCCGGCGGCTCGGCCAAGCAGGCGCGCGACCGCGCCAGCCAGGCGGTGCTGCCGCTGCGCGGCAAGATCCTCAACGTCGCCTCCGCCGGCAACGACAAGCTCGCCGCCAACCAGCAGATTTCCGATCTCATCCAGGCGCTCGGCTGCGGTACGCGCTCGAAATACCGCGACGAGGATCTGCGCTACGACCGCGTGATCATCATGACCGACGCCGACGTCGACGGCGCGCACATCGCCTCGCTGCTGATCACCTTCTTCTATCAGGAGATGCCGAACCTGATCCGCGGCGGCCATCTCTATATGGCCGTGCCGCCGCTCTATTCGATCCGGCAGGGCGGCAAGGTCGGCTACGCTCGCGACGACGCGCACAAGGACGAACTGCTGCGCACCGAATTCACCGGCCGCGGCAAGGTCGAGATCGGCCGCTTCAAGGGCCTGGGCGAGATGATGGCCGCGCAGCTCAAGGAGACCACGATGGATCCGAGGAAGCGCACGCTTCTGAGGGTCGACGTGATCGACGCCGAGCAGGCCACCAAGGATGCCGTCGACGCGCTGATGGGCACCAAGCCCGAGGCGCGCTTCCGCTTCATCCAGGAGCGTGCCGAATTCGCAGAGGCGGACGTGCTGGATATCTGATCGCCTGCTGGTCCATAACAGTCTCCGGCACGGAGAACCGATGTGACCTGGACGCGGTTGAAAGAGCTTGTCGAGACGCCCTTAAGCGGTTTGACGCAGCCGACCCGTTCGGACTGGATTTTTGCCCTGCGCACGGTTTCGGCCGGACTGATCGCGCTGCTTGTCGCCTACGCGCTGAAGCTCGACCATCCGCAATGGGCGATGATGACGGTGTTCATCGTCGCGCAGCCGGTCGCCGGCATGGTGCTGGCGAAAGGCTTCTACCGGCTGCTCGGCACGCTGGCCGGCGGCCTGGCGGCCGTCGGCATCACATCGCTGTTCGGCGCCAATCCCTGGCTGCTGGTGAGCGTGCTGGCGCTCTGGATCGGCGTCTGCACGCTGATCTCGTCGCTATTGCGCAACCCGGAAGCCTATGGCGCCGCGCTTGCCGGTTATACCGCGATGATCATCAGCCTGCCGGCCCTCGGACAGCCGCATATCGTCGTCGACCTGGCGATCGCGCGCTGCGCGGAGATCGTGCTCGGCATCGTCTGCGCCGGCGTCACCAGCCGGCTGATCCTGCCGAAGCTCGCGGCCGACGCCATCATTTCCAGGTTGAAGCGCAGCATCCTCGACCTCGCCGAATATGCCGGCGGCGCCTTTTCCAACGGCGATCCGGCAAGCCTCTCCGCGCTCCAGCGCAAGCTGATCACCGATGCCCAGACGCTTGCCGAGATGCGCACCTATGCGCGCCTAGAGGCGCCGAGCTTCGCCACCCGCGCCCACCCGGTGCGGCGCACGATCGGTCAGCTTCTGTGGGCGCTTTCGGCGGCGCGCGCATTGCACAGCCACCGCAGGCCGAAGAATGCGGCGCTCATTCCCATGCGCAGCGAATTGAAAGCCTTCGTCGGCGAACTGGCGGCGACGCCCGGCGCGCTCGACGACACCGGCCCCTGGGTGGCGCGGCTCGATGCAATCGCAAGCAAGGCCAGGGAGATGCCCGACCTGCCCAACGATAACGGCTCCAACGATACTGCCGAAGACAAGGTCGGCACCATCACCCGCCTGACCATTGCCGGCGATTTCGCCGAGGCGCTGAAGCAGGTGATGCGCGGTCTTGACGCGCTTCGCTCGCCCGTCTCGCGGAAATCGAGCGAGCGGGGCCAGCCGGCGCTGGTCGTCCACCGCGACTACCAGGCCGCGTGGCGCAACGCCGTGCGCGCGGCGCTCGCGACTTTGCTCGTGGCGATCTTCTGGCTGACGACCAAATGGTCGGAAGCAGCCGGCACCGTCATCCTCGTCGCCGTCGTCTCCAGCCTGTTCGCGGCGCGCCCGGATCCGGTGCAGTCCGCCTGGGGTTTCTTCACCGGAACGCTGATCGCGCTGCCTTTTGCCTTTCTGGTCGGCCAGGTCGCGCTGCCGGCGCTGCCGGGCTTCGGTTGGTTTACGCTCTTCGTCGTGCCGATCCTGGTGCCCGCGGCGCTCGGCATGGCAAATCCCCGCCATGTCGGCGTCGCCACCGCCTTCGCCATCAACTTCCTCGCCTTCCTCAGCCCGCATCAGCAGATGATCTACGATCCCGGGCCGTTCTTCGCCGGCTCGGCGTCGATCCTGGTCGGCATCCTGATTGCCATCGGCGTCTTCATCGTCGTGCTGCCCGCCGACCCCTGGGTCACCGTGGAGCGCATCTCGCAGGCGATGCGCGAGGACCTGGCGCGGCTTTGCCTGCATGAGCGCATTCCCCGGCGCTCGGCCTTCGAAAGCCTCGCGTATGACCGGATCAACCAGTTGATGCCGCAGGTGCAGCAGACGGGCCGCAAGGGTGATCCCATTCTTGGCGGAAGCATTTCGGCCGTAACCGTCGGGCTGGAGGTGCTGCGGCTGCGCCACGCGCAACTGAACTCCGCCGTCCCGCACGAAACAGTCGAGTCCATCGGCAATTTCCTGCGCGGCCTGGCGCGCGAATTGCTGTTTAGGCGGCCGGGCGAGCCGCAGACCGCGACCGTCGCGGTGGCGAGGCAATATGCGGCCAGCATCGCCCAACGCAGCGATCGGCTCGAAATGCTGCAGATCGCCGCCTCGCTGCGCATCATCGCCGCGGCGACGGAGGATTATCCGGATTTCTTTGCGAAGGGTCGCGCTTGAACAATTCGGGGCGTGCCGCGTTTCAGGTCAAAGGTTGGACACATGGCGCTCAAACGGATGGACAACATGGGAATCGTCGTCGAGGACCTCGACGGGACGATTGATTTCTTTCGCGAGCTCGGCTTTGAACTCGAAGGGCGAGCCACGATCGAAGGAGAATGGGCCGGACGTGTCACTGGGCTCGGCGATCAGCACGTCGAGATTGCGATGATGCGCACGCCGGACGGTCACAGCCGGCTCGAGCTTTCCCGCTTCCTCAGGCCACGTATCGTGGCGGATCACCGCAATGCCCCGGTGAACGCCCTGGGCTATCTGCGCGTCATGTTCGCCGTGGACGACGTCGACGAGACGCTTGAGAGACTCCGCAAGCGCGGCGCCGAGCTCGTAGGCGAAGTGGTCCAGTATAAGGACGCGTATCGGCTCTGCTACATCCGCGGGCCTGAAGGGCTTCTCATCGGCCTCGCCCAAGAACTCAGCTGAGGCCTGAATATAGACGTGCCCTAATTTAGGCCGCGGCGATGGCCAGCGCGTGCCCGCGCGCATTTTCCCGCAAGGCATCGAGATGGATAGACTTCACCAGCCCGGCAAGATCGCCCTCGGCGGATTGGCCGCCGAGTTCCTTCAACATCAGCCAGCTCACTTCCTGCACGCCGGCGACACGCCGGCCGTTGGCTACCTCGCGCCAGACTTTCAGCGCGCGCAGGATGATGGCATGCGTCACCGGCGCAAGTCCGGCGCTGCGGAATAGCGCCTGCAGGGCAACGTCGTGCCCGCCGGCGAGAAGTGCTGTAACCCGCTGCTCGGACTGTTGGGCCAAAGCCACCAGCATCGAGCCGAAGAAGTCCACCTTGCCATGCGCGATGGTGCGGATGATGAAGCTTGCCGTGAGGTCGCCGCGCAGCCTCAGATGCTCGATCAACGCGGCATGCTCTTCCAGGCGCGTTCCCTCGATCAGCGTGACCGAGGCTTTCACGCAGGCGTCGCGCATCACGCGATCGGCGCGCGCCGCACCCATCATCGCCAGCACCAGTGGCGAACCTTTCAGGGTCTCGCCGAGCTTGACCAGCAGCATGTGCCGGCAATCGGCGGGCAGGCGTTGATCGGCAATCAGCGCCTCGCGCACCAGCGGCAGGTGGCCGTGCCGCTCGGCCATGCGGCGGAAGCTCAGCGAAGCAATCTCGGCGCCGCTGTTGCCGACCAGCGCGGCGCAGGCTTCCGGCTCGCCGATCTCGGCGATCGCCGCCGCCAGCGACATCGAGACGACCGGACGGTTGGCGATCAGCTTCTGCGTCGCCTTCTGGCCGCAGGCGACGCGCTCGACCAGATCGGCATCGGTAAGCAGCGGCGAACGCGCCAGAACCAGCGCCGCGACTTCCGGCTGGTCGGCGGCCAGCGCGCTGATCACCTGCGGCGGCGCGTGATGGCTCATCGACAGCGCCTCGGCGAGCGCCAGCCGCACCTTGGAGGAAGCGTCGTCCAGAAGCAGCGTCAGCGCCGCCTCGGCGGCGCAGCGATCCTCGAACGGCAGATCGGAATTGATATAGGCACGCGCCAGCGCGCTCGCGGCGGCGGCTCGCTCGGAAACCCTTGCCGTATCAATCCATTTTAGAAAGTGCGAAACAATCATACCGACCAGCTACGCCCATGCCGGAATGTTCCCGGCCCCGTTGTCAACGGTAGGCTGGAAATGGTTTACGAACGGTTCACCATGTTTCTTAACCGGCTTGATGGAGGCGCGGCCAACGCCTATCAAGCAGGTGCATTGGAGGAGATCGAACCATGGCCGGGCTTTATCTGGAAGAGTTTGTCGTCGGCCACGTTTTCCACCACACGCTGCGCAAGACAGTGACCGAGAGCGACAACATGCTGTTTTCGGTGATGACGCTGAACCCGCAGCCCCTGCACATCGATTTCGACTTCGCCGCAAAGACCGAATGGGGCAAGCCGCTGGTGAACTCGCTGTTCACGCTCGGCCTGATGATCGGCATTTCGGTGAACGACATCACCGTCGGCACCACTGTCGCCAATCTCGGCATGAAGGAGACGGTGTTCCCGCATCCCGTCTTTCACGGCGACACCATCCGGGTCGAGACGACGGTCGTCTCCGTGCGCGGCTCCAAGTCGAAGCCCGACCGCGGCATCGTCGAGTTCGAGCATCGCGCCTACAATCAAAATGCCGTTCTCGTCGCCAAATGCACAAGGCAGGCGATGATGCTGAAGAAGGCGGCCTGATGCGCTCGCTGCTCTTCGTACCCGGCGACTCGGAGCGGAAGCTGGAAAAAGGTTTTGACGCCGGCGCCGACGTGGTCATCGTCGATCTCGAGGATTCCGTCGCCGCCGCGAACAAGGTCGCTGCGCGCGACGTTGCAGCGCGCTTCATCTCCGGCCAAAAGCAGCAGACCAGCTCCGCCATCTATGTGCGGGTCAACGACCTGTCGACCGGCCTCACCGACGCCGACCTCGCGGCACTCGTCCCCGCGAAGCCCGACGGCATCATGCTGCCCAAGTCGAACAGCGGGCGGGACGTCCAGCAGCTGGCGGCGAAGCTCCGGGTGCACGAGGCCGAAAACGGGCTGCCGGACGGCGCCATAAGAATCCTGCCGATCATCACTGAGACCGCGGCGGGCGTGCTGGCGGCGGCAAGCTATGCCGGAACGAGCGCGCGGCTTGCCGGCCTGACCTGGGGCGCGGAGGATTTGTCGGCGGCGGTCGGAGCGCGCTCGACCCGCGACGAGAGCGGCCGCTACACCGACCTGTTTCGCCTGGCGCGCACCATGACCATTCTGGCGGCGGGCGCGGCCGAAGTCGCCGCCATCGACACTGTCTTTCCTGATTTCCGCGACATGGCGGCCTTCGAGGAGGAATGCCGCGAGGCCGAGCGCGACGGCTTCACCGGCAAGATGGCGATCCATCCGGCGCAGGTGCCGGTCATCAACGCCGCCTTCACGCCATCCGCCGAGGCGGTCGGGCGATCGCAGGCGATCGTCGACGCCTTCGCGGCGGCGGGAAACCCGGGCGTCGTCGGCATCGACGGCAAGATGTACGACCGGCCGCATCTGCGGCTGGCCGAACGTTTGCTCGCTCGCGCTAGACCAATTCCAGGAAAAGTGTGAGCGGTTTCCCGTCCGGAATTGCGTAAAAACAAGGCTCTAGGGCGGCAGGCAGCTCCGCCTGACCGCTACCAGACCATCGGGATCAGTTTGTAGCGAACACGCGCGGCGTAATCGTCATAGCCCCGCAGGCCGGTCCGCAAGGTCTTTTCCTCGATGAAGGTGCGGATGGCGAGCAGGACGATGAAGGCGAGGACCGATGCCAGCCCCCACCAGGAACCAAGCAGCAGCGCCGTGCCGGCGAAATAGAGTATGGCCCCCGCATACATAGGGTGGCGGACGTAACTGTATGGACCGGTGGTAATCACCCTCTGTCCGCGCTCGTCCTGGATCTTCACGACAGGCGCGGCGAAGCTGTTTTCCAGCATCGTCAGATAGCAGACCCATATCCCGATAAGCAGGACCAGCACGCCGATCGCCTGCACCCAGACGGGAACTGGCGACCAGCCGAAACGGAAGTCGAGTCCCATCAGAGCTAGCCAGGCGAAGATGCCGAGCAGCAATATGCTCAGCAATATCTTGTCGGCCGCGGTCTGGGTCTTCTGGATCGGCGGGCGGAGGCGCTCATTCATCAGGCCTGGATCGCGCCGTGCGAGCGCGACGCCCATGGTAAGGCTCAGCCCGACCATCACGACTACATACACCCAGGCTCCGGTCCAGTGCAGCGTGCCGGCCGACACAAAGAGCAAGGCCGCCATCAGGCCGAACCACACGAATGTCTGGAGAACCAATCTCGAGATCATGACCAACCTTCCGCGAAGTTTCGCCCAACCCGCAATTTGGCCGAATCCGACCGATGGTCTATTATACCGACCATCAGTCTATTTCTCAAGGCACGTCCGGCGCTCTGGACGGGAACGGCTGCCGCGTGCACAAGGTTTCGTCATGCCACGTGTCATCAAGCATCCGGAGCTCAGACGAGAAGAGCTGCTGAACCACGCCCAGGCGCTGTTCCTGACGCATGGCTACGACAAGGCAAGCCTCAACGACGTCATCGCGGCCGCCGGCATCTCGAAGGGCGCCTTCTATCACTACTTCGCCTCCAAGGAGGCCCTGCTGGAGTCGCTCGCCGAGCGCTTCGCCAGACAGGCGCTGGCCGGCGTTCAGGATGTGCTCGGCGATCCGGCGCTCGATCCGCTTGGACGCCTCAACGCCCTGCTCGCGAAGTCACGGCAGGCCAAGGTCGAGACCGCGGCGGAAGCCTGGGCGCTGTTCGAGACGATGTTCCGGCCGGAGAACCTGGTGCTGTTCCACCGCATCAACCTGGCGGCCAGCGCGGCCTTTTCGCCCTTGCTGGTCGAAATCATCAGGCAAGGTGTGGCGGACGGAACCTTCTGCACCTTCGATCCGGAAGGCGTCGCCGACATCGTCATGCAGTTCGGCATGGCCACGCATGATGTGATCGCCAAGGCATTCGCCGGCGGCAGCGATGCCGATATGGACATTGCGATCGAAACCCTGGAAAGGCGCGTGAGGCTCTACGAGATCGCGCTCGACCGCATTCTGGGGCTCCCCGACGGCAGCATACGCATCGGCGAGCCCGGCTACGTGCGCGCCGTCATGACAGCGCGCCGCTCCAATCCTTCCGTCGGCGCGGACGCTCCGCCTTCGAAGAATCGTGAGCCAGGCCGCGCCCCTTTGCGGCGCCCATAGACCGTTCACCCTGCCCAGGGACCCGCGTAATCGACATAAAGCCTCGCCAGATCTGGCCGCGGCCGTTCCGGCGCCGGCCCCTGATAGGAGCCGATATGGACGAAGCCGATGACGCGCTCCTGCGGCGACAGCCCGAGGATCGCCCTGCCCTCGGCCACATCGGAATACCAGTTGCTGATCATGTTGGTGCCATAGCCCAACGCGTTGGCCGCGATCATCAGGTTCATGGCCGCCATGCCACCTGACAGAAACATCTCCCATTGCGGGATCTTCGGGTTCTCCTTCGGCACCGACACGACGCCGATCACCAGCGGCGCGCGCGAGAAGCGCGCCAGCTCCTGGTTGCGCCGGCCTTCCGGCAACAGCCCCTCGCGCTGTTCGGCAAGCGCCGCCAGCTTCCTGCCGATCTCGACCCGCGCCTCGCCGCGATAGAGGATGAAACGCCAGGGCTCGAGCCTGCCATGGTCGGGCACGCGCGAGGCCGCAGCGATCATCGTCGCGATCTCGGCGTCGCTCGGCGCCGGCTCCTTGAGGTCGGGGATCGGCGCGGAATTGCGGGTGAGCAGGAAGTCGATGATCGGCGACGCCATGGGCGCAAGTCTCCTGGAAAGCATTCAATTTTGAGCTGAAGCACGCCATCGGGAGGTCGGGCGGCTCGGGCGGTGGCGTTTTGCGCCGGATAAGCAGCCGCCGCGCAGGGCGGCGCGCTTCTAGAGCATGATGCCGAAAAGTGTGAAGCGGTTTTCGGACGACATCATGCTCTACTTCTTTGACTTAGAGCCGGATTCAGATTTCAGGTCAATTCGACCTGAAATCATCCGGCTCTAGGCCTTGAAATTGCCACCGCCTTGGGCTTCAACGCAAGGCATGTTTGAGGGGACCCTGCGCCTTTTCGTGATCGCACTCGTCGCTGCGTTGTTCGCGGTGCCGGTTTCCTTCGCGCTCGCCCAGAACGCCAACGATGTCGGCGACATCAAGCTTCCAGGCATTTCAAGCTACGCGTCGCCGAAGACCGGGGCGCCGCTGGTGCTCGGCAATGGCGGCGCCATCACGCTGTCGGCGCAGTTGACCGACAAGGGCGCCGACATCACCCGCGGCATCGTCTGGCGGGTCTTCAAGCCGCAGCCTGCCAGCGACGGCAAGCTGCCGATGGTGGCATCCGCGCATGGCGGCGCGGCCGTGTTCCAGCTCGAACCCGGCAGCTATCTCGTCCATGCCTCATACGGACGCGCCGGCGCCACCAAGCGCATCACCGTCGGCAAGGAAGCCCGGCGCGAAAGCCTCGTGCTCGACGCCGGCGGCCTGAAGCTCGACGCGGTGACGTCAGGCGGCGCGCCCATTCCGTCGAAGAAACTGCGCTTCTCGATCTATGAAGGCCAGGCCGCGGCCAATGGCGACCGGGCGCTGATCGCCCCCGAAGTCGCACCCAACACCGTGGTGCGGCTGAACGCCGGCACCTACCACATCGTCTCCACCTATGGCGCGGTCAACGCGGTGATCCGCTCCGACATCCGTGTCGAGGCCGGCAAGCTGACGGAAGCGACAGTCGAGCACCGCGCCGCCGAAATGACGATGAAGCTGGTGCGCGAGCCTGGCGGCGAAGCCATCGCCGACACGTCCTGGTCGCTGCTCAACGAGAGCGGCGATCCCATCAAGGAAGCGGTCGGCGCCTTCGCCTCGATGGTGCTGGCCGAGGGCCAGTACACCATCATCGCCAAGAACCGCGACCGCATCTACCAGAAGGATTTCACGGTGGTTGCGGGGCAGAACCAGGAAATCGAGGTCGTGGCCAATGAGTCTTCGGCGATCGATCCGGAAGAAGGCGCGGACTGACGATACCGTCCAAGCCTATTCGAAGTGGTAGTTCAGGCCGATGCGCACGGTCTGCTCGTGGAACTTGGCCGAAACGTTGAAATCCATCGGAGCAGTCGCCTGAGCGGTGAAGGATTTCTTCCCTAGATCGACATAGAGATATTCGGCCTTCAAGCTCCAGTTCGGCGCCAGCATCGTCTCGATACCCGCTCCCAACGCCCAGCCCAAGCGTACGCTGTCGGACGAAGTGTTTGCACAAATATCAACTTCGGAGCAGGGATTCGGCACGGGGATTTCAGGGAAATTGGCCGTGCTGAAACCGATAACGGCCTTGCCATAGGCCAAACCGCCAGTCGCGTAGACCAGCCATTGCGGACTGACGAGATAGCCTGCCCGCACCCGCGCAGTGCCATACCAGTCCACATTTTTGCTGACAGTCGTAACTGTCTTGTCAAAAAACTGGGGGCTCAGCCTTTGCGTCTCCGAGCCCTTAATCCCTGACGCCTGAAGATCCGCCTCTACGCCGACGACCCAGTTCGAAGGCAACTGCCAATTATATCCAACCTGTCCACCTCCAACTATCCCGCGCGCGGAGGGCGACATCGACGTTGGAAACGCACCGACATCGTTGAGGGCGTCTACAATTGCCTGAATATCTTCAATAGGAAAATCAGGCGGTGCGTGTTCAGGCCCTGGCTTCAACAATAGATCAGCGTTGCCCGTGTCCCAGCCATAGCCGATATTGGCGCCGATATAGGCGCCACTCCAGGAGGGGGCCGCATCGCCGGCCATTGCGGAGTTGATACCAACTCCTGCGACACCCAGGACCAGTCCCGTCAATACAATAGTGTTGGCGATATTCATCGGCTCAGTTCCCCACCCAGCCTTTGATAGCAAACCGTGCAATTTGTGACTGTGGCTATTGAGCCACAGTATGAATATCTATAAATTATTCAAGCAGCAGCTAAAATAAGGCTATCAAGGGTGACTATGTCGCCAAGACGGCAGCTTGTCCGTCAGGCGGCCTTGCGCATCCGCTTCGGCAGGAACGGCACACGTCCACGTTGCGCGGCCGGCGTCGCCAGGTCGAAGACCGAGCGGTAGAGACGATCGAGCAGCGCCTTGCGCTCGCGCAGCGGCTCGAGGTCGGTCCATCTCAGCACGTCGCCTATCCGCACCTCGATTGTCCTGCCTGACAGGCGGGCGAACTCGCGGATGAGCAGGGAAAGACGCAGCGTCAACGATGCCTTGCCGATGAACTTGGCCACGCGGTTGTCGCGCTCGGCCATGTTCATCGGACCGCTGACGAGGTGGAACAGGCGGCCGTTCTGGCCGGAAAAGTGCATCGGGATGACAGAGGCCTTGGCCTCCTGAACCAGCTTGGCCGGAAACATCTTCCATGGCAGGTCGATGGCGCGGCCGAAGACCTTGGGCGCCGTGGCGACACCGCCAGCGGGGAAGATCACGATGGTGACACCTTCCTTCAACAGCCTCACGGCCTCATGGCGCACCGCCATATTGTTCTTCAGCGCTTCCTTGGTCTCGGAAAAATCGATCGGCAGCGAATAGGGCTCCATCTCGCGGATCCTGAGCAGGTCCTTATGGATCATGACCCGGAACGGGCGGCCCAACTGCTCGACGAGCGAAAGCACGGCAATGCCGTCGCCGATGCCGAAGGGGTGGTTGGCAACGATGACCAGCGGCGTATCGGGCAGCGCCGCCGGCGGCCACTGCACGGCGTTGCGCACCTTGACGTCGATCAGCTCCAGCATGCGCGTGAACACCCGGTCGCCGGTGGGAACCACCTGGCGGCGCCAGAAGTCATAGAGCACGGCAAAGCGGTTGCGACCCGATAGGCCCTCGACAGAATGGATGAACCAGCGCGTCAGCACCGGTTGATGCGGGTTGGCGTAGGAGAGCTCGGGAAACCGTCTTTCCCGCAGTTTCAACTTGAGCATGGCGGCTCGTTACAAGGCTGGCGTGACAGGCATATGAAAATGGCGGTGGAGACGCCACCGCCATTCTAGGAAGTGCCGGTAAGTCAGGCTGCGCGACGCTTGCGGTCGGGCGAGACCGCCTCGTCGGAAAGCTGCTTCACCGCGTCGTCGAGCTTCAGCGATTCCTGGTCGCGGGAGCCCAGCCGGCGGACATTGACGGTTTCCTCTTCCGCCTCGCGCTTGCCGCAGACGAGGATGACCGGCACCTTGGCCAGGGAATGCTCGCGCACCTTGTAGTTGATCTTCTCGTTGCGCAGGTCGGCTTCGGCCAACAACCCCGCCGCCTTCAGCCGTTCGACGACCTTGATGGCGTATTGGTCCGCATCCGAGGTGATCGTCGCCACCACCACCTGCAGCGGCGCGAACCACAGCGGGAAATGGCCGGAATAGTTCTCGATCAGGATGCCGAGGAACCGCTCCATCGAGCCGCAGACCGCGCGATGCACCATCACCGGCTGCTTCTTCTCCGAATCCGAGCCGATATAGAAGGCGCCGAAGCGCTCCGGCAGGTTGAAGTCGACCTGCGTGGTGCCGCATTGCCATTCGCGGCCGATGGCGTCCTTCAGCACATATTCGAACTTCGGCCCGTAGAAAGCCCCCTCGCCCGGATTGATCGAGGTCTTGATGCGGTTGCCCGAGCGCGTGCGGATCGTCTCCAGCACGTTGCTCATGATCGCCTCGGCATGGTCCCAGGCCTCGTCGGTGCCGACGCGCTTGTCCGGCCGCGTCGACAGCTTCACGCTGACCTCGTCGAAGCCGAAATCGGCATAGGTCGACAGGATCAGGTCGTTGATGCGCAGGCATTCGGCAGCGAGCTGCTCTTCGGTGCAGAAGATGTGCGCGTCGTCCTGGGTGAAGCCGCGTACGCGCATCAGCCCGTGCAACGCGCCCGACGGCTCGTAGCGATGCACATTGCCGAACTCCGCAAGCTTGACGGGCAGTTCGCGGTAAGACTTCAACCCATGCTTGAAGATCTGCACGTGACCGGGACAGTTCATCGGCTTCAGCGCGAAGACGCGGTCGTCGTCGGTATCGTCGCCGGCGACCGTCACCTTGAACATCGCATCGCGATACCAGCCCCAGTGGCCCGACGTCTCCCACAGGCTCTTGTCCAGCACCTGCGGCGCGTTGACCTCCTGATAGCCGTGCTCGTCGAGGCGGCGGCGCATGTAGTTGATCAGGTTCTGCACCATCTTCCAGCCCTTGGCGTGCCAGAAGACGACGCCCGGCCCCTCTTCCTGGAAATGGAACAGGTCCATCTCGCGGCCGAGCTTGCGATGATCGCGCTTCTCCGCCTCTTCCAGCAGCGTCTGGTAGGCCTCGAGCTGCGCCTGGTCGGCAAAGGCGGTGCCGTAGATGCGCGTCAGCATCGGATTGTTCGAGTCGCCGCGCCAATAGGCGCCCGCCACCTTCATCAGCTTGAAGGCATTGCCGATCTGCCCGGTCGAGGCCATGTGCGGACCGCGGCACAAGTCGAACCAGTCGCCCTGGGCGTAGATCTTGAGGTCCTGGTCTTGCGGAATGGCGTCGATCAGCTCGAGCTTGTAGCGCTCGCCCTTGTCGGCGAAGACCTTCTTTGCCTTCTCACGCGACCACACTTCCTTGGTGAACGGCTTGTTGCGCGCGATGATCTCGCGCATCTTCTTCTCGATCACCGGGAAATCGTCCGGCGTGAACGGCTCGTTGCGCGCGAAGTCGTAATAGAACCCATTCTCGATCACCGGCCCGATCGTCACCTGCGTTCCCGGCCACAGCTCCTGCACGGCCTCTGCCAGCACATGCGCCGCGTCGTGGCGGATGAGCTCCAGCGCGCGCGGATCCTCGCGGGTGATGATCTCGACCTTGCCGGACGTGCCGAGCGGATCGGAAAGATCGCGCACCGTGCCGTCGAGGCTATAGGCGACAGCCTTCTTGGCAAGCGACTTGGAGATCGATTCGGCAAGACCCGCGCCGGTCAGCGCCGCGTCATGCTCGCGGACGGAACCATCGGGAAATGTCAGGGAAACGGAATTCGGCATCAGGGGTTCTCCTATCCAGTCCCGCAAACGAGCGCGGGTGGTGAAATGCATGCCGCAGGATGCGTCGCGGCATGCAGAGGGTTAGCCGGAGGCGTCCGGCAGCGGGCGCGGTTTTAGAGGCAGTGTCGCGCGAGGTAAAGAGCGGCCGTCAGGAAATGTCGTGAGCGATGTCGCAGGCTGCTCGCGAAGGCTTGTGAACAGCGCGCGACACAGCTTGTATAGTCGCATGGAAGACGCATCTCCCAGCCGAACCGCCCTGCGCGTCGCGCGCCTGAGAGCTCTTCTTCAATTCTCACCGCAGGCAGCGCTGTTTCGCGATCCTTATGCAAGCGCAATCCTGGGCGATGCCGCGCCCGGCGGACAGGAGCTGCAGCAGGAGGACGAACATGGCCGTCGCATGCGCCTGTTCGTGGCGGCGCGTGCCCGCCTCGCCGAGGATTGGTTGGCGGCGGCAGTGCGGCGCGGCGTTCGCCAGCTCGTCGTGCTCGGAGCCGGTCTCGACACGTTTTCGCTGCGCAATCCCTATCCGGACCTCGCCGTGTTCGAGGTCGATCATCCCGCGACACAAGCCTGGAAACGGCGGCGCATCGCCGAGGCCGGCCTTGCCGAACCATCGGGCGTCAGCTTCGTGCCGGTCAATTTCGAACGGCAGCGCCTGGCGGAAGAACTTGCCGCGGCGGGGCTGAAAACGGCCGAGCCGGGTTTCTTCATGTGGCTCGGTGTCGTGCCTTACCTCACGCGCGATGCGATTTTCGCCACGCTGTCCTATATCGCCGGCATCCCGGGATCGGAGGTCGTGTTCGACTACAGCGAGCCGGCCGAGGACCGCGATAGCGCCGGACAGGCGGCGCTTGCCTTCCATACGGCGCGCGTCGCCGCGATCGGCGAACCTTGGATCAGCTTCTTCGTGCCGGACGAACTGGCGAAGTCGATCCTCGATCTCGGCTTCGACGAGATCGAGGATCTCGATAACGGCGATATTGCCGCTCGTGTTGCAAGGAGCCCGGACACCAGCCGTCGAAATTCCGGTGGGCATCTGCTGCGCGCCCGCCGAAGCGTCTGAGCGCGATTACTTCACCAGTCGCGGCAGGTCCTTCAGGAAGGCGGCCCGGGTGGCGAGGCCCTTCGGCGTGTCGGTGCGCTTTGCATCGACGACCAGCCTGGCAAAGACGATGCGGCGGCCATTCTTCTCGGCCCAGCCGACGAACCAACCGAGCGACCGCTTGCCATCGTGGCCGAGCCTGGTGCTGCCGGTCTTGCCTTGCACGGTCCAGTCCCCTGCCGCGAAGGTCGGCAGGATCGCCCTTGTCATCTCATGCGCCTTCGCCGACACCGGCATCTTGCCTGCGAGCAGCTGGCGCAGGAAAGCCGTCTGCTCGACCGGCGATATCTCGAGCGAGGAATTGATCCAGGATTGCGTCAGCCCATTGTCCTTGCCCGCATCGCCCGAGACGTCCTTGTTGCCATAACCGAATTTCGACACGTAGAAGGCGAACTTCTCGGCGCCGAGACGCCGCGTGATCTCGCGCGAGTACCAGACGATTGAGTCGCGTTCCCAGATCGTCGGATCGACGGTCTTTTGGTCCCGCTTCGCCGCCTTGAACTCCGGCTTGTACTCCCAGCTCGGCGTATGCTGATCGCTCAGGATGCCGGAATCGTAGCCGATCAGCGCGAGCGGCACCTTGAACGTCGATGCCGGGCTGACGCGCTTGTCGCAGACGCCGTCCTGGTAAAGCGTTTCGCCGCTCCGTGAATCCTGGATCAGCGTGCAGTGGATATCGTCGAGCGGCGCCGATTGCGCCCGCACCGGCAAGCCCAGCATCCATGCCAGAAGGAAGAGGACGATGGCGAAAATGAAGGGATAGCGGTCCATCTGGCGCATGGCGAAGTCACTCCGGAATGAGATTGCGGGAGCGGCTTAGCGAGGCGACTTGTCTCGATTTTGTCTCAAATTCGCAGTGTTTGTGCAGCTTCGCGTTAACCCTACCGGATCGTTAAAACCGGTCGTGCGTGGCGGCGAAGCAATCAGATTTCGGGCTCGCTGTGCCCTTTGCCGATCCGCCAGTAGCGCCAGGGCATGAACCAGGCATAGCGCTGGGCAAGCGTCTCCGGCACGCGGTCGATCCCATGCGTCCCGAACGGCCCGCAGCGCAGGACCCGGAACAGCCCCATCCAGCCACCGGCCCAAAGACCATGGCGAGCTATCGCCTCATGCGCGTATTCGGAGCAGGTCGGCAGGTGCCGGCAGCTGTTGCCGACGAAGCCCGAGAGCGTCAGCTGATAAAGGCGCACGAACGACGTGCCGAGCACGCGCCCGGGCGTCTTGCGCCATGGCCCCGGCCAGTTGCGCCCGCTCTGCACCGGCCGGACGCTATGTGTATGCCCGGAATGGTCGCCCATTTCTCCGCAGCCTGTTTCACTGCGCGATAGATGTGGGC
This sequence comes from Mesorhizobium sp. B2-4-3, assembly GCF_006442815.1. Taxonomy (GTDB): domain Bacteria; phylum Pseudomonadota; class Alphaproteobacteria; order Rhizobiales; family Rhizobiaceae; genus Mesorhizobium. The sequence continues at coordinate 37,751 of NZ_VFVL01000015.1, forward strand.
TCTGGCGCTGAAACGCAATGCCCTCATGGCCTGGAGCGCCGGATGGGATGGCTGCCGGTCCATGGGCGATGGTGAGAGGGAAGATCGCGATGGTTATGGTGGCCGCCGCGCACGACTTCGCTGTGCCATTGGAAGGTCGCTATCCGTATCACGTCGCTGAAAATAGCCAGGAACTCGTTCATGGCAGGTCTCCTTTGAAACGGATTAGACTGCTGCTGGTCTTCCTGCTCAAACGAGTATAATTTCCGCTTGGAATAACTTGAGGTTATGCGAATGAAGCGAGGACGGCTGCCGCTGACGGCGCTCAGGAGTTTTGAGACGGCCGGCCGGCATTTGAGCTTCAGCCGGGCGGCGGAGGAGCTTTATGTCTCGCAGGCCGCGATCAGCCGTCAGATCCGCGAGCTCGAAACCTTCCTTGGAAGACCACTGTTTCTGCGCCTCCATCGCCGCGTCGAACTGACCGATGCGGGGCAAAGGCTGCTCGACCGATTGGTCAGAAGCTTCGACGATATCGACCGCGTGCTTTCCGCGCTCACGGCCTCGCCGGCGCAGGCCGTCGTCCGTGTGAGCGTCGAACCGTCGCTTGCCGCCGTATGGCTGGTGCCGCGGCTCAATCGCTTCCGCCAATTGCGGCCCGATATCGATGTGTCCCTTGAAGTCGATCCACGGCCGATCGAGTTCCGCAGCGATCAGCCGGAACTCGCCTTGCGTTTCAGCGCGCACGCCACGTCATGGCCGCGCAGCGAGGCCGAGCGCTTGGCCTCGACTGTCGATTCGCCGGTTCTGTCGCCGGGATTGCTCGCCTCCGGCCCTCCCCTCGAAAAGCCGATCGACCTTCGCCATTACACGCTGCTGCACGAGGAAAACCGCCAGGGTTGGGCGCGCTGGTTCCAGGCAGCCGGCGTGCCCGCCGATGCGGTGCCCGCGCGTGGCCCGATGCTGGCCGACATCTCGCTTTCGAAACAGGCTGCGCTGCTCGGCCATGGCGTAGCGCTCGGCGATCTCTTGCAGATCGGCGAGGAACTTGCGTCAGGCACTTTGATCAAGCCGTTCGATATCAATGTCGCTTCCGGCGCCTACTGGCTGGTGGCCAGGAGCCTGCGGAATCTGCCGGAACCCGCCAAGGCTTTTGCCGACTGGGTGAGAATCGAATTCGCCGAAAGCAGACAGGCGCAGGAAGCGAAGAGCTGAAACGCGTGCGCTGCTCCGGTTAATCCGGCTTCTTGCGATATTTTTCCAGAAGTTTTTCGAGATCCTTGGCATCGATGCCCAAGGGCTTCTCCGACGTGTCCTCTGCCGGGTTGAATGTGAGAACGACATCGCGCCACAGATCGTAGTGGTCTGCGTAGGATGCCAGCCCGGAAAATGGCGCGCAACGCCTGATCGCCCGAACGGCAGCCTCCGCAACCTCGTCCGGCGATGGTGTCACGGGACTGAGTATCTTTGGCGGGCCGGCGAGCGAGCCGTCCTTGTTCAAGCTGATCTTGACGCGCGCAACGCCGCTGGTATCGGCCGGCGTGATCCAACAGACTTGGATAGCCCTCATCAAATAGGCGCCGATATCCCGCTCGACCGCCACGTCAGCCCGGCTCACGCCGCCGCTCAACACAAGTAAAATTGCAAAGCTCAATGCAAAAACGGGAACTCGCACGCCCACCCCTCGCGAAAGCTGAATTCCCAAGCTCAAGCAGCCTGTCCGGCGCGCTTCTTCTCGATCTGGCCGATCGCATCGACCACCGCGTCGAAGGTCAGCATGGTCGAGGCATGGCGCGCCTTGTAGTCGCGCACCGGCTCCAGATATTTGAGGTCGGCGAAACGGCCTTCCGGCGGCGCGCCGTTCTCCTTGAGCATCTTCAGCATGGTTTCGCGCACGGCGCGCAGTTCGTCGGCGCGGGCGCCGACCACATGCCGGGCCATGATAGACGACGAGGCCTGGCCGAGCGCGCAGGCCTTCACGTCATGGGCGAAATCGGTCACCACGTCGCCGTCCATCTTGAGGTCGACGGTAACGGTCGAGCCGCACAATTTGGAATGCGCCCTGGCTGTCGCGTCGGCATCGTCGAGCCGGCCGATCCGCTCTATGTTCCCGGCGAAACCGAGAATTTTCGCATTGTAGACGTCGTCGATCATATTTTTCCAATCCGTCGCCGCCAAGCGAACAGGCTTTGCCGCTCTCGCGTCTTCCTTTCGCGCCGCCAGAACCATATATAATAATCGCAGTCGGGCATCGACAAGGCGACGACAAGCCGCTGTCCCTGCTCATATGTTCACGCCGCTTGCGGGATGGAAATGGGCGATTTTCACCCAAAAGGTCGTGGTCCGTTCAACTCGTCCCACCTTTGAGTGGGACTACGGGAGACGCCTTTATGGATGCCGTCATCAAGAAAATCATGCCCCCATCCGAGTATTTGGACAAGCCGGTCACCGACAGGCCGAGCGAAGCCGAGGTCGAGGCCGCCGTGCGCACGCTTTTGCGCTGGACCGGCGACAATCCAGACCGCGAAGGCCTGATCGACACGCCCAAGCGTGTCACCAAAGCCTTCCGCGAAATGTTCAACGGCTATGACATGTGCCCGGCCGACGAGCTTGGCCGCACCTTCGAGGAAGTCGCCGGCTATGACGATCTCGTCATTGTCAGGGACATAAAGTTCCATTCGCATTGCGAGCACCACATGGTGCCGATCATCGGCAAGGCGCATGTCGGCTATCTGCCGGACGGCAAGGTCGTCGGCCTGTCGAAGATCGCGCGTGTCGTCGACATCTTCGCGCATCGCCTGCAGACCCAGGAAGCGATGACGGCGCAGATCGCCGGCGTTATCCAGGACGTTCTCAACCCGCGCGGCGTCGCCGTCATGCTCGAAGCCGAGCATATGTGCATGGCCATGCGCGGCATCCGCAAGCAGGGCTCGACCACGCTGACCTCAACCTTCACCGGCGTCTTCAAGGACACGCCCGAGGAGCAGGTCCGCTTCGTCACCATGGTGCGCGCCGGCTGATTTTGCCGGCCCTCGCCGGCCCGAACATACAAGGACCGGCGATGTCGGCAGTCGAATTTCCAAACGCTCCATCAGACAAGAAAGCGCTGGAGGAAAGCACTGTTCTTTCTCCGCGCTTCGATGCCGCGGGCCTCGTCACCGTCGTCGTCACCGATGCCGGCGACGGCATGCTGCTGATGGTCGCGCATATGAACGCCGAGGCGCTGGCGCTCACGCTTGAGACCGGGATCGCCCACTACTGGTCGCGCTCACGCAACGCGCTGTGGAAGAAGGGCGAGACCTCGGGCAATTTCCAGCACGTCGTCGAGATGCGCACGGATTGTGACCAGGACGCGATATGGTTGTGCGTCAAAGTGTTGGGCCACGACGCAACTTGTCACACCGGCAGACGTTCCTGCTTTTATCGGACGGTGGGGCTGAACGACGGCAAGGCGACGCTTGCCGACGACGGCAGCAAGCCGCTGTTCGATGCGGTTGAGACGTATCGGAAGCCGGTGTGAACCATTCAATATTCACAAACCACTCATATTCACTATTCTCAAATATCCTTGCGGTAGAAGGGATATGGGACAAGGGAGATCGTGATGCTCGAATGGGCGTCATTGCGCAGCAGACCTGACGTTCGGGAGGCCAACGGCCCCGCATCGTCCGGCGGCGCGTCTGACCCGAAGCCAGGCAGGAAAGCCGGTATCTCGCTGGCGCTCGGCGGCGGATGCGCCCGCGGCTGGGCCCATATCGGCGTGCTGCGCGCGCTTGACGAGGCCGGCATCGAAGTATCGATGATCGCCGGCACCTCGATCGGGGCGCTGGTCGGCGGCTGCTACCTTGCCGGCAAGCTTGACGAACTGGAAGAATTCGCCAGAAGCCTGACCAAGCGGCGCATTTTCGGCCTTCTCGATCTCAATCTTCGCGGCAGCGGCCTGTTCGGCGGCATGAGGCTCGATCAGCGCCTGCGCGAGCACCTCGACGGCGCCCGCTTCGAGGACCTGGCGAAGCCCTTCGTCGCCGTCGCTTCCGAAATCCGCACCGGCCATGAGATATGGCTGTCGAGCGGCTCGCTCGTCACCGCCATGCGCGCCTCCTATGCGCTGCCAGGCGTCTTCGAGCCGGTGGCCTGCAACGGCCGCATGCTGGTCGACGGCGCGCTGGTCAATCCGGTGCCGGTCTCGGTCTGCCGCGCCTATGAGCAGCCGCTCGTCGTGGCCGTCAACCTGCATTACGACCTGTTCGGCCGCGCCGCCGTCATCAAGCACAGCGCCGGCGAGCTGCTTGTCGAGAACGACGCGCCGCGCCCGGGCCACGTCAATTCCCAGTCACACCAGACCCGCCTTGGTATCACCGGCGTCATGGTGGAGGCCTTCAACATCATCCAGGACCGGATTTCGCGGGCCAGGCTCGCAGGCGATCCGCCAGATATGTCGCTGCAGCCCAAGCTCAGCCATATCGGCCTGACGGAATTCCATCGCGCCGACGAGGCGATCAGCCTCGGCTACCAGGCGACGAAGTCCCAGATCAACGAACTGACCCGGCTGCAGTCCGTTCTGGTCTGAATTCCGCTACTTCCTCTACACATTGATTTGGAAAGATTGCACGCCTGTCGGGCAAGGCTATCAACGTCCGTTGCGGTAGTCAGCGCAAACGCTGGCAATAAGCTGAAGGCTCCTGAACCTCGTCATTCCAGGGCGGAGCAAGGAGCGAAGCGACGCGCGCAGACCCTGGAATCCATGCCGTTACCTGGACCGAAGTGTGCAACGGTGCAGAATTCTGGACCGCCGCGGCGCTTCCAAGCCACGGCATGGATCCTCGGGTCTGCGCGCGTCGCTTCGCCCGTGGATGACGATCGCGATAGGCGTCTCGGCCAATCGCCAAAGCATGGGATCTGCCAAGCACACTAACCAACCGGTCAGAACGTCTGTGTTAAAGTACTATTGCGTCGTTAGGCTAGCGCCGCATCGCTGATGCGAAACTGCACCGTGCGGTTGCCGTTCCAGTAATTGCCCGAGAGCGAACCGGCGATATGCACGGTCCTGCCCCTGTTTTTGAACAGGAATTCACCGAGCGCGGTGTCGACGGCACGGAACGCCATGGCCTGGATATTGCCGCCGCTTTGCGACTGCAGGTCCACGCGGATGTGGTTAGTGCCGACCGCGCGCGCGCCGGCCAGCCGATGGCGCGGCAGCACGAACACCGGCGCGATGTATCCGGCGCCGAACGGCCCGGCTTTCTCCAGCGCGTCGAGCAGCGCGATCGTGGCGCCCTCGGCGGCCAAGGCGCCGTCGATCGCCAGGCTCTCCTCGTTCTGCAGCCGGAACACGTCGGCCGCGGCGCGCTGCTCGAAAAAGGCGCGCAGTTCGCCTAGCTTGGCGCGCTCGACGGTGATGCCCGCCGCCATTGCGTGGCCGCCGCCCTTGAGGATCAGTCCGGCCTCGGCCGCCTCGCGGACCAACCGGCCGAGATCGAAGCCGGTCACCGAACGGCCGGAGCCCGTGCCGATGCCGGTCGAATTGAAGGCGATGGCAAAGGCAGGCCGGCGCGCATAATCCTTGAGCCGCGAAGCAATCAGCCCGACGATGCCCGGATGCCAGCTGTTGCTGGCGGTGACGATGACTGCCGGGCCGTTGCCGCCGGCAAGCTCCGCATCGGCCTCGGCGCGCGCCTGCGCCAGCATCTCCTGCTCCATCTGCTGCCGTTCCTGGTTCAGCCGGTCCAGCGTCTCGGCAATCCCTGTCGCCTCGACGGGATCGTCGGTGGCCAAAAGCCGGCTACCGAGCGCGGCATCGCCGATGCGGCCGCCGGCATTGATGCGCGGCCCGATCAGGAAGGACAGATGGAAGGTGTTGATCGGCTCGCCGATGCGCGACACCCGCGCCAGCGCCGCAAGCCCCTCATTCTTCTGCTGGCGCAACACCTGCAGGCCCTTGACGACGAAGGCGCGGTTGACACCGGTGAGCGGCACCACGTCGCAGACCGTCGCCAGCGCCACCAGGTCGAGCATTGAAAGCAGATCGACCGGCGCGGCGTCCGGCAGCCTTTCGCGCAACACCTTCGCCGTCTGGACAAGACACAGGAAGACGACGCCGGCGGCGCACAGATATCCCTGCCCCGACAGGTCGTCCTCGCGATTGGGATTGACCACAGCCTCCGCCGCCGGCAACGAGCCGCCGACCTGGTGATGATCGAGCACCACGACATCGGCGCCGGCCTCTGCGGCCGCGTCGATCGAGGTCGCGCTGTTGGTGCCGCAGTCGACGGTGACGATCAGCTTCGCGCCGCGCGAGATCAACTCCCGCATCGCTTCCGGATTGGGTCCGTAGCCTTCGAAGATGCGGTCCGGGATGTAGATTTCCGACGGCACCGAAAAATGTGTGAGAAAGCGTTTTAGGAGCGCCGACGATGCCGCGCCGTCGACGTCGTAGTCGCCGAAAATCGCCACTTTTTCGTGCGCGACGATCGCATCGGCCAGCCTCGCCGCCGCTTTCTCCATATCGGTCAGCGATGCCGGGTTCGGCAGAAGCTCGCGAATGGTCGGATCGAGGAAACGCTCGGTCTGCTCCACGCTGACGCCGCGCCCGGCAAGCACCCGCGCCACAATATCCGGCACGCCATGGCCTTGTGCGATCGCGAGCGCGGCCATGTCCTGCCGCTCGGTCAGCCGGTGTTCCCAGGAAACACCAGTCGCCGATTGCCTGACATCGAGGAAGAGGCGCTTTTCGCCGATCAACTACGCTTTCCGCTTTTCAACCTGGCGGCGGAGCCATTCGTCCGCCGCATCGCCCATGGTCTTTTCCGTACCATTCTTGAGCCAGGCCATGAAAGGGCGGTCGAACCGGAATGCACCGCCGCATTCGCGCGTGAGAAAGCGGCGCACATTCTGGGTGTTGCGATAGGATTTCGTGATGGGAGTAGCACGCGAAATCGGATCCGCGTGCCAGTCGAACGCATTCATCGTCGGATCCCTGCGGCCAGTGTCGTTGTCGCCGAAATGGCTAACAACTGCGATCCGGCTCCGCAAGAGGTCTAGAACTTATCCAGATCCTGATGCCTGGCCTTGATCTCGCGCACCGTGCGCGAGGACGAGCGCAGCACGATGGTGTGCGTGGTGATGAAGGTGCGGCCGAACTTCACCCCGTCGAGCAAATTGCCGTCGGTGACGCCGGTCGCCGCGAAGAGCACGTCGCCGCGCGCCATGTCCTGGGCGCGGTAGATCCGCTTCGGGTCGGAAATGCCCATCTTCTGCGCCCGCGCCACCTTCTCCGCCGTGTCGAGGATCAGCCGGCCCTGCATCTGTCCGCCGGTGCAGCGAAGTGCGGCCGCCGCCAGCACGCCCTCCGGCGCGCCGCCGGTGCCGAGATAGATGTCGATGCCGGTCTCGTCCGGATCGGTGGTGTGGATGACGCCGGCGACATCGCCGTCGCCGATCAGCCGGATCGCCGCACCCGTGGCGCGCACTGCGTCGATCAGCTTGGTGTGACGCGGCCGGTCGAGGATGCAGGCGGTGATGTCGGAAACGGCCACGCCCTTGGCCCTGGCCAGATTGGCGAGGTTCTCGGCCGGCGAGGCGTCGATGTCGATCAGGTCTTCGGGATAGCCTGGACCGATGGCGATCTTGTCCATGTAGACGTCGGGTGCGAACAGCAGACTGCCCTTTTCCGCAATCGCGATGACGGCAAGCGCATTGGGCAGGTTCTTGGCGCAGATCGTCGTGCCTTCGAGCGGATCGAGCGCGATGTCGACGGCCGGACCTTTGCCGGTGCCGACCTCCTCGCCGATATAGAGCATCGGCGCCTCGTCGCGCTCGCCTTCGCCGATCACCACCGTGCCTTTGATGGCCAGCCGGTTGAGCTCCTGGCGCATGGCGTCGACCGCCACCTGGTCGGCGGCCTTCTCATCGCCGCGCCCGCGCAGCCTTGCCGCCGCGACCGCCGCCCGCTCGGTGACGCGCACGACTTCCATGGTAAGGATCCGATCGAGACCAGCGACGATGTTCTGGGCCATGTTCATGGATTACGCATTCCTCGTTGTCATGAGGGCGGTCAGTTATGAACCGCCCTAATCGTTGCTTCGAGCAATTCCAGAACGGTTGAACACCGGAATTGCTCCGCCTCCCGCCAGAGGCGCGCTTCTTCTGGCAAAGCTCCATGACAACGGCAAGACTTGCCCCGTCAATTTTTGAAATGACAGCAAAATCAATCGATTGAAGACGGAATCGGACTTGGCTATTCCGCCCGCTCGATGCGGATCACCTGCGGCTTGTCGGTCAAATGACCGTCCTTGGTGATGCCTTCGACGGCCTTGCGCACCGCCGCTTCCGTCGTCTCGTGGGTGACGAGGATGACCGTCTTCTGCGCCTGTGTTTCCGCGCCGGCCGCCTGCTGGACGATCGATTCCAGCGAGATGTCGTTATCGGCCATGCGTTTGGCGATGGCCGCGAAGACGCCCGTGCGGTCATGCACGGTCAGTCGGATGAAATAGCCGCCGGCATGGCTGCGCATCTGCGCCTTCTTGTAGGGCTTCAGTTCCTTCGCCGGCCAGCCGAAGACCGGGCCATGCTGGAAGCCCGGTCGGCTCTTGGCGATGTCGGCGATGTCGCCGACGACCGCCGAAGCGGTCGCATTGCCGCCGGCGCCCGGGCCGGAAAGCAGAAGCTCGCCCAGGATATCGGTCTCGATCGCCACCGCGTTGGTGACGCCATGCACCTGCGCGATGACCGACGCCGTCGGCACCATGGTCGGATGGACACGCTGCTCTATCCCGCTGTCGGTGCGCTGCGCGACGCCGAGCAGCTTGATGCGGTAGCCGAGATCGCCCGCCGCGCGGATGTCGGCCTGGGTGATGTTGGAGATGCCTTCCATATAGATGTCGCCGGCGGCGATCCTGGTGCCGAAGGCAAGGCTGGTCAGGATCGACAGCTTGTGCGCCGTGTCATGGCCTTCGATATCGAAGGTCGGATCGGCTTCGGCATAGCCGAGCCGCTGCGCGTCCCTCAGGCAGGCGTCGAACGAGATGCCTTCCGCCTCCATGCGGGTCAGGATGTAGTTGCAGGTGCCGTTGAGGATGCCGAAGACGCGGGTCACCGCGTTGCCCGCCATCGCCTCTCGCATCGTCTTGATGACCGGGATGCCGCCGGCCACCGCCGCCTCGTAGTTGAGCAGCACGCCCTTCTTCTCGGCGATTTCCGCCAGTTGCACGCCGTGCTTGGCAAGCAGCGCCTTGTTGGCGGTCACGACATGACGCCCGGCCTCGAGCGCCGCCTTCACCGACAGCCGCGCCGGCCCCTCGTCGCCGCCGATCAGTTCGACGAAGACGTCGATATCGGCCCGCTCGGCCATCTTGACCGGATCGTCGAACCATTTCGCGGCGCTCAGATCGATGCCGCGGTCGCGTTTCGGATCGCGGGCCGAAACGGCGGTCACGACGATGTCGCGACCGCACTGCCGGGTAAGCTCGGCCGCCTTGTCGCGCAGCACGCGCGCCACCGAGGCGCCTACCGTGCCAAGGCCGGCAATTCCAACACGCAACGCTTCAGCCATGTCCGGCGACGCCCCTCAACTTGCAGAAAAATGTCAGGTGCAAAAAATGTCAGGCAACTCAACGATGAGCGGCTAAAGGCACCACGTTGTTGGGCTGCTTGGCGGTGGTCGCGAGGAACTTCTTGATGTTGCGAGCGGCCTGGCGGATCCGGTGCTCGTTCTCGACCAGCGCCACGCGCACATAGTCGTCGCCATGCTCGCCGAAGCCGACGCCCGGCGCCACCGCGACATCCGCATGCTCGATGAGCAGCTTGGAGAATTCCAGCGAGCCGAGATGGCGGAACGGCTCCGGGATCGGCGCCCAGGCGAACATCGAGGCCGCGGGCGCCGGAATGGTCCAGCCGGCGCGGCCGAAGGAATCGACCATCACGTCGCGCCGCTTGTGGTAGATCTCGCGCACCTCCTCGATGTCGGCGCCATCGCCGTTTAGCGCATGCGCCGCCGCAACCTGGATCGGTGTGAACGCGCCATAGTCGAGATAGGACTTCACCCGGGTCAGCGCCGAAATCAGGCGCTCGTTGCCGACCGCGAAACCCATGCGCCATCCAGGCATGGAAAAGGTCTTCGACATCGAGGTGAACTCGACGCAGACATCCATCGCGCCCGGCACCTGCAGCACCGACGGCGGCGGATTGCCGTCGAAATAGATTTCCGAATAGGCGAGATCCGACAGGATGATGATGTCGTTCTTCTTCGCGAAGGCGACCACGTCCTTGTAGAAGTCGAGCGAGGCGACAAGCGCCGTCGGGTTCGACGGATAGTTGAGGATCAGCGCCAGCGGCTTCGGGATCGAATGGCGGATGCCGCGCTCGACCGCCGGGATGAAGCCGTCATCGGGCTCGACCTGAAGCGAGCGGATAACGCCGCCCGACATGATGAAGCCGAAGGCATGGATCGGATAGGTCGGATTGGGGCACAGGATGACGTCGCCGGGCGCGGTGATCGCCTGCGCCATGTTGGCGAAGCCCTCCTTCGAGCCCAGCGTCGCCACCACTTGCGTGTCGGGGTTGAGCTTCACGCCGAAGCGGCGTTGATAATAATTCGCCTGGGCGCGGCGCAGGCCGGGAATGCCGCGCGACGACGAATAGCGATGCGTGCGCGGATCGCGCACCACTTCGCACAATTTGTCGACGATGGCTTTCGGCGTCGGCAGATCCGGATTGCCCATGCCGAGGTCGATGATGTCGGCGCCGCGCGAACGGGCGCTGGCCTTCAGCCGATTGACCTGCTCGAACACGTAGGGCGGAAGCCGGCGTACCTTGTGAAATTCTTCCATTTCAGTTCCAGACGGTCAAAGGGGGCGCTTTCGGCGCGCGATATAAACCTAATTGCAGCTAGGGTCGAGGGCGGGGTCGCATTTGCCCTCGATCTGCTTCAGCGTGTCGGCGCCATGCGTCTTGGCCAAAGTGTTGAGCGCGGCCGAATTGGCCGGCGCCTTGACGCCGCTGCCCTTGGCAATCTGCGTCTGCTCCTCGGCCTTGAGCTGAGCGAGGTTCGCCGCGGTCTCCTCCTTGGTGAGCTGCTTGGCGGCCACTTGCGGCGGGATGTTGAGGTTCGGATAGGAACCGGTGTCCCTCGGACCTTCGGCCAATGCCGTCGGCGCATTGTTCGTGCTGGTGCTCGTGCAGCCGGCAGCGGGCAGCAGCATGCCGACCAGTCCCGCCATCAGCGCCATGCGGCAAATCGAACCCGGCCTGAGAAAAAAAGTCCCGCCAACATTAATCGTCATATTGTTTTCCTGGCAGCCGGGTTACAGCGAATTGGACCCGGTCAGATGTCCCATGGTAATATGTCAAGAAAACGCTCCGGGAGGAACCCCGCGAACCATGTCCAAACCTGACGATTCGGACAAAGCGGAAAATGGCGGACCTTCGGCCATCGAGCAATATCTGGTGAAGGATCCCGAGCGCTTCGCCCTGAACATGGCGCGCATGGTCGAGCAGGCCGGCAAGGCGGCTTCCGCCTGGGCAGAACCGCGCGAGAAGGGTGAAGTGCGCGACCATGTCGCCGAACCGGTCGTCGACATGGTCAAGACCTTCTCCAAGCTCTCAGAATATTGGCTGGGCGATCCGCAGCGCGCGCTCGAAGCGCAGACGCGGCTGTTCGCCGGCTATATGACCGTCTGGGCGAACGCCATCCAGAAAGTCAACCCCAACGCCGAGGCACCGCAGGACGCGGTTCAGCCCGAACGCGGCGACAAACGCTTCCAGGACCCGGAATGGGGCCGCAACGCCTTCTTCGATTTCCTCAAGCAGGCCTATCTCGTCACCTCGCGCTGGGCGAACGAGCTTGTCGAGCATGCCGAGGGCCTGGACGAGCACACCCGCCACAAGGCGAGCTTCTACGTCAAGCAGGTGTCGAACGCGATCGCGCCGTCGAACTTCATCCTGACCAATCCGGAGCTGTTCCGCGAGACCGTCGCCTCGAACGGCGAGAACCTCGCGCGCGGCATGAAGATGCTGGCCGAGGACATCGCCGCGGGCCGCGGCGACCTGAGGCTGCGCCAGGCGGATTACACGCCCTTCGAGATCGGCAAGAACATCGCCACGACGCCCGGCAAGGTCATCGGCCGCAGCGACGTCGCCGAGATCATCCAATACGACCCGGTGACGGAGACCGTGCTGAAGCGGCCGCTGCTGATCTGCCCGCCATGGATCAACAAATTCTATATCCTCGACCTCAACCCGCAGAAATCCTTCATCCGCTGGGCGATCGAGCAGGGCCACACCGTCTTCGTCATCTCCTGGATCAATCCCGACGAACGCCACGGCACCAAGGGCTGGGAGGCCTATATCCGCGAAGGCCTGCAATTCGGCCTCGACATGGTGGAGAAGGCGACGGGCGAAAAAGAGGTCAACGCCATCGGCTACTGCGTCGGCGGCACGCTGCTTGGCGCCGCGCTTGCCCTGTTGGCGCAAGAGGGTGACCGCCGCATCAAATCGGCCACCTTCTTCGCCACCCAGGTCGACTTCACCTATGCCGGCGACCTCAAGGTGTTCGTCGACGAGGACCAGGTCGCAGCCGTCGAGCGCTCGATGAGCGAAAAGGGCTATCTGGAAGGCACCAAGATGGCGACCGCCTTCAACATGCTGCGCTCGGGCGACCTGATCTGGCCCTACGTCGTCAACAATTACATGCGCGGCAAGGAGCCCCTGCCCTTCGATCTGCTCTACTGGAATTCCGATTCCACGCGCATGGCGGCGGCCAACCACTCGTTCTACCTGCGCAATTGCTATCTCGAGAACAATCTCTCGCGCGGCGTGATGGAGCTTGCCGGGCGCACGGTCTCACTGGCCGACATCACCATCCCCGTCTACAACCTAGCCACGAAGGAAGACCACATCGCGCCGGCGCTTTCGGTGTTCCTGGGATCACAGTTTTTCGGCGGCGACGTCGAGTATGTGATGGCGGGTTCCGGCCACATCGCCGGCGTCGTCAACCCGCCCGCCGCGAGGAAATATCAGTACTGGACCGGCGGCAAGCCGGTGGGCGACTTCAATGCGTGGCTCGCCGCGGCGCACGAGCATCCCGGGTCCTGGTGGACGCACTGGCAGCACTGGATCGAGAACCAGGACGACATCCGCGTACCCGCCCGCAAACCCGGCAAGCGTATGAAAACCTTGGGAGATGCGCCGGGCACCTATGTCAGGGCACGTGTGTAACGGACTGTAATGTCTGGTGAGTTGACGGGCCGCCAAAACAGGGCGAAATGGTGGCGTCAATCGTTCGGCGGCCTCAAATCACCTTCCGACGCGGAATAATTCCGAGGCTTGCAGATTCGACACACATCCCGTTTCCGGTTGGGAACAGGAGGGTTATCGCGGCGCGGTTCTGGAGTGGCGCGGCGATAACGAACCGACCGGATACCGAGGGGGAATTTATTTTGAAATCAGCGGGTTGGCGTCTTGCACGAGGGGAAAGCCGCAGCATTGCGGCGGCGCTTTTCTCCGTGCTTCTGGCCTCCTGCACATCGACCGGCGACCCGACGATGTCGGTCGTTTCGCCCGCCTACAGCTCGACCGCGACCGAAATGAGCGCGTCATCCGGCGCCAAGACCGCGGCTTCGGCCGATTCGTCGTTGCAGGCATCGGCGCCCGCAGAGGCGGCATCGACCGTGATGACCGAGGGCGATACGCCCCTGCCCGAGAAGGTCGCCTATGTGCCGGAGACGCGGCCGGACGGCACCTTCCCCATCGCCATCCCTGCCGGCGCCCAGGCCATTGCCGGAAACACGCCGCAACCGCTGGTTCAACAGGCGCAAACGGCGGACCAGACGCAAGCCGTCGCCCAGCAGGTCGCCGCCGGCGATGCCGCCGCCGTCGCGTCGAAGGCGCAGGCGACCACGCAAGCCATGAGCAACGGCGTCTATGTGACCGCCGGCGAGCCGGCGCAGCCGCAGATCGCCGCGCCTAAGAAGAGCCTGTTCGCCTCGCTGTTCAGCACCACGCCGGCTTCGGCCGCGCCCGCCCCCCTGATCAACAACGCGCGCTCCGGCGACCAGCCGGCGGCGCAGGCCAAGACCACGCCGCCGCCGGCCAAGCCGATCGTGACGCTGGCCTCGGCGACCCCGGCCGAGAAGCCGGTGCAACTGGCCTCGCTCGACGACCCGGCCAATCACATCACCGGCGCCGACGCTCTCCCCGGCGTGCGCCAGACGGCGCTGTTCGAGATCAAGCGCAAGTCCGGCATCGACGACGAGAGCGACGTCGACCTCAATGAGGACGAGGGCGGTGGCGGTTCCTACCAGGTGGCGTCGGCCGCCGGCATGGCGAGACTCGCGCCCAACGGTCTTTTGAAGCAGAACGAAAGTGTCGACGTCGCCTGCCTCAAGCCTTCGCTGGTGCGGGTGCTGAAGACGATCGAGGGCCATTTCGGCCGCAAGATGATCGTCACCTCCGGCTATCGCGATCCCTCGCGCAACCGCCGCGCCAACGGCGCCAAGAACTCGCTGCACATGTATTGCGCCGCCGCCGACATCCAATTGCCAGGCGTTTCGAAATGGGAGCTGGCGAGCTATGTCCGCACGATGCCGGGCCGCGGCGGCGTCGGCACCTACTGCCACACCGAATCCGTCCATGTCGACGTCGGCCCCGAGCGCGACTGGAACTGGCGCTGCCGCAGGCGTAGCGGCGGTGGCGAGGACGGCTGATACGTTCGGCTTGGTCTCGTGAGCATGGCCGGTTTGACCGGTTGGGAGCCGATCGCCGCCAACGCCGACATTGGCTTCAACACGCCACCACAGACGTCGGCGATTAGCCGAAGCCCTTCGAACTTCGTCATCCACGGGCGGAGCGGGAGCGAAGCGGACGCGCAGACCCGAGGATCCATTCCGTTACCTCGACCGTAGAGTGTAGCGGCGCAGATTCTGCACCGTTGCAGCGCTCATGCGTCACGGAATGGATTCTATGGTCTGCGCCGCGTCGCTGCGCTCCTTGCTCCGCCATAGAATGACGACCGCGAGGGGCGTTGCAGCCAATCTCCAAGGTGCATTATCAAGTGGAGTCGGAAACCACGCCTGGCGCATCGGCAGAGCACCTTTGCCGCTTTCGAAAAAAGTTGTCGCATGTGGCTGCGGATGGGTTGCCGGCTGGCAACAACGCAATTATAAGCCGCTTCGTCTGAGCGCGCCCATCGTCTAGCGGTTAGGACACCGCCCTTTCACGGCGGTAACAGGGGTTCGATTCCCCTTGGGCGTACCAGCTTTTCAAGCACATATGAGGAACGTCGAGCGGCGATCACGGGCCTAACGCTTGAGGATTCTCTGAGGCAGAAGCTACCGACCGATCCACTCCAGCCAAATCGGCAGTTTCATTTCTGCGTACGATCGCTTCGATGAGCCTAAGATAGCCTCACCGGGGCGGCGCGGCTGGAAACTTCACCCCATATCAGCCCTTCATGCAATTGATGAAGCCCTCCTGGGTTACATCCGTGGTTGGGTTGGCAAGGGCCCAGCCACATGGCAGTCGGGCCATCGTTTCACTTGCGGAATTCATCAGGACTTCTTGTCGCCGTCGGGATTTGGTGCCGGTGCCTCTCGTACGTCTCGCGGCGGCTTATCGACATGTTCAGGCTCTGGCGATCCTTTCTGATCGGGAACAGGGCCCTTTTTCTGGTCGGACTTCGGCTGCGGCTCTTTGACCTTGGTAGGCATATCGAGGTAACTGGTTAACCCGCATTCTCGTTCCGTTTGCGGAGTGAAATGCACGTACAGCTCGCCGCGACAATGGGCTCTCGGGAGCAGAAACCCGCCGTTAACGCCATTCACGGCTGACAGGGTGTAGGCTCCGACCCGAAGGTGTAGCTTCTCCTCGCTCCCAACCGTGGAGGCAAGAATGAACTTGCTTCGGATAGCGCTGCTGTGCGCGGCGATGATTGGCCTGGCAGGCGCTTCGCGCGCCGACGATCGGCCCGCCCAGCCGAATAGTCAGCCAGCGACGCAACCATCGCCGGCAATTCATTGCGAGGGGCAGAATTGCCTGCCCCCGGCCGAGGATCCGGTCCTTGACTGCAAGGGCCCGGATTGCACGCCGGCTCCGGCGACTGACCAGACGCCTGCCCCGGAGATCCAAAAGGTCAAGTAAATGGCATCAGCCGGCGTCTGAGATTCCGTGCAAACCGGGAAAGCGGCGCTGGCCGCCGATCAATCCAGAACCATGGGCGCCGGCTCTTCGCACCGATAAACCATGCATCGACCGTCGCTCGCCGGGACATAGTCGACCATCGGCACGTAAGGCGCATCGCACTCATTGCCGAACTGGCGGACGTAGCGATCGTAGGTGTTCGCTCCGGTGCTCAGCACCGCCGCATGCCGGCTCTGGATCAGCGCCTGGGTCTGCGCGCAGGTCATTGTGCGTGTGTCGGGCCGGGCGTCGGCGAAATGTGTGGCCGCAACGACCATCGCTGCCGCGCAGAACGCAATCTTGCGTATGGGCATGGTAATCCTCGCAAAACATCGTATCGCCACAAATTCGCATCCAGCGACGCCGTTCCGCAACGGTCGCGCTATCACGATGCGGCGAGCGAAGCCGACACCGGACAGCGCAGGGACGAACGGGGCTGTCGAAAACGCTAGACCACCGCGAAAACCACCGTCTGCAGCAACCCTCCCCCCTGCCTGTTCTCCAGCGTGATCGTCCCGCCGTAGCGTTCGATGATCTCCTTCGCGATCGCAAGCCCCAGCCCCGCGCCCGGAATGAATTGCGTGCGCGCCGGATCGACCCGGAAGAACGGCTCGAAGGCCTTGTTCAACAGGTCCGGCGGAATGCCGGGACCGCGATCGGCGATGGTGAGGACCGCTTCGCCGCCCCGCCCCGCAAGCGCGATGCTGCAGCTCCTGCCATGCGTGGCGGCGTTGACGATCAGGTTGCGCAGCGCCCGGCGCAAGCCAAGCGCGCCGGCTTTGACCGACACATGATCGAGATGATCGATCGTCACCGCGTGGCCGAGCGAGACCATCTCGACCTCGATATCGCGAACCAGCCTGTCCAATTCCACCGGCTCGACCGCGTCCTGGTTCACCTCCTCGCGCACCAGGCGGATGGCGCTGTCGGCGATGCGATCGAGCTCGTCGAGATCACTCAGCCATTTTTCGCGGTCTTCGTCGAGGAACTCGGCCCTGAGCCGCATCCTGGTCATCGGCGTGCGCAGGTCATGACCCGCGGCCGCAACAAGGCGCATGCGGCTTTCCATCGCGGTCTTGAGCCTCTCCGACAGCTCGTTGAGCGCACGCGCCGTCGCCCTGACTTCGGCGGGTCCTTTCTCCGGCACAGCCGCCAGCACCCCGTCCGATCCGATCTTGCTGACGGTGGCTTCCAGCATCTCCAGCGGCCGCACCAGCACACCGGTAAAGTAGATCGACACCGGCGTGGCGCCGAGCACGATCAGCACCATCCAGCCCGCCAGCCCGTACCAGACATCGCGCGGCGGACCGAAATCGGGAACGTCGACGATCATCCAGCGATTGCCAGGCAGGGCGACCGAGGCGACCATGCCGGGCCTGCCGACGTTACGGGTGACGACAGCCGAAACATCGACGCCGTCATGCTGCAGGATCTCGTTCAGCACGCGCGTGTGCTTGCGGTCTTCGATACCGGGGGCCGGACTGCCGCTGACGGTAACCGGCGCGTCGCGCGCTGTCTGCACGTGGCCGGGAGCCAATTGCACCATATACTGGATCTGGTGGGCCAGCGGCCCCATGATCAGTTCGGGCGACGGACCGCCGAGCACCTTGACGGCGACGAATGTCGCGAGACCCACAACACCGAGGATCGAAACGACCAGAAGGATGATCAGCCGCCGGCGCAGCGAAGTCATGCTTCGGGCTCCGACGTCGGGACGCGGTACTCCGTCGTCTCGACGCGCGCGGTCAGCTGATAGCCGCCATTGCGCACCGTCTTGAACAGCGACGCCTCGCCCGCTTCGGCAAACTTCTTGCGCAGCCGGCTCACCAGCACGTCGACGGAGCGCTCCAGCGGATCGCGCTCGCGCCCTTGCGTCAGGTCGAGCAGCTGGTCGCGCGACAACAGCCGGCCCGGCCGGTCGAGAAAAACCTGCAGCAGATCGAACTCGGCGCCGGTAAGGTCGATCAGGGCGCCATCGGCATCCATCACCTTGCGCGTGTCGGGCTCCAGCCGGTAGCCCGCGAACTGGTAGACACGCACCTTGGGCGGGGTTGCCTCATCGGGAGCCGAGCGCCTGAGCACGGCGCGGATGCGGGCCGATAGCTCGCGCGGGTTGAACGGCTTGCCAAGATAGTCGTCGGCGCCGAGCTCCAGCCCGATGATGCGGTCGACATCCTCCTTCAGCGCTGTCAGCAGGATCACCGGGATATGCGGCTTGCGGTCGCGCAAGGCCCGGCATATGTCGAGCCCCGAGCCGTCCGGCAGCATGACGTCGAGCACGATGAGATCGAACTGGCCGGCGCCCAGCTTCTGCTCGCACTCGCGCCTGTCCGCCGCCACCGAGACGCGAAAGCCCTGGCCGTCCAGATAGCGCCCGAGCAGCGTACGGATCTCGCGATCGTCGTCGACGACGAGGATGTGGGGTTGTACCTGCATTCCCGGCCCGTTTCACCTTGCCCGTTATCGTTGCCCGTTTATCACTCCTTGTCCCTGATTATAGGAAGTGCCGCGCGCCGACGGCACGAAAAATTGCAACCGAACGTTTCCCGCAAGGCGCCGGAAACGTTTGGAAACAAATCTCCTTTTTGCGGAAACCTTCGGCAACACGCCGACGCGAAGCGGCAAAAGTCGCTTCCTATCCTCCCTGCATCCGAAGCATGCAGGAAAGGATAACGTCATGCGAAGCAGACTTTTGGCGCTCGGCCTGTTCTCGGTCGCGGCGATCCACCCGGCGCTGGCCGCCCAGCCCGAGCCCGGCGCGCCGGGCGACCAGCCGCCGGCCATCGACCGGCAGGACGATGCGGGCCCAGGCCCGATGCGCTGGCACGGACAGCGCTGGGCGATGCGGCATGGACCGGAGGATTTCGGCCCTCGTCGCATGGGACCGCCGCCCGAAATGCTCGCGGCGCACCTTTCGTTGCTCGAGACCCGCATCGGCATCCGCTCCGAACAGCTCGACGCCTGGCGCGATTACACCAGCGCGCTGCAGGCGGTGCTGGCACCGCGGGCACGACCGGACTTCGGCCTGGGCGGCACAGGCGGCCCGGGTCCCGACAGACCTGCGCCAGGTGCTGCCCGCGATCCCTTCGCCTTACAGGAAAAACTGGCCGACGATGTCACGACGCGCGCCGCCTCGGCGGCCAAGCTGAAGGACGCGATCGCCACGCTCCGCTCCAAGCTGACACCCGAACAGCTTGAAATCCTCGCTTCGGCGGATCGGCCTCACGGCCCGCCCCCCGGTCCATGGGGTAATCCGCCGGATGCAGCCGGCCCCAGAGGTCTGCCCGATCACGGCGGACAGCTCCCTCCACCCCTACCCCGGAGTGGCGAGCAACTCTGACCGGCTGCGCCGGCCGGTCTCCCTGACCCACCCGTTCAAGGGCCGGCCGGTACTTTTTGCGTGTTGGCGGACGCGTCCGCGCGACCGCCAACACGCATGGAGCGCATTATGATGTGGGAAGCCCTGATGATGCTGCGGCTGTTTGCCTCCCTGGGCTCGCCCTTGACGATCCGCCCCGGCGCCGGCGCCAGGCAGCGGATCCTGTCGAAGCAGGCGCTGCAGGGGGCGATCCGGCTGAGCTTCGCCGCTTACAGTCTGTCGCTTCCGATCTCGCCTTCGAACACCGAAAATCATGACCAGAAAATTGCGTAAAAGCCATCTTCTCCTCGTCGCCGTGCTGGTCGCGGCCGGTGTCGCCGCGATGCTGAAGGCCTATGGCCGCGCAGCGCCCGAGCCGGACGTCGGGAAAGCCGCGCCTGCTCAGGCTGCCACGCTCACCGTTTCGGTGGAGCGGGTCCGTTCCGAGGCGATCACATCTTCCGTCAGCGCCACCGGCACGGTGGCAGCCTGGCAGGAAGCGACGATCGGCGCGGAGGAGAGCGGCCTGCGCCTGACCGAGGTTCTGGTGGCCGAGGGCGATAATGTGAAAGCCGGCGATGTCATCGCCCGGTTGGACGACTCGCTTCTCAAGGCCCAGCTTGCCGAGCAGAAAGCAGCCGTCGCCCAGGCGCAGGCGACGCTCGACTCCGCGCTGTCGGCCGCCGCGCGCGCCGACAAGCTGCTCGCCAGCAATGCCGTCAGCGCGGAGACCGCCGAGGAAAAGGCGACCGCCGTCAAGACCGGCAAGGCAGGTGTCGAGCAGGCCGAGGCCGCCGCCGACAGGTTGCGGGCCGAGCTCGACAGGACGACTATCCGCGCACCCTTCGACGGCATCGTGTCCAGCAAGCCGGCCGTGACGGGCTCCATCGTCCAGGCCGGCACTGAGTTGATGAAGATCATCCGCGACGGCAGGCTGGAGGTCGGCGTCCTCGTCCCGGAAAAGGATCTGGCGGCCATCTCGGTTGGCCAGGCGGCGAACATCGTCGACGCCTCGGGCCGCGCTTTCTCCGGCAGCGTCTCCTCGATAACCGAGACGGTCAACGCGACCACCCGGCTCGCCACCGTCTATGTCGCGGTCGGCGAAGGTTCCGGGCTGAAGCCCGGGATGTTTGCCCGCGTCACGATCGAGACGGCGGCGTCGCGGCGGCTCACCGTCGCCGAGACGGCCCTGGTCTGGCATGACGGCAAGCCGGCCGTGTTCGTCATTGACGGTGAAAGCAAGGTCAACGCGCGTCCCGTCGCGACCGGCACGCGCCAGAACGGTCGGGTCGCCATCGAAAGCGGCCTGTCGGAAGGCGACCAAGTCGTCGTCGCCGGCGCCGGCTTCCTCAACGACGGCAACCTCGTGCGCGTCGCCGCTGGCGAAGCGACGGCTGCCGATGCCGCAAGCGCGGCGGAGCAGACGCGATGAACGCCATCTCCTCCTGGTCGATCCGCAATCCGGTGCCGACCATCGTGCTGTTCCTGTCGCTGGCCATCGCCGGCGTCTACGGCTTCATGCAACTGCGCACGAACAACATGCCCGACATCGACCTGCCGACCGCCACCGTCACGGTGGCGCAGCCGGGCGCGGCGCCGAGCGAAATGGAAATCCAGGTCGCGCGGGTGATCGAAAATGCCGTGGCGACCCTCGAAGGCGTCGACGACGTCTCGACCTCGATCAGCGAGGGCTCGTCCGTCACCACGGTCGAATTCACGCTCGGCACCGATCCCGAGACCGCCACCAACGATGTCCGCAACGCGGTCTCGGGTGTGCAGTCCAGCCTGCCCGCAGCCGCCCAGACGCCGGTCGTGGCCAAAGTGAACGCGACAGGCAATTCGGTGCTGACCTTTGTCGTCGAGGCGCCCGCCATGTCGCCCGACGCGCTGAGCTGGTACATCGACAACGACGTCGCCAAGGTGCTGCTCGGTGTCGACGGCGTCTCCAAGATCACGCGTTCCGGCGGCGTCGACCGCGTCATCCGCGTCGAGCTCGACCCCGACCGGCTTGCGGCGCTAGGCATCAGCGCCGGCGATGTCAGCCAGACGCTGGCTTCCAACAACGTCAACCAGCCGGGCGGCCGCGCCAATATCGGCGGCCAGGAGCAGTCTGTGCGCACGCTCGCCAGCGCCACGACGGTCGAGGCGCTGGCCGACACCCGCATCGCGCTCAATGGCGCCGGTGACGTCAAGCTGTCCGATCTAGGCACCGTCGTCGACAGCTGGGAAAAGCCGCGCCAAGCCGCCTATCTCGACGGCAGGCAGGTCGTCGCCTTCAATGTCTACAGATCGGTCGGTTCGAGCGAGATCGACGTGGTCAAGGCCGCCCGCGCCGCGATCGCCGACTTGGGGGCCAGGACCGTGGCTGCGAAATTCACCGAAGTCACCTCCTCGTCCGGCTTCGTCCAGGAAAGCTATGACGCCGCCCTCGAGGCCCTGTGGCTGGGCGCGCTGCTCGCCGTCGGCGTGGTCTGGCTGTTCCTGCGCGACATCAGGGCAACGCTGGTGTCGGCGGTAGCCATGCCGCTGTCGCTGATCCCGACCTTCGCGGTGATGGCGGCCTTCGACATCTCACTCAACAACATCACCTTGCTCGCGCTGTCGCTGGTCGTCGGCATCCTCGTCGACGACGCCATCGTCGAGATCGAGAACATCGTGCGCCACATGCGCCAGACCGGCGTCAGCGCCTACCGGGCAGCGATCGAGGCGGCGGACGAGATCGGCCTAGCCGTGGTTGCGACCACCGCCACCATCGTCGCCGTCTTCCTGCCGGTCGCCTTCATGTCCGGCATTCCCGGCAAATTCTTCTTCTCCTTTGCCGTCGCCGTCTGCGTATCCGTGCTGTTTTCGCTGCTGGTGGCGCGCATGCTCACCCCGCTGATGGGCGCCTATCTGGTGCGCGCCGGCGGCCACGACGAGGACGATCTGCCTGCCTGGGTGCCGACCTATCTGTGGCTGCTGCGCAAGGCGCTCGACCACCGCTGGATCACGCTGTTGGCCGGCATTGCCTTCTTTGCCGGCTCGATGGCGCTGGCAACGAAACTGCCGACCGAATTCATGGCGGCGGCGGATCGCGGCCGCTCGATGATCTCGGTCGAGCTGCAGCCCGGCTCGACCATCGAGCAGACCACGACGGTGGTGCAGGAGATCACCAAACGGCTTCAGCAGGAGCCGGCCGTCGACAGCGTGTTCACCACCATCGGCACGGCCGCCTCTTCGGGCGGCGGGCCGAACCAAAGCTCGAGCTCGGCCGAAGTGCGGACCGCGACCGTCACGGTCAACCTGAAGCCGCGCGCCGAGCGCACAGTGAGCCAGCAGCAATTCGAGGCCGAGGCTTCGCCGAAGCTCAACGACATTCCAGGCGCCCGCATCCAGTTCGGCGCCGACGGCTTCGCCGGCGCCAAGGTGTCGATCACACTGGTCGGCGACGACGGCGCGGCTCTCGAAAAAG
This sequence comes from Mesorhizobium sp. B2-4-3, assembly GCF_006442815.1. GTDB lineage: Bacteria > Pseudomonadota > Alphaproteobacteria > Rhizobiales > Rhizobiaceae > Mesorhizobium. The sequence goes on from NZ_VFVL01000015.1 coordinate 60,706, forward strand.
CGAGCAACGCGCTGATCGAGCAGATGAAATCCGTGCCGGGCCTGATCAACCCGACCTCGACGGCCGCCACCACCAAGCCCGAGCTGATCGTGCGGCCCGACAGCGCCAGGGCTGCCGAGCTTGGCGTCACGCCGACCGAGATCGCCGCGACGGTGAAGATCGCCACCATCGGCGACACCGACACCAGCCTGGCGAAATTCAATTTCGGCGACCGACAGGTGTCGATCGTCGTCACCCTGCCCGACGGCGCCATCGACGATCCGGCGAAGCTTGCCGTGCTGCCGCTGGCCGGCAGCAAGGGCACGGTGCCGCTCGGCGCTGTCGCCGACATCGGCTTCAGCGCCGGACCGAACAGCATCACGCGCGTCGACCGCAGCCGCAGCGCGACGATAGAGGCCGACCTCTCCGGCCTGACGCTTGGCCAGGCGACCACCGCCATTCGCGCGCTGCCGATCATGAAAAGCCTGCCCCCGGGCGTGCACGAGCTGGCGCGCGGCGATGCCCAGCGCATGCAGGAGCTGTTCACGGGCTTTGCCACCGCGATCGCCGCCGGCATCATCCTGATGTACCTGACGCTGGTTTTGCTCTTCCGCAGCTTCGTGCAGCCGGTGACCATCCTGGTGGCGCTGCCGCTGTCGGTCGGCGGCGCGCTCGGCTTCCTGCTCGTCACGGGCAAGGCACTTGGCATCTCGCCGTTGATCGGCATACTGATGCTGATGGGCATCGCGGCCAAGAACTCGATCCTGCTCGTCGAATATGCCCTGGTCGCCGAGAAGGAGCACGGCATGAGCCGCTTCGAGGCACTGCTCGACGCCGCCCGCAAGCGAGCCCGGCCCATCGTCATGACGTCGATCGCCATGGGCGCCGGCATGCTGCCGATCGCGCTTGGCATCGGCGCCGACGCCGAAACCCGGGCGCCGATGGCGATCGCCGTGATCGGCGGGCTCATCTCCTCGACCGTGCTCAGCCTCGTCTACGTGCCGGTGGTCTACACCTTCATGGACGACATCCAGGGCTTCCTCGCCCGCCATCTCGGCAAGCTGTTGGTCGAAGCGCCCGGCGCGACCGGCCAAGCGGGAACCGCAACTCCAGCGAAAGATCCAGCCAATGCATATCAAGCCTGATCGCTCTCTGTTGCTGGCGAAGCCGCGCCGCCTGTCTCCCTGGGCGGGAATTCTGTGCGCCGCGCTTCTCCTGGCGGCCTGCTCGCAGGAAAAGAGCCAGGTGCCGGCCGGCATGGGAGGTGTCGGGCGACCAGAGGTCGGCGTCGTCACGCTGCATCCGCAATCGGTTGCGATCACCGCCGAGCTGCCTGGCCGCACGGCTGCCTCGCTCATCGCCGAGGTGCGCCCGCAGGTCGACGGCATCATCCAGCAGCGCCTGTTCCAGGAGGGCGCCGAGGTGGTGGCGGGACAGCCGCTCTACCTCATCGACCCGGCGAGCTATCAGGCCGCCTATGACAGCGCCGTCGCCACTCAGCAGAAGGCGGAAGCCGCCGTGCCCACCGCGCAGGCGAAGTTCGACCGTTATTCCGGGCTGCTGAAGCAGAACGTGGTCTCGAAGCAGGATTACGACGATGCCGCCGCGACGCTGGCGCAGGCCCAGGCCGACGTCGCATCGGCCAAGGCCAGCGTCGAAACCGCGAAGATCAGCCTCAACCGCACCTCGATCACCGCGCCGATCGCCGGCCGGATCGACAAATCGACATTGACGCCGGGCGCGCTGGTCACGGCCAACCAGGAGACGGTGCTAACCACCATTCGCTCGCTCGACCCCATCAATGTCGACGTCACGCAGTCGAGCACCAACCTGCTCAATCTGCGCCAGGCGATCAACGAAGGCCGGCTGAAGTTCAGCGGGGCCAATGTCAGCGTCAAGCTGAAGCTCGACAACGGCACCATCTACGCGCAGGACGGCAAGATGGAATTCGCCGGCGCCAATGTCGACCAGTCCACCGGCACCTTCGCGCTCAGAGCCCAGTTCCCCAATCCCGACCGCCTGCTGCTGCCCGGCATGTATGTGCGCGCCATCGTCGAGGAAGGCGTTGCGCAAAACAGCTTCCTGGTGCCGCAGCGCGGCGTCACCCGTGATCCCAAGGGCCAGGCGACGGCCATGGTGATCAATGCCCAGGGCAAGGTCGAACAGCGCACGCTGAGCGTGCGCAACAGCGTCGGCAACAACTGGCTGGTGGATTCCGGCGTCGGCGACGGCGACCGCGTCATCGTCGAGGGCCTGCAGCTGGTGCGCGCCGGCGGCGACGCGACGGCTGTCGAAGTGACGATCGACGAAACGACCGGCGAGATCAAGGACCGCGAGCAGAGCTCCGCCTCAGCGGAGTCTGCCAGCGGCAACGCCGCCGGCGCCGCAAAGCAGCCTGCCTCTGGCGCAACCGGGAACTAAAGCGATGTCGGGTTTCTTCATCAACCGGCCGATCTTCGCCTGGGTGATCGCCATCGTGATCATGCTGGGCGGCCTGCTCGCGCTGCAGTCGCTGCCGATCTCGCAATATCCGCAGATCGCGCCGACCACCGTCAACATCAGCGCCACCTATCCCGGCGCCGATGCCCAGACCGTCGAGAACTCGGTGACCAAGGTCATCGAGCAGGGCATGACCGGCATCGATAATCTCGATTACATGACGGCGACGTCGACCTCGACCGGTCAGGCTTCGATCACGCTGACCTTCACCAGCGCCGCCAACGCGGATACGGCCCAGGTTCAGACGCAGAACAAGCTGCAGCTGGTGCAGTCGCAGCTGCCGCAGGTCGTCCAGAGCAACGGCATTACCGTCTCCAAATCCTCGACCGGCTTCCTGATGGTCATCGGCTTCGTCTCCAGCGACGGCAAGATGAACTCGACCGACCTCGCCGATTACGTCGACAGCACCGTCAACGACACGCTGAAGCGCGTCGAAGGCGTCGGCTCGACACAGCTCTTCGGCTCCGGCTATGCCATGCGCATCTGGCTCGACCCCGACAAATTAGCGCAATACGCGCTGATGCCGAGCGATGTCGCCACCGCCATCGAGGCGCAGAACACGCAGGTTTCGGCGGGCCAGCTCGGCGGCTTGCCGGCGCGCAAGGGCCAGCAGCTCAACGCCACGGTGACGGCCAAGAGCCGGCTGCAAACCGCCGAGCAGTTCCGCAACATCATCCTCAAGAGCAATACCGACGGCTCGCTGGTTCGGCTGAACGACGTCGCCAAGGTCGAGATCGGCGCCGAAAGCTACACCACGCAGGCCCATTACAACGGCAAGCCGGCCGCCGGCGTCGCCGTCAACCTGGCGACCGGCGCCAACGCCATCAGCACCGCCGAGGCGGTGCGCGCGACGATCAACCGCCTGAGCTCGACCTTCCCGCAGGGCGTCGAGGTGGTCTACCCGTACGACACTTCACCCTTCGTGCGCCTGTCGATCGAGGAAGTGGTGAAGACGCTCGCCGAAGCGATCGTGCTGGTTTTCCTGGTGATGCTGCTTTTCCTGCAGAACCTGCGCGCCACCATCATCCCGACGATCGCGGTGCCGGTGGTGCTGCTCGGCACATTCGGCGTGCTCTCCTTCTTCGGCTATTCGATCAACACGCTCACCATGTTCGCCATGGTTTTGGCCATCGGCCTGCTCGTCGACGATGCCATCGTCGTGGTCGAGAATGTCGAGCGCGTGATGCAGGAGGAAGGCCTGCCGCCGAAAGAGGCGACGCGCAAATCGATGCACGAGATCACCGGCGCGCTGATCGGCATCGCCACCGTGCTGTCGGCCGTGTTCGTGCCGATGGCTTTCTTCGGCGGCTCCACCGGCATCATCTACCGGCAATTCTCCGTCACCATCGTCTCGGCGATGGTGCTCTCGGTGCTGGTCGCGCTGGTGCTGACGCCAGCGCTATGCGCCACGATCCTGCGCCCGGCCAAGGGCCATGCGACGCAGAAAGGTCCGTTCGGGTGGTTCAACCGCGTCTTCGATCGCGGCACGATCGCCTATCGCGACGGCTCGCACGGCATCATCAACCGGTCGTGGCGCTTCCTTGCCGTGTTCCTGGCGATCGTCATCGCCATGGGCTGGATGTTCGCCCGGCTGCCGAGCTCGTTCCTGCCGGACGAGGATCAGGGCATCCTGATCACCAGCGCATCGCTGCCGGTCGGCGCGACGCAGGGTCGCACCGAGCGCGTGCTGGCTGAGGTGACCAACCACTATCTGAACGAAGAGAAGGACGCCGTCGAAGGCGTGTTCACCGCTTCCGGCTTCGGCTTCGGCGGCGCCGGACAGAATGTCGGCATCGCCTTCGTGCGGCTGAAGGATTTCGGTCAGCGCAAGACGCCGGCTCTCGCCGCGTCGGCGGTCGCCGGCCGCGCCATGGGCGCCTTCTCCAAGATCAGGGACGCGCAGGTTTTCGCGCTCGCCCCGCCCGCCATCCAGGGTTTCGGCAACACCAACGGCTTCGATTTCTACCTGCAGGACGTCAATGGCGCCGGCCATGAAGCGCTGATCCAGACGCGCAACCAGCTGCTGGGCTTGGCCGCGAAGAGCACGCTGCTCGCCAACACCCGCCCCAACGGCCAGGAGGATCAGCCGCAATTCTCGGTCGATATCGACCAGGAAAAAGCGAGCGCGCTGGGCATCAGCCTTGCCGACATCAACAACACGCTGTCGACCGCCTGGGGCAGCGACTACGTCAACGACTTCATCGATCGCGGCCGGGTGAAGCCGGTCTATCTGCAATCGGACCCAGACTTCCGCATGCAGCCGGAAGACCTGGACAAATGGCAGGTCCGCAACTCCGGCGGCGCCATGGTGCCGTTCTCGGCCTTCGCCTCCAGCCACTGGACCTACGGATCGCCCCGCCTCGAACGCTACAACGGCTCGGCGGCGGTGGAGATCCAGGGCGCGGCGGCCGCGGGCCAAAGCTCGGGTGCTGCCATGGACGAGATCGACAGGCTGGTCGCGCAACTGCCCGCCGGATATTCGCATGAATGGACCGGGCTGTCGCACCAGGAGCGGCTTTCCGGCAACCAGGCGATGTCGCTCTACGCGATTTCGGCGCTGGTCGTCTTCCTCTGCCTTGCCGCGCTTTACGAGAGCTGGTCGATCCCGTTCGCCGTCATGCTGTCGGTGCCGATCGGCATCTTCGGCGCGCTGGCGGCGGCAAGCCTGTTCGGGCAGACCAACGACGTCTATTTCAAGGTCGGCCTGCTGACCACGATCGGTCTTGCCGCCAAGAACGCCATCCTCATCGTCGAGTTCGCCATCGAGCGGCAGTCGGCCGGAATGGGGTTGGTCGAAGCGACGCTCGAGGCGGCGCGACAACGCCTGCGGCCGATCCTGATGACCTCGCTGGCCTTCATCCTCGGCGTCACGCCGCTTGCGATCGCCAGCGGCGCGGGCTCGGGCGCGCAGAACTCGGTCGGCATCGGCGTCATGGGCGGCATGATCGCGGCGACCGTGATCGGCGTCTTTCTGGTGCCGCTATTGTTCGTCACGGTGCGCCGCATCTTCAGGGGCAAGGCGGCCAAGCAGGATTCGGGCGGGACACAAGCCACAGCCACTCCGGAATAAAGGTTTCTCTCAAATGTTTGATTTTGAACGCGGTCTCGCGACCGCGAAGGGGCTCTTTTTGCCCGCGTTCGCCGCTGCCCTGCTCTCGGGATGCGTCGTCGGTCCGGACTACCAGAAGCCCCTGCTGGCAATGCCGGCGAGCTGGAGCGGGCAGAAGGCGGCGAAGCCGGCCAAGCCGGCACAGCTATCGAAATGGTGGCAGCGCCTGCGCGACCCCGAGCTGAACGCGCTTGTCGACGAAGCGGTTGCCGGCAATCTCGATGTCGCCACTGCCAAGGCCAAGATCCGCGAGGCACGGGCGAGCTACCGCCAGTCGGTAGGCACATTGCTTCCATCCGCCGACGGTTCGGCCTCGGCCACCCGCAACAAGGTTTCGGCCACCACCGCGGGAACGACGGCCAGCGAGACCTACAGCCAGTATCAGGCAGGCTTCGATTCCAGCTGGGAACTCGACCTCTTCGGCGCCAACCGCAGGGGCGTCGAGGCGGCGAGCTACGGACTGGACGCCTCCGAGGAGGAGCTGCGTTCAACCCTTCTCACGCTGGTTGGCGACGTGACCTCCAACTACGTCCAGGCACGCGGCTATCAGGCCCGCATAGCGCTTGCCCGGCGCTCTGCAGCGTCGCAGCGGCAAACCGCCCAGCTCACCCGCACGATGGCTCTGGCCGGCTCGGCGACCGCGGCGGATGTCGCCAAGGCGGATGGACAGGCAAGCGGCACGGAAGCCGGCGTTCCGAGCCTGGAAGCGAGCTATGCCGAGGCTGTGCATCGCCTTTCCGTGCTGACCGGGCGGCCGCCGGCGGCGCTCACCGAGCGCTTGAAGCGCGCAGCACCGATCCCGGCGCCGCGCCTGCCGATCCCGACCGGTATCCCGGCCGACATCCTGCTCACCCGTCCGGACGTGCGCATGGCCGAGCGGCAGTATGCGCAGTCCACCGCCAAGATCGGCCAGGCCGAGGCGGCGCGTTATCCAAGCGTCAGCCTGACCGGCGACATCAGCACCACTTCTCTCAAGCTCGGCGATCTCGGCAAGAACTCTACCATCGGCTGGTCCTTTGGCCCGACGCTCAGCGTGCCATTGTTCAACGCCGGCCAACTGCAGGCGGCCGTGGACGTCGCCAAAGCCCAACGCGACCAGTCTTTCGTCACCTACAAGGCCGCCGTGCTGACGGCTCTGGAAGACGTGGAAAACGCCACGGTTTCGCTGTCGCAGGAGCGCATCAGAAACGGCAAGCTCGCCTCCTCCGCGAAGTCCTATGGCGATGCCGCGCGGCTTGAAGGAACGCTCTACAAGGCTGGCGAGACCAGCCTTCTCGACGTGCTCGATGCCCAGCGCTCGGCCTATTCCGCCGACGACTCTGTCCTGCAAAGCCGCGTCTCGATTGCCACCGATTATATAGCCCTCAACAAGGCGCTCGGCGGCGGCTGGAACGGCGCGATCGACACCGCCAGGCCCGAAATCATCGATGTCCGCACCGGTCCGCGACTGGCATCGAAGACGCAATGACCAGTGTGAGTCGCGCTGTCTATCCGTAACAAATTCCCGTGAGCCATGCCCGCAAGCAATATCACACTATATAACAGCGTCGTTGAGGTAATGAGATGTCAGGCGCCTACGATCTGGGAACCAATCTGGTCCGCCGTATCTATGAGAAGCGCATAGATGCACCGGCCATTCTTGATGCCGGCACGCATTTTCCCAATGCCGCGAAGTTCACCGCCGCCTGGCGGGATATCCGCGACGAGGCGCTGGCGGCGAAGCTGAACAACGCGCCGCGCTTCCACGACATCATGCCGGAGCAGGCCGATGTCTCGGCCAATGACGGTCTCGACTGGCGCATGTTCGTGCTCAAGGCCTATGACATGACGGTCCCGGAAAACCTCGCGCGCATGCCGGTCCTGAGCCGGCTGCTTGCGGAGTGCCCAGAGGTCAAATCGGCGGCTGTCTCATTCCTGGCCCCACACAAGCACATCCCGGCGCACCGCGGACCTTTTCGCGGCATCATGCGGTTCCATCTTGGCCTGGTCATCCCGAAACAGCCGGACGGCCGTCCGGCAACGATCATGATGATCGATCACGAGGAACGGCGCATCGCCGACGGCGAGTGCATGCTATGGGACGACACGTTCGAGCACGAGGTTATGAACAACTCGGATCAGCCCCGCGTGGCTCTCCTCCTCGACGTGTGGCGTCCGCAAATGCCGCTGGACATGGAAATCCTGTCGCGCGTGATCGTGCGCGGCGTGCAGGTTGGGATGCGCTATCGTGGTGTGTCGTTCGGCGGCTGAACCAGTTGCAAAGGCTCAAAGCGCCGCGCTTTAAGCGCGCGCCTCGCGATACGTCCCTGTCCCGCTGCCAGGCTTGCCGGGGAACATCGCGTCTCTCGCCAGCAATCCGCTGACGCGGCAGAAGGCAGCGAACGCGCGGCAGGCTTCCTCTGCGCTGGCGACATCGACGGTCGCGCCGAAGCAGGCGTTGAACGCGGCTTCGTAGACCTTGCCCTGCCGGCGCTTCGGCCAATCCTGCAGGAAATCGAGCGCCTGCTCGACGCTGTAGATTTCCTCGACCGGCAGGCCGGGCGCGGGCGTGATGCGCACCGGCACCTCGAATTGCAGTCTGTCCATTCCCTGTCTCCCGAACTGGCGCAGCCCTGAGCAACGCCGCTCGATGTGAAAAGTTGCTTTTTGCGGCCTTCTGACTCGCAAATGTGACCTCAGTGCGGTGAAGATTAGGTTCGCCGGTGCGGCGGATCGGCGTCAGTCCGGATCGATACCGGCTCATTGCCAATGCCGGATTTCCACCGTATTGCCGGCCATCACAGCTGCCGCGGGCGAAAATATGAGCGAAATCCGGGTCGAGTCTCTGGTCAAGCGCTATGGCGGCACCACCGCGCTGGACGGCGTTTCGCTGGCCTTTCCGCAGGGATCTTTCACGGCGCTGCTCGGCCCTTCCGGCTGCGGCAAGACGACGATGCTGCGGTTGATCGCCGGCTTCGAGGCGCCGAGCGAAGGCTGTGTTTTCCTTGGCGATGCGCTTGTCGCCGACCCGAAGCGGCAGCTGCCGCCGGAGGCGCGCAATGTCGGCGTCGTTTTCCAATCCTACGCGCTGTGGCCGCATATGGATGTCGCCGAAAACGTCGCCTATCCGCTGAAGGCCAGGCATGTCCCCTCCGCCCACATCCCTGCCCGCGTCGCTTCGGTCCTCGATATCGTCGGGCTTGGCGGCTTCGCCAAGCGCCGCATCGACGAGTTGTCGGGCGGTCAGCGGCAGCGCGTGGCGCTGGCCCGCTGCCTGATCGCCGAGTCCGGCATCATCCTGTTCGACGAGCCGCTCGCCAATCTCGACATGCATCTGCGCGCGGCAATGGTCGACGCCTTCCGCGAAATCCACCGCCGCACCGGCGCGACCATCGTCTATGTCACGCATGACCAGGCCGAGGCCCTGGCGCTTGCCGACCGCGTCGCCGTGATGAGCAAAGGCCGACTGCTGCAGGCAGCACCCCCGCGGGAAATCTACCGCTCTCCCGCCGACGCCGCTGTTGCCGGTTTCGTCGGTCGCGGCAGCCTGGTCTCAGGCAACACCGTCGGCCATTCGGACAAGGCCTCGATCATCGATATCGCCGGCCACCGGCTCACGGCGCGCAGCCAGGACAAACCGGCCGGTGCGGTCAAGGTCCTGCTGCGCCCGGAAGCCTTGCGCATCGCGGCCGAGGGATTGCCCGCGACGGTGCTGGACAGCGTCTATCGCGGGCCGGTGCACGAGGTGCGGCTGGCGCTCGCCGAGCCCGGCCAGCACCTGCTCGTCGACAGCGCCGAGGCACTGGCGGTGGGACAGCGCGTGCATGTCGCCGTGTCGGACGCTTGGGTGGTGCCGAGCGCCTGATTAGCGCCAGGGCAACACGCCGGCCGGCAAGCGGCGGCCGAGCCGATCAAGCGCCAGAAGCAGCGCGATCACGACGACGATCGTGGACACAGCGATTGCCGCGGCCTGCGTGCCGAGCCCCGCCTCCTCCAGGCTGAACAGCACGACGCCGAGCGTTTCCTTGCCGCTCGACCACAGCAGCGCCGAGACCGTCAACTCGTTGAAGGCACTCATGAATACCAGCAGCCCGCCCGCCACGGCGGCCGGCGCCGCGAGCGGCGCGGTGATCGTTGCGAGCCGCCGGAACGGACCGGCGCCAGACACCGCCGCCGCCTCTTCGAGATCGCGCGGAATCTGCCCGACGGCGGTCGTCACCGGTTTCATCGCCAGCGTCAGGAAGCGCATCGCATAGGCGACCAGGATGATCGACGCGGTCGCGTAGAGGCTGCCGATCAGCGGCAGCGGCCGCAGGAACAAAAGGATGCAGGCGATCGCCAGCACCACGCCGGGGATTGTGTAAGGCAGGTCGACGATGCCGCCCAGCACACGCCGCCAGCGCTTGTCGAAACGTTCGAGCCGCGCGGCCATGGGAATGGCGCCAAGGGCGAGGATAAGCGCCGCGCCGCCGGCAAAGAGCAGCGAATTGCGGAAGGCCCGCGCCGTCGACGCCTGCCGGACAAGCACTTCCACATAGTTGGCGATCGTTGCCGTCCGCGGACTGAGCGGCACGCCGAAGGACGGCACCAGCGACGTCGCCAGCAACGCGCAGGCCGGCAGAATGAGGATCAGGCCGATGACCAGCCAGCCCGCGCCGGCGAGCGGCATGCGCAAGCCTCCGAGCTCGAATTGCGCCGGCGTGCCGGCAACGATGCGATGCCCGGCGCCGCGCAGCGCCAGCGACTGGAAGACCATGCCGGCCAGCGCCAGGGCGCCGACCAGCACAGACAGCGCCGCGATCTGCGGCAACACGCTCGGGCCAAAACTCGACAGGTCCTGATAGATCAGGGTTGGCAGCGTCAGATAGTTGACGGGCATGCCAAGCAGCGCCGGTATGCCGAAATTGCCGACGCCCGAGACGAAGGCAAGCGCCGCGGCGGCCACCACATAGGGCCGCACGACGGGCAGCACGATGGTCCGCAATACGCCGAGCGGCCGCGCGCCGCAGGAGCGCGCCGCCTCGACCAGATCGCGCGGCACGCGCGACAGCCCCGCCCGCATGGTGATGAACACGATCGGCGCATGCTGAACGCCATAGAGAAGGATGATGCCGCCGCGGCCAAGCATGGGATTGCCGCTGCCGGGCGCAGGCGCCAGCCCAAGCATGCCGAGCAGCGTGCTCGACGGGCCGAAGAGATGCAGCCAGGCGAGCGCGGTGACCTGCGGCGCGATCATCAACGGTAAGAGCAGAAGAAACCCGAGGATCTTTCGTCCCGGCAGATCGGTCATCGTCACTGCGACGGCGAACGGAATGCCGAGGCAAAGCGCCAGCAGCGCGCCGAAAAAAGCCGTGTCCAGCGTGTGCCACATCGCCTTGAGCGCGGCAGGGCTGGCAAGCCGCCCGGCGAAGGCTGCGAAATCGGCCTCGCCGCCTGGCGCGATCGCCGCAAGCACGAGGCGCGCCATCGGCAACACGCAGAGCACGGCGATGACCAGCAGGACGGCCAGCGCCGACAAACGCTGGCCGAATATCGGGCCTGACGCCATGAAGCCGCCGGCCCGCGGCGACGCCACGCCCCGCTTGGCGATGTGATGTTCCGCGGAGGCCAAGGCTTCCCTTTCGGGCCGCTTACCGGCTCATCACCGCGCTGAACTTTTCCTTGTTCTGGGCATCGTTGGCGAGCGCGGCCGCCGCATCATAGCCGAGCACCTTGATCGAGGCGCGGTCCGGATAGCCGGCCGGCAGCGCGACGTCGGCGCGCGCCGGGATGTAGCCCATCTTGGCCGCCATTTCCTGCCCGTCCTTCGACAAGAGGAAATCGACGAACGCCTTGGCTGCGTCCTGGTTCTTGGCGGTGGAGAGGATGGCGACCGGCTCGGTGACGGCGGACACGCCCTCTTTCGGGAAGACGAACTCGACCGGCGCGCCCTTGGCCTTCTCGCGGATCGGCATGTAGTCGACGATCATGCCGAACAGCTTGTCGCCGCCGCTGACCGCCTTCAGCACGTCGCCATTGCCGCCGCTGGCCTGCGCGCCGTTCTTGGCGAGCGCGCCATAATAGTCCCAGCCCTCCGGCAGGTTGCCCGTCAGCGTCACGGTATGGATCATCGCGGCGCCCGAGGTCAGCGGGCTGGGCATCGCGATCAGGCCCTTGGCTTCCGGCTTCTTCAAATCTTCCCAGCTCGTCGGCACGAAAGGCGCCTTGGTGTTGTAGACGATGCCGGTGGTGATCAGCTTGGTCGAGAAATAGGTCTTGTCCTTGTCGTAGAGCGCCACGTCGAGGCCGTCGACCTTGGCCTCTGGATAGGCCAGCAGCCGGCCCTCCTTCTTCAGGCCTTCCATGGTCACGACGTCGGCGATCAGCAGCACGTCGGCCTGCGGCTGGCCGGCCTCGATCTCGGCATGTAGCTTGGCCAGGATCTTCGGCGTGCCGTCGCGCACCCAGTCGACCTTGATGCCCGGGTTCTTCGCCATGAAGGCGTCGACGGTCTGCTGGGCGTCGGTGTTGGGCTGGCTCGTGTAGAGCACCAGCCTGCTGTCGGCGGCGGCTCCCGCTACGGTGGATGCCAGCAATAGGGCGGCGAGAACGATCTGGCGCATGGAAATACCTGTTGTTGATTACGGCTGGGAAGGTCCGGCAGGCGCCGGGGCTGGAAAACCTGAGTAAGGCCGCAGGATAACCATTATGTGACAGGACGACGCAACTCGCATCGCCCTGCCCTTGCCCCTAATCCGTATCATCGGCGCTACTGGTTGGCCGGGTCGGTCTCGGCATCATAGGCCATGCGGGCAACCACCGTCAGCACATAGGCTGACGGCAGCGCGAAGATGGCGCCGAGCACGATCGCCGCCGCTCCTTCCATGCGAAGGGTGGCGGCAACGGCCCAGTAGACGGTGCCGATGCAGATTACCGCCTGGACTGCCAGAAAAGAGGCCGCGGCCGCCGCGCGGGTAAGCGTCTTGAACGTCTTGATGCGTTGCATTGAACGGAATCCGAACTGACGCGCACGCAATCGGCGGACGGCCGGCGGCCGTCGCCGGATCGCGACGCGAAGGAATTGTCTTTGATTTGAACGCCGCGCTCGGCGGCCAAGACTTTACGCGGCGGGCGGCGCGCGTGGCTGGTTGGTGCGCGAAGCTGCTGCGCTTCCCGATACGGGCGCGACGCCCATCTCAGCCGGCAACGCCTGGCCGATAAGCAGGAAATCGGATGCGGGGGCGAGCGCGCCTGGATTGCCGCTGACGAGCTTTATCGGCAGCGGCCGGCCGGCCCGGACTTCAAGCGCCTGCGCCTTGCCGGTCGTTCTGAGCAGCGCGATCGTGTCGCCCTGGCGAGCGGCGCTGACGCTGGAAGTGCCCGGGAGCGAAACGGCCGATGCGGAGATTTCGGCCTGAGCAAAGCCCAGCAGCGCGAGCATCAGCAGCGCCATCAGGCCCGCGCAGGCGGCCCTGACCGGCAACAGCATCGATCTTTCGCGTTCAGGTGCCGTCAAGGCGATCTCCCGATATCAGGACCGCCCCTAACCCATGGAATGGCCGGAGGAAAGCCGCAATGGACGCCGCAACCGCACTTCGTCCTTGAACCTTGCGGCTTCCGGTGCCAAATCTGGAGAAGATTTTCGCGTTCGCCTCCTTTGGAGCCGACGCCGGCAAACGGACAAAAATGGTTACCTATCTCGACGCCTCCACGGCCCCCCTTCGAAATACCGGACAGATTCGCCTCTATGGCGAGGAAGGTTTTGCCGGCATGCGCAAGGCCTGCGACCTCACCGCGCGCTGCCTTGACGAGCTTGTGCCGATGGTGAAGCCCGGCGTGACGACGGAAACGATCGACCGCTTCGTCTTCGAATTCGGCATGGACAATGGCGCGCTGCCGGCGACGCTCAATTATCGCGGCTACACCAAGTCGTCCTGCACCTCGATCAACCATGTCGTCTGCCATGGCATTCCCGACAACAAGCCGCTGAAGGAAGGCGACATCGTCAACATCGACGTCACCTATATCCTCGACGGCTGGCACGGCGATTCCTCGCGCATGTATCCAGTGGGCTCGATCAAGCGCGCAGCCGAGCGCCTGCTCGAGGTGACTTACGAGTGCCTGATGCGCGGCATCGCCGCGATCAAGCCCGGCGCCCGTACAGGCGCCATCGGCGCCGCGATCCAGACCTATGCCGAGGCCGAGCGCTGCTCGGTGGTGCGCGACTTCTGCGGCCATGGCGTCGGCCAGCTTTTCCACGACGCGCCGAACATCCTGCATTACGGCACCGTCAATGAAGGCGTCGAGATGCGGCCGGGCATGATCTTCACGGTCGAGCCGATGATCAATCTCGGCCGCCCGCATGTGAAGGTGCTGTCGGACGGCTGGACGGCGGTCACGCGCGACCGCTCGCTGTCGGCGCAGTATGAGCACACGATCGGCGTCACCGACACCGGCTGCGAGATCTTCACGCTGTCGCCGAAAAAGCTCGACCGCCCCGGCCTGCCGGGGTAGAGCGGTTCATCGTTTCATGGAAACGATGGTCGCTCTATCCTCTTGTTTCACGCAATTCCGAACGGAAAACCGCTTCACACTTTTCCGGGAATTGCTTTAGGTTTCAGCCGAAGCCTGAGGGGGAGCGGGTGAGCATGGGGAAAGTCGAGGACGAGCGGGCGTTCTTTTCCGAAGGCTGGATCGAGCCGCCCAAGATGGTGCCGAAAACGGCCGCGGCAGCAGAAAAGCCCCATTATCACGGCCATCGCGACCGTCTGCGCGAACGCTTCGTGGCCGGCGGACCGGACGCCCTGCCCGACTATGAACTGCTCGAGCTGCTGCTCTTCCGGCTGATCCCGCGGGTCGACACCAAGCCCATCGCCAAGGCGCTGATCGCCCGCTTCGGCTCGCTGGCCGAAGTGCTCGGCGCGCCGGCATCCTTGCTCGAGGAAGTCAAAGGCATCGGGCCGGCCGTCGCGACCGATCTAAAGGTCATCGCCGCCGCCGCCCAGCGCATGGCGCGCGGCGAGGTGCGCGGCCGCGAGATCCTGTCCAACTGGACGCAATTGCTCGACTATTGCCGTTCGGCCATGGCCTTCGAGGCCCGCGAACAGTTCCGCGTCCTGTTCCTCGACAAGAAGAACGGGCTGATCGCCGACGAGGTGCAGCAAACAGGCACCGTCGACCACACGCCGGTCTATCCGCGCGAGGTGGTGAAGCGTGCGCTCGAGCTCTCAGCCAGCGCCGTCATCCTGGTCCACAACCACCCTTCGGGAGATCCCACACCTTCCCGCGCGGACATCGAGATGACCAAGCAGATCATCGATACGGCCAAGCCGCTCGGCATCGCGGTCCACGACCACATCATCATCGGCCGCAAGGGCAACGCCTCGATGAAGGGCCTGCTGCTGATCTGAAGGCCCCGCCCGAAGCTCCGGGCGCAATAGCAACGTTTTGCCAATCGGATAGTCGGCTCTGGAATTTCAACCGGAAATCGAGCATGATGCGCTTTGGCATTTCCGGATGCTTCGCGCTCCCGAATGCCGGGAGGAACGGGACATGGCCGTTGTGCTTGTACTCGTTTTAATCGTTGTGGGCTCAGTGTTGTTCCACTTCCTGAGCCCATGGTGGTGGACGCCCATTGCCTCGAACTGGGACTATATCGACCACACCATCATCATCAGCTTCTGGATCACCGGCATCGTCTTTGCCGCGGTCGTCCTGTTCATGGCTTATTGCGTCTTCCGCTTCCGGCATCGCGAAGGCAATCGCGCGGCATACGAACCGGAGAACAAGCGGCTCGAATGGTGGCTCATGGTCGTCACCGCGGCAGGCGTCACTGCCCTGCTGGTCCCCGGCCTGTTCGTCTGGAGCCGCTTCGTCACCGTTCCAAGCGATGCGACCGAGATTGAGGTCGTCGCCCAGCAGTGGCAGTGGAGCTTCCGCTTGCCCGGCAAGGACGGCAAGCTCGGGACTTCGGACACCCGCGACGTCACCGCTGACAATCCGTTGGGCGTGGCCCCCAAAGACCCGAACGGCCAGGATGATGTCTTGGTCGAAGCCGCCGATCTGCATCTGCCGGTCGGCAAGCCGGTCAAGGTGCTGCTGCGTTCGATCGATGTCTTGCACGATTTCTACATCCCGGAATTCCGCGCCAAGATGGACATGATCCCGGGCTCGGTGACCTATTTCTGGTTCACCCCAATCAGGACCGGTACTTTCCAGGTCTTGTGCGCCGAACTGTGCGGCCAGGGACATCCGCTGATGCATGGCGTGGTCATGGTCGACACCGAGCAGGACTATCTGGCCTGGCTCGGCCAGCAGCAGACTTTTGCGCAATTGTCGGCGCCCCAGCAATCGGGCTCGGCGAACTCGCTGCCAGGAGAGGCAATAGCGTCCAATCTGGGCGTAGCGGCAAACTCGAAACTCTCGAGGTCCGCACAATAGGGCACGGAGGTGCTCCGATGGTCGACGTCACACCCGCAGATGCCGTTCCTCCCGCCGAAGTCGGGGAGATGGAACTCTACCATCCGCACAGCTGGTGGACGAAATACGTCTTCTCGCAGGACGCGAAGGTCATCGCGGTCCAGTACTCGGCAACGGCAACCGCGATCGGACTTGTGGCGCTGGTTCTGTCCTGGCTGATGCGCCTGCAGCTAGGCTTTCCCGGCACGTTCGATTTCATCACCCCGGAGGCCTATTACCAGTTCATCACCATGCACGGCATGATCATGGTGATCTACCTGCTCACCGCGCTCTTCCTCGGCGGCTTCGGCAACTACCTGATCCCGCTGATGGTCGGCGCCCGCGACATGGTGTTTCCCTATGTCAACATGCTGAGCTACTGGATCTATCTGCTCGCCGTGCTCGTGCTGGTGTCGAGCTTCTTCGCGCCGGGCGGACCGACCGGCGCCGGCTGGACCCTCTACCCGCCGCAGGCCATCATGACCGGCACGCCCGGCGGCCAGGACTGGGGCATCATCCTGATGCTCTCCTCGCTCATCCTGTTCATCATCGGTTTCACCATGGGCGGCCTGAACTATGTGGTGACGGTGCTGCAGGGGCGCACGCGCGGCATGACGTTGATGCGTCTGCCGCTCACCGTCTGGGGCATCTTCACCGCCACCGTCATGGCGTTGCTCGCCTTCCCGGCGCTGTTTGTCGCTTGCGTTATGATGCTGCTCGACCGCGTGCTCGGCACCTCATTCTTCATGCCGGCGATTGTCGAGATGGGCGAGCAGCTGCAGCACAATGGCGGCAGCCCGATCCTATTCCAGCACCTGTTCTGGTTCTTCGGCCACCCGGAGGTCTACATCGTGGCCCTGCCGGCCTTCGGTATCGTCTCCGACCTGATCAGCACGCATGCGCGCAAGAACATCTTCGGCTACCGAATGATGGTCTGGGCGATCATCGCCATCGGCGCCCTGAGCTTCGTTGTCTGGGCGCATCACATGTATGTCAGCGGCATGCATCCCTATTTCGGCTTCTTCTTCGCCACCACCACCTTGATCATCGCCATCCCGACGGCGATCAAGGTGTATAACTGGGTCCTGACGCTGTGGCGCGGCGACATCCACCTCACCGTCCCGATGCTGTTCGCGCTCGCCTTCATCGTCACCTTCGTCAATGGCGGCCTAACCGGGCTGTTCCTCGGCAATGTCGTTGTCGACGTGCCGCTTTCGGACACCATGTTCGTCGTCGCCCATTTCCACATGGTCATGGGCGTCGCGCCGATCCTGGTGATCTTCGGCGCGATCTATCACTGGTATCCGAAGGTCACCGGACGGATGCTGAACGAAGCGCTCGGCAAGTTCCACTTTTGGGTAACCTTCCTGGGCGCCTACCTGATCTTCTTCCCGATGCACTATCTCGGCCTGATGGGCATTCCGCGGCGCTACGCCGAACTGACCGACATGACCATCATGACGGAGTCGGCCCGTCATCTGAACTCGTTCATCTCCATCATGGCCTTCGTCGTCGGCTTCGCGCAGCTGGTTTTCCTGTTCAACCTGATCTGGAGCATCCGCCATGGCCGCGAGGCCGGCGGCAACCCGTGGCGTGCGACCACGCTCGAATGGCAGACACCGCAGACGCCGCCGGCGCACGGCAATTTCGGCAAGGAGCTGCCGATCGTCTATCGATGGGCCTATGACTACAGCGTGCCGGGCGCCAAGGAGGACTTCATCCCGCAGAACGTGCCGGGCGACTTCGCCCCCTCAAGGGAGCCGGCATGAGCGTCATCCTCGTCTTTCTACTGGTGGTCGCCGGCTTTGCCGGCTGGTGGCTCTCGCACCAGCGGTTGACGGCTAAGCCGTGGCTGGAGCAAGGCCTGGCCGAGGAATTCGTCGGTCTCGGCCGGTCGGCCCTGCCCACCGCCAAGATCGGCCTCGGTGTCTTCCTGGCGGTCGTCGGCTGCCTGTTTTCGCTGTTTGTCAGCGCCTATTTCATGCGCATGGGCCTGTCCGACTGGCGGCCGCTGCCGCTGCCGCGCCTGCTCTGGCTGAACACCGGCGTGCTGGTGCTGAGCAGCGTCGCGCTGCAATGTGCCGTGGTCGCCGCACGCAGGGGCCAGATGGACATGGTCAGGCTCGGCCTTGCAACGGCGGGACTGACCGCCCTCGCCTTCCTCGCCGGCCAGTTGGTGGCCTGGCGGCAGCTGACCGAGGACGGCTACCTGTTGGCCTCCAACCCGGCCAACAGCTTCTTCTATTTGATCACGGCAATGCATGGCCTGCATATACTGGGCGGGCTGGTCGGCCTTGGCAGGACGAGCGCCGGCGCCTGGAACGGAGCGCGGCCGGAGCGGCTGCGCCTCAGCGTCGAGCTCTGCGCCATGTATTGGCATTTCCTGCTTTTCGTCTGGCTCTGCATCTTCGCCGTTCTGGCCG
This sequence comes from Mesorhizobium sp. B2-4-3, assembly GCF_006442815.1. Classification (GTDB taxonomy): domain Bacteria; phylum Pseudomonadota; class Alphaproteobacteria; order Rhizobiales; family Rhizobiaceae; genus Mesorhizobium. The sequence continues at coordinate 79,132 of NZ_VFVL01000015.1, forward strand.
GCTGGGCGGCAACGTTCGTGAGCATTTGCCAGCGGCTGCTCACCTAGGAGACTGGCGATGGCCGAAACGACACTGACGCATACCAGCCCGTTGGATCGCCCCCAAGGCTTGCGCGGGATCGCCGCCGACTGGGCCTCGGATCAGCGCGCGTTCAAAAACGTGTCCTGGGGCAAGGCCATGATGTGGATCTTCCTGCTCAGCGACACGTTCATCTTCGGCTGCTTCCTGCTCTCCTATATGACCGCCCGCATGTCGACACGCGTGCCCTGGCCGAATCCGAGCGAGGTCTTTGCCTTGCGCATAGGCGGCCAGGAGATCCCGCTGATCCTTATCGCCATCATGACCTTCGTGCTGATCTCGAGCAGCGGCACCATGGCCATGGCGGTCAATTTCGGCTACCGCCGCGACCGCCGCAAGACCGCGATCCTGATGCTGTTGACCGCTGCGCTTGGCGCAACATTCGTCGGCATGCAGGCCTTCGAATGGACCAAGCTGATCACCGAAGGGGTACGGCCCTGGGGCAATCCCTGGGGAGCCGCGCAGTTCGGCTCATGCTTCTTCATGATCACCGGTTTCCACGGCACGCACGTGACGATCGGCGTGATCTTCCTCATCATCGTGGCGCGAAAAGTCTGGCGTGGCGACTTCGACACCGGCCGTCCCGGCTTCTTCACCAGCCGCCGGGGCCGCTACGAGAATGTCGAGATCATGGGCCTCTACTGGCATTTCGTCGACCTGGTCTGGGTGTTCATCTTCGCCTTCTTCTATCTTTGGTGAAAGGCAGGCTTTGTTGAGAGGACGATATGGCTGAAGCAACCGCAAACGGTCTCGGACAACACGCGCTGCACGCCGCCCATGCGCAGGATGCGGCTGCTACGGCCGCTCACGCCGAGGTCCATCAGGAGCACCCGATCAAGCTCTACTTGGTGGTCTGGGCATGGCTGTTCATTCTCAGCACCTGCTCCTATCTGGTCGACTATTTCGGCATCCACGGCTATCCCAGATGGTCGCTGATCCTGATCTTCATGATGCTCAAGGCGGGACTGATCGTCGCCGTCTTCATGCACATGGCCTGGGAGCGGCTGGCAATGATGTATGCGATCATCCTGCCGCCGATACTGGTGCTGGTCTTCGTGACGATGATGGTCTTTGAGGCCGATTATACGCTGCTGACCCGTATCGCGTTTTTCGGGCCCGGTCCCTGACGGGTGCCGCCAAAAACAGCAGGACACCGGTCCATTTGGTTTGGCGCATGCACCGTGAACTCAAGCAAAGGACGCGGACAATGACGATGGCAAACAGGCTGAAGGATTTTATCGACGGCAAGGGAATCCCGTACGACACCGTCGCACACCATCGAACCGCCACCAGCAGGCAAGCCGCTATTGCCGCGCACGTGCCCGGCAGCATCATGGCAAAGTCCGTGGTCGTTCACCACGAGCTCGGCTATGCGCTGGCTGTGGTGCCAAGCACCCATAGGATCGAGCTCGGCAAGCTACAGGACGTCATGGACAGACGCCTCGGGCTCGCTTCCGAGGATGAGGTGGTATCGCTCTTCGACGATTGCGACATCGGCGCCATACCGCCGATCGGCGCGGCCTATGACGTGCCGGTCATTCTGGACGAAAGCCTGGGCGATGTCGCCGATATCTATTTCGAGGGCGGCGACCACAAGACGCTTGTGCATGTCAGCGGCAACGATTTCCGCAACCTGACCACGGGCGCGCGTCAGGCGCGGTTCAGCCACCGGGCTTACTGAACGGCACCGGTGGTGTTGCCGGCACGCAATACAGGGACTTGCTCAGTTCGCCGGTCTGGGGCCAGCCGGCGGCTCCACCACCTTGCGGTACACGTGCCAGGTGGCATGGCCAAGGATCGGCAGCACGACCGCCAGCCCCACGAACACGGGCAGCGAGCCGATGATCAGCCCGATGGCGACGATAAGTCCCCAGACGGCCATCACAATCGGGTTAGCCAGGACCACCCGCACCGAAGTGTGGATGGCTTCATAGGCACCGACGTCGCGATCGAGCAGCAGCGGGAAAGCGACCACTGTGGTGCACAACACGACCACGGCGAATACGAACCCGATCGCGTGACCCAGCAAGATCAGCGTCCAGCCGCGCCCGGTGGCGAATATCTGGGCGATGAAACCGGACAGTGACGCCGGCGGCTCGGGGCCGAACAGGTACTCGTAGAAAAACTTGGCAGTTAAAAGCCAGGTGATGAAGATCGCAAACAGCATGATGCCGACCGCGGCAATGGCCGGCAGCGCCGGAGAATTCCTGACCTCGAAAGCATGTTTCCAGGAAGCATCTAGCCCGGCTTCGCGCCGGCGGCTGATCTCATAGAGGCCGATCGCCGCGAGCGGCCCGATCAGCGCAAAACCTGACACCAGTGGAAACAGCAGCGGCAGCGTGTTTGCTCCCGATGTCCAGGTGGCAAGCACCACACCGACAAGTGGATAGATCATGCACAGAAACACGATGTGCGAGGGTTTGATCATGAAGTCGTCGACACCGCGCCTGAGCGCATCGAAAAGATCGGAAACGCCGATCTTTCTCACCTTGGTACGCTCCAGCGTTTCGCTGGCGCCTGCAATCACGTGAAAGCTTGCCATGGCCGTTCCTCCAGATCGGGTCCGGCAAGGTCGCGGATTTCACTGTGCTACCGCTCTGCGTGACTGGTTCACGCAAACCGCAACCTGCACTACCGCCAACATACTCCTTTGCGCCCGATTTGTCGCCTCTCTGTCGGCGCCGGCCAATGGTCGGCCGCAGCAGCATGCTGGCTCCACAGGTTCTTTTTCGGTATTCTCAAGCGGCGAAGGTGAACGTCATGGATACGCGGACGCTTCTCATACTCGGTCTTGGCATAGTCATTCTGCTGCTGTTGGGGTTCTTTGCGCTGCCGGCGTGACGGCACGGAGCGCGCGGCATCTCAACAGCGCAATTGCCGGTCCTCTTTCCTTCGGCGGGCGACCACCCAGATAGGGCCCGCAACGGCGCCTACTTGGAAAACTGTTTCAGGTAAGCGATGACGTTGGCTATGTCCTTATCGTCCTTGAGGCCGGGAAATGTCATCTTCGTCCCTTTGACCATTGCCTGGGGGGCGTGAAGGTAGGTCGTCAGGGTCGGTTCGTCCCATTTGATGCCGGATTTTCCGGCCGCGATCATGGCCGCGGAATAGGTGAAATCGGGATGCGTGCCCGCGACACGCCCGATGACACCATGCAGGGACGTGCCGATCCTGTTCTGGTCCTGGTCGGCAATGTGGCAGACCTTGCACTTGGTGAAGACCTTTTCGCCCGCTGCGGCATCCTGCGCCTGCGATGGACTTGCGAAGAAGGTCGTTGCGGACAAGACAATGAAAAGCGCGATTGCACGCATCGCATTTCCTCCCTGATGGTCACTTACGTCGGACGAAGCCGCTCCACACCGGCCTCGCTTTTGTGCCCTGCATGGTACAGCGGATTGTTCGCGTCTCTTCAGTGGAACTGCGGCATCTACATACCACAGAATGATCCCAATACATAGAAAACCCAGCCTTTGCGGAGGTTTAGGCCGTGAGCGACGGGCGGGTGGCCTTCGGCCATTTCGACCGGATACGACACAGGACAGCAGCCGCCTCAAACCACTGGGAACCAGCATCTGCTGCGAATCGACGGCCCGCAGCGCCTTCATGAGTGACTACAAGGTGGCTTTCGTCAGAGATGCCAATGGCGGGCTGGACGAGGCCTCGCACAACGCGACGCTCGCCATCGTCGGCAAGGTGTTCGGGCGGGTGATGACGGCCGCAGAACTGGAAAGCCTGTTCTAAGCAGTGGATCAGGGCGGATCGGTTTTGCAGCTTGCCGCGATCTGTCCGATCGCTTCGGAGAGGCCCGCGAGTTCGAAATCGGCCTCGCCGCGTCCCGACAGGAGGCCGAAGCGCCACGACAGCGTCAGCCGGTTCGCTGAAGCCAGACGCCTGATGCCGTCGTCCCCGTCCCTGACCAGCATTCTGCCGCGCGGGCCGACCGACCAGCTTTCATCGGTTTTGCCGCCGCCGTCGACCACGACGGAGATGGTGATCTTGCGGCTGGCGGAGACGGCATCGTTGAGCTGGAGCCACTCGCTCCAGCGTGGTTCGCCATCGGGCCGGCAAGCCAGGGTCAGCACAGGACTGTAACCCAAGGCCCCGCCGCCGGTGATCAGCTTGTTGCTGGCATGCAGCGATGCCGTGATCCGGCCGTCGTCGCCGGCGCCAACGCTCCAGTTGCCGAGATCCGGCTCGGCCCGGGCGGCACCGGCGGCCGCGGCAAACAAGAGCGCCGCGGCGACGACCACGTCCCTCATCATGAACCCCAGCCTCACCAATGCCTCCAAACACCCGCGCATGCGATGAAGCGCAGATAATATTCAACGCTCCGTATCGCCAGCGGTGGGCCATCAAGACAAGTTGTCAGTGTTGCCGCGCCGCCACAATGAAGTACCTCAACACGAAAAAGGCCGCCCGGAGGCGGCCTTTTGAAATCGATGGATTGGAAGCTGTTACTCGGCTTCCTTGGCGGTTTTCTTTTTCGGCGCGGCCTTCTTCTTCGGCTCTTCCGCCTCGTCGGTGGCTTCGTCCGCCTTTGCCTCGGCCTTCTTCGACGAGGCCTTCTTGGCCGGCTTCGCCTTGGTCGCGGTCTCGGCCTCGTCGTCGTCGGCCATCAGCTCGTCCTTGCCGACCTTGACGTCGTCGACCGAGATCTGGCCGAGCAGATAGTCGACCACCTTCTCCTCGAACATCGGCGCGCGCAGCGCGTTGATGGCTTCCGGGTTGCTGCGATAATACTCGAAGGCTTCCTGCTGCTGGTTGGCCGGGAAGCGGCGCACCTGCTCGAACAGGCCGCGCTGCAGTTCCTCGTCCGACACGGTGACGCCGGCCTTTTCGCCGATCTCGGCAAGCACGAGGCCAAGGCGCACGCGGCGTTCGGCAAGGCGCATATATTCGGCGCGCGCCTCTTCTTCCGTCGTCTCTTCGTCGGCGAAAGTGCGGCCTGCGGCTTCGAGGTCGCGGTTGACCTGGGCCCAGATGTTGTTGAACTCGGCCTCGACGAGCTTGGAGGGCGCTTCGAACGAGTAGGACGCGTCGAGCTGGTCGAGCAGCTGGCGCTTCACCTTCTGGCGGGTCATCGAGCCGAACTGGTTCTCGATCTGGCCGCGCACGATCTCGCGCAGGCGCTCGAGCGATTCCAGCCCGAGATTCTTGGCCGTCTCGTCATTGACCTCGAGCGCGCCGGGCGCCGACACTTCCTTGACTGTGACGTCGAAGGTGGCTTCCTTGCCGGCCAGATGCGCCGCCTGGTAGTTTTCCGGGAACGTGACGGTGACCTGTTTCTCGTCGCCGGCCTTCGCGCCGATCAGCTGGTCCTCGAAGCCCGGGATGAACTCCTTGGAGCCGAGCACCAGCGGCTGGTCGGTGCCGGCGCCGCCGGCGAAAGCCTCGCCGCCGATCTTGCCGACATAATCGATGCTGACCCGGTCGCCCTCGGCGGCCTTGCCGGTCTTCGGTTCGTAGCTGCGCGCCGATTCCGCGACGCGCTTGACCTGATCCTCGACTTCCGTGTCCGGCACGTCATAGACCTGACGCGTCACCTTGATGTCGGAGAAATCCTTGATCTCGATCGGCGGGATGACTTCGTAGTTGAGGCTGAATTCGAAATCGGCGCCACCGGCCAGGATCTTCTCGGCCTCTTTCTCGTCCTCGGTCATGATCACTTCGGGCTGCATGGCGGCCTTTTCGCCGCGCCCCGAAATGATCGAACGGGTCGAGTCGTTGAGGATCTCGTTGACGACCTCGGCCATGAACGACTTGCCGTACATCTTGCGCAGGTGCTGCACCGGTACCTTGCCCGGGCGGAAGCCGTTGATGCGCACCTTGTCGCGGGCGTCGGTCAGCCGCGCCATCAGCTTGGCTTCCATGTCACCGGCCGGCACGGTGATCTTGATCTCGCGCTTGAGACCGGAGTTGAGCGTTTCGGTGACCTGCATCCTAGAACCTTTGTTTTCAACAATGAGACTGCCAAACGGTTCTTAGCCGTTTACAGCCTGCCGGTATGATCTTGCCGGAAATGGCTTTTGGGACGGAACCTGGCGATTTGACCGCTAATGCGGTTCAAATCCTCCTGAACTGCGCCTTGCCAAATGCGAATAAGTTCTTGTTTTTCCTATAACTTTTCGCACCTTGCAGAGGCGGAAATTCACATTCCGTCACATTCGACACGCCTTTTGTCACAGGCTAGGCTAATTTTCAACCATCTTCGCTTCAATGCATGCCGCCCAAAGTTGCGCAGCGGTTTTGGGCGAACGGCATGCATCAAAGGACTTAAGCGCGTCACCTGAATCCATTTCGACGCGACGCGCTTTTAACTGGATAGGCATGACTTGGGCGCCGACATTGACAGAATGATGGCTACATGGGATTGCCGGGGAAAGCGGATGTGGCGGAATTGGTAGACGCCCTGGATTTAGGTTCCAGTGCCGAAAGGCGTGGGGGTTCGAGTCCCTTCATCCGCACCATCCTTCGCTCTTCGAGCTTCGGATGGCAGGCCACCACCTGAGGCTCGAAGAGCCGAAGGTGTCCTCCGAAGCCTTGGCGAAGGAGGACCGGCGCTGTCAGTGCCAACCCAAGGCGCTAGTAAAGCGGCTCCTCGAACAGCGTCTTGTCGCCATCCATCAGCGCCTTGATCTGCGCCGTGCCGTCGGCCGCGAGCGCGAGCTTGATGCCGAACGGCCGCACGCGCATGTCGTCTTGGATCGCCATGCCTTCACCTTCCGGCACATAGAAGCGATCGATCCCGTAGTCCGGCGCGATCGTCATGCCGGGGCTGCGAAGATCCCAGCCCGCGGCGACATGCCCGGCGATATCCGCCTCGTCCGCGCCCGCCGGGGCCGGTGCTTTGCCGAACCAGGCCGCCATCGGCTGCCAGTAGCCGTCCGCGCCCTTCTTCAACCGCACCATGATCGAGCCGTCGTCGCTGGAAAACTTGCCTTGCGGAATGTCGGCGATCAGCTTCACCGGGATTCGCGAAATGTTGTTGCTGAGCGAGACATAGTCGCCGCGCAGGAGATCGCGCGGGTCGACCGGTTGGACCTTCAGCAGCACTTCCTTGCCGCTGCGCAGGATCGCGGCGCGGCCGGCGATGATCCAGCTGAGAAAGCCGATCTGGACAAGCGCCAGCACCAGCGCCGCGATGATCAGTTTCTTGCCGGTCATGTCGTTGCTCCTGTCTGGGCAGGCGCTTTCATGCGCTTCTCGATGCGGATGATGACCAGCGCCAGGATGCCGAGCAGCACGGCCGCGGCCAGGAAGAATCCGGCCGTATCGAGCATCGACCGCAAGGTGACCCCATAGATGATGGCGAGTTCGAAGGCGAAGCCGGCATAGGCCAGCCAGCGCAGCCCCCTGCTCTCGCGGCCAGCCAGCATGATCGCCGCCACGATGCCGGCAAGCGCCACGATCGAGGCGACGGCGAAACCGCTGTTGTAGGTGCTTTCATCCGCCAGCTCGAACTGGACGATCGCCATGCCGGTGAGGAAACCGAACAAGGCGTGCAAGGGCAGCCGGCCGCCGAGCTGAAGGATCCTGTCGATCGGATCGCCCGTAAAGACCGAAGCGGCAAACAGCAGCGCCGATACGACGGCGAGCGAAACCGCCACCGGCAACGTGTCGTGATCCGTCGCCAGCAAAACCAGATAGAGAATGACAGAAAGAATGATGAGGTGGCGCGCGGCCCGGCTGCGCGTCCAGAACGAAATGGCGAACAGCACGACCGCCATGACGATGAAGAGATGCGGGATCTCCGCGCGCCAGTAGAAGCCGAACCCCTTGAGGACCAGCCAGGCGTCGGCAATGCCGACCGCCGCCACGGTCAGCGGGTTGGAACGCAGCGCCACCGCCGCCAGCGCCGTGCCGGCGCACCATGTCAACAGCGCCGAGGCCTCGTCGCCCGAGAGGTGATACATCTGGCCGATGAGCGCGATCGAGCCGCCGAAGGCGGCGGCGGCGACGATCCACAGCGCCTCGCCGATCGCGTCATGGTCGCGCGTCTTCAGCACAGCGCCGCCGACATAGCCAGCCAGGATGACGGCGAAAAGCGCCGCCACGCGAACGACACGCGGGATAGCCTCCCAATTGGCGGCGACGAAAATCAGGATCGCCGCGCCGAACAAAAGCGTCGCCATCATCGCCAGGATGGAGCCGAAACTCAGCGACGCGCGCTCGTTGGCGGCGACGTCGCGCGTCAATGCCTCCGCCGTGGCGGGATCGATCAGCTCTCTCTCCCGCCAGCGGGCGATATCCGCCCTTACCCGCGCTGTATAGCCCGCCATGCTTTCCCCCGAAGCCTGGTCATTTCCTCAGCCGGAACAGCCAAACCGTTGACGGGGCGGCATTTTCCGATTCGGCCTTCTTTGTGACGCAGGCGTGAATGGCCGTTAATGTTGCATTGCACAATTTGCATTGCTGCCATGCGCCAACGGCACTTTTAAACCGATATGATCCGACCTATTTTCTGTTCGTACACAAACGGAATGATCCGAACCAAAGACGAAACGAGAACTACCATGAACCTGATCCGCAACTACCGCAACTGGCGCCGCTACCGGGACACCGTCTCCGAGCTGAGCCGCCTGTCGAACCGTGAACTGACCGACCTCGGCATCAGCCGCAGCGACATCCACTACGTCGCCCGCAAGGCGGTCTAACCCGCTTCGGACCGCAAATGGTCCGAACCAGTTTTGAAGAGAGTAACGACAATGAACCTGATCCGCAGCTATCGTAACTGGCGCGTCTACCGCGACACCGTTACCGAGCTGGGTCGGCTTTCGAACCGCCAGCTCCATGATCTCGGCATCGTTCGCGACGAGATCAAGATGGTCGCCCGCAAGGCGATCTAACCAGGAATTTCGCCAGGGTCGACCTCCTCCCCGACCCTGACGGATACGGCCAACCCTCACCTCCTCCCGAGGGTTGACCACCAAAACGGCGCCCGCCGGACCTCCTCCCCCGGCGGGCGTTGTTCAGAAGCGAACGAAGTTCGTCTTCAGCGAACGAAGTTCGTCTTCCAGGGGTTTCGCCCCCTCTAAAAGCGAAAGAGATTTCGTCAGAGCCGACCTCCTCCCCGGCAATGACGAATAAGGTCGATCTTCACCTCCTCCCGAGGATCGACCCCCAAAACGACACCCGCCGGACCTCCTCCCCCGGCGGGTGTTGTTGTTTCTGGCGCAGGCTTCCCACTTCGCCCGTTGCCGGCCGGCAATTGCAATCGGACCGCCAAGCGATTATTCCGGCGCTCATGAGCAAAAATCCCGTACACGTCATCGGCGGCGGCCTCGCCGGCTCCGAAGCCGCATGGCAAATTGCGCAAGCCGGCGTTCCGGTCGTACTGCATGAAATGCGCCCGGTGCGCGGCACCGACGCCCACAAGACCGACAGCCTGGCCGAGCTCGTATGCTCGAACTCCTTCCGCTCCGACGACGCCGAAAACAATGCGGTCGGCCTGCTGCATGCCGAAATGCGGCTTGCCGGCTCGCTGATCATGAGCGCCGGCGACGCCAACCAGGTTCCGGCCGGCGGTGCGCTGGCGGTCGACCGCGACGGCTTTTCCGATGCAGTTACCGCGAGGATCGAAGCGCATCCGCTGATCGCCATCCGGCGCGAGGAAGTGCCGGGACTGCCGCCCGAGGATTGGGACCAGGCGATCATCGCCACCGGCCCGCTGACCGCACCCTCGCTGGCGCAGTCGATCGCGGAAGCCACCGGCGCCGATGCGCTGGCCTTCTTCGATGCCATCGCGCCGATCATCCATTTCGACACGATCGACATGGAGACCGCCTGGTTCCAGTCGCGCTACGACAAGGTCGGTCCCGGCGGCACCGGCAAGGACTACATAAACTGCCCGATGGACAAGGAGCAATATCTCGCCTTCGTCCAGGCGCTGCTCGACGGCCAAAAGACCGAGTTCAAAGAGTGGGAAGGCACGCCCTATTTCGACGGCTGCCTGCCGATCGAGGTGATGGCCGAGCGCGGTGTCGAGACGCTGCGCTACGGGCCGATGAAGCCGATGGGGCTGACCAATGCCCACAATCCGACGGTCAAGGCCTATGCAGTGGTGCAACTCCGGCAGGACAATGCGCTGGGCACGCTCTACAACATGGTCGGCTTCCAGACCAAGCTGAAGCATGCCGAGCAGGTGCGCATCTTCCGCACCATCCCCGGCCTTGAAAACGCGGACTTCGCGCGTCTCGGCGGCCTGCACCGCAACACCTATATCAACTCGCCGACGCTGCTCGATCCGTCGCTGCAGCTGAAATCGCGGCCAGGCCTGCGTTTCGCCGGCCAGATCACCGGCTGCGAAGGCTATGTCGAAAGCGCGGCAATAGGCCTGCTCGCCGGCCGCTTCGCCGCCGCCGAACGGCTCGGCCAGACGCCCTCGCTGCCGCCCTCAACCACCGCCTTCGGCGCACTGCTCAACCACATCACCGGCGGCCATATCGTCTCCGACGACGAGCCCGGCAAACGCTCCTTCCAGCCGATGAACGTCAATTTCGGTCTGTTCCCACCCGTGGAAGCACCGAAGACCGAAGGCAAGCGTCTGCGCGGCAAGGACAAGACCGTCGCCAAAAGGCACGCCATCACCTCCCGCGCCCTGGCTGAATGCAGGGCATGGTTGGGGCTGCCGGGCAGAGCTGAGGCAGCCGAATAAGCTTTTCTGTCCCATTGGCCATGCATATAAAGTAGGATATCATCCCACTTTATATGCATGGAGCGATGTCAATGGAATCTGCCGAGAAACTATCCATCACCGTCACGCCTGCCATGGCGCGCATGATCCGCGAGAAAGTCGAGGACGGGTCTTTCGGCTCCGCCAGCGAAGTCGTCCGCGCAGCGCTCCGCGCCTTCCAGCGCGAAGAGGAAGAGCATGCCGAGCGAATGGCATCGATCCGGGCGCGGGTGAGGGCTTCGATCGAAGATAAAAGACCAGCCGTCCCACTCGACGAAGCAATCGACCGGGTAAAGAACCGAATTTCACAGCTGGCGCAAGGCCATGATGATCCAGCGCCTCGCCGTCGTTCTTAGCGAAAACGCGATCTCCGATCTCGAAGCGATTGGCAGCTACATCCTTGAGAAAGGCGGCAGCGAAAACGTCGCCAATGGCTTCGTGGATCGGGTTAGAAAGCGCTGCGAAAGCATCGGCAATGCACCTCGCGGCGGCCGCTCGCGCGATGACATCGCGCCCGGACTGCGAACCGTCCCTTTCGAACATTCTGCGGTCATCACCTATGTTGTCGAGAGCGATGTCGTTCTCATACTCAACATCTTCTACGGCGGCCGCGACTACGAGACATTGATGCGCGACGGTGGTTCTGGCGATCCATCCTAAGGCGTTGATTACTCCGCCGCCTCCGCCTTCGCGCTCGGCAACCCCGGCTTGCCCGCCTCTCCCGGATTCCTCCTCACATAAGCCGCCTTCAGCGTCTCCGACGTGTCGCGTGAGCCGTCATGGCTCCAGCCCGGCGGCTGGATGAGATAGTTGACGCGCTGACCAAACGTCAGGCCCGGCGCCAGCGCATCCTTGAACATGCCGATCCATTCGTGAAACGCCACCTTCAATGGATTGAAGGTGCCGATGTTCTTGACGATGCCGTAGCGCGGTCGGTCTTCCTCCAACTCCTCGACGAAGGTGCCGAACATGCGGTCCCAGATGATCAGCGTGCCGGCGTAGTTGGCGTCGAGATAGCGCGGATTGGTGGCGTGGTGGACGCGGTGGTGCGAAGGCGTGTTGAAGATGAATTCGAACCAGCCCCACATCTTGCCGATCGTCTCGGTGTGGATCCAGAACTGCCAGACGAGGTTGAAGCCGAAGACGAAGGCGATCACCGCCGGATGGAAGCCGAGCAGCACCAGGGGAGCCTGCAGGATGAAGGTGAAGGTAAACAGCCCGGTCCAGCTTTGCCTGAGCGCGGTCGACAGATTGTAGTGCTGGCTTGAATGATGGTTGACATGCTCAGCCCATACCCAGCGCACTCGATGCGCAATGCGGTGGTAGACATAGTAGCGCAAATCATCGAGCAGGAAGGCCGCGACGAACACCCAGACCGACAGGCCGAGATTGAAGAAGCGGAACTGCCAGAGCCACAGCAGCGCCCAGTAAGACACGACGCCGAGCAGCAGGCCTGCAACGACATTGCCCGTTCCCATCATCAGGCTGGCCAGCGTGTCGCGCGTCTCGAACGATCCTTTCGCGCGGCCGGTGCGCACCAGCCAGAGCTCGATCAGGATCGCCGCGACGAAGAACGGGATCGCAAGCTGGGTGACCTGCGGGAAATTATACTCGTCCATCACGCCGCCTTTCGGATCCGCTCATGGCCTTGCAATGCCGCCGCCACCGCCAGCGCGCCGGCTTCTTCGGCAAAGACGAAATTGCCGCCTTTCCAGGTGAAATCATTGAGCCGCAGTGAGACCGCATTCCCTTCCCTCGCCAGCGCCAGAATGTCGTGCGGCGTGACGATGCGCGTCAGAAAACAGTCGCCGATGCTCTGGACGACGCCGCAACGCTGCGGGCCAAGATCGAGAAACGCGGCATGGCTGTCGGCTGTCAGCCGTACTGTACTCGGCCTCTCGTCGGGAAAATCCTCGGCAAAGCGTGCGAGCGCCTGATCCGGTCCGGCAAGCGTCGCGGTCGTCGTGCCGCCGGTGAAGTGCACGGCGGCGACCGACAACGCGATGCCGAACACGACGAGAACGACCAGGACTGGCAGGCTCATGGAAAGTCTACTCCTCCGGCGGCCCGCATTTCTTTGACGCGAGTCCACATAGACGGAACCCCTAGCACGATTGACGTTTACGTCAAAGGGGGCGTCCAGCCCCGCATCGCATGACGCAGGAGCAACCAGTGCCGGCGCAGGGTGGAGAGCGTCGCCGTCGAGCCGAGCGGCGACCCGCCCGCCTTCTCCATCTTGTCGAGATAGACACGGGTCAGCGCCAACGGCAGGAAAGCCGGCCGCAGCGCAACGGGAAGCCCCGGCGCGACTTTCTCGAAGGCGTTGAGATGGTCCCGCGCCAGCGCGATCGTCGCAGCGACCGCGCGCTCGGCGGCGGCCCCGCCCTCTCCCTTGACGAACTCTTCCGGCGTCGTGCCGGCGGCCGCCAGGATGTCCGCGGGCACGAAACACTGGCCGCGGCGACGATGCAGCGGCAGCAGAAGCAGCAGGCCGGTTATGGCCTGAGCGCAACCGGCCCGGCCCGCCAGTTCGGCAAAGCGCGGCGCCGCGACCGGATCGAGCACCATGGCCGCAAGCTGGATCAGCGCAGCGGCCGTTTCGCCGCAATAGCCCTCGAGGTCGGTCCGCGACGGCATCGGATCGTCATAGAGATCGAAGATGCGCGCCTCGAGCATGTTGTCGAAAGCGGATTTCGGCAGATGATTGCCGACGATCGCGGCCTTCAGGGCATCGGCGATCGGATGGCCGGTCTCCTCTGGCCCGTCGGCCGCGATGACGTCGCGCCACCATTGCAGCCTGACCTCGCCCGGCAGCGGCTCGTGGATGCGATCGCGCACGCCGGCGATCTCGGCGTTGAAGGCGTAGAGCGCGAGCAGCGCGTCGCGCCTGTCGGCCGGCGCGTAGAGCGCCGACAGATACCGGTCATGGTCGGCGGCGCGCACCGCATCCATGACGACGCCGCCATTCTTGACGATGTTGGACGTGCCGGCCATTCAGTCGACGGCGATCAGCGCAGCGGCCACCGCGCGGTCTTCGGCGAGCAGCACATTGTAGGTCCGCACCGCCGCCCCCGTCGACATCGGGTCGGCCGCGATGCCGACCTCCTTGAGCGCGGCGCGCAGCGCCGCCGGCAGCGGCCGCAATTCCTTGCCCATGCCGACCAGCAGGATCTCCACCCTGCCGGCCTCGGCGAACAGCCTGTCGAAATCCGAGGCCTTCAGCGCCAGCGGATCGGCCGGCTCCCAACCATGGATGCCCGACGGCAGCACGAGCAGCGAGCCCCGATGCGACATGTCGGCAAAACGGAAGCCGCCATTGCCATAGGCCTCGATCGGCGCCTTGCCCGGGAAATGCGCCTCGCGGATGATGATGCCTTTGGCCATGGGTCTAGAGCATGATGCCGAAAAGCGTGGAGCGGTTTTCGGACGACATCATGCTCCATCTCCTTGATTTAGAGCGTCAGGTCGTCACGGCCTTGCCGTTCACCGGCTTCTTCTCTTCTTCGGTCGCGGCCTGCGGCCGCAAGCGGAACAGGATCAGCAGCGGCGCGGCGATGAAGATCGACGAATAGGTGCCGAACACCACGCCGAACAGCATCGCCAGCGTGAACGAGCGGATCACCTCGCCGCCGAACAGCACCAGCGCCAACAGCGCCAGGGACGTGGTGACAGAGGTCAGCGTGGTTCTCGACAGCGTCTCGTTGATGGCGTTGTTCAAGAGCTGCGGCAGCGGCATCTTCTTGTATTTTCGCAAATCCTCGCGCACGCGGTCATAGACGACGATGGTGTCGTTCAGCGAATAGCCGATGATGGTCAGGATCGCCGCCAGCGACGACTGGTTGAACTCAAGTCCTGTGAGGACGAAGAAGCCGATCGTCATCACCACATCGTGTACCGTGGCGACGATGGCGCCGACGGCGAACTGCCATTCGAAGCGGAACCAGACATAGAGCAGGATGCCCGCCAGCGCGATCAGCATGGCGATCGTGCCCTGCTTGGCGAGCTCGCCGGAAACCGTCGGACCCACCACTTCGACGCGGCGGAAATCATACTGGTCCTGCAGCTCGCCCCGCACCTTGTCGATGACGGTCTGCTCGGCGTTCTCGCCGGCGTCCTGCGTGCCGACGCGGATCAGCACGTCGTTCGGCGCGCCGAACTGCTGCACCTGGATCTCGCCGATGTTGAGCTCGGACAGCCTGTTGCGGATGTCGCCGAGGTCGGCGTCGCCCTGCTTGGACTGCACCTCGATCATCGAGCCGCCCTTGAAGTCGATGCCGTAGTTGATACCAAGAGTCAGGAAGCCGACGACCGACAGGATCGACAACGTGCTGGAGAGAGCAAATGTCCAGCGGCGGATGCCCATGAACGGGATTTTGGTGCCAGGCGGAATGAAGGTGACCGGCGCGCGCGGCAATTCCTTCGGACGAGCGCGGCGCAGCCAGATCGACACCAGCATGCGGGTGAAGGTAAAGGCTGTGAAGACCGTCGTCAGAATGCCGATGGCATAGGTAATGGCGAAGCCCTTCACCGGACCGGTGCCCAAGAAGAACAGCACGACGGTCGCGATCAGCGAGGTGACGTTGGAATCGACGATTGTCGCAAGCGCCTTGGAGAAGCCGGTGTCGATCGCCTGGATGACCGAGCGGCCGTTGCGCCGCTCTTCGCGGATGCGCTCATAGATCAAGACGTTGGAGTCCACCGCCATGCCGATGGTGAGCACGATACCGGCGATGCCGGGCAAGGTCAGCGTGGCGCCGAGCAGCGACAGCGCGCCGACGATCATCGCCACGTGCACGGCCAAGGCGATATTGGCGATGAAACCGAGGAAACCATAGGCGACGAACATGAAGGCGACGACGAGGATCGAGCCGATCACACCAGCCACCTTGCCGGCGTGGATGGAATCCTGACCGAGGCCCGGGCCGACGGTACGCTCTTCGATGATCGTCAATTTGGCCGGCAGGGCGCCGGCGCGCAGCAAGACGGCGAGGTCGTTGGCGCTCTCGGTCGTGAAATTACCGGAGATCTGGCCGCTGCCGCCGAGGATCGGCTCGCGGATCACCGGTGCCGAAATCACCTGATTGTCGAGCACGATGGCGAACGGCTTGCCGACATTCTGTTGGGTCGCCTGGCCGAACCTGGTCGCTCCGCGGGAATTGAAGGTGAACGAGACCACCGGCTCATTGGTCTGTGAATTATAAGTCGGCGACGCATTCGACAGGTCTTCGCCCGAGACGATGACGCGGTTCTCGACCAGGTAAGGAACCGGAGGATCGTCCTGCGAATAAAGGACCGAGTCGCCAGCCGGCGGGCGATTCTTCATCGCGTCCTGGACCGGCACCGACGTGTCGACCATCTGGAACGTCAGCTTGGCGGTCTGGCCGATAATGTCCTTGAGCCTTTGCGGGTTCTGGAGCCCAGGCACCTGGACCAGGATGCGATCGTCGCCCTGCCGCTGCACGATCGGCTCGGTCGTGCCTAGCGCGTTGACGCGTCGCTCCACCACCTCGATCGCCTGCGAGAGCGCGGTCGAGGTACGATATTTGATGCCGGCATCCGTGACGGTGAACTTCAACAGCCCAGGCTCGGAATCGTCCAGCGCCATCGACTGCACGGAACCACCGGCAAACAGACCGGCCGTGACCGGGTTGGTTATCGGCTTCAGCGCTGTCTTGGCGGCCTCGACCTGGCTCGCATCGTTGATGCGCACCTGCACGGTTCGGCCTGTTCCGCCAAGGCCGGTATATTGGATCTTGGCGTCGCGCAGCAGCGTCCTGATCTCGTCGCGCGTCGTCTGCAGCTGATCCTTGATCAGGTCGTTCTGATCCATCTGCAGCAGGATGTGCGAGCCGCCCTGAAGGTCGAGGCCGAGCGTCATCTGCCGCTTCGGCACCCAGCTCGGCAGTTGCGCCAGCGTGCTTGCCGGGAAAAGGTTGGGCGCGGCCAGGATCACTGTGATGGCCACGGCGAGCCAGATCAGGATCATCTTCAGGCGCGAGAAATAGAGCATTCGTTCTTATCCGTTCAGGCGTACAAGCGGCAGCGTTCCGCCATCGGCTCGTAGTCAGCTATGGTTGTCATTCCGGCCATGGCCGGCCCTATCGTGCTTCCTCGACTATTGTCAATCGCGCCGGCAGCGCGCCGGTGCGAAACAACAGCGCGAGTTCCCTGGCGCTTTCAGCCGTGAAATTACCCGATATCTGGACAGTGCCGTGCTCGATGGGTTCACGGATCATAGGTGCCGAAATCACCTGATCGTCCAAAATCACCGCAAATGGCTTGCCGATATTCCGAGTGGTTGCCCACTTGAAACGTTGCGTACCCTTGGAATCGAGCCGGAATGCGACGACAAACTGTTCTGTCGAGCTGTCGTGGATCGCTTTCGCGTCCAGCACGCTGTCGCCCGAGACAAGCACCCGGTCTTCGACCAGATAGGGAACTGGCGGATCATCCGGCGTGTACAGCACCGTTGATCCGGCGGGCGCCTGGCCATTGACCGCATCGTCCACAGGCATCGAAGTATCGACCAATTGGAAGCTCAGTCGGCCTCGCCGCGCAAGGGTTTGCGCCAGGCTGTGCAAATCCGCGGCGCCTGGCGCCTGAACCAGTATGCCGTCATCCGTCAACTGGACCGAGGGATCGGCCACGCCAAGTTCGTTGAGGCGATTTTTGATGATCTCGATCGACTGTGTGAGCGCGGCAGAGGTTCGATACTTCGCGCCGGCATCGGTCATGGTGAGCTTCAACAAGCCAGGCTCGCTGTCGTCCAGCGCAAACTCCTGGACCGGGCCTTCCTTGCCGGCAATGGGATCGACCACCGCCTTGAGTGCCGCTTTGGCGGCCTCGACTTGCGCGGGATCGCTAATGCGCAGTTGAACCGTGAGGCCCGATACGACAAGGCCGCTATAGTTGATCCTGGGTTCGGCGTCGCGAAGCAGCGTCCTGATCTGGTCGCGCTTTGCTTCCAGCCGGCGGCTTTTTACCTGGTCCGTATCCAGGTGAAACAGAATATGCGCACCAGGCACTGCGGCCAGAACATTCGACGCGCCGAAGACCATCGAGATCAGGGCAAGCCCGATCAAAATGACCTTCAGGCGCGAAAGATAGACCATATGCCGCCGTTCGTCAGAACCCTGCCCGCAGCCATCACCGCTGGGATTTCGCCTACTTCTTGGCGTTCTGGTTCGCCACCGGTTCGCCCTTGACGCGCACGTCCGAGATCGTCGAGCGCAGCGCGGTCACCTTGGTTCCGCCGCCAAGGTCGATCTCCAGCTCATTGTCGTCGATCACCTTGGTCACCTTGCCGACGAAGCCGCCGCCCGTCACCACCGTGTCGCCGCGGCGCACCGCCGAGAGCATTTCCTGGCGCTTCTTCAGCTGCCCGCGCTGCGGCCGGATGATCAGAAAATACATGATCACGAAAATCAGGACAAACGGCAAAATCGAGATAAGCATGTCTGGCGAAGCGCCGACGCCCTGGGCGTATGCCGGTGTAACGAACATCAAGAAACTCCTGGATGGTGAAATACCGCCGGGGCGGCCCCGCGAAAATTTGGCCGGAATATAGTCGGTAAACTTGCCAATGCAACTGCGCTGCGAGCCCGATCCGTTGCTTTTCCAGCCGTTTGCGGCGTGCTAGAGCGTCGCAGCGGAAACGGCTTCGAGGCCACCGAAAGATCATGCTCCAACAAAAGCTTGGACCTGGTTCTAGCAGCGACGCCGTGGAAGCTGTTCCCACATGCTGAAATATCACAACAAAAAGACCTGATATGACCGACAGCCTGGACGCCTTGAACAAGAAACTCGACCGCCTGATCGAGGCGGTTTCCCGCCTCGCCCCGCCGCCGGTTCCGCAGACCGACCTCGGCGTTGCCGACTGCTTCGTCTGGCAGGCGGACCCTGGCTTTCTGGAACCGGTGCGCAAGGTCAACCGCGTCGACATCGGCCTGATCCGCGGCGTCGACCGCGTGCGCGACATCCTGCTCGACAACACCGAGCGCTTCGCGTCCGGCTATGCAGCCAACAACGTGCTTTTGTGGGGCGCTCGCGGCATGGGCAAGTCGTCCCTGGTCAAGGCCGTGCATGCCACCGTGAACGCCTCCGACAAGCTCGACCGGCCGCTGAAGCTGATCGAGATCCACCGCGAAGACATCGACACGCTGCCTAAGCTGATGGGTCTCCTGAAGGCAGCGCCTTATCGGTTCATCCTGTTTTGCGACGATCTTTCCTTCGACCATGACGACACATCATACAAGTCGCTGAAAGCGGCGCTCGAAGGCGGCGTCGAGGGCCGCCCCACCAACGTCATCTTCTACGCCACGTCCAACCGGCGGCATCTGTTGCCGCGCGACATGATCGACAATGAGCGCTCGACCGCCATCAACCCCTCGGAAGCGGTGGAGGAAAAAGTCTCGCTTTCCGACCGTTTCGGCCTGTGGCTCGGCTTCCACAAATGCTCGCAGGACGAGTATCTCGACATGATCGACGGCTATGTCCGCTATCACGACCTGGCGATCGACCCCGAGCAGCTGCGCGCCGAGGCGCTGGAATGGGCAACCACGCGCGGCAGCCGCTCCGGCCGCGTCGCCTGGCAGTTCACCCAGGACCTCGCCGGCCGGCTTGGCAAGCCGCTCAAGGATTGAAGCACCGATAGCGTCGCCAGCGTCATTTGGGCGGCTACGCCCGTCGCAGGTCACGTGGCGTTTGGCCGATCTCGCGGCGCATCCAATGCGCCAGATGCGACTGGTGCGCAAAGCCCGTCAATGCGGCGACCTCGCTTGTGCTGAGATCGCCTTGCTGCAGCAGAAGGCGCGCGCGTTCCACGCGCCGTCGCAACACGTAGCGATGCAAGGTGACGCCCATCGCCACCTTGAACCATGTCCGCAAGTGCGAGCTGCTCGCGCCGGCAACCCGGCTCAGCCGGTCAATCGAAAGCGGCTCGTGGAGAGCGGTCTCGATGTGTTCCAGAACCCGCTTGAGCTGCGCATCCGACAACCGGTTCGTTCGAACAATGTCTGGGCCATCGAGACCGAGCAGCCTCACCGCAAGGGCGGCGCCGATGCTGTCGGCAAACAAAGGACCGCTCGGCGCGCCTGCGTCGAGATCGCTCTGCAGCGCCCGGGCGAGATGTTCGATGCGCTGGTCACGCAGCAAATGGCGCGTCTCGAACCGCGACACTCGCGCCCTGCCGCCAAGTTCCGCGGCGACCCTTTCCATCAAGGCCGGCTGCAAGACGATCTCAACCGTGTCGAACGGGGTTTCCGCCTCGAAACCGCCCTCCTCGCCGGCCGGCACCAGGTCGATATCGCCGGCGCGCCTGACGAAATATCGCCCGACCTGATTGCAGTA
This sequence comes from Mesorhizobium sp. B2-4-3, assembly GCF_006442815.1. Taxonomy (GTDB): domain Bacteria; phylum Pseudomonadota; class Alphaproteobacteria; order Rhizobiales; family Rhizobiaceae; genus Mesorhizobium. Next base: position 99,230 of record NZ_VFVL01000015.1, read on the forward strand.
GGAGCGCGTCGCCGCGCTCGCATGCACCATGATGCGATGGTGTGACGCTCGGGACAGGCGATGGACGCCTGCTTCAACATGGCGGGAGACCATTGCTACGTCTGACGAGGATCGGGCCGGGGCGAATTGCGGACGCATGCTCTCTCGATTCATGGCAAAACCTGTCCAAGATTTGGCGGTTCCCGCGCGATTTTCAATGCCGCGAGCTTGTACTCACCCCTCTCCCATCAAGCTTGGAAGAGAGGTTGCCATGAGTTTCCATGTCGTTGTCGGCGCGGGCCCGGTCGGACGCGAGACCGCTCGCCTTCTAGGCGAAGAAGGCCATGATGTCGTGCTTACAAGCCGAAGCGTCGGTTCGAACACGTTGCCGAATGTGCGAGCCATACAGGCCGATGCCACGGATGCCTTGGAATTGTCGCGTATCTGCCGAGGCGCCGATGCCATCTTCATGTGTGCCATGGCCACCTATCATCGGTGGCCGACCGACTTTTTCCCCATAATCGACGGCACCGTGCGCGCGGCGGAAGCGGCAGGCGCGAAGCTTATCGTGCTCGGAAACCTCTATGGTTATGGGAAAAATACCGAAAACCCGCTTCGCTCCGACATGCCGCTGGACCCGAGCTCGAAGAAGGGAACCGCCAGGACCATCATGTGGCAGCGGGCGCTCCGGGCCAGTGTGCCGGCGATCGAAGTGCGGTCCAGCGACTATCTCGGACATGGCGCGATCAGCTATTTCTCGCTGATCGCGCTGCCTTCCATCATTGAAGGCAAGCCCACTGCTTTCATTGGAGACCTCGACGCAACTCATGCCTGGTCCTTCACCAAGGACGTCGCCAGCGCGCTTGTCGCGGCCTCCCGCTACACGGGTGAATGGGGTCGGGCATTTCATGTTCCTTCGCAATACGCCTCGCCGCGCGAGCTCATCCGGAAAACCGCGGCAATGCTCGGACAAGAGGTCCCAGAAACACGCTCCTATTCCATCTCCGAGATGGAAGCCCTTGGCATGCATGAGCTCATCGAGATGCGGTACCTTTTCGAGAGCCCCTTGCTGGTTGATAGCTCCGACGCGGAGACACTTCTTGGCGTGAAGGCCAGCAGCCTTGAAGAGATGATCGCCGACACGCTCCGTGATCATCTCTGAACCTTGCGGGCAGGCATCTTGCACGAATCTGAAAAAGCCCGCTCCTTGCGGAGCGGGCTGAAGACGGCGGGCCGGACTGGAGGTCAGGCGGCCAGCAAAACGGTTCTTGTTCTATTCGAGATAGCCGGTCGGATCGACCGGGGCCGAGTTCTTGCGCACTTCGAAGTGCAGCTTGGGCGAGTCGGTGGTGCCGCTCATGCCCGACAGCGCGATCTCCTGGCCGCGCTTGACCTTCTGGCCGCGCTGCACCTCGATCGAGCTTGCATGGCCATAGACGGTGACCAGGCCGTTCTCGTGCCGCACCAGGACGGTGTTGCCGAATTCCTTGAGACCGTCGCCAGCATAGATGACGACGCCGTTCTCGGCCGCCTTGATCGGCGTTCCTTCCGGCACCGCGATGTCGACGCCGTCCTTGCCGGAACCGAAACCGGAGATGACGCGGCCGCGCACCGGCCAGCGCATCTTGCCGATGCCGGTCGCGTCGGGCGCCACCGCATCGTCGTCCTCGGCCTGTTGGATGACCTTGGCGTCCTTCTTCGGCGGCGTATAGGAGGCGAGCGTTTCGGTGGTCTTGGCCGCCGGCGGCGTCGTTGCCGTCGTCACCGGATCGACCGCCAGCTTGGTGGCCGCGGGCTTGGCCGCTGCGACAGCGACCGTGCCGCCGGCCGGAACCTTGAGCGTCTGGCCGATCTTGAGGAGGCCGTCCTGCATGCCATTGGCCTGCTTCAGCGCCACGACGCCGACGCCGGTCTTCCTGGCAATCGAGGACAGCGAGTCGCCCTGCTGCACGGTGTAGGAGCCGCCGGCGCCGGCCGGTTTGGCCTCGGCCATCCGCGGCGCGGGCTTGGGGTTCTTCGAGCCGCTGGCCGCGGCCGATGCATCGACCTGAGCGGCCGACTTGCCGTCCTTGACCTTGGGCTGCTGCGGCAGCACAGCGACCTTTTCCGGCGCGGGCTGCTTCGGCGTGTTCACCGGCTTGCCTTCGGCGACCTTTGGCTCCGCCTTGCTCGAATAGGCATAGGCGGGGATGACGATCTTCTGGCCGCTGCGGATGCCCTTCTTGGGATCGATCCCGTTGACCTTGGCGATGGCATCGGCAGGCACATGATAGTGCGCCGCAAGGCCCGAAAGTGTCTCGCCGTCCCGCACCACGATTTCGGTCGCGTGCGGCGCGGCGCTCGCATTGCGCACGGCATCGGGCTCGGCGGTCTTGAACGGCTTGGCCGCGGCAACCGTGCCGGTGGCCGTCCTGTCGAGATGCGGCGCGGGAGCAAGCGCCGGAGCCGGCGCGAGGGCGGGAGCCGAAGCGGTACGCATCGGCTTTGCCGGAGCCGACGCCGAGGGCGGCGGCAATTGCTGGGCCGTAACCGGATCGAGGCTCGAGCGGCTCACCGACTGAGTATGGGTGCCGTCGACCGGCGCAGGCGCGACCGTGTCGCCCGGATAGGGCTGGTCGACATTCTGCTTGTTGATGATGGCACGCTGATTGTTGGTGGAGGATGTAAAGACATCATCGACACCGTTGAAGCGCATCGACTGGGAACTGCACCCGGCCGCCGCGCCGGCAATCATCAGGACAGCGCAACCGCGCGCCAGATTACGTCTGTTTGCCTTCAAGTGATTGAATTGCATCGCACTAACCCGCACAGACCCGGTACAAACTGGTCACGATTAAAGCGCGTTAATGTTACTGGGCGGTTAACCCATTAGAATCCGACAAAAATTTTCTTAAAACATTGGCGGAAATTTTGGCGAAGAGCCGTAAGGCCGCTAAATCACCATCGCGACGCTGCGCAGGATAGGCTGCAGCCTGACCATGCCGATGTCCTCGCGCTCGAAGCGGCTGCCGACCTTGGTGAGCTTGGCCAGCACCTGCCCGCCTTCTTCCGGGCCGATCGGCGCGATGACGATGCCGCCGCTCGACAATTGGTCGAGCAGGAAGCGCGGCAGGCTGTCGAAGACTGCCCAGGCGACGATACGGTCGAACGGCCCTTCATTGGGCAGGCCGTTGGAACCGTCGGCCTGGCGGGCGATGACGTTGCTGATGGCGAGCGCCTCGAAGCGCTGCTTTGCCTGCTCGGTCAGGGTCTTGTAGCGGTCGACGGTGATGATGCGCGCCGCAAGCCTCGACATGACGGCGGCCGTGTAGCCCGAGCCGGTGCCGATCTCGAGCACGCGGTTGCCCGGCTCGATGTGGAGCGCGGCGATCACCGCCGCCTGCAGATCGGCGCCCTCGATCGCCTCGCCGCATTCGATCGGCAGCATGCCGTCCGACCAGGCGACCGCATGGAACTGCGCCGGCAGGAAACCACGCCGCGGCGTCGCCTCGAAGGCGGCGACCAGCGCCTTCGGCGCCGCACCTCTGCCCCGCAGCCTGAGCAGGAAAGCGGCGAAACCTTCGCGGTCGTCGATGCCCGTGTTCATGCCAAAACCGTGTTCATGCCAAAACCCTATTCATGCCAACGCCTTGTTCATGACAGCGCCTTGGTCAGCTGGTCGCGGAGTTCATGGGCGGTGAGGTCGAGCTGCAGCGGCGTCACCGACACCAGCCGGTTGCGCATCGCATGGAGGTCCGTGCCCTTCTTGCCTTCGACCGGCTCGCGGCCGAAGCGCAGCCAGTAGTAAGGCAGGCCGCGCCCGTCGCGCCGCTCGTCGACCCACAGGCTGTGCACCAGCTTGCCCTGCGCGGTAACGACGGTGCCCTCCACTTCGTCGGGCGCGCAGTTCGGGAAATTGACATTGAGCAGCACGCCTTCCGGCAGCGGCGTTTCCACCAAGCGCTTGAGCAGCGCCGGAGCCAGCGCCTCGGTCGTCTCGTAAGGAACGACGCGATCCTCGCCGACATAGGAATAGGCCTGGCTGACCGCGATCGAGCGCACGCCGAGCAGCGCGCCTTCCATGGCGCCCGCAACGGTGCCGGAATAGGTGACGTCGTCGGCGATGTTGGCGCCGGAATTGACGCCGGACAGGATAAGGTCCGGCCGTCCGGGCAGGATTTTCTTCGTGCCCATGATGACGCAGTCGGTCGGCGTGCCGCGCACGGCGTAATGCTTCTCGCCGATCTTGCGCAGCCGGAGCGGCTCCGAGATCGACAACGAATGCGCATAGCCGGACTGGTCCTGCTCCGGCGCGACCACCCAGACGTCGTCCGACAGCGTGCGGGCTATGCGTTCGAGCGACGCCAGCCCCTCGGCGTGGATGCCGTCGTCATTGGTCAGGAGAATGCGCATCAAGTCATTTCGATTCGATCTTGGCGAGACCACCCATGTAAGGCCGCAGCACTTCAGGAATGGTTACGCTGCCATCCTCGTTCTGGTAGTTTTCGATGACGGCGATAAGAGCGCGGCCGACCGCGGTGCCCGAGCCGTTCAACGTATGGACGAAGCGATTGCCCTTGCCGTCCTTGTCCTTGTAGCGGGCATCCATGCGCCTGGCCTGGAAGTCGCCGCAAACCGAGCAGGACGAGATTTCGCGATAGGCGTTCTGCCCCGGCAGCCAGACCTCGATGTCATAGGTCTTGCGCGCGCCGAAGCCCATGTCGCCGGTGCAGAGCGTGACCGTGCGGAACGGCAGGCCGAGCCGCTTCAGCACCTCCTCGGCGCATTCAGTCATCCGCTCATGCTCGGCGATCGAGCTTTCCTGGTCGGTGATCGAGACCAGCTCGACCTTGTAGAACTGGTGCTGGCGCAGCATGCCACGCGTGTCGCGGCCGGCCGAGCCCGCTTCCGAACGGAAGCATGGCGTCAACGCCGTGTAGCGCAGCGGCAGCTTTTCATGTGCGGTGATTTCCTCGCGCACGAGATTTGTCAGCGGCACCTCGGCCGTCGGGATCAGGCCGAGGCGACTGTCGCCGTGCGGCGTGAAGAACAGGTCCAGCTCGAATTTCGGCAGCTGGTTGGTGCCGAAAAGCACCTCGTCGCGCACCATCAGCGGCGGGATGATCTCTTCATAGCCGTGCTCGGTGGTGTGCAGGTCGATCATGTATTGGCCGAGCGCCCGCTCCAGACGCGCCAGCTGGCTCTTCAGCACCGTGAAGCGCGAGCCGGACAGCTTCGCTGCCCGCTCGAAATCCATCATGCCGAGCGCTTCGCCGATCTCGAAATGCTCCTTCACCCAATTCGGACGCGTCGGCACCTCGCCGACGATGCGCTTGACGACATTGTCGTGCTCGTCCTTACCGACTGGGACGTCATCAAGCGGCACGTTGGGCAGCACCGCCAGCGCGTCGTCCAGCGCCTTGTCGAGCTCGCGCTCGCGCGCCTCGCCATTCTGGATGAACGCCTTGATGTCGCTGACCTCGCCTTTGAGCTTCTCGGCGAGTGCTGAATCGCCCGAACGCATGGCATTGCCGATCTCCTTCGAGGCGGCGTTGCGACGCTCCTGCTTGAGCTGCAAATCACTTAGATGCGTGCGCCGCGCCTCGTCCTTGGCGATCAGGTCGTCGACCGTGGACTGCGCATCGCCCGTCGACCAGGAACGCTTCACCAGCGCTTCCGCAAGGGCCTTCGGGTTGTCGCGAATCCATTTGATATCAAGCATGGTCGATCCTCAAAAGTAAGGATCGAGGGGGTAAACCGCATCCGCCATCGATGCAAGACGGCGGGTAGGCGCACCGCCGCGATTTTCCGGCTTGGCGACTTATGTCGACGGCGCATCCGGCGTGTTGCTGGCGGCAGAGTTCCCGGCCTCCGCCTGCTCGCGCGCCAGGCGGTCGCGCGCCTGGCTGCGCTCGATCATGCGCGAGGACCAGATGGCGACCTCGTAGAGAATGATGGTTGGGATGGCGAGGCCGCACTGGCTCATCGGATCGGGCGGCGTCAGCACGGCGGCAACGACGAAGGAAAGAACGATCGCCCATTTGCGCTTCTCGGCCAGCGCCTGCGACGACAATATGCCGACGCGCGTCAAAAGGCTGGTCACCACCGGCAGCTGGAACACCAGGCCGAAGGAGAAGATCAGCGTCATGATCAGGCTGAGATATTCCGACACCTTCGGCAGCAGCGAGATCTGCACCTGGTCGTTGGTGCCGGTCTGCTGCATGGCCAGGAAGAACCACATGACCATCGGGGTGAAGAAGAAATAGACCAGCGAGGCGCCCATCAGGAACAGGATGGGCGAGGCGATCAGGAATGGCAGGAAGGCGCTGCGCTCGTTCTTGTAGAGGCCCGGCGCGATGAATTTGTAGATCTGCGTGGCGATCAGCGGGAAGGCGATCACCATGCCGCCGAACATGGCGAGCTTCACCTGGGTGAAGAAGAACTCCTGCGGCGCAGTGTAGATCAGCTCGACCTTGTGCGGGTCGAGCCCTGCCCATTGCGTCGCCCATTTGAACGGGACGACCAGAAGGTTGAACAGGCGCTTGGCAAAGAAGAAGCAGACGAGAAAGGCGACGAAGAAGCCACCCAGCGACCAGATCAAGCGGCGGCGCAGCTCAATGAGATGCTCGATCAGCGGCGCGGATGATTTTTCGATTTCTTCCTTTTCCTTGTCCGAAACGCTCACTTGGTGTCGCCCGCCATCTTCTTGCCGTCGGTTGCCTTCTTCGCGGCCGGCTTCTTCGCCGCGGCAGGCTTTGCCTCAGCCTTGGGCGCAACCTCCCTGGCGGGCGCGGCGACTTTAACCGAGGCCGGCGAGGATTTGGCCGGCGCTTTTGCAGCCGGTGCCTTAGTTGCCGCTCCCGTTTTCGCCGCGGCGCCGGTCGTCCTGGCCTTGACGGTCGCAGCCTTTTTCGCCGGCCGGGCCGGCGCGGCGGTCACGGAAACCGGTGCGGTGACGGAGGCGTCGGTCATGGCCGGGAAGGTCGGAGCCGCCGAGGCAGCCTCGGGTCCACGGACGCCGGGCATATCCGTCGCGCCATTCTTGAGCGGCTCGGCGGCCTGCGGCGTCTCCGCTGCAGGCGCCGCCGGATCGGCGGCCGGCTTGGGCTTCATCATCGTATCGACGCCGGCGCGCACATCGGCCGCTGCCTGCTCGAACGGATTGAGCTGCTTGCGCACCTCGTTCATCGGATTGAGGCCGCGAAGACTATCGATCGAGCTCTTCACATCGTCGAGCTCGGCTTCCTTCAGCGCCTCGTTGAACTGCTTCTGAAAGTCGCCGGCCATGGCGCGCAATTTCGCCGCGGTGCGGCCGAAGGTGCGCAGCATGTTGGGCAAATCCTTAGGCCCGACGACCACGATCATGACGACCGCGATCACCAGCAGTTCGCTCCAACCGACTTCGAACATGACAATCTATTCCGACGAGTGCCTGCCGCCCAAAAATACGAAGCGGTTTTGGGACAACGGCATGCTCAAAGCAACAACCGAGATCAGCTCTTGCTGACCTTTTCCTTGGCCGGCGAAACAGTCTCGTCAGCGCGATGTTCGACGGTACGCTTGTCGTCGGCGTCGTCGTCGGCCATGCCCTTCTTGAAGCTCTTGATGCCCTTGGCCATGTCGCCCATCAGTTCCGGGATCTTGCCGCGGCCGAACACCAGGAGCACGATGACCAGCACGATCATCCAGTGCCAAATCGAAAACGAACCCATTGCTAAATCTCTCTCGAATGTTTTTCCCTGGCGATGATCTATGCGTTTTCGCTCGGGGATTCAAACACAACCGCAATGAAGTTGATAAAATGGCTAGCGGATGTCACGCACTTTCGGCGTGAGCGCCTTGCTACGAATCCGCGCAGGCCTTGCCAATAAACCATCCCGCGCCGGTTTCGCGGTCACTCTTCCGTGACGCGCGGCGTCAGCAGCCCGAGCTCCTCGAGGTCGATATCGGTCAGCGCGTCCTCGTCTTCGGCGAGCGCATCGGGATCGGCCGGCGGCACCGGCATCGAGAAATTGGCCGGCATGCGCGTCGAGAGCAGGCCAGCGCCCTTCAACTCCTCCATGCCGGGCAGATCGCGGATCTCCTCCAGCGCGAAATGATCCAGGAAAGCGTCGGTGGTGCCATAGGTCACCGGCCGTCCGGGCGTGCGGCGGCGGCCGCGCATCCTGACCCACTCCGTTTCGAGCAGCGTATCGAGTGTGCCTTTCGACGTCTCGACGCCTCTGATGTCTTCGATCTCGGCGCGCGTGACCGGCTGGTGATAGGCGATGATCGCCAGCACTTCGAGCGCCGCGCGCGAAAGCTTTCTCTGCTGGACCGAATCCCGGCTCATCAGGAAAGCCAGGTCGCCGGCGGTGCGGAAAGCCCAGGCATCGCCGACCCGTACCAGGTTTACGCCGCGCTTGGCATAGATTTCCTGCAGATCCGCCATTGCGGCGGCAATGTTCACGCCTTCCGGCAGGCGCGCGGCAAGCTGCTTTTCGCTGACCGGCTCGGCGCTGGCGAAAATGATTGCCTCCGCCATGCGCACGGCTTCCGACAATTGCAGCCGCTCGGCCGGGTTCTCGATGGAACCCTGCTCCGCCATCTCGTCTTCCGGTTCGTCCTCGACCTTGAACGGAATGACCGAAGCGTTGGCGCGTTCGCTCATGATACCACCTCGACTGCCCTTACCCCTTGCGCGCGGCCGCGCAGATAGATCGGCGCAAACACCTGGTCCTGCCGCATGTCCAGTTTGCCCTCGCGCACCATTTCCAGCGTCGCCGCGAAAGAGCTGGCCATCGCCGTGCGCTTCTCTTCCGGCGCCGCCAGATATTCGATCAGGAAGCTGTCGAGCGCCGTCCAGTCGCCGACCGAGCCGATCAGGCGCGCCAGCACCTCACGCGCATCCTTCAATGACCAAACGGCGCGCCTGGCAATCGTCACATTGTTGATCGCCTGCTTCTGGCGCTGCTGCGCGTAGGCGGTGAGCAGATCGTAGAGCGAGGCCGAAAAGCTGTTGCGCTTCTCGATGATCACCATTTCCGGCATGCCGCGCGAAAAGACGTCGCGGCCGAGACGGTTGCGGTTGACCAGACGCGCCGCGGCGTCGCGCATGGCTTCCAGCCGCTTCAGCCGGAATTGCAGCACCGCCGCCAGTTCCTCGCCGCTTTCGCCCTCTTCGCCCGGCTGCTTCGGGATCAGCAGCTTCGATTTCAGGAAGGCGAGCCACGCCGCCATCACCAGATAGTCGGCGGCAAGCTCGAGTCTCAGCGCCCGCACCTTCTCGACGAAGGCCAGATATTGCTCCGCGAGCGCCAGGATCGAAATGCGCGCCAGATCGACCTTCTGGTTGCGGGCAAGATGCAAGAGAAGATCGAGCGGACCTTCGAAGCCGGCCACGTCGACGACCAGCGACGGGTCGCCGGTCAGGCGTGAATCGTCGTTCTCGGCCCACAGACGGTCCATCGGTGCGGCCTTCGCGGCCTTGCTTTCCAATGTCTCCGCCACTTGCCCTTGGTCCCTTCGGTTCAGGCCACCGCTTCGAAATAGGTGGCGAATTCTGCGCGTATCGCGGTTTCGTCGGCGACGTCGCGGTCCTTTATATAGGTCAGCGCCCGCTCCGCGCGTTGCAACGACTTGCCCGACAACGCCGTCGTGCGCGACGCGATCCCCGACATCTCCTCGAAAACGCCGTTGCAGTGAAGAACGAGATCGCAGCCGGCCGCAAGGATCGAGGCCGCCTTTGTCGGGAAATCCCCAGAAAGTGCCTTCATCGAGGTGTCGTCGCTCATCAGCAGCCCGTCGAAACCGATCTCGCCGCGGATCACTTGGTCGACGACCTTGGCGGATGTGGTCGCCGGATTGTCGGGATCGACGGCGCTGTAGACGACATGCGCCGTCATCGCCATCGGCAGCTCGTTCAACGCCTTGAACGGGGCGAAATCATGCCGTCTGAGCTCTTCCAGCGGCGTATCGACGGTCGGCAGCGCGAAATGCGTGTCGGCAAAGGCACGGCCGTGGCCGGGAATATGCTTCATCACCGGCAGCACGCCGCCGGACATCAGCCCCTCGGCCGAAGCCCGGCCAAGCTCGATCGCGGCATTGGGCTCCTTGCCATAGGCGCGCGCGCCGATGACGTCGCTGGCGCCTTCGACCGGCACATCGAGCACCGGCAGGCAGTCGGCGGTAATGCCCAGCCGAGAGAGATCGAAGGCATGCAGCCGCGCCATCAGCCAGGCGGCGCGGCGGCCGGCCTCGCGATCGTCGCGCCACAATGCGCCAAGCGCGCCGCCGGCCGGATAGTTCGGCGCCAGCGGCGGACGCAGCCGCTGCACCCTGCCGCCTTCCTGGTCGATGAAGACCGGAGCGTCCGGGCGGCCGACGCTGTCGCGCATCGAGGCGACAAGATCGCGGATCTGCCCGGCCTCGCCGATGTTGCGCGCAAACAGGATGAAGCCCCAGGGACGTTCATCGCGATAGAAGCGGATTTCGCCTTCAGTGAGGGATTTCCCGGCGCAGCCGAGGATCATGGATTTTGATTCGCTCATGCCGGGAAGCTTAAGGCTTTGAGCGAGCAAAGGGAATCACCCCTGCCCTCGGACCTGCCAAAGCCCACAACCGTCCACAACGAAAAGCCGGCGCGGCCTCGCGGCGGCGCCGGCTTTGATAGGCTTGACTTAATCAGCGCGATACGAAGCAGTTGCCGCCGGCCGCCTTATAGCTGGTGCACATGGCAATCGCGTCGTTGCGCGACTTCGCAGGAACGCGAACCCGATAGAACGTGCCCTTGCCCGCGACTTCCGCCTTGACGATGCTGGCGGTGCGGCCGGAGAGCACGCTGCCGTAGCGGCGTTGCAAGTCCTGATAGGTCGACTGCGCGCTTTCGACCGTCGGCTGTGAGGCGATCTGCATCGACCACGAGCCGCTGCCGGCGGCCGCCGCCGGATCGATCGAAGCGACCTGGTCCGGCTTGACCTCACCGACGATATCGACCGGCTGGTCGGACGGACGCGCCGGCGCCACCGGCACCACCGCCGGCGTGTTGGCCGACTGAGCCTTGGCTTCAGCCTTCTTCGCGGCCTTCGCCGGCTTGACGGCAGGCGCATCGGCCTGGCCCGTATCGGACTGGCTCGCGTCGGAAGCCACGGTTCCCGTCTGCTGGCCGTCGGAGGCCGCCGCGACATGCTGCGGCGCCGGATCGCTCGGCTCGGCCGCCGCGACCTTCGGCGCGGCCGGGGCCGGGTCTTCACGCGGCACCAGCGAGCCGTCCGGCTTCACCATCATGGTCTTCACCTTGCGCGGCGCGACGGCGACGACATCGTTGTTGACGGTGTTGTCGGCATCCTGCTGCAGCACCTGGGCGATGCGGTCTTCCGACTTCGGCGCCGGCGCTGCCGGCTGCGCGCTTGCCTGCGCGGCAGGTTGCGCGCTTTGCGGCACGGTCGCTTGCGCGACGCCAGGCAAGGCTGCAGCTGAATCGTCGGCGGCGTCAGTGCCGGCCGCGGCGTCGTCGTTGGGCGAGAGATCGACGACCCGGCTCGGCGGCGGTTCCTTCGATGCCAGGTCCACGGGCTGCTCGGTGGTGTTCACCAGCTTCTGCTGCACCGGCTCGGCGGGCTTGGCCGCGCCGCCGCCCTTGGCCACCGCGTCATAAACCTTGTTGTCCTGGTTCGGCACCACCGTGCCGCCCGGATTTTCGGGCTTCACCTTGATCGGCGAATTGTCGGCCTTGACGATAACAGGAGCCTCGCTGCCGCCCTTACCGCCGAAGGAGAAGGCCAGCGCGCCAAGGCCGCCGAGAACCACCACGGCGCCGACCAGCGCCGCCATCATCACGCCGCGCCGGCGCGGCTGCGCCGCCTCGCGCTCTGCAAGCCCGGGGATCGCCATCGCTTCCTCGAGCTCGGGATCGTAGTCGAGCTCATCGGCGGCGAAATCCTCCGCCTGCGAAACCGGCCGACTGCCGGGCAGGTCGTCGGCGTCGTAATCGTTCGCGACGGCAAGCGACGCCGGGGCTACCGGAGCCGCCGGAGCCTCGGTGCGCAAGTCGCGACGGTCATAACCATTGAAGCCGGCGCTGTAGGATTCGTCATCATAGCCCCGGTTCTGCGCGGGCGCCGGCGCGATCTCCGTCGCGTTCATGTCGGTGAGCAGGCTGGCGAATTCCGCATCGAGATCGTCGTAAGCGGGCGCCGCCGGCTGGTCTTCCTCGAAGCTGAGCTCCGGAATGTCGAGGTCGTCCGCGAGCGCGACCACGCGCTCCGGCACATCGACCGTCTCGACATCCGGCACGTCTTCGTGCTGGCGAGGCGGCGACGAAGGCGCCGGCGACTGCGCCGGCTTGGCATAGGCGGAATAATCCGTTGCGGGTTCGCTGCGGTAGGCCGGCGCCGCCATCTGCACCGGCGCTGAAGGCGGGGCCATCTGCGCCGGAGCCGAGGGCGCCGGCTGCGCGGCAAACGAAGCCTGCACCGGCGGAGCGGAGGTCGGGGTCGAACGGCTCCACGACTTGGCTGATTCCGTAGGCGTCGAATGCAGCCAATCGGAGGAATTTACCGGAGACCTCGCCGTGGCGGCGGCCGCCTGCTCAGCTTCGATGCTCTTGGCGAAAGCAGCGCCGAAATCGTCATCGAAATCAACATCGGCCTCGGTTTTGGCCGAGCTTGAGAAATCCTGGCGATCGAGTTCGCTGGCCAGCAGGTCGTCCATGTCGCTCTCTGCCGGCTGAGCGCCCTGCCCGTTCTGCGCTTGCTGGTGCTCGTCGAGATCCCAGTCGAGATCATCGGCCGCCGCCTTCCCGCCAGCGTAGCTTGCGGGTTCCGCAACCAGACGTGGCGCGGGAGCGGGCTCCTTGACCGCCGGCATCGGTCGCGCGGTCATGGCGCCGAGCAGCGCATTGAGCTCGTCTTCCAGGCTGCGTTCGCTGGCTGCTGGCCTCGCCGGTTCGACGGCGGCGACAGGCGGAACCGGAGCGGCGACGACAGGAGTCGGCTCGACCGCGGCCGGCTGCAGCGCGGCGGCGGGATCGACGGCCGGAGCTTGCGGCTCCTCGTTCAGAGCATCGCGGAAACTCAGTTCGAAATCGTCATCGAGGGTCAGCGCCGCGGCAGGTTCAGGCGCGGCGAACTCAGGCTCGGCGGCGAAATGGGCCGTCTCGGTCGGTGCCTCGACCATCGGCGCCGGGTCGTCGTCAACCGCCAGCTCCGGCTCCTGAAGATCCTGATCCTGACCGAGATTGATATCGACATCGGTCATTGCCTGATCGAAATGACCGGCAAAATCGTCCTCGGAAATCGGCGGATCGGCCGCGTAGGCTTCGGCCGGCCCGGCGGCTTGCGCCTGCTGCTCCGGCTCGTGGCTCTCAAACGACAGCTCGTCTTCGAGCGACATCTGGACCGCATTGTCGAAGTCGGCGTTGAACGCGTCTTCGGTCGCGGCCTGCACGGCTTCGACGGCGTTCTGACGGGCCTCAGCCGGCTCGTGATCCTCGTGATCGTCGAGGTTGGCGGGTTCGTGATGGTCGAGCTGGAAATCCTGGTCCAGCGAAGCCGCCATCTCCTGATCGATCGGAAGCTCGTCTTCGAGCGGCGAGACATCCAGCGAGCTGGCGACGGCCTTGTCGAAATCGTCGTCAAAAGCGACTTCCGGCTCGGGAGCTTCTTGTGGCTCCGGCGCGAAATGCGGCTCCGCTGCAAAATGCGCCTCCGGCGCGAAATCCGGCTCCGGCGCGAAATTCGGCTCCGGCGCACGGGCCACGGCGAAATCGGCATGATCCGCCGCGTCGTCGAACACGAAATCCTGCTCGAAGGACGCGGTGAGCTCGTCGTCGTTCGCGGCGGCGCTGGCGGGCTCGAAAGCCGGCTCATGGCCGATCTGATGCAGGGCAGCCTGCTGAGCGACCAGCTCGCTTTCCTCGACGGAATCGAACTCTCCCATCAACTCCTTCTCGAGGTCGATGTCGAAATCGTCCGCCGCTGGAGCCTGATTGGCCGGCACGGCCTTCTCGGCCGCGGGAGCCGGCTGCCGCACCGGCTGGCGCGGGTCGAAACCCATGATCCGGGTCAGTTCCGCGAACGGATCATCGGCGGCGATATCGTTGTGGTCGGCTACTTTCAGCGGGGTTCTGTCTGCCATTATTGTTCCCGAACTCGCACACAGTCGGACGCCATGGACGTCGCGCAGGGTTGGCCCTTACCAGCGCAATGTGGGCAAAAGGTGACAGGTTTTTTAGTTAAACCTAACGCATTTCAGTGGGCGCGTCTGCCCCGATCAGCGTCAGGCCGGAGGTCAAGACATCCGAAACAGCCTGCACCAGCCCTAGTCTGGCATAGGTTGATTCTCGGTCGTTAACCTTAACAAAACGTAAGTCCTGGTTGTCGTGGCCGCGATTCCACTGTGCATGGAAGCCGGAAGCCAGATCGTAGAGGTAGAATGCGAGCCGGTGAGGCTCCAGCGAAAGCGCCGCGGACTCGATCAGCCTTGGATATTCAGCCAGCTTCCGGATCAGCGCGATTTCGCCCTCGTCGGTCAGCGCAGCCACGGAAGCCGCCAGCCGGTTGCGGTCGAAATTCGCCTCGCCGAGCTGCTCGCTCGCCTGCCTGAAGACGGAATGGCAGCGCGCCGACGCGTACTGCACGTAGAACACCGGATTGTCCTTCGACTGCTCCGTGACCTTGGCGAAGTCGAAATCGAGCGGCGCGTCGTTCTTGCGGTAAAGCATCATGAAGCGGATCGGGTCGCGGCCGACCTCCTCCACGACCTCGCGCAGAGTGATGAAATCGCCGGACCGTTTCGACATGCGGACCGGCTCGCCGTCGCGGAACAGTTTCACGAGCTGGCAAAGCAGCACGGTGAGCTTGACCGTGTCGCCGGCAACCGCCCGCGCCAGCGCCTCCAGCCGCTTCACATAGCCGCCATGGTCGGCGCCGAGCACATAGATCAGGTCGACGAAGTCGCGCTCGACCTTGTCCTTCAGATAGGCGACGTCGGCGGCGAAATAGGTGAACGAGCCATCGGACTTGACCAGCGCCCGGTCCATGTCGTCGCCGACCGCCGTCGAGCGGAACAGCGTCTGCTCGCGGTCTTCCCAGTCGTCCGGCTTCTCGCCCTTCGGCGGCGGCAGCTTGCCCTTGTAGATGTGGCCCTTGAGCGTCAGGTCGGCGATCGCCGCCCGGATTCTCTTGGCGTTGTCGGCATGCAGCGTGCGCTCGGAGAAGAACACGTCGTGATGCACATTGAGCAGCGCCAGGTCCTCGCGGATCATCGCCATCATCGCATCGACGGTGCGGTCCTTGACGATCGCCAGCGCTTCATCTTCCGGCATCTGCAGCAGGCCGCGGCTGAATTCCTTGGCCAGCGCCTGGCCGACGGGGACCAGATAGTCGCCCGGATAGAGACCAGACGGGATCTCGCCGATATCGTCGCCGAGCGCCTCGCGATAGCGCAGGAACGCCGAGCGGCCGAGCACGTCGATCTGCGAGCCGGCGTCGTTGATGACATATTCCTTGGTCACGTCGTAGCCGGCGAACGCCATCAGATTGGCCAAGGTGTCGCCGACCACGGCGCCCCGGCAATGGCCGACATGCATGGGGCCGGTCGGGTTGGCCGAAACATATTCGACATTGGCCTTGCGGCCGCCGCCGATGGTCGAGCGGCCATAGTTGCGCCCTTCGCCGAGCAACGTCGTCAGATGCACGTGCCAGAACGCGTCCTTGAGCCTGAGATTGACGAAGCCCGGCCCGGCGATCTCGGCCGAGGCAACGTCTGCGTCGGCGCGGAGCGCTTCGGCCAGTCTTTCGGCAAGCGCGCGCGGGTTCTGTCCGGTGGGCTTGGCCAGCACCATCGCCGCATTGGTGGCGAGATCGCCATGGCTTGCATCGCGCGGCGGCTCGACCGCGACACGCGACAGGTCGAGCGCGGCCCCATCCTTGTCCTTGAGATCAAGGGCTTCGACGGCCTTTACGATCCGCGCGTTGAAATCGGCGAAGATATTCATTGGATATGCTCTGGGCTTTATTGGATATGCTCTGGGCTTTAAGAGACAACCGGCAGCCTGGCCGGCAAAATCGAGGCTCGCCCTAGCTCAAATCGGGCGTATGGTCAAACAGACGCCGATGTTCCTTGAGCGCATAGGTGTCGGTCATGCCGGCCAGGAAGTCGGCCACGCTGCGCGCCTTGATGCGATCCTCGGCCCGGTCGAGCCCTTCGCGCCAGCCATCGGGCATGGCGCGTGGATCGGCGAAATAGACGTCGAACAGCTCGCGCACGATCTGCTCGGCATCAGCCCGCACGCGCATCACCTCCGCATGCCGGTAGAGATGCTTGTAGAGAAAGGCCTTCAATTCCTTTTCGGCCGCGGCCATCCCTGGCGAAAAGGTCACCAGGGTCTCGCCCGCCGCGCGCACCGCGTCGGCGCTGTCCGGCTTCAGGCGCTCGATATTGGCGGCGGTCGATGCGATGACATCCTCGACCATCAGCGTGATCTGCCGGCGCATCAGTTCGTGGCCGGTACGCACGTCATCTAGAGCCGGATAGCGGGCGCGCACGCCCTTCAGGATCGTCCCCGGTAAGCCGACCTCCTCCAGCATATCCAGCGTGAGGAACCCGGCGCGCAGGCCGTCGTCTATGTCATGGGTGTTGTAGGCGATGTCGTCGGCGATCGCGGCGCACTGCGCCTCGATGCCGGCGAAGCGGTCGAGCTCGAGGTCGTGCAGCTCCGAATAGTCGCGGATCGCTTGCGGCACCGGACCCTTGAGCCCCTTCCCGCTCGCATCGGTCAGCGGGCCGTTATGCTTGACCAACCCTTCCAGCGTCTCCCAGGTGAGGTTCAGCCCGTCGAACTCGGCATAGCGCCGCTCGAGCCGCGTGACGACGCGCAGCGACTGGGCGTTGTGGTCGAAGCCGCCCCAGGCGGCCATCTTCTCGTTGAGCGCGTCCTCGCCGGTATGGCCGAACGGCGTGTGGCCGAAATCGTGCACCAGGGCGACTGCTTCGGCGAGGTCCTCGTCACCGCGCAGCGCCCGCGCCAGCGCGCGTGCGATCTGCGCCACCTCGATCGAATGCGTCAGCCGCGTGCGGTAGTGATCGCCCTCATGCGCGACGAAGACCTGGGTCTTGTGCTTCAGCCGGCGGAAGGCGGTGGAATGGATGATGCGGTCGCGGTCGCGCTGGAACGGCGTGCGGGTCGGGCTTTCCGGCTCGTCGAACAGGCGACCGCGCGAGCGCGCCGGGTCGCTCGCATAGACCGCGCGCGGCCGATAGCCGAATCCGATGTCGCCGAGAGCATCCTTGCCCTGCCGCTCGTCCATTGACCCACCAGTTGACTTGGCCACGCCCGCTTCATACCTATCATGTGAAACCGAAAGCAAGGTGACGCCGATGGGCGCGGATGCCAAGACTGCCATGAACGTCGAAATGACCGATGCCGCGGCCAAGCGGATCGCCAGGATCGTTGCCGGCGAACCGGGCAAGACGGCGTTGCGCGTCTCCGTCGAAGGCGGCGGCTGTTCCGGCTTTTCCTACAAATTCGATCTCGTCGCAGGCGCGAACGATGACGACGTCGCCATCGAGAAGGACGGCGCGACGGTCCTGATCGACGACCTGTCGCTGGTCTATATGGGCGGCTCGGTGATCGACTTCGTCGACGACCTGATGGGCCAGTCCTTCCAGATCAGGAACCCCAACGCTGTCGCCTCCTGCGGCTGCGGCACCAGCTTCTCCATCTGATCGACCGAAACTTCGCAAGCCTGTGACCGGTGCGAACCGGGTAAGCCCACGGCTGTCGCCCGGCTATTGGCAGGAATGCGACCGGACAGCCTTTCTAAAGGCCCGCGCAGGCAATACGATCCGCTTCGTCGAACGCCCTCCGTCCGAACAGCATCGAGGCCTGCATGAAGATCGTCACCTGGAACATCAACGGCGTTCGCGCCCGCATCGGCAACCTCACCCATTGGCTGACCGAAAGCGCGCCGGACATCGTGTGCCTACAGGAGATCAAGACGGTCGACGACCAGTTCCCGCGCGCCGAGATCGAGGCGCTGGGCTACAATGTCGAGACCAACGGCCAGAAGAGCTTCAACGGCGTCGCGATCCTGTCGAAGCTTCCTTTCGACGAGGTCAACCGCGGCCTGCCGGGCGACGACGCGGATGATCATGCCCGCTTCATCGAAGGTGTCTTCTCGACCGACCAGGGCGCCCTGCGCGTCGTTTCGCTCTATCTGCCGAACGGCAACCCGATCGACGATGAGCGGAAATTTTCCTACAAGCTCGCCTGGATGGCGCGGCTGGAGCGCTGGGCGCAGGAGCGGCTGCGGCTCGAGGAGGCGCTGGTGCTGGCCGGCGACTACAATGTCATCCCCGAACCGGCCGATGCCCGGTTTCCCGAAAACTGGCTGGGTGACGCGCTGTTCCAGCCGCAGACGAGGCAAGCCTTCCGCCGGCTGAAGAATCTCGGTTTCACCGAAGCGGTGCGCACCGTGACCGACTCGGCCGGCGTCTACACCTTCTGGGATTATCAGGCCGGCGCCTGGCAGAAGAACAACGGCATCCGCATCGATCATCTGCTGCTGTCACCGGAAGCCGCCAACCGTTTTGCGTCGGCCTCGGTGGAAAAGCACGTCCGCGCCTGGGAAAAACCGTCCGACCATGTGCCGGTCGCGATCGAGCTCAGCCTGCAGCCCGCCTGAGCCACTCAAGTTCCGCGGACCCTGATATCGCCACAAATCCCGTCTTTGATACGGATTGCTGTGGGGGTTGAATGGCGATCCGATTTCTTTTTGGGCCGGTCGGCCTTGCTTTGGCGCTTGCCGCGCCGACGCCGTTGCTGGCGGCACCAACCTGTCTTGCCAATGGCAAGTCTTTCAATGTCGGCGAGACGGCGTGCCTGACGCCGGCAGGCGAGAGCCACCTCGCCCGCTGCGACATGGTTCTCAACAACACGTCCTGGACCAGGATCAAGGACGAATGCCCGGGAGACGCGCCAAAACCCCACCCGACGTCGATGTCGACCCCGACGCCCGGCCCTGCGCCGACGGAGCCGACCGAGAACTGAGGCGCCGCCGATCTCCCCACCATCCAGGTTACGCTATGCACACATCTTCTGTGACTGGCGTGACTGGCTTGACTGCCACGTGGTTCCCCCAATCCGTCGCTGCTTCGCAGCACCACCTTTCCCCCTCCGGAGGAAAGGAAGGGAGCGTTGCTGGACGAGCGCTGACGGCAAAAAGCTTGGCGCCTTCCTCTACCCCGTCGATCGGGGGAGAGGTGGCTCGGCGAAGCCGAGACGGAGTGGGGGTCGACCAGCGCTACATTGGACAATGCATGCGCCAAGCTACCACGCACGCTATCGCCAAACCTGCGCTTACTGGTCGCCGTTGTTGCCCTTGGTCAGGATATCGTCGGCGAGCGAGATCGCGGTCCGGCGATCGGCCTCGCCGGCCGCGGCGAAAGCCTCTTCCTGCATGTTGCGGATCCAGGGCTGGTCGGCCGCCGGAGCCCGCGCCAGCGCCGCCGTCATCATCGCCAGGCCGCGCACGACCTTGCCGCTCTGGAACAGAAGATTGCCGAGCGTCGCCTGCGCGCCGGCATGGCCCTTTTCGGCGGCGAGTTGCAGCCAGCGGCCTGCCTGCTTGACGCTGGCCTTCACGCCGCCCTCGCCCTTGAGGAACATCTGGCCGATCTCGAACTGGGCGTTCGGATTGCGGTAGTTGGCGGCGGCGCGCATGTAATATTCCTGCGCCGCGACATCATTCTCCTCGACCGGCGTGCCGGGAATGCCCTTGCGAAGATAGTCGCCCAGCGCCACCAGCGCGTCCGACACATAGCTCTCTTCCGGCGAGCCGGGCTCGACATCCTGGTCGACGATTTCCGAGAAGAACTTGAAGGCGGCGTAGTCGTCGCGCGTCACGCCGTCGCCTTCGGCATACATGCGCGCAAGCTTCCATGTGGCGCCGATCTGGCCGTTCTCGGCGGCGTATTTATAGGCTTCGACCGCCTGTTCCTTATGGCCGCTCTTGTAGGCGGAGAAGCCGAACTGGAACACCGCCCAGGGGCTCGACTGCGGCTTCACGCCGGTCTTGTCGTCGAACACCTTGTCGTCGAAGGCCATGGCCTGCCCGACGGCGCCCAAGGTCGCGAGAGCGATCAGTGCCGAAAAGACAGACGACCTCAACACCTCAGATGTCCGCATAGCAGTGCGTTTCTTCTGCCGCACCCGGATGGGTCACCGCGCCGTCGCGGGCCGGCCCCACGGCCTGCGCATATTTCCAGATCGCGCCGGACTGATAGTCGGTCTTGCGCGCCTTCCAACTCTTTGCCCGGGCCGCCAGTTCGGCGTCCGACAGGGCCACTTCGATCGTGCCTTTCACGGCGTCGATCGAGATCGCGTCGCCATCCTGGATCAGTCCGATCGGCCCGCCGACCGCCGCCTCTGGCCCGACATGGCCGATGCAGAAACCGCGCGTGGCGCCGGAGAAGCGCCCGTCGGTGATCAGCGCCACCTTGCCGCCCATGCCCTGGCCGTAAAGCGCGGCCGTCGTCGACAGCATCTCGCGCATGCCCGGGCCGCCGCGCGGCCCCTCGTAGCGGATGACGAGAACCTCGCCTTCCCGGTAGTTGCGCTGCGTGACCGCCTCGAAGCACTCCTCCTCCGAATCGAAGCAGCGCGCCGGTCCTGAGAATTTCAGTTCCGACATGCCCGCGACCTTCACGATCGCGCCTTCGGGGGCAAGGTTGCCCTTCAAGCCCACAACGCCGCCTGTCTTGGTGATTGGCCGATTGGCGGGACGCACGACATCCTGGCTCTCATTCCAGGCAACGTGCTCCATATTTTCGGCCAAAGTGCGGCCGGTGACCGTCATGCAGTCGCCATGGAGATAGCCGTGGTCGAGCAGCGTCTTCATCAGCAGCGGAATGCCGCCGGCCTCGAACATGTCCTTGGCGACATATCTGCCGCCCGGCTTGAGGTCGGCGATATAGGGCGTCTTCTCGAAGATCGCCGCCACGTCGAACAAGTCGAACTTGATGCCGGCCTCATGCGCGATCGCCGGCAGATGCAGCGCCGCGTTGGTCGAGCCGCCGGTGGCCGACACCACGGTCGCCGCGTTCTCCAACGCCTTGCGGGTGACGATGTCGCGCGGCCGGATGTTCTTGGCGATCAACTCCATGACCTTTTCGCCGGATGCGAAATTGAAGCGGTCGCGCATCTCGTAGGGCGCCGGCGCGCCGCAGGAATAGGGCAGCGCAAGGCCGATCGCCTCGGCGACGGTCGCCATGGTGTTGGCGGTGAACTGAGCGCCGCAGGAACCGGCGGAAGGACAGGCCGCCTGCTCGATCTCGAGCAATTCGGCGTCGCTGATCGTGCCGACCGAATGCTGGCCGACCGCCTCGAACACGTCCTGCACGGTGATCTGCCGGCCGCGATAGCTGCCGGGCAGGATCGAGCCGCCATAGATGAAGATCGAGGGCACGTTGAGGCGCACCATCGCCATCATCATGCCGGGCAGCGACTTGTCGCAGCCGGCGAGCCCGACAAGGGCATCGTAGCAATGGCCGCGCATGGTGAGCTCGACCGAATCGGCGATCACCTCACGCGACACCAGCGACGACTTCATGCCCTGGTGGCCCATGGCGATGCCGTCGGTGACGGTGATGGTGCAGAACTCGCGCGGCGTGCCGTTGGCGGCAGCCACGCCCTTCTTCACCACTTGCGCCTGGCGCATCAGCGAGATGTTGCAGGGCGCGGCCTCGTTCCAGCAGCTGGCGACGCCGACCAAAGGCTGCGCGATCTCGGCCGCCGACAGGCCCATGGCATAGAGGTACGAACGATGCGGCGCGCGCGCCGGACCAACGGTCACGTGGCGGCTGGGCAGCTTGGCCTTGGAGATTGCCTTGGCGTCCATCATTGTCCTTGCCGCACACCCGCGGCCGGTCCCTCGCCGCGCCAACCTGGCACGCATCCCGGGACATATCTCGGGTGCTCCGGGTTTATGGCGGGAAATGGGCAGTTCCCTCGGCAAGTCTTTTAGCGCGGGGGTTGTTCATAAACTGTTGCCAAAACGTCACAATCGTATCGGGCGCCGGTTGCGCGGCGAATCCGCAACAGCGGGCGGAAGGACGGAGCCAAAGGCATCGGTCACTCAACGAAAAAGGCCGGGCGTTGCCCGGCCTTTTTTCGTCGAATTTTCAGAAGTTTAGAACTTTATCTTGATTCCGCCCGAGATCGCAGTGACGAGATCGTTGCCGAAGTCATAGCTGGCGTCCGCGCCAACAATCTTACCGTTTTCGCCAATCAATATGCCGGAATGACCGCTGGTCAACACGCCGATCGCACCAGCCAAACGAACCTCGATGTTGGGTTGCGGCGTGTAAGCGACTCCGCCGCCGAGTGTCCAAGTATCAGTCTGGGCGCCGTAGCCATGCGAAGTACCACGATCCCAAGTGAGCTGGGCCGCGGCACTCCACTGATCGTTGAATTTGTGGCCGATACCGCCCGACACGGTCCACCCATCACGATACATCAGGTCCAGCGAGGTCGCCTCTCCAAGACCATTGGTCACACAGAACTGGGAGGGAGTCCCTACTATACAGATCGGAACACTTTGCAGCACGCTCCAGTTCACCCATTTGATCGAACCGAAAGCAAGCCAGCCCGGCGCAATGCCGGACTGCAATTTCAATTCCACCGAGTCAGGCATATACTGCGTCGAGCCATAGATAGGTGCGGACGCAGTCCCTCCCAAGCCATTTGGCAAAGTCAGCGCGCCAGAAATGTTGTCGAGCTTCACCTGCGAATTGTAAACGAGGCTAGCGCGCAATGCGATGTCCGGAATTTCGTACGCTATGCCTGCACGCCAACCCCAGCCGCTGGCATCCAGATCGACGCGACCGGACAGTGGCTGGAAGGTAATGGGGGCAAAACCCACCAAGCTTTCCTTGAAGCCTGAAATATCCTGGTAGAACACGCCGCCGATAAAACGGAGCTGGCCCTTCCCGGCATCAAACTTGTAAGAGCAAGTACCGGCGTAGTTGTTGCTCTTGATATCGGTCTCAATGTTTGAAACCGCTCCGTTCCAGTTACTGCCCGGTGCCGTATGTGCGCCCCACGGCTGCGAATAATCGACCATGCAGTCGACGCCTTGGACAACCTGAACCTTGACGCCGATGCGCGGCACCCAATAAGGCTCCGCGCCGTCGGCCGTAGAGCTAAAGCCCGGGAACAGGGGAGCCCCACCCGGCCCCTTCGCATTCTTGTACTTGCGATCCGGCATCACATAGGTCGCTTCCGCCTCCGTCGCGACCGGCGCGGGATCGAAAAGCAGATCGATGTCGTAGCCGCCGCGCTCCAGGCCGCCGGCATGCGCGGGATGCATCGCCGCACCGATCAAAGCGATCGAAAAGCAGCCTGCCCCCGCCAGAGCTTTGAGCCGCAAGATGTTCATGGAAATCCCTCCCCAAAATACAAGTGGCTCAAGCTAGAACCAATTCGGGTTAACGACGCAACAACGATTTCAAGGGCTGTACATGTACATCTTGACAGCACGTATTTTCGCCATGGTGGCTGGCGCCGCAATCGGCGCCTAAATCGCGCGACCCGGCGTCAAACGGTCGAAAAACTCCGAAGAAACTGCCCGAAACAGGGCAAAAACAGCCGATTTTAGGGCTCGCAGGCCCCATTGTTACATTATGGCAACAATGGGGCGCAAACTTTCCCTTTACGTCAAAATTAACGTAGCGGCAGCTGCATTTTCGAGGCAGCTAACGTACCGGAAAGGCGCCTTTGGAGCGAGGCCGAATCTTGCCGCTCAGCCGGCGTCGCGGACCCTGGTCAAAGCCACCGAAAGCTTCTCCTGCGCCTCGCGATATTCGGCGAGTTTCTCGCGCTCTGCCTCGACCACCTCTTCCGGCGCGTTGGCGACGAACTTTTCGTTCGACAGCTTCTTGTGCAGGCGCGCGATCTCCTCGGTCACCTTCGCCAGTTCCTTCTGCAACCGCGCGGCCTCGGCCTGGAGGTCGATCAGGTTGCCGAGCGGCAGGCTCACCGTCGCCTCGTTGAGCACGATCTGCGCCGAGCCTTTCGGCGGTGCATCGGCGAGCGCGATATCGCCGACGCGCGCCAGCCGCTTGATCGCCTGGGCGTGACGCTCCAGCCGCTCTTGCGTCAGCGTGTTGGCGCCGATCACCATCAGCGGCGCGATCGCCGCCGGCGGCACGTTCATTTCCGAACGCACCGAGCGGATGCCCGAGACAAGGTCGACAAGCCAGTTGATGTCGGCGGCGGCCTCCCCATCCTCGAAGTCGGGCGACGGCCATGCGGCATGGCAAAGCAGCGACGAGCGCTCCGTGCCCTCGCCCGCGGTCTGCGCCCACAATTCCTCGGTCATGAACGGCATCATCGGATGCAGAAGCTTGTAGATCTCGTCCAGCACAAAGGCGACGCAGGCCCGGCTCTCGGCCTTGGCGGCCTCGTCCGTGCCCATGAACACCGGCTTCAACAGTTCCAGGTACCAGTCGCAGAACAGGTTCCAGACGAACCGATAGGCCGCGCCCGCCGCCTCGTTGAACCGGTAGCTGGTGATGCCTTCGGTGATGGCGCGCGCCGCCCGCGTCAGCTCGGTCAGGATCCAGCGGTTGACCGGCAGCTTGGCGTCGTTCAGCCAGAATTCGTCGTCGCGCGCGACCTCGTTCATCTCGGCGAAGCGCGTCGCGTTCCACAGCTTGGTGCCGAAATTGCGGTAGCCGGCGATGCGGGCCGGATCGAGCTTCACGTCGCGCCCTTGCGCCGCCATGACGGTCAGCGTGAAGCGCAGCGCATCGGCGCCATATTCGTCGATCAGCTCGAGCGGGTCGATGACGTTGCCTTTCGACTTCGACATCTTCTGCCCGTTCTTGTCGCGCACCAGCGCATGCACATAGACGGTATGGAAAGGCTCCTCGTCCATGAAGTGCAGACCCATCATCATCATGCGGGCGACCCAGAAGAAGATGATGTCGAAGCCGGTCACCAGCACGTCGGTCTGGTAATAGGTCTTGAGCTCAGGCGTCTGGTCGGGCCAGCCGAGCGTCGAGAATGGCCACAGCGCCGACGAGAACCAGGTGTCGAGCACGTCCTCGTCGCGGGTCAGGATCTCGCCCGGCTGGAAGTTTTCCAGCCTGTCCTCGACCCAGGCCTTCCACGGCCCTTCCAGCGCAAGGTAATATTCAATGGCGGCAGCGAGCGCCTCTTCCTCGGTCTTTTCGACGAAGACATGCCCGTCCGGCCCGTACCAGGCCGGGATCTGGTGACCCCACCAGAGCTGGCGCGAGATGCACCAGGGCTGGATGTTTTCCATCCAGTCGAAATAGGTCTTTTCCCAGTTCTTCGGCACGAAGTTGGTACGGCCCTCGCGCACCGAGGCGATCGCCGGCTTGGCGAGTTCGGCGGCATTGGCATACCACTGCTCGGTCAGGAACGGCTCGATCGGCACGCCGCCACGGTCGCCATGCGGCACGGCGTGGCGGTGCGGCTCGACCTTGTCGAGGAAGCCGCCTCCCTCCATCAGCTCAACGATCTTCTTGCGCGCGACGAAACGGTCGAGCCCATCGAGCTCGTCCCAGACGGTCTGACGTTCCGGCGTGATCTCAAGGCCGGCAAGGAAATCCTCATTGTTCTTCAGCTTGATGGCCGCCTCGACAGTGAGGATGTTGATCGCCGGCAGCTTGTGGCGTTTGCCTACCTCGAAGTCGTTGAAGTCATGCGCCGGCGTGATCTTGACCGCGCCGGAGCCTTTTTCCGGATCGGAATACTCGTCCGCAACGATCGGAATCTTGCGGCCGACGATCGGCAGCACGACGTTGCGGCCGACCAGATCGGTGAAGCGCTCGTCATCGGGATGCACGGCCACGGCGGTGTCGCCGAGCATCGTCTCGGGACGCGTCGTGGCGACCGTGATGAAGGTCTTCGGGTTCTCGGGGTCGAACGCCTCGCCCTCGATCGGATAGCGGAAGTGCCAGAGATTGCCGTTCACCTCCTGCTGCTCGACCTCGAGGTCGGAAATGGCGGTAAGCAGCTTCGGGTCCCAGTTCACAAGGCGCTTGTCCTTGTAGATGAGGCCTTCCTTGTAGAGGGTGACGAAGACCTCCAGCACCGCCTTGGACAGGCCTTCATCCATGGTGAAGCGTTCTCTGCTCCAGTCGGCCGAGGCGCCGAGCCGCTTCAGCTGGTTGAAGATCGCGCCGCCCGATTCGGCCTTCCACTCCCAGACTTTCTCGATGAACTCCTCACGCGTCAGATCGCGGCGGTGGATCTGCCTTTCCATGAGCTGGCGCTCGACCACCATCTGCGTGGCGATGCCGGCGTGATCCATGCCGGGCTGCCAAAGCACATTCTTGCCGCGCATGCGCTCGAAGCGCACGAGAATGTCCTGCAGCGTGTTGTTGAGCGCATGGCCCATATGCAGCGAGCCGGTGACGTTCGGCGGCGGGATGACGATGGTGAAGGCTTCGGCCCCTTCATCCGCGCCAGCGCCGGCCCGGAAGGCATCGGCCTCTTCCCAGACTTTGGCGATCTTCGGCTCGACGGCTTTGGCGTCGTATGTCTTTTCAAGCATGGAGGAGGTCCGAACTGTCGGGAACAAGCGTCCGGTGTAAATCGGAAGGTCTTGGCCGAGTCAACCGCGAGAACTGCGATCGCTCTTACAGATAGGCATGCCGCGACCGGCGACAATCCCGGCCGGTGCTGCGATGGCGGCTCGCCTGATGCAGGTCGACTGCAAGGGCGCAGCGGGTCCTGAAGCAAAAGCGCCGCCCGAAGGCGGCGCTTTTTCAGCCTGCGTGTTGCGGCAGCTTACTGCGCCCCGCGCGCCACGCGCTCGATCTCCTCGCGCACCAGCCTTTCGACCAGTGTCGGCAGGTTGTTGTCGAGCCAATCCTGCAGCATCGGCCGCAGCATCTCCTCGGCCATCTCGTCGAAACTCTTCTTGCCGCGGCTGGCAAAAGCGTCGGAAAGCTCGCCGAAGGCCGCGGCAACCTGCCGGCCCGCATGCTCGGAAAGGATCGCGGGCCGAGCCGGCTGTGCTTCCGGTTCGGATGCCCGGGGAGCGCCGGCATGCGTGGCAGCTTCAAACGCCGGCTCCTGCTTCTCGATCTCGACCCTCGGCGCGGGTTCCTGGACCCGGACGGCCGGTTTCGCGGTGACCGTGCTGCCGCCGACCGCCGCTATCTCGCGCCGCCAATCGGCGACGATGGTCTCGGCCGACTGCGTCGCGTTTGCCGCGCCCGGCCTGCTCGTGGCCGCTTGCGCGCTCGGCTCGGCACCCTCGGAATCGACCGCGACCGGAGCCGCCTTGACCGGCTCGGGACGAGCCTCGACGCGTGCAACCGCCGGATCGGCCGCGGCCAGCTGGGCCTGGACCTCCGCCAGCGTCGCCGGCTTGCGCGGGCCGGCGTCGGCATGCAACTCGGAACGAAAGGCGTCGACTTCGACCGTGGGTACGCTAATCGCGGCCGGCTCCAGATCCTGGCGCAGTTCACCGGCCTCGGCCGGCTGCTTGCGCCCGGTGTCGCTGTCTTCGATGATCCTCCGGATGGAAGCCAGTATCTCTTCCATGGAAGGTTCGCGCTGCGCGCTGCTTGCCGTCGCCATCGTCACATCCGCCGCCCTAGTGACCTGCCCCAAGAACTTGACCTGGCCAAGAACCGACCCGTTCAAGAACTTGACCCATTCAAGAATTCCGTTCCTGCCCGGGTCGGAATTCGAATCAATGGCGACAGCGTAACCGACGGATCGTCATCCGAGAATCCCCAATCTGGGGACACGTTGGATTTCAACAGATTAGGCGACCCAGCCCCATGAGCCGCCCGGAAAGACAAACGCCGCGCATCCATCGGACACGCGGCGTTTTGCCGAAAGCGTGCTGTCGGGAATCAGCGTCCGTCGGGCGTGCGCAGTCCGAACCACTTGTCCTTGACGGCGTTGTAATGCTCTTCGGGCCTGTATTTGGCGACCGCCAGGCCAAGGCGATCGACCGACAGCCGGCCCATCGCCTGGAGAATGGCATAGCTCGCCACCACCACGTCGCGCTCGGAACTGGCCTGGTTGATCTTGGCGGTGATGACCGCGTTCTGCGCGTTCAACACATCCAGCGTCGTGCGCTGGCCGACATTGCGCTCTTCGATGACGCCGTTGAGCGCCAGTTGCGCGGCATCGATCACCTGCCTGTTGGCAGCTACTGTTTCGCGCGCCGCGGTGTATTGCGTCCATGCCGTGACCAGAGCCTGGCGCACCTGATCGCGGGTGACGTCGATCTGGATGCGTGCCTCCGAAAGCGATTCCTTGTTCTGCCGCACAACCGCCGAGGTCCGGCCGCCCGAATAGATCGGAATGGTCAGCGTGGCGCCGATATTGGCCGACGTCGAGGTGCCGTTGGTGCCCCTGATGTCGGGAACGGAGTGGCTGTAATTGTCCGAAATGCCGGCCGAGGCGGTCACCTGCGGCAGCAGCGCGCCTTCCGACGACTTCACCGAAAAGGCCGCGGCATCGACGAGATGCTCTGTGGCAAGAATGGCGGGATGTTCGGCGGAAGCGATGGCCAAGGCGGAATCGACGCTACCCGGCAGCAGCTTGCCCAGCGGCGAGGCCGCCTTGAGCTTGCCCGGCTCGTCGCCGACGATCTGGTGATAGGTGGCGGCGCTCGCCAGCGCCGTCGCGCGAGCAGCGCTCAGCTGCGCCACGGCCGTCGCGCGCGAGGCATCGGCCTGGGCGACGTCGGTGCGGGTGCCCTCGCCCACCTCGAAGCGCGAGCGGGCGGCGCGCGCCTGCTCGCTCAGGAACTGCAGGTTCTGCTCGGTCAGCACCGCGACCTGGCGGTCGCGAATCACGTCCATATAGGCGCTGGCCGCGTTGAACAGGATGTTCTCTTCGGTGTTGCGCAGGCTTTCGACCGAGGCCTTCACCTGCGATTCGGCGGCCGCGACGTTGTTCTTGGTCTGAAAGCCGTCGAACAGCGTCTGGTTGATCTGTATGCCGAAGTTGCCTGTGGTGATGTTCTGGGTGGAGCCCTGCGCGTGGGTGCTGGTGTAGTCGATGCTGCTCGAACCGGTGACGGTCGGGCGCCAGCCCGACTTGGCGATGGCGACACCTTCATCGGTGACACGCACGCCGGCACGTGCGGCGTTGAGCTGCGAATTGTACTGATAGGCTTTGGCGAGAGCGCCCGTAATGGTTTCGGCGGAGGCGGCCAACGGCGAAAGCGCCGTGGCCGAAACAAGGATAGCTACTAAAACACTCTTGCGTAGAGGCGGCACGTTATTTCCCTCATTCGTTTTGCATGGGAACCACGCCACGCCAACCTACCCTTGCGGATCGGCCGGCGCCGCGCTGTTTATCGTTCCCCCGCTGACGGCCTCCCGGAAACGCCCGGTTAACCAATCAGCAACGATTGTCAGGCGCAAGCGATCATGACAGCGCCCTCGCCGCAAGGCAAAAACGCTCAGAATTCAAATGCGTGAGCACGTTCGAAGCCCGGTAGTGGCTTAATTGCCGCATTAAAGGCACGCCTTCCGGTTACAACCCCCCCTGCCTTGAAAAACAGCCGGGCCACGCCAGAGTTGCCCCGCCCTTCGACCGCAACCAGGCGGCCTTCTTCCGCAAGCTGGTCGAGCAGTGCCGGCGGCACTTCCTCGATGCTGCCGCCGATGAAGATGGCGTTGTAGGGTCCCTTGGCGGCCTGCCCCTGCGGCAGCGGCCCGGTGACCACCGTGACGTTCTGGCAGCCAAGGTTGGAAAGCGTGGATTTGGCGGCCTCCGCCAGTGCGGGATCGCTCTCCAGCGCGACGACGGAGCGCGCGAGCCGCGACAGCAATGCGGCGGAATAGCCGGTGCCGCAACCGACATCGAGCACCGAATCGCCCGCGTCGATCTCGGCCAGTTGCAAAAGCTTGGCGAGCGGCGACGGCTCCATCAGGTAGCGTGCGCCGCCGCCATTGGCGCCATCGGAAATGCGGATGTCTTCGTCGATATAGGCCAAATCCTGCTGCCCTGCGCCGACGAAGGCCTCGCGCGGAACGGCCAGCATCGCTTCGAGGAGCGGCGCGCTGGTCACATCGGTGGTCCGGACCTGGCCGTCGACCATCTTCACGCGGCGTTCGGAGAAATCAGCGTTCATGTCCCAACAATCCGCTCTCCGCGCCAGGCGCGCGGCCTAAACTTCGACTGGAACCCCTGCTCCGGCGCGGTTGCGCTGGAGCCCGCAAGCATCTGGAGGCCTCGCCCGGAATCGAACCGGGGTGCAAGGATTTGCAGTCCTCTGCGTAACCACTCCGCCACGAGGCCTCGCAATGCTCCCGGCGTTCCGAGCGAACTCATTATGTTGGCGCTCAAAGGTCGTCAAGCGCTCGCGCGTCATTCCCGACGCTTTCGCATGGAGCAGCCAAAGTGGTGATTACCAATCGGTTGTCGCGGGTGTGGCATCGCTGTGGCGCAGCCGCCCCAGCCTCTCAGTCTGGCCGGCGCCGGCGCTCCCACCAGACGACGAAACGCCGCCGGTGGCGCCGGATCATGGCGAATTCATAGGATAGAACCAGGAGACCGAGCGGAATCATCCAGAAGCCGAGAATCGGCAGAAAGCCCAGAAGCCCGCCAAGCGTAAGCAGCATGCCGATCGCGATTCGCCAGCCGCGCGAGCGCGGCATGGTGAACTCGCGGCCGAAGATCGAAATCTTGCGCGCCGGGGCGTTGTCATCATCCGCTGCGGTCATTCAAGCCAAATCCCATCTGCTGCCTAAGCCATTCAAGACGACAACCGGCCGCTTTGTTCCATGCCGGTGTGAAGCCCTTCATATGTGGGCGCGCCGAACGATGGCACAAATAGCCGCATCAAAAACTGGAGAAAAATTGCGAATTGCTTCTTTGCAAAGGCGAAAGGTGTTTGCTATAGGCTGCGCCACTCACGTCAGAGCCTCCGTTCCCCGGTAGCTCAGTGGTAGAGCAACCGGCTGTTAACCGGTTGGTCGCTGGTTCGAATCCGGCCCGGGGAGCCAAAACTTTCTCGGTCCGTTCCGGACACATAGGTTACGGTTTATACCGGAGACATGGGTAACACTTTTGGCCCGAAGGGGTTTTGGAGT
>NZ_VFVL01000016.1 GCF_006442815.1 Mesorhizobium sp. B2-4-3
AGAATGACGATCGCGATTGCGCGTTTCGGCCAATCTCCAACGCATGCCACCTGCCAACGCAAACAGAGCCGACCGGTCAAAATCCCTGTGCGGTGCCACTAGCGCGAGGCTTCCTCATCTGATCGATCTCCTCGCTGGTCCCGATCAACGCCTCGGCAACCGCAAATTCCGCCTCCAAGGCTTCGAATTCAGCAACAAATTCCGGATCGTTAAACCAGTCCTTGGCAGCATCTTCGACGGGAATTGTTTTTCGGTTCATGGGATCACCTCTTATCCCTTTATTCTGACAGCGTCTTCAGGAAAGCCACCAGCGCCGCCCGCTCGCGCTCGGAAAGGTCGAGCGGGTGCACTTCGGAAACGCCCTCGACCGCGAGCGGCACCTTCGAGTAATGCGCCACGACCTCACCGAGCGTCGCGAACTGCCCGGCATGCATGTAGGGCGGCCGGTCCGCTGCGCCCCTGAGTGACGGCGTCTTATAGGCGCGCACGATCTGCGGCCCATCCTTGACCATGAAGCGCAGCTCGCGGCAGGCGCTTTCGTCGCCGTCACGGAACTTGCCCAGGCAGTTGAACGGATCGGCCTCGACTTGCGCCACGGCATCGACGCGCCCGCGGTCCGGCGGCAAGCCGTCGACGGGCGGCACGCCGGTGTTGTGGAAGGAGTTGTCGGTGAAGCGCGGCCCGTTGTGGCAGGTCACGCAATTGGCCTTGCCGATGAACAGCTTCAGCCCAAGAACCTCCTCCGGCGAAAACACCGCATCCCCTACCGGCTTGGCGCCGGTCGCGAGATCGATGGCGAAGCGGTCGAAGCGCGTCTGCTCGGGCTCGATCGAGCGCTCGAAGGCGGCGATCGCCTTGCCGATATTGGCGAAGACGCGGTTGACGTCGTCTTGTTGGCCGGTGGGCATGGCGTTCCACGCCGCCTTCTCGGCATCCGTGCCAAGCGGGCTGGCACTGGCCGGCACGGTCGAAAGGTCCGGCAGCGGCCCGAAGATGCGTTCATAGCGCTCGCCGAACCGCTTCTTGATGTAATGCGCGAAAGCGGCCCGGTTGCCTGCCTGCTCCAGCGGATTTTCGAGCGGCGTCAGCGCCTGCGCCCACACGCTGTCGCGCCTGCCGTCCCAGAAGAACCACGGATTGCGGGCCACGCCTGCCAGCGGCATGGTGCGGCGGTTGGTGCGGCTGACGCCGACCGCCTGCGGCAGGTCGTCCTGGAACTGGCGGTCGATCTTGTGGCAGGTCGAGCAGGACACCGTTCCGTCGCGGCTCATGCCGGTATCGAAGAACAGCGTCGAGCCAAGCGCGGCGGCCGCCGGCACATCCGCATACTGGTTCGTGGTGTCGGGTTTCAATGACGGCAGCGTGTTCAGCGCCAGCGACGCGATGGTCTTCTTCTCGGCGTCGCTGAACTGCGGCTCGCCGCAGCCGCCCAGCAAGACGAGAGCGGCTAAAGCCAGCAGGCTAGAGCAATTCCAGGAAAAGTGCGCAGCGGTTTTCCGTCCGGAATTGCGCAAAAACAAAGATTTAGAGCGGTTCCGCGATTCTGTGAAACGCTGAACCGCTCTAACAACGCTGGTCAGCCGCCTCATCGCCCGCTCACAACACGATGTTGAAGACGACGGAATCGGAACCCGCCGCCGCCGAAATACCGAAGTGCAGCTGCCACCAGCCGCTCATCGTGAACTTCACGCCGTCGATGCGATAGCGCCCCTGACCCAGGTAGTCGGTCGCCTGCGGACTGGTCGGCAGGCCGTGATCGTGCTGCGGCATCCCGCCGGAAACGGTGATGGCCGCCCCCTCCACCGGCGCGCCGGCGGCGGTCTTCAAAGTCAGCAGCCAGGACTGCAGCTCGCCCTGCCGGACGACGCCGCGCTCCGGCTCGAAGCTCGCGACGAACAGCCCGTTCGCCGTCTTCTTGGAGCGTGAAATGTCCGGACCGGAGGCCGCTTGCGGCAGCGTCAGATAGACCGCGGCCACGATGCCGACCAGCAGAGCGGCCAGGCCGAGACCCGCAAGAATGTAACGCCATATCGATGCCAAACCCGTTCCTCTTCGGCTGCTAACGTCGCGGGCCGCTTGTGGCGTCCCGCCCTGCCTGTGGGAAATCGCTTCTGGCGCAAAATTCGCCGCTAGCCAAGCATGGCGCTGCCGGCCGCAAAAAGCTACAGCAACAAGATCTTAGGAAGGGACAAGCCGCATGGCCAAGGGTATCGCGTCGATCGGCGAATGCATGCTGGAACTGTCGGGCCAGACCGGCCCGAACTGGCGCATGGGTTTTGCCGGCGATACCTTCAACACGCTCTGGGCGTTGCACGCCTTGAGCCCGGATCGGCCCGCGACCTACGTGTCGGCCTTCGGCGACGACCCCTTCTCGCGCGATCAGATCGCCTTCCTTGCCGAGAACGGCATAGGCGTGGGCAACAGTCCGGTCATTGCCGGCGCGCGCCCCGGCCTTTACGCCATAACACTCACCGGAGCCGAGCGCGCCTTCACCTACTGGCGAAGCGACGCGGCCGCGCGCCAGCTCGCCTCGGATCCGGCAGCACTCGCAAAAAGCCTTGAAAACCAGGCGCTTGTCTATTTTTCCGGAATCACCCTGGCAATTCTGGACGAGGTGGCGCGCAAAACCCTGCTTTCAGCCGTGGCGACGGCCCGCAAGGCCGGTTCGCTCGTCGCTTTCGACCCGAACTACCGGCCGCGTCTGTGGCCAAGCCGCGAGGCGGCGCAGGCGGCGATCCTGGAGGCGCTTGGCGTCGCCGACATCGCGCTGCCGACCTTTCCGGACGAGCAGTTGCTGTTCGGGGACGCGACGCCGCGGGCGACGGCTGAGCGCCTTGGCAAGCTGACCGGCGAGGTCGTGGTCAAGAATGGCGAGCAGCCAGCCCTGATTGCGCTGAACGGCGCTTCGCAAACTGTCGACGCGGTGCATGTGGCCGCCCCCGTCGACACCACGGGCGCCGGCGATTCCTTCAATGGCGGCTATCTCGCCGCGCGGCTTGCCGGCCATGCGCCCGCCGACGCTGCTCGCCGCGCGCATAAAGTCGCCGCCGCGGTCGTGCAGGTTCGCGGCGCGCTGGCTCCGTTCGAGACGTTGAGGATGGCCTTCGACAGTTAAGCGCTATCGAAGCTTAGACAGACATCACTTCAATATCGGCAAACTTTAGGGTAAGCGGAACCGGTATTCCGTCACCTGATGGTAGATCTGCCCCGGCCACAGCGTCGCCTGCGGGAAATAGGGCCGGTTCGGCGCGTCCGGCCATGTCTGCGCTTCGAGGCAGAGGCCCGAAAACGCCCTGTAGCGGCGGCCGTCGAGACCCGGCGACGTCGGCGCGACGAACTGACCGCTATAGAGCTGCAGTCCCGGTTCGGTGGTCCACACTTCCATCTCGACGCCGGAATTGGCGCCTTGCACCCAGGCAGCCTGGTGTAGCGGCCCGCGGCTGGAGGCTAGGCAGTAATTCAGGTCATAGCGAAGCTGCTCGCCTTCCATTTCCATGCGCAGCGCCCGCGCCTGCCGGAAATCGAAAGGCGTGCCGTCGACCGGCTTCACCACGCCGGTCGGGATCATCTCGTCATCGACGGGCGTGTAGGCGCCGGCGTTGAGCATCAACCGATGGTCGAGGATGTCGCCCGCCCCGCCATCGTCGAGATTGAAATAGGAATGCTGCGCGAGGTTGCAGAGCGTCGGCTCCTCGCAAGTCGCGGTCAGCTCCATGCTGAGCGTGCCGGGGATCTTCAGCCGGTAGGTGCAGGTGACGTCGAGCGCGCCCGGGAATCCCATGGCGCCGTCCGGATC
This sequence comes from Mesorhizobium sp. B2-4-3, assembly GCF_006442815.1. Lineage (GTDB taxonomy): Bacteria > Pseudomonadota > Alphaproteobacteria > Rhizobiales > Rhizobiaceae > Mesorhizobium. The sequence continues at coordinate 3,797 of NZ_VFVL01000016.1, forward strand.
GTGCAATGTCAGCGTCACGAAATCGCGGCCGTGCAGCGAGACGGTCCATGGCCGGTGGAAAAAGCCTTCCGAGCCCCCATGCAGCGTGTGCTTGCCGAGAAAATTCCGCTCGGTCTGGTAGCGGTTGCCGGCGATGGTGAAGCGGCCGCCGCCGATGCGGTTGGCGAAACGGCCGACCACCGCTCCGAAGAAGGCGCGGTCGGTCTCGTAGGGTTCGAAGCGGTCGTAGCCCAGCACCAGCGGCGCGTCATGGCCGCTCAGCCTGAGGTCTTGGATGATGGCGCCGAGCCCGATGATGTTGGCCGTGATGCCGCCGCCGCGAATGGTGAAGCGGCGCACGGCCTCGCCCGCCTGCGTCGTGCCGAAGACCTCGCCGTCTTTCATCGCCATGCCCGAAATGTCATTTCCTGATCCGTGGATTTAGTCCGGCCGCGTGTCATCCGGCAAGGGCAGGCCAAACGCCTGCCCTGTCCCAGGGATCGATATCAGAGTCCGAGGCCGCCGAAGCAGGCATATTTGGTGTCGAGATAGTCCTCGATGCCCTGATGCCCGCCTTCGCGACCGAGACCGGATTCCTTGACGCCGCCGAACGGCGCCTCGGGCGTGGTGATCAGGCCTTCATTGACGCCGACCATGCCGTATTTCAGGCCTTCCATCACCCGGAAGGCGCGGCCGAGATCGCCGGTGTAGAAATAGGCGGCGAGGCCGAACTCGGTGTCGTTGGCCAAGGCGACCGCCTCTTCCTCGGTCTCGAACTTGAACACGGGCGCGATCGGCCCAAAGATCTCTTCCTTCATGAAGCGCATCTTCGGCGTGGCGTCGGCAATGACCGTCGGCTGGAAGAACGAGCCGCCCAGCGCATGGCGCTTGCCGCCGGCGACGACCTTGCCGCCCTTCGAGGTTGCGTCGGCGATGAATTCCTCGACCTTCTCGACCGCCTTCTCGTCGATCAGCGGCCCCTGCTGCACGCCTTCCTCCAGGCCCGAGCCGACCTTCAGATCGTTGCTGGCCGCGGCCAGCTTCTCGACGAACTTGTCGTAGATGCCGGCCTGCACGAGGAAGCGGTTGGTGCACACGCAGGTCTGGCCGGAATTGCGGTACTTGGCAGTGATGGCGCCGGCCACCGCGCGGTCGACATCGGCGTCGTCGAAGACCAGGAACGGCGCGTTGCCGCCGAGCTCCATCGACACTTTCTTGACCGTCGCGGCGGACTTCTGGATAAGGATCTTGCCGACCTCGGTCGAGCCGGTGAAGGTGATCTTCTTGACCAGCGGGTTGGCGCAGATCTCGTCGCCGATCTCGCCGGCCGAACCGGTGACGACATTGACGACGCCCTTCGGGAACCCGACTTCCTCGACGAGCGCGCCCCAGGCGAGGCCCGAGTAAGGCGTCTGCGAGGCGGGCTTGACCACCGCCGTGCAGCCGGCCGCCAAAGCCGGTCCGATCTTGCGGGCGAGCATCGAGGACGGGAAGTTCCACGGCGTGATGGCGGCGATGACGCCGACCGGCTCCTTGGTCACCAGGATGCGGCGGTCGCCCCATGGCGACGGCACGATGTCGCCATAGACGCGGCGGCCTTCCTCGGCGAACCACAAGATGTAGGCCGCGGCCGAGCCGATCTCGCCCTTGGATTCGGCGAGCGACTTGCCCTGCTCGATGGTCAGCAGCTCGGCCAGCACGTCCTGATTGTCCATCATCGCGTCATGCAGCTTGCGCAGGAGCTTCGAGCGCTCGAGCGCGGTGGTCTTGCGCCAGCTCTTGAAGGCTTCCTCGGCGGCCTCGATGGCGCGGCGGGTCTCGGCCTTGCCGGCCTTCGGCACGGTGCCGATCTTGAGGCCCGTCGCCGGATTGTTGACGTCGATGGTCTGGCCGCTGTCGGCCTGCACCCATTCACCATTGATGAGATTGGCCTGGCGCATGAAATGGCTGGTTTTCTGAAGCATGGTCTGGCCTCCGTTCGGCGCGCTGATCGGCCGTTTTTCTGGATATCCGTTGAAGCGTGCTTCAAGAGCCGCACGCCGGCGCATTGCTCTTACCTAGGGAAAGGCGGGCAAGCAATCACAAGATGGCATATAGGGGTTGGGCCAGCAAAGGCGAGCCGCCTCAATCGCTGGTAGGGATGTTGAGATTCAGGTCAGACCGAGCCGAAAATAGCGATTTCCGAGAACCGGAGCGGAGCGTACTTAAAGTACGTGAGCACCGGAAGCGCAGGAAATCGGTGTTTGCAGGCCGGCCTCACCTGAATAACAACATTCCTTATCCGAAGACGTGGATCACCACCGTCAGCCAGAACGACGTGGTCACCACCGCGCTTGCGGTGGCAAGCGTCATCTGGTTCGAGGCCAGCGCCTGGCCGCTGTTGAACTGGACGGCGATCAGGTAGGAATTGATGCCCGAAGGGAGTGCTGCAACCACCACGGCGACCTTGGCGGTCAGTGGCGGCAGGCCGAGCAGCCACACGAACGCCAGCACCAGCGCCGGCATCAGGAACAGTTTCAGTCCGGACAATGCCAGCGCCGGCCGGATATTGCCGGAAATGCCGAAGCGGCGCAGGCTGAGCCCCATGGCGAACAGCGCCACCGGACCGGCCGTGTCGGCGAGCGTGTCGACCAGCCGTTCGATGAGGTCCGGCAGCGCAGCACCTGTGAGGCGCCAGGCGAGCCCCGCCAGGATGCCGATGATCAGCGGATTGATGAACAGCCGCCTGAGGAAGCTTTTGACGACGCGCAGCGGATGGACCGTCTTGCCGCTGCCGCGCCCGAACATCTCGAACAGCACGATCGAGGCCATCATCATGATCGGCAGGTGGACCGAGACCAGCAGCGACAGCACCTCGAAGCCGCTGGCGCCGAAGATGCCGAGGATGAAGGGCGCGCCGAGCAGCACGACGTTGGAATAGGCCGACGACACGCCGCCGACTATGCCCGCGCGCGCATCTCGCCTGAACAGCCGCGTCATCACCAGATGGCCCGCGGCCCAGATGATGGCCACGGCCGCGAAATAGGCGCCCCACAGCGACCAGGGCGTGACGCCATGGAAGTCCGATTTGACCATGGTCTGGAAGAGCAGCAACGGCATCGCCACGTTGACGGCGAATTCGGAAATGCCCTCCCCGCTCGCCGGCTTCAGATAGCCAGTGAGCCCGGCCAGATAGCCGAGCGCCACAAGGCTGAAGACGAAGAGGACGGTTTCGGTGAGCGGAGTCATTTTCCGGGCGGAGACATTTTTCCCGTGATAGGCGAGCACTGATCGCCATGCAATTGGCGCCGTGCGCCATTCCCCGGCGCCGCTGCTTGTTTTCCGGCCGGCTTTGCGGTCCCTATATGCCAATCACGGTCTTGGCCCCCCGTCGGGCCGCCAAAGGACTTCCGATGCTGCGAATTGTTCTGGCGTTTTTTCTCCTAGCCTCTCCGAGCCTTGCCCACGCGACGGACGCCGGCTGGGCGTTGCTGCGCGACGGCGGCCATGTCGTGCTGCTCCGCCATGCCTTCGTCACCGGAGCTGCCGACCCGGCCAATTTCGACATCGGCAATTGCGCCACGCAGCTCAACCTATCGGAGCGCGGCAAGCAGCAGGCAAGCCGCATCGGCGCGCTGTTCGCGGCCCGCGCGGCGCCGATCGATCACGTGCTCTCGAGCCGCTACTGCCGCTGCCTCGACACTGCCCGCATTGCTTTCGAATCCGAGCCGCAGCCCTTCGCGCCGCTCGACCTGCTGAAGGCCGACCCGGCCGAAAAGGCCGCGCAAATGGAAGCGGTCATGAAGGAGATCCGCGGCTATTCCGGCTCCGACAATCTGGTGCTGGTCACGCATGTGGAAAACATCGAGGCGCTTACCGGTGTTGCGCCGCGCGAGGGCGAAGCCGTGGTGGTGGCGCCGGAAGGCGACGGCCTCAAGGTGCTCGGCCGGGTCACCTTCTGAGGGCGCCGGCCTGCGCGGCTCGCTACTGTGGCCGAAATACCACATCCGGAAGAAGCCGCAAATCCGCCGCGACAATGCCGCTTGCGACAACCCGTCGCAGGGTCTATAGGCGCGCTCCCGGTCACGAAAACCGAAGCGAGCACAACGGTTGGAGCTTTCGTCTCCGCCCGTGCAGGCGGCTTTGCCGCCCTGTATACGGCGCCGTTTCGGGGGTTGGGATCGCCGATGTAGCTCAGAGGTTAGAGCGCCGGATTTGGGTCCGGAGGTCAGGGGTTCGAGTCCCTTCATCAGCACCACGGATAGCTCAATTGGTTAGAGCATCAGACTCATAATCTGACTGTCGAAGGTTCGATTCCTTCTCCAACGGCCTGATAAGCCGACACCTTCAGGTGGTGTTATCCAAAACGGTCCGGGGACCGGAATGCGAGGACTTCACGGACGGCAGGGCTTCGGCCTTGCCGGGCGGCGATGTTCTGCGCCATCGGCTCGCGGCCAGGCCCGCGGTGACGATCAAGGCGCGGCGCGGCCGGCAAGGGAAGCTTCGGCTTCCGGCGCCCGCTTCGCCGCCCCGCGATCCGCTCCCGAAGGCCCGCCGCGGATCGATGCCACCGGTCCCCGGATCATTCGTGCCCGGGACATGAAGTACGACGACGTGAAACGAGAAACGAAAGGATGATCGACGCATGACGTGACGCCTCGCATGGGGCCATGCCCGACAGGAGTAAGACAATGAAGACCATTCTCGAAAAGGCTCTTGGACGCCAGCGCGTCCTCGTAAAGGAAAATGAGCGTGCCGTTGCCCTCTACAAGGGCGAGATCCAGGCGATCCTGATGCCGGGCGAACATTGGCTCGCCAACCGGCGCGGAAACCTGGAAATCTCCAGGCACGACCTGAAGAACCCGGAATTCGTTTCGGCTTACGAGAAGGCGTTGTTCGACAAGCTCCCGGACGTGGCCGCGCGTCATTTCACCGTCGTTCGCACCGGGCGCACCGACATTGCCGTGGTCGAACGCGACGGCGCGCTCCATGCCGTGCTGTCGCCGGACCGCAAGCTCGTGCTTTGGACGGATGCCGGTCCGTGGAAGGTGACGGCCGTCGACACGGCGGCCGATCTCGCCGTCGATCCAGCCCTGATGCGTCGGATCGGCCAGGCCCGCAAGACGGAGCACATGTTCCTCAACCCGGTCGTGGACGGTCAGGTCGGGCTGCTCTTCGTGGACGGCGTCCTTGCCCGCACGCTTGAAGCGGGCGTGCACGCCTTCTGGAATGTCGGGCGCATGGTCCAGGTGAAGGTCGTCGACATCAAGCGTCAGTCGCTCGATGTCGCCGGGCAGGAAATGCTGACGAAGGATCGCGTGACGATCCGCGTCAACATCGCCGCCGAATACCGGGTCGTCGATCCGGTCAAGGCGGTAAGCACGGTGAAGGACTTCTCGGAAGCCCTCTACCGCGCCCTGCAGTATGCCTTCCGCAAGACGCTTGGCACGCTCACGCTCGACCAGATCCTCGACAAGAAGGTGACGGTCGACGAGGAGGCGGCGGCCAAGGTGCGCGACGACATGGCCGCGATCGGCGTCGAGGTCAGCGATATCGCCCTCAAGGATGTGATCCTGCCGGGCGATATGCGCGAGATCCTCAACCAGGTGGTCGCGGCCGAGAAGCAGGCCGAGGCCAACGTCATCCGCCGCCGCGAGGAGACGAACGCCACGCGTTCGCTGCTCAACACGGCCAAGGTGATGGCCGAGAACCCGGTGATGCTGCGGCTGAAGGAGCTCGAGGCTCTCGAAGCCATCGCCGGCAAGGTCGAGCGGCTCACCGTCCACAACGGGACGGGCGGACTGCTCAACGACCTCGTCAAGCTCCGCGACTGATGCATGTCGCCCAAAAGCGGTTCCGGTTTTGGGACAACGACATGCATCGAAATGAAAAGCTGACTCTGCGTAAAATGGGAAGGGCCGCCGGATCGACCGGCGGCCCTTCTTGCGTTTCCCCGACTCTCTACCCATCTGCCCCCGGCGCATCAGGCCTTTTCCTGCCGGGAAAAACCGATTAGACAGCGCCCAAACAAGATGCGGACAGATTCCGCCCGCAACCCGAAGGAAGAGCCCTTGTCCACCACGTTCGAGAAAGTCGCCAAGATCATTGCCGACACCAGCGAGATCGATATCGACACCATCACGCCCGAGAGCCACACCATCGACGATCTCGGCATCGACAGCCTCGATTTCCTCGACATCGTCTTTGCCATCGACAAGGAATTCGGCATCAAGGTGCCGCTCGAGAAGTGGACGCAGGAGGTCAATGACGGCAAGGCCTCGACCGACGACTACTTCGTCATGAAGAACCTGTGCGCCAAGATCGACGCGCTGGTCGCGGCTAAGGCCGCCTGAGTTCCACAGAGCGCGTGAACTTGACGCGCTCTCCCGCCTGACCCACAACAGCCGCCCATGAGTTCTCACGACGTCGTCATCACTGGCATCGGCCTTGTCTCTTCGCTTGGAGAGGGTCCGGATGCGCATTGGCAGAAGCTCACCCGACCGGGCCTTGAGCCGGTGCTCGAGGCAGAGCGCTTTGCGCCCTACACCATCCATCCCCTGCCCGAGATCGACTGGAACCTGCAGATCGCCAAGCGCGGCGACCAGCGCCAGATGGAAACCTGGCAGCGTCTCGGCACCTACACCGCCGGCTTGGCGCTCGACGATGCCGGCATCAAGGGCGACGACGAGCTTTGCACGACCATGGACATGGTGGTGGCGGCCGGTGGCGGTGAGCGCGACGAAGCCGTCGATGCCGCGATCCTGGCGGCTTCCGAGAGCCGCAACGACCGCGACGTGCTGCTCAACGAGAAGCTGACCACGGAACTGCGGCCGACTTTGTTCCTGGCCCAGCTCTCCAACCTGCTCGCCGGCAACATCTCGATCGTCCACAAGGTCACCGGTTCGTCGCGCACCTTCATGGGCGAGGAAGGCGCCGGCGTCTCGGCCGTCGAGACGGCGGCCGCGCGCATCCGCTCGGGACAGTCGACCCATGTTCTGGTCGGCGGCGCCTTTCAGACCGAGCATTCCGACATGCTGCTCGGCTATGAGCTCGCCGGTTACCTGCATCGCGGCCCATGGAAGCCGGTCTGGCAACGCCAGGGCGCCGAAGGCGGCGGGGTGGTGACGGGCTCCGGCGGCGCCTTCCTGGTGCTGGAACAGCGCGAGCACGCGCAAAACCGCGGCCGCAAGATCTACGCCGAGCTTGGCCCCGTCGTCTCCGGCCGCGCCAGGCGCCGGCGCGGCGAGCTGGATGCCGAAATCGCCACATTGCTGAAGCAGGCCGCCCTTCCCGACGGCGATCTGCTGACGATTTCCGCCGCCTCCGGCGCCCACGCCGCCACGGCGGCCGAAAAGGTGGTTCTCGATGAAAACCCGGCCTTGGCCGTGCGCGCCTTCTCGACGCTGACCGGCCACATGAAGGAGGCTCAATTCCCCTTTGCGGTTGCGCTCGCGGCAATGGCCGTCGACCGCCGGGCCGGTTATCCCGTCTTCGATGCCACAGTGGAACGGCAATTCGAGGGCGCGCCCAATAGCGTCCTTGCAACGGCCATCGGCTATCACCAATTCGAGGGCCTGGGGCTGATCAGGGCCGCCTAGAAAGAGACGCAAACATGGCCAATCTCCGAGACCATATGGGCAGGCCTATCGTCGCCGTGACCGGCATCGGCGTGGTGACCTCGCTCGGCGTCGGCAAGAAAGACAACTGGGCGGCGCTGACCTCGGGCAAATCCGGCATCCATCCGATCACCCGCTTTCCGGTCGATCAGCTCAACACCCGCATCTCCGGCATGGTGGACTTCCTGCCGTCGAGCTCTAAGGGCGCCAGCCACCTCACCTACGAGCTGGCCGAGACCGCGGCCCAGGAGGCCGTCTCGGAAGCAGGCCTCGATTCCGGCGATTTCGGTGGCCCGCTGTTCCTAGCCTCGCCGCCGGTCGAGCTCGACTGGGCCGACCGTTTCTCGCTCTATAATTCCGACAAGCAGGACACCGGTGCCGAAAGGTTGCTGCGCGTGGCGCGCGGGTTGAAGGAGCTGGATGTCTTCGAAACCACCCAATTCGGCTCGATCGCCGACCGCCTGGCCGACCGCTTCGGCACGCGCGGCCTGCCGATCACGCTGTCGACCGCTTGCGCCTCGGGCGCCACCGCCATCCAGCTCGGGGTCGAGGCGATCCGGCGCGGCGAGTGCGACAAGGCGCTGTCGATCGGCGCCGACGGCTCGGCCACCGCCGAAGCGCTGATCCGCTTCTCGCTGCTCTCGGCGCTTTCCACCCACAACGATATTCCCGAGAAGGCCTCAAAGCCCTTCTCCAGGGATCGCGATGGCTTCGTGCTCGCCGAGGGGTCCGGCGCCCTGGTGCTGGAATCGCTGGAAGCCGCCTTGGCCCGCGGCGCGACGATCCTCGGCGTCATACGCGGCTGCGGTGAAAAAGCCGACGATTTTCACCGCACCCGTTCCAAGCCAGATGCCTCGCCGGCGATCGCGGCGGTGCGCGCCGCCCTTGCCGATGCGGGCATGAGCGAGGACGAGATCGAATATGTCAACGCGCACGGCACCTCGACGCCGGAAAACGACAAGATGGAGCATCTGTCGCTGTCCACCGTCTTCGGCGAGCGCATCGGCTCGATGCCAGTTTCGTCGAACAAGTCCATGATCGGCCACACGCTGTCGGCCGCCGGCGCGGTCGAAGCCGCCTTCTCGCTGATGACCATGCGCGAAAGCGTGATCCCGCCGACCATCAATTACGACAATCCCGATCCGGCTATCGTGCTCGATGTCGTGCCGAACAAGAAGCGCAACGCCGAGGTCGGCACGGTTCTGTCGAATTCCTTCGGCTTCGGCGGCCAGAACACCTGCCTTGTCATGGCGCGGGAACCGGTCTAAGCGGACTTTTTCAGCCAGACTGAACCTGACAGGCCACATGCGCGCATTGCAACTTATCGAGGACCGCCGCCTTGAAACGGTGGACCTGCCGCCTCCCCCGCCGCCTTCGCTGGGAGAAGTGACACTCCGCATCAAGGCGGTGGCGCTGAACCACATCGACGTCTGGGGCTGGCGCGGCATGGCGTTTGCCAAGCGCAAGCTGCCGCTGGTCGTCGGCGCCGAGGCCGCCGGCGAGGTCGAGGCGGTCGGACCGGGCGTCTCCAACCTGCAGCCCGGACAATTGGTGTCGATCTACGGCGCGCGCACCTGCGGCCTCTGCCGTGCCTGCCGCGAAGGCCGCGACAATCTCTGCGAGCATGTTTCCGGCGTCCATGGCTTCCATCTCGACGGCTTCGCCCAGGAAAGGATCAACCTGCCGGCGCGCCTTCTGGTGCCCGCGCCTCCCGGCGTCACCGAAATCGGCGCGGCGGTCGCTCCGGTCACCTTCGGCACGGTCGAGCACATGCTGTTCGACAATGCCAGGCTGGAACCCGGCGAAACCATCCTCGTCCATGCCGGCGGCTCCGGCATCGGCTCGGCTGCCATCCAACTCGCCAAGAAGATGGGCTGCACGGTGATCACCACGGTCGGCTCGAACGACAAGATCGACAAGGCCAAGGCGCTTGGCGCCGACCATGTCATCAACTACCGCGAGGATCGTTTCGAAGGCGTGGTGCGCAAGCTGACGAAGAAGAAGGGCGTCGACGTCGTCTTCGAGCATGTCGGCGCCGACACCTTCGCAGGCTCGATGCTTTGCTTGAAGCGCGGCGGCCGTCTCGTCACCTGCGGCTCGACCTCGGGCGTGTCGACGCAGGTCAACCTGATGCAGCTCTTCCAGCAGCAGCTGAAGCTGCTCGGCTCCTTCGGCTGCCGCATGGAGAACATGGCCAACGCCATGCAGAAGATGGCGGCGGGGCTCGTTGCTCCGGTCATCGATACCGAAGTCGGCTTCGACGACATCGACGCCGCGCTGAAGCGCATGGAAGGCCGCGACGTCTTCGGCAAGATCATCCTGCGCGTTTCCTAGGACAAGATGGTCGGCAAGGTGTTCAGGAAAGCCCGCCGGGACTTCATGTTCCGCAACGGCCGGCGACTGCGCCAGCTGGAGCATTGGCTGGTCGCCAAGCTCGCTATCGTTCTGCTCTCGCTGCTGCGCCTTCTGCCGCCGGACAGCGCGCTCAACTTCGCCGACCGCGTCGCCCGCCGCATCGGCCCTCTGGTCGGGCGCCATCGCGTTGCGGTCAACAATCTGCGCCTTGCCTATCCGCAAAAGAGCGACGCCGAGATCGAATTGATCGCGCGCGACATGTGGGGCAACATGGCCCGCCTCGCGGCCGAGTACATCTTCCTCGACGCGCTGTTCGATTTCGATCCGAACGCTTCGAAGCCGGGCCGGGTCGAGGTGGGCGGCGTCGAGCATTTCCACGAGATCGCCGGCGAGAAGAAGCCGCATATCCTGTTCACCGGCCATCTCGGCAATTTCGAGCTGCTGCCGGTGGCCGCCGCCACCTTCGGCATGAACATCACGGCGCTGTTTCGCCCGCCGAACAACCCCTACCTCGCCGATTACATCCACTCGACGCGCCGCTCCTCGATGGGCGCCCTGCTGCCCTCCGCCGCCGGCGCGTCGTTCGCCCTTGCCGCCATCCTGGAAAAGGGCGGCAATATCGGCGTGCTGGTCGATCAGAAATTCTCGGGCGGCGTTGACACGACTTTCTTCGGCCGCCCATGCCAGAGCAACCCGATGCTCGGCATGCTGGCCCGCCACTATGACTGCGATGTCTATCCCGCCCGCTGCGTCAGGCTGCCGGGCAACCGCTTCCGTCTGGAAATCGAGGACAGGCTGACCTTGCCGCGCACCGAAGGCGGCAGCGTCGATGTTGCTGCGACCACCCAGCTGCTCACCGATGTGGTCGAGCGCTGGGTGCGTGAGGACCCTGGACAGTGGATGTGGTTCCACAAGCGCTGGGAAATCAGCGGTCGCCGCCGCAAGCGCGGACAGTCGAAGGCGACAGCCGGCTAGTAACCGCTCCGCCGACCGGATCACCGGCTAGTAACCGCTCCGCCGACCGGATCAGTTGGTCACGACGATCCGCGTGTTGCCGAAGCCGACTTCCTTGACCATCGTATAGAAGGTCGCGGCATTGGCCGGATGCAGGCGCACGCAGCCATGCGACGCCGGGCGCCCGAGATTTCTCACCGCCCCGGTGCCATGAATGGCGTAGCCGCCGTGGAAGAACACCGAATAAGGCATCGGCGAGTTGTCATACTTGCGCGAATACCACATCCGAGCGGTCCATTGCGGCCGGTAGCTGCCGCGCGGCGTGAAATAGCCCTTGCGCGCGGTCGACACGTTCCAGCGATAGACCACCTGGCCGTATTTGCTGACGGTCATGGTCTGTGACGAGACGTCGATATTGGCGACCAGCGTGGCCGCCCGGCTTGCGACGGACATGCCGAACAACGCGGTTGCCAGTACGGTTGCCATGAGAACGAACTTTTTCATGCGATCAAACCCCTTTGATTGCCCCCTGCCATTCGCGCGGTTCTTCCATCTTTTTGCCGGCAGATGCGTTAAGTACCACACACTCCTTGACGAATCCGCCAATCCAATGTGGTGAATTTGAACGATTTTCGCGGTATAGTTGCCGCCGCGCCACGCACCCTCTGAAGTTTAGGCGAGGCGTTTGGTCCATGCTTGGCTCGTTGTGCGGCAATGAGCGACTGGTCGCTTGCAAAAGTGCTGCGTTCCTTCTTCAATCCGCCGGATGAATGAACGACTTCTCAAGGCGGTCGAGGACCGGACCGACGACCTCGTTGCGCTGACCGCGGATTTGATCCGCTTTCCGACCGTAAACCCGCCGGGCGAAGCCTACCGGCCATGCGCCGAGTTTCTTGGCGCGCATCTCAGGAAGCTCGGCTTCGAGACCGAGTTTATTCGTGCCGAAGGCGCGCCAGGCGACAGCGACCGCTACCCGCGCGTCAACGTCGTCGCCCGCTTCGACGGCCGCTCGCCCGGTCCCTGCGTGCATTTCAACTCGCATATCGACGTGGTCGAGGCCGGCGAGGGCTGGACCGTTGATCCCTTTGCCGGCGTGGTGAAGGACGGCAAGGTCTATGGCCGCGGCGCCTGCGATATGAAAGGCGGTCTGGCGGCCTCCGTCATCGCGGTCGAAGCCTTCATGGAAATCTATCCCGATTTCCCCGGCGCCATCGAGATATCAGGCACGGCGGACGAGGAATCGGGCGGCTTCGGCGGTGTCGCCCATCTGGCAAGGCTCGGCTATTTCTCGAAGCCGAAAGTCGACCACGTCATCATCCCCGAACCGCTGAACAAGGATCGCATCTGCCTTGGCCATCGCGGCGTCTGGTGGGCCGAGATCGAGACCAAGGGCGAGATCGCGCATGGCTCGATGCCGTTCCTCGGCGACAATGCGGTACGCCACATGGGCGCCGTCCTGCAGGCCTTCGAGGACGAGTTGTTCCCGGCCCTCGACAGCAAGATGACGCGCATGCCGGTGGTGCCGGAAGGCGCCAGGCGCTCGACCATGAACATCAATTCCATCCACGGCGGCCAGACCGAGGATTTCCGGCCGGGGCTTCCCTCGCCCAACGTGCCCGATTGGTGCCGGCTCACCATCGACCGGCGTTTCCTGCTCGAAGAGGACATCGTCGCCGTCAAGGGCGAAGTCACCGGTATTCTCGAACGGCTGAAACGCGAGCGCAAGAAATTCGACTACGAGATCCGCGACCTGATGGAGGTGCTGCCGCTGATGACCGAGCGCGACGCGCCGGTGGTGCAGGCTGTCGCGAAAGGCATCATGGCGGTGTTCGACCGCGAGCCCGACTATGTGATCTCGCCCGGCACCTACGACCAGAAGCATGTCGCGCGCATCGGCCACCTCTATGACTGCATCGCTTACGGCCCGGGCATTCTCGACCTCGCCCACCGGCCCGATGAATGGGTAGGCACCGCCGACATGGTAGAATCGGCCAAGGTGATGGCGATCGGTCTCAACGTGCTTTTGAGAGGGACGACGGGCTAAGAGCAATTCCAGGAAAAGTGTGTCACGGTTTTCCGTCCGGAATTGCGTAAAGACAACGAGATAGAGGGGTTCGGCGTTTTCGTGAAACGCTGAAGCGCTCTAATCGGGACGACGGTGGGAAAAACATTTCCCTCGGCGCCGCTCGGCAGCACGAAACGCAATTTACTCGCGCGCGAAATCACGCTTCTATCCGCCAGCTTGAGCACGTTCGAGCAAATGGGAGTTCAGCGATGAAACTGTGGAAGACCATCCTGGCCGCGGCCGTGCTGTCGCTTGCCGCCGCCACGTCGGCCTTTGCCGCCCGCACCGATCTTACGCTCGGCATCGTGCTCGAGCCGCCGCATCTTGATCCGACCGCCGGCGCGGCCGCGGCCATCGGCGAAATCACCTATGCCAATGTCTTTGAAGGGCTGACGCGCATCGACGACAGCGGCCAGGTTCAGCCCGGTCTAGCCGAGAGCTGGGCCGTCTCCGACGACGGCAAGGTCTTTACGTTCAAGCTGCATTCCGGCGTGAAGTTCCACGATGGCTCGGCCTTCAGCGCCGACGACGTGAAATTCTCGCTGGACCGAGCGCGTGCCAAGGATTCGCTCAATCCGCAAAAGCCGCTCTTTGCGCACATCACCGATGTCACGGCGGTCGATCCAGCGACGGTCAAGGTCACCCTCGACGGTCCGCAGGGCAATTTCCTCTACGACATGGGCCAGGTTGCGGCGGTGATCGTGGGGAAGGGATCGGCCGACGGCAATAAGGACAAGCCGATCGGCACCGGTCCGTTTAAGCTCGATCACTGGGCCAAGGGTTCCGAGATCACGCTCGTCAAGAACCCGGACTACTGGGGTACACCCGCCGCGCTCGACAAGGCGACATTCCGCATCGTTCCCGACGCGGCTGCGGCCGTCCCCGCCTTGCTCTCGGGCGACATCCAGGCTTTCGCCAATATGCCCGCACAGGACGCGCTCAGTCAGGTCCAGTCCGATCCGCGCTTCAGCGTCGTGATCGGCTCGACCGAGGGCGAGACAATCCTGTCGATCAACAACAAGAAGCCGCCCTTCGACAAGCTTGCGGTGCGGCAGGCGCTCGCCTCGGCGATCGATCGCAGTGCCATCATCGACGCGGCCTCGAACGGTCTTGGAAAGCCCATCGGTTCTCATTTCTCGCCAGGCGATGCGGGCTATGTCGATCTCACCGGCGTCTATCCGCACGACATCGCCAAGGCCAAGCAATATCTGAAGGAAGCGGGGCTGGAGAACGGCTTCTCGGCCACGATCAAGCTGCCGCCCGTGCCCTACGCACGCGACGGCGGCCAGGTGATTCAGTCCCAGCTGAAGGAAATCGGGGTCAATCTGCAGATCATTCCGGTCGAGTGGGCAGAGTGGCTGAGCCAGGTCTTCACCAACAAGGACTACGATCTCACGATTGTTTCCCATGTCGAGCCAAACGACATCGATATCTATTCGCGGCCCGGCTACTATTTCCAGTACGACAATCCGAAGTTCAACGATGTCATCAAGGAGCTCGGCGCCACGGTCGACAAGGACAAGAGGCTGGAGCTGCTGGGCGCGGCGCAGAAGATTCTCGCGCACGACGTGCCCGCCGTGTACCTGTTCGAGCTGCCGAAGATCGGCGTCTGGGACGCCAAGCTGCAGGGCATGTGGACGAACTGGCCGATCGAGGCGGATGATCTGACCAAGGTGAAGTGGACCGACTAAGGGCGAAAGTTGCGCTCCGTCGCCCCCCCCTCTGTCCTGCCGGACATCTCCCCCGCAAGGGGGGAGATCAGCAGTTTGCGCGCCGCCGGCATGCCTTCCACGTCGGCGATTGGCGAAAGCGCAAATGAGAGCTCAATCTCCCCCCTTGCGGGGGAGATGTCCGGCAGGACAAAGGGGGGTTGGCGGGAACTCGACCTTTGTCCAGTTACCTTCCCGCACGAACCTGCGGTCTTTCACCTCCCATGACCGCATACCTGCTCAAACGCCTCATCATCGCCGCCCTCACCCTGGTGCTGGCCTCGATGGTGGTGTTCGCGGTCATGGAGATCCTGCCCGGAGACCCGGCGCGCCTGATGCTGGGCCTGAATGCCAGCGCCGAGCAGGTCGAACTGCTGCGCGACCAAATGGGGCTGAACGCGCCGCTGGCAGTGCGCTATCTCCACTGGGCGGCGGGCTTGCTCAGCCTCGATTTCGGCCGCTCCTACACCTATTCGGTGCCTGTCATCGACCTCGTGCGTGAGCGCATTGTCGTCTCCCTGCCGCTGGCGCTGATAGCGCTGGCGCTCTCGACCGTCATCGCCATTCCGGTCGGCGTGTTCTCCGCCAGCCGCCAGGGCCGCGCCGGCGACACGCTCGCCATGGGTGCCGCCCAACTCGGCGTCGCCGTGCCGAATTTCTGGTTCGCGCTGATGCTGATCTATCTGTTCGCCGTCTGGCTGCATCTGGTTCCCGCCGGCGGCTTCCCGGGCTGGAGCGCCGGCATCTGGACTGCGCTGAAGTCCCTGCTGTTGCCGGCCGTCGCTCTGGCGTTGCCGCAGGCGGCTATCCTCGGACGCGTCGCCCGCTCGGCGCTGATCGAGGTGCTCAACGAGGATTACATCCGCACCGCGCGCGCCAAGGGCCTGCCCTATCGCGCCGTGCTGTGGCGCCATGCACTGCGCAACGCCATGATCCCGGTGCTGACCATCCTCGGCCTGCAATTCGCCTTCCTGTTGGCCGGCACCATCATCATCGAGAACGTCTTTTACCTGCCTGGGCTGGGCCGGCTGATCTTCCAGGCCATCACCCAGCGCGACCTGATCGTCGTCGAGAGCATCGTCATGCTGCTGGTCGCCGCCGTGATCCTGATCAACCTCGTTGTCGATTTCTCCTACGCCATCGTCGACCCGCGCCTCAGAGCAATTCCAGGAAAAGTGCGTAGCGGTTTTCCGTCCGGAATTGCGCCAAAACAAATACTGAGAGCGGTTCAGCGATTCCGCGAAACGCGGAACCGCTCGAGAGGCCGGCAATGACCATGCGCGTCGACCTGCCCGAGGAAGCGCTTGCCGGCGTGCTGGCCAAGGCGTTCGGCAACCGCTCCTTCCTGATCGGCCTGATCATCACGCTTCTGGTTGTGGCCATCGCGCTCGTCTCCTTTGTCTGGACGCCTTACGACGTCACCAGGCTGGTGATCGCCGACAAGACGCAGGCGCCCTCCTGGGCGCACTGGTTCGGCACCGACCATTTCGGCCGCGACATCCTGTCGATGATCATGGTCGGCGCCCGCAATTCGATCGCCGTCGCGCTGGTCGCGGTCGGCATCGGCATGGGCATCGGCGTGCCGCTTGGCGCCTTCGCGGCGGCGCGCGGCGGGATCGTCGACGAGGCGTTGATGCGCCTCAACGATCTCGTCTTCGCCTTTCCGGCCTTGCTCTCGGCAATCATGATCACCGCGATCTTCGGCCCGGGTGCCGTCAACGCCATCATCGCCATCGGCATCTTCAACATCCCGGTCTTCGCCCGCGTGGCGCGGGCTGGCGCTTTAGCCATCTGGCCGCGCGAGTTCATCCTTGCCGCGCGCG
Source organism: Mesorhizobium sp. B2-4-3 (assembly GCF_006442815.1). Classification (GTDB taxonomy): domain Bacteria; phylum Pseudomonadota; class Alphaproteobacteria; order Rhizobiales; family Rhizobiaceae; genus Mesorhizobium. The sequence goes on from NZ_VFVL01000016.1 coordinate 20,277, forward strand.
CCGCCGGCAAGGGCATGACACAGATCACCGTCGAGCACATCCTGCCCAACATCGCGACGCTGCTCTTGGTCCAGGGCACGATCCAGTTCGCGCTGGGCATCCTCGCCGAAACCGGGCTCTCCTATGTCGGCCTCGGCGCCCAACCGCCGATGCCGAGCTGGGGCCGCATGCTGTTCGATGCCCAGACGCGCATGGTGACCGCGCCCTGGATGGCGATCTTTCCCGGCATGGCCATCGTCGTCACCGTGCTTGGGCTGAACCTACTCGGCGACGGCATCGCCGACATCCTCGATCCGAAATCGCGGCGGCGCCGATGAGCCTGCTCGAAGTCGAGAACCTGTCGCTGGCGATCGGCGCCACCCCAATCCTGAAAGGCGTCGAGCTGACAATCGCACCCGGCGAGGTCGTCGGCCTGGTCGGCGAATCCGGCTCCGGCAAGTCGATGACGGCGCTGACGATCATGCGGCTTTTGCCGCATCTGGCACGCGCCGATGGCCGCGTCGCCTTCGACGGCATCGACATCCTGGGCGCGACGGAAGACCAGATGTGCGCCCTGCGCGGCGACGACATCGGCATGGTTTTCCAGGAGCCGATGACGGCGCTCAACCCGGTCAAGACCATCGGCGAGCAGGTCGCTGAAGGCATCCGCTGGCACACCAAGGCGGGCCGGGCCGAGGCCGAGGCGCGCGCGCGAAAAATCCTCGACCGGGTCGGGCTGCCTGAAGCCAAATTCCCGCTGTCGCGCTACCCGCACGAACTGTCGGGCGGCCAGCGCCAGCGCGTCGTCATTGCCATCGCCTGCGCGCTGAAGCCGAAGCTCCTGATCGCCGACGAGCCGACGACGGCGCTCGACGTGGTGCTGCAGGCGCAGATCCTCGACCTTTTGCGCGACCTGGTCCGCGAGAACCGCATGGGGCTCCTGCTCATCTCGCACGACCTCGCGGTCGTGACCGAAATGGCCGATCGCCTGACCATCCTGCGCCGTGGCGAGGTGACGGAGGCCGGCGACACCGCCCGCACGCTGTCGGAGCAACAGCATCCCTACACGCGCGAGCTGGCGCTCGCCTCGATGCATGTGCCGGCGCGCCCGAAACCGCACCTTGCCGGCTCGGCAAAGCCCCTGCTCGAAGTCGAAAACATCGGCCGGGACTATCCAGGACGACGCCTGTCCCTGTTCCGGCCGGCGCAGCCGATCCGCGCCGTCGACGATGTCTCGCTCACCATCGAGCCTGCGCAATCGGTGGCGCTCGTCGGCCGCTCGGGCTGCGGCAAATCCACCCTTGCCCGCATGATCCTTGCCTTGGACAAGCCGACGGCGGGCACGATCCGCTTTCGCGGCGAGGCCATCACGGGCAAGCCGGAACAGGCGCTGAAGCCAGCCCGGCGCGACATGCAGGTTGTGTTCCAGGATCCTTACGGCTCCTTCGACCCGCGCCAGAAGGTGGAGAAGCTGGTGGCCGAGCCGTTGCATCTTCTGGAAAAGCAGCCGACGCAGGCCGAGCGCCGCGAGATGGTCGCGCATGCGCTCGATGAGGTCGGGCTCGGTCCGCGCGACATGGACAAATATCCGCATGAATTCTCAGGCGGCCAGCGCCAGCGCCTGTCGATCGCCCGCGCCATCATCACGCGCCCGAAGCTGGTGGTCGCCGACGAGCCGGTCTCGGCGCTGGATGTCTCGATCCGCGCCCAGATCCTCGATCTTTTCGCCGAGCTCAACCAGAAGCTCGGCATCGCCTATCTCTTCATCACCCATGACCTGACGGTCGCCCGCGCCATGGCGGACGAGGTGCTGGTCATGCATGAAGGCAAGATCGTTGAGCGCGGCCGGGCCGCCGACGTGCTCGACCATCCGCGCTCGGAAGCGGCGCAGGCGCTGGTCGCGGCGGCGCCCGACCTTCACCGCGCCATCGCCCGCAAAATGCAAGAACAGGGGTAGTTCAGCCTTCCGGCTTGACCAAATCGACGGGGCTGATGTCGAGCAGGTCGAGCGTGCGGCGCAGAAGCTTCACCTCGCTCTCCGCCAGCTTGGAATCGGCCTTGGCGATCTCGGCCATGTGGCGCGCAAGCAGCTTTCGGCGCTCGACATCGAGGTCGCGGAACAGCGCGATCGCCTGCGAGCCGTTGGTCTCGTAGCCGTAGTCGTTGAGATATTCGATGACGCTGTCGATCGAGGCTTCGGGGATGCCGAAGGCTTCCCTGCAGATGCGCCGGAAAACGACCATCTCGCTCTCCGAGACCGAGCCGTCGGCCAGGATCATGCGGAACAGCATCAAGAGTTCAGCCGACAGCACCGGATCGTCCGCCACCTTGCGAACACCCGGGTCACCGTCGAAGATCGAACGTATCTGGTCGAGCAGCGCCATCCACCAAGCTCCCTTTGCGATTCCGCCTGATTGTTAGCGTGGAATTGGTCTTGCGCAAACTGGTGGAGCGTGATGGAAGCTGCGCCTTCCTTCCAGGCGCCCCTCCCCATGATCGACCTTACCCTGCAGACCGTTCTCATCCTCATTGCTGCCGCCTTTGCCGCGGGCTTCGTCGACTCGATCGCCGGCGGCGGCGGGCTGATCACCATCCCGGCGCTGCTGCTTGCTGGCTTCTCGCCGGTGGCCGCGCTCGGCACGAACAAGCTGCAAGGGATGTTCGGCTCCGGCTCGGCGACTATCCATTATGCCGCCAACGGTCAGGTCGACCTGCGCCGCCAGCTGCCGTCAGCGCTGCTGGCGCTTGTCGGCGGCGCCATCGGTGCATTGCTTGCGACCGTCGTGCCCGGCGATTTCCTGCGCGCCCTGCTGCCGCTGCTCCTGATCGCCATCGCGCTCTATTTCGCGCTGAAGCCTAACATGGACGACGTCGACCGCGCCGAACGGCTGTCGCCTTTCCTGTTCGGGCTGATCATCCCGCCACTGGTCGGCTTCTATGACGGCGTCTTCGGTCCTGGCGCCGGCTCCTTCTACATGCTCGCCTTCGTCACGCTCGCCGGCTATGGCGTGCTCAAGGCGACGGCGCACACCAAGCTGCTCAATTTCGCCTCCAACATCGGCGGCTTCGTCGTCTTCGCCGCCGTCGGCGTCATCGACTGGAAGATCGGGCTGATGATGGGCGTGGCGCAGTTCATCGGCGCCCGGGTCGGCGCGAGCCTTGCCATCCGCATCGGCGCAAAGCTGATCAAGCCGCTGCTGGTCGTCGTCTGCCTGGCGCTCGCCGCGAAGCTGCTGGCCGACCCGGCCAATCCCTTGCGCCAGCTCATTGGTGTGTGAGGCGCTTGCTGGTAGAATCCGGGTGTTGCGAATCATGTTGGAGGGACCAGACATGAATCTCAGTGCACCCACCCAGCTCGTGTTCATCATTTCGTTGGTCATCGCCATTATCGGCCTTCTCGCCGCTCTTGGCCTGCTTGCATTCATTCCGCTTGCGTCCGTTTGGATCATGCTCATCGCCTATATCGTGCTCGCCGCCGGCTGTTTGATGCGCGGTGCTTGAAATTCGCAGATCTTAGGCAACTCGGAGCGCCCGGCCATGCCGGGCGCTTTTGATTCGAGGGCGCGGTCTGCTAGGCTTGCGCCATGTCCGACGAGCCAGAGCGCCATCGACAGGATAATCGCTCTCCCGCCCTCCATTTCGAGATGGTCCGGCGCAAGCCAGCCGTGCCGCTGGCGGGCATCGTCACGGATATCTGCGGCTATCGCGAGATTTGGCCCGGCCATTTCCACATTGTCGAATATGCATCGCTCACCGTGCCGCTGGTGATCAGCTTCGCCGAAGCCTTCGCCATCGGGCTCGGCCGCAGCCCGGGCGACGATGACCGTTATGCCAGCTTCGCCGCCGGCCTCTATGCCGGGCCGGTCATGATCGAATCCTTCGGCGGTGCCTGCTGCGTCCAGGTCAACTTCACGCCGCTTGGCGCAAGGCAATTCTTCGGCCTGCCGATGAGCGAGCTGCGGGACCGCATGGTCGGGCTGGACGACGCGCTGGGCTTCGACGGCATCGCATTGCGCGAGCGGCTTGGCGAGGCGTCGAACTGGGGCGCGCGCTTCGACATTGCTGAGGGCTTTGTCGCCGGCCGCCTCGCAGAGGCCAAGGCGCTCTCATCGGAAATCGCCTGGGCCTACAGGACGGTCATCGCGTCGGGCGGTCGTACCCGCATTGCTGTGCTCGCCAGCGAGATCGGCTGGAGCCGCAAGCACCTGGCAGCCAAATTCACCGACGCGATCGGCATAGGCCCGAAGACCTTGTCGCGCATCGTACGCTTCAACCGTGCGCTTTCCCTGTCGAAGCAGCAGGACGACGACTGGGCCGGCATCGCCTCCGATTGCGGCTATGCCGACCAGGCGCATCTGGTGCGCGAATTCCGCCAGCTTGCCGGCGAAACGCCGAAGGCGCTCGCGGCGTCGATTTAGGCCCAGGCGAGGTAACATTTCTTCAAGACGCCGAGGCGGCCATGCTCGACACTGGCTGTCGACGCGAAACAAGGAGATCGTCATGGCCACCGCAACGCAAGCACCTCGTATTTATCCAGCCCTGCGCTACAGGAACGCGGCCAGAATGATCGACTGGCTCTGCGAGGCCTTTGGCTTCGAGATACGCGCCCGCTATGGCGAGGGCGACATCGTCCACCACGCGGAACTGGCGTTCGGGTCCTCGATGATCATGCTGGGCAGCGCGCGCGACGACGATTACGGCAAGATGGTCGGCGAGCCCGGCGGCGGCGGCGGCAAGTCCATCTACATTGCCGTCGATGACGCCGACGCCGCGTATGCGCGTGCCAAGAAGGCCGGCGCGAAAATCATCCAGGAACTGGTCGACCGCGACTATGGCAGCCGCGAGTTCATCTGCCTCGATCCGGAAGGCAATGTCTGGTCCTTCGGCACCTATTGGCCGAAGGCGGGGGAGAAGGCGTAGGAAGTCTCACTGACATTGGGGATTGACGACAGCATCCCAACTTCGTCATCCACGGGCGAAGCGGGAGCGCAGCGGACGCGTAGACCCGAGGATCCATTCCGTGACCTTGATCGAAGGGCTCAGCGGAGCAGAATTCTGGACCGTGGAAACGCCTCGACATCACGGAATGGATTCTATGGTCTGCGCGCGTCGCTTCGCTCCTTGCTCCGCCATAGAATGACGACCAGATGAGCGTTTTCGCCAATCGCGGACGTGTTGGTAACAGGCCTATCGCGCCAGTCCGAAAATCGCGTCGCAGTCGAGATGCCGCTCCAGCTCGGCCGCGACCTCGTCCAGCGCCTTCTCGACGTCCGCGCGATAGTCGATGCCGCCTCCCTTGACGCCAAGGCTCTCCAGATACGCGGCGCGAAAAGCGTCGGCGGAAAACAGCCCGTGCAGATAGGTGCCGATCACCTTGCCGTCGGCGGAGACCGCACCGTCCTCGACGCCGTTGAGGATCGACGACGGCCGCGCCGTGTCAGGGCCGGTGGTGCGGCCGAGATGAATCTCATAGCCCTCCAGCGGCAGGCCGAACTGCACCGAATGCGCGCTTGAATTGCGCACGGTCTTTTCCGGCTCCATCACCGTTTCGATGTCGAGCAGGCCAAGACCCTCGGCTTCGGTCACGCTGCCTTCGATGCCGTCGGGGTCGCGCACCATGCGGCCGAGCATCTGGTAGCCGCCGCAGATGCCGACGACATGGCCGCCGCGCTTGCGATGCGCGAGAAGATCGCGATCCCAGCCATTCTCGCGGAATTTGATGAGATCGCCGATCGTCGACTTCGAGCCGGGGATGACGACCAGCCCGGCATCTTCCGGCAGCCTCTTGCCCGGCGGCACGAACACCACCTCGACCTGCGGCTCGGCTTTCAGCGGATCGAGATCGTCGAAATTGGCGATGCGCGCCAGCATCGGCACAGCCACCTTCAGCGCCCGTTTCTCGCCGGAAGCGAGACGCTCCAGCACGACGGAATCCTCCGAAGGCAGCCGCCCAGCCGCCTTCAGCCACGGCACGACGCCGAAGCAGCGCCAGCCGGTGAACTTGTCGATCGCCTTGATGCCGTCGTCGAACAACGAGACATCGCCGCGGAACTTGTTGATGAGGTAGCCAACGATCATGCGCCGGTCTTCTTCCGGCAGGATGAGATGCGTGCCGGCCACCGAAGCGATGACGCCGCCGCGGTCGATGTCGCCGACCAGGATCACCGGCACATTGGCGCGCGTGGCAAAACCCATATTGGCGATGTCGCGGCTGCGGAGATTGATCTCGGCCGGCGAGCCGGCGCCTTCGACGATCACCAAATCGGCGCCCTCGCCCACCTTGGCCCAGGACTCCAGCACCGCGTCCATCAGTTCGGCTTTCATCGCCTGGTAGTCGCGCGCCCTCGCCTCGCCATGGACCTTGCCCTGAACCACCACTTGCGAGCCTATATCGCTCTGCGGCTTGAGCAGCACCGGGTTCATATGGACGGTCGGCCTCACTCCGCAGGCCAGCGCCTGCAGCCATTGCCCGCGGCCGATCTCGCCTTCGCCGCCCTTGTCGCGGCCGGGAATGTCGGCAACGGCGGCGTTGTTCGACATGTTCTGCGGCTTGAACGGCCTGACCTTCAGCCCGCGATTCTTCGCGGCGCGGCAAAGCCCCGCGACCAGCACCGTCTTGCCGACATCCGAGCCGGTGCCCTGCAGCATGATCGCTTTGGCCATCAGCCCCTGCCTCCCGAGCCGATCGTCGACTTCTGCGCCAGCGGCCCGCCGCGCCACAGATAGAGCGCCATCAGCGGTTCCCTGCCCGTGCGCATGGCATGGCTGACGTTGGAGGCGTGGTGAATGATCTCGCCTGCGTCGCGAGTATGGAAACCGCTCTCGCCCATCCGCCATTCCGTGCCGCCGGTCAGCGGGACGTAGATTTCCTCGGCGATGTGGTGATGGTCGGGATAGACGATGTCCGGCCCGAGCATCAGCAGCCCGGCCGCAACCGCGTCATTGACGAAATGTCCACGCGCGCCGAACACTTCCAGCCAGCCGTAATTGTCGACAAAGCCCTGCCCGAAATCGGCGGCGGTATAGGTCTGCCCCCAACGCAGCTCGGCCCGATGATCGGCAACGAACCGCGCCAGCGGCTTGGCGTCGGCCGACGCAAGCTCGGCGATGCGATCGAGATGGCCAAGGCAGCCAAGCACCCGCGGTTCGAGCGAACGGACAGGCATGTCCCAGCCGATGCGCGCGACTTCGTCCGCGACCAGATTATTGTCGACGCCGGCGAGATAGGCGTGGAACCGCTCCAGCAACTCATCGAAAATTGTCGGCACGTACGAGCTCCGTTGGTCATTTCACGCACAGCCGGTCCGCAGGAAGCCGGGTTGCGCGGCGGCATCATTGGTCTAGATTGACCGGTGCGCAAAGCCAAAAACGACAGGCCAGAAGGCCTGAAACGACAGGGAGCACGCCATGGACGCGGCAGTCGATGCGGGCACTGGCCAGTTCGAGCTCAACGAGGAACAGCGCGCCATCCAGGAGATGACCCAGGCCTTCGCGGCGGACCGCGTCGCGCCCAATGCGCTCGACTGGGACAAGGCAAAGCACTTTCCCGCCGATGTGATCCGCGAGACTGGCCCGCTCGGCCTGGGCGGCATTTATGTGCGCGACGATGTCGGCGGCTCGGCGCTCGGGCGACTGGACGCGGTGCTGATCTTCGAGGCGTTGGCCCACGCCGACCCGGCCTTCTCCTCCTTCATTTCCATCCACAACATGGCCGCCTCGATGATCGACCGCTTCGGCTCAGACGAGCAGCGCCGGCGCTTCCTACCGAAACTGACCTCGATGGAATGGCTGGCGAGCTATTGCCTGACCGAGCCCGGCTCAGGCTCGGATGCGGCCGCGCTGAAGACGCGCGCGGTAAAGAGCGGCGGCGACTATGTCTTGAACGGCGCCAAGCAGTTCATCTCCGGTGCCGGCGACAGCGACCTTTATGTCGTGATGGCGCGCACCGGCGCGGACGGGCCGAAAGGCATCTCGACCTTCGTCGTGCCCAAGGATGCGCCGGGCCTTTCCTTCGGCGCCAACGAGCACAAGATGGGCTGGCACATGCAGTCGACCCGCCAGGTCGTCTTCGAGGACTGCAAGGTGCCGGCCGAGAACCTGCTTGCCGCGGAAGGCGCCGGCTTCGGCATTGCCATGGCGGGGCTCGATGGCGGCCGACTCAACATCGCCGCCTGTTCGCTCGGCGGCGCGCAGTCGGCGCTCGACAAGGCGCTGGCCTATACGGCCGAGCGCAAGGCCTTCGGCTCCAAGATCAACCAGTTCCAGGCGCTGCAATTCAGGCTGGCCGACATGGAGACGGAGCTGCAGGCGGCCCGCATCTTCCTCTACGCCGCCGCTTCCAAGCTCGACAGCAAGGCGCCGGACGCCGGCAAATGGTCGGCGATGGCCAAGCGCTTCGTCACCGATATCGGCTTCGACATCGCCAACCAGGCGCTGCAGCTGCACGGCGGCTACGGCTATCTGCACGACTACGGCATCGAGAAGCTGGTGCGCGACCTGCGTGTCCACCAGATCCTCGAAGGCACCAACGAGATCATGCGCGTCATCATCGCACGCTCGCTGATTGGTAGGCAGTAGGCAGTAGGCAGTAGGCAGTAGGCAGTAGGCAGTAGGGAAAGATGACCGGCAAGATCAACTCGTACAAGGACTTGATCGTCTGGCAGCAGGCCATGGATTTGGCCGTGGCTACCTACTCTTTGACCAAGGCATGGCCAAAAGAGGAATTGTACGGGCTGACCAGCCAAATCCGCCGCTCCGCCACGTCTATCCCTGCAAACATTGCGGAAGGTTACGGCCGAGATAACACCGGCTCTTACCAGCAGTTTCTCAGGATAGCCCAAGGCTCTCTAAAGGAGCTCGAGACACACCTCCAGATCGCTGAACGCATCGGCCTGACCACTCGTGATGAGGTTCATCATATGCTGTCAGCCACGGAAGCCATCGGAAAAATGCTTCGCCAGCTTATTATCAAGCTCGCACCTGAGTAGACCCCCTACTGCCTACTGCCCACTGCCTACTGCCTACTGCCTACTGCCTACTGCCTACTGCCTACTGCCTACTGCCTACTGCCTACTGCCTACCTGGGAGCACCACTATGACGACGATCGCCTTCATTGGTCTCGGCAACATGGGTAATCCCATGGCTGCCAATTTGGTCAAGGCCGGCCATCCGGTGTTGGGTTTCGACCTCATGCCCGAGAACCTAGCCGTCGCTAAGGAACATGGCGTCACCGTCATGGCGAACGCCGTCGTCGCGGTGAAGGACGCCGATGTCGTCATCACCATGCTGCCCGCCGGCAAGCATGTGCTGTCGGTTTATGACGACATCGCGCCCAAGGCGAAGAAAGGCGCGCTGTTCATCGATTCCTCGACCATCGACGTCGAATCGGCTCGCAAGGCGCATGCGATTGCCGCGAAGCATGGCCTGCAATCGATCGATGCCCCGGTCTCCGGCGGCACAGGCGGCGCCACGGCCGGTACCCTCACCTTCATGGCCGGCGGCTCCGATGAGGCTTTCGCTGTCGCCGAGCCGATCCTGAAGCCGATGGCCGGGCGGGTCGTCCATTGCGGCGGCGACGGCGCCGGGCAGGCGGCCAAGATCTGCAACAACATGATCCTCGGCATCTCGATGATCGGCGTCGCCGAAGCCTTCGTGCTCGCCGAAAAGCTCGGCCTGTCGCACCAGGCGCTGTACGACGTCGCCTCCACCTCGTCGGGCCAATGCTGGTCGCTGACCACCTATTGCCCGGTCCCCGGCCCTGTTCCGGCCTCGCCGGCCAACCGCGACTACAAGCCCGGCTTTGCCGCGGCCCTGATGCTAAAGGACCTGAAATTGTCGCAGGAAGCCGCGCAGGGCGCGGGCGCCGTGACCCCGCTCGGCGCCGAAGCCACGCAGCTCTATGCCTTGTTCAACGCCCAAGGTCATGCCGGCGCCGATTTTTCCGGCATTATTAATTTCCTGCGCGGAAATCCGTCGTAAGCTACTGATTTTAAAAGGCTATTTTCGATATCCGCCGGTCAGAAGCCGGCAAATTTAGATTTGCTTAAGGTCTCGCTAACGCACCGGTAACGATGTGCCTTTAAAACGGACTGCGAGGCGGACATCGCGTCTGCCCGGCGCTCCGGATCAGGTCTCGCGTACCGGAGCCCGTAAATTTCGCAAGTATTCTCGTAGCGAAATGCCATGTGTATCTGGCAAAGCCGCGTTCCCGAAGGGACGCGGTTTTTGCGTTTTAGAACGTTGCCAACTTCGTCATTCCAGGGCGCAGCAGGAGCGAAGCTCCGTCGCGGAGACCCTGGAATCCATGCCGTGACTTCGAAGCGCTGCAACGGCGCAGAGTTCTGCTCCGCTGCACCCCTCGGCGGAGGTCACGGAATGGATTCTATGGTCTGCGCGCGTCGCTTCGCTCCTTTGCTCCGCCATAAAATGACGACTGGCTGCGTTTCGCCTCGTCAGCGCTTGCGCAAATCGGCATCCGCGAGATCGAGCGCCTTCGCGATGCGCTCGCAAGCCATGTCGATCGTGTCGCGTGTCCAGATCAGCGGTGGCGACAGGATCATCGTGTCGCCGGTGGCCCGCAACATCATGCCGTTCGCGATCGCGTGGTCGCGCACCACGACCGCCGCGCTTCCCGACGGCAAATAGCGTTCCTTGGTCGCCTTGTCCTTGACGATCTCGATCGCTCCCATCAGGCCGATCGAACGCACCTCGCCGACCAGCCTGTGCCCGGCGATCCGTTCCTGCAGCGCCTGCGCGAAATAGGGGCCGGTGTCGTTCTTGACCCGCTCGACCAGCCCTTCCTTCTCGATGATCTCGAGGTTCTTGAGCGCCACCGCGCAAGCCACCGGGTGACCGGAATAGGTGTAGCCGTGGTAGAACTCGCCGCCTTTCTCGACCAGCGTCTTGGCGATGCGGTCGCCGACCAGCAGCGCCGACAGCGGCTGGTAGCCCGAGGTCAGCGCCTTGGCGGTGGTGATGGTGTCGGGCTCGATTCCGAACGTCTGCGCCGCGAACCATTCGCCGGTACGGCCATAGCCGGTGATCACCTCGTCCAGCATCAGCAGCACATCGTATTTGCGGCAGATGCGCTCGACTTCCGGCCAGTAGCTCATCGGCGGGATCTTCACGCCGCCCGCGCCCATCACCGGCTCGCCGATGAAGGCGGCGACCTTGTCGGCGCCAGCCTCGAGGATCGCGTCCTCGACCGCCTTCGCCGCGCGGATGCCGAAATCATGGTCGCTTTCGCCGGGCAGCGCGAGCTCATAGGCATAGGGCATCATCACATGGACGATGTTGGGCACTGCGCCGCCGAGCTGCTTGTGCATCGGCTCCATGCCGCCCAGCGACGTGCCGGCGATCGTCGAGCCGTGATAGGCCGACTTGCGCGAGATGACGCGGTTCTTCTCGGGCTTGCCTTCGAGCGCCCAATAGTGGCGGACGAGCCTGAGCGCCGTATCGTTGGCCTCCGAGCCGGATGAGCCGTAGAAGACCTGGCTGACATGCTTGGGCGCGAGTTCCGCCAGCTTCTTCGACAACAGCACCGGCGTCGGCGTCGAGCATTTGAAGAAGGAGTTGTAGTAAGGCAGCTCCTTCATCTGCGTGTAAGCCGCTTCGGCCAGCTCGTCGCGGCCATAGCCGACATTGACGCACCACAGGCCCGCCATGCCGTCGAGGATTTCGGTGCCGTCGGCATCGTAGATGAACGGGCCGTTGGCATGGGTGATGATGCGCGAGCCGGTTTCACGCAGTTCCTTGTGATCGGTGAAGGGATGAAGGTGATGCGCGGCGTCGATCTGCTGAAGCTGCTTCAGCGAATAATTCTGATAGGTCATGGGTTTGATCTTTCCTCTTGAACCAATCCGGCAGGAGCCGGGGACGGATTCGTCAGAGGAAGCGGGGCGGCGAATAGCCGATGCGGGCGCACAGCCGCAACAGCTCGGCGCGAAGGGTGCGCGGTGACGGCGTCACCGCGACCCCGAAGGCGCCTGAAGTGCTGAAGCGGATCATGACGGCAGCTTATGCCGTCTGAGGCCTAGAATTCAAGCTGTCCGGTCAGGCAGTCTTACCGAGCGACCTCTTGAGGAACATATAGCGCATCGCCGTCTGCGCCGCCTGCGGGCGGCGGTCGCCGCGTCCGCCATGGCCGCCTTCGGTCTCTTCGAAGAACAGCGTCCTGCCGTGACCTGCCTCCTGCAGCCGCGCCGCCATCTTGCGCGCATGTCCGGGATGGACGCGGTCATCGGCGGTCGAGGTCATCAAGAGCACCGGCGGATAGGCGGCGTCTGCCTTGACATGCTGGTAAGGCGAATAGGCGCCGAGCCAGGCTGCCTCTTCCGGCTTCGACGGGTCGCCATATTCGGCGATCCAGGAGGCGCCGGGCGGCAGGTCGGTGTAGCGCAGCATGTCGAGCAGCGGCACGTCGATGATGACGGCGCCAAACAATTCCGGCCGCTGCGTCAGCGACGTGCCGGTGAGCAGCCCGCCATTGGAGCCGCCCTGGATGCCGAGCTGCGCCGCCGTGGTGATGCCGCGCTTAACCGCATCCTCGGCCACCGCCGCGAAATCGTCGAAGGCGTTCTGGCGCTTGCCCTTCAGCGCCGCCTGGTGCCAGGCCGGACCGAACTCGCCACCGCCGCGGATGTTGGCCTGGACATAGGCATTGCCCTCGTCCAGCCAGAGCTTGCCGCGGATGCCGGCATAGCCCGGCAGCAACGGCACCTCGAACCCGCCATAGCCGTAGAGCAATGCCGGCACCGGTCCTTTCAGGTCGCGGCGCCGCACCACGAAATACGGGATCATCGTGCCGTCCTTCGAGCGCGCCTCGAACTGCTCGGAAACATAGGGCGAGGCGTCGAAGCGGGCCGGCTGCGACTTCACCGTTTTAAGCGTCTCGCCATTGTCGTCCGACCAGATGATCGAGCTCGGCGTCAGGAAATCGGTGAAGGAGAAGGACACGCTCGAGCCGAAATGCTCGACATGGCTGATGCCGACATTGCCGTTGTCGGGCAGCGCGATCCGTTCCAGCGACCAGCCATTGGCGTCGCGGTCGCAGGCGATGACCTTGCCGCGCACATTGTCCATCAGGTTGATGAACAGCCGGTCCTGCGTCCTGGCGAGGCCTGCGATCGAAACGCGATGCGCCGGCGCAAGCACGGTTTCGAACGGCCCGAATGCCCCGCTCTCGATCCAGTGGTCGAAATCGACCGAATAGAGCCCATCTGGCAGGCAGCGCGTGCCGTCCGGCGCCGTCCAGGGGCTGCGCACGCCGAAGATAAGCTGGCCCTTGAAGATCGCCGTGTCGGTGGCGTCGTCGGGCAGCGGGATGCGCCGGTTCTCGCCCGAAGCCAGCCGCAGGAAACTGTGCGAGGTGAAGAAGTCGAGCGTCTTGCCGAGCAGCACATGCCGCTTGTCGCCGTCATATTCGACGCCGCCGCCGACCGCGAGATGTTGCTTTTCGCCTTCGAAGATCGGCGTCGCGTCCTCGAGCTTGGTGCCGCGCCGCCACAGCTTGATCACGCGCGGATAGCCGGACTGCGTCCTGTCGTCTTCCTCGAAAGCCGCAGAGACGATGACGGTATCCTTGTCCAGCCAGGAAAAGCCCGACTTGGAAGCGCGCGCGGAAAAACCGCCATCGACGAAGGATTTCGTCGCGATATCGAATTCGCGCATCTCGCTGGCATCGCCGCCGTCGGGCGACATGTGGAGCAGGCAGCGGTTGAAATCGGGATAGAGCCGGCTCGCCCCGCCGAACACCCACTTCACGCCTTCCTTCGCCGAGAGCTGGTCGAAATCGATGATCGTCTCCCACTCCGGCTTGTCGGTCTTGTAGGAAGCGACGGGCGTGCGCCGCCACAGGCCAAGCGCGTTGGTCTTGTCCTGCCAGAAATTATAGACGTAGCCGGCAAGCGCGGCCCCGACCGGCATATTGTCCTCGGCGGTCATCAGGTCGAGCGCGGTTTCGAATGTCGCCTGATAGGAAGGATTGCCCTGCAGTTCGGCGACCGTCAGCGCATTCTGGCGATGAACCCAATCCAGCGCTTCCTTGCCGTTGCGATCCTCAAGCCAGAGGTAGGGATCGTTGGCGGTCAATTCGGGCTGGGTTTTGGTCATCGTGCTGGTCATGCAGGTCTCCATCTGGCGGCCCCGCCTACATCGCGTTCGCTGCCTTGATATTCAAGAGCCATTCTGGACCGATTACAAAACCCGCCGGCGCGCGATCGTCGCCGCCGCCAGCGCCGCGCAGATCGCACCCAGCGTGACCGGCAGGCCGGCGGCGCCGATGACATCCATAACGCCGCCTGTGAGCGGCGGCACGATGATGCCGCCAAAACCCCACATGAGCGAGAAGGCGGCATTGCCGGCGACCAGCGCCGAGCCGGTGAAGCGTTCGCCGAGCTCGATGATCGACATCGTGTAGATGCCGTAGGAAACGGCGCCCCAGATAAAGACGCAGCCCCAGATCAGCGGCGTCTCGATCAGCGCCGGCAAAGCCACGCATCCAAGGATGGTCACCGCCACGCAGCCGAACCGCACCAGGCGCGCCGTCAGCCTTTCGGCGAGCAGGCCGAGCGGCACCTGCATGGCGATGTTGCCGGCGATCATCACGGAAAGCAGCGCCGACATGCGCGCCTCGGCAATGCCGTGATGCGTCCCATAGACCGGCAGCAGCGCCAGTATAGCCTGCTCGAACCCGGCCGCGACGACGACCGCCGACATAAGCAGCCAGGCCTTTGGTATGAAGCCCAGCACCGAAACCTTGTTATCGGCCTCGTCGACCTTCGGCAGCCGCTTCACCACCACCGCCAGGCAGCCGCCGCAAAAGAGGAAGGCCAGAATGCCGACAAGGAAGGGCGGCCAGCCTTCGGTGCCGACGCCGAGCAGGCAGAGCGGCCCGGTAGCGAAGCCAGCCGAGATGATCGTCGAATAGATGCCCATGACACGGCCGCGTCGTGCCGGTGGTGCCAGCGCAATGACCCAGATTTCGCTCAAGACATAAAGCGGATTGGTCACCACGCCGATCAGGAAGCGCAGCGGGAACCACAGATAGACATTTTGCGTCCAGCCGATCAGCGCCAGCACCAGCGCTGAGAGCGCGGCGCAAGTGAGCGCGGTGCGCCCTGCCCCGAACCGGCGCGCCAATCCGGGGATCAGCGGCGAGGACAGGATGAAGCCGACCGGCGTCATCGCCGCCGACAGCCCGATCATCGCCGGCGAAACGCCCTGGCGCTGCAGGATGAAGCTCAGCAGCGGATAGGAAAGTCCTTGCGCGATGGCGAAGACAGACACGGTCGCGATCACACCCGTGATCGCGGCCCACTGCACCGTCTCGCCGCTCTCCGAACCAGCCAGAGCCATCGGTCTTGCTCCAATCACCTGGAGGCTTAGCCGGTACTGTCGGCTGCCGTAAGAGCCAACTGGCGGCGAAAGCGCATGGTCCAGCCAGTCCCTGTCAGGAGCGCCTGCGTTGCAGGGAACGTACAAAGGCGAACGACACCGGTAACGCATCGAGCCCGACGATGACGGCAGGCAGCCCGAGCGGCAGATCGCCCGCAGCCGGCTCCCCTTCCGTCATGTCGCTTCCCTCGCCCTAGTGGTCGCCGCCTCCTCACCGGCGACATTGCCGCCAGTTCATTATGCCGCCAATTTCGCATCCTCACGAGGCTTCTCATGACTGCCGCCCTCCATCCCGCCGAACCGGCATTGGCAACAGATCGCGCCCGCCGTGGCGGCCGCGCGGGAAAGCGCGCCGGCGGCTCGGCCGCCTTCGAGC
Organism: Mesorhizobium sp. B2-4-3; assembly: GCF_006442815.1. Classification (GTDB taxonomy): domain Bacteria; phylum Pseudomonadota; class Alphaproteobacteria; order Rhizobiales; family Rhizobiaceae; genus Mesorhizobium. The sequence goes on from NZ_VFVL01000016.1 coordinate 36,026, forward strand.
AGCCCGCCTTCCGGCAGCTGAAGAACCCGCTGACCCCGACCAGGCTCGTGTCCGACGACGAATTGGAATCGATCCACCTCGCCTCGCTGCGCGTGCTGAAGGAGATCGGCGTCGACGTCCTGCACGACGAAGCCCGCCGCATCATGAAGGCGCATGGCGCGGACGTGCGCGAAGGCTCAGAGCGCGTGCGCTTCGACAGCGACATGATCCTGGAGCTCGTCTCGCACTGCCCGTCGGAATTCACGCTGCATGCCCGCAACCCGGCGCATAATCTGCGCTTCGGCGGCAACAACGTCATCCTGTCGATGATGGCTTCGGCGCCGAACTGCTCCGATCTCGACCGCGGCCGCAGGCCCGGCAACCAGACCGATTACCGCAACTTCCTGCGCCTGGCGCAGATGCACAACATCCTGCACTGCACAGGCGGCTATCCGGTCGAGCCGATCGACATCCATCCGTCGGTCCGGCACCTGGAATGCATCCGCGACCTCGCCACGCTGACCGACAAGGTCTTCCACATCTATTCGCTCGGCAAGGAGCGCAACGTCGACGGCATCGAGATCACCCGCATCGCGCGCGGCATCAGCCGCGAGCAGCTGATGCAGGAGCCATCGGTCTTCACCATCATCAACACCAATTCGCCGCTCAAGCTCGACGTGCCGATGATGGAAGGCATCATCCAGATGTCGAGCATGGGCCAGGTCGTGATCGTCACGCCGTTCACGCTGTCGGGCGCCATGGCGCCCGTCACCGTCGCCGGCGCGCTGGTGCAGCAGAACGCCGAGGCGCTCTCCGGCATTGCCTTCGCGCAGATGGTGAAGAAGGGCGCGCCGGTCGGCTATGGCGGCTTCACCTCCAATGTCGACATGAAGTCCGGCGCGCCGGCCTTCGGCACGCCCGAGTATATGAAGGCGCAGCTCGTCGGCGGCCAGCTTGCTCGCCGCTATCAAATTCCCTACCGCACCTCCAACACCTGCGCCGCCAACACGGTCGACGCCCAGGCCGCCTATGAAAGCGTGTTCTCGCTGTGGGGCGCCATCCAGGGCGGCGGCAACCTGATGATGCACGGCGCCGGCTGGCTTGAAGGCGGCCTGCGCTGTTCCTACGAAAAGACCATCCTGGACATCGATCTTTTGCAGATGGCGGCCGAGTTCCTCACCCCGCTCGACCTTTCCGAGGACGCGCTCGGCTTCGACGCCATCCAGTCGGTCGGTCCCGGCGGCCATTTCTTCGGCACCCCGCACACGCAGGCGCGCTACAAGACCGCCTTCTATTCGCCGATCGTGTCCGACTGGCGCAATTTCGAGACATGGGCCGAGGCGGGTTCGCCGACGGCGCTGGAACGCACCAACAAGGTGTGGAAGGAGCGCCTTGCTTCCTACGAGGAGCCCTATATGGACCCAGCCATCCGCGAGGAACTCAACGACTTCGTCGAAAAACGTCGCGCCGAAGGCGGCGCGCCGACGGATTTCTGATCATCGGTCGGTTGGGCAACTGCCCGCCGCCCATTTTCATTTCTGACTCCACATTGCACAAGACGGACCTATCTGTATGAAATCTCATGTAAAAGCGGTTGTCATCGGCGGCGGTGTCGTCGGCTGCTCGGTGCTCTATCATCTCGCCAAGGCCGGCTGGACCGACATCATGCTGATCGAGCGCTCGGAGCTGACCTCCGGCTCGTCCTGGCATGCGGCGGGCGGTTTCCACACGCTCAATGGCGATCCCAACGTCGCCAAGCTGCAGGCCTACACGGTCCAGCTCTACAAGGAGATCGAGGAGATTTCCGGCCAGTCCTGCTCGCTGCACCTGACCGGCGGCGTCATGATGGCCGATACGCCGGAGCGCATGGACTTCCTGCGGCTGGCCCATGCCAAGGGCCGCTATCTCGGCATGGACACCGAGCTGATCACGCCTTCGGAAGCCAAGGCGATGTTCCCGCTGATGGACGAGACCAATTTCGTCGGCGCCATGTGGGACCCGGTCGAAGGCCATCTCGACCCGTCAGGGACGACCATCGCCTATTCCAAGGCTGCGAAGAAACTCGGCGCCGAGATCGTGCTGCGCAACCGCGTCGTCGACCTGACGCAGCAGCCGGACGGCACCTGGAACGTCGTCACCGAGCAAGGCACGGTCCATGCCGAGCATGTCGTCAATTGCGGCGGCCTGTGGGCGCGCGAGATCGGCCGCATGGTCGGCGTCGAGCTGCCGGTTTTGGCCATGGAGCACATGTACCTCTTGACCGAGCCGATGCCGGAGGTCGAGGAGTTCAACAAGTCGACCGGCCGCGAGATGATCGGCGTGCTCGACTTCAAGGGCGAGATCTACACCCGCCAGGAGCGCAACGGCGTCCTGCTCGGCACCTATGAGAAGGCCTGCAAGCCGTGGTCGCCGGTCAACACCCCGTGGGATTTCGGCCATGAGCTCTTGCAACCCGACATCGATCGCATCGCGCCGTCGCTGGAAATCGGCTTCAAGCATTTCCCCGGCATCGAGAAGGCCGGCATCAAGCAGATCATCAACGGCCCCTTCACCTTCGCGCTGGACGGCAACCCGTTGGTCGGCCCGGTGCAGGGCCTGACCAATTTCTGGTGCGCCTGCGCCGTCATGGCCGGCTTCAGCCAGGGCGGCGGCGTTGGCCTCGCGCTTTCCAACTGGATGGTGCATGGCGATCCTGGCTTCGACGTCTGGGGCATGGACGTCGCCCGCTTCGGCGAATGGGCGAGCCTGCGCTACACCAACGCCAAGGTGCGCGAGAACTATTCGCGCCGCTTCTCGATCCGCTTCCCCAACGAGGAGCTTCCCGCTGCCCGCCCGGCACAGACCACGCCGCTCTATGACACGATGCTCGCCAACAATGCCGTGATGGGCGACTCCTGGGGCCTGGAAACCCCGCTCTGGTTCGCGCCGAAGGGAACGGAGCCCAAGGACATCGTCTCCTTCCACCGCTCCAACGATTTCGGCCCGATCGGAGAGGAAGTGCGCGCCACGCGCGACAAGGTCGGCGTCACCGAGATCGCCAACTTCGCCAAATACGAGGTCTCAGGTCCGGGCGCGGAGGATTTCCTCAATAGGCTGATGACCAACCGCATGCCGAAGGTCGGCCGCATCGTGCTGACGCCGATGGTCAATGAATTCGGCAAGCTGATCGGCGACTTCACCATCGCCAAGTCGGGCGAGGACCGCTTCATGATCTGGGGCTCGTCGGCCGCGCAGAAATACCACATGCGCTGGTTCGAGAAGCATCTGCCGAAGGACGGTTCGGTGCGTATCCACCGCTTCGACCAGACGCTGGTCGGCCTGTCGATCGCCGGGCCGAAATCCCGTGACCTCTTGCAGAAGCTCGTCGATGTCGACGTTTCGACCAAGGCCTTCCGCTTCATGGACTTCCGCGAGATGGCGGTCGGCGGCGCGCCCTGCATGGTCAACCGCATCACCTATACCGGCGACCTCGGCTATGAGATCTGGATGGCGCCGGCCTACCAGCGCCTCGTCTACAAGGCGATCAAGGAAGCCGGCGCGGAATTCGGCATCGTCGATTTCGGCATGCGCGCGCTGCTCTCCATGCGTCTGGAGAAGAACTTCCCGACCTGGTTCCGCGAATTGCGGCCTATCTACGGACCGTTCGAAGGCTCGATGGACCGCTTCATCAAGCTGGAGAAGAACGACTTCATTGGCCGCGAGGCGTCCGCCAAGGAGCATGCCGAGGGTCCGAAGCTGCGCCGCGTGTCCTTCATCGTCGACGCCATCGATGCCGACGTGATGGGCGACGAGCCGATCTGGGCCAAGGTCGGCAAGGACTACGGCACGGTCGACAAGCCGCACGGCTATGGCGCGCCGCGCTTCGACACATCCGGCAAGGAAGTGCGTGGCTCGAAGGCCGCGGAAGGCGCTTCCGCCGTGCGCGGCATCGTCGATGGAGACTGGCGCGTCGTCGGCTGGGTGACCTCGGGCGGCTACGCGCATTATGTCCAGAAGTCGATGGCGCAGGGCTATGTCCCCGCGGCCCTTGCCGAGGACGAGAGCGCCGGCCTGTTCGAGATCGAGATCCTCGGCCGCCGCCGTCCGGCCCGCATCAATGTCGAGCCGCCTTTCGACCCGAGCGGCGAGAAGATGCGGACCTGAAGCCCCACGAATTGTTGGATTGCGTCGGTTGCTGTGGCATGGTCCGAGCCCGCTACCGGCGCATCAGCACGAAAAGACCATCCCATTGCGGCAGCTAGAGAAATGGACCGATTGGCTGTGCGATGAACGGGTCGGTCCATTCAGCGCCGCGGTCGCCTCGGTCCTCCTCTACTGCCTGACCCAGATCGTCGCGATGGCCCTGTTGTCCCATGTCGCGGGCACGGGCGTCGGCGTCGACGATTCCGAGCAATTGATGGAAATGCGGTTCCTGGCTGCCGGCTACGGCAGCTCGCAGCCCCCGCTATACACTTGGCTCGCCATGCTTGCGGCCTCGCTGGTCGGAACCAGCGTCCTTGCCCTCAAGATCGTCAAATACGGCCTGCTGGCCGCTGGACTGGCCGCCTATTTCACCGCCATACGCCGCCTCGGCTACTCGAACCGCGCCGCCACGGCCGGCATGTTCGGGCTGCTTCTGTTTCCCCAGATCTTCTGGGAGATGCAGCACGCCCTCACCCACTCGGTCGCCATATTCTGCTTCACCTCGCTGCTGCTTCTGGCGCTGGCCGAGGTCGAGAAGCGGCGATCGGCCATCGCCTATGCATTGTTCGGCCTGGCGACGGCGGCCGCGATGCTGTCGAAATACAACATCGTCATCTTCCTTGCCGCCTTGTTCCTGGCGGCTCTTTCGGTTCGCGAAACGCGCGAGGCGATCTTCGATCGCCGTTTCGCAATCAGCGTGGCGGTGGCGATCCTGGCCTGCCTGCCGACGCTTTATTGGAGCCTGACGCATCTGGAAGATCTGCTCTCGCATCAAGGGGGCCTGGGCGTCGCCGAAGGCGGCAGCGTCGCGAACACGGCATTTCTCGGCATCCGCAGACTGGTCAACGCGATCGTCAATTTCGCTGGATTGCCGGTCGCGATTTTCGCCGGCGCCTACGTCCTGGCGAAAAGAAGACGGACAGAGCCGCCTCAGCCGGTAAGGTGGCCGGAAAAGCTATTGTGGCGGGCGATCGTCCTTGGCCTGGCGGTCATGGTCACAGTCGTGTTGGCGGCCGGCATCACCCAGTTTCGCGACCGCTGGATGCTACCGATCTTCATCCTCTTGCCCGCGGCGCTCGCCATGCGCTTCGACGCCATGGGCCAGAAAGGCCGAAAGACGCAGGCCACCATCGTCTTCGTCGGCGCGGTGCTTGCCATATTGGTGCTGCCGATGAGCTGGTACATGCATCTGCACGGCGGCGACAGCCGCGGCGGTATCGTGCGCATGGATTACCGGTCGCTCTACGACCAGATCAATGCCGACGGCCCGGTCAAGACCGTGGTCTCGAGCTGGTTCTGGGTCGGCAATCTGCGCCTGGTCGATGCAGATCTCATCGCGCTCGATGACGAGACGCCGGACTTCGCCAGATCGATCCGCGAACCGGCGGTGCTCGTCCTGACCGATGACAGGGAACCGTCCTCGGATGTCTTCGAAGAGTTGGCGAGAGCCGGCTACGCGATGGACACCGTCCACCGCACTATTGAAGTGCCGCAGGCACTCGGCTTCCCGCCGCGCCAGGTCATAGTCACCAAACTGCACAAGAAGGCCGCGCAGTAAGGTTCAGGGGAACGAATGGACACGCAACGCTTCGGCCGCCACCGCAAGATCATGCGCTTCGAGCCAGGCTCGGTCGAAGCGCTGCGCGAGGCCTCGCGCGAAAAGGCGGCCTCGCTCAACCAGCATCTGCTGGGCTATGGCGCGACAGCTGAGGCGGAATGGGTCGCAGCAGGCATCGCAGCGCCCGATCTGCCCGCCATGCGCAGATACCGGCTGGACCGCATTCGCGCCGAGCTGAAGCGCCGCGACTATGCCGGCGCCCTGCTCTACGACCCGGTCAACATCCGCTACGCGACGGACTCGACCAACATGCAGCTCTGGGTCGCGCACAACCCGACACGCCATTGTTTCGTCGCCACCGAAGGGCCGGTGGTGCTGTTCGACTATTTCTCCTGCGAGCACCTGTCCGACCATTCGGGTGTCGTCGACGAGGTGCGCCCGGCCGTGTCGTGGATGTATCTCTACAGCGGCGAGCTTACCGAGCAGAAGGTCCGGCGCTGGGGCGCGGGCATCGCCGAACTCGTTGCCGAGCATGGCGGCGGCAACCGCCGCATCGCCGTCGACTACATCAATCCCGAAGGCGTGGAAGAACTCGCCCGCCGCGGCATCGCGATAGGCAACGGCGAGGCGGTGATGGAGAATGCACGCCTCATCAAATCGCCGGACGAGATCCTCGCCATGCGCCGCTCGATAGTCGCCTGCGAGGCGGCTATGGGCGAGATGGAAGCCGCGCTGAAGCCCGGCGTCTCGGAGAACGAATTGTGGGCGGAACTGCATCGCGGCAACATCGCGCGCGGCGGCGAATGGATCGAGACGCGTCTTTTGTCCTCGGGACCGCGCACCAATCCCTGGTTCCAGGAATGCTCCTCGCGCGTCATCGAAGATGGCGACCTCGTCGCCTTCGACACGGACCTGATCGGCCCTTATGGTTTCTGCGCCGATCTTTCGCGCACCTGGCTTTGCGGAAACAGGCAGCCGTCGAACGAGCAGCGCGATCTGTTCCGCATCGCCGCCGATCAGATCGCCCACAACACGGATCTGATGCGGCCGGGCATCTCCTTTCGCGATCTCGTCGAGCGCTCGGCGGTACCGCCGGACGACTGCTATCCGACGCGCTACGGCGTGCTCTATCACGGGGTCGGCCTGGCGGATGAATATCCGACGCTGCCGCATGCCGGCGACTGGACCGCCGACACGCCGGACGGCGTGCTCGAATCCGGCATGGTGCTGTGCGTCGAAAGCTATATCGGCAGGCTTGGCGGACGCGAAGGCGTCAAGATCGAAGAGCAGATCCTGATCACCGAGACCGGCAACGAGAAGCTTTCAGCCTACCCGCTGGACGAGCGGCTGCTCTGATCCGCTTTCGACGACCTCGCGCATCGCGGCAATGATTCTTTCCGGCGTCGTTCTGGCGGTGATATAGGGCAGGCCCTTGCGTCGCGCCGTCCAGCCGACCACCTTCACGCCTTTCGCCGCCGGCTCGAAACGTTGCGCCAGCGCCCAGCTTTCGCAGTCGATGGCCGCGATATCGGCCTTGCCTTCCGCGACCGCCACGATCGACGACCGGTGGCCGCCGCTTTCGCTGCGCGAGGCGAAGATGTCCAGGCTTTCACCCATCGCTTCCAGGTCGCGCGTCAGGCCGATCAGCCCGGACATCGAGTCCGGATTGTTGAAGGTGAAGCGCTTGCCGCCAATGAGATCGAGCGGGATGACAGCCTTGCCATCCGCCGGCGAGACCACTGACGGTCCGCCGTCCGCAGCCATCACCAACGCGCTGGAATAAAGCTCGCCCTGTCCGCCCTCGAACGCATCGTAGCTTGGCTGGGCGATCACCTGCACATGCGGGGCGAGGCCGAGCTCCATCGGCCCCCAGCATGTTTGCCCGAAGAGCAGCGCCGGGCTCAGCCAGAACTGGTGAAAATCGAACTCGTCCGGCGGCAGCGTCGCCGGGTCGGGCGCGATCGGCTTGCCGGCGTCATCGCGAATGCCGCCAGGCACCGGCGGCAGTTCGCGATTGCTGCGCACGACCGCCTCCGGCGCATCGATGCCCCTTTGCCGAAAAGCATCGCGGAGCCGCGCCCACTGCGCGTCGACCTCGCCACGCGCTTCGGGCCAGTCATACATCGGCAGGGCCGCAACGAACTTGCTCATGACGAATAGCTTTCAAAGACAAGCGACCTTCGGCGCCTGCGTTCCGCCGCTGAAAAAAGCGTCGCGGAAAGTCGAAATTACTCCTTCGGCGGCTCGGCCGGAACAGGCGCCGTGCCAAGTCCGCTGACATTGCGCGCCCTGACGCGCGGCTTGAAAGCGCGGCCCGGTTCCGGCGTGCGCCGCAGCACCGGATGGACGATCGGCTCCTTGGCCTTGAATGCGTGGGCTTTCAGCATCGCAAAATAGTTCGGATAGGCATAACCGTTGTTCATCCGCAGCCATTCCTCGCGGCGCTCGCGAAAGAGCTTCGGCAACCTGTACCAGGCAATGGTCGGGCTCTTGTGATGAACGAAATGCAGATTGTTGTTCAGGAACAGGAAAGAGAGCGGCGAACGCTCGACGATCACCGTTCGCCCCTCCGGATGCTCCGACCACTGGTGCTCGGCATAGGTGCGGATCGAGATCAGCGACTGGCCAAGCCACACCGGCACCAGGACATAGAGCCACAGCGGAATGCCGAAACCGAACGTGACGATCGGCGCCACAACCGCGAGACCGATGGCATGCAGCAGCCAGGCCTTGCGGATCGCGTTGTCGCCGGCAAGGATCTGCTTGGCATCGTCGATGAAGAAACCGACCGAGGACAACCACGGACCGAGGACGAGGCGGCCGATCATGGTGTTGTTGATCTTGAGCAGAAGCTTCATTGTCGGCGGCAGATCCTCATGCATCCAAAGCGCCTGGTAATAGCTCTCCGGATCGTCGAGCGGGTCGGTCAGGCGCTCGTCCGCATGATGGCGAAGGTGGATAGTCTTGAAGCGGCGGAACGGCCAGACCATGCCGATGGGCAGGAAGACGAAGGCTTCGTTGATCCTGGCGTTACGGGTCGGGTGACCGTGCAGCACTTCGTGCATGATCGAGGATTGCAGAGCCAGGATAAAGGGCAGGACGGCAAGCGCCAAAAGCGGATGGGATCGCCACAGAAGGAAACCGGTGGCGAGCCATGCGCCGTAGCAGAAGAGTGTGAGGAAGACTGTCGGCCATTCGACCGCCCGTGCGCTGCTACGTCTCTTGTTCGTGCCGGTATTCATGCTTGCCATGCTGTCGACCACTGCCCCCCAGTCGCCGGAACCAACTCGATTCCTGACAACATTGTGTCAGGAGCCTGCCGTTACATCAACGCGACAATGCGCACAAACTGTTGCGAATGCGCATTTCTGGCTGCATATGTTATACATTGTAAACAAACATGGGGATTCATTTCCGCCTGAGCCATGTTCAGAACGGCTCCGGCGCAAATTTTTCCTCTCCGCCGCGGGAGCAGCGTGATGGACAAGCGCGATCTGTCGACGACCTTTCGGGAGCGCCTGAAATTGCTCTTGACACGGTCCGACCTGAACCAGTCGGCCTTCGCGACGGCGGTCGGCATCGACCGTTCGGCGCTGTCGCAACTGCTCTCCGGCGCCTCGACCCGCCTGCCCCGCGCCGAGACCCTCCTCAACATCGCCGCCGAGTTCAAGGTGTCGCTCGACTGGCTGCTGGGCCTGAGCCAGGACGAAGGCGTCACCGGCGAAATTAGAGAAAGCCTCGAGATCGAGGAGGCGCCCGACGGCTTCGACCGCACGCTTTTGGCCAAATGGCATGCCGAGGCGGCCGGCACGAAGATCCGCTACGTGCCCGCCGGCATTCCCGACCTTCTGCGCACCGAGGCACTGGTGGAATATGAGGCCGGCATTGCCAACAAGAGCCGTGAGGCGCAGGCCGGCGAAACGCAATATCGCATCGACTACAACCGTCGGCCGGAGACCGACATGGAAGTCTGCATGCCGCGCCACACGCTGGAGATCTTCGCGCGCGGCCTCGGCGTCTGGGACCGTTTCCCGGAGGCCGAACGGCGCAAGCAACTGCTGCACATGGCAACGCTGCTCGATGACCTTTATCCGACCTTTCGCCTGTTCCTCTATGACGGCCGCATGCGCTATTCGATCCCCTATACGATCTTCGGCCCCTATCGCGCCGCGATCTATGTCGGCGACATGTATATCGTGCTGAGCGCCACCCAGCCGATCCGCACGCTCACCAGCCATTTCGACAACCTAATCCGGGCCGCTGACATCAACGCGCACGAGGCCGCGAGTTTTGCGCAGAAGCTGGCCGCAATGTCCTTCCCGTCAGGCTCTGTCTAATCGGCTCCATCGGCGCCATCTTGGCGATCGGCCATTAGAGCATGATCCCGAAAAGTGGGAACCGATTTTCGGAGAAGATCATGCCCTAACAAAGAGTTAGACTATGATGGCGATTCAACGAAACGCCATCACGGTCTAGGCCGGCCGTCGCTTATCGTTCCGGGAAATCCATGCAAGCACCGCGTCACATCGTTGTTCCTCCTCAGTCGGGCCGTTCCATGCGCGTCAGGCGCGGCGATCTGATCCGCATCGTCGATCCCAAGGGTCAGCAGGTCTCGGACCTCTGGGCCTTCTCGACCGAAGGCAGGCTCGACTGGCTGAGCACCTCGCAGACCCGCGACATTACCGAGCGGCTGTTTCCGAAACCCGGCGACCACTTCTACAGCGCCGCGGGCAAGATCATGCTGACACTGATCGAGGACGCCTCGCCCGGACCGCACGACATGCTCTACCCGGCCTGCGACAGCGCGCTCTACGAACGGGCCGGCCTGCCCAACCACCCGAACTGCCGCGACAATCTGATGAAGGCGCTCGGCGCGGAAGGCATCGAACTGCCATTCGCGCCCGACCCGGTCGATCTCTTCCAGAACTCCATGCCGCAGCCTGACGGGACTTTGGTCGTCGAGGCCTCCATCAATCCGCCGGGCGGCTACGTGACGCTGCGCGCCGAACAGGACCTCCTGCTTGTCGTCACCGCCTGCTCGGTCGATCACCACCCGACCAATGGCGATGCCTGCACCGAGATCGAGGTCGAGATCACTCCGGCTCCGTAAGGTCTCGCGGCCGCAAATTCGTTGACTGGACATAAAGACTTCTTTATATCGTTATTTGAATTCGAACACGAAAGTCAAAGTCATGACCGCGATCAACCCGATTGACGCCCTGCTTGCCGAAAAGGGCGTGCTCCTGGCCGACGGCGCCACCGGCACCAATCTGTTCGCGATGGGTCTCGAGGCCGGCGAGGCGCCCGAGCTGCTCAATGAGACTTCGCCCGAGACGATCGCCAGCCTGCATCGGAATTTCGTCGATGCCGGCGCCGACATCATCCTGACCAATTCCTTCGGCGGCACCCGCCACCGGCTCAAGCTGCATCATGCGCAGGATCGCGTCCACGAGCTGAACAGGCGCGCCGCCGAGATTGCCCGCTCCGTCGCCGACAAGGCTGGCCGCAAGGTCATCGTCGCCGGCTCCGTCGGCCCGACCGGCGAGCTGCTGGTGCCGCTCGGCGCCCTGACCTATGACGACGCCGTCGAGGCCTTTGCCGAGCAGATCGAGGGTCTCAAGGCCGGCGGCGCCGAAGTCGCCTGGATCGAGACCATGTCGGCGCCCGACGAGATCCGCGCCGCTGCGCAAGCCGCCATCCGCGTCGGCCTGCCCTATACCTATACCGGCTCCTTCGACACGGCCGGCCGCACCATGATGGGCCTGCTGCCGAAGGACATCCACGCCGTCGCCGACGGCCTGTCGCAGGCCCCGCTGGGTGTCGGCGCCAATTGCGGCGTCGGCGCTTCCGACATCCTCGCCTCGCTGCTCGACATGACCGAGGCGAAGCCGGAAGCGACCGTGATCGTCAAGGGCAATTGCGGCATTCCGGAATTCCGCGGCGCGGAGATCCATTATTCCGGCACGCCGGAGCTGATGTCCGACTATGTGCGGCTGGCGGTCGATGCCGGCGCAAAAATTGTCGGCGGCTGCTGCGGCACCTCGTTCGCCCACCTTGCCGCCATGCGCAAGGCGCTGGACGCGCACACCAAGTCGACCCGCCCGACCGTCGCGACGATCGTCGAGCGCATCGGCCCGATGCGCAACAAGGTGGCGACGGCAAACACCGCCGAGACCAGCGAAGCCCGGCGCGAGCGCCGGCGCAGCCGCGCCTGATACGGTTTCTACTTGCTGTTTTCGGCGTAGCGCGACAGCGCGGTATTGAGATCGGTGCCGGCACTGCCTTGGTTGTCGGTGCCCATCGTCATCAGGGCGCCCGATGCGCCGGGGTCGCTGATCTGCTCGAGCATCGAACGGAAACGGTCGTTGTTGAGGGCCGAAAGCGCTGTGTTGCGCGCCGCGTCGACATCGTTCCTGATGCGCGCGGATTCCGCTGAAGCAGCGGACGGTCCGCGCACCGTGGCATTGGCCGCAGTCGAGTTCGCGTTCCCGATTGTCGTGATATGCACTGCTGATCCCTCAAACCCCTATCAGCACCGACTAACAGAAGCTCCGTTGCGGCGAAGTTCCGGAAAAGCAGCACAATTTAACGATCGCAAAAAAAGGCCGGCAGGATCTGTCCCGCCGGCCTTTCCTTCAATCCGCAATGGCCTACTTGTTGCCGTCCAGCGACGAGGCCAGCCGCACCAGCGACAGGAACTCCGCCCTGTAGCCGAACGGATCGGCGCCGCGCGCGGCATTGGCGATCTCCGCGATGCGGTCATAGCTGAAATTCGCGGTCTGATCCTCGTCGCGCAGCTTCTGCCCGAAAGCCGCGACGGCAACCGAAAAGCGCTGGTCGGCGCCGGCCGCATCGAAGGACGAGACCTCGTTGGCGGCGGTCACCGGCGTGGTGATGAGCTTCGAGACGTTCTCGTCCGGCAGCTTGTAGCGGATCTTGACGAAGGCATATTCGCCCGCATTGGCGACGCCGCCATTGTCGACCTTGGCCTGGCCGTAGCGCAGCGGATCGACCTGCTCGCCGCCGCTGCCTTTCGGCGTGATCTCATAGACCGCCGTCACGGAATGGCCCGAGCCGATATCGCCGGCATCGACGCGGTCATTGTTGAAATCCTCGCGCTTCAAAGCCCGGGTCTCGTAGCCGACCAGACGGTATTCCGAGACCTTGGCGGGATTGAACTCGACCTGGATCTTGACGTCCTTGGCGATGGTGAACAGCGTCGAGGAGGCATCCTCGACCAGCACCTTCTCAGCTTCGGCCAGCGTGTCGATATAGGCCGCCGTGCCGTTGCCGTTCTGGGCGATGGTCTGCATCATCTGGTCGTTGAGATTGCCGCGTCCGAAGCCGAACACCGACAGGAACACGCCGGTCTTGCGCTCCTTCTCGATCAGTTGCTTGAGGTCGTCGTCATCGGTCTGACCGACATTGAAATCGCCGTCGGTGGCCAGCATCACCCGGTTGACGCCGTCCTTGACGAAGGATTGCTGCGCAAGCCTATAGGCCTCGCGGATGCCTTCCTCGCCGGCCGTCGAGCCGCCGGGCGCCAGATTGTCGATTGCCGCAAGGATCTTCTGCTTTTCCGCCGCCTTGGTCGGCATCAGCACAGTGCCGGCATTGCCGGCATAGGTGACGATCGAAACGGTGTCGTCGGGCTTCAGCTTGCTCACCAGCAAGCGGAAGGCGGACTTGAGCAGCGGCAGCTTATCCGGCTCGTCCATCGAGCCCGAGACATCGATCAGGAAGACCAGATTGGCCTTCGGCTGCTCGCCCGGCTTCACGTCGAAACCCTTGATCGCGACATGCATGAGCTTGGTGTGCTCGTTCCACGGCGTCGGCATGACGGTGACGGTCGAGTTGAACGGCGTTGAAGCCGAATCCGGACCCTTCCAGTCATAGGGGAAGTAGTTGATCATCTCCTCGACGCGGACCGTGTCCGGGTCGGGCAGAGCGCCTTCCTTCAGCGAGCGCCGCACGAAGGAATAGGAGGCCGTGTCGACATCGATCGAGAAGGTCGAGACCGGATCCTGCGCGGTCTCATGCACCGGATTGGTCTTGAAGGTCTCGACGCGGTCGCGGTTTTCCTCCTGCGGCTGCATCAGGTCGGAGGGCATCGGCGCGGGCTGCACCATCAGCTTGGAATCGGCCATCGCGGGGGGAGACTGCGGCACGGTAGTCGCGGCGCCCGCCGGCGCCTTGTCGGCCCGCTCAGCCTCATCGACGCTAGGCGGTGTCATGGATACACTGCTGGACGACCCGTCTTTGCCGCCGGCCGCGAGCTGGCCACTCTCCGCCGGCGCAGGCTGCAGGGCGCGCTTGGCCTCCGGCGCCGCCTCCTGCTTGAGCAGGCTGTCGACCTCGGCCGCCGGCTTGGGCGGCATTGCCGGCACCATTTGTGAATTGGCCCGGATCTCGGCGTCCGCGTCGGTCTTCTTCTCCTTGGCGGGCGCCGCTGCCAGCGGCTCGTTGATCGCGGGCTGTTCCGGCTTCTGCGCCACCGGCCTGTCTGCCACCGGCTTGTCGGCCAGGGTCTCGGTGACCGTACCGTTGTCGCCGATGACGGGCGGCTGTTCCTTCAGCATCTCGAAAGCGGCATAGCCGGCGATAGGCAGCGCGACCAGCGCGGTGATGGCCGGCGTGGCAATGAGTTTCCGTTGCATGATGTCTCTCCAGAGCTTTCTTGCTCGCTCCGTGAGACGAAGGCCTGCGGGCGTTCCTTGGGGGACCGCGGAAGTTTTTTCGTCGAGGTCGAAGGCCTGCATCGCGGCAGCGAACGCGCGCGCCTTCGCCTCGCCGTCCGGCGCCGGTGCCGCGATGTCGCGCAGCCTTTCGAGTTCGTTGTCGTCGACCATGGTCACACTTCCCCGGCTGAGCGCATCAGCAGCTTCAGCCGTTTCTTCGCTTCATGGATGTGCCAGGAAACCGTCGCCTCCGAGATCGCCATCACCTCCGCCGCGGCGGCGTGGTTGAGACCTTCGCCATAGACCAGCAGAACCGCGTCGCGCTGCTTGTCTGGCAACATCCGCACCGCCGCCCACAGCGCCTCGGCCGGATCGTCGGCCTCGGCCGGTGCTTCGCCGGCAATCGACGCATAGGCGCCGTAGGCATCGGTCTTGGCGGTGTCGCGGGCGCGCTTGCGCATCATGTCGCGCGCAGCGTTCAGCGTCATGGCATAGAGCCATGTCGTGAAGGCGCCGCTGCCCTGATAGTCGCGGATCGCGCGGCCAAGCCGCACGCAGACGTCCTGGGCGATGTCCTCGGCATCGGCTTTCCTGCCGCACCAGCGATAGGCGGCGCGATAGACGAAGCCATAGTGCCTTTCGAGCAATCTGCCGAAAGCCCCCCTGTCTCCGCCCCTCGCCCGCCCGATCAGTTCGGCATCGGAGGCTTCGCCGTCGTCCAGCATCATCGCCATCATTTGCCTGTTGGACGAAGGCTAATGACCAATCCTTGGGGCGATGGAAAGATTTTTTTGAGAAGGCAATTAGGCGCGATGGACGAGGTGCACTTATGAGGGCTTCGGCTGGCGAAGGCCGGAAGCACAGGAAGCCACCATTTGTAGGCCGGCCTCACCCGAATATCGGCACACCTTATCCCAGCGTCTCTTTGAAGAACGTCCCCAGCCGCTTCCAATGCCTCTCGGCGCCGGCCTCGTCGTAGACGCTGTGGTCCTTGATGCACCAGCCATGGCCGACGCCGACATAGTTCTCGATCACATGGTCGACCTCTGCCACCCTGAACGCCTCGGCCAGCCGCGCCGACTGCTCCGGCGGGAAGCTGCGGTCGACACCGGCAACGCCGACATAGACGCGCGCCTTGATCGAGGCCGCCTTGCGGTGCGGGCTGTCGGCCGCATCGCTGGCTAGATTGCCGCCGTGGAAGCTCGCCGCCGCGGCGATGCGGTCGGGGTGGGTCGCGGCCGCATTGAGCGCCCGCGCGCCGCCCATGCAATAGCCGACGACGCCGACCGGCCCATCGATCCCTTCGGCGGCGAGCGCATCGAGGAAGGCGGCATTGTCGCGGATGGTCATTTCCTGCGTCGTGCCGGTAACCAGCGCCATCAATTTGGTTTTGGTTTCCTCCACCGTGAAGGCGGTCTTGGCGTCGAACGGCCCATAGGGCGCGTTGCGGTAAAAAAGATCGGGCACCAGCACGGCATAGCCGTGACCGGCGAGCCGCTCGGCCATCTCGTCAAGCGCCAGGCGCGGCCCGAAGGCGTCCATATAGAGGATGACGCCGGCGCCGGCCTTGGCGGACGGTCGAAAAAGGCCAGCCTTTGCCTTGCCGTCCCTGGTTTCGATCTCGATCTGTTTTCCTGCCATGATGCTCTCCGTTGCCTGCCGCGCGATAGATATCGGCACGCGCCGTTCGGGCAAGCCATTCCCGGATCAGGCCGTTCAAGATTTCGTGCGGCCGGCCTGCCTCCTAGAGCCGCGCGAAGGCCGTCATATGAAAGGCCTGCACCTCCGGCGGATAGCGATAGCTTGTGCCATAGGGGCAGGCGTTGCGGTCGAGGCAGCCGCCCGCCCGGCAGGGCTCGCCGCGGGAGCCGCGAACATGGTCGAGACAGGCTTCATGGGCAAAGCCCTGCCCGGAATAGGCGTCAACCGGACAGGATTTCAGGCAAGGTTTTTCGACACATATGTCGCAAAGGTGAATCGGCTCATGAGCTTCGGGAAGAGAAATCTCGTCCTCGAACAGCAACGCGCCGCGATAGGCATGCCAAAGCCCGTAGGTCGGATGCATGAGGATGCCGAGCGGCGACGGTTTCAGCCCTTCGGCCCGCATCGCCCATTGCTGGAACGGCAGATAGGGCCGGTCGGAGGGCGACACCGCGCGGGCGCCGCAGCCTTGCGCGACCGCGCCGATCACCTCGCGCGACCAGGTGTCGAGTGGATTGGCGACGCCCCTCGTCCGCTGCCTCAGCCAGCGCTGGAAATGCGGCCATGGCGCCGCGCCCGCCTGCCCGACCAAAAGCATCGATTTGGCCGGAGCGCCAGAAGGTCCGGCCGGTGCAACCGCATCGTCGCCAAAGCTGAAACCGCCGCGAAGGATCAGGCCACTGGCCGCGAGCACGGCCGCAATCTCCTCGACCGTGCCGCGGGAAAAAGTCATCCCTTCCGGTCCGGGTCGGAGAATGCGCTCCGCCAGACTTCCTTGTGAATGATGTCGGCCACTTTAGCCCGGCCTGACTCGGGCTCCTTTCACGTGAAGGCGTCGGCCATCGAGCCCTTCTTCTTGGCGATGAAATCCTTCAGCGCCTCGTCGATGGCCGGATCGAGATGCGGCGCCTCATAGCTTTCCAGCCAGCGGCGCGCGAGCTCGTTGGCGCGCTGCGGCGCGGTCTTCTGGCCCTCGGCCAGCCACTGCTCGTAGGAATTGTTGTCGGCGATGTTGGAGCGGTAGAAGGCCGTCTGGAAATTCGCCTGCGTGTGGTCGCAGCCGAGATAATGGCTGCCCGGACCGACCTGGCGGATGGCGTCCATCGCCTGGCCGTTTTCCGACAGGTCGACGCCCTCGGCAAACTTCTGCTGCATGCCGAGCTGGTCGATATCCATCATGAATTTTTCATAGCAGGAGGCGAGACCGCCCTCGAGCCAGCCGGCCGAATGCAGCACGAAATTGGTGCCGGCAAGGATCGTCGAGTTGAGCGTGTTGGCGCTCTCATAAGCGGCCTGCGCGTCCGGGACCTTCGAAGCGCAAAGCGAGCCGCCGGTGCGGAACGGCAGCCCGAGCCGGCGCGCGAGCTGCGCGGCGCCATAGGACACCAGAGACGGCTCCGGCGTGCCGAAGGTCGGCGCGCCGGACTGCATCGAGATCGACGAGGCGAAGGTGCCGAACAGCACCGGCGCGCCGGGCCTGATCAGCTGGGTGAACGAAGCGCCGGCGAGCACCTCGGCCAGCACCTGCGTCAGTGTGCCGGCAACCGTCACCGGGCTCATCGCGCCGGCCAGGATGAAGGGCGTGACGATGCAGGCCTGGTTGTGGCGCGAATAGACTTTCAGCGCGCCCAGCATGGTCTCGTCGAACACCATCGGCGAGTTGGCGTTGATCAGGCTGGTCAGCACCGTGTTGTTCTCGACGAAGTCGTCGCCGAACACGAGCTTGGCCATCGCCACTGTGTCCTCGGCCCGTTCCGGCGCCGTCACCGAGCCCATGAACGGCTTGTCCGAATACCGGATGTGCGAGTAGATCATGTCGAGGTGGCGCTTGTTGACCGGCACGTCCACCGGCTCGCACACCGTGCCGCCCGAATGATGGATCGACGGCGCCATATAGGCGAGCTTCACGAAATTCTGGAAATCCTCGATCGTCGCGTAGCGGCGGTTGCCGTCGAGGTCGCGCACGAAGGGCGGGCCGTAGACCGGTGCGAATACGGTCGCGTTGCCGCCAATCTGCACCGAGCGCTCCGGGTTGCGCGCATGCTGGGTGTAGATCGAAGGCGCGGTCTTCAACAGCGAGCGGCAGAGACCTTTCGGGAAATGCACGCGCTCGCCCTTGACGTCGGCGCCAGCTTCTTTCCACAGCGCCAGCGCCTCGGCGTCGTCGCGAAAGATGATGCCGATTTCTTCCAGCACCGTGTCGGTGTTCTTCTCGATCAGCGCCAGGCCCTCCTCGTTGAGGACCTCGTAGACGTTGATCTTGCGCTTGATGTAGGTGAGCTGTGTGCCCGGACCGCCGCCCGAACGGGCAGCCCGGCGTGCCGCCGCGCCGCCGCTGGCACCGCGCCCGCGCCGTGCGTTTGACGCTTCCTGGTCGACTGCCGCGTTCTCGCTCATGATCGTGCTTCCTATAAAACCTGGCCTGGATTGGCTCGCGGCCTGCAACCGCCGCTTCTCGCCGGATCGTAGTCATGCACCCTATTGGAAACGGCCAGCCAGCGCCAACGCCTGTCGCAAAATCGACAAGAAAAGCGTCAATTTTTCAGTCGCTTTCCTTTTGCGGGAAGTCGCAAATCAGCTATGGATGCCCTGCCCTCGCGGGTTAGGTATTGGCGCATCGATTTTTAGGCTGCCGCAGTCATTCCGAGCAGCAAGGAGCCCGAGAGAAATGTCCGACGACGAGATCATCCTTTCCGAGCTTTCCGACGACGAGCTCGTGCAGCAGATGCACGACGATCTTTATGATGGGCTGAAGGAAGAGATCGAGGAAGGCACGCGAATCCTGCTCGAGCGCAGTTGGGCGCCCTACAAGGTGCTGACCGAGGCGCTGGTCGAAGGCATGCGCATCGTCGGCGAGGATTTCCGCGACGGCATCCTGTTCGTGCCGGAAGTGCTGCTCTCGGCCAACGCTATGAAGGCCGGCATGTTCATCCTGCGTCCGCTGCTCGCCGCCACCGGCGCGCCGAAGCAGGGCAAGATGGTGATCGGCACCGTCAAGGGCGACATCCACGACATCGGCAAGAACCTCGTCGGCATGATGA
The DNA here is from genome assembly GCF_006442815.1 of Mesorhizobium sp. B2-4-3. Taxonomy (GTDB): domain Bacteria; phylum Pseudomonadota; class Alphaproteobacteria; order Rhizobiales; family Rhizobiaceae; genus Mesorhizobium. The sequence continues at coordinate 55,165 of NZ_VFVL01000016.1, forward strand.
TGGAAGGCGCCGGCTTCGATGTCATCGATCTCGGCATCAACAACGCCGTCGAGAAATATCTCGACGCGATCGAGCAGCACCAGCCCGACATCATCGGCATGTCGGCGCTGCTCACCACCACCATGCCCTACATGAAGGTCGTGATCGACACGATGAAGGAAAAGGGCATCCGCGACGATTATGTCGTGCTGGTCGGCGGCGCGCCGCTCAACGAGGAATTCGGCAAGGCCGTCGGCGCCGATGCCTATTGCCGCGACGCCGCGGTGGCGGTCGAGACCGCCAAGGATTACATGAAGCGCAAGCACAACGTTCGCGCCTCCGCCTGACCCAAGGCATCAGGATGGATCGAAAAAAGCCGCGCCTTGCAGCGCGGCTTTTTTATTCCCAGATGAGAGAGGCTGCCGATCAGTTGACGGTGTCTTTGACCGCCCTTGCCGTCGATTTGACGTCCTTGCCGACGCCCCGGATGGTGTTGGCGCAGGCCGTGAGGGCAAGCGCGCAGGCCAGGATGGCGATCGGCGCGATGCGTAGCAGTTTCATGGACGGTGTCTCCCTCGACAGATATTAAGCCCCGCAGCGAAAGCCGGCCCGACTTGGTCAAGACGCAAAAAACGAAATCGAATCAAACGGACAGGCTGCTCGTCATCGCCTGCGGGATGATTGCGCGCGAAGTTTTGGCCGTCAAGCAACAGCTAAAGCTCGACCATCTCGATCTGACCTGCCTGCCGGCCGAGTTCCATTTCTATCCGGACCGCATCGCGCCGGCGATGGACAAGGCGATCGAGAAAGCCAAGGCGGAAGGCTACAGCCGCATTTTCGTCGGCTATGCCGATTGCGGCACCGGCGGCCTGCTCGACCGCATCATCGAGAAGCATGGCGTCGAGCGCATGGCCGGGCCGCATTGCTTTGCCTTCTACCAGGGCATGGACGCCTACGCGAAGGTCGCCGACGACGACATGATGTCGTTTTATATGACCGACTTCCTCTGCCGCCAGTTCGAGGCCTTCTTCATCAAGCCGCTCGGCCTCGACCGGCATCCCGAGCTGATCAAGGATTATTTCGGCAACTACGAGAAGCTGATCTATCTCGCCCAGACCGACGATCCCGAGCTCGACAAGGTCGCTGAGAAAGCCGCCGCCATGCTTGGCCTCGCCTATGAGCGCCGCCCGACCGGCTATGGCGACCTGACCGGCGAGCTGGCCCGGGTGGCACAGGGCGCCTGAAGGTCGGTCTTCACGCCTCCGCTTCCAGCGCCCTCAACACATCGGCAAAACTCGTTCTGCACACAAAACCCAGTCGCTCCCTCGCCCGCGACGGATCGTAGACGCGGTCGATCGAGGAGAACATCGTCCAGCCCTTCCTCGCATAGAGCCTGGGATAATCCGGGAAACAGCGCGCGACGACGGACGGCGCGTCGGCGATCAGCTCGACGCAATCCTCCGATTTGAACGGCGTCGGCGCCGAGATGATGAAGACGTCGAAGCCAAGGCTCGGCGCTTTCTCCAGGGCCGCCACATGGGCCTCGGCCGCATCCTCCACCGTCAGCCGCCGGAACAGCAATTCGTTGGCCTTGGTGTTGGCATCGGACTGTTCGATGGCATGCGCCATGTCGTCCGCCTCGGGAAAGAAGCGCGCCGTGCGCAGCACCACCACCGGCAGCCCATGCTCGATGTGATAGAGGCGACAGAGATGCTCGGCGGAAAGCTTCGTCACGCCGTAGATGTTGCGCGGCTCCGGCGACATCTCTTCGGTCAGCCAGGCCGCCTTGCGCGCGCCACCCTGGAAGCCGGCGCGGATCGCCTGCGAGATCATGAGCGACGTCGTCGAGGTGAAGACGAAACGTTGCACGCCGCAGGCCACGGCAGCATCGAGCAGATTGAGCGTGCCTTCTATATTCGTGGCGATAAAGGCCGTGTTCTCATGATGCTCGATATTCGGCTTGTGCAGCGCCCCACTGTGAATGATCGCCTCGATGCGATTCTCGCGGACGGTCCTCAGGACAAAGTCGCGATCCGCGATCGAGCCGACGACCTGAGTGCGCGCCGAGGGAACCGGATCAAGTCCGACGACGTGATGGCCGAGCGCTTCAAGCCTCGGCTTAAGCGCGCCGCCCAGCCAGCCGGACGATCCCGTGAGCAGAATCCGCATCGATCAAACCGCCATTTTTTCGAGCACACGCTGTTAAGCACGGATGACAGGCGATGGCGAACCAGTAAGTTGTGCGCCAGTGATAGAAAAAACTGTTCCAGCCATTGATTTGAGGAGACACATTTATGACGCCCCACCTGCTTTTTGCCGCCCTCGGCCTTATCGCTCTCACTTTGCCCGCCCACGCCGACGGCGAAGTGCAGAAGCTGATCACCGCAGCCGACAAGGCGCGATTGGACAAATATGGCGAGACGCGCAAGGCAGCCCTCGAGGAGGCCAAGGCCGGCGATCCGTCCGAGGTCAAGCAGTTGGATGACCTGCTCGCCAAACCGCTTGTCGACTTCTCCGACAAGGACCTCACCGGAAACTGGAAGTGCCGCACCATCAAGGCGGGCGGCATCAGCCCGCTCGTCATCTATGGCTGGTTCAAATGCAAGGTGACCGACGGCGGTTCCGGCTGGCGGCTTGCCAAGATCAGCGGCTCGCAGCGCACCGCCGGCCGCTTCTTCGACGACGGCGAGAAGCGCGCCATCTATCTCGGCTCGTTCTCGGTCAATGATGACAGGGCCAAGCCCTATGGCAGCGGCCCCGAAAGCGACCAGGTCGGCTATGCCTTCCGCAACAGCGCCACCGAATGGCGGATCGAATTCCCCGCGCCCTATTACGAATCGAAGCTCGACATCATGGAATTGAAGCGCTGAGGCGGTCCTTCGACGCCGGCTGAAACGCCTCCGGCACACCAAGGATTAACCCGGTCCGCATAGTATGCGCCAGTCTTCAGAGCGGGTACTTGCCGTGGCAGCGTCGGAATCGAGCACGGGACCGATCGTGGTCGTCACCGAAGGTGGCCCGCATATCTGGGCCATCGTCAATGCGCTTGCCGATCGCGTCGGCCCCGTCAGCGTCATCCTCGAATCCCCTGAATCCAAAAAGCGCCTGCTCATGCGCCGCGCGCGGCGCCAGGGCCGGATCTCGGCCATCGGCCAGCTCGGCACCATGGTGCTGACGAGGCTCGGCAAGCGCTTCCTGGCCCGTCATGCCGAGCGACTGATTGCCGAGGAGAAACTCGACACCGAACCGCGGCAAGGCCAGGCGATCATCCATGTCCCTTCAGCCAACGGGCCGGAATGCCTCGAGGCGGTCGCCGGGATCAATCCGAGCGTGGTGCTGCTTGCCGGCTGCAGGCTGCTGTCGAAGGAAACGCTGACAAAAATGCCTTGCCCGGTGCTCAACTACCATGCCGGCATCGCGCCAAAATATCGCGGCATGAATGGCGGCTACTGGCCGCTGGCCTGTGGCGATCAAGGGAATTTCGGCACCACCGTTCACCTGGTCGATGCCGGCGTCGACACCGGTGGCGTGCTCAAGCAGGCGCGCGGCAAGCCCAAGACCGGCGACACCATCGCCAGCTACGCGCTGCGCCAGGCAGCGTTTTCGCGCGATATCTGCGTCGAGGCGGTCGGCAATGCGCTATCCGGCAGACTGGAAACGATCGACCCTGGCCTGCCGTCGAAGCAGTGGTACCACCCGACGATCTGGTTCTATCTCTGGACGGGCCTGACCAAGCGCGTCTGGTAGCATTGTCAGCTTCGCGATTTGTATGCTATTGTCATACAGAAAGCGAGATTTATGATGTCGAACATGGCTCCTCTTAGCGTTCGCGTCACTCTGGACGAACGCGAAATACTCGAAGCCGCCGCAAGTCAGGCTAACACCAATCTTAGCGACTTCATCCGCCGTAAGGCTGTTGAAGCTGCCGAAATGGAGGTGTTGGATGGGCGTATCGTGACTATCCCCGCAGCCGACTGGGACCGGTTCGAGGCTTGGGCGAAATCGGCACCGAAAAAGCTGCCTGGTTTGCAAAGGCTCGCGGCGTCACGGCCCGTATGGCAGGACTGACCTCGCCTCGACCGCTTGCGGTTGATGACGACAGAGACGCTTTCGACTGCGGTCGCGAGTCGCTCAACAATTGGCTTCGTCGCCATGCCTGGCGCAACCAGCAGGATGGGGCATCGCGCACCAGCATCATCTGCGATTTGGCGAGCGGCGCGATTGCTGCCTATGTTGCGCTGAGCGCCGGCCAGATCGAGCGGGCCTATCTGCCGAAGTCGGCACAGCGTAATCGCCCCGATCCCATTCCGATTGTGTTGCTTGGCCAACTAGCCGTGGATATCCGCTTTCAAGGTCTCGGCTGCGGACGCTCGCTGCTCCTCTTCGCATTTAGGACCGCGGTTCGGTTTTCCACTGAGATCGGCTGTTTTGGTGTCCTTACCCACCCACTCGATGAGTCCGTGAGAAACTTCTACCGCGGCTTCAATTTCGTAGACCTGCCATTCGATCCGAAACGAAGCATGATCGTGCGTATCGCCGACTTAAGGGAAAGCGGCTTCGGCTACGAATAAGGCAAGTTTCGAGAGCAAGCGGAGCAGCGCACCCCCGAGGATGCTTGACCAAAGAACTTCTCCCTTTCGTTTGCGCCATCGCCAGCGTCGCTTTTGAAGGCGCGCGCGTCGTCCCATAACAAGCAGCCCAACAGCGCATGCGGCAATGCTCCAAGACTTCGAGGAGTGAGAATTCATGGCCGATCTGATCGTCGTCTACTGGCGCGACATCCCCGCCCAGGTCATCGTCAAGAAGGGCCGGCAGAATGCCAAGCGCGAGCTGCCGCTGCGCTTCACCGAGGCGATCGACATGTGCGCCATGCGCACCGGCGCCGGCGGCACCGACGATTATCTCGCCGAATGGCGCAAGGCCGACCCCGTCCCGGTTGGCGACGATCTTGAAGCCGAGGTCGAGAAGGCCTTCCACGAGTTCGATGCAAAGTATGACCGCGAGCGGCTGGTGGCCCTCGTCAAGGCGGGCGGAAAAGAAAATGTCTGAAAAAGAGCCGGCGGTTACCCAGGCCACCTTGGTCAAGAAGGCAGCGCCGAAATCCGACTACAAGCCTGCCGACGTGTCGCCGCAGCGCCGCGTCCAGCGCACTTTCGCCGTGCGCCTGTGGTCGATCCGGCATTCGCGATTGCTCGAATGGTTCTACGGCCGGTTCGCCGACGCTTTCCTGTTGTTGCACCCTTTGTGGAAGGGCATCGGCTACGGCCGCGTCGAAGCCCCGGTGAAATTCGTCGAGAAGCGCGTCAAGGGTTTTATGTTCGACTGCCGCATGTGCGGCCAGTGCGTGCTCTCCTCCACCGGCATGTCGTGCCCGATGAACTGCCCCAAGCAGCTGCGCAACGGCCCGTGCGGCGGCGTGCGCGCCAACGGCAATTGCGAGGTCGAGCCGGACATGCCTTGCGTCTGGGTCAAGGCCTGGGAAGGCTCGCGCAACATGGTGCATGGCGACAATATCCTCACCGTGCAGAAGCCGGTCGACCAGTCGCTGCGCGAAACCTCGGCTTGGCTCCGCGTGACCGCGCAGGCCGCCGCCGCGCGCGAAACGGCCCAGAAACCCGGAGCTTCGGCATGACCGTCCGCCAGCTCGACGAGAACCCGGCCGGCATCCACTTGCCGCTTGAGCCCTTGCCCGGCCACACGTCGCGCGGCCGGCTGGAGCGCGTGCTGCGCCGCGGTGAGTTTGCTGTGACAACCGAGCTCAACCCGCCCGACAGCGCCGATCCGGAAGATGTCTACAACCGCGCCAAGATTTTTGATGGCTGGGTCGATGCCATCAATGCCGTCGATGCCTCGGGCGCCAACTGCCACATGTCGTCGGTCGGCATCTGCGCGCTGCTCACCCGCATGGGCTATGCGCCGATCATGCAGATCGCCTGCCGCGACAAGAACCGCATCGCCATCCAGGGCGACGTGCTTGGCGGCGCCGCGATGGGCGTCGCCAATATGCTGTGCCTCACCGGCGATGGCGTGCAGGCCGGCGACCAGCCGGGCGCGAAGCCGGTGTTCGATCTCGATTCCATGTCGCTGCTCGAAACCATCCGCATCATGCGCGACAACGGCAAGTTCCTGTCCGGCCGCAAGCTGACGACGCCGCCGCAGGTTTTCCTGGGTGCCGCCGTCAACCCCTTCGCGCCGCCCTACGACTTCCGCCCGATCCATCTCGGCAAGAAGATCGCCGCCGGCGCGCAGTTCGCGCAGACGCAGTATTGCTTCGACGTGCCGATGTTCAGAACCTTCATGCAGAAGGCGCGCGACCTCGGTCACACCGAAAAGCTCTTCCTGCTCTGCGGCGTCGGCCCGCTCGCTTCCGCCAAGACGGCGAAGTGGATCCGCTCCAACGTGCCGGGCATCCATATCCCCGACGCGGTGATCAAGCGGCTGGAAGGCGCGCAGGACCAGAAGAAGGAAGGCAAGCAGCTCTGCATCGACATCATCAACGAGGTGAAGGAAATCCCGGGCGTCGCCGGCATCCATGTGATGGCCTATCGCCAGGAAGAATATGTCGCCGAGATCGTCGATGAATCCGGCGTGCTGAAAGACCGCCAGCCCTGGAAACGGGAGCGCCGGCGCGACGACCAACTGGTCGCCGACCGGCTCGATCACCTGCTGCACGACGAGATTACCGAAACCCAGGTGGATATGGTGAAGACCGCGCATTGACAGCATGGCGGTCGCCATCCGCTTGAACAAGATCAGATAACGATATAAAGAACTCTTTATATCCCGACGGAGAGATTTCAATGACCCGCACCATCGTCGCCTCGGCGACCCGAGAAATCGTCATCGGCTTCGATCAGCCCTTCTGCGTGATCGGTGAGCGCATCAACCCGACCGGCCGCAAGAAGCTCGCCGCCGAAATGGTGGCCGGCAACTTCGAGACCGTCATCAAGGATGCGCTGGAGCAGGCCGCCTGCGGTGCCACCATGCTCGACGTCAATGCCGGTGTCACCGCTGTCGATCCCAATGCGACCGAGCCGGCGCTTCTGGTGCAGACGCTGGAGATCGTGCAAGGCCTGGTCGACCTGCCGCTGTCGATCGATAGCTCGGTGACCGCCGCGATCGAGGCCGCGCTGAAGGTCGCCAAGGGCCGCCCGCTGGTCAACTCCGTCACCGGCGAGGAAGAAAAGCTCGAGGCCATCCTGCCGCTGATCAAGAAATACAACGTCCCGGTCGTCGCCATCTCCAACGACGAGACCGGCATCTCGATGGATCCGGATGTCCGCTTCGCCGTCGCCAAGAAGATCGTCCAGCGCTGCGCCGATTTCGGCATCCCCGCGCATGACGTCGTCGTCGACCCGCTGGTGATGCCGATCGGCGCGCTGGGCGATGCGGGACGCCAGGTGTTCGCGCTGCTGCGCCGGCTGCGCGAGGAGCTCAAGGTCAACACCACCTGCGGCCTTTCCAACATTTCCTTCGGCCTGCCGCACCGCCACGGTATCAACGCCGCCTTCATCCCGATGGTGATCGGCGCCGGCATGACCTCGGCAATCATGAACCCGGTCCGTCCGCAGGAAATGGAAGCCGTGCGCGGCGCCAACGTGCTGAACGGCACCGACGAGAACTGCACCAACTGGATCCGCACCTACAAGGATTATAAGCCGGCCGAAGGCGGTCAAGCGGTTGCGGCTCCGACGGCCGTCAATGCGCCGGGCGAAGGCAACGGCAATGGCGGCCGTCGCCGCGGCGGCCGTGAAGCCCGCATGGCCAGAGGATAAGCGCGCAATCGTGAGCCGCACCGCAAACAAGGCTGGTCCGATCGCATCGTGGATGCGTTCGGACAGCTCTGCTTTGCGTTCAGGCCATGCCCAATATGGCGTCGAACAGCGCCATTCCCGCCCACGATCCGAAGATGCCTGTCACGCCGCCGACGATGAAATCATCGTCATAGGCGGGCCAGAACGCGTGCAGCAGCAGCGCGCCGACGATCGCGCCGAGGATCCCGGTGGCGAGGTATTGCGGATTGCGCAGCCACGAGCCCTTGATCACGCGCACCATGGTGAACGCGGTGAAGACGGCGGAGAGCAGAAGATCCGACATGGTTGGCCCCTGGACCAGCAGACTCTCCACCCAACAGTAAAACGATCCGTTAAACGGCATCGGCAATTGCCATCGAGACACGTGCCAGCATGAACCCTCCCGCCAACATCACCGATCCGCTCGTGCTGTTCATGCCGTCGGGCAAGCGCGGCCGGTTCCCCGTTGGAACGCCCGTGCTCGATGCGGCGCGCCAGCTCGGCGTCTATGTCGAGAGCGTGTGCGGCGGCCGCGCCACTTGCGGGCGCTGCCAGATCGAGGTGCAGGAAGGCAATTTCGCCAAGCACAAGATCGTCTCGTCCAACGATCACATCTCTCCCAAGGGCGCCAAGGAAGAGCGCTACGAGCGCGTGCGCGGCCTGCCCGAACGGCGTCGCCTCTCCTGCTCGGCGCAGATCCTCGGCGACCTCGTCATCGACGTGCCGCAGGACACGGTCATCAACGCCCAGACCATCCGCAAGGACGCCGACACCAGGGTGATCGCCCGCGATACGGCGATCCGCATGTGCTATGTCGAGATCGAAGAGCCCGATATGCACAAGCCGCTCGGCGACCTCGACCGGCTCAAGATCGCCCTGATGAAGGACTGGGGTCTCAAGAACCTCGAATTCGACTTCTATCTCCTGCCGCAGGTGCAAGGCATCCTGCGCAAGGGCAACTGGACCGCGACGGCCGCCATCCACAAGGATGCCGAGAGCGATATCGCGCGTGTCATCGCGTTGTGGCCCGGCCTCAAGAACGAGGCATACGGCCTCGCCTGCGACATCGGCTCGACCACCATAGCCATGCATCTGGTGTCGCTGCTGTCGGGCCGCGTCGCCGCATCTTCCGGCACGTCCAATCCGCAGATCCGCTTCGGCGAGGATCTGATGAGCCGCGTCTCCTATGTGATGATGAATCCGGACGGCCGCGAAGGCATGACGGTCGCCGTGCGCGAGGCGGTTTCCGGCCTCGTCGACAAGGTCTGCGCCGAAGGCAACGTCCAGCGCAACGACATCCTGGATTCCGTCTTCGTCGGCAATCCGATCATGCATCACTTGTTCCTCGGCATCGATCCGACCGAGTTGGGCGGCGCGCCTTTCGCGCTTGCCGTCTCCGGCGCGGTGCGCATCAAGGCATCCGACATCGGCCTGAAGCTGAACCAGGGCGCCCGCCTCTATATGCTGCCTTGCATTGCCGGCCATGTCGGCGCCGACGCCGCCGCCGTCACCCTGTCGGAAGGCCCGCATCGCCAGGACGAGATGATGCTGATCGTCGATGTCGGCACCAATGCCGAGATCGTGCTCGGCAACTCGACTCGTGTGGTCGCGGCCTCCTCCCCGACCGGCCCGGCCTTCGAAGGCGCGGAAATCTCCGGCGGCCAGCGCGCGGCGCCCGGCGCCATCGAGCGCGTGCGCATCGACCCCGAAACACTGGAACCGAAATATCGAGTCATCGGCTCGGAGCTGTGGTCCGATCAGCCGGGCTTCACCGACAGCGTGCAGGCGACCGGCGTCACCGGCATCTGCGGCTCCGGCATCATCGAGATCGTGGCGGAAATGTACCTTGCCGGCATCATCTCCGAAGATGGCGTTGTCGACGGATCACTGGCCGCGCGCTCGCCGCGCATCGTTCCCAACGGCCGCACCTTCTCCTATGTGCTGAAGGAAGGCGAACCCAGGATCACCATCACCCAGAACGACGTGCGCGCCATCCAGCTTGCCAAGGCAGCACTCTATGCGGGCACCAAGCTGTTGATGGAAAAGCAGCACACGGACCATGTCGACCGCATCCATTTCGCCGGCGCGTTCGGTTCGTTCATCGATCCGAAATACGCCATGGTGCTCGGCCTCATCCCCGACTGCGACCTGGACAAGGTCTCGGCCGTCGGCAACGCCGCCGGCGCCGGCGCGCGCATGGCGCTGCTCAATCGCGGCTACCGGCGCGAGATCGAGGAGACGGTGAGCCGGATCGAGAAGATCGAGACGGCGCTGGAACCGAAATTCCAGGAGCACTTCGTCTACGCCATGGCGCTGCCGAACAAGGTCGACCCGTTCCCGAAGCTGGCGGCCGCGGTGAAGCTGCCGCCGCGCAAGGCGATGAGCGAGGACGGCACCGCCGGCGATGCCACCCCGCGCCGGCGTTCGCGCGAGGAACGCGCGGCACGACGCGGCCGCGACTAATTCTGCGACATCATTCCGCGGCCCCTGCGGCCGCGGCGCTTCTGACCTTCACGACCTTCGGGCGTTGCGGGTGCAGCAGCCCGATCAATGGCTTTTCGACGATCAGATAAAGCACCGCCGAGAGCGCCAGCGTGATGGCCAGGATCGTTGCCGGCTGCAAGACCGCCGGGAGGCCGGCCCTCAAGACGACACCCGTCGCCAGGACGCCGGCCACGACATGCCATAGGTAGATCGAATAGGACGCATCGCCGAGAAATGTGGGCAAGGCAGCCGGCTTGAAAGGCCGCGCCCGCTCGGCAAAAACCGCGCCAGCCACGATCAGCGTGGCCGGAAGCCCCCAGCGCAAGGCGCGAGCCACGCCGGCATCGAACAGCGGACTGGCCGCAAGCAGCAGAAATCCTAAGACAGCCATCGCCAGCCCTGCCCAGAGCGGCAGCCTGACGCCCTGGAGCCACAAGTGCCCCACGACGACGCCGGCCGCGAACTCGAGCACGACAGGATCGGTGAAGGCATGCGCGTATCCCGCTGGCAAGACGAAATGCAGCGCGACGATGGCCACAAGGGCGCCCACGAGAACGCCGAACCGCCAGCGCTCCCCGAGGAACAGGACCAGGGTGAAAACGAGATAGAACATCATCTCATAGCACAGCGTCCAACCCTGTATGACGATGGGATGCAGCGCGTTCTCCTGCAGAACCGGCAGGAAGAACAGCGAGCCCAGGAAATTCGGGACGCTGAAGAAATGGCCGTAGAAGAACTGCGGCTTGATCAGGATGCCCGCCGCGGTCAGCAGCGTGACGATCCAGTAGAGAGGCACGATGCGGGTGATCCGGCGACTCATGAAACGCCAGGGATCGGCCGGCCTGCCGGCCGTCGTCACCCACATGATGAAGCCGCTGATGACGAAGAAGACGTCGACGCCCGCTGCTCCGACGTGGAACGGGCCGCCGAACTGCTCGCTGACATGAAAGCAGACCACCGCGCAGGCGGCGAGGCCGCGCAGATATTGAATACTATGGATGCTGGTCACGATACCCTGATCCGTATCGCATTATGTTGCGATGCACACGCCCCACGCCGCATTGCACAATAACAATGCAGCCGCTCGCTGCTGTCAACCGCCGATGGCAGCAATTCGGATCGGCAACGGCGCGCCGCCCTGCCCAATTCGTTTGTACGCAAATGTTTCCAGATTCGCGCTATCCGGAAACCGAAACGCTGTTTTCGCGAAATCGATCCGATACATGCGTGAGCGATTTAACCGGCATCGAACGGCGGCTGCGGACAATCCTCGGCCGCCGCTGCTCTTCAAGGGAGATGAAAATGTCGATGTACGACAACCTCAGCCGTTTCGGTGTGACCATCAGGCAGGCTCACGCTAGGAACAAGGCGATCCGCGCGCTGAACAGCCTGCCGGCGCATGTCCAGAAGGATATCGGCTGGCCGGCTTCGCCGCCGAGCGACCCGCAGGCAGCCCTTCATGCGCTGCTTCTGGGCACGCCGCGCTGATGACTTTCGCCGACAGATGCAGGCTGCTCGGCAAGCGCCGTGGCCGCGACGCGACCTCGGCGAACGTCGACAACAAATTGCGCGCGGCACTGCTGTCGAAGCGGCGCTAGAGCAATTCCAGGAAACGTGCGCAGCGGTTAGGCTTGGCAATTCGCCGTAGCCTTCCGCCCGGGATTGCGCAAACCAAGAACTGGCACCATCGGATCACGCCGATGTGCCAGCGTGATTCCTTGACATTTCAAACTGAGGTACAATCTTCGCAGAGCGGGGGAATTCTCTTAGTCGGCTCTGCCGAAGTGCGTGTATCCGCATGCCCAGTTTGAAAAGCCATCTCGTTTCGTTCGTTCTCAGGCACAGCCGTAAGAAGGCGTTTTCCAGTCCCGAGAACCTGCAGCGCTGGATCGCCTACGCCCGCAAGACCGAGGACTATCATCCGCCGGCCTTGCTCAGGGCACGGCTGGACATCACCGAGACCGAGATCGACGGCTTTCCCGTCTATGAGATCGCGCCGAAGGCGGGCGAAAGCCGGCGCATCCTCTACATGCATGGCGGCGCCTATGTCTTTCAGATCACGTCCTACCATTGGGGACTGATCGCCGAAATGGCCGAGCGTCTCGGCTTCGGCATCACCGTGCCGGTGTACCCTATCGCGCCGGAGCACGATTTCCATGACATGTTCGGCATGGTTGGCGACGTCTACCGGCGCATGCTCGAAGAGACCGAGGCGCAAGACATCGTCTTCATGGGCGATTCCGCCGGCGGCAACATGGCCGTCGTGCTGACCATGATGGCGGCAGAGGAGGGCCTGCCGGCACCGTCGCGCCATGTGCTGATCTCGCCCGGTCTCGACGTTTCGCTTGCAAATCCCGAAGTCTTCGAGGCCGAGCGGCAGGATCCGTGGCTGGGTATTGCGGGTGGGCTGGAAGCGGTGCGGCTCTACAGCGCCGGTTTCGACCGCAACGACTGGCACATCAGCCCGCTCTACGGCGACCTGTCGGTGTTGCCGAAGACGCTGCTGTTGACCGGTTCACACGACATGCTGACACCAGATAATCTCATCTTCACCGAACGCGCGCGGGCCGCCGGCGTCGAGGTCGACCTAGTCTACGAGGAAGGCATGTTCCACGTCTGGCCGCTGATCGAAATGCCCGAGGCGCGCCGCGCGCGCGACAGCATCGTCGATTTCCTCAGCGTTCCGGCGCCAGCCCGAGCCCGCGCTCAACGCAGGACGAAAGCAGCTTTCGCAGTCCGCTCCGCGCCCGCGGCCGAATAGCTCAGAACTTGCCGGTCTCGCGAAACAGTTCGAACGTCGCGCGGATATGGTCGGCGACGGCCTTCACCGGCGCGCTCGCATCGGGCGCCACCACCATGGCGAGATTGTAGGTGCCAATCTCGGGCATGCCATCCTTGGCGCCCAGCGAGACCATGTCGTCGCCGAGGAAGGACTTCGGCAGCGGCGCCACTGCGAGGTCGGCCATGATTGCGGCGCGCTGGCCGGCCGTGTGCGCGCTCATATAGGCGATGCGGTAGTTGCGGCCCTCGCGTCCAAGCGCTTCGAGAGCGCCGGCCCGCCATGCGCAGCCTTCTTCCCACAGCGACACCGGCAGCGGCTCGCGCAGATGCGCGCAGCCGCCCTTGGCGCCCGCCCACACGATCGGTTCGGTCAAAAGCACCTCGGCGCCGATCGCGCTGGTCTTGTAGGAATTGGTGAGCAGGGTGATGTCGAGCGCGCGGTCGTCCATGCGGCGGCGCAAATTGATGCTCTGGTCGATGGTGACGTCGACCGCAATCGAGGGATGCGACTGGGCAAAGCGCTTCAGCACATGCGGCAGCACACGCTCGCCATAATCGTCCGGGGAACCGAGCCGCACCACGCCGACGATGTCGGGGATGATGAATTTCGACACCACCTCGCGGTTGATCGACAACAGCCGGCGCGCATAGCCGAGCAGCATCTCGCCATCCGTGGTCAGCGTCACCGAACGCGCGTCGCGCGCGAAGACCGAACGGCCGAGGATGTCCTCCAGCTTCTTGATCTGCATGGAGACGGCCGATGGCGTGCGGAATACCGCATTGGCGGCGGTGGTGAAGCTGCCGGTCTCGGCGATCGCCACGAAGGTGCGCAGCACATCGAGGTCAAGCAGCGGCAAGGGATGATTGAGCGGGGCGTTCATGGCAGCTTGCCTTCAATTTTTCTGATGCAATCCATCATTCCATTTCGTTTGATTGAACATCACTCCAGGCGCATAGTCAACGCGATCGATACAGGATGCTGCCAAAAGCAGCCATCAAACGACCCTGACACAGTCCTGCAATCGACATGAAATGAAGCTGAAACAGACCTGACTTAACGCAGTGACGGGCGCCTCCCTGCCCGCATAGAGGAGAAAGAAATGTCTATCCTGTCGTCCATCGGTCGGCTTGCGACCGAATTCAGCGCGGCCCGCGCCCGCTACCAGACCGAACGCGCCATCCATGCCCTGCCGATCGAACTGCAGAAGGACATCGGCTGGCCGGAAGCCGCCGACGCCAAGACCGGCATGCGCTTCGGCGTCGGAAGCTGGGCCGGAGCGAAGTAATCACGTGTGTGTGGAGTTCTGAAGGCCTGTCGGATCAGCTCGGCAGGCCTTTCGTTTTGTTTGGAACCTTTTGTTTGCATTCAAACGACTTTTCCAGCCATGCGGAGACTGCATGACGCATATGAACAAGCCGCATAGCGGGTTAATTTGTGAATTAAACCATTGTAAATAATTGAAAATTTTGAGCACACTGCCTAAAAACGTCGCAAATGATGTCGCTTTTCATAACAAGCGCTTCGCTTTTGCGATTTAGTTTTTGCTGAAGTGAGCCTATATCCACACCAGCAAACGAGCTGCCCCACTCCTTAAGCGAAGGCGACCCGTCTGAGCAACCAAATGGAGATGATGATGAAGCTCTTTGCCCGCCTGTTCGCCCGCCGCGAAATGAACCTGACGACCGCTCTCGAGCGTCAGCGTCTCGCCAAGACCATGCCCGGCCAGACCGGCGCCATGAATGCTGCCCGCCTCGGCTTCGTCGCCTGAGGCAATCGGCATCCAAAGCTGAAATTCAACGCCGCCCGGTTAACCGAGGCGGCGTTTTCACGTGCATTGATGTCGATTGCCCGGGCGACGGCGCTTTATGCCCAGCTGAATTGCCCATTTGCGACCCGTGTCGCAAATTTAATCTTCACTAAGCCGCCTACCCGATTGACAGGAATGGTTTTTCCTGATGACGCTATGCTGTTCGCGACATCCTGTTCGCGTCATGGCTGCGTGAGGTTTCCCCGTGAATGCCGTAAAGCATCCGATCAAGAGATCGTTTGTATTCTTCCTCATTCCCGATTTCACCATGATCGCCTTCGCGACGGCGCTCGATCCGCTGCGCTCGGCCAACCGGATGCTCGGCTACGAAGCCTATCGTTGGCGGCTGGCCAGCATAGACGGCAAGCCGGTGCGCGCCTCGAACGGCGTCGAATGCGCCGTCAACACTTCGCTCGAGGAAGAGCGCAAGAAGATGGCCGGGCCGGATCGGCCGAACATGGCGATCGTCTGCAGCGGCATCAATGTCGAGCGCTACCACAACAAGTCGGCCTTCGCCTGGCTGCGCGAGGAGTATAATCGCGGCGTCGCCGTTGGCGGCCTCTGCACCGGCGCGCATATCCTGGCCGCCGCCGGCCTGTTGTCCAACAAGCGCTGCGCCATCCACTGGGAGAACCTGCCGGGCTTTTCCGAGGCGTTCCCGAAGGCCAATGTCTTTGCCGACCTCTTCGAGGTCGACCAGAACGTCTACACCTGCGCCGGCGGCACCGCCGCGCTCGACATGATGCTGAAGCTGATCGGCGACGATTTCGACGAAAGCCTCGTCAACCGCGTCTGCGAGCAGGTGCTGACCGACCGCGTGCGCAGCCCGACCGACCGCCAGCGCCTGCCGCTGCGCGCCCGCCTCGGCGTGCAGAACTCCAAGGTGCTCACCATCATCGAGCTGATGGAGGCCAACCTTTCCGAGCCTCTGTCGCTGATCGAGATCGCCGACCATGTCGATCTGTCCCGCCGGCAGATCGAGCGCCTGTTCCGCACCGAGATGGGCCGCTCGCCTGCCCGCTACTATCTGGAGATCCGGCTCGACCGCGCCCGGCACCTGCTCATCCAGTCTTCGATGCCGGTGGTCGAAGTGGCGGTCGCCTGCGGCTTCGTCTCCGCCTCGCATTTCTCCAAATGCTACCGCGAGCTCTACGCCCGCTCGCCGCAGCAGGAGCGCGTCGACCGCAAGCAATTGCTGGCTGCTTGATTAGGTGTCGCATGAGTACGAGAACTACCCAGTCCGAAAATCTGGCCGACCGCGGCAGGTTTCATCTCGACCCAGAGAAATGGGCTGCGTTCATTGCGGCTCTGGATGCTCCGATCCGTGATCTTCCACGCCTGAAACGTCTCTTGAACGAGCCGAGCATCTTTTCCGATCCCGATCCAGTATGAGTCGAACTGACTACGTCCGCGCGGTCCGCATCGCCTCGATGCGAATATCCTCGGTCAGTTGCGCCTTGAGCGCCGAGAATTCCGGGCTGGTCTTCAGCGTGTAGTGACGCGGATGCGGCAGCTCGACCGGCACGTCCGACTTGATGCGGCCGGGCCGGGCGCTCATCACGATCACCCGCGACGCCATGAAGATCGCCTCCTCTATGTCGTGGGTGACGAACAGCACCGTCTTCTTGCGCCGCTCCCAGATGCCGAGCAGCAGTTCCTGCATCAGACCGCGCGTCTGGTTGTCCAGCGCGCCGAACGGCTCGTCGAGCAATAGGATCGCGGGGTCGTTGGCCAAAGCGCGTGCGATCGCCGTGCGCTGCTGCATGCCGCCCGACAGCTGCTTGGGCCAATGATTCTCGAAACCCTTCAGGCCGACCAGATCGACGTAGGAGGCGACGACCTCGTTGCGCTCGCGCTCTGGCCGGCCTTGCTCGCGCAGGCCAAAGCCGATGTTCTCGGCGACCGTCAGCCAGGGAAACAGCGTGTAGGACTGGAACACCATGCCGCGGTCCGGCCCCGGCCTTGTGACCGCCTTGCCGTCGAGCAGCACGCGGCCGGTGCTCGGCGCCTCCAGCCCGGCGACGATCCTCAGCAGCGTCGACTTCCCACAACCGGACGGCCCCAGGATGGTGATGAAATCATTGGCCGCGACCGCAAGGTCGACCGGCTGCAGCGCCTGCACCGGCTGACCGCCCCTCACCCCCGCAAAGGTCCGCGAAACGCCTTCGATGAGAAGCTTGCTCACGCCAGGCTCCATGGATAGAGCCAGCGGTTGAGCGCCTTGAAGGCGAAGTCGGACAGAAGCCCTATCAGTCCGATGACGATGATGCCGAAGATGATCTGCCCCGTCGCCAGCCGCGACTGGCTGTTGATGATCATGTAGCCGATGCCCGACGACGAGCCGATCAGCTCGGCGACGATCACATAGGTCCAGGCCCAACCGAGCACCAGCCGCAGGGTCTCGGCGATCTCCGGCGCGTTGGCCGGCATGATGACACGCCTGACGATGCCGTTGTCGGTCGCCCCCAGCGTATAGGCGGCCTCGACCAGATCCCGCCTCGTGCCGCCGACCTTGACCGCGATGATCAGAATGATCTGGAACACCGAGCCGACGAAGATCACCAGGAGCTTTTCCAGCTCGCCGATGCCGGCCCACAGGATGAGCAGCGGGATGAAGGCCGACGCCGGCAGGTAGCGCGCAAAGGACACGAACGGCTCGAGGAAGGCTTCGACCGGCTTCCAGGCGCCCATGGCAATGCCGATCGGCACCGCGACGATCGAGGCCAGCACGAAGCCGCCGAAGACGCGCCAGATGGTGATCAGGATATCCAGCCAGAACCGATCCTCGGTGAGCAGCCGCCAGCCATCCTTCAGCATCGACAGCGGATCGGCGAGGAAGATCCGGTTCACATGGCCGCCGAGCGTGATCCACGCCCAGAACGCCACGAACAGCACGAAAAAGGCGATGCCGAGCACGGTTCGCGTGCCCGGTGCAACGGGGTGCAAGGGACGCAGCATCAGGCCCTGTCCTTGAAGAGGAGGAACGGCGGCTTGTCGCCGCCGTCGATCGAAAAATGCGCGATCAGTTGGCGACCGCGCTGGTGTCGGCAAGCGTCGTCACATCCGGCGCTTCCTTGATCAATCCCATCTGCAGCAGCAGCTCGGCGGCCGTCTTGGAAAAGTCCTGGAAATCCTTGGTGAAGAACTGCTTGTTCTCCGCCTTGTCGGCCCATTTCAGGTACTTGGCCGAGTCCTCGAACTCCTTGGCCGACTGCTTCACGTCGGCGCCCATGATCTCATAGGATTTCTGCGGATCCTTCTTGATCATGTCGA
This sequence comes from Mesorhizobium sp. B2-4-3, assembly GCF_006442815.1. Taxonomy (GTDB): domain Bacteria; phylum Pseudomonadota; class Alphaproteobacteria; order Rhizobiales; family Rhizobiaceae; genus Mesorhizobium. The sequence goes on from NZ_VFVL01000016.1 coordinate 73,283, forward strand.
GCGCGTCGAAATAGCTGTCGGCGAGCGCCTTGGCGGCATCGGGATTGGCCTTGAGGAAGTCCGGCGTGCAGCCGACCGTATCCAGCACCATCGGATAATCGAGCGTGGTCGCCAGGATATGGCCCTGGTCGGCCTTGTCGCGCACCGCCGAAATGAAGGGCTCGTAAGTGACCGCGGCATCGTTCTGGCCGGCGAGGAAGGCTTGCGCCGCCGCATCCGGCTCCAGGTTGACGACCGTCACGTCCTTGGTCGACATGCCGTTCTTGTTCAGCACCCAGGCAAGCAGGAAATAGGGCGAGGTTCCGGGCGCGGACGAGGCGACATTCTTGCCCTTGAGATCGGCGACGGTCTTGATGTCGTTGCGCACGACGATGCCGTCGGCGCCATAGGATTTGTCGAGCTGGAAGATCTGCTTGGTGGTGACGCCACTGGCGTTCCACACCATCCAGGTCTCGACCGTGGTCGCTGCGCATTGCAGGTCGCCGCTGGCGATGGCCAGCGGTCGGCTCGCCTGCGGCACTTTCTTGAGCGTGACATCCAGCCCGTGCTTTTCGAAAAGCCCGGCCTGCTTTGCCAAGGTCAGCGGCGCGAAGCCGGTCCAGCCGCTGATGCCGATGGTGAGCGACGTAGCGGCCATGGCCGGCGCGCTGAGCACGGCGACCGCCGTCAGCGCCGCCGCGAAGATGGAGGTTCTGTTCATTGTGGTTCCCCTTTTTTGTGGTGAGCGCAAATTGTCTCACAGACGCCAAAAGGCTTGTCAATGAAGCAGACGCCGCACTCGACCTTGATCCAAGCTGGAGCATGGTCCCGAAAAGTGGATCCGGTTTTCGGAAGAGATCATGCTCCGAAGAGTTAGATCGGGATGACGATTCGTCATTCTGATCGAATGCCGGGCGGCGCGCCTGGAGCGGCCTCTCGATCCGTCACGGCATGCCCCAGCCGCGATTGCGCCACATCTTCTCGCCCGCCATGCAGTCCGCTGCCGGCCTGCTGTCGGCGAGCACGACCGGCGGATGCGCGGCCTCTTCCGCCGCCCATCGCAGTGAAGCGGGACCGGCAAGCTCGAGCACCAGCTTGCGGCGGATCGCTTCTGGGAACTGCGTCCAGTCATTGACCGGGATCATGAAGGCGCCCGGTCCGCCGATGACGCAGTCGCTGTAATAGCGGTCGAGATTTTCCACATCGAAGGCGCCGCTGAACCCGCCGCGCGTCATCAGCGGCAGGCCGTTGATGGTGATGCCTTGCTTGACCACCGCGTCGCGCGTGAGGTCGACCGGCGCGCCCTGGTTGTTGGGTCCGTCGCCCGAGACGTCGATGACGCGCTTCGTGCCTTCAAAACCGCTCTCGGCGAACAGGTCGCTGCCGAAGCTCAGCGCGCCGGAGATCGAGGTCCGCCGGGCGCTGTCCGGCGGCAGCGCATTCATTTGCGCCACAACCCTCTCGGCGTCGGCGCGGTTGGCGATCACCGTCCACGGCACGATCACGCGCTGCCATGTCGTGCCGGCCCATTCGACATAGGTGACGGCGATCTTGCCATAGGCGCCGTCGGCGATGGCCTTCAGCACATTGTCATGCGTCAGCGCCGCCGCGTAGCCGTGGCGCTGGATCTCCAACTCGGCGGGCGACATCGAAAGCGAAACATCGACCGCCAGCACCAGCTCGACATCGACCGGTTCTGCGGGAGAAGCTGGCGGCGTCAGCCAGAGCGCCAGCGCCAGCGCGGCACTGCCTGAAAAGATATGCCTTGCGCGGGCATAAGCAGACATGGAGCAAGATTAGGCGAAAATCACCGCGCGCAAAAGCCGGGAATCCGGGGCATCGGATTCTGCCGGCGGCGGAACCTTCCTAAAAATATCGCGCGAGGTTCGAACGGACACGCTCCAGCACGGTATCGCCGGAAAGGTCGGGCACGAACTTCGCGCCGGTGATCGCCTCGTAGGCCTGGATATAGACCGCTGAGGCCTGGTTGACGATCTCGTCCGGAATGTTGGGGATCGGATCCTTGTAGGGATCGCAGCGCGCCGACACCCATGACCGGATAAAATCCTTGTCGAAACTCTGCGGCCGCCCGCCGCCTTCGAACGCCTCATCGTAGCTCGCCGCGATCCAGTAGCGGCTGCTGTCGGGCGTGTGGATTTCGTCCGCAAGCACGATGGCGCCGTCCGGCGCCGTGCCGAACTCATACTTGGTGTCGGCCAGGATCAGGCCGCGTTCGGCCGCGCGCTGCTGGCCGCGAGCGAACAGCTGCAGCGCATAGCGCGATACGGTGTCCCACTGCGCCTGCGTGAGCAGCCGCTCTGCGATGATCTCGGCTTCCGACAGCGGCTCGTCATGGCCGCCATGCGCAGCCTTGCTGGTCGGCGTGATGATCGCTTGCGGCAGCTTTTCGTTGTCGCGCAGCCCGTCCGGAAGACTGTGGCCGTAGAAGCTCCGCTCGCCCTTTCTGTACTTGGTCAGGATCGAGGTGCTGGTGGTTCCCGCCAGATAGCCGCGCACCACGATCTCGACCGGCAGCATGTCGAGCCGCGTGCCGACGACGACATTGGGGTCGGGATATTCCAGCACATGGTTGGGACAGATGTCGGCGGTTTCCTCGAACCAGTAGCGCGCCGTCTGGGTGAGCACTTCTCCCTTGAACGGGATCGAGGCCAGGATCGTGTCGAATGCGCTCAGACGATCGGTGGCGATGATAATGCGGCGCCCGTCCGGCAGATCGTAGTTCTCGCGCACCTTGCCATTGTAGCGGTTGGGCAGCTCGGGAATGAAGGCGTCGGACAGGATGCGCATGGGGCGTGTGGCTTTCGCGGGCTTCTGATGCGGCCACATAAGCCGCTGGCCTCCTGCACATCAAGCCGGATGCTGCGGAGCGCGCTTCTTATTGCCGGCAGCGCGAAACGCCCGCCAGTTCGGCCTGAAGGACGGCGGAATCCAGATTAGGATACCGGCTGTGGCCGCAGGCACAATGACCGCGAAACGCAGGATCGAAAGCACGACGCCGCAGAAGCCGACGATCCGCGTAGCGGTCTCCGCGCCCAACCGTGGCGCAAGCAGATGCCTGGCGATCGCTCCGCCATCGAGCGGGTAGGCCGGGAGGAGGTTGAGAATGGCCAGAACCGCGTTCACCAGGGCGCCAAGCCAAAACGTCCACTCCAGAAGCGTGTCCGGTCTCGGCGGAGGCGAACTGAAAAGACCGTCCGGCTCGGCCGGCAACAAGGACCGGGCAAAAAGGTAATAGGCAGTTGCGAAACCCGCCGCCAGCACGATGTTCACCAGCGGCCCGGCGAAGGAGATCCACGCCCAGCCGTAAGGCGAAGCCGCGCCGGGCTTGAACCAGGCAATTCCGCCGAAGAGGTATAGATCTATCCGTTGGGTGCCGATGCCTTGTCGCCGCGCTGCCCGCACATGGGCAAGCTCATGCAGAAACACCGACAGGAACAGCAGCGCGGCAAAGATGAGGGTATGGGTCAGGGCGCTCCGGGGGCGGGTCGACCAATCATGCAGGAACGGCAGGGCGGCGGGAATGGCAAAGGTCCAGCTGACACGAACGGGAATGTTCCCCTTCATCGTGAAGACGAATGCGTCGTTCTTCCTGTCCCAGCCGAACCGTTGCAAGCTTGCCCACTCCGCCCGGCGCAACGCTATGCGAGAATCCTGGCATACAAAAGAGAAAAGCCCGGTCGAAGCCGGGCTTTCGCATTCGTGCTTCAATGTCCACGATCTCAACTGCGCGGCTTGAGGTTCTCCGGGTCGTAGAGCGGTTTGTAGCCGACGCCGGCGACCTCGACCGGATAGGTCTCGCCAAAATACTCGACCTGCAGCTTGCGGCCCTCCTGGGCGAAGGTCCAGGGCAGGTAAGCGAGCGCGATGTTCTTGCCAATCGTCGGGCCGTAGGCGACCGAGGTGGTGAAGGAGCGGCGGCCGAGCTCGTCGACCAGCGTCTCGCCGGTCGCGGGATCCTGCACCGGCATAGTGCCGACCGGATAGCGCGCGACGCCCTTGGAATCGGTGTTCCCGGTCATCACCAGCGTGCACAGCATCGCCGGCTGGTGCTCGCGGGCGCGATACTCCAGATGCCTGGCCTTGCCGCAGAAGTCGTTCTCCTTGACCTTCGGGCGGGCAAGGTCGGCCTCGAGCAGATTGTATTCGGTCAAGAGGTCGGCGTTCTGCAGCCGCAGGCTCTTTTCCATGCGGCGCGTGTTGGCGTAGGTCTCGACGCCGAACGGCATGACGCCGGTCGAGCGCAGCGCGTCCCAGACAGCCAGGCCGTCCTCGTAGCGCATATGCAGTTCCCAGCCCTGCTCGCCGACATAGGAGATGCGGAAGGCGGTGACGTCCTTGCCGCCGATGCGGATCGGCTTGATCGCCGCGAAGGGGAAATTCTCCGGCGTCAGGCCCTCCGGGTTTTCGACCACTTTCTGCAGAGTGATACGGGCGTTCGGCCCCCAGATGCCGATGGTGACGTATTTCTCGGTCACGTCGGTGACGGTTGCGTCGAAGCTTTTGTCCTGCGCGGTGCGCTGCATGTAGCGGAAGTCGCGCGGGCCGGCGTCGGCGCCGTCGATCACCCGGCAGCGGTCCGCCATACGGATGACCGTGAAGTCCGCGCGCACCATGCCTTCCTCGTCGAGGAAGTGCGTGTAGATGCCCTTGCCGATATTGTTGTCGCCGCCGATCTTGGCCGCGCACAGCCATTCCAGCAGCGCGACATGGTCGGGGCCTTCGACGTCGTACATGGAGAAATGCGACAGGTTGACGATGCCGCAATCCTCGCTCATCGCCAGATGCTCGGCATTGGAGACGCGCCAGAAATGGCGGTTGTCCCACTCGTTCTCGCGCACGGGAACCCGGTTGCCGTATTTTTCGAGGAGATGCTCGTTGGCGGCATAGCCGTGCGCGCGCTCCCAGCCGCCCAGCTCCATGAAATAGCCGCCGAGCTCCTTCTCGCGCTCCCAGAACGGCGAGCGGCGGATGTTGCGGCCCTTGGAGAAGGGCTCGCGCGGATGCACCGCCGGATTGTAGACCTTCATCGCCGTTTCGGTACAGCGATCCCAGATGAACTGTTCCTTGGTCTGGTGCGGATAGAAGCGCGAATAGTCGATCGCGTGATGGTCGATCGACGTGCGACCGTCGGTCATCCAGTCGGCGATCAGCTTGCCCATGCCCGGGCCGTCCTTGACCCAGATGGCGACGGCGTACCAAAGCCCCCTCACCTTCTGGCTTTCGCCCATCGACGGGCCGCCATCAGTGGTCACCTGCAGCAATCCGTTGAAGGAATGGCCTTCGTTATATCCGAGCTCGCCCAGGATCGGCGTCAGCTCCATGGCGCGCTCCAGCGGCGCCATGATCTGCTCCATGTCGAGATCGCGCTGCGACGGCGAGAGCCGCGCCTGGTCTTTTTCGAGCAGATCGCGCGGGTGGCACAGACGCGGATTGGTCTCCTCGTAATAACCCCATTCGATCTGCCCGCCCTCAGCGGTCTTCGGGTCGCCGGTGTCGCGCATATAGGCCGAGTTGCCCTGGTCGCGCAGCAGCGGCCAGCCGATCTCCTTGCCGGTTCCGGCGAACTCGTTGTAGGGGCCGAAGAAGGTGAGCGGATGGTCGATCGGCATGACCGGCAGATCCTCGCCGACCAGCGCCGCGGTGAGCCGGCCCCAGATGCCGGTGCAGACCACGACATAATCGGCCTCGATCGTGCCGCGCTCCGTCACCACGCCCTTGATGCGGCCGTTCTCGACGACCAGCGACTTCGCCGAAGTGTTGGCGAAAGCCTGCAGCTTGCCGGCGGCAACCCCTTGGTCGACCAGCTTGCCGGCGACCGTCTGAGAGCGCGGGATGACGAGACCGGCATCCGGGTCCCAAAGGCCGCCCTGCACCAGATGCTCCTCGATCAGCGGGAATTTTTCCTTGATCTCGGCCGGCTCGATCAGCCGCGCGCGGGTGCCGAAGGATTTGGCCGAGGCGATCTTGCGCTTGATCTCGTCCATGCGGGCGTCGTCGCCGACGCGCGCCACCTCGAGGCCGCCGACGCGGGCGTAGTGGCCCATCTTCTCATAGAAATCGATCGAGTAGAGCGTCGTCCAGCATGAGAGGAAGTCGTGGCTGGTCGTGTAGCAGAAGTCCGAGGCGTGCGCCGTCGAGCCGATATCGGTCGGGATGCCCGACTTGTCGATGCCGACGATGTCGTCCCAGCCGCGCTCGATCAGATGATGCGCGACCGAAGCGCCGACGATACCGCCCAGGCCGACGATGACGACCTTCGCTTTTTTCGGAAACTCTGCCATTGCCCGCGACTCCAAAGGGATAGACAGGCGCGTCTGCGCGCCCTTCGAATGGCGCACAATATGCAGAGGACGACGGTCGGGCTACCGCCTGTTTGCGACACGCCGCAGGTGCGGCGCGACCCTGCGCGCAGGCGTAGTACTGGATGCGGTTACGCTCAGGCGAAGGCCCAGATGTCCTCGGCCTGGAAGCCGACCTGGTAGCCGGCGGTCTTCAGCTTGACCACGACCTGGCCGATCTCGGCGGCCGGCAGCGCGCCGACCTCGACCTTGATCATGCCGGGGCGATAGCGCTCAAGATCGAGCTGTTCGAACACCATCCAGTCGGCGCCTTCGCAGTCGACCAGGAAGGCGTCGATGTGGGTAATGCCGTTACGGTCGAGCAGCGTCTGCAAGGTCTCCGACGGCACCTCGATATCCTTCAGATGCGGCGCGAACTTGTTGAAGTTGGCGTCCGCCTCGCCCCAGGCGTTCTTGCCCGACATCAGATTGGTGTCGGTGACCGACGAGCAGCCGATGAACTCGATCGGCAGCGTGCCGGCCTCGAGCGCGGCGGCATCGAAAGTGTGCACCGTGATCGTACCCTTGGTCCTCGTCACCGCAACCGGCTCGATGACGAAGCGTTCGGCATCCGGGTAATTGGCGCGCAGCCGCTTCTGGTTATACGGGATCGGCTCCACCAGCATGGCGCGCGCCCGCGGGATGCGGTGCAACCAGGGTGTGACGTCGTCGAACAACGCGCCGTCGCAGGCGCCGACATTGACGATCTGGAAAGGTCTGCCACCACCGAAGCGTGCCTTCAGCGCAGCCTTGGCGAGGAACTTCGTGCCGCGCAGCGCTGGTCCGCGATCGAGCAGGCCGCTGGGCAGGCCGAGCGACAGGAAGATGCGCGCCAGGTTGGAAAGCGAGCTCATGACTTGTCTCCGGAAATGACCTGCAGCGCAGCGCGTCGGCCGCTTTGGCTTGCCGATGCCCACAGCGCCATGAGCGGCGCAACGAGCAGGAGGAAGGGCGGCAGAAGGTTGGGAAAATAGATGCGGGTGTCGTGGATCGGGAAGACGGCGAACTTCGCCAGCGCGCCAAGCACGAGCGCCGCCAGCAGGATGCCTGCGCGGCGGTCGAGCCCGAAGCCGGCACGGTTCAAGCCGAACCAGCCGGCCAAGGCCAGCACCGAAACGCCGACCCAGTTGTTGACGCTGATGGCGCGCACGACTGAGGCGGCGAAGGCCTTGAGGTAGGCCGCTATCGAAAACGGCGGCTCGAACCCGTCCATATTGTAGTGCTGCTCGATGCTGGAAAACCAAAGATGCGGCCACCAGCCCGGATGCTGGGCCCAGTGCGAAATGGCGAAATAGGCGATGAAGGACGCGGCAAAGCCGGCCAGCGCCCCCCACGCCCTCTCGCGAAAAGCGACGAGCAGCACCGCGAAAATGGCGAGGAAGACGATGTTGTCGGGCCTGGCCATGAACGCCAGGAAAAGCAGGACCGCCGTCGCCGCCTCGCGCTTGCGCATATAGGCGAAGAGCCCACCCAGGAATAGCGCCGAGCACAAGAGGTCCGGCGTCGAAGCGCGTGCCGCGTCGCCGAAATCGGCCATGATCAGGATCGCGCCGACCACGGGCGCCAGCGCCAGCGCGCCTTGCGCGCGCAGCCAGGCGAGCGCGACGGCGCCGAACAGAAGCACCGAAAACACCTGCACCAGCCGCATCGCCTCGACCGGCGAGACAGCATGGCTGAGACCGGACAGGATCTCGGCATAGAGGAACTTGATCCGGTACATGCCGAGCAACGAATGGAAGTCTGCCGCGTTTTCGCTCATATGGCTGCGGAAGCCGCCGCCATCGTCGCTCAGCGCCTTGTAATCGCCGGCCGGCACGCCGGCCTTGACCGTGCTGTAGGCATAGTCGTGCAGCGCCTGCGGATCGGGATAGGCGCCCTCCTCGGCGATCGCCAGATAAGGCAGCATGTCCCAATTGGCGTCGGGCATGAACCAGGCGGTCGCGGCGGTGAGCAGGATATAGAGCGAAAAGGCGATCGCCCCGATCGGCGCCGCCCATTTCGCGTAAGCCCCCTCGCCCAACGCCAGACCGGCGCCGGTCAGCCGTTCCAGCGGATTGGTCGGAGCGGACGGCTTGGTCAGCATGCTCAGCGGCCTCTATTTGCCGACCTGGCTTTTCACGAAATCCTTCACGATCGCCACGATGCCGCGCGACAACAGGCTGTCGAAGGCATCGACGAAGCGGTCGACATGCTCGGGCTGGCAGATCAGCGGCGGCTCGAGCCGGATGACGTTGCGGTTGTATTCTGTGAAGGCGACGAGCACGTCGTAGTCGCGCAGCAGCAGCGAGCCGACGAAGCCCGACAGCGAGCCCTTCAGCTTGTCGTCGAGCACGCTGACGACCGGACGCAGCACCATCGGCAGGGTCTGCGAGAAATCGTGGAACTCGAGCCCGATCATGAAACCCTTGCCGCGCACGTCCTTGATGATCTTTGGATATTTCTCCTTGAGCGCCCGCAACCGCTGCAGAAGGTACTCGCCCGTCGAGGCGGCGTTGTCGATCAGGCCTTCGTCATAGAGCACGTTGATGCCCTCGATCGCGGTGACGCAGGCCTCGCCCATGCCGCCGAAGGTCGCCATCGCATGGATCATCGCCGTCTTCGGCGTGCCATAGGCCTTCATGTAGACGTCGCGCTTGGCGATCATGGCGCCGACCGCCGCCTTGCCGGCGCCCAGCGATTTCGCCAGCGCCGTCACGTCCGGCACCACGCCATAATGCTCGAAAGCATAGAAGCGGCCCGAGCGGCCATAGCCGCACTGCACCTCGTCAGCCACCCACAGCACGCCATGCTGGTCGCAAAGCGCGCGCAGCTTCTGCCAATATTGCGCCGGCGCCTGGATGATGCCGCCGCCGCCCTGGATGGTTTCCAAGACGATGACGCCGATCTCGGGATCGCTCTTGAACAGCCGCTCGACGGCGTCGATGTCGGCAAAGGGAACGCGCACGACATTGTCGGCGACCTTGAAGTCGGCGCGGTAGAGCTGACCGTCGGTGATCGCCAGCACGCCCTTGGTCTTGCCGTGGAAGGAATTCTCGGCATAGACGACCTTCGGTCGCTTCGGGCCGGCGGCGCGCTCGGCGAGCTTCACCGCCGCCTCCATCGCTTCCGAGCCGGAGGAGCCGAGGAACACCATGTCGAGGTCGCCGGGCGAGCACTTGGCAATGTTGTGCGCCAGCGCCCCCGCATATTGCGACATGAAGGCGATGGCTATTTCCTGGCGCTTCTCCTCCTGGAACTTTTTCCGCGCTTCCAGGATGCGCGGATGGTTGTGGCCGAAGGCGAGCGAGCCGAAGCCGCCGAAGAAGTCGAGGATCTTGCGGCCGTTCTGGTCGATGTAGAACATGCCCTCGGCGCGCTCGATCTTGATCTTGTGGAAGCCGAGCAGCTTCATGAAATGCAGCTGTCCAGGATTGAGATGCGCCTTGAACAGGTCGGTGATGCGAGCGACATCCAGCGCCTTGGCCTGCTCGACGCTGATCAGGTCGGGCTTGGCGATGGTCGCCGGTGACAGCGCCGGCGCATCGACCAGCGTGCGCGTTCCGGGATGTTCCGGCTTGGCCATGACGGTCATCTGAAAAATCTCCCTTCGCGCTCTATTCGGCGGGAACGTGTCTGGTGGCGACGGCGTGGCCGTCCTTCTTGGCGCGATATTCGCCGTAGGCTGCGATCAGCATGTCCTCGTCGCGATATTGCGGCACCCAGCCGAGCTGGCGCTCGGCCTTGGACACGTCGAGCACGCATTCCTCGTCGGCGATCAGATACTGTTCCGGATCCATGATCGGCATGTTCAACAGGTCGAGCAGGTCGAGCGTGCGCTTGACCGCCCAGCCGGGCGTCGGCAGCAGGATCGACCTCGAGCCGGCATGTTTGATCAGGTCGCCGAGCAGTTTTTTGACCGGCGGCGGATTGAGCGAGCCGAGATTATAGGCTTCGTTCGGCACGCCGGCTTTCCAGGCCGCGCGGGCGGCTTCCGCGCAGTCGAACACCGAGATGAACTGGTAGGGATTCCGGCCCGAACCGATCATCGGCACCGGAAGATTCCAGTCGATCAGCTTGAATAGCTTTTCCAGGATGCCGAGGCGGCCGGGCCCGATGATCAGGCGCGGCCTGAACAGCGAGATCGACATGCCGCGCATGCGCCATTCGGCGGCGAGCTCCTCGGTCTTCAGCTTCGACAGCCCGTACTCGCCGAGCGGCGAGACCGGATGTTCCTCGGTCATCGGCATCGTGATCGTATGACCGTAGATCATGTCGGTCGTGTAGTGGACGAGCTTCGAGGCGCCTGCCTTGTCCATCGCCTGCATGATGTTCTCGGTGCCGTGGAAATTCACCGGGAAGAAGAAATCATGCCGCTTGGCGCGCACCTGGATCGGCGACAGCATCTTGGCCGACAGATTGTAGACCATGTCGTCGGCCTTGAGCCCGACCGCCGCGACCGAGGCCGGATCGGTGACGTCGCATGTAATGAAGCGCACCGAGCGGTAATGCGGCAGGTCGCTCTTCACGATGTCGGCGACGACGACGGTCTCGCCGTCCGCGACAAGCTTGGGGGCAAGGTGGCGGCCGACGAAGCCGTCGCCGCCGAAAATCACATGTCTCATCGAACGATCTCGCTTGTGCCGATCTTGTCGGGGGTGATGGATGCGGTCTGGTCCTCATGCCCGCAGCCACTTTGCGCGATCAGGATCGTGCCGACGCAGATGCAGGCGATGCCGGCGATGCGCCAGCCATTGAGGTCCTCGCGGAAGACGAAATAGGCGAAGATCGCCACGGCGACATAGGCGAGGCTGAGGAACGGATAGGCGAAGCTGAGCTCGACCTTGGACAGCACATAAAGATGCGACACCATCGAGATGACGAAGGTGCAGAGGCCCAGGAACACCCAGGGGCTGAACACGATCTGCAGGAGCTTGACGAGCGGATTGACGCCTTCGAAGGAGATCGGGCCCATCGACATCATGCCCTGCTTCAGCATCAGCTGCGCCGCGGCATTGGTCATGACCGTAAAGAGAATGAAGATTATGTATTTCATTGTTGCCACCCGCCCCGTGGGCGGTCCTATTACAAACCTGCAAATATTTCGTGAAGCCCGGATGGTATTTTGCGTAAACCATAGCGTAACACTTCGTTTACCATGATTTATTCGACTTTTATCTATTCCGCGGCTTCCGAAACTCCACTCCTTACATCCAGTCTTTTCGCCGTCCGCGCCCAGAAGCTCGACAGGAAGGCTGGGTCGCGGAGCGCCTCCAGCCGCTGCCATCGCGGGAACGACGCGGCAAAGATTTCAGGCTCCATCCGGGCGTCCTTGTAGGGATTCACCGCCCCACCCGCCTCGACGGCGATGCGGTCGAGCTCGGCAAGCAGTCGCAACGTCCTTTCGCCCCGGTTGGGGAAATCGAGCGTCAGCGTGTAGCCCGGCCGCGGGAACGACAGCAGCGCCGGCGAGCGGACGTCGCCGAAGCGCTTGAGCACGGTCAGGAACGATCCCTCGCCCGCCCGCCGTGCCGCCTCGAGCAGCGCCGGCACGATGCGGCGCGCATTTGCCTCCGGCACCACGCTCTGGTGCTGGAAAAGCCCGCGCGGCCCGTAGAGCCGGTTCCAGTCGCGGATGCCGTCGAGCGGAAAGAAGAAACCCTGATAGCCCGCCTGGCGCGGAGCCGCGGACTTGCCCTTTTTCCAACGGTAGACCGCGTTGAAGGTCGCGAGGAAAGGCCGGTTGAGGACGTTGAATGGCGGCTGCACCGGCACGGAGAGCCGGCTGCCGGCGCGCACGGCGGCGTGCGAGCCGTGCTCGGCGTGGTTGCCGGTGAACAAAAGGCCGCGCCCGCGCCTTTTGCCCCCGGCAAGCTGATCGATCCAGGCGACGGCATATTCGTTGGCCTGGTCGGCAGCCTCGGCAAGATCGAAGAATTCGCCGAGATCGCGAAACCGCGTCGCCTTTTCCGTTATGTCGAGCGAGGGCACCCGCATCAGCTTGATCGATGCCGAAAGGATAAGCCCGGTCAGCCCCATTCCGCCGATCGTTGCCGCGAACAGACGGACATTGTCTGTCTGCGAGCAGCGATAGGTCCGGCCGTCGGACCGAAGCAGCGTCAAGGTCTCGACGTGGCAGCCGAAGGTGCCGCGCCGATGGTGGTTCTTGCCATGGACGTCGTTGGCGATCGCGCCGCCCAGCGTGACGAACTGCGTGCCTGGAACCACGGCCGGAAAGAAGCCGTAGGGCGCGGCATAAGCGATGATGTCGCAAAGCAGCGTCCCGGCATCCGCTTCGAGCACGCCTGTCTCGGCGTTGAAGGAACGGATGCGGTTGAGCGGCCGCATGTCGACCACCATGCCGGCATCGTTTTGGCAACTGTCGCCATAGGAGCGGCCATTGCCGTAGCCGAGCAGCGATCCGGCTTTCGCCTCGCCGCGCTTCAGCAAGGCGATCGCCTCGTCCGTCGGGATCGCCTTGCGCGCCGGCGCCGTCGCCAGTCCGAAGCTGCCGAAGCGCTCGTTCCTCATCACCAGCCTCCGGCGACGAGGAAGACCGCGCCGATGGCGACGACGATCTGGCTGCGCCAGTCGCGGATGATGAAGACGACCGGATCGTCATGCATCTCGTCGCGCCGGGCGAGGATCCAGACGCGCATCGTCAGGTAGAGCACGATCGGCGCCAGCGGCCATATCATCCAGGGATGCGGATAGAGCTCGCGCACCGCCGGGCTGTCCATATAGAGCGCCAGGACCAGCGCCGAGGAAAAGGCGGAGGCCATGCCGGCCTGGGCGACGATTTCCTGGTCCTCGGTGCGATAGCCACGACCGGCGATGCGTTCGCCCGGGGGAATGGCCGTGGTGCGCAGTTCGACAAACCGCTTCACCAGCGCCAGCGACAGGAAGAAGAAGATCGAAAAGGCGAGCAGCCAGAAGGAGACGTCGACGCCGGTGGCCGCCGCGCCCGCCAGCACGCGGATCGTGTAGAGGCCCGCAAGCGTCAGCACGTCGACCAGAAGCATGCGCTTGAACGACAGCGAATAGGCGGTGGTGACGACCATATAGCCTAAAAGCACGCCGAGGAATTCGATCGGCAGGAACAGGCCGGCGACGATGCCGATCGCGAGCAGCGCGACGATCGCGCCGAGACCGAACGGAATGGACAATGCACCGCTGGCGAAGGGCCGGTTGCGCTTTGTCGGATGCTTGCGATCGAGCGCCAGGTCGAAGAAATCGTTGAGGATATAGATGGCGGACGCCACGGCGCTGAAGGAGACGAACGCCAGCAGGCACTGCCAGATCATGTTCGGGTTGAAATATTCGTGCGACAGCACCATCGGCACGGCGATCAGCGCATTCTTCAGCCACTGATGCATGCGCAGCATCTTGACGTAGGTCCTCAGCGTCGGCTTCGGCGCGGGCATGGCCTCGGCGCTATGCGCCGCCTGCCAGCGCCGGGCGCTGCGGTCGGGCGCCACCACGAGCGCGTTGCGCGCGGCGTCGAACACTTTGAGGTCATGACGGCTGTTGCCGGCATAGTCGAAGCCCGCATCGCCATAGGCGGCGACAAGTGCCGCACATTTCCGGCCGGAGGTCATGTTGTGCGGGCCGTCGGTGGCCAGCACGCGATCGAAGATACCGAGATACGCCGCGATCGCCTCGGCGAACTTGCGCGGCGTTCCCGTCGCCAGCACGATCTTGCGACCCTCCCGGTGCTCGGCGCGCAAGCGGTCGAGCAGGTCCTGGCGGTAGGGCAGCGAGGCCGGATCGATGTCGACGCGCCTGGCGATCTCCTGCTTCAGCCGTGCGGGCCCGCCGGTCAGCCAGAGCGGCACAAGAAAGAGATAGAGCGGGTTCTTCTTGAACAGGATGAACAGGCCTTCCCACAGAAGGTCCGTCGCAATCAGCGTGCCGTCGAGATCGACCGCGAGCGGAATTGCGTTCCTGTCCGACCTCGCGTCCATTGCCTGCCCCGATCGAGCGCAGGATCCCGAAACTCCGATCTCGGAACGGAACCATGCGCCAATTCAACCCACGCCGTATGCCGGCGTCCTCGGGTCGGATATAGCGGGTCATGACGCAGCGAACGTTAAAACGCCCGGTTGCAGTGCATTGTTATGCCGGTTTTTCGGCGCCATCGTTAAGCGACGGCTACCGGAAACGATAAAAGGCCGGACATCGGTCCGGCCTTTGCCAATCTTGCTGCGCCAATCCGTGGCGGATTACTTGATGCGGGCCGCGCCGCCCGAAATTTCGACCGTTTCCGAGCCGGTCAGGGCTTCGAGGTCGCCATTGGGCAGGGTGACGAAGCAGCCGTTCGAGCAGAATTCCACAGTCTCGCCGGCGGCAAGCGTCAGCTCGCTCTTGGCGCCGCCTTCGGTCACGACCAGGGTCCGCGTCTGAGCGTCCCTGTTGATCGCGCTGGCGGCGAAAGCCGAACCGCCCAGGGCCAGCAAAGCGATGGCGGCAACGACAGACTTCCACATTGCAATTCCGGTGTTCGCACACCGCCTCTGTTCAAATTTGCAAGGCATTCTCGCCCTTTGCATCGAAGCTTATATGAGATGTTACCTGAACCGCAACTGAATGCCGCATTCATGCCACAATCGGTTTCGCCTCCGCGCCCCTGTTAATTTCGGCGGCCGGTCCGATATGATGCCGGGCGAAGCGAGGACGAGGCGAGCACAATGCCGGGCACATGGCTGGAAACGATCGGCGTCGAAGTCGAACATCGAAGAATCACGGCCGGCCTGAACTATTATGTGCCCGCTTCGCCCTATCATCGTCTCGGCATCCATGTCGGGCCGCCCGTTAACGCTTCGTGCCGCTGCGACGGCAGGCAGCTGCGGCGCGTCCAGGCGCATGGCGACATCGACATCGTGCCCGCCGGATTGGATGGCGACTGGGAGGACGACGCCGACTGCACCATCCTGCGCCTGTGGATCAATCCGGCTCTGGTCCGCCAAGCCGCCTGCGACCTGGACATGGATCCGGACCGGCTTGTCGTTGAACCGCAATTCCAGCGCCGCGATCCCAGGATCGAACATATCGCCTGGGCACTGGCTAGCGGCCTCAGCCCTGACCAGCCATCGGACCGGCTCTATTTCGAAAGCCTGGCAAGGGCACTGGCTGTGCAACTGGTTCAAAGCGCGTCCATGCGGCAGGTGCCGTCGGGACAGACGCTGTCATCCGGCCAGAAGCGCAGGTTGCGGGAATTCATCGAAGCCAACCTGGACCAGGATCTCTCGCTGGATGATCTGGCTGAGGTGGCAGCGATCAGCGTCTCGCATCTGAAGCCGCTGTTTCGCCGCAGCTTCGGCATGCCAGCGCACCAATTTGTCATTCACCGTCGCGTCGAACGCGCCCGCCTTTTGCTCGACCAGGGCAAGATACCGCTCAGCCAGATCGCGCTGGAGGCCGGCTTCGCTCATCAAAGCCACATGGCTCGCAGCATGAAGCGCGTTTTGGGCTTCACTCCTGCAGCGTTCGCTCGCCTGCGACGTTAAGCGGGCAATCCTTATCGTCCTTTTGTGCGTTTCGTCGTCCGTATCGGGGCGACCGATCCTCGCTGATCCGGCATCACTACTCCATGACAACAGGAGAGTGCAGATGTTCGTGATTCTCGGCGCCACTGGCAAAATTGGGCGTGCAACGATCAGCGCGCTCCGCCGACACAGCCTTCCGATCAGGGCGGTTGTTCGCAACGCGTCCAAGGCCGACGAGCTTCGCGCGCTGGGTTGCGACATAGCCTTCGCCGATCTCACGGATGGGCCGGCACTTGTGGAGGCAACAAAAGACGCGTCGGCGGTTCAGGTGATCTGCCCGACCCTCGTCCAGGCGGAAAATGCCTTGGCCGGGATGAAAGCCACGATCGATACGGTTGCCAGAGCGCTTGCACAAAACCGCCCGGCGCGTGTCCTGGCGATCTCCGATTATGGTGCGCAACTGCCGACCGGGACCGGCATCACGCTCGCCTTCCACCACCTGGAAGCGCAATTGAGAACGCTCCCCGGTTCGCTGACCTTCCTGCGCTCGGCCGAGCATATGCAGAACTGGGGACGCAGCTTGGGCCGGGCATTGCAGACCGGTGTCCTCGGCACCCTGCATCATCCCTTGTCCAAGTCCTTCCCCACCGTTGCGGCGGACGATGTCGGGCTGATTGCGGCCGACTTGCTGATGTCGGACAGCAGTGATGCGCCGCGCATTGTCCATGCCGAGGGACCTCGCCGCTATAGCGTGTTCGACGTAGCGGAGACATTGAGCGCGGCGACAGGTCGTGAAATCGTCGCCCGGGGGATGGCCCGCAAGGACTGGATTCCGACCCAGACCGCCGGCGGAATGAGCCCGAGCTACGCCGGGCTCGTCGCCGATCTCTTCGACGCGCACAACGCCGGCCGCATCGATGCCGAGCAAGGCGTTGGCGAAACAAGAAAGGGCAAGACCGAGCTTCACACGGTTCTGTCGGCACTCCTGCCGGCTGCGCAAAAAGCGGCCGGTCGATCTTAGCTCGGGTCCGGCTTGCGGCCCCTGCGCTTCATCTTGGCCAGCCGCTCCCGCTCGGCCGCGGCTTCCGCCTCCAGCCTCTCGCGCTCCGCGAATTCGGCCTCGATCTTGTCGTCGTCGATCGGCCAGGCCTCGTGCTTCTTCGTTTCGACCACGGCGCGAGGCGTCGAGGGTATCTCGATCCGCTCCCCCTCGAAGATATCGAAGATGGCGAAGCGGATGTCGTTCTGCACGACGCTGCCGTTCATGATGTCGGCGACGAACACGCGGATTTCGAATTCGAGCGCGGCCGCCCCGAAATTGGCGAAGAGAACGAATGGCTCGGGATTCTTCAGCACCATCGGATGGGCGCGCGCAATATCCATCAGGACGGCATGGACGCGTTTGACGTCGCTGCCATAGGCAACGCCGACCTTGATGTCGATGCGCCCGAGCTTGTTGCGATGCGTCCAGTTGCCGACCGCATTGTTGATGAGGTTCGAGTTGGGCAGGATCACCGCTTGCCGCTGGAAGGTCTCTATCTCGGTGGCGCGCACGCTGATCTTCCGCACCGTGCCGCTGACGTCGCCCGCGACGATCCAGTCGCCGACCTTGAACGGCCGCTCTGCAAGCAGGATCAGGCCCGAAACGAAATTCGACACGACATTCTGCAGGCCGAAGCCGATACCCAGCGAAAGCGCACCGGC
This sequence comes from Mesorhizobium sp. B2-4-3, assembly GCF_006442815.1. Taxonomy (GTDB): domain Bacteria; phylum Pseudomonadota; class Alphaproteobacteria; order Rhizobiales; family Rhizobiaceae; genus Mesorhizobium. The sequence goes on from NZ_VFVL01000016.1 coordinate 90,786, forward strand.
AACCAGCGCGAGATTGGAAAGATCGATGCCCGCAGCCGAGATGCCCACCAGGCCGGCAACCGCCACGCCGGCATAGCCGACGCCGAGTCGGATCGAGTTGCGCACGCCGGCATCGACCTTGCCGCGCGCCATCACCGAGCCGTCCAGCCAGCCCTGGAACCAGCGCGTCAGGAAATAGCCGATGGCGAAGACGACGATGCCGCTGAGGATGCCGAGGAAGGAGATGGTCACCGAGCCGATCGCGACCCCTGTCGCCAGCTTGTAGGCCCAGGCCTCGATGTCGCCGGGCTGGAAGCCCCACATCAAAAGGATCAGCGGCAAGAACACCAGCACGATCATCAGGTTGATGGCGATGCTGACCACCAGGCCGAGCTGGTCGAGGGCGGTGTCCTCGTAGCTGGAGTTTTCTGAAAGCCATCGCCCGACCGAAGTGTCGGCGAAGCCGCCCTCCTCGCCGATCGCGCGTGCCGACAGGAAGCCGATATAGGCCGTCACCAGAACCGTGCCGGTCACCACGACCTGGAACGAGACGAAAAGCGCCAGGCCGATATAGCCGAGCAGTGCCGCCGCGATGGTGAACAGGCCGAGCCCGATGGCGATGAAACGAAGCCAGGTCGGCCAGGGGCGCCATGAGCCGTCGGCGGTCCTGAAAGGCCGCAGCAGCCCCATCAGGATGAGGATGACGCCGACGATGATGGCGGCGACAAAGCCCCTGGCGATCGTCAGCGAAAGCGGCGAACCCATCTTCTCGTTGACGACCGACAGGAAGTAATTGAACCCGAGCACCAGCGCCATGGCCGTCGTCAGCCCGACGAACCAGCGCGCGGGACCGGTCGCGACCGGGATCAGCCGCCAGTTGGGCAGGCGCGGTTCGAGCGCCGCGTTGGTCAGCCGGTTGACGCAGAACACCATGCCGATCACCGTCAGCAAGGCATTGAGGAACGTGCCGATATCGCCGCGCAGCACATTGTAATAGTTGAAGAAGAACACCGCCGAGGCGAAGAAGACGCCGAGCGCCAGGGTCGGCAGCAGCGTCGACCAGAACGCCACCGACAGCCGGCTGAGATAGGAAGGATCCTCGACGCTCGGGTCGGCCTCGAATATGCGGCCGAACAGGCGCCTGCCGCCGATCAACAGCACCGCCGCCAGCGCCAACGCCATCAGCGTCGCCGCGAGGATCGCCTGGAACTTGAACCTGACGGCGAAGCTCAGCCACGACGACACCGCCTTGTAGAGGCCCGAGAACTGGTCGTGCGCGTCGGAAAAGGCCTGCGGGCTCAGCGCGTCCGTCAGGTCGTAGTGCTTGGTGATGACGCTGCGGAAAAGCTCGCTGCGCATGACAGCGATCTTGTCGACCAGCCCGTTGACGCGGATCGATAGGTTTTGCGCGCTGGCGACGACCGCGTTGATCTGAGCCTTTTCCGAGGCGAGCGCGGCGCGCTCGTTGCTGACGATCACCGGCTCGGGGGGCTGCCCCTGCGCCGGTGGCGCGCCGAGCACCTCGACACGATTGTTGATGTCGGTAAGGCGCTGCCGGAATGCCAAGGCGCTGTTCAGCGCCGCCCGCGAGATATCCTCGAGCTGCAACCGGATGTCGACAAGCCCCGGATCGTCCTGGGCGGGGTCGCTCAGCTTCTTCTCCAGGCCGTCGGTCCTGGCCGTCAGGTCCTGGATGGCCTTGGTCTGGTCGGCGATGAGTTGTGACGAGCCATGGCCGATCGCTTGCGCCGACGCCTCCAGCGCCGGCTGCCCGAAGGCAGCGACGATGACGACCAGGATCAGGCGAAGCAGGCGGAAGAACATGACCTTGTTGGCGACTCGCGGCCGAAAAATCCTCGAAATTTCCGCTCTTGATAAAGACCGGCATATCGGGCGGCAAGCCATCCCCATCGCATCGGCGGGAGTCGGCCTGTCGAAAAGCGATGGCGCAATCTTGGCTTTGCGCTTCCCGCCTGCTCTATAGTCTGCCGCTCGCATCATAAGGACGATAGGAAGAATGGCGGAATATTCAGCCTTTTCGCTGCTCAAGAATGCGCTGACCGGCAACAAGGATTGGAAGCCCGCCTGGCGCAAGCCGGATCCCAAGGCTTCCTATGACGTGATCGTCATCGGCGGCGGCGGCCACGGCCTCTCGACCGCCTATTATCTTGCCAAAGAACACGGCATCACCAATGTCGCTGTGCTGGAAAAGGGCTGGCTCGGCTCAGGCAATGTCGGCCGCAACACCACGGCGGTGCGCTCCAACTATCTTTTGCCGCAGAACACCCGCTTCTACGAACATTCGATGAAGCTGTGGGAGAACCTTTCCCACGACCTCAACTACAACGTCATGTTCTCGCAGCGCGGCTGCCTCAACCTCGCGCATACGCCCGCCCAGCTCGACGATTATGCCAGGCGCGGCAACGCCATGCGCCATCTCGGCGTCGATGCCGAGCTGATGAGCGTCGACCGGATCAAGCGGCTTGTCCCGGCGCTGGACGTCTCGGGTTCGGCGCGCTTCCCGGTCCTTGGCGGGCTGATGCAGCCGCGCGCCGGCACCGCCCGGCACGATGCGGTCGCCTGGGGCTATGCGCGCGGCGCCGACCGGCGCGGCGTCGACATCATCGAGAATTGCGAGGTCACCGGCTTCCTGCGCGACGGCGGCCGCATCACCGGCGTCACGACGACGCGCGGCGAAATCCGCGCCAAAAAGGTCGCGCTTGCGGTTGCCGGCAGCACCGGCCAGGTCATGCAGCTTGCCGGCATTTCGCACATGCCGATCGAAAGCCACGTGCTGCAGGCCTTCGTCTCGGAATCGCTGAAACCCGTCGTCGACACCGTTCTCACCTTCGGCATGGGCCATTTCTACATCTCGCAGTCCGACAAGGGCGGCCTCGTCTATGGCGGCGATCTCGACGGCTACAACAGCTACGCGCAGCGCGGCAGCCTGCCGATCGTCGACGAGGTGATGAGCGAGATGGTGGCGCTGTTCCCGGGCCTGGCTCGGGTGCGCATGCTGCGCTCCTGGGGCGGGCTGTGCGACATGACGATGGACGGCTCGCCGATCATCGCCGCCGGTCCGCTGCCGGGCATGTATCTCAATTGCGGCTGGTGCTACGGCGGCTTCAAGGCGACGCCCGCCTCCGGCTGGTGCTTTGCCTACACCATTGCCAAGGACGAGCCGCACGAGTTCAACGCGCCCTTCACGCTCGACCGCTTCTATCGTGGCCTGATCATCGACGACAAAGGCCAGGGCGCGACGCCCAGATTGCACTAGGGTTTGGATTGAAAAATGTTGATCACCTGTCCCTATTGCGGCCCGCGCGACGTCATCGAATTCACCTATCAGGGCGACGGCAACCGCGAGCGGCCGCAGCCGGCCTCGCAGAACCTCGACGCCTGGAACGCCTATGTCTACGACCGGCTGAACCCGGCCGGCGATCACAACGAGATATGGCAGCATTCCGGCGGCTGCCGCGCGCATCTGAGGGTCGTGCGCAACACCATCACACACGAAATCCTGAGCACCGCCTTCGCCCGTGGCGGCCACAAATCCGCTGACAACAGGGCGGAGGGCCGCTCGTGAGCCCTCGCCGCACGGAGATCGGCGGCCGGATCGACCGGCTGCGCACCATCCGCTTCACCTTCGACGGCGCGCCTTACACCGGTCACGCCGGCGACACGCTGGCCTCGGCGCTGCTCGCCAACGGCGTGACGCTGTTCGGCCGCTCCTTCAAATATCACCGCCCGCGCGGCCTGCTTGCCGCCGGCGTCGAGGAGCCGAACGCGCTGGTTACGGTGCTGCGCGGCGAGGTGCGCGAGCCGAACATCGCGGCCACCATGGTCGAGATCTATGACGGGCTCGTCGCCGTCAGCCAGAACCGTACCCCCTCGCTCGCCTGGGACATAAGCGCGATCAACCAGCTCGGCGGCAAGATCCTGTCGGCTGGCTTCTACTACAAGACCTTCATGGGTCCGGTGATCGGCCCGCTGAAGGGCACGCGCTTCTGGATGTTCTGCGAGCATTTCATCCGTCGCGCAGCCGGCCTCGGCAAGGCCGGCACCGCGCCCGATCCGGCGCGCTACGAGCGCATGAACGCTTTTTGCGACGTGCTGATCGTCGGCTCCGGTCCGGCCGGCCTGATGGCGGCAAAGGCCGCCGCCGACCAGGGCGCCCGCGTCATCCTCGCCGATCTCGAAGCCAACTTCGGCGGCTCCGCCAACTGGTCGGGCGAAACCATCGACGGCATGCCTGCCGCCGACTGGGCCCTGCGCACCGTCGGGCAGCTCGAAGGCAACGACAATGTCCGCCTTTTGCCGCGCACGACGGTGTGGGGCTATTACGACGGCAACACGCTGGCCGCGCTCGAACGCGTGACCGATCATAAGGAAGTGGCCGCCAAGGGTGAGCCGCGCCAGCGCTACTGGGCGATCCGCGCAGGCACCGTGGTTCTCGCCACCGGCTCCTTCGAGCGGCCGCTGGTGTTCCCGGGCAACGACCGTCCCGGCGTCATGCTGGCGCATGCGGCGGAACGCTACGTCAATGAATATGGCGTGCTGCCGGGACAGCGCATCGCGCTCTTCACCAACAACGACAGCGCCTATCGATCGGCCGTTGCCTTCAAGAAGGCCGGCGCCGCTGTCGTTGCCATCGTCGATGTCCGAAGCGACGTCTCGAACGAAATGCGCCGGCTGGCGAGCGAGGCCGAGGCCGAACTGCTTGCCGCCCATGCCGTGATTGCGACCGAGGGCGGCAAGGGCCTCACCGGCCTCAAGGTGCAGCGCTTCGACGCCATGAGCGGTGCGCTGAGCGGCGACGAACGCAGCATCCATGCCGACAGCCTTCTGATGTCCGGCGGCTGGTCACCGACCATCCATCTTGCCAGCCAGGCCGGAGCGAAGGCCGAATGGGACCCGGCCCGGCAGGCCTTCCTGCCACCGAAGCCGACGCAGCGCTGGCCAAATCAGCAATGGGTTGGCGCAGGTGCCTTCACCGGCGGTTTTTCGACTGCTGAAGCCATCGCCGAAGGCCGCGCGGTCGGCCTTCAGGCGGCTGGCGGCGCAGTGTCATCCGCTCCCCTGCCCGTGGTCGAGGTCGCCCCCGGCGATCCCGATCCGGCGCCGGTCTTCGAGATCAAGGCCAAGGGCAAGAGCTTTGTCGACTTCCAGCACGATGTGACGGCCGAAGACGTGCGGCTGGCGCATCGCGAAGGCTTCGTCTCGGTCGAGCACCTGAAGCGCTACACCACGCTCGGGATGGCGACCGACCAGGGCAAGAACTCCAATGTGCCTGGCCTTGCGATCATGGCCGAGGCGCTCGGCAAGCCGATCCCCGAAGTCGGCACGACCCGCTTCCGCCCGCCTTACACGGCGGTGTCGATCGGCTCCTTGGCCGCCGAACGCTTCGGCGACCTCAAGCCCGAACGGCTGACGCCGATGCATGACTGGCACCTCGCCAATGGCGCGAGGATGTATTCGGCAGGCCTCTGGTACCGCCCGATGATCTACGGCCTTGCCGGCGAGACGGTCGAGCAGGCCTATGTCCGCGAAGCGAAAGCGACACGCGAAAGCGCCGGCATCGTCGACGTCTCGACGCTGGGCAAGATCGCGGTGCAGGGACCAGACGCGGCTGAACTCCTCGACCGCGTCTACACCAACATGTTTTCGACGCTCGCGGTCGGCAAGGCCCGTTACGGACTGATGCTGCGCGAGGACGGGCTTGCCTTCGACGACGGCACCACCTGGCGGCTCGGCGATCAGGAATTCCTGATGACCACCACCACCGCCAATGCCGGCAAGGTCATGCAGCATCTGGAATATTTCCTCGACGTCATCTGGCCGGAGCTGAAGGTCACTGTCACCTCCGTCACCGACGAATGGGCGGGCGCGGCGATCGGCGGACCGAACGCGCGCGCCATCCTTGCCTCCTGCGTCACCGGCACCGCCGTCGACAACGCCACCCTGCCCTTCATGGGCATCGTCCATGGCCGGATCGCCGGCATCCCGGTGATGATCTGCCGGCTGTCCTTCTCCGGCGAGATGGCGTTCGAGGTCTATTCCGGCGCCGGCTACGGCACCCACGTCTGGGAAGCACTGATCGAGGCCGGCAAGCCTTTCGGCCTTGTCACCTACGGGCTCGAGGCGCTGGGCACGATGCGCATCGAGAAGGGCCATGTCACCGGCGCCGAGATCGACGGCCGCACCACCGCGCGCGACCTCCATCTCGACTGGATGCTGTCGAAGAAGAAGCCCTTCATCGGCTCGGCCATGATGGACCGGGAAGGCCTGATCGGCTCCGACCGGCTGGAGCTGGTCGGGGTGATTGCGCTCGACAACCGAGCGCTCAATGGCGGCGGGCATATCGTCGAGGAACTGGACGAGGCCAATCCGCACGGATCGCTCGGTCACATCACCGCATGCTGCTATTCGCCGGCGCTGGGCAAATATATAGCCCTTGCGCTGGTCAAGGGCGGCAAGGCGCGTCACGGGACTCGCGCCTTCGTCTCCGACCCGCTGCGCAACCGGTTCGGGCCGATCGAGATCGTCTCCAACCACTTCTACGATCCGGACGGGAGCCGCATGCATGGCTGAGCAGCATTTGCCCGAACGCCAATCGCCGCTCGAGCCGGAGTATCATCCGGGTTCGCACGGCAATTTCGAACATGGCGTCGACGTCATCCTGTCCGAGACGCGGCCGGGCTCGATCCTGCAGCTCGCCGCATGGCCGGGCGAAGAGAAGCGTCTGATCGAAATTATCCGCAAGGTCGCTGGGCTCGCTCTGCCCGACGGCGCCGGCGGCGGCGTGAGCAGCGGCGCCCGCGCCGTTTTCGGCTTCGCGCCGGGGAAATTCACCGTGGTGGACGAGGCCGAAGGTTTGGCTCAGGCCTTTGCCGGATCGATCACGCCGGCGATCGGCACGCTCACCGACCTTTCGCATGGCCGCACCGCGATCCGTATCGCCGGCCCGAAGGCCGAATGGGTGATGGCGAAATTCTTTGCCATCGACTTCGCCTTGCCGGCCTTCCCGCTCGGCGCTGGACGTTCGACCAACCATCACGACGTCTTCGCGCAGATCCAGCGCAGCGGCGCCGACCAGTTCGATATCTACGTCTTCCGCTCCTTCGCGCGCTCGTTCTGGAAGGCTTTGTGCCACGCCTCGGAAGAAGTCGGCTACGAGGTGCAATAGGCGTGGTCTGCGTGCCGTTTACGCGTTTTGCTCAACCGTCCTCCAATCGGCGTTCTGCAGGACAACGCGATAGCCGTCGCAATCCTCAAAAGTGACGCCTTGCCTGTCCCAATAGGGATTGAAGGACGGGACCGTGGCATAGCCGTGGTCCTTCATGCGCCGCACGGCCGATTCCCAGGCGTCATGGTCCGGGAGATAGAAGACAACGAGATTGTCGGCGGTAGGCGCCCGGCCCGCATCGTGGTTGTGGGCGTGGGTAAATTCGAAATGGTAGGAGTCGCCGGGCTGCCCGAGCATGACACCGTCGAAGCCGTCATGGTTGTCGAAGCGAAACAGCTCCTGAAGACCGAGACCATCCCTGTAGAAGCGGACAACGGCCGCGAGGTCGTTGGTGGGCCGCGCCACGCGCAAGACGAGGTGAGGTTTCATTTGCCGTTTCCTTTTTCGGTCGAGTTCAGGTCGAGTTGAGCGGATGGCCGCGCAATGGAATTTGACCATTGTGTCACCACGAGTCCGGCGATGATGAGCACAAGTCCGGCGAAACGGACCGTGGTGATCGGCCAATGGGCAAAGCTCATCAGGGCGAAATGGTCGATGGCCGTCGAAGCCGCCATCTGGCCGGCTATGACTGCAACGATGAAGCTCGCCGCGCCGAGCTTCGGCGCGAGCAGCAATGCCGCGGTGATGTAGATCACGCCCACGGCACCGCCGATCCAAATCCACCATGGCCCCTCGAACGCCATTCTGAGGATGGAACCGGCACCCTGAAAACCGCCATGACGGGAACGATCAGCACCGCACTGACGCCAAGCGAAACCAGGGTCGCCCAGAGCGGATGACCGAGCAGACGGCCGAGCATCGCGTTCGCACCGGACTGGAAAGGGACCGCGGCCCCCGCCAGCAACGCGGAGACAAGAAAGGAAAGGGAACCGGGCATGAGATATCTCCATATCGATCATGCCGGGTTAGGCCATAATTGAGATTTATGGAAATTCCATAATCGCACAATTAATATGCACACCATGAATAATCTTGCCGGTGTCGATCTCAATCTCCTCGTCGTGCTGGAGGCCTTGCTTTCAGAACGGCACGTGTCGCGGGCGGCAATCCGGCTGAACAAGAGCCAGCCCGCCATCAGCCATGCCCTTGCCAGATTGCGTCACCTTCTCGACGACCCGTTGCTGGTCAGACGCCCGGGCGGCCTGGAACCGACGGCGCGCGCCATGGAAATCGCCCCCGCGCTCGCCGAGGCGCTCGATCGTATGCGGCACCTCCTTGCACCGGCCGGCTTCGACGCGGCGAAGGAACGCCGGACATTTCGTCTCGCCATGTCGGATTATGGTGCCGCGGTTATCCTGCCCGCCCTGCTGCCCCTCTTGCGCACCCAGGCGCCCTATGTCGACCTCGCCGTCAGCCAGGCGAGCCGCGAGGTGATGGTCTCGCAAGTCGTCGACGGCGAGATCGACCTCGCCTTTGGCGTCTTTCCCGGCCTGGACGCTTCCGTGCGCTCGCATCGGCTGTTCGACGAGCGCTTCGCCTGCCTCGCCGATGCGGCAAGCCTCGGCGGCGAGCTGAGGATGGACCTGCCCGCATATCTGGAACGGCCGCATGCTCTTGTCGACTTGCGACCGGACCGCCTCGGCGAGGTCGACAAGGCCCTGGTCGAACTGGGTCACAAGCGGCGGCTCTGCCTGATCATTCCACATTGGGGTGTCGCGCCGCGCTTGATCGTCGGCACCGACCTCGTGCTTACGGTCGCCAGCCGGATACTGCCGGCGCCCGGCAACGGGCTTTGCGTATTCAACCCACCTTTCGAGATTCCAGATTTCCAATTTACCCAGATCTGGCACAAGCGGCGCGATGGCGACCCCGCGCATCAATGGCTGCGCGCGCGCCTTCGACATCTGTTTGAGGACTGAGCGAGGTGTAAGGCCCGCCTGGCAGTGCCAGGATTGGTCCAGCCGGTATCTGGTACTATGGACCGCTACAACTGCTGCTTGAGCGTTGGGCCAGCAAGGACGATAGATAAAGAATCATCGGCGTTTGCCAGGGCAGACGTCCGCTCAGGCAACCAGTTCGACCATACCCTTCCCATGACGTTAGAGACTTCGGCGACGGCCACGACCCGCTTTGCTCCGGCGGGCGGTCCGTCAATGCTGTTGCCGGCGACCGTCGCCTGCGGCGTGTTCATGACCAGCCTCGACCAGAACGTCGTGGTCACCGCGCTGCCCGGCATCGGCGAGAGCCTCGATCGCCCGCCAAGCCAGCTTGGCCTGCTGATCACGGTCTACGTCGCGAGCCTCATCGTCACCATGCCGCTCGGCGGCTGGCTGGCCGACCGCTTCGGCCTGCGCAACGTCTATTGCTTCGCGCTGCTCGTCTTTGCCGGCGCTTCGGCCCTGTGCGGCCTTTCGGAAAACATCTGGATGCTGGTCGGCTCGCGCGCCCTGCAGGGCTGCGGCGGCGCGCTGATGGGCACGCTTGGTCAGGTCGTGATCCTGTCGAGCTTCCCGCGCGATCGCACGCTGAAGATCAACATGTATATCTCGCTGGCCGGCCAATCCGGGCCGCTGGTCGGCCCGCTCGTCGGCGGCGCGCTCACCACCTACGTTTCCTGGCGCTGGATCTTCTACATCAACATCCCGATCGCGCTGACCGCCGCAATGCTGGCCGCCTCCATGTTTCCCACGACGACCAAGCCGGTGCGCACGCCGTTCGATTTTCCGGGCTTCCTACTCGTCGGCAGCGGCATGGGGCTGCTGGTCTTCGGCATGGATTCGCTTGCCGCCAAGGATGCCGCGAATAGTCTCATCGGCATCGAGCTTGGCCTGGCGATCGTCATCCTGGCGGTTGCCGCCTTCTACTGCCTGCGCGCGCGCAACCCGCTGCTCGACCTCAATCTCTTGCGCATCCGCACCTTCCGCATCTCCTTCCTCACCGGCGGGGCGCTCGACACGATCGGCCTGAGCTCGGTGGTTTTCCTCTTGCCGCTGATGTTCCAGCTCGGCTTCGGCATGAGCGCGGTAGAGGCCGGATCGCTGACCTTCATCGCCGCGATCGGGTCGTTGACGATGCGCTTCTTCATGCCGCGCCTGTTGAACCGCTTCGGTTTCAAGCGCGTGCTGGTCACCAACACGCCGATCGTCGCCTTGCTGGTCGCGGGCTTTGCCCTGATGCAGGAGAGCCTGCCGGCCTGGATCGTTCTGGCCTATATCTTCGCCTTCGGCGTCTTCCGCTCGGTGCAATGGGCCTCGACCGGCAATCTTTCCTATTCGGACATCGCGCCGGAGCAGCTCGCGCGCTTCAGCGCGCTCTATTACATCCTGTGGCAGCTCGCGGTGGCGATCAGCGTCGGCTTCGCGGCGGCGCTCTTGTCGCTGCTTGCCGGCGGCGGCAAGGCCAACGTCAACGACTACCGCATCCTGTTCGTCATCGAGGGGCTGATCACGCTTTGCGCGCTGTCGGCCTATCTCAGGCTGACGCCGCAAGACGGCGCCCATGTCAGCGGCCACGGCGCGCACATGAGCACCGATTAGCCAACCGAGAAACTCGGCGTCATTATTCCGCGAAGCTTACCCAGTCCTCGAGCGGCGCGCGGTCGGTGCGGAATTCGTTCTCCGGCTTCGATGTGTCCTCGTAGCCCAGCGCCATGCCGCAGACGACGATCTCTTCGTCGGGAATATCGAGCACCGGCCTGATCTGACGGTGATAGGGCGCGAAGGCCGCCTGCGGACAGGTATGCAGCCCCCTGCCCCGCGCCGCCACCATGATGTTCTGCAGGAACATGCCGTAGTCGATCCACGACCCCTGGTTCAGTCTCCGGTCGATCGTGAAGATCATGCCGACCGGCGCGTCGAAGAAGATGAAGTTGCGGTCGTGCTGGGCGCGCATCCTGTCGACCTCGCGGCGGCCGATGCCCAGCACGCCATAGAGCCCGAAGCCGTTGGCGCGGCGGCGCGTGAGGTATGGTTCGAAGAACTGGTCGGGATAATAACGATATTCGTCCCACTCGGCCTTTTCGGCGCGGATGCCGGAATTAAGGATCGCGTCGCTGATGCGCTGCTTGACCTCGCCCTTGGTCACATAGACGCGCCAGGGCTGCATGTTGGTGCCGGACGGCGCGCGCGCGGCGACGGCGAGGATCGCGCGGATCGTGTCGTCATCGACCATATCGGGCAGGAAGGCGCGCACCGACCGGCGCGACATGATCGCCTCATCGACGATCTCCGCATCCGACGCGATCCGGATGTTCTTCTCAAGCATGGGTCGTCCCTTTCGGCATGGCCAGAAACCCGCAACCCGGTTTCCTTAACGACCATCCGCAGACTATAAGCTAAAACTGGTCCCCGACCGGACGCCCCACTCGCCGCTCGTGCGCGAGCCTTTGCATCAACCGCCGAAAACGCGCAAGCAAATCTTGTGGCCTATGAAAATCTCCTTGATTTTTTCATGATTTTACCCTCTCATGAAATTTATCCAGTTTTTTTCACGAGCAGCCTTTGACCCCGACCGCGACCAAATCGGAGCAGGACAATGGTGACCGGCTGCTCGCCGGCGACATCCGCGCGCTTCGCAAGGCGCGCGGCCTCATGCTCGCCGAAATCGCCCTCAAGCTCGGCCGGTCGGTCGGCTGGGTCAGCCAGGTCGAGCGCGGTCTTTCTATCCCCTCGCTCGGCGACCTCAGAGCATTCGCCAGCCTCTTCGACGTTCCGGTCAGCCTGTTCTTCAGCCATGATGTGCCTGTCGAAGAGGAACGCGGCGTGGTCGTGCGCGCCGGCAATCGCCGTTCGCTTGGCACAAGTGAATCCGGCCTGGTGGAGGAGCTTCTGTCGCCAGACCTCGGCGGTAGCTTCGAGATGCTGCGCTCGGTCTTCGCGCCGGGCGCGGAGCTGAAGACCGAAGCGCGCCGCCCGACGGAAGAAGCAGGCTACGTCGCATCGGGCACGTTCGAGATCGAGATCGACGGCGTCTGGCACCGTCTCGGCGAGGGCGATTCGTTCCGCTTCGAGGGCAAGCCGTTCCGCTGGCGCAATCCCGGCGCCGAGCCGGCTGTGGTCATCTGGGTGGTTTCGCCGCCGGTATACTGACAATGCATGTCACCCAAAAGTGCAAAGCGGTTTGGGATAACGACATGCATCAAAAACAAAAATCGAAGCGCGAAGCGCTGAGACTCTGGAGGAAGAAAATGGCCGGTTTGCCGACCACGGCACGCGTGGTGATCATCGGAGGCGGTGTCGTCGGCACCTCCTCGCTCTATCATCTCTGCAAGGCCGGCTGGACCGATTGCGTGCTTCTGGAAAAGAACGAGCTGACCTCCGGCTCGACCTGGCATGCCGCCGGCAACGTGCCGACCTTCTCCTCGTCATGGTCGCTGATGAACATGCAGCGCTACTCGACCGAACTCTATCGTGGGCTGGCCGAGGCGGTCGACTATCCGATGAACTACCACGTCACCGGCTCGCTCCGGCTTGCCCACAGCAGGGAGCGTATGCAGGAATTCCAGCGTGCCAAGGGCATGGGCCGCTACCAGGGCATGGACATCGACGTCGTCGGCCTCGACGAGATCAAGCGCCGCTACCCCTTCATCGAGACGCATGAGCTGAAGGGCGCGCTCTACGATCCGAGCGACGGCGACATCGACCCGGCGCAGCTGACCCAGGCGCTCGCCAAGGGCGCGCGCGACATGGGCGCGAAAATCATCCGCTTCTGCCCGGTCACCGGCGTGCGCCGCGAGAACGGCGGATGGGTAATCGCCACCCCGCAGGGCGAAATCCGCTGCGAGATCGTCATCAACGCGGCCGGCTACCGCGCCGCCGAGGTCGGAAAAATGTTCGGCCGCGAAGTGCCGATGATGGTGATGAGCCATCAGTACATATTGTTCGAGGAAATCCCCGAACTCGCCGCATGGTCGAAGGAACAAGGCAAGAAACTGCCGCTGCTGCGCGACGTCGATACGTCGTATTATCTGCGCCAGGAAAAGACCGGTATGAATCTCGGTCCCTATGAGCGCAATTGCCGCGCGCATTGGGCGACCCACAACGATCCGATGCCGGAGGATTTTTCCTTCCAGCTGTTCCCCGACGATCTCGACCGTCTCGAGCATTACCTCGCCGACGCCGTCGCCCGCGTGCCGATCCTCGGCACCGCCGGCCTCTCCAAGGTGATCAACGGACCGATCCCCTACGCGCCGGACGGCAACCCGCTGATCGGGCCGATGCCCGGCGTGCCGAACGCCTTCGAGGCCTGTGTCTTCACCTTCGGCATCGCGCAGGGTGGCGGCGCCGGCAAGGTGCTGGCCGAATGGGTCACCGAGGGCCAGACCGAATGGGACATGTGGTCCTGCGATCCGCGCCGCTTCACCAGCTTCGCCTCCGCGCCCGACTATTGCGTGGCCAAGGGCATGGAAATCTACGGCAACGAATACGCCATCCAGTTCCCGCGTCATGCCTGGCCGGAGGGGCGCAACCGCAAGCTTTCGCCGCTGCACGATCGCACCAAGGCGCTGGGCGGCCAGTTCGACGCCTATAATGGCTGGGAGCGCGCCACCTGGTATGCCGGGCCGGGCGACGACACGTCCGAGGAAGCGACGCTGACTTTCCGCCGCGACGGACCCTGGCAGCAGCGCGTGCGCGAGGAATGCCTGGCCGTGCGCGACGCCGCCGGCATCCTCGATTTGCCCGGTTTCTCGCGCTTCAACCTCGAAGGCCCCGGTGCGGCCGACTGGCTGGCAAGGCAGGTCACCGGCCTTGTGCCGAAGCCCGGCCGCATCGGCCTCGTCTATTTCGCCGACGACAAGGGCCGCATCGTCACCGAAATGTCGGTCGTACGCCATGGCGAGGACCAGATGACGCTGATCACCGCGGCGGTCGCGCAATGGCACGATTTCGAATGGCTGAAGTCGCGCATGCCCGTCGACGCGGCCTTCACGCTGACCGACTGCACGGAAGAATACTCGACCCAGATCCTCGCCGGTCCGAACTCGCGAAAAATCCTTGCCGAGGTCTGCGGAGCGGATCTGACGCTGCCCTGGCTGACGCATCAGGAAGCCACCATCGCTGGACGCTGGGCGAAGCTGGTGCGCGTCTCCTTCGCCGGCGAGCTAGGCTGGGAGATCCACACCAAGGTCGCGGACACGGCGACCGTCTTCGACGCCGTCTGGGCCGCAGGCCGGAAGCACGGGCTAAAGCCCTTCGGCATGTATGCGCTGGATTCGCTGCGGCTGGAAAAAGGCTACCGTGCCTGGAAAGGCGATCTGTCGACCGACTATTCGATCCTGCAGGGCGGCCTGGAGCGCTTCGTCAAATGGGATAAGCCCGATTTCCGCGGCAAGGCGGCTTTGCTCAATGAAAAGCAGCAGGGTGTGAAGAAGCGCTTCGTCACTTTGGTCGTCGAGAACCCGGGCGATTGCGACGCGCCCTATATGTCGACGCTCTGGCATGGCGGCAGCATCGTCGGCGAGACGACGTCGGGCGGCTGGGGCCACCGCGTCGGCAAATCGATTGCGCTTGGCATGCTGCGCGCCGATCTCACGCAACCGGGCACGGCGATCGAGGTCGAGATTTTTGGCGATCGCTTCAAGGCCATCGTCCAGAACGACGAGCCGCTATGGGATCCGAAGAACGAAAGATTGCGGGCATGACCTCAGTTATCCTCACCGACGGCGGCATGGGCCAGGAACTGGTCCGCCGCAGCAAATCCGAGCCGACGCCGCTGTGGTCGGCCAGGGTGCTGATCGACGAGCCGGACCTTGTGCGCGACCTGCATGCGGAATTCATCCGTGCCGGCGCCCGCGTCATCACCGTAAACACCTATTCGGCAACGCCGGAGCGCCTGGAGCGCGAGGGCGCCGAAGATTTGTTCAAGCCGTTGCAGAAGCGCGGTATCGAACTGGCGCGCCAGGCTCGCGACGAAGCAGGCGACACCGCCATCGCCGGTTGCCTGTCGCCTCTGTTCGGCAGCTACGCGCCGGCGCTGACCATCTCCTTGGAGGACACGCTCGATATCTATCGACGCATCGTCGCCGAGCAGGCCGACGGCGTCGATCTGTTCCTGTGCGAGACGATGGCCTCCGCCGAGGAGGCGCGTGCAGCGGTCACCGCGGCCTCTGAAAGCGGCAAGCCCGTATGGGTGTCCTGGACGCTCGCCGATCACGGCGCGCCGCGCCTGCGCAGCGGCGAAACCATTGCTGCCGCCGTCAACGCCCTCGACGACCTGCCGGTCGCGGCCCGGCTGCTCAACTGCTGCCGGCCCGAGGCCATCGCCGCCGCCTTGCCCGAACTCGTCGCCCTTGGCGGACCGGTCGGTGCCTATGCCAATGGTTTCACCTCGGTCGAGGCATTGAAGCATGGCGGGACGGTCGACGTGCTGCATGCTCGCCATGACCTCGATCCGCAAGCCTATGCGGACCAGGCCATCGGCTGGGTCGATGTCGGCGCCGGCATTGTCGGCGGCTGTTGCGAGGTCGGCCCCGCCCATATCGCCGCCCTGCGCGACAAGCTCACGCAGGCCGGCCACCAGATTTCGGGAGTCTTCTGATGCCAAAGCCGTCAAAGCGCATTACCGGTATCGTGCCTTCGGGCAAGGATGGCTGGGAAGTCCACTTCGCCGCCTGGACCCGTAGGCAGGCCGGCGAAGACATCATCGTGCTCTCGGTCGGCGACCATGACTTCGACACGCCGTCGGAAACGATCGAGGCTTGCGTGACCGCCGTGCGCGGCAGCAACCATCACTATACGCCGCTGCCTGGCCTGCCGCGCCTGCGCAAGGCGATGGCGGCGGCCTCCACCGCCTGCACCGGCGTCCTGACGGAACCCGACGAAGTCATCGCCACGGCCGGTGGCCAGGGGGCGCTTTATGCCGCCGTGCAGGGCATGCTCGATCCGGGCGACCACGCCATCGTCGTCGCGCCCTATTACGCCACCTACCCGAACACCTTCAGCGCCGCGGGCGCCAGTTTCACCGTGGTCGAGACGCCCGCCGAAGATGGGTTTCAACCCCGCGCCGACATGATCCGCGCCGCGGTCAAGCCCAACACCCGCGCCATCCTGATCAACACGCCGAACAACCCGACGGGCGCCGTCTATTCGCGCGAACGGCTCGAGCAACTGGCCGAAATCTGCAAGGAGCATGATCTCTGGCTGCTATCGGACGAGGTCTACTGGACGCTTGGCGGCGGCGAGCATATCTCGCCGCGTTCGCTGCCCGGCATGGCCGAGCGCACGCTGGTCATCAACTCGATGTCGAAGAGCCACGGCATGACCGGTTGGCGCATGGGCTGGCTGACCGGGCCGAAAGCGATGATCGCGCTGATGATCGACCTCAATCTGGTCACGACCTACGGTCTTCCGGCCTTCATCTCGATCGCCTGCGCCGAGGCGCTGGAGAACCACTATGGCGTGAAGGACATCGCCGAGCGCTACGCCGCGCGACGCACCGTCTTCCTCGACGCCATACGCGGCGCCAATGAAGTCACCGTGCGCGGCTCCGAAGGCGGCATGTACATCATGCTCGATGTCTCCGCCGTCGAACCCGACGACGAGAAATTCGCCTGGGCGCTGCTCGACAAGGAAAAGGTCGGCGTCATGCCCGGATCGAGCTTCGGCGAAGCTGCCGCCGGCCACATCCGCATCAGCCTTTGCCAGCCCGAGCCCATCCTCAAGGAAGCAGCGCTTCGCGTGCGCCGCTTAGCCTCAAACTATCGCCGCGAGGCCGCATGACCAAGACCGTTCCCAGGAAAGCCCGCGTCGTCATCATCGGCGGCGGCGTCTCCGGCTGCTCGGTCGCCTATCACCTGGCCAAGCTCGGCTGGACCGACATCGTGCTGCTCGAGCGCAAGCAGCTCACCAGCGGCACCACCTGGCATGCAGCCGGGCTGATCGGCCAATTGCGCGGCTCGCAGAACATGACGCGGCTGGCGAAATACTCGGCGGACCTCTACGTCAAGCTCGAAGCCGAGACCGAGGTCGGCACCGGCATGCGCCAGGTCGGCTCGATCACCGTCGCGCTGACCGAAGAGCGCAAGCACGAGATCTATCGGCAGGCATCGCTCGCCCGCGCCTTCGATGTCGACGTCCGCGAGATTTCGCCGAGCGAAGTCAAGGAGATGTACCCGCATCTCAACGTCTCGGACGTGGTCGGCGCCGTGCATTTGCCGCTCGACGGCCAGTGCGATCCGGCCAACATAGCCATGGCGCTGGCCAAGGGCGCGCGCCAGCGCGGTGCGACAATCATCGAGAACGTCAAGGTCACCAAGGTCCACACGAAGAACGGTCGCGTCTCCGGCGTCTCCTGGGCGCAGGGCGAAGAGCAAGGCACGATCGAGACCGACATCGTCGTCAACTGCGCCGGCATGTGGGCGCGCGAGCTTGGCCGGCAGAACGGCGTCACCATCCCGCTGCATGCCTGCGAGCATTTCTACCTCGTCACCGAGCCGATCCCCGGCCTGTCCCGCCTGCCGGTGCTGCGCGTGCCGGACGAGTGCGCCTACTACAAGGAGGACGCCGGCAAGATGATGCTCGGCGCCTTCGAGCCGGTGGCGAAGCCCTGGGGCATGGATGGCATCCGCGAGGATTTCTGCTTCGACCAGTTGCCCGAGGACATGGATCATTTCGAGCCGATCCTCGAAATGGGCGTCAACCGCATGCCGATGCTGGGCACCGCCGGCATCCACACCTTCTTCAACGGTCCGGAGAGTTTTACCCCCGACGATCGCTACTATCTCGGCGAGGCGCCGGAACTTGCCGGCTACTGGATGGCGACCGGCTACAATTCGATCGGCATCGTCTCCTCGGGCGGCGCCGGCATGGCGCTGGCGCTATGGATCAACGACGGCGAGGCGCCCTTCGACCTGTGGGAGGTCGACATCCGCCGCGCCCAGCCCTTCCAGAAGAACCGCCGCTATCTCAAGGAGCGCGTGTCGGAAACGCTCGGCCTGCTCTATGCCGACCATTTTCCCTACCGCCAGATGGCGACCTCGCGCGGCGTGCGTCGCTCGCCTCTGCATGAACATTTGAAGGCGCGCGGCGCCGTCTTCGGCGAGGTGGCGGGCTGGGAGCGTGCCAACTGGTTCGCCCGCGATGGCCAGGAGCGCGAATACCGCTATTCGTGGAAGCGGCAGAACTGGTTCGACAATCAGCGCGAAGAGCACCTGGCGGTGCGCAACGGCATCGGCCTGTTCGACATGACCTCCTTCGGCAAGATACGCGTCGAGGGCCGCGATGCCTGTACCTTCCTGCAGCGGCTCTGCGCCAACGACATGGACGTCGCGCCGGGCAAGATCGTCTACACGCAGATGCTCAACCAGCGCGGCGGCATCGAGAGCGACCTCACCGTGACGCGGCTGTCGGAGACGGCCTATTTCCTCGTCGTGCCGGGCGCCACCTTGCAGCGCGACCTTGCCTGGCTGCGCAAGCATGTCGCCGACGAATTCGTCGTCATCACCGACGTGACCGCCGCCGAAGCCGTCATCTGCCTGATGGGACCGGAAGCGCGAAACCTGATCCGGAAGGTCAGCCCGAACGATTTTTCCAACGAAGCCTATCCGTTCGGCACGTTCCAGGAGATCGAGATCGGCATGGGGCTGGCCCGCGCCCACCGCGTCACCTATGTCGGCGAGCTCGGCTGGGAACTCTACGTCTCGACGGAGCAGGCGGCCCATGTCTTCGAAGCGATCGCTGAAGCCGGCGCCGATGTTGGCCTGAAGCTTTGCGGCTTGCACACGCTCGATTCCTGCCGCATCGAAAAGGCCTTCCGCCATTTCGGCCACGACATCACCGACGAGGACAATGTGCTGGAGGCCGGACTGGGCTTTGCGGTGAAGACGAGCAAAGCCGGCTTCATCGGCCGCGATGCGGTGCTCAGGAAAAAGGAAGCCGGCCTGTCACGCCGGCTGGTGCAGTTCCGCCTGAAGGACCCGCAGCCCCTGCTCTTCCACAACGAGCCCATCCTGCGCGACGGCAAGATCGTCGGCCCGATCACGTCAGGCAATTACGGCCACCATCTCGGCGGCGCTATCGGGCTTGGCTATGTGCCTTGCCAGGGCGAGAGCGAGGCGGATGTGCTGGGCTCATCCTACGAGGTGGAGATCGCCGGCGAGCGCTTCGCCGCGGAGGCATCGCTGAAGCCGATGTATGATCCCAAGGCGGAACGGGTGAGAATGTAGCGCCTCCTCCTTCTCCCCTTGTGGGAGAAGGAGGATCGGCGCGCAAGCGCCGAGACGGTTGAGGGGTGTTCCAGCGGAGTAAGACGTCGGCGTTCCATGGAGCACCCCTCATCCGTCGCCTTCGGCGACAAGGGGAGAAGGAAGAGGCGCTCAAAACCTCTCCAGCCTCGTCCTCACCTTCGCCAGAAACGCCGCCCTGCTCTTCGGCGTCGAGGCATCCATCAGGTAATGCGCCAGGAAAACCGTCTTGCAGCGCGTGGCGCATAGCGCCCGCATGCCGCGCAGAATTGTCTTGCGTCCCGGCTGGCCGACGACCACGCTCCACCAGGTTGGCGCGCCGCAGGTGGTGATGACGCCGACCTTGGTTACGTGCCGCATCAGCGACGTGATCCGTCCCTTGCCGGCTGGCAATTTGAAGGCGATGTCGGTCGCCCAGACCCGGTCGAACCAGCCCTTCAGCATCGCTGGCAGGCCGTACCACCAGGTCGGATAGATGAAGAGGATCGCCTGCGCCCATTGCAGGTGCTCGAAATGCGGCTTGAGCGCCGGGTCTTGCGGCGCCCGGTCGTTGTAGAAGCGCCGCTCCTCGCAGCTCATCACCGGGTCGAAATTCTCGGCATAGAGGTCGAGCAGCCGCACGTCCCAGCCCCGCCCTTTCAGCACCTCGATCGCCATGTCGCGGATCGCCGCGCAATAGCTTTCAGGCACCGGATGGCAATAGACCACCAGCACGCGCATCAGAAGGCGTCCATCGTGGCCGCGACCTTCGCCATGAAGGCGTTGCGCGTCTCGTCGGTCGAAAGGTTCATCGAATAATGCGCGAGATAGGAGACGGGAGCGCCGGGCTTGATCGTGGCCCGCAGCATGCGCTTGACGATCTTGCGCGGCGGATCGCCCATCAGCATGGCGCGAAAACGGCTGCCGCCATAGGTCGTGATGGCCGCCATCTTGCGGATGTTATGCAGCGTCGGCCGCACCTTGCCGTCGACCAGCTTGAATGACACGCCGGGCAGGAACACGCGATCGAAGAACCCTTTCAGGATCGCCGGATAACCGTAATTCCAGACCGGGAAAGACAGCACCAGCGCCTCGGCCCTCTGGAGCCTCTCCACATAGCCGGCGACCGCGTCGTCCGGCCCGCGCGGGCCGTGGTAGCCGAGCCGCTCGGCGCGCGTCAGCCGCGGATCGAAATCCTCGGCGTAGAGGTCGCAATCGTCGACCGCATGCCCCGCCGCGGCGAGCCGCTCGACGATCGTCCGGTGCAGGCCGGCGTTGAAGCTGGTCTCCACCGGATGAGCGAAGAGCACGAGGATTTTCATCAGCCCGCCTTCTGCAATCCCTTGAACAGGAACGTCCGGCCGGAGCGATAATCGTAGTCCGGATTTTCCCAGGCAATCATCTTGCCGGGATTGAGCAGGCCTTGCGGATCGGTCTGGCGCTTGAAGGCGAGCTGGATCTCGTCGGTCTGCTTCATGCCGCCCTCTTCCAGCGTGTAGCGATGCGGATTGAAGATCGGGCAGCCGTTCTCTTCATGCAGGCGGATGATTTCGTTGAGCCGCGTCTCGGTGGTGAACTTGACCAGCGGCAGGCCGAAGCACGTGATGTTGCCGTCGAGCCGCACGAATTCGAGATGTGAAAACACTTCGCCGGGGAACATCGCGTCCATCTTTTCGACCAGCGCCAACTGGTTGGGGAACGGATAGAGCGACTGCAGGTAGGTAATCGACGGGTCGACGCGCAGCGCCCTCAGCGTCGTGTGGTTCCAGGCAAGCTCATAGGCCGGCGGCAGGCCTTTCTTGTCCTCGTCCGTCGCGGTTGCCGCGTTGAAGATGACCTCGCCGCCGGTGCGCCGGGTGAAGGTCAGGAAGGCGTCGAGCCCATGCCGCGCGACCATGACGACGCAGATGCTTTGCCCCTCGCGCAGGAATTTCTGGTGCCGCTTGAAATAGAGCTGCGGCACGGGTGCGGCGATCGGCGTGATCAGCTTGGTCAGGATGCCGTCCTGGCAGGCCAGCGCGTTGCCGTAGCGGGCAGCCGCCATGAAGCTGTCGAAACCGACAATGACGTCGACCCACTCATAGGCGGCGGTCAGCGGCATCTCGACTTCGATGATGATGCCGTTGGTGCCATAGGCATGCGTGACCTTGTGCAGGTCCTCGCCGGTGAGCTCGAGCGCCTTCGGCTCGGCCTCCATGGTGACGACGCGCAACCGCAGCACATTGCCGAAATCGCGCAAGCCGCCGAAATTGATCGAGCCGACGCCGCCCGAGCCGCCGGCGACGAAGCCGCCGATCGAAGCCGTGTTGTAGGTGGAAGGCGACATGCGCAGCTCCTGCCCGGAATGCGCCCGCGTCGCCTTGTCGATGTCGGCCAGCACGGCGCCCGGCCCGGTCACCACGCGTCCAGGCGCGATCGACTTGACCTTGTTCATCTCGGCAAGGTTGAGCACCACGCCGCCCGACAGCGGCATCGCCTGGCCGTAATTGCCGGTGCCGCTACCGCGCGGTGTCACCGGCACGCCGTGCCGGTGACAGGCAGCCAGAACGCGGATCACCTCGTCCTCGTTCTTCGGCGTAACGATCAGGTCGCCTTTGACGTGATCGAGCTGCGCCTTCAGCACCGGGCTGTACCAGTAGAAGTCGCGGCTTTTCTGCTGCACGATGGCCGGATGGTCGTCGACCTTGATCCCGTCGAGATCGCGCTTCAGCGCTGTGATATCCATCATCACACCATCAGTTCGTCGAGTTCGGCATAGTCGGGTAGTTGGCGTTCGATCGCCCTGCCCCCGCGCACCACGATGCGATCCGATTCGGGCCGCGACAGCAATTCGGTCCAGCTGCGGCCCTTGAAGACGACGAAGTCGGCGCTGCATCCGGCGGCAAGCGTCCCGGCGCCGTCGAGCCGCATCACCTCGGCCGGCGTCGCCGCCACCGCCCTGGGCCAATCGCCGACCGGATGGTCGAAATGCAGGATGCGCGTCGCCATGCGGTAGACTTCGAGCATATCGAGATCGCCATAGGCATAGAACGGATCGCGCGTGTTGTCGGAGGCCACCGCCACCTTGATGCCGCGCGCCTTCATCTCGTGCAGCATCGTCACGCCGCGCCAGCGCGGCGTCGTCTCGTTGTTGCGGCGATCCTGCAGATAGAGGTTGCACATCGGCAGCGACACAATGGCGAGCCCTGCCTTAGCCACCTTGTCCAGCGTGTCGAGCACCTCGAGGTCCGGCTGGCGCGCCAGCGAGCAGCAATGGCCGACCAGGATGTTGCCCTCGAAACCGCTCCACAGCGAAGCCTCGGCGATCTTCTTCAACGAGATCGCCGCGACGTCGTCGGTCTCGTCGGCATGGAAGTCGAGGTCGAGCCCGTGCTTGATCGCCTGCGCGAACACCTGGTCGAGCAGTTCCTCGAGATCGGGCACCATATAGGTGACGACGCCGAGCACACCCTTGGCCGCGGCGACGCGTTTCGCCAATTTCTCGAACCATTTCTTGTCGCGCACGCCTTCGATGCCGAGCAGGCAGGCCGCCTGCAGGTCGATGCGCCCGCGCCACTTGTCCCGCATCGCCTCGAACACCGGCCAGGATATCTCCTCCTGCGGCGGCACGCTGTCGAGATGCGTGCGCAAGGCCTTGGTGCCGTGCGCGTAGGCCGAGCGCAGTGAAAAATCCATGCGCCGCGCGACATCCTCGGCGCTCCAGCGCGCGGCGCGGTCGGCGCCGGTGGCATTGAGCGCGCCCATGAAGGTGCCGTCGGGATTGGGCTTTCGCGGCCAGATATGGCCTTTGTCGATATGGGTGTGGCAGTCGACGAAGCACGGCAGCACGATGCGGCCGGCAAGGTCGATCGCGTCGGGCTGCGCCACTGCCCGGTCGTGCGCGGCAAGATCGGCGATCTTGCCGTCGGCGACAGATATGTCGGCAAGCGCGAAGCCGTCGCCGTCGAAGGTTGCGGCGAGGCCGGGCGTGAGCGACCGATGGAGGCGGACGTTAGCCAGGCGATAAGAACCAGAGGTCGGTATCAAGGCCTGGCCCCCGCTGTCCTATGCAGAACCGTTCCCCAAAGGGGCCCCTCACTGTTCTCAATCAGGTCAACCACCCTAGCGCTCCTGCTTCAACGCGCTCTCGTGCCAGCGGCGCAGGATGAGGTGCGACACCAGCGACAGCACCAGGAAGATCAATATGCCGGTCAGCGAGATCAGGATCAGCGCCGCGAACAGACGCGGCGCGTTGAGCCGGTAGCCGGCCTCGATGATGCGCGACGCAAGCCCGGACGACTGCCCCTGCGCACCGGCGACGAATTCGGCCACCACCGCGCCGATCAGCGACAGGCCCCCGGCGATCTTCAGCCCGCCGAGGAAATAGGGCATCGCCGCCGGCAGGCGCAGATAGCGCAATTGCTGCCAGCGCGTCGCGCCATTGAGCTTGAACAGGTCGCGCAGGTTCCGGTCGACCGAGTTCAGGCCGAGCGTGGTGTTCGACAGGATCGGGAAGAAGGCGACGATCCAGGCACAGAGCAGCAGTTTGACGGTCTGGTTGTTCACGTAGATGTTGATCAGCGGGAAGATGGCGACGATCGGCGTCACCTGCAGCACGATGGCGAACGGGAAGAACGACATCTCCACCCATTTCGACTGCGCGAACAGCACCGCCAGCCCGACACCGCCGATCACGGCGAGAGCCAAGCTGAGGAAGGTGATCCTGAGCGTCACCAGCAGCGAGGAGAACAGCAACCCCGCGTCGTTGTGCAGCGTCTGCAGCACCACGCCCGGTCGCGGCAGGATATATTGCGGGATCTCGTTCCAGACGCAGATGCGGTCCCACAGCACGATCGCCAGCACCATGATCGCCAGCGGCAGCACCCATTTGCCGATGCGCTCCAGCCGCTCCTGGCGGGCGCGGCGCGCCTCTTCGGGATCGAGCTTCAACGTGGCGTCTTCAATGGCCGTCATGATGCGATCCGGCGGTTGAGTTGATGGCGTCGACCAGCACGTCCGAGGCCTGCCGGCAAAGCGCGGCATAGTCGGGTGAGGTCCGGAACGCCTCGTCGCGCGGGTAAGGCGCATCGACGGCGAGCTCGCCATGGACGCGGCCCGGCCGCGCGGCCATGACGACGACGCGGCTGGACAAGAACACGCTTTCGAAGACGCTGTGGGTGACGAAGACGACGGTGAAGCGCTCGTCCTGCCAAAGCTCCAGAAGGTCATTGTTGAGCTTGAAGCGGGTGATCTCGTCGAGCGCGGCGAAGGGCTCGTCCATCAGAAGGATGCGCGGCTTGGTCACCATGGCCCGCGCGATCGAGACGCGCATCTTCATACCGCCGGAAAGCTCGCGCGGCACGGCGTTCTCGAAGCCGGTGAGATGGACGCGCGACAGCATCTCCACCACAGCGGGTTCCGCCTTGGCGCGCGACACGCCCTTCAGCCTCAGCGGCAGCCAGACATTGTCGAAGACACTGGCCCAGGGCAGCAGCGTCGGCTCCTGGAAGACGAAACCGGTGTTCGAGCGGTCGATCGAGCCGCGCCAGTCGAGCTGGCCGGAAGTCGGCGTCGACAGTCCGGCGATCAGCCTGAGCGCCGTCGACTTGCCGCAGCCCGAAGGGCCGAGCAGGCTCAGGAAATCGCCCTCGCGGATCGTAAGGTCGACCTTGCTCAGCGCCGTCACGCCGTTGGAAAAGACCTTGCCGACATTGCGCAGCGCAAGCAGCATCGGGGTCTCTCCCGATGCCGCCCGCGTCTCAGCCACTTTCTCCAGGATCATCTCAGGCGGGCCGCCTTACTTCTTCAGCTCCAGCCCGACACCCTTGTTGATGAAGGCCAGCGTGTAGGCCTTCTTGATGTCGATACCCGGCTGCGCGACCTTGGCCTTGACCATCTTGTCGTAGAAGCTCTGGATGCGGGCTTCGTTCATGGTGCCGATGCCGAGCTTTTCCGAATCGCCCGAATCGACGACGCCGAACTTCTTCATCTGCTCGATCGAGAAGGCGATCTGCTCATCCGTCATGTCCGGATTGTCCTTCTTGATCATATCGTTGGCGGCCTTGTTGTCGCCGTAGAGGTATTTATACCAGCCCTTGGCCGAGCCATCGACGAAGCACTGCACCACCTCCGGCCGCTTGTCGATCGTATCCTGCATCACCTCGATGGTGGTCGAATAGGTATCCCAGCCATAGTCGGCGAGCAGGAACTGGTTCGGCACGAAGCCGCCCGCCTTCTGCACGGCGAACGGCTCGGACGTCACATAGCCCTGCTGGATCGACTTCTTGTTGGCGATGAAGGGCGCCGGGTTGAAGGTGTAGGGCACGCGCTTGGCGGCATCGAAGCCGAGATCGGTGACCATCCATTGGAAGAAGGTCTGCGCGCCTTCGTCGCCCATGATGTACTGGTCGGCGTTCTTCAGGTCTTCCCACTTGTCGAGCCCCTGCCCCGGCTGGGACATGATGACCTGCGGATCCTTCTGGAAGTCGGACGCGACGACGCGCATCGGAATGCCTTGCTGCACGGCGTCGAATGCCGAAAGCAGATTGCCGCCCATATAGAAATCGATCTTGCCGGCAAGCAGCATCGGCCGGCCGCTGACCTGCGGGCCGCCCTGCATGATGGTGACGTCGAGGCCGCAGGCGGCATAAGTGCCGTCGGCAACGGCCTGGTAATAGCCGCCATGCTCCGGCTCGGCCAGCCAGTTGGTGCCGAACGTCACCTTCTCGTTCGCGGCCGCGCTCAGCGTGCCCGCCACCAGCAAGGCGATCGAGCCCGCCAGGACCTTCCCATTTCCGATCATAAAACTCACCCTCTCTTGGCTCCGGCGCGCAACGCGCTGGGCTCGACACCATTGGTTCAAGAAGCAAGACACATGCCACCGCCCGAGCCGCCCGCTTGCGCGGCAGTCATTGCCGAGACCGGAAGGGTCATGCTGTACGCGAGGCATCGTGCCTATTTTTTGGACGCCTGTCCATAATCGCCCTGGCGGCATGCACCGCATCTTGAAGGTTTCATGAATCGAGCCTTAGTCTGCGGGTGCACAGGAGAATGCCATGCTGAAATACCTCGCCCCCAAGACGATCAAGCCGCCCTTCGCCCGCTACAGCCACGGCGTTGAAATACCCGCCGGAAAACGGCTTGTGCTGTGCTCCGGACAACTGGGCATCGGGGCTGACGACCATGTTCCCGAGGACGCCGGTGCCCAGGCCGAGCTCTGCTTCAAGAACATCGCCGCGATTCTGAGCGAAGCCGGGCTGACCTTGAACGACACCGTGCGCATCAACGCATTCGTCACCGACCGCGCGCACCTGCAGGCCTATATGGATGTCCGCAACCGCTTGTTTTCGGACCCGGCACCGGCCTCGACACTGATGATCGTTTCCGGCTTCGCGCGTCCGGAATTCAAGGTCGAGGTCGAAGTTCTGGCAGCAGGCTAGCTGTTGCCGGGGATAGTCTTTAGACCTCAGGACGGACAGCAGACCATCGGGAGACGAAAAGTGACGACAAGACGTGTGTGGTGGGGCGACTACCGGACGACCGAATATGCCTCGATCGACGCCGAAGCGACCGTCGCCGTGCTGCCTGTGGCGGCGATCGAGCAGCACGGCCCGCATCTGCCGGTCTCGACCGACACCTCGATCATGGTCGGCATGCTGGAGACGGTGATCGCGCGGCTGCCCGACGATCTCGACATCCGCATTCTGCCGGTGCAGGCGATCGGCAAGTCGAACGAGCACTTGCACGCGCCGGGAACGCTCACCTTGCCGGCCGCCACCTTAGTCGACGCCTGGACCGAACTAGGCCTGTCAGTCGCCCGCGCCGGGGTGAGGAAACTGATCATCGTCAATTCGCATGGCGGCAATGAAGAGATCATGGGCATCGTTTCGCGCGAATTGCGCGTGCGCGCCAAGATGCTGTCGGTGAAGACGAGCTGGCAGCGTTTCGGCCGTCCGGCCGGCATGTACACCGAGCTCGAGGACCGTCACGGCATCCATGGCGGCGATGTCGAGACCTCGCTGATGCTGCATTTCCGCCCTGATCTCGTCGACATGACCAAGGCGGATAACTTCGTCTCCAATGTCGCCCGCGCCGAAAAGGAATTCGCCCTGCTGCGCCACACCGGCACGCACGCCTTCGCCTGGATCGCCAGCGACCTCAACCCCAACGGCGTGGTCGGCGATGCTTCGATCGCCACGGCCGAGAAGGGCCGGCTGACGGCGGAAATGCAGGCCGACGGTTTTATCAACCTGGTCAGGGATGTACGCAAGGCGAAGCTTGCGGATTGGCTGTCGTAGCGTCCGCTCTGATCTACGCTTCGATATCCAATTCGAAGGGTATTCCCTCGAACGCGTCGGCGCCGCGCCCGATCGCCTCGATCGCCGCGATCATGCGGCCGTCGCGCTGAAGCAACATATCGGCGACGGCGATCAACCGTGGATTGGGTGTAGCCGTCGGCGAGAGGAAGCGCAGCGTCTTGGCCAGTTCCATCTCGTCGCGCTTCGGCGAAAGCGCCGCCGCGATGATGTAGGCCGATGCCGTCGAGCGGCTGACGCCGGCATAGCAATGCACCACCAGCGGCTTTGCCCGATCCCAGCGATAGGCGAAATCGAGCAAGGCCCGTACATGCTCCTCGCCGGGCATCGTCATGCCTTCCTGCGCCACGGCGATGTCATGCATGACGAGATGCAGGTGGTTTTCCGCCGCGATCGAGGCCGGGCGGACCACTTCGGTGCCGGCGGCGAGCAGCGACAACAACCGCTGAGCACCGGTCCTCGCCACGGTCTCGTCGACCTTCGACAGCGAACAGACGTGGATCATTGTCCGAACTCCTTCGGCGCATCCTTGCGCCTAGAGCATGATGCCGAAAAGTGTGAAGCGGTTTTCGGGCGACATCATGCTCTTTCTCTTTGATTTTGGGCCCACGTGGCAAGGGCGCCTTCGAGGCGCTGCCATTCCGCCTCGCTGCCTGGCAGTCCGATGCGCAGAACCTGAAGCCGTTCAGCGAAGTGACGGACCAGCACGCCACGCTCGCCGAGCGCCGAAAACAGGCTTGGAGCATCGTTGAAAGACACATAGCGGAACAGTGAGGTGCCGCCGGAAATTGGCACACCGGACTTTCCAAGCAGCGCGTCGAGTCGTTTGACATCGGAGGCGAGACGTACCCGCATGTCCTCTTGCCATCCCGCATCCGACAGCGCGCGGATGCCATATTCGAGCGCCGGACCGGCCACCGCCCAGGGCCCCAGCTGCGCATCCAGCCGCTCGGCCGTCAGTTGATCCGCCAGCGCGAAGCCGAGCCTCACACCTGCGAGGCCGAAGAACTTGCCGAACGAGCGCAGCACGACGATACCGCCCACCCCGACATCGCCGGCCAGGCTTTGCTCGATCGGGCCGACATCCATGAACGCTTCGTCGACGACAAGCAGCCCGCCCCTGGCGCGAAGCCGCGCCGCGAGATCGAGCAGGCGGGCTTTTTCGATCACCCGCCCGTCAGGATTGTTGGGATTGACCAGCACCGCCAGGTCCGCCTCGCCCAGCGCATCGAAATCGCTGACCTCGGCAACCGCATGGCCGGCGATGGCCGCGACCCGGGCGTGTTCGGCATAGGTCGGACCGAGCACCAGTGCCTTGCCGGGTCGCACCAATGACGCCACGCGCGGCAGGAGAATCTGCGTGCCGGGCGCCGCCGCCACATGTGCCGCTGACGGCGCGCCATAGGCCGAAGCCGCAATTTCGGCCAAATCACGCAGTTGTCCTGCCTCCGGCAATCGGGACAGGGCGGTGGCGGGCAGGTCGAAAAGCGGATAGGAGTGCGGATTGATACCTGTCGAGAGGTCCACGAAAGGTTGTGGTGCATGAGGAAAAAGCGCGCTTGCCCGGCCAAGGCTGCCGCCATGATCAACCGCTGCAATCGCTCCGCTTAGAAGCTTCATGTCAATCCTGATCGCTTTCCTGTCACTCGCCGTCGAACGCGCCCTCGGCTATCCGGACTGGCTGTTCAACGTTGTCGGCCATCCAGTCACCTGGATCGGCAGGCTGATATCCTTTCTCGATCGCCGGCTCAACCGCGCGACGGATTCCGACGAATTGCGTCGCCGCCGCGGCGCCCAGGCCTTGCTCGTCATTTTGCTGGTGCCCGGCCTGATCGGCCTGGCGCTGCATGTCCTGCTCTGGATCATGTTCCCCACGGGCCTCGTCATTGCCGCGATCCTCGGCTCCACGCTGCTGTCGCAGAAAAGCCTTGCCGAGCATGTCGAGGAGGTTGCCGACGCGCTGGAGACCGGCGGCCTGACGCTCGGCCGCATCGCCGTCTCACGCATCGTCGGCCGCGATCCCGAAAAGCTCGACAAAGCGGGCGTCGCGCGCGCCGCGATCGAAAGCCTGGCCGAGAATTTCTCCGACGGCATCGTCGCACCCGCCTTCTGGACCGGCATCGGCGGACTTGGCGGCGGCGCGGCCTACAAGGCCGCCAACACCGCCGATTCGATGATCGGCCACCGGACGCCGCAATATGAGGCCTTCGGCCGGGCCGCCGCCCGCTTCGACGATCTGGTCAACCTGCCCGCGTCGCGGCTCACCGGCCTGCTCATCGTGCTGGCGGCCTTTCTTGTCCCCGGCACCAATCCGCACGCCGCCTGGCAGGTCATGCGGCGCGACGCCAGCAAACACCGCTCGCCCAATGCCGGCTGGCCGGAGGCGGCGATGGCCGGTGCGCTCGGGCTGTCCCTCGCCGGACCGCGCAGCTATGGCGGCGAGGTCGTCGAGGACGCCTTCATGGGCGAAGGCGGCCGGCGCGAGGCCGAAAGCACCGACATCCGCCAGGCGCTGAAGCTCTATCGCGTGGCCGACTGGCTGCTGCTCGGCCTGTTCGCGACCCTGTCGGCGGTCGTGATCTACCTGACCATCCAGATCAGCGGCCAAGGCGTCGGCACGCTTTAGAACTCAATTCCCTGCTGCGCCTTCACGCCGGCGGAGAAATGGTGCTTGGTCAGCCCCATTTCGGTGACGAGGTCGGCCGCCTCGACGAGCAGCGGCTTGGCGTTGCGGCCGGTGACGATGACATGCAGGTCGCCCCGCCGCGCCTTCAGGGTCGCGACCACTTTCTCCAGGTCGAGATAGTCGTAGCGCAGCGCGATGTTGAGCTCGTCGAGCACCACGAGGCTTATCGACGGATCGGTCATCAGCTCGAGCGCCTTGGCCCAGGCGGCCTCGGCGGCGGCGATGTCGCGCTTGAGATCCTGGGTTTCCCAAGTGAACCCCTCGCCCATCGCGTGCCAGACGACGCGGTCGCCGAAAGCGGCGAAGGCGTCTTTCTCGCCGGTATGCCATTTCCCCTTGATGAACTGAACGACGCCGACGCGCTTGCCATAGCCCAGCATCCTCAGCGCCAAGCCGAACGCCGCCGTGGTCTTGCCCTTGCCCGGCCCGGTGTTGACGATCAGCAGCCCCTTCTCGATCGTCTTGCCGGCCACCTCGGCGTCCTGCACCGCCTTGCGCTTGGCCATCTTGGCGCGATGGCGCTCGGCATTCTTTTCCTCGATGGGCTTGTCTTCGATTTCAGCCATGTCATTTCACCTTGAGCGGCAGCCCCGCCACTATCATGAGAACGCTGTCGGCAGCGGCCGCGACCTGCTGGTTGAGCCGGCCGGCGGCATCGCGGAACCGGCGCGCCAGCGCGTTGTCCGGCACGATGCCGAGGCCGACTTCATTGGAAACCACGAACCACGGCCCGCGCGGCCGTGACAGCACATCCGCCAGACGCCGGCATTCGGCCTCGACATCATGTTCGGCCAGCATGTGATTGGTGAGCCACAGCGTCAGGCAATCGATCAGCACCGGCTGATGATCCGGCAAGGCCTCGATTGCGCCGGTGAGGTCGAGCGGCGCATCGACAGTGACCCAGCCTTGACCGCGCCGCGACCGATGCAGCGCGATGCGCTCGCGCATCTCGTCGTCATAGGCCTGCGCGGTGGCGATGTACGTCCAAGGCGATGGATGGGCGATCGTCAGGCTCTCGGCATGAGAACTCTTTCCCGAGCGCGCGCCGCCGAGGACGAAAGTCAGTTTCCGATTGGAAGCTGCGCTCGCGGCTGTCGCGCCGGTCATTGCCTGCCTTCACCGTTGGATGAATATTGTCGTGGCCATCAGGCCGACGGCGCGACTTTAGGCAGAAGCCCTCGGGCCGGCAAACCAAATTCCGCCACCGCCCGGCGCGATTGCGGCACAGGTCACGATTGCTGCGAGGCGGCGATCCGCGCCGCGACGAGCTGCTGCAACCGCCACAAATGCGCATCGTGGATGCCGCGCTGCTCGAGATTCTTCACCGTGTTGTAGAGATAGTCGGCGCCCGAACCCCAATGGCCGCAGGAGGTCGCCAGCCTTTCGACAACCGCCTCCTCGCTCAACGGGCCGGCATAGGTGGTGCCCTGGCGGTTGATGACGAAGGCCAGCGCCCGCAGCGGGCCGCCATCGCTCGTCATATTGAGCAGGCGCGGATGGTAGCTGGTCGGCTTCAGCGTCACCTCGCGCCGTAGGATCTTGTCGAGTTGCTCTCGCCTGTCGCCGTCGCCGAGCCGAAAGGCGACACCCCTGCACTGCCCGCCGCGGTCCAGCGCCATCATCAGGCCCGGGCTTTCCTTGGTCCCCCGCCAGCGCGTCATGTTCATGCAGAAGGATCTATGCCAGCCGCGCAGCAGGGCCACCCGCTCCTCGACATGCTCGATCTCGGGCTTCCAGATCAGCGAGCCATAGCCAAACAGCCAGAGCGGTTCGGTGGCTGGAAGCTGAGCCTCCAGCATGCGCGCCATTGCGTCATAATCGGCGTCATCCAGATGCGCGGCATCGGGATCAGGTCCCGCATCCTCGACCGTGCGAAAGCAGCGGGCGACCAGTTCCTCGGTAAGCGACATGGTTCTTGGCAGCATGCGTTCGACCTTAAGGTCCTCGCGTGGCCGCCACAATGCGCGGAGCCGGCAATTGACAACAGCTTTGCCCGGGTGTCGGCTGTCGCCAGCCAGGGAGATGCCGATGCAGCCCAATCCAAGCGATCGCGACCCTTACAACGGCCTGACCAGCCTGCAGCCGACCTTGCCGTCGGCGGCCTATTGGGACGCCGACGCCTACCGGCGCGATCTGGACGCCATCTGGTACCGAAGCTGGCTGATGGTCTGCCGCGAGGCCGATCTCGCCGAGCCCCTCGCCTTCCGTACGATCCGCGTCGGCAGCCAGCAGATCGTCGTGCTGCGCGACGAGACCGGTTCCTTGCGCGCCTTCCACAACACCTGCCGGCATCGCGGCTCGCAGCTTTGCCAGGAAAGCGCCGGGCGGCTGAAGGCCAGGCTGCTGACCTGCCCCTACCACGCATGGTCCTATTCGCTGCGCGGCGATCTCGTGCGCGTGCCGTCGAAATCTTTGCCCGACGGCTTCGACAAGGCCGATTATCCGCTCTACCGTGTGGCGATCTCGCTCTGGCGCGGCTTCGTCTTCATCAACCTCGCCGAGGACCCCGAGGGCTCGGTGGAAACCTCCTTCGATCGCGCCTCCGCCGACCTTTCCAACTGGCCGCTGGAAACGCTCGTCACCGGCCATCGGCTGACCAAGGTGATGAATTGCAACTGGAAGATCTTCTGGGAAAATTTCAACGAATGCCTGCACTGCCCGGGCGTGCACAAGGATCTGTCGCGGCTGGTGCCGATCTATGGCCGCGGCCTGATGGCAAGGCATGACGATCCCGAATGGTCGCGCCATGCCGACAATGACGATCCGGAATTCTCCGGCCGCCTGCGCGCCGGCGCCGAAACCTGGTCTAAGGACGGCCATGTGCACGGCCCGGTCTTTTCCGGCCTGACCCCGGCCGAGCGCGCCGCCGGCCAGACCTACGCCACCTCGCTGCCCTCGATGTTCATCGTCGGCCATGTCGACTACATGCGCACAGTGCGGCTCTCCCCGCTCGGTCCCGAGCAGACCGAGCTCACCGCCGAATGGCTGTTCGCGCCGGATGCGCTGGGAAAGACCGATATCGGCAACATCGTCGCCTTCGGCACCCAGGTGCTGGAGGAAGACGCCGCGATCTGCGAGATCAACCAGAAAGGCCTGCGCTCGATGCGCCACGAGGCCGGCGTGCTGATGCCGGAAGAATACGACCTGCACCGCTTCCACGATTGGGTGCGCGGCCGTCACGCGGCGTTCAAAACGCCTTCGGCAGATAGCGCCAGGTGACGAAGCCGCAGAAGGCGGCCAGGATGCCGAGCGTGACGAACACCGAGCCGAGGCCGAAGAAGGCGAGCACCACCGAATAGACCAGCGGCGGCGTCAGCTCGGAGAAGTCGAGATAGGTGCGGTAGACCGCCGCCATCTGCGCTCTTTCATAAGTGCGCACCGAGCGCATGAAGGCGGTCGAGCCAAGCGCGTCGAGCGCGATGGTGAAGAGCGCGCCACCCAGCAGCAGCGCGGCCGTGAGCAGCGGCGCTGCCTCGCCGACGCCGCCTGCCGCAAACAGCATGGCGGCCATGGCGAAATAGGCGAAGGTCATGACCCGCCTTCCGCCGAGCCGCTTGCCGGCCCTGCCCCAGAAGATCGCCACGAAGAGAAGCGCGTTGCCCGCCGAAACCAGCAGTCCGCCGGCGAGCTCGCCCTGGCCGGTGATCACCATGAACAACGGGCCGTAGACGAAGAACGTCGTCCAGAAGCAGGAGCGGCCGAAGGCGATCAGCCAGGCAAGCCTGAGCCTCGGCTGCTTCACGAAGCGGCCGATATTGGCGAGCGGATTGGCCGGGCGCGACTTGCCGGGCCGGATCGACTGGTTGTCGGTCAGCCGGTAGAACCAGAACAGGCAAAGCAGCGCGAACGCGAACACCACGACCGCGCCATGCGCGGCATAGATGCCGAAATGCGTGTAGAGGAAGATGCCCAGCGTCGGCCCGCCCGTCCAGGCGAACATCGACCAGGCCATGCGCAGCGATTCCGCCTGCATGAAGTCGGTCTTGCGGATGTGGTCCATGATGTAGAGGTTGAGCGTGATCGACAGCGCGCTCGCCCCCATGACGCGGCAAAGCATGCCGGCGATCTGTCCGGGCAGCGTGTGGGTGACGAAGAAAGCGGAGCCGATCGCCAGCAGCACGCAGCCGGCCGTGTAGACCCAGCGCCGCGCGAAGCGGCGGATCAGCATCGGCATGAACAGCGTGACCGAAAGGCCCATCAAGGACACGACGGTGTAGAGGATCGAGACGATCCGCTCATTGTGCAGGATCTCGTAGGCCTGGATCGGGATCACGCTGGAGATGCTGGCGCGAGCGAAGGATTCCACCGCATAGAGCGAGGCGAAGGTGCGCGCATCCGCCGGCCGCAGGGCCGGAAGCCAGATCGGATGGCGCACATGGGTGGACATCGGCCCTCCGGGACGTGAATCACCGCTCAAATCTGGCCGGGCCAGTTGCCGGCCAGTAACAGGAAACCGACCCCCAGGGGTCGAAAAGCGAAGCCTGCCAAAGGCTTTCCGGCGCTGGCCTAAAGCGAAATTTCATGGCTGTCATAAGACGCATTGATGGCCGCCTGCTTCTGTCGTCGGCTTGAACCGTGATAGTCGTTTGAGACGACTGAATCGGATTGCCAGACGATGAGCCTTCAAACGACGAGCGAACCTGTTCAGGACGCGTCCAAGCAGGGCCGCATCCAGGCCATCGACATCCTGCGCGCCGTCGCGCTGATCGCGATGGCGAGCTACCACTTCACCTGGGACCTCGAAAACTTCGGCTACACCACACCAGCCCTCACCGCCTTCGGCTGGTGGAAGTTCTATGCGCGCTGCATTGCCTCGACCTTCCTGTTCCTGGTCGGCGTCAGCCTCTTCCTCGCCCATGGCCGTCAGATCCGCTGGCCAGGCTTCTGGAAGCGTTTTGCCATGGTCGCCGTGGCGGCGATCGCCATTTCGACGGTCACTTATTTCGTCACCCCGGACGGCTTCATCTTCTTTGGCATTCTGCACGAGATCGCGCTGGCGAGCTTGCTCGGCCTCGCCTTTCTCAGGCTGCCCTGGCTGCTGACGGCAATCATTGCTGCGGCCGTCATTGCAGCACCCTACTATCTGCGGTCGGAGTTCTTCGACCATCCGGCGCTGTGGTGGGTTGGCCTTTCCGCCACCAACCCGCGTTCCAACGACTATGTGCCGCTCTTCCCCTGGTTTGGCGCGGTGCTTGCGGGCGTAGCCACGGTGAAGCTCGCTTCGGCGTCGGGCTTGCTCGCCCGCTTGGGAACATGGGCGCCCGGCCGCTGGTCGAACCCGCTGACCTTCATCGGCCGGCACAGTCTCGCCTTCTACCTCATCCACCAGCCGCTTCTGTTCGGCTCGGTATGGCTGTTCTCGCAGGTCATGCCCGCCGCCCCTCAGGACAAGGAAGCCGGCTTCCTGCCGGCTTGCAAGGCGCAGTGCGAACAGCAGCGGGACAGCAAGTTCTGTACGAGCTATTGTGGCTGTATGCTGGACACGCTGAAGGGCGAAGGGTCTCTCGACAAGCTCTACGCCAACGACCAGTCCAGCGTCTGGAAATCGCATCTGGCCGATCTGGCGGAAACCTGCACCGCCGCGACGCAGGACCAGATGGAGGGAGGGCAGCAATGACAGGCATCGTAAAGCCCAGACACGGGATCATTCCCTGGCCGCCAGTGATCTATGTCGTGGCGATTGCGGCGAGCGTCGCCCTCGGCATGCTCTACCCGCTGCCCTGGATCGGCGACATCTTCGGCGATCTCCTGTTTGGCGTCGGCTGGGTGGCGCTGTTCGGCGTCGCCATGCTGTGGATCACGGCCATCCGCGCCATGTTCAAAGCCAAGACGACGCTCGACCCGAACGCCGAGCCCGATCATCTGGTGACGTCGGGCCCCTTCGGCATCACCCGCAACCCGATGTATCTCGCCAACACGCTGCTGTTGATCGGCGTCGCCTTCATCACCGGCATCGCCTGGTTCCTGCTCTTTGCCTTCCTAGCCGCTTTCGCGACGCAGAAGCTGGCGATCGAGAAGGAGGAAAAAATCCTGGCAGCGAAGTTCGGCAAGAAATACCGCGACTACGCAAAAAGGGTGCGCCGCTGGATTTGAAGCTGCTTCGCAAGGATCGGCGCGGGGTCAGTCTACCTTGGCTGGTAGGATCCGCATTTAGCTTAGCCGCGACGCCTGATCCGTCGTCATTCTAGGGCGAAGCGAGGAGCGAAGCGACGCGCGCAGACCCTCTTATGACCGTGGTCAAGAGTGATGGATGAACTTTTCCGCCCCATGTCGTTTGTCACAGGTTTGTT
>NZ_VFVL01000017.1 GCF_006442815.1 Mesorhizobium sp. B2-4-3
TCGAAACTTATCGCAATACGGACTTTTGCCCGCGAAACCGAAAGCCTCCCCAAAACAAAGGTTTGGGCAACTGTCTCCGGACTCACAGATGGAAACGAAAACGCAGTCATTGACTAAGAGAAAATATCTATCTCTTTATCGGCCCATGTCCCTTATGCGCGCCGTCCCCTTGGCATTCAAAACCGCCCATTTGACAATTGATGGTGCGCTGCAATACCAGACACCGCCCCCTTAGAATCGGAAGCGGATGAAAAAGAAGCGCATTTTCTGGCTGGGCATGCATCAGGTGCTCTCGCAGACCGAACTCCCCCGCCTGCGGGCTCTCGGCTACGAGGTTTTCAACCCGCCTTATCTGAGCGACGTCTACGATCAATCCGCCGTCTACGATTGGGTTGCGCCCGACTCCAGTCTGCCGAACGAGGCCCTGGAGATCCTGGCAAGGACCAACTTCTTTTATGATGAGATTCCGCCAGAGGCAGCGGAGGTTCTGAATGCATATTTCGACGCCGCGATTGTAACGATCAATCCGCTATGGCTGGCCCATTTCCTGAAAGCCTATCATGGCAGGGTTATCTATCGCACATATGGCCAGCCTCACAGTCTGTCGGATGAACTGGCCAATTTGGGAGCGCTGCCGCTCATCACCGAGCGGAACGACTTCTGGTTCATGCCGAACACCGAAAAGGTGACCGATATAGAGGACGATTGGCTGCGATCACGCATGATGATCGTTCCCTACTGCCTCACGCCGGACGTCGTCGATCGACGAGACACGTGGGATCCCGAAGCGTCGGGGGCTGAACTGGGATTGCTCTGCCCGAGGGTTGCGGACATTCCTTACTACACCACCAATTACCGCCACCTGAAGCGCTATTTCCCTGCGAAGGGTTACAGGATCTTCGGCGCACAGAACGTGCCTGTCCGCGATGAGCAGGTGATAGGCACGGTCGAACGATCCGAGTTCATCAGACGGTTATCCCAGATGCGCGGCTTTGCCTATCACTATGAGGAGCCTACCGTTTGCTATCTGCCACCCATAGAGTTCATGACACTTGGCGGCCCGGTGATCTTCAAAAAGGCATCCCTGCTTTCCCGGTATTTCCCAGCCGATGCACCCGGCAGGACCGACAGCATCGAAGAGCTGGTGAAGCGGTCGGAGCAGTTGCGGAAGGGCGACCGTGCTCTCTCTCGCGAACTCATCGAAAGTCAGGCCGAGGTCCGGAAACTGTACCAGCCGGAATATGTGTGGCCCATTTTCGACGAGGCTATAACGAGGGTGCTCGGCGATGCGGGAACGAACCAGGCGCCTGAGTTGATTTATACGCCAACGGTAAAAATGGAGGCACCGGCAGCCGAAACCGTTCTTGTAGCCTTTCATGGTTTTGGGCCGCTCGTTGTTCACCAAAACGGCGAATACCACTGTGCGGAGGGGATCGCGCGGGTCATCCGCCAAGTCATTCGTGCGCTGGCCGACCTTGGATTCAGGGTCGTCGTCACGAGCCGGAAAGAAGACGTCGGTCGCATCCATGGCTTCCTCAATTCCGCCGCCGGCCGCAATCTGAAGATCATGGTGATTGACAAGGACGTTCCCGTCGGAAGCGGAGCGATGACGGCGATAGGACGCCTTCGCCAGATTGCCCGGACGCGACCATTTTCAGCCAATATCGACCATCTCAAAGGGCTTGGCCGAGCAAGAGATATCAAGAACATGCCCCGTGCGCTGGCATCAACAGCAGCGGTAGCAATTTTCAAGGCACTGCGCAGAGTGGAGCAACAGGTCGATAATTTCAAACTTGCGAATGGCGCCACGCCACGTGCCGAATATGTTGACCTGATAAATGCAGACACGAATATCGACCATGTGCTGATATCGCACTACTACATGTTTCCCGAGCTTGCTCACCTGGAGGGCAAGAACGTCGTGTTATATCTTCCTGACTATATGCCCCATTTCTACAAAGCCTCGATTGAGATGGGTGCTACACGGCAATCGGCCATGGTCGGCAGAAAGATGGTCGCCAAGGCCCGACGCATTCTGACGAACTCCGCATTTACGGCATCGTATCTGCCGAAGACCACGTTGGCCGCACGCCCGGAAAACATCGTGCCCGTTCCCCTGCCATACCTGAACGGCGACCCAGGCAACGCGGAGGCGCCCGGCCGGCTCGGGGTACTGCCAAAGTACTACGCATTTTACCCCACTCGAGATCGGCCTTCAAAGCGGCTCGCGGACTTCGCAAGAACTGTGGCGATTGTTAACGAGCGACTGAAGGCAGCCGGGAGCGAGGACCGGCTCATTGGACTTCTGACCACCCCGTTAACAGGCAAGTCGGCGGCTGGGGCGGAAGAGCATCTGGTTTCGTTGCCCGAGATCACGGACGTGGAACTCGGATATCTTTATAAGAACGCGCTCTGCCTGTTGTTCACGTCTGAGATGGAGGGGAACTTCCCGACCCAGATAACTGAAGCGTTGCATCTGGGCGTGCCGGTGGTCGCGACGAATATCCCGCTCATTACATTGGAGCTTGGAGAAGCATCTGATTGCCTGGATCTGGTCGATGTCGGCGACTGCGAGGGGTTCGCGAACCGAGTGGTGTCGATCCTTGAAGATCACGCAGCGGCAGTGCTGCGACAGAAGGAGGCCCAGGAAACCGCGTCCCGGAAATTCGCCTATGATAACTTCAAATACGGATTGTCTGAGTTGTTCAGGCGAGTCCCTGTCGCGAACGATCGCCGTTGATATGCCCAGCTAGCGGCCGTCCTTCGGTCCCGCCAAGAAAGACGAAATTCCGGAGACGCGGTTGAAAATTGCCATCGACGGCAGAAACCTCGCATCGGCCACCGACGGCATCGGCCGGTTCGTCTACAATGCGGTCAAGGCTCTGGCGGCGCAGGGCGCCGATGTGGTGGTCTACGCGCCTGACGTGGTCAGCGAAAGCTACGACATTCCGCCTGGTGTTTCCGTACGGTCTGCTGGCTTCAAGGGACCTCTCGCCAGGACCCTCTGGGGGCAGTCGCGGCTGCCTTCCCTGGCACGGCGCGACCGGGTGGAGGTCCTCTGGGGGCCTTCGCATCGGCTGCCCTTCGTTCTCGATGGCCGCATCGCGCGTGTTGTCACTATCCACGATCTCGTCTGGTTGCACACGCCTGAAACCATGCGAGCCAGGACTTTGATCGGCGAGCGCCTCCTGATGAAACCCGCTTTGCGAAAGGCTGACATCGTGGTCGCGGATTCGACGGCTACGGCAAGCGCGTTGACGGTCGAGTTTCCCTGGCTGAAATCGCCAATCAGGATGGTCTTTCCCGGCACGGCTACCCTGCCGGTTCCCGGCGATGTTTCGAGCCTTGGGCCGCTCGGCATCACCAGGCCCTACGCGCTTTTTGTCGGCACGCTCGAGCCGCGGAAGAATCTCGCCAATCTGATAAGGGCCTATGGCCTGCTTTCGGCCGACGCCTGTGCGGGCTGCGACCTGGTCATCGTCGGCGGCAAGGGATGGAAACAGACGGATCTGGCCGATCTCGTGCGCGCCGGTGGGCTCGAGGCGAATATCAGGTTTACCGGCTTCGTCGACGATGCCGTGCTCGCCACGCTTTACGCGAATTGCCTGTTCCTGGCGATGCCGTCGCTCTATGAGGGGTTCGGCTTTCCGATCGTCGAGGCCCACTCCTTCGGCAAGCCGGTGCTGACGTCGAACACATCCTCAATGCCTGAAGTCGCCGGAGACAGTGCCGTCCTTGTCGACCCGAACGACCCGGCGGGGATCGCCGCGGCATTCGGCCGGCTGTGTATGGATGCCGAGTTCCGCAACCGGATCGCCGCCGGCGCGCGGAGCAATGCCGGGCGCTTCACCTGGGAAAATCACGCCAAGGGCATGCTGCAGATTTTCGAAGAGGCCATACGGCAAAGACGAAAGACCGACGCGTGAAAGTCCTGCATTTCTTCAAGACATACTGGCCCGATACGTTCGGCGGGGTGGAACGGACGATCCATGCCATCGCCCAAAGCACGGCTGCCTATGGCATCGAAACCGAAGTGCTGTCGTTGAGCCCGACACCAGAGGAAAACACCCGACGCCTTGACGGACATATGGCCGTGAAGGCCAGGCTCGATTTCGAGCTGGCGTCGACCGGATTCTCGCGCGAAGCCTTTCGCAAGTTCCATGTGCTCGCCGGAGGAGCCGACCTGGTCCACTACCATTTCCCCTGGCCGTTCATGGATATCGTCCATTTCCAATCCGGCCACGGCAAGCCGGCCGTCGTCACCTATCACTCCGACATCGTCAAACAGCGGCTCATCCTGCCCCTCTACCGGCCCTTGATGATGCGCTTCCTCGGGGCTGTCGACGCGATCGTGGCGACATCGCCGAACTACCTCGAGTCAAGTCCTGTTCTCAGGACATTCAAGGCCAAATCGAAGGTCATCCCCATCGGCATCGACGAGAGCGCCTATCCGACGCCAAGCGAGGCCGATGACGCCTGGTGCCGATCGATGGTCGCACGGCCCTTCGTGCTGTTCGTCGGCGTCCTGCGCTACTACAAGGGGCTGGATGTCCTGATCCATGCAGCCGGCAAGACGCGGTGCAAGATCGTCATTGCCGGCTCGGGCCCGGTCGAGCGCGAACTTGAACAACAGGCAGAGACGCTGGGCCGTGATAACGTGATTTTCCTTGGCGAGGTAGCCGAGCCGCGCAAGATGGCGCTTCTCCGCAACTGCCTCGGCTTTGTCTTTCCTTCGAATCAGAGATCGGAGGCCTACGGTCTTTCGCTTGCCGAGGCCGCCATGTGCGGCAAGCCGATGATTTCTTGCGAAATCGGCACGGGCACAAGCTATGTTAACGAGGCTGGCCGGACCGGGCTGGTCGTGCCCCCATCGGACCCGGTACAGCTTGCCGAAGCGATCAACCGGCTGGTCGAGCAGCCGACCGAGGCGGCCAACTGGGGACGAGCCGCGCGCGAGCGCTACGTTCGCCTGTTCACCGCCGACAGGATGGGGAAATCCTATGCCGAACTCTATCGCCAGCTCGAGAACCGCAAAGGTTGAACGGCAAGGCCGAGCATCGTCTGCCCGGTTCAATGAAGAGCCCGGCATTTTACTGTCGCACTATCGCCCGCTGAGCTCATGACACTTGGCGGATCGGCACTTCGCCAAAAAAACTCTGGCTCTCCCGCTCGCTCCGCGCTAAGGCGATGACCGGGTGACGGGGTTGGGGATTTTGCAATCTAGCGTGGTGGCGGACGATGGTCGGTCCGGCGCGGTTCTGGTATGCATGTCCCCACGCCTGGAGTTCAGTACTGCCCAATGACCGCCTATGTAGAAGCCGTATCGGAACTCAGACCGAGGATGCGGCGCGCCATCATCATGGTCCAGGATCTCGTCATGGTCCTGGTCGCGGTGGCTCTTAGCCTGACCCTGTCGCAGTCGCGGCTGTCGTTCGACGCGTTCTCCTCCGGCGGGCTGGCCTGCTGGGCGCTCATCGTGCTCATCGCCCATCTTTTGTTCCGCACTTGCGGTCTTTACAACACCGTCTGGCGCTTTGCCTCCACGCCCGACTTCTTCAACATCCTCAAGGGCTGCGGCAGCCTGACGGTGGTCCTCTATCTGGCCTCGCTTGGCTTCCGCTTCTTCTTTCAGCCTGTCATGGGCCTCAACGAGCGCCAGTTCATCGTCTTCTTCCTGGTCTCCTTCACCATCATCTCGGCGCCCAGGCTCTATTATCGCTTCCTGCGCGACGGCGCGAGCTGGCGCATCCTGCGCCGTGCTGCAGGCGATGCCTCGACCAAGCAGGCGCTGTTCATCGGCCGGCTGGGCGAGGCGGACCTGATCGTCCGCTTCACCCGCACGGCCATGCCTGCCGAATACGCCATCGCCGGCATCATGGCCACCGAGAGCGACGCGCCGCTCGGCACGCAGATCCAGGGCGTTCCGGTCGTGGCGCTGCGGCCGCGCCTGGTCGAGGTGCTGGAGGAATATGTCAAGGGCACGGAAAACCTCGACCTCCTGATCTTCGGCCAAGGGGTCGAGCGCGAGATCGAGGACTATGCCGAGCTGGTGCGCGTCGCCCGCCACAGCGGCATCGCCGTCGTCCAGTTTTCCGGCCTGTCGGAACTGGGGCAGGGAGGCAAGCTGGTTCTCGATGCCGTCGAGATGGAAACCATCATGCGCCGTTCGGCGGTCGCCACCGACATCACGCGCATCGGCGCCTTCGTCGGCGGCAAGCGCGTGATGGTCACCGGCGGCGCCGGCTCCATCGGCCGCGTGCTGGTCAAGCGCGCGCTGGAGCTGGGCGCCGAGGCGGTGCTGGTGGCCGACAATTCCGAGTTCGGCATTTTCCAGCTCGATCAGCAGACCGAAGACGGCGACCGCGACCGGCTGACCAGCCGCATCGTCGACGTCACCGACCGGCCTCTCATGACGCGCCTCGTCAGCGAGTTCAAACCCGCGATCATCTTCCATGCCGCGGCGCTGAAGCACGTGCCGCTGCTGGAGGAGAACTGGGAAGCGGCGATCGAGACGAATGTCTTCGGCACGCTCGCCTGCGCCGAGATCGCCGCCGAATGCGGGGTGCCGCAGTTCCTGCTGATTTCCAGCGACAAGGCCGTCGACCCGACTTCGGTGCTGGGCGTCACCAAGCGGGCGGCCGAACAGGTCGTCTCCTCGCTGCATGAAACCCAGGCGGCGGCGTCGCCGCCGCGTGCCGGCGCGGCGAACGGCCATGCCGGCGCCGCCGATTTGCGTCATTCGGGCACGAAATTCGTCGCCGTGCGCTTCGGCAACGTCTTCGGCTCCAACGGCTCGGTGGCGACCATCTTCCAGGCGCAGATCGAGGCCGGCGGGCCGGTGACCATCACCGACCGGCGCATGACCCGCTATTTCATGACCGTGGCCGAGGCTGTCGACCTCGTCATCATGTCGGCCGCCGATGCCGAGCAGCGCCGGGGCGCGGATGACTACGCCATCTACATGCTCGACATGGGCAAGCCCGTGCAGATCCTCGAAGTCGCCGAAACCATGATCCGCATGGCTGGCAAAAGCCCCTACACCGATATTCCGATCCGCTTCACCGGCATCAGGCCCGGCGAGAAGCTGCACGAGACGCTGCACGCCGAGAACGAGGAAGTGGTCAAGCTCGACATCGCCAAGATCTTCGGCCTCAGGACCGGCGTCATCGAATGGCCGAAGATCGAGGCGGCCCTGCCCGCGCTGGTGGCCGCGATGCACGATCGCGACAAGGCGGCAGCCCTTGCCATACTGGCCGGGCTCTACCGGGCGGAAGAAGACATGGGCGGCCTGCGCGAAGAGGCGGCGCCGAAAACGGCCGGGCAGGTCGGCTAAGCATGTCTCCCGAAAGTGGAAACCGGTTTCGGGATAAAGACATGCATAAAATCAAAGACTTAAAGCGCATAATGCGCTTTAAGCCTGTGCCGGGTGCCCGCAATTGGCCATTGAAGCCTGCTCAAACGCCCGCACTTGAATGGTTCTGAAGCCGTGACCAGACAAGATCAGAGTGTGGCCGTTCTCACGGGCATCATGGATGTCGCTTTCCTTTGGCGACGGATCTGAGCCATGACCGCGAAGCGCGCGCTCGACCTCGCGGTCGCTGTTCCGATGCTGGTGGCGGCGGCTCCCGTCCTGCTTGTCGCGTTGCTGGCAATCCGGGCGACGTCGCCCGGCCCGGCCATCTTCTCGCAGACCCGCGTCGGCCGGGGAGGGGCCCTCTTTGCCTGCCGCAAATTGCGCACGATGTATCGCGCAACGCCTTCCTTGCCCACGCACGAAGCGCCGGCCGGTTCGGTCACCGCGGTCGGCAAGGTGCTGCGGGCAACCAAGATCGACGAATTGCCGCAGCTCTGGAACGTGCTCAAGGGCGAGATGAGCCTTGTCGGCCCTCGTCCATGCCTGCCGACGCAGACGGAACTGATCGAACGGCGCAGGGAATTGGGCGTGCTCACCGCACTTCCAGGCATCACAGGGCTCGCGCAGATCAAGGGGATCGACATGTCCGATCCAAGACTTTGCGCGGAAACCGACGCGGCCTACATCAATGCCGCCTCGACCGGCCTGGACCTCAAGATATTGCTGGGCACGCTCTTTTGAAGCGCTTGTGGACGCAAAGCTACGGCGAAGGCGCCGAGCCTGGCCGCTTTACGGAATCGCTCCGGCCGGCCTGCCGCGCCAGTTCCTCAAGCCGGCCGAGCGTGTCGGTTTCCGGCATCCAGCCCTCCGAAGC
The DNA here is from genome assembly GCF_006442815.1 of Mesorhizobium sp. B2-4-3. Lineage (GTDB taxonomy): Bacteria > Pseudomonadota > Alphaproteobacteria > Rhizobiales > Rhizobiaceae > Mesorhizobium. The sequence goes on from NZ_VFVL01000017.1 coordinate 8,229, forward strand.
CAGCAGGGACGGGTCACAGATCTGCGTCGCAATGAAGGCTTGCCATGACGCCTGCCGGCCAACCAACGTGGCCAGCAGCCGCAGCGGCCTGGCCGGCATGGGGAAAAGCCGGGCCGGCCGGCCATATCCGCGCCGGAACGCGGTGATGATTTCGGCCATCGCAACCGGCGAAGCATCGCTGAGCACATAGATCGGGCGCGGCGGCGCGGCTCGGATCAGAAGATGCATCACGGCGCCGGCCACGGCGTCTTGCGAGGCGAGCGAGCGAACCGCTGTCAGGGCGGCTGCTGGCAGCGGCAGGCCGGTGGCCGCGAGCCGCGCCAGCCCGCGCAGATTTCCCTTCATGCCTTCGCCATAGACCGGCGGCAGCCGCAGCGCCGTCGCTCCGGCGCGCCCAGCCGCTGCGAAAGCCTCCAGCGTTTTGATCTCGCCTTCGCGCTTGGAACGCCCATAGGCGCCTTGCGGGGCAGGGGGCGTGGCCTCGTCGATGGTGCCGCTGAAACCGGCGCCCACCACGGCGCGGATCGAGGAGAGATAGATGAAGCGCCCGGCGGAGCGCGCGGCCGCCGCCTGGGCGAGCCGTCCGGTCAGCATCGCATTGACGGCCTGGAAGTCGGCCTCGCCGGCGTTGCGGTCATTGTTGAGCGCCGCGCAGTAGACGACATGCGTCACCTCGCGCATCAGCGTCAGGAAGGCTTCGTCTGGCGCATCGGCGGCGGGCAGCGCGACGGCATCGTCCACGCCCGCCAGCCGTTGCGGCAGGCGGGATGCGATCCGTATGCCGAATCCGGCCTCGCGCAACCGGCTGACGACCCGGCGTCCAATGAAGCCTGTCGCGCCAGTGACCAGGACCTTCATGGTTGCGGGCAGGCGTCCCGCGCCGCCGCAGGCGCGCTTTTCGCGGTTGGCGCCACCGTCCGCCCGGATGCAAGGTAGGTCCCCGAGATCAGGAACACCATCAGCGTTGCGTCGAGGATGTCGTGGCCGACCAGGATGCCGGCCATTCCGCCGGTGAGATAGGTGATGACCGCGACAAGGACCATCGTCGCGCCGAACCGCTCCACCGGATCGACGCTGAGGCGCAGCGCCCGTGCCGCGTTCCAGGCGGCGACGACGAAAATCGACGCCAGGGCCAGCGCCCCCAGCAGGCCGGCCTGGACCAGCGCGGTCAGGAAGCCATTGTGAAAATGGCTGAAACCCGCGCTTAGGCCGAACTGCTCGTGAAAACCCTGCTTCATGAGCGCCCGGCTCGCCGAGATGCCATGGCCGAAAATCGGCATCTCGCGAAACGCGGCAAAGCCGATTTCCCACATCGCCACGCGCAGGCCGAGCGCCGTCGAATGGTCGCCATTGGCGTTCAGTGCATCCCAGTCGCTGACCAAGAAGTCGGTTCTATCCAGCACGGCGCGGGAGCCGATGGCGGCGATCACAAGGGCGACCACGACGCCGATCGCCACGAAGCGTGCCAGGCTGGCGCCGGTGTACCGGCGGCGGTTGATGAGAAGCACGACGATGCTGGCGATCGGCACGGCCACCCAGATCATGCGCGACCCCGAATAGACAATCGCAATGGCTCCGGCGATCGCCGCCATGACCAGCAGCTTCCAGCGTTTCTCGATGCCCGACAGCGCGCCGGCAAGGCATGTCATGACAGCAAGGCACGTAACGGTCGCGAAGACGATCGGATTGCCGGCGCCGCCCTCCGCCCTCACACCGAGCCGATGATACTGGAACACGGCCATCGCCAGCGCGCCGAAGCAGGCCGCGGTGCTGGCCAGAATGGCGATGCGTGCCAGCGCGCTCTTCTTGGTGATGCTCCAGGTCGAATAGGAGATGGGGAACAGCAGGAAGGTGATCAGCGGCAGGAAAAACCGCAAATCGGCGGCCAGCGTGCCGTTAACGATCGAAGCCAGAACCATGGCCGCGCAATAGGCATAGATCGCCACCGTGATGGCGAGCACCGGCCGGTCGATGTTGAAGCGCCGACGTTTCGCAGCCAGAAGCATCGCGGACCACACACCACCGGCATTGAAGGTGATGCTGACCAGCGATCCAAGCACCGGCGGCGAGAAAAAGCAGACGATCGAGAAATAGATGTTGATCTGTGCGGGCGTGAGGTGGCGCCGGAGCGTTGTAAACGGGTTCAAATGCTTGCTTCGCAATTTTCCAGGTTGCGCCCGGATCCATGGAGCCAGCCAGAGGCCGCCTCGCCGATCTCCGTTTGCCGCGCCTTGCCCGTTCCCCGAGCCCGTATAGCGGCTGGCGCCGCTCCGCGATAGTGCGGTCGACGATGTTGCGGCAGAAATCCCCGATCCGGCGAGGATCGGGGAGCTCCGGAATTCCCCTGACGCCACGGTCTTTCCTCGCTTCCGCGTTTTCGATGGCTCCGGGCAGGATTTTTCCGCTTTGCCGGCCGTGCTTGGAAAATTCGTTCCCTAATCACCTCGCGCCGCGCGGGTCTTGCATTGTTATCGGCGGCGCCGATCTGTTAGAACGCCCGCACGAAACAGTTTGTCCGAAGTGAAATTTGCGCCCGGGCGGCATGGAATTGCGCCTGCAATGCAAGTTTTCCGCTCCACGGCACGAGAGAACGCTCGACGCTCCATGAATATCGCGCTCACGCATCTGCAGCGGCTCGAGGCCGAATCCATCCACATCTTCCGCGAGGTCGCGGCATCTTTCTCCAAGCCGGTGATGCTCTATTCGGTCGGCAAGGATTCGTCCGTGCTGATGCATCTGGCGATGAAGGCCTTCTATCCGGCCAAGCCGCCTTTCCCGTTCCTGCATGTCGACACCACCTGGAAGTTCCGCGAGATGATCGCCTTTCGCGATCAGATGGCGCAGAAGCTTGGCTTCGACCTCCTGGTCCACGTCAATGAGGATGGCGTGCGCGAGGGCATCAACCCCTTCGATCATGGCTCCAACACCCACACCCATGTGATGAAGACGGTCGCGTTGCGCCAGGCGCTCGACAAATACGGCTTCGATGCCGCATTCGGCGGCGCCCGCCGCGACGAGGAGAAGTCGCGCGCCAAGGAGCGCATCTTTTCCTTCCGCAACGCCCAGCACGCCTGGGACCCGAAGAACCAGCGGCCCGAAATGTGGAAGGTCTTCAACACCCGCATCGCGCCGGGTGAGTCGATCCGCGTCTTCCCCCTGTCCAACTGGACCGAGCTCGATATCTGGCAGTACATCCTGCAGGAGGACATCCCGATCGTGCCGCTCTATTTCGCCAAGGAGCGGCCGGTGGTCGAGCGCGACGGCATGCTGATCATGAAGGACGATGACCGCATGCAGCTGCGCCCCGGCGAGGCGATCGAGGACCGGCTCGTGCGCTTCCGCACGCTGGGCTGCTACCCGCTGACCGGCGCGATCGAGTCCGACGCCGACACGCTGGAGGCCATCGTCGGCGAGATGCTGACTGCTCGCACCTCCGAGCGCCAGGGCCGCCTCATCGACCGCGACGAGGCAGGTTCCATGGAAAAGAAGAAGCGCGAGGGCTATTTCTGATAATGCGCCACATCATGGCCAAGAGCCTCGCCCCGACCGATTCGTTTCGCGACTACATGGCCGCGCAGGAGAAGAAGTCGCTGCTGCGCTTTCTCACCTGCGGCTCGGTCGACGACGGCAAGTCGACGCTGATCGGCCGCCTGCTCTCCGACACCAAGCAGATCTTCGAGGACCAGCTTGCAACGCTCGAAAAGGATTCGCGCAAGCACGGCACCACCGGCGACGACATCGACTTCGCGCTGCTGGTCGACGGACTGGAAGCTGAGCGCGAGCAAGGCATCACCATCGATGTCGCCTATCGCTTCTTCGCCACGCCGAAGCGCAAGTTCATCGTCGCCGACACGCCCGGTCATGAGCAGTACACGCGCAACATGGCGACGGGCGCCTCGACCGCCGATCTCGCCATCGTGCTGATCGATGCGCGCCAGGGCGTGCTTCGCCAGACCAGGCGTCATTCGATCATCGCTTCGCTGCTCGGCATCCGGCACATCGTGCTTGCGGTCAACAAGATCGACCTGGTCGACTTCGACGAGACCATTTTCGACCGGATTGTCATCGACTACGCCGAGTTCGCCAAGGAGCTCGGCTTCGTCAGTGTCGCGCCGATCCCGATGTCGGCGCGCTTCGGCGACAACGTCACCAGCCGCTCGGAGCGCACGCCCTGGTATTCCGGGCCGTCGCTGATCGAGCATCTCGAAACCGTGTCGGTCGACGAGGCCGCCGTCGAGCTGCCTTTCCGCTTCCCGGTCCAGTATGTGAACCGCCCAAACCTCGATTTCCGCGGCTTCGCCGGCACCATCGCCTCGGGTGTGGTCTCGCAGGGAGACGAGGTCGTCGTCGCCAAGTCGGGCAAGGCGTCCCGGGTCAAGCGCATCGTCGCGCAAGGCGGCGATCTCGAGCAGGCGGTCGCCGGCCAGGCGATCACGCTCGTTCTCGAGGACGAGGTAGAGGTGTCGCGCGGCAACCTGCTGGTGTCGCCGGCCGCGCGCCCGCAGGTCGCCGATCAGTTCGCCGCCAACATCGTCTGGTTCGACGAGCAGGCGCTGCTGCCCGGCCGCTCCTACGTCCTGCGCACCGAAACCGATCAGGTCAGCGCCACCGTCACCGAGCTGAAATACCGGGTCAACGTCAACGATTTCGCGCATGAGGCGGCGAAGTCGCTCGACATCAACGAGGTCGGCGTCTGCAACCTCTCGACCCGCGCGCCGATCGCCTTCGATCCGTTCGCCGAGAATCGCACCACCGGCGCCTTCATCCTGATCGACCGCATCACCAACGCCAGCGTCGGCGCCGGCATGATCCTGCATTCGCTGCGCCGTGCCGAAAACATCCACTGGCAGTCGCTCGACGTCGGCAAGCGCGGCCGTTCCGACCTGAAGAACCAGCGTCCGGCCGTGTTCTGGTTCACCGGGCTGTCCGGCTCAGGCAAGTCGACCATCGCCAACCTGTTCGAGAAGAAGCTGTTCGCGTCCGGGCGCCACACCTACATCCTCGACGGCGACAATGTCCGCCACGGCCTCAACCGTGATCTCGGCTTCACCGATGCTGACCGCGTCGAAAACATCCGCCGCGTCGCCGAGGTGGCGAAGCTGATGGCCGATGCCGGCCTGATCGTCATCGTCTCCTTCATCTCGCCCTTCGCCGCCGAGCGGCGCGTGGCGCGCGAGTTGATGGCCGAGGGCGAGTTCGTCGAGGTGTTTGTCGACACGCCGTTCGAGGAATGCGCAAGGCGCGATCCAAAGGGCCTTTACGCGCGCGCCTTGAGTGGCGAGATCAAGAATTTCACCGGCGTCGATTCTCCCTACGAGGCGCCGCAGAACCCGGAAATCCACCTGAAGACTCTCGGCAGGAGCCCGCAGGAGATGGCGGAAGCCCTGGAACACTGGCTGACCGAGCGCGACATTGCCGAGGAGCAGTACGACAATGGCGGCGGTATCTGACGACGAGGCGATGCTCGGCGTCTTCGAGCGCCTGGCGCTCGAGGCCGGGCGCGAGGTGATGCGCGTCTTCCACGTGGGCTGCGCCGTCGACAGCAAGGCCGACTCTTCACCGGTGACGGAAGCCGACCGCGAAAGCGAGAAGATCATCCTCGCCGGCCTGCGCGCCGCCTATCCGGAAATCCCTTGCGTGGCCGAGGAGGAGGTCGCGGCGGGCATCGCAACGCCCGATCTCGACGGCGCTTTCTTCCTGATCGATCCGCTCGACGGCACCAAGGAATTCGTCAACCGTCGCACCGATTTCACCGTCAATATCGCGCTGGTCCGCCATGGCGTTCCGGAAGTCGGCGTCGTTTTCGCGCCGTGCACGGGACGCTTTTTCTCCGGGCGACCCGGCAAGGCCGAGGCGCTCGAGGTCGACGCCGATTATCGCATCGCCGGCCGCCGGCCGATCACGGTGCGGCAAGGCGGCTCGCCGCTCGCCGTCGTCGCCAGCCGCTCGCACAACACGCCGGAAACCGACGCCTTCATCCGCGACCTCGGCGCCGCCGAGATCGTCTCGATCGGCTCGTCGCTGAAATTCTGCCTGCTCGCCGCGGCGGAAGCCGACGTCTATCCGCGCTTCGGCCGCACCATGGAATGGGATACGGCGGCGGGCGACGCGGTGCTGCGCGCCGCCGGCGGCATGACACGCACCCTGGACGGCGAGCCGCTCGTCTACGGCAAGCGCAACCAGGCGAGCGACAGCGATTTCGCCAACCCGCATTTCGTCGCAACGGGAAAGAGCGCGTAGTCAGCGTCGCTGCTTAGAAACTTCGATATGCCGGCAGGACAGAGGGGGCGCGAAGGATCGCGACCTCTCCATCTAGCCTTGAAGGCTTATAATCCGCGCTTACGCCGCCACAACATGCGCCGAGTTCGAGCCGATATAATTGCGGATCGTCTCGATAATCCGATCCTGATCTGCCTCGCTCAAATAGGCGTGCATCGGCAGGCAGAGGATCTGCTTCGGCAATGCCTCCGAGACGGCGAGGCCGGTCGGCGTGCGCGGATAATCCTTGTAGGCGACCTGCTCGTGCAGCGGCTTCACGTAATAGATCACCGACGGGATGCCTTTTTCGCCGAGATGGGCCTTGAGCCCGTCGCGCTTCGGCGTCTCGATGGCGTACTGCGCCCAGGCCGAGCGGCCGTGGCCGAGATTGCGCGAGGCCTTGACGATATCGCCGAGGCCCTTGGCATAGCGGTCGGCGACCACCTGGCGCGCCACCATCTCATCCTCGAGGATGGCGAGCTTTTCGATCAGGATCGCCGCCTGCAGCGTGTCGAGGCGCGAATTGATGCCGACGCGGACATTGTCGTATTGCGTCTCGCCCTTGCCGTGGAAGGCGAAGGAGCGGAGCTTGTCGGCCAGTAGGCCGTCATTGGTGAACATGGCGCCGCCGTCGCCGTAGCAGCCAAGCGGCTTGGCAGGGTAAAAACTGGTCGAGCCGACATGGCCGAAAGCGCCGCACATCTTGGCGTCGGCGGAACCGCCCATCGACTGCGCGGCGTCCTCGATCACCAGGAGGTTCTCGCGCTTTGCGATCGCCATGATCGCCTCATAGTCGGCGGCAAGGCCGAACAGGTCGACGGGAATGATCGCCCTCGGCTTCAGCCTTCCTTCCTTCTTGATCATCTCGATCGCCGCCTCGAGGCTGGCGATATCGATGTTGTAGGTGTCGCGGTCGACGTCGACGAAGACGGGCTCGGCCTTGGTCAGCGCCACCACCTCGGCGGTGGCTGCGAAGGTGAAACTCGGCACGAACACGGCATCGCCCGGGCCGATGCCGGCGGCAAACAGCGGCAGAAGCAGCGCGTCGGTGCCGTTGGCGCAGGCGACCACATGCTTGACGCCGATATAGGCCGCCAGCTTGTTCTCGAATTCGGTGACCTGCGGGCCGAGGATATAGCGGCCTTCCTCGACGACTTTGTCGATAGCGACCTTCAGCCGGTCGCGGATACGTTCGCGCTGCGCGCCAAGATCGATGAACTGCATGTCGGCCTCAATGGGTTCACAAATTCTTGGAGCGTACTTCTGTGCGGCCGGCCGGACGCACGTCGCTCCAATAAAACCGGCCCGCTGGTAACAGACTTGAACCGGCTGAGAAAGCCGGCGGCGGCCGGTGCAAATTGCCTATGTGTCGCAGCGTGTTACCGATTTTGCCGGCGCAATGCCCGAAAAAGCCGGAAATCCGAGCTTTGAGAGGTGTTTTCCGGCCTCTCCTATTGCGTCGTTCCACCGATGGGAAACATAAAGTGATCGGCCGCGAAGGGCGGGCTCACGTCCGTCATCGCGCCGGATCAGGCGATTTCGTGCCGCCAGGGCGGATTGGCGCCGGCCCGCGAAACCGTTACCGCCGCCGCGCTGGCGCCAAGTTCCAGCGCCTTGCGGATCGCTTCTTCCGGAAGGTTACCGATCGCCGCCTTGGTGAGCAGACCCTGCTCATGCAGGGAGGCCAGGATGCCGGCATTGAAGGTATCGCCGGCACCGACCGTGTCGACCACCTTCACCTTCTGCGGCATGACCGTGACCTTGTGTTCCCTGCTGTAGCCGACGGCGCCTTCGCTGCCATGGGTGACGACGATCAGGCTGGGCCCGCGATCCAGCCAGTTGCGCACGACATCCTCGTGCGAGCCGGCCTCGTCGAACCATTTGAGGTCCTCGTCCGAGAGTTTCACGATGTCGGCCATCGCCATCATCTCGCGGATGCGCCGCAGATGCTTCGCCTTGTCGGGGATGAAATTCGGCCGGATGTTGGGGTCGAGCATCATGACGCGGCTTTGGTGCTCGCGTCGCATGAATTCCTCATAGGCCGAGCCCGCCGGCTCAGAGATCAGGCTGATGGCGCCGAACAGCATCGCCTCGATTTCGGCGCCGAGCTTCGGCAGGTCCTCGACGGTCAGCATGCGCCCGGCGGTGTTCTCGTCATAGAAGGTGTAGGTCGCCTGGCCGTTGGTGAGCCGCACGAAGGCGAGCGTGGTCGGACGCGGCGAGGTGTGCGCATAGGTGGAGCTCACCTTGCTGGCGCCGAGCGCCTCGCGGAACTGGCCGCCGAACAGGTCGGAGGAGAGGCCGGAGAAGAAGCCTGCCGGAGCGCCGAGCCGGCCGAGCGCGATCGCCGAGTTGAACACCGCGCCGCCGACATAGGGCGCGAAGGCGGCTTCGCCCTCTGTCGTGGTGCGCGGCAGCATGTCGATCAGGGCTTCGCCACAGCAAAGGATCATGTCGTCTTGGTCTCCGGCGGATGGATCACGCCCTTGCGGATGATGATGTTGGCAAAGAGCCTGGGTTCGCTGGTCGCCACGATGGCGTGCGCGGCCTTGACGCGTGCATAGAAGTCGGGCCCGGCCAGCGCAACCACCTTGTGGCCCGGCGCGCGCCTGGCGCAAACTGCTTCCATCTCATGATGCACGGCGTCGGCCAGCGCCGGGTCGCCCTTCACCGAGGCACGGAACAAAGCCTCCGGCACCGCCTCATCCACCGGCAGCACGCTGAGCACGGCGTCGAGGACGGCTATGACGTGGTGGCCGTCCGCGCGGATCAGCCGCCGCGCCTGTTCCTCGGCCGGATAATTGCCGTCGACGATCGCGATCTCGTCGCCGTGGCCCATTGCCCTGAGCGTCGCCAGGAACTGGGGCCCGAGCAGCGACGGGATGCCGATCAGCATGTCAGGCGCCCCCTGACGTGTTCGGTCCGATCAGGAAGCGCTCGGAGAGCGGCAGGCTGGCGCCACCCATGGCGCGTGCGTGGATGCCGACCGTTCCCTCGCGCACGACCGGCAGTTTCAGTCCTTCGGCATCGATGCGGGCGGTCGCTTCCGTGACGGCATCGACCAGCCGGCGCCGCACATCGAGCGGCATCCAGCCGTCGATAACCGCCGCTTCGAAATCGATGACCGACGAGGCAGCGACAATGGCATAGGCGAGCGCCCGCGAGGCGCTGGCGATCCACTCGTCGAGATCGGCGCCGATCTCGCCCCATTCCTGCGGCGAGGTCCACAGATAGGTGCCGTCGATGCCCTTGGCGGAGAGCGCCCTTTCCAGCATCGCGATCGAGGCGACGTCGATGAGCTGCGTCGGCTTGCCGTCCGGCCCGGGCACCGGCATCGAGCCCAGCGCGCCTGCGTTGCCGTTCGGCCCGCTATAGAGGCGGCCGTTGAGCACGATGCCGCCGCCGGCGAAGGCGCCGATGTAGAAATAGACGAAATCACGTGCTCCGCCCGCTCGTCCGAAGACGAGCTCCGCGCCGCAGGCCGAGGTCGCGTCGTTCTGCAGGTAGACGGGGAACTCGCACTGCCCCTGGATGTCTGCGCGGATGTCGCGATGGCGCCATTCGTCCATGATCTCGCGCGGCGCGCCGGCCGTGTCTGCCCAGTTCCATAGCTCGAACGGCATGGCGATGCCGAGCCCGGCAATGCGCTTGTCCTGCGCCGGCGTCAGCTCGCCGCGCATCGTCTTGATGCCGGCGGTGACGAACTCGACGGTCTCGCGCGGTGCGGGATAACGGTAGGAATGCTGCAGCATGGCGCGCACATTGCCGAGGAAGTCTATCAGCACGAGCTCGGCCGAGCGCCGGCCGATCTTGAGGCCGATGAAAAACGCGCCTTCCGGATTGAGCGCCATCGGGATCGAAGGTTGGCCGATCTTGCCGCGCATCGGCGCCTGACGCACGAGCAGCTTGTCTTCCTCGAGCTCGCGCATGATCACCGACACTGTCTGGGCAGACAGCCCGGTCATGCGCGCGATGTCGGATTTGGCCAGGCTGCCATGCTGGCGCACCAGGGACAGCACGAGCCGCTCATTGTGGTCGCGCATGCCGCTCTGGTTGGTGCCGCGATGCAGCCGGCTTTCCAAAGCCTCGGGCGAACCGTGCCTCGCAATGCCGGTCTCCACCCTGTTCCTCCCGTCTGTTTCCCCGCGATGCTTTTCGTTCAGAATGAGTGAACAGCGCAAGAGTGTCAATAATAAATAAGAGTGATTTAATTATTGACAGCCGTTACGGACTGGTGTCTTTTGAGCTGGCGTCCACGCTGGGAGAAATGGTTGGATGCGCTTGAGACGCCGGGTGGCCGGCGTCCGAAACAGTTCTATTGGGAGGAAAATCGTGACCAAGAAATCACTGCTGAAGTCCACCGTGTTCGCGGCTGCCGGCCTGGGTCTGATGGCGTTCGCTTCGTCGGCATCGGCCGCCGGCGTCGGCGCCTGCCTGATCACCAAGACCGACACCAATCCTTTCTTTGTGAAGATGAAGGAGGGCGCGACCGCCAAGGCCAAGGAACTCGGCGTTGACCTCAAGACCTATGCTGGCAAGATCGACGGCGACAGCGAAAGCCAGGTGGCGGCAATCGAAAGCTGCATCGCCGACGGCGCCAAGGGTATCCTGATCACGGCCTCCGACACCAAGGGCATCGTGCCGACGGTGAAGAAGGCGCGCGACGCCGGCCTGCTGGTGATCGCCCTCGACACGCCGCTCGATCCGATCGATGCCGCCGACGCCACCTTCGCCACGGACAATCTCGAAGCCGGCAAGCTGATCGGCGCCTGGGCCGCCGCCACGCTCGGCGACAAGGCCAAGGACGCCAAGATCGGCTTCCTCGATCTGACCCCCTCGCAGCCGACCGTCGACGTGCTGCGCGACCAGGGCTTCATGATGGGCTACGGCATCGACGTGAAGGACCCCAACAAGATCGGAGATGAAACCGATCCGCGCATCGTCGGCCATGACGTGACCAACGGCAACGAGGAGGGCGGCCGCAAGGCGATGGAGAACCTTCTGCAGAAGGACAACACCATCAACGTCATCCACACCATCAACGAGCCGGCAGCTGTCGGCGCCTATCAGGCGCTCAAGGCCGTCGGCCTCGAGAAGCAGGTGCTGATCGTGTCGGTCGACGGCGGCTGCCCGGGCGTGAAGTCGGTCACCGAAGGCGTCATCGGCGCCACCTCGCAGCAATATCCGCTGCAGATGGCGGCGCTCGGCATCGAGGCGATCGCCGCTTTCGCCAAGGACGGCACCAAGCCGAAGCCGACCGAAGGCAAGAACTTCTTCGACACCGGCGTCAATCTCGTGACCGACAAGCCGGCCAACGGCGTCAAGTCGATCGACACCAAGGAAGGCCTGGCCAAGTGCTGGGGCTGATGCTCTGAGAGGTCCACAAACCGTGCGGCTGGGGGCTTGATCCCCGGCCGCTTCGGGTGGACGATGCGCTTTCGTCAAAGCGCGAAATCCTGGCGACAAGACCGGAATAGGCGTCGACGGCGTGTGCGGCAATGAGAAGGCCGCACACAGACGGGAGGACATATGTCTCAGATACAGGAATTCGAGAAGGTACTAACGGGAAGCGACACCAGCGTCGCCGCCTTTGACGAGCACAAATCGGCCGTCAAGCGCGCCCAGCATTTCCTGCACTCCACGCCGGCGGCGGTGCCGCTGATCGTGCTGGTTCTGTCGATCATCATCTTCGGCATCGCCATCGGCGGACGTTTCTTTTCGTCCTACACGCTGACGCTTATCCTGCAGCAGATCGCCATTGTCGGCATCCTCGGCGCCGCGCAGACACTGGTCATTCTGACCGCGGGCATCGACCTCTCGATCGGCGTCATCATGGTGATTTCGGCCGTGATCATGGGCAATTGCGCGGTGACCTACGGGATGCCGGCCATCCTGGCCGTGGCGATAGGGCTTGCCGCCGGTGGCGCCTGCGGGCTGCTCAACGGCCTGCTTGTCGCCTACATGAAGCTGCCTCCCTTCATCGTCACGCTCGGCACCTGGAATATCGTCATGGCCACGAATTTCATCTATTCGGCCAATGAGACGATCCGCGACACCGACGTCGACGTGCAGGCGCCGTTGCTGCATCTGTTCGCGGTGAGCTTCAGGATCGGCTCGGCCGTGCTGACGCTTGGCGTCATTGCCATGGTCCTGCTGGTGGCTCTCCTGTGGTACGTGCTCAACCACACCGCATGGGGCCGGCATGTCTACGCCGTCGGCGACGATCAGGAGGCCGCGAAACTGTCGGGCATCCAGACCAAGAAGGTGCTGATGACCGTCTATGCCCTTGCCGGGCTGATCGCCGCTTTCGCTGCCTGGGTCTCGATCGGCCGTAACGGCTCGATCTCGCCGTCCGCGGCTGTCACCGACTACAATCTGCAGGCCATCACCGCGACGGTGATCGGCGGTATTTCTCTGTTCGGCGGGCGCGGCTCGATCCTCGGCACGCTGTTCGGCGCCATGATCGTCGGCGTCGTCTCGATGGGCCTCAACATGCTGGGCGCCGATCCGCAATGGAAGGTTCTGCTCACCGGCGTGCTGATCATCGGCGCCGTGGCGATCGATCAATGGATCAGAAAGGTTTCGGCATAGTCATGACCCAGGAACCCATCCTCACTGCGCGCGGCCTGGTCAAGCGCTATGGCCGCGTCACCGCCCTCGACAACGCCGATTTCGATCTCTATCCGGGCGAAATCCTCGCCGTCATCGGCGACAACGGCGCGGGCAAATCATCGCTCATCAAGGCGATTTCCGGTGCGGCCGTGCCCGACGAAGGTGAAATCCGGCTTGAAGGCAAACACGTTGCCTTCAAGTCGCCGATGGAGGCGCGCGAGGCCGGAATCGAGACCGTCTACCAGAACCTCGCGCTGTCGCCGGCGCTGTCGATCGCCGATAACATGTTTCTCGGCCGCGAGATACGCAAGCCAGGTCCGCTTGGCAACTGGCTGCGCATGCTCGACCGCCCGGCAATGGAGAAGCGCGCGCGCGACAAGCTGACGGAGCTCGGCCTGATGACCATCCAGAACATCAGCCAGGCGGTGGAAACGCTTTCGGGCGGCCAGCGCCAGGGCGTGGCGGTGGCGCGTGCTGCCGCCTTCGGCTCGAAAGTCGTGATCATGGACGAGCCGACGGCCGCCCTTGGCGTGAAGGAAAGCCGCCGCGTGCTGGAGCTGATCCTGGACGTCAAGAAGCGCGGCCTGCCGATCGTTTTGATCTCGCACAACATGCCGCATGTCTTCGAGGTGGCGGACCGCATCCACATCCATCGGCTTGGAAGGCGTCTGTGCGTCGTCGATCCCAAGCAGATTTCCATGTCGGATGCGGTGGCGCTGATGACCGGCGCCAAGAAGCCGCCGGAGGACGCGCTGGCGGCCTGATCCCCACGGCATGTCCCTATTGCCGCAGGCCGGCTGATGGGTCGATCGAGTAAATCGATTGAACCTATGCTGCAATGCACTAGGATAGGCTGGGAGGAACGGCGAAAGCCGCTATGATCAGGCCAGCTGAACGAGACGCGAAATGACATCCGCCATGACGATCGAAGTCCCTGTTCTTGACAATCCCGATCCCAAGACGCTCGCCGAGGAAGTCCTGCTGTCGCTCAAATACCGGGTCGGCAAGGACACCACCGTCGCCACGCCCTACGACTGGCTGACGGCCTCGATCAAGGTGGTGCGCGACCGCGTCGTCGACCACTGGATGCAGGCGACCAAGGAAGCCTACGACCAGCAGGAAAAACGCGTCTATTACCTCTCGCTCGAATTCCTGATCGGGCGCCTGATGCGCGACGCCTTCTCCAATCTCGGCCTGATGGAGAACATGCGTGAGGCGCTGTCCTCGCTCGGCGTCGACCTCGACCTGATCGCGGGGCTCGAACCGGACGCCGCACTCGGCAATGGCGGCCTCGGCCGTCTCGCCGCCTGCTTCATGGAAAGCATGGCGACCGTCGACATCCCCGCCCATGGCTACGGCATCCGCTACGCCAACGGCATGTTCCGCCAGGAAATCCACGGCGGCTGGCAGGTCGAGCTGCCGGAGACCTGGCTCGATCACGGCAATCCCTGGGAGTTCGAACGGCGCGAGCGTTCCTTCGAGGTCGGTTTCGGCGGCTCGGTGGAATCGATCACCTCGAAGGACGGCCGGCTCGAACGCCACGTCTGGAAGCCGACCGAACATGTGCTGGCCGTTGCCTACGACACGCCCGTCGCCGGCTGGCATGCCAGGCGCGTCAACACGCTGAGACTCTGGTCCGGCATGCCGATCGACCCGATCCTGCTCGACAAGTTCAACGCCGGCGACCACATCGGCGCGCTCGCCGAAAGCAACAAGGCCGACGCGCTGTCGCGCGTGCTCTATCCGGCCGATTCCCACATGGCCGGGCAGGAGCTGAGGCTGCGGCAGGAGTATTTCTTCTCCACCGCCTCGCTGCAGGATATCGTGCAGCGTCATCTCAGCCAGTATGGCGACCTGAAATCGCTGCCCGACAAGGCGGCGATCCACCTCAACGACACCCATCCCGCGGTCGCCGTGCCGGAGCTGATGCGGCTCCTGATGGACGCCCACGGCATGGACTTCGACCAGGCCTGGGACATCACCAAGCGCACCTTCGGCTACACCAACCACACGCTGTTGCCCGAGGCGCTGGAAAGCTGGCCGGTGCCGCTGTTCGAACGTCTGCTGCCGCGCCACATGCAGATCGTCTATGCCATCAATGCGCAGGTGCTGCTCGAGGCCCGCGCCGCCAACCAGTTCTCGGGCGATCAGATCGCCCGCATCTCGCTGATCCAGGAAAATGGCGACCGCCGCGTGCGCATGGGCAATCTGGCCTTCGTCGGCTCGCATTCGATCAACGGCGTCTCGGCCCTGCACACCGAGCTGATGAAGGAGACGGTGTTCGCCGATCTCCACAAGCTCTATCCCGACCGCATAAACAACAAGACCAACGGCATCACGCCCAGGCGCTGGCTGATCCAGTGCAATCCGGGCCTGACCTCGCTTGCCCGCGAGGCGATCGGCGACCGCTTCATGGACGACATCGAGGCGATCAAGGATCTCGATCCGCTCGCCGACGACGCTGCTTTCCGCGAAAAATTCGCCGCCGTGAAGCGGCAGAACAAGGTGAAGCTCGCCAATCTGATCGCCGACCGGCTCGGCATTAGGCTCGACCCCTCGGCGCTGTTCGATATCCAGGTCAAGCGCATCCACGAATACAAGCGCCAGCTCCTCAACATCCTCGAGGCGATAGCGCTTTACGACCAGATACGCTCGCATCCCGAGCGGGACTGGATGCCGCGCGTCAAGATCTTCGGCGGCAAGGCGGCGCCGAGCTACCACAACGCCAAGCTGATCATCAAGCTGGCCAACGACGTCGCGAAAGTCATCAACGGCGATCCGTCGGTGCGCGGCCTGCTGAAGGTGGTGTTCGTGCCGAACTACAATGTCAGCCTGGCCGAAATGCTGATGCCCGCCGCCGATCTTTCCGAGCAGATCTCGACCGCCGGGATGGAAGCATCCGGCACCGGCAACATGAAGTTCGGCATGAACGGCGCGCTCACCATCGGCACGCTCGACGGCGCCAATGTCGAGATGAAGGAACATGTCGGCGACGACAACATCTTCATCTTCGGCCTCACCACCGCCGAGGTCGCTGATCGGCGCAACAATGGCTACAACCCGCGCGGCATCATCGAGGCGTCCCCTGAATTGTCGCAGGCCGTCGCGGCGATCTCGTCCGGCGTCTTCTCGCCCGACGATCCCAATCGCTATCGCGACCTCATGAACGGGCTCTACAGCAGCGACTGGTTCATGGTGGCGGCCGACTTCGATTCCTACGCCGGCTGCCAGCGCGAGGTGGACCGCGTCTGGCGCGACAGCCCCGATTGGAACGCGCGCGCCATCCACAACGTTGCCCGCATGGGCTGGTTCTCGTCCGATCGCACGATCCGCCAATATGCGAAAGAAATCTGGAACGTACCCGTCTGATATGATTGCATGAGATCACGAACAATGTGGTGTCGTGCATGTCGCCCAAAAGTGCGTAGCGGTTTTGGGGCAACGACATGCACAAAACAAAATAATTCCCGGGGAGGGAACACCGCCTGATGAGGAAGCCGCGCGCGACCGCTGCGACAAGCGGGCCGGACGGACTGGCGCCAGCCGGCGATGTCGCGGCGATTGTCGCCGGAACGCATGGCGATCCTTTCTCGGTCCTGGGCGTGCAGGAAGCCGGCAAAGGCTTCGTCGCCCGCTGCTTCGTGCCCAACGCCGAAGTCGTCACCGCCTATACGCTGACCGGCAAGGAGGTCGGCGAGCTCTCCCGCCGCGACATCGCCGGCTTCTTCGAGGGCAAGGTCTCGATCCGCAAGCGCCAGCCGCTGCGCTATCACGCCAGCAACGCCGGCGGCGACTGGTGGCTGACCGATCCCTATTCCTTCGGCCCGGTGCTCGGTCCGATGGACGACTATTACATGGCCGAAGGCTCGCATCTCAGGCTCTTCGACAAGCTCGGCGCCCACATCGTCGAACACGAGGGCGCCACCGGCGTGCATTTCGCCGTCTGGGCGCCCAACGCCAGGCGCGTCTCCGTGGTCGGCGCCTTCAACGACTGGGACGGCCGCCGACACACCATGCGCGACCGCAAGGACACCGGCATCTGGGAATTGTTCATTCCTGATCTCGGCGCGGGCCAGCCCTACAAGTTCGAGATCATCGGGCCCGACGGCGTGCGCCTGCCGCTCAAGGCTGATCCGTTCGCCTTCGAGTCGGAACTGCGCCCGGCGACCGCCTCGGTGACGGCGCCGCCGATTGCGCATCAGTGGGGCGACGAGGCGCATCGCGGCTACTGGCGCAAGGCCGATCCCAGGCGCGAGGCGATCTCGATCTACGAGGTCCATGCCGGCTCCTGGCAACGCCGCGACGACGGCACGTTCCTGTCCTGGGACGAGTTGGCCGCGCGGCTCATCCCATACGTGGTCGACACCGGCTTCACCCACATCGAGTTCCTGCCGATCTCGGAGCACCCTTACGATCCGTCCTGGGGCTACCAGACCACCGGCCTTTACGCGCCGTCGGCTCGCTTCGGCGACCCCGACGGCTTCGCCCGCTTCGTCGACGGGGCGCACCGCGCCGGCATCGGCGTCATTCTCGACTGGGTGCCGGCGCATTTCCCGGTCGACGAGCACGGGCTGGTGAAATTCGACGGCACCGCGCTCTACGAGCATGCCGATCCGCGCCAGGGTTTCCATCCCGACTGGAACACGGCCATCTACAATTTCGGCCGCCGCGAGGTGGTGTCGTTCCTCGTCAACAACGCGCTGTTCTGGGCCGAGAAGTACCATGTCGACGGCCTGCGCGTCGACGCGGTCGCCTCGATGCTCTACCTCGACTATTCGCGCAAGGCCGGCGAGTGGATCCCCAACGAGAAGGGCGGGCGCGAGAACCTGCAGGCTGTCTCCTTCCTGCAGAAGATGAACAAGGAGCTTTACGGCCACCACCCCGGCGTGATGACGATCGCCGAGGAATCGACCTCATGGCCGAAAGTGTCGCGTCCCGTGCATGAAGGCGGCCTCGGCTTCGGCTTCAAGTGGAACATGGGCTTCATGCACGACACGCTGGAGTATCTCTCCAAGGAGCCGATCTTCCGCAAGCACCACCACAACGACATCACCTTCGGCCTGGTCTACGCTTTCTCGGAAAATTTCGTGCTGCCGCTTTCGCATGACGAGGTCGTGCACGGCAAAGGCACGCTGCTCCACAAGATGGCGGGCGACGACTGGCAGAAATTCGCCACGCTGCGCGCCTACTACGCCTTCATGTGGGGCTATCCCGGCAAGAAGCTCCTGTTCATGGGCCAGGAATTCGCCCAGCGCCGCGAGTGGAGCGAGGAACGCGCGCTCGACTGGGACCTGCTCGAATTCGCGCCGCATCGCGGCGTCTGGCAGGCGGTGCGGGATTTGAACTACCTCTACCGTTCGCGCCCGGCGCTGCATGCGCGCGACTGCGAGCCGGAGGGCTTCTCCTGGCTGATCGTCGACGACCGCGACAATTCGGTCTTCGCCTGGCTGCGCAGCGCGCCGGACGGCAATTCGATCGCCGTCATCTCCAATTTCACGCCGGTGCCGCGCGAGAACTATCGCGTGCCGCTGCCGAAGGCGGGAAAATGGCGCGAAATCATCAATACCGATGCCGAGGTCTATGGCGGCTCCGGCATGGGCAATCGCGGCGTGGTCGAGGCGAGCGGGGAAGGGGGAGGCATATCGGCGACGATGCTCTTGCCGCCGCTGTCGACGATCATGCTGGAATTCGTCGCGGATTGAAGCAGATGATGTCTCATCCTGCTCTTGCAACGGTCCGGGCAGCTTGTTTGGGAGGGTAACAAAATGGCAGAGATCAAAAGAACCCAGCCGCTGGCGCGCGATGCCATGGCCTATGTGCTGGCCGGCGGCCGCGGCAGCCGCCTCAGGGAACTGACAGACCGGCGCGCCAAGCCCGCCGTCTATTTCGGCGGCAAGACGCGCATCATCGATTTCGCCCTCTCCAATGCGCTCAACTCCGGCATCCGCCGCCTCGGCGTCGCCACCCAGTACAAGGCGCACTCGCTGATCCGCCACCTGCAGCGCGGCTGGAACTTCCTGCGGCCCGAGCGAAACGAAAGCTTCGACATCCTGCCGGCATCGCAGCGCGTCTCGGAAACCCAGTGGTATGAAGGCACGGCCGACGCGGTCTACCAGAACATCGACATCATCGAGGCCTACGGCCCCGAATACATGGTCATCCTGGCCGGCGACCACATCTACAAGATGGATTACGAGCTGATGCTGCGCCAGCATGTCGACGCCGGCGCCGACGTCACCGTCGGCTGCCTGGAAGTGCCGCGCATGGAGGCGACCGGCTTCGGCGTCATGCATGTCGACAAGAAGGACAACATCATCGCCTTCGTCGAAAAGCCGGCCGATCCGCCCGGCATCCCGGACAAGCCGGAATTCGCGCTGGCCTCAATGGGCATCTACGTCTTCAAGACCAAGTTCCTGATGGAGCAGCTGCGCCGCGACGCCGCCGAGCCCGGCTCCAGCCGCGACTTCGGCAAGGACATCATCCCCTATATCGTCCAGCACGGTAAGGCGATTGCCCACCGCTTCGCAAAGTCCTGCGTGCGCTCCTCGCATGAGGCAGAACCCTATTGGCGCGACGTCGGAACGGTGGACGCCTATTGGGAAGCCAATATCGACCTCACCGACATCACGCCCGAGCTCGACCTCTACGACCGCGACTGGCCGATCTGGACCTATGCCGAATTGAAGCCGCCGGCAAAGTTCGTGCATGACGAGGACGGCCGCCGCGGCGAGGCGATCTCCTCGCTGGTCTCCGGCGATTGCATCGTCTCCGGCGCCTCGCTTCGCCGCAGCCTGATCTTCACCGGCGCGCGCATCAATTCCTATTCCAAGCTCGAGGAGGTGGTGATGCTGCCCGACGTCCAGGTCGGCCGCAACGCGCATCTCAAGCGCGTCGTCATCGATCACGGCGTCCAGATTCCGGAGGGACTGGTGGTGGGCGAGGACCCGGCGCTCGACGCCAAGCGTTTTCGCGTATCGGAGAAGGGCATCTGCCTGATCACGCAGGATATGATCAACAAGTTGTCGACCCCGTAGGGTCGATCAACAAGCTGTCTACCTGATAAGGTTGATCAGCCTGTCAACCTGATAAGGTTGATCAGCCGTCGTCCTAGTAGGGTCGATCGGCAAGCTGTCGGGTCGATCGGCAAGCTGTCGGGTCGATCAGCAAGCTGACGGGGTCGATCAGCAAGCTGACGACTGGATCAACAGATTGTCACTTTGACCTGTCACGTTGAGATCGGAATGTGGAGCGCATGCAGGTTCTGTCGGTCACGCCCGAAATCTTTCCGCTGATCAAGACCGGCGGGCTTGCCGACGTGACCGGCGCCCTGCCGATCGCGCTTGCCGGCAAGGGCGTTGCGATGCGCACGCTGGTTCCTGGCTATCCCGTGGTGATGGCGGCCTTCGCCAAGAAGAAACCCGTCTACCAATATCCGCTGCTACAGGGCGGCAAAGCTTCGATCCATGCCGTCAAGATCGGCGATCTCGACCTCTTCGTTTTGGACGCGCCGCATCTCTTCGATCGCCAGGGCGGCCCTTACGGCACCGCTTCCGGCGCCGACTGGCCGGACAACTGGCGTCGCTTCGCCGCGCTCAGCCAGGCCGGCGGCGACATTGCCGGCGGCGCGATCTCCGGTTACCAGCCCGACATCGTTCATGCCCATGACTGGCAGTCGGCGATGACGCTTGCCTATATGCGCTACGGCAAGGCGGTCGGCGTGCCGTCGCTGATCACTGTGCACAACCTCGCCTTCCAGGGCCAGTTCGGCGCCGGCATCTTCGGCGAGCTCGGCCTGCCGAGCGTGGCGATGCAGCTCGACGGCGTCGAATATTATGGCGGCGTCGGCTTTCTCAAGGCCGGCCTGCAAGCCGCTTGGGCCATCACCACGGTCAGCCCGACCTACGCGCAGGAAATCCGCTTGCCCGAATTCGGCATGGGTCTCGACGGGCTGATCAACATGCGCTCCACCGACCTCTATGGCATCGTCAACGGCATCGACGTCGACATCTGGAATCCCCAGACCGACAAGCATCTGGTCGCCAATTATTCGACCGAGACGCTTGCGGCGCGGGCCAAGAACCGCAAGGCGGTCGAAGAGCGCTTCGGCCTGGAGGCGGATGGCAGCCCGATCGTCTGCGTCGTCAGCCGGCTGACCTGGCAGAAGGGCATGGACATTCTGGCCGCGGTCGTCGACGGCATTGTCGCCGCCGGCGCGCGGCTGGCGATCCTCGGCTCGGGCGACGCCGGCCTCGAAGGCACGCTGCTTGCCGCCGCCGCCCGTCATCGCGGCCGCGTCGGCGTCGTCGTCGGTTACGATGAAGGCCTTTCGCACGTCATGCAGGGCGGCTGCGATGCCATCGTCATCCCCTCGCGCTTCGAGCCCTGCGGCCTGACCCAGCTCTATGGCCTGCGCTATGGCTGCGTGCCGGTCGTCGCCCGTACCGGCGGTTTGGCCGACACCATCATCGACGCCAATGAAGCCGCCTTGTCGGCCGGCGTCGCCACCGGCTTCCAGTTCGCGCCCAACAATGGCGGCGCGATGCTGCATGCTATCCAGCGGCTGGTCGAGCAGCATGCGCGGCCGGCGACCTGGGCCTCGATCCAGCGCCAAGGCATGAAGGCCGATGTCTCCTGGGACAAGAGCGCCGAAAAATACGTCGAACTCTATCGCTTGCTGCTTTCGAAAAGGGCTGCCTGAGGCATGATCAAAACCGTCCCGACCAAACCCTACACCGACCAGAAGCCAGGCACCTCCGGCCTGCGCAAGAAAGTGCCGGTCTTCCAGCAGGAGCACTATGCCGAGAACTTCATCCAGTCGATCTTCGACGCGCTGGACGGTTTTCAAGGCAAGACGCTGGTGATCGGCGGCGACGGCCGCTTCTACAACCGCGAGGTCATCCAGAAAGCCATCGCGATTGCCGCCGGCAACGGCTTCGGCAAGGTGATGGTCGGGCAGGGCGGTATCCTGTCGACCCCCGCCGCCTCCAACATCATCCGCAAATACAAGACCTTCGGCGGCATCATCCTGTCGGCCAGCCACAATCCCGGCGGCCCGCACGAGGATTTCGGCATCAAGTACAATGCCGGCAATGGCGGCCCGGCACCGGAAAAGATCACCGACGCGATCTTTGCCAAGTCGAAGGAGATCAAGAGCTTCAAGATCGCCGATATCGGCGCCATCGACATCGACACCATCGGCACCGTCAAGGCCGGCGGCATGACGGTCGAGATATTCGATCCGGTCAAGGACTATGCCGAACTGATGGAAAGCCTGTTCGACTTCGATGCGCTGAAGAAGCTCTTCAAGTCGGGCTTCCGCATGCGTTTCGACGCCATGCACGCGGTGACCGGCCCCTATGCCAAGGAGATACTCGAACGCCGGCTCGGCGCGCCCGACGGCACCTGCCGCAACTTCAAGCCGCTTCCCGACTTCGGCGGCCATCACCCGGATCCGAACCTGGTGCATGCAAAGCACCTCTATGACGAGATGATGGGGCCGGACGCGCCGGATTTCGGCGCGGCTTCGGACGGCGACGGCGACCGCAACCTGATCATCGGCAGGGGCATCTTCGTCACGCCGTCGGATTCGGTGGCGATGCTTGCCGCCAATGCCAGACTGGCGCCGGGCTACAAGGACGGCCTGAAAGGCATCGCCCGCTCGATGCCGACCAGCGGCGCCGCCGACCGCGTCGCTGAAAAGCTCGGCATCGGCATCTACGAGACGCCGACCGGATGGAAGTTCTTCGGCAACCTGCTCGACGCCGGCATGGCGACCATTTGCGGCGAGGAAAGCGCTGGCACCGGCTCCAACCATGTGCGCGAGAAGGACGGTCTGTGGGCCGTGCTCTTGTGGCTCAACATCCTCGCCGCGCGCGGCGAGAGCTGCAAGCAGATCGTCACCGAGCATTGGGCGACCTACGGCCGCAACTACTATTCGCGCCACGACTATGAGGAGGTCGAGAGCGACCGCGCCAACGCGCTTGTCGACGAACTGCGTGCCAAGCTCGGCTCGCTGCCCGGCACCGGCGTGCGCGGCCTCAAGATCGCCAAGGCCGACGATTTTGCCTATCACGATCCGGTCGACGGCTCGGTCAGCGAGCACCAGGGCATACGAATCCTGTTCGAAGGCGGTTCGCGCGTCGTGCTGCGCCTCTCCGGCACCGGCACGTCAGGGGCGACGCTGCGCCTCTATATCGAGCGCTACGAGCCGGACAAGGCGAGGCACGACCTCGACACGCAGGAAGCGCTCGCCGATCTCATCGCTGCCGCCGACGACATCGCCGGCATCAAGAGCCACACCGGCCGCAACAAGCCGAGCGTGATTACTTGAGGGTGGTGTCGCGCGCCTTCACCTTCTCCCCTTGTGGGAGAAGGTGTCGCCGAAGGCGACGGATGAGGGGTGCTCCAGCTTGGCGAAAACCGGCGCTCACATCGCCGGCGCCTCGTTTCTTCCAACACCCCTCATCCGTCTCGGCGCTGCGCGCCGATCCACCTTCTCCCACAAGGGGAGAAGGAGAGGCGCCCGCATGACCCTCGGCGCCACCGTCAACCCCGAAGGCATCCGCTTCGCCGTCTGGTCCTCATCGGCGCGGCGCCTGTGGGTCTCGCTCTTCGACGACACCGGCACGCTTGAAACCGACCGGCTGGAACTCAAGCCGGAAGGCGAGGGCGTGCATGCGCTCCTTGTCCCTGGCCTTGGGGAGGGCACGCGTTACGGCTTTCGCGCCGACGGCGACTATGCGCCGGAGCGCGGCCTGTGGTTCGATCCGAACAAGCTTCTCACCGACCCCTATGCCGTCGAGCTGGACCGTCCATACCAATACCATTGGCGGCTCGCAGCCAAGCGCAACGAAAGCGCCGACACCGCCTCGCTGATGCCGAAGGCGGTAGCGCGGTTCCTGCCCAAGCCGGTGCTGCCCCAGCCGCCGCTGTTCCAGCCCGGCGGCTTGATCTACGAGCTCAACGTCCGCTCCTTCACCAGGCTGCATCCGGACGTGCCGGAAGCGCAGCGCGGCACAATCGCGGCGCTCGCTCATCCGGCTGTCGTCGAGCACCTGAAGCGTCTAGGTGTGTCAGCTGTCGAGTTGATGCCGGTAACCGCGTCGATCGACGAGCGGCACCTGCCGCCATTGGGGCTGAGCAACGCCTGGGGCTACAATCCCGTCACCTTCATGGCGCTCGATCCGCATCGCGCGCCCGGCGGCCTCGAGGAATTGCGCGATACCGTCGCCGCGTTGCGCAAGGCAGGCATCGGCACCGTCCTCGACCTCGTCTTCAACCACACCGGCGAAAGCGACCGGCTCGGGCCGACGCTGTCGCTGCGCGGACTGGATGCGATAGGCTACTACCGGCATCAGCCGGACGGCAGCCTGGTCAACGACACCGGCACCGGCAATACCGTCGCCTGCGACCATCCGGTGATGCGTGAGATGGTGCTCGACACGCTGCGCCACTTCGTCCGCTTCGCCGGCGTCGACGGCTTCCGCTTCGATCTGGCGCCGGTGCTCGGCCGCGTCGACGGCGCCTTCGAGCCGGACGCGCCGCTGCTTCAGGCCATCGCCGGCGATCCCGGGCTCGCCGATCGCGTGCTGATCGCCGAGCCCTGGGACATCGGTCCGAACGGCTACCAGCTCGGCAATTTCCATCCGCCATATCTGGAATGGAACGACCGTTACCGCGACGATGTTAGGCGCTTCTGGCGCGGCGATACGGGCGCGATCGGCGCTTTGGCCACCCGGCTTGCGGGTTCCTCCGATGTCTTCGGCATGGCAGGCCGGTCGACGACCCGCAGCGTTAACTTCATCGCCGCGCATGACGGCATGACGCTGGCCGACATCGTCGCCTATGAGCGCAAGCACAACGAGGCCAATGGCGAGCACAACCGCGACGGCCATAACGACAATTTGTCCTGGAACAACGGCGCCGAAGGCGAGACGGGCGACGCGGCGATTGCCAAGGCGCGCTTCGACGACCAGCGCGCGCTGCTCGCCACGCTCTTTGCCTCGCGCGGCACTATCATGCTGACTGCCGGCGACGAGTTCGGCCGCACGCAAAAAGGCAACAACAACGCCTATGCGCAGGACAATGCCATCACCTGGCTCGACTGGGCTGGCCGCGACCGGGCGCTGGAGCAATACGCATCGTCGCTCGCCACGCTGCGCCGAGGCTTTCCTGCGCTGGCGGATACGCACTTCCTGACCGGCGAGCCTGCCGACGGATCGGAAATCCCCGACGTGGCCTGGCTGACCGAGACCGGCGCGCCGCTCGGCGAGGCCGACTGGAACGATCCCGGACGGCATCGCCTCGTCATGCTGCTTGGCGATAGCGGCGGCTGGCGCCTGGCAGTGGTGATCAACGGCGACCGCCGCCAATGTGTCTTCAGCCTGCCGGCGCGGGATGGATTTGAATGGCGCCCGGCAATCGAGACGCAGCCGGTCGATCTGGCGCGGCCGCTGCCCGGTCGCAGCGTCGGTTTCATGATCGAGCGGCGAGCCGCTAAATCGCGCAGCAGGAAAGGTTCGTGATGGCTGGCGACAATCCAGAGCAAGGCGCCGAATGGTGGCGCGGCTGCGTCATCTATCAGGTTTATCCGCGCTCCTTCCAGGATACGAGCGGCGACGGCAGCGGTGATTTGAAGGGCATCGCCGCGCGGCTCGCCCATATCGCTTCGCTCGGCGTCGACGCGGTCTGGCTGTCACCCTTCTTCAAGTCGCCGATGGCCGACATGGGCTACGACGTGTCCGACTACCGCGACGTCGATCCGATGTTCGGGACGCTGGAGGATTTCGACGCGCTGGTCGCCGAGGCGCATCGGCTCGGCCTGAAGCTCATCATCGACCAGGTGATCTCGCATTCTTCCGACAAGCATGAATGGTTCGTCGAAAGCCGGGCCAGCCGCGACAATGCCAAGGCCGACTGGTATGTCTGGGCCGACGCCAGGCCGGATGGCAACGCCCCCAACAACTGGCTGTCGGTCTTCGGCGGCCCGTCCTGGGAGTGGGACGCCACCCGCCGGCAGTATTACATGCACAATTTCCTCGCCGCGCAGCCGGATTTGAACTTCCACAATCCGCAGGTCCAGGACGCGCTGCTCGACACCGTGCGCTTCTGGCTGGAGCGCGGCGTCGATGGCTTTCGGCTGGATACGGTCAACTACTATGTCCATGACCGCTGGCTGCGCGACAACCCGCCCTTGGCATCAAGCGTCGCCGGCACCAACGGTTCGACCAGCACCTATGCCTTCCAGGAGCATCTTTTCGACAAGACGCGGCCCGAAAACCTCGACTTCCTGAAACGCTTCCGCGCGTTGCTCGACGAATATCCCGACCGCGCCGCGGTTGGCGAGGTCGGCGACGAGGAGCGTTCCTTGCAGACGCTCGCCGCCTATGTATCCGGCGGCGACAAACTGCAGATGTGCTACACGTTCGACCTGCTCAGCCCGCAATTTTCCGCCGCCCATGTGCGCGGCTGCGTGGAGGCGTTCGAGACGACCGCCCCGGGGGGCTGGGTCTGCTGGGCCTTCTCCAACCATGACGTCGTGCGCCACGTCAGCCGCTGGACACGGCCCAGCGAGAGTCCGGACGCGGTGGCGAAGTTCTCGATCGCGCTATTGTCATGCCTGCGTGGGTCGATCTGCCTGTACCAGGGCGAGGAGCTTGGGCTCGAGGAGGCCGAGCTTGCCTATGTGGATCTGCGCGATCCGCTGGGCATCCGCTTCTGGCCGGGCGTGAAGGGCAGGGACGGCTGCCGCACGCCGATGGTGTGGCAGGCGGAGGCGGACAATGCCGGCTTCTCCACCGGCAAGCCTTGGCTGCCGGTGCCGCAGGCGCATCGTGTGCGTGCGGTCGATGTCCAGCATGGCGAGGAGCGGTCGGTGCTTGCCGCCTATCGGTCGATCCTTGCCTTGCGCAAGAGCCATCCGGCACTGATCCAAGGCTCGATCCGCTTTCTTGATGCCGAAGGCGATGTGCTTGCTTTCCTCCGTGAGCGCGACGGCGAAAGACTGCTTTGCGTTTTCAATTTCTCGACCGAGGCAACAGGCTGGGCGCTGCCCACGGAGATTGGCGAGGCCGAGATAACGGCATTTGACGTTGACGCCGCAGGCGTTCTTACCGGCGTTGTTGAGGACAGCGTGCTGGTGCTGCCGCCTCTGGGCAGTTTCGTCGGCAGGATTGGCTGACGGCTGATCTACTGCACCAGCACCGAGCGGCCGCAGGTCGCGCCGGTCACGCGCACGTCTGCCTCGCCGACATGGACGCCCAGAGCTCCAAGCACGTTGTAGAGGAGGTCGTCGACCGGCGCGGTCACGCCGTTGAGCAGCGTCGTCACCGCCGGCTTCACCGTGCCGAGCAGGGCGGTCACATCGAGGCCAAGCCCCAGCGCATTGACCGACAGCGACAGGTTGTTGACCAGCGATGTCGTGAGCGACTGCGTCAGGTTCTTCGTCGACACCGTCTTGATCGCCTTGTTGGCGATGTCGGTGGCGTTGTAGGTCAAAGTGGTCGGCGCCATGTTGGTGACCGAAAAGGCCGACGAGCCCGTCACCTGCAGCACCGGAATGAGCAACAGCTTCAGGTCCGCGATATCGGCGCCGGAGAATGACTGCGGCTTGGTGAAATCCGCGAAGCCGCTTGCGCTGCTGTTGGCGAGATGGGCTGAGACAACGCCCGGCTGCGCGGCGATGGAAACCTTGATGCTGGAAGGGCCGGTCGGGCAGCTGATATCGGTCAGCTTGGCCTCCGCATAGGCGACTTCGATATTGAGCGGCAGGTGGACGGCGGCAAGACTGGTGCCGCCGCCGAGATTGGAATTGCCGACGGTGACGTCGGCGTTGAGCTTGATGCGCGTCTGCGCGGTGCGCACCACGGTGCCGGCTTCTCCCACCGCCAGCCAGGCCGAGTTCTGCATCGGCTCGCCGATGGCGATCGCCAGCGTCGTCGATGCCAGTCCCGGGATGGTGGCGCCGAGATTGACCGCGACCTGGTTCGTGCCGTTGGCCAGAGCGGCCGCCGCGGTGAGCATGCTGAGCGCGCTGGCTGTCACGTTGAGCCCGGCCGGCTTTTGCCCGATGCCGAGATCGCCGACGGAGCCGAGATCGACAAGGGTGCTGAGCGGAATCTTGACGGTGTTGGTGGCGCTGGAGGCCATGGTCTGCAGGGCGAGTTTGGCTGTGCGGTCGAGCCCCGGCACATTGGCCATTGCGGTGGCGATCTGGCCGATCGTTGCCTTGGAGGCGAGCACGTCGGAATAGCTGACGCCAGTCAGATGCAATTGCGTGGCCAGCGCATCGGTGAACGAGAGAACATCGATATCGGCCGACACCAGTGAATTGTAATCCATCACGCTGAGCGAGATGTTGCCGCCGAGAAGGCCGCCGAGAAGCGCGTTGAGAATGCCGCCATTGAGGCTGGCAAGCCGCGAGCCGACCGAAAAAGCCGCTTGCGGCTGCGCGCTGGCGATGGCGGTCGTGCCAAGAGTGGGCGGCGACATGATCGAGCCGGCGAAATAGAGCGTGCCCTGCTTCTTCAGCGACACCTGCACGGCATTGTAAGGCAGCTTGCCCGCCTCGAACCGGCTGCCGGCGGCAATGGTGCTGACGCCCGTGTAGCGCCCCGGCACGATCTGGACGACAGCCTTGCTGGCGGTCGGCGCCACGGCGGTCCCCTGTTGCTGCACGGCGACCGAGGTGATGCCGTTGTCGCTGAGCGTCGTCAGCACCGCCTGCTCGGCATTGGTGATGTTCGAGGCCGCGGCGATGGCGGCAAGGTCGATGATCGACTGCGCTGCGCGGCGCTCGTTGTAAAGTGAACCTTCGTCGATCGCGAAGGCGGTCAGCGCCAGCGCCACCGGCGTGCATAGCGCCGTCATGACGGCGAAATTCGCGCTACGGTCGGCGAGCAGTCTCCGCGTCGCCGCCATGAGAGCAATTCCAGGAAAAGTGCGAAGCGGTTTTCCGTCCGGAATTGCGTCACGGAAAACAGATGGAGCGGTTTGGCGTTTCCTGGAAACGATAAATCGCTCCAGCCCCCCCTCGATGGGCATCATATCCCTCCGACACGGATCGTCGATTGGCGCTGGATCGTCGTGTCCGGCAGCGGCAGCGTCTTGAACAGGTTCCAGATCGGCAGGTTACGCGCGTCGTAGGTGACCGAGACGACGAACTGGCTGCCGTCGGCGACGCTGTCCTGTGCGTTGACGGTCAGCTTGTTGGGATCGACGAACGGATAGCCCGAGACGTCATGGGCGATGAAATCGGTGACCAGTGCCTGCCGCTCGGTCTGGTTCAGGCCGGCAATCGCCGTGCGCGCCGCATCGGCCGCGATCTGCTGCACGGAATGGCTGGCGCCGAAATAGACCCCGTATGCAACCATGCCGAGCAGAAGCAGGATGAAGATCGGTGCCAGCATGGCGAATTCGATTGCCGACGTGCCCGTGGCGTCTGTCGGGAAACGAGACCAAGAAACACGGAGTTTTCGGTTTTTCAGCATGATACGGAGAATGCCAAGACCTGCCTGCAAAAACAGAAAACGCCTCGAACAACCGGCAGGTGTGCCAAGTTGAAAGCAAGCTCTAAGCTTTAGGTTTCGCTGTTTTAGCGTGGTGACGCTCACTTTGCGTCAAGCAGGCAATGGTTGAAATAAGATATCGCTCTGTCTAGTCTCCTGCCACCAGCTGCCGGAAGGGACCGGCGGCACGCCTGAAACGGGGCCGTTTCAACGGTCCCGGGGTGTCAAAACTTGAAAAGGCGCGGCTGAGGGGCTGCGCCGACAGGGAGAAACTTCATGCTGAAAAACATGCTGAAGGCGACGGTGTTCGCCACCACCATGGCTCTGGCCACGGGCTCCTTTTACACGCTTGCTTTTGCCGAAACCGTCTACAACCGCGGGTCCGCTGCCGAGGCGGAGACGGTCGATCCGCACAAGACGTCGACGGTCTACGAAGCCGATATTATACGCGACCTGTTCCAGGGTCTCGTCATGCATGACCAGAAGACGAACCTCATTCCGGGCGCCGCCGAAAGCTGGACGGTATCCGATGACGGCACCGTCTACACCTTCAAGCTGCGCAAGGACGGCATGTGGTCGGACGGCACCCCGGTGACGGCGGACGACTTCGTCTATTCGTTCCATCGGTTGGAAGATCCGGCCACCGCTGCAGAATACGCTTCGATGCTCTATCCGGTGAAGGGCGCCGAGGATTTCAACACCAAGAAAGGCAAGGCCGAGGACATGGGCGTGAAGGCGATCGACGCCAACACGCTTGAAGTCACGCTGAAGGCTCCGACGCCCTACTTCCTGGAGATGCTGACCCACCAGGCGACCTATCCGGTCAGCAAGGCCTCCATAGACAAGCTCGGCGCCGACTGGATCAAGCCGGGTAAGCTGGTCTCCAACGGCGCCTATACGCTGGCGGAGTGGGTTCCCAACGACCATATGAAGTTGGTCAAGAACCCGAAATTCTGGGATGCCGCCAGCGTCAAGCTCGACACCGTCAACTATATCCCGACCGAGGACCGCTCCTCGGCGATGAAGCGTTTCGAGGCCGGCGAGCTCGACAGCTACGGCGACCTGCCGACCGAACAGCTCGCCGATCTCAAAACCAAATTCGGTGACCAGGTCCGCGTCGGGCCATATCTCGGCACTTATTATTATGCCATCAAGACCGACAAGGCGCCTTGGGACAATGTCGAGCTCCGCAACGCCATCTCGATGGCGATCGACCGCGACTTCCTCGCCGAGAAGGTCTGGCAGAACTCGATGCTGCCCGGCTATTCGATGGTGCCTCCGGGCATCGAGGGCTACACGCCGGCACTGGCCAAATACGCCGACATGCCGCAGATCGACCGCGAGGACGAGGCCAAGAAGATCCTGGAGAAGCTCGGCTACACGCCCGAGCATCCGTTGAAGATGGAGATCCGCTACAACACCTCGGAGAACCACAAGAACACGGCGGTCGCCATCCAGGAACAGCTGAAGCCGCTCGGCGTCGAGGTGACGCTGCTCAACACCGACACCAAGACCCACTACGGCTTCCTCGAGCAGAAGGGCAATTACGACGTTGCCCGTGCCGCCTGGATCGCCGATTACAAGGATCCCGAGACCTTCCTCGGCATCTCGCGCAAGGCGAGCGGCAACAACTACTCGAGCTACAACAGCCCTGCCTATGAAGCCGCTATGGACAAGGCGGCCGCCGCAGGCGGCAAGCCCGAGGACCGCATGAAGGACCTCGCCGCAGCCGAGCGCATCCTCGTCGACGACGTCGGCGAGATCCCGCTTCTCTACTACAGCTACCATGACATCGTTTCCTCGAAGGTGCATGGCTTCGACGACAATGTGATGGACATTCATCCATCCCGCTTCATCTCCAAGGACTGACAAGAAACCTTGGCCGTGCCGCCGCTCTCATTTCGGGAGCGGCGGTCGCGGTCTGTCGTCGTGCCGGGCCGAAAGTCGGATTGGATTTTCGGGCATGCCGGTGCGAAGATCAGAGATGCCAGCGCGCCACGGTCTCGTCTGGAGAGCTGTCGCCCTGGCTGAAGCGGGGCGCCGATGCTGCGTTATGTCTTCCGGCGGCTGTTGACCGCCATCCCGACGCTGTTCGTCATCGTGACGGTGGCGTTCTTCCTGATCCGCGTCGCCCCTGGCGGCCCGTTCAACCAGGAGCGGGGCCTGAGCCCCGAGATCAGGGCCAATCTCGAAGCCCAGTTTGGCCTCAACGATCCGCTCTGGCTGCAATATGTCCACTATCTCGGCAATCTTTTGCGCGGCAGTTTCGGCCCGAGCTACAACCTGCCGGATTTCACCGTCACCGAGCTCTTCGCCAAGGGCCTGCCGATCTCGATCCAGATCGGCAGTTCCGCGCTTATCCTGGCGCTGCTGCTGGGCTCGATCCTCGGCACCATCGCGGCGCTCAACCAGAACAAAATAGGCGATTATTCGGTGATCGCCTTGGCCACCGCCGGCAGCACCATACCGACCTTCGTCACCGCGCCGTTGATCCAGCTCCTCTTCGGGCTGTCCTGGAAGCTCTTGCCGATCGGCGGCTGGGGCGACGGCGCCTTCATCAACAAGGTCGGTCCGGTGCTGACGCTGGCCTTGCCCCAGATCGCCATCGTCGCCCGCCTGATGCGCGGCTCGATGATCGAGAGCCTCCGTTCGCACCATATCCGCACGGCGCGCGCCCTCGGTCTCTCCGACTGGTCGGTGGTGGTCAAGCACGCGCTGCGCGGCGCCGTGCTGCCGATCGTCTCCTTCAGCGGCCCTGCGGCAGCGGCGCTGCTCACCGGTTCGATCATCGTCGAGACGATCTTCTCCATCCCCGGGGTCGGCCGCTACTTCGTCGATGCAGCCCTCAACCGCGACTATACGCTGGTCATGGGAACCGTGGTGGTGATCGCGCTCTTCACCATCGTCTTCAACCTGATCGTAGACCTGCTCTATGCGGTCGTCGACCCGAGGGTGCGCTATGACTGACCTCGCCGTCGCCGTGCCCGAGCCGATCGTCGGCCGCTCGCTCTGGGGCAATGCCTGGGCGCGGCTCAAGCGCAACCGCGCCGCGATGCTCAGCCTCTATTACCTGGCCTTCATCGCCGTCACCAGCATTTGCGGCCCGTGGGTCGTGCCGCATGAATACACCACCATCTATGGCGACTATGTGCGCATGCCGCCGAGCCTTTCGGCCTATCCGAAACCCGACATGATCCAAGGTGCGCTGGGCGACGCCATCAAACGCATGCGCGCCGACATCAAGGAATGGCACCAGGACGGCAATCGCGTCACCGTAACCGTCACCTCGACCAAGCCGATCGACGACCGCAACATCCGCTATCTCGACCGCTCCGACGCCTTCGACGACACCAGGATCGAGAACAAGTCGCCCGACGGTCTCGAAGTGACGATGAGCTCGGCCGTGAAGCAGCAATATTTCTTCTTCGGCACCGACAACACCGGCCGCGACCTGCTCTCGCGCACGCTGATGGCCGGGCGTATATCCTTAGCCATCGGCCTGCTCGCCGGCGTCGTCGCCGGCGTCATCGGCGTCATCTATGGCGCGGCCGCGGGCTTTGCCGGCGGCCGCGTCGACGAGGTGATGATGCGCATCGTCGACGTGCTCTATTCGCTGCCCTTCATCTTCTTCGTCATCATGCTGGTGGTGTTTTTCGGCCGCAACTTCGTGCTGATGTTTCTGGCGGTGGGCGCCGTGCTGTGGCTCGACATGGCGCGCATCGTGCGCGGCCAGGCGCTGTCGATCCGCAGGCAGGAATATGTCCAGGCGGCGGAAGCCATGGGCGTCGGCCAGCGCGGCATCCTGTTGCGCCATGTCATCCCCAACCTGCTCGGGCCGGTGGTCATCTACATGACGCTGCTGGTGCCGCAGGTGATCATCCTGGAGAGCTTCCTCTCCTTTCTCGGTCTCGGCGTGCAGGAGCCGATGACGAGCTGGGGCGTGCTGATCTCGGTCGGCGCCAAGAATATCGGCTACGCCAACTGGCTGCTGCTGTTCCCGGCCTTCTTCCTCGTCTCGACGCTGTTTGCGCTGAACTTCGTCGGCGACGGCCTGCGCGACGCCCTTGACCCGAAGGACCGTTGACATGGCCACCGAAACGATCCTCAGCGTCAAGGACCTGCGCGTCCGCTTCCAGACGCTCGACGGCACGGTCGAAGCGGTCAAAGGCATCAACATCAAGGTCAATGCCGGCGAGACGGTCGCTGTCGTCGGCGAATCCGGTTCCGGCAAGAGCCAGACGATGATGGCGGCGATGAGTCTGCTTTCCTCCAATGGCGAGGCGACCGGACAGGTCGACTACCGCGGTCGCAATCTCCTGACGATGTCAAAGAGCGAGCTGAACCAGGTGCGCGGCCGCAAGATCAGCATGATCTTCCAGGAGCCGATGACCTCGCTCGACCCGCTCTACACCATCGGCAACCAGCTGATCGAGCCGATCCGCCGGCATCGCGGGCTTTCTGCGACGGCCGCACGGGAGGAAGCGCTGAAGCTCCTGAGGCTGGTGCATATTCCCGATCCCGAACGGCGGATGAAATCCTATCCGCACGAGATGTCGGGCGGCCAGCGCCAGCGCGTCATGATCGCCATGGCCTTGGCCAACGATCCGGACATCCTGATCGCCGACGAGCCGACGACGGCGCTCGACGTCACCATCCAGGCGCAGATCCTGATGCTGCTTGCCGAGCTGCAGCGCAAGCTCGGCATGGCCATCGTCTTCATCACCCACGATCTAGGCATCGTGCGGCGCTTCGCCGATCGCGTCTATGTCATGCGCCAGGGCGAGGTGGTGGAGGAGGGCGCGGCGGAAGCGCTCTTCGCCAACCCGCAACACGCCTACACCAAGATGCTGCTCGCGGCCGAGCCTACCGGCACCAAAGCGGCGCCGCCGGCCAATTCGCCGGTGCTGCTCGAAGGCCGCAATGTCGAGGTGGTGTTCAAGATCGGCGGCGGCTTCTTCGGCGGCGAGCCGCTGATGCTGCGGGCGGTGGACAAGATCTCGGTCCGGCTGAAGCGCAACCAGACGATCGGCATCGTCGGCGAGTCCGGCTCAGGCAAGTCGACGCTCGGCCGCGCGCTGCTCAGGCTCTTGCCCAGCGACGGCGTGATCCGCTTCGGCGAGCGCGATATTTCCGAAGCCGACCGCCAGGCGATGCGGCCGCTCAGGCGCGAATTGCAGCTCGTCTTCCAGGATCCGTTCGGTTCGCTGTCGCCGCGCATGACCGTCGGTCAGATCGTTACCGAGGGCCTTTTGGTGCACGAGCCCTCGCTCACGGGCAAGCAGCGCGACCAGCGCGCCGTCGAGGCGCTGCGCGAGGTCGGCCTCGATCCCAACGCGCGCAACCGCTACCCGCACGAATTCTCCGGCGGCCAGCGCCAGCGCATCGCCATTGCCCGCGCCATGATCCTGAAGCCGAAAGTGGTGGTGCTGGACGAACCGACCTCGGCGCTCGACCGCTCCGTGCAGAAGCAGATCGTCGAGCTGTTGCGCAAGCTGCAGGCGGATCATGAGCTGTCCTACCTCTTCATCAGCCATGACCTCGCGGTGGTCCGCGCCATGGCCGACTACATCATCGTCATGAAGCAGGGAAAGATCGTCGAGGAAGGCCCGACGCAAGAGATCTTCGACAATCCGCGCGAAGCCTATACGCAGACGCTGATGAACGCGGCGATCGATACGGCACGGTTCCGCATGAGCGCTTGAAACCGGGTAGGCTTGGCCTCGCTCGCCTCACTGCGAGGATGGGCACCTCTGCCTCCGCGTGGCGACGATCGCCTGCTGTTGTTGCTGCAGCCTGTCGATCCGGGCGGTTTCGCGATTGGCGACCACCGTCTTCACGCGCTCGCCGCCAAGCAGCCACGTCGGCACGCTCGTGTTGGCGACCTTGCCGCGGGCTATTGCGGTGCGTGAAATATCGGTCGCGGTGTCGCCGACCGCACTGTTGAGCTCGGGGCAGTTCATTTTTTCGTATTTCGCCGGGCTGATCGACGCTGTGGTCGACGAACAGCCTGCCGCGAACAGGAGGAACACGAGTGTCGGTGCAATGGCCGTCGGCGTGAACTTCATACGCTCAACCCTGGTTCGCCGTCTTACAGTCCCGCGCATCTCGAAAGCATTGCGGGGTGCCATTAGGCCAAACTGAGAAACTGTTGTCGAGCGTTGTCGCGCGATTCTGTTTTCGAAGGTCAGGCCATCCTTCGACGGTGCTGACCGCAATAAATATTGGCATAATATGCCATGTCCCTATATCGTTCCTGTTGAATTGGAGCTGGTATGGCGATGCCGACACGCAATGTTGTCCTGACGGAACACCTCGAAGAGGTGATCGACCGACTGGTGAAAACCGGGCGTTATCAGAACGCCAGCGAGGTGTTGCGTGATGGCTTGCGGCTGATCGAGCAGCGCGAGGCGAGGGAGATGGCAAAGCTGGCTGCGCTCAGGGAGGCCGCCAACATCGGTTTCCACGACATTGAGCAAGGCCGTTTCGAGGATGTTGCTGAAGACGGCGTCGAAAAATTTATGGACGGCCTGGGGCAACAGGCAAGCTTACGCGCGAAAAAAACCGGCTTGTAAGGCCATGGTCCTATACCGGCTTTCCGCGGCCGCGAAGGAAGACATCGTTCAAATACTCGCTTACACGGAAGTCAATTTCGGCGAGATTGCGCGTGTCCGATACGAACGGCTGCTGATCGTGGCCCTGCGCGACATTGCCGCCGACCCCGAACGGGTGGGCAGCATCGATCGTGCGGAACTGGGAAACAAGATCCGCAGCTATCACCAGCGTTATAGTCGGGACCGCGCACGGACCGAGCATGGCATTGTGCTACGACCGCGCCATTTCCTGCTCTATCGGATGATGCGCCAGGTCATCGGAATTGGCCGCGTTCTCCACGACGCGATGGAACTACAGCGTCATCTGCCGAAGAGCTACGGCGACGATTGACGCCAGCCCTGATTTCAGGCGGGTAGCAATTTCGGGAAAAGCCAAGTGCTTGTTTTTTCTGGTCGGAGTGGCAGGATTTGAACCTGCGACCCCCTCGTCCCGAACGAGGTGCGCTACCAGACTGCGCTACACTCCGTGACCAGACCGCGGGCTTATAGCTGCCGCTTTCCGATCCTGCAAGCGGCAATGGCAGTCCTTCTGTCGCATTTCCTTTCTTTCGCGAAGCTTGCCCGAATGGCATAGGATTTGGTTGTGAGGTAAAGGTGGGCTTAAAGGCTTTTGTCGTAAGTCCGACCCATCGGAGCCGGACTTTTGACAGGGTCGTTCATGAGCCAGCGCATCGTCAGTTTCGTCATGAGCGGCGGCGTCGGGTCGCGGCTGTGGCCGCTGTCGCGCGAGGACAACCCCAAGCAGTTCCACGACTTCTCCGGCGACGGCTCGATGTTGGCCAAGACCTTGCGCCGGCTGGCGGCGCGCCCGCAAGGCGGGACGCCGATTTTCCTGATCGCTGCGGAGCGTCACGCCGACCGCGTCCATGCCGACCTTGCCGGCCTCGATCTGGCCGGCGGCGGACCGCTGTTCGAGCCGACAGGCCGCAACACCGCGGCGGCAGTGGCGCTTGCCAGCTTGCGCACGCTCTCCGAATATGGCGACGAGCTGGTGCTGGTGGTGCCGTCCGACCACGAAATATCGACGCCTCGTCAGTTCTGGCAAAGTATCGAGGCGGGCGCCGGCGCGGCAAATGCCGGCCGGCTCGTGGTGTTCGGCCTGAAACCGACACAGCCCGAGACCGGCTATGGCTATATCGAGGTCGGGGCCGGCAAGGACGCCGTCTTCGACGTCTCGCGCTTCGTCGAGAAGCCGGATCTCGCCACCGCGCAGGCCTATGTCGACGCCGGCAGCTTCTACTGGAACACCGGCATCTTCCTGTTCCGCGCCGGCGCCATGCGCGACGCTTTCGCGGCCCATGAGCCGAAAATCTGGGAGGCGACGGAAGCCGCCTACAAGGCTGCGACCAGCGATCTGTCCGGCCTCTATATGCCCCTGGAACTTTATTCCGCGATCCCGTCGACCTCGATCGACTACGCCATCATGGAACGCGCGAAAGACATCGCCATGGTGCCCGCCGGCTTCCGCTGGAACGATCTCGGCTCCTGGCAGTCGCTGCTCGATGTCGGCCCGTCGGACAAGGACGGCAACGTCGTCGTCGGGGACGTCGTCGCCATCGATTGCGAGAACTCCTATATCCGCAGCGAGGGGCGCCTGCTGTCGGCGATCGGCATGAAGGACGTGGCCATCGTCTCCACGGCCGACGCCACGTTCGTCGCGCCGGTCAGCCACAGCCAGCACGTCAAGAAGATCGTCGAGCAGTTGGAGAAATCCGGTCGGCTCGAAACAAGGTTCACGCCGGCGCATGACCGCGTCATCGAGAGCGGCGCCTGGCGGCGGCGCGTGCGCCACTGGCTGTTCGAGGAGACGCTGCCGCTATGGTCTACCCTTGGCGTCGACGAGCGCCATGGCGGCTTCCACGAGGCGCTAGGCTTCGACGCCTCGCCGCTGATGAAACCCAAGCGCATGCGCACGCAGGCGCGTCAGGTCTATGCCTTTGC
This sequence comes from Mesorhizobium sp. B2-4-3, assembly GCF_006442815.1. GTDB lineage: Bacteria > Pseudomonadota > Alphaproteobacteria > Rhizobiales > Rhizobiaceae > Mesorhizobium. Next base: position 46,156 of record NZ_VFVL01000017.1, read on the forward strand.
GGTCGCCAAGGAGCGCGGCTGGGACGGCCCGGCGGACACGCTGATTGCGCACGGCATCGACTTCATGGCGGGGCAGGGCCGCACCGACAAGGGCGGCTGGGTGCGCACGCTCAATATCGACGGCTCGGTCGCCGATCCGGTCGAGGATGCCTACGACCATTCCTGCGTGCTTCTGGCGCTGGCGCACGCCCATATGTCGGGCCATCCCGATGCGCTGCGCCTCGGCGAGGAGACGTTTGCCTTCCTCGACGCGCATCTGGAAGATGCCCGCATGACCGGCTTTCTGGAAACCTCCGACGGCGCGGAAGAGCGGCGCTCGAATCCGCATATGCACTTTCTGGAGGCTTTTCTCGCCTGGTATCAGGCGACGGGCGAGCGCGCCTATCTGCGCCGCGCGGCGCGCATCATCGATCTCTTCCGCAGCCATTTCTTCGATGCCGAAAGCTGGACGCTGGGGGAATATTTCGACGAAGGCTGGAAGCCGGCGACGAACGGAAAGGGCAACTGGACCGAGCCCGGCCATCATTTCGAGTGGGCCTCGCTGCTGGTCGATTTCGCCGCCCGCAGCGGCCAGACCGAGCTCGCAGCCTTTGCCCGCAAGCTCTATGCCTCGGCCATTGCCAACGGCCTCAACCGCGCCACCGGCCTCGCCTATGGCGCCGTCTCGCGCCAGGGCCTGCCGCTCGACACGGTCTCGCGAAGCTGGCCGCAGGCCGAGGCGATCAAGGCGGCGATCGCGCTCGACGGGTCTGGCGGGCCGGATCTCAAGCCGGAGATCGAGGCGCGCGTCGGCCGCCTGTTCCGCTGGCACATCGATCCGGCGCCGCTCGGCCTCTGGATCGACCGCATCGACGAGCGCGGCCGCTCACTGGCGAGCGAGGTGCCGGCCAGCATTTTCTATCACCTGGTCTGTGCGCTGACGCAGTATCTGGACGGGACGGCTGAGAAGGGGTGAGGTTGAAGCGAAGCAGACCGTAGGCCTCATTCCTTCGCGCCCCCCTCTGTCCTGCCGGACATCTCCCCCACGAGGGGGGAGATTGGCCATTTCTCCGCTGGCGCTTTTCCTGCGGCAATGGCGATTGGCGAAAGCGGTGGCGGCATCTGATCTCCCCCCATGTGGGGGAGATGTCCGGCAGGACAGAGGGGGGCGCTGTCCCGCCGACGTTCGTGATCTGTCAATCCCTCAATACGGGCTCGCCACGTCCCCCGTCTCGACATAAACCGCCTTCAGCTGCGAATAATGCGCCAGCGCGGCAAGCGAATTCTCGCGGCCGATGCCGGACTGCTTGACGCCGCCGAACGGCATTTCCACCGGTGTCAGATTGTAGGCGTTGATCCAGCAGGTGCCGGCCTGCAATTCGGCGATGACGCGGTGCGCGCGCGGCAGGTCGCGGGTGAACACGCCGGCCGCCAGGCCGAATTCCGTGTCGTTGGCGCGCTCGATCACCTCGTCCTCGCTGTCGAACTTCAAGACGCTCATCACCGGCCCGAAAATCTCCTCGCGCGCGATGCGCATGGTGTCGGTGACGCCTGAGAACACCGTCGGCTCGATGAAGAAGCCGCCGTCGAAACCCTGCAGCGACGGCACGTTGCCGCCGCAGGCGAGGTGAGCTTCGTCCTGCTTGCCGGATTCGATGTAGGAGACGACCTTGTCCTGCTGCGCCTTGTTGACCAGCGGCCCCATCTGCGTTTCGGGATCGAGCGGATCGCCGACGCGGATCTTTTTCGTCCGCTCGACCAGCCGTTCGACGAAGCGATCATGCAGGCCGCTCTGCACGAAGACGCGCGTGCCGTTGGAGCAGATCTGGCCGGTCGAGTAAAAATTGCCGAGCATGGCACCGCCGATGGCGTTCTCGAGGTCGGCGTCGTCGAAGACGATCAGCGGCGACTTGCCGCCGAGCTCCATCGTCGCGTGCTTCATCTTCGAGCCGGCGAGCGACAGCACCTTGCGGCCGGTCGGCACCGAGCCGGTCACCGAGACCTTGGCTACGACATCGTGGCCGACAAGGCCGGCGCCAACATCGCCATAACCTTGCACGACATTGAACAGCCCGTCCGGCAGGCCGGCCTCCGAGTAGATTTCGGCGAGCGCCAGCGCCGAAAGCGGCGTGTTCTCCGACGGCTTGAACACCATGGCGTTGCCCATGGCCAACGCCGGCGCCGACTTCCAGCCGGCGATCTGGATCGGATAATTCCAGGCGCCGATGCCGACGCACACACCGAGCGGCTCGCGCCGCGTGTAGGCAAACGGCCCGCCGAGATCGATCATCTCGCCGTTGAAGGCGGCGACCGCGCCGGCGAAATACTCCAGGCAGTCGGCGGCCGACGGGGCGTCGGCCACCAGCGTTTCCTGGATCGCCTTGCCGGTGTCCAACGTCTCGATACGGGCGAGATCGGCATTGCGCGCGCGCAGGATGTCGGCGGCGCGGCGCAGGATGCGGCCGCGCTCGACCGGCTTCAGCCGTGCCCAGGCGGGCTGCGCGGCGCGTGCGGCCTCGATGGCGAGTTCCAGCACGTTGGGCGTCGCCGAATGCAGCGTGGCGATGGTCTCGCCCGTCGCCGGATAGATCACGGGGAGTGGCGCGCCGCCTTCGTCCTCGATGTAGCGGCCGTTGACGTAATGCGATGCCGTGGGTTGGGCGCGCATGGCTTTCTCCAAGTCTGTTCGCCGAGCGGGCGGTCTGCCCGACAATGCCCTATCGATCCGCCACCTGCCAGCGAGGATTGATCCAGGGCTCCTGGTTGGACGGCGCCAGCGGCGTGCGCCCGAGGATGTGGTCGGACGCCTTCTCGCCGGTCATGATCGACGGCGCGTTGAGATTGCCGTTTGTCACCCGAGGAAAAATCGAGGAGTCGGCGACGCGCAGGCCCTCGACGCCGATCACCCGGCATTCGGGATCGACGACGGCTGTGAGATCGTCCGCGCGACCCATCCGGCAGGTGCCGCAGGGGTGGTAGGCGCTTTCGGCATGGTCGCGAATGAAGGCGTCGAGCTCGTCGTCCGACTGTACGTGGCTGCCCGGTGAAATCTCCTTGCCGCGGAAGCCGTCGAAGGCTTTCTGGCCGAAGATCTCGCGCGTCAGCCGGACGCAGTGGCGGAACTCGCTCCAGTCGTCCGGATGCGACATATAGTTGAAGCGGATCGCCGGCTTCGTCTTCGGATCGGGCGAGCGCAGGCTCACCGACCCGCGCGACTTCGAGCGCATCGGGCCGACATGCGCCTGGAAGCCATGCGACTTCGCCGCCGACTTGCCGTCATAGCGCACCGCCGCCGGGATGAAGTGGTATTGGATGTCCGGGTAGTCCACACCGGCAGCAGAGCGCACGAAGGCCGCCGCCTCGAAATGGTTGGTGGCGCCAAGCCCGGTCTTGAAGAACAACCACTGCGCGCCGATCAATGCCTTGGAGAAAGGATTGAGCACCGAGTTCAGCGTGATCGGCTTGGTCGATTCCTGCTGGATGTAGAGTTCCAGATGATCCTGCAGATTGCGGCCGACGCCCGGCCGGTCGGCGACCACCTGGATGCCGTTTTCCTTGAGATGCGCGCCCGGGCCGATGCCGGACAGCATCAGGATCTTCGGCGAATTGATCGACGACGCCGCGACGATCACCTCACGCCGCGCCTTAACGACCTGAATCTGTTTGTCAGCTTCGATCTCGACGCCGATCGCGCGTTGATTCTCGATCACCACGCGTCGGGCGAAGCCTTTGATCAGACTCACATTCCTGCGTTTGAGAGCCGGCTTCAGATAGGCGTTCGCCGCCGACCAGCGGCGGCCGCCAAGAATGGTTTGTTCCATCGGCCCAAAACCTTCCTGCTTCGAACCGTTATAGTCGTCGGTTAGCTCGAAACCGGCCTGGCGGCCGGCCTCGACGAAGGCGCCGTAGAGCGGATTTCTCCGCGTGCCGCGCTGCACATGCAGCGGCCCGCCGTGACCCCGCCAGCCATCCTCGCCGCCGTCGGAATCCTCCATGCGCTTGAAATAGGGGAGCACGTCGGCGAACGCCCAGCCGGCAGCGCCCTGTTCGGCCCAGTGGTCGAAGTCATGCGCATGTCCGCGCACATAGACCATGCCGTTGATCGAGGAGGAACCGCCGATCACCTTGCCGCGCGGCGTGGCGAGCACGCGCCCGCCGAGATGCGGCTCGGGCTCGCTGGCGAAACCCCAGTCGTACAGGCTCATATTGAGCGGGATCGACAGCGCCGACGGCATCTGGATCAGCGGCCCCATGTCGGTACCGCCGAACTCGATGACGATCACCGAGTGCTTGCCGTCTTCCGACAGCCGGTAGGCCATGGCCGAGCCGGCGGAGCCGGAGCCGATGATGACGAAATCCGCTTCAAGCATTGTTCATATGCGCCCATCGTTCATATGCGAGATGAAATCGGCGAGCGAGACATTGCCGCCGGTTGCAACCACAAGGACGGTTTTTCCCGCCACATCCACCTTGCCGCCGAGCAGTGCCGCGAGCGACGCCGCGCCTGACGGCTCCAGCACCAGCTTCATCCGCTCGAAGGCGATCTTCATCGCCCGCCGCACCGAGGCGTCGTCGACGGTCACGCCGCGCACGCCGGCAGCACTCACCGCCGCGAAGGGCGCGTCGCCGGGTTTTCGGGCCATCAGCCCGTCGCAGATCGATTTCGGCCCGATCGGCATGGTCTCGATCGCGCCATGCGCAAGCGAAGAGCCCATGCCGTTGAAACCCTCCGGCTCGACCGCGATGATTTCGGTCTTGGGCGACACATAGTGGAAGGCAAGCGAGACGCCGCCGATCAGCCCGCCACCACCGACCGAGCAGAACACCAGGTCGGCATGGGCCTTCTCCATTGCCAGCTGTTCCAGCGCCTCCAGCCCGGCGCCGGCCTGGCCCGCGACGATCTCCGGATCGTCGAATGGATGGAGCAAGGTGAGGCGCTCGGTCTCGGCGATCTCGCGCGCCTTGGCGGCCGCGACCTCCTCGCGGGCGCGGTCGCCATGATCGGTCAGCACCACGCGCGCGCCATAACCGGCCGTCGCGTCACGCTTGGCGGCCGGCGCGTCGATCGGCATGACGATCGTGACCGGAATGCCCAGCGCCTGGCCGGCGGCCGCCAGCCCCTGCGCGAAATTGCCGGAGGAATACGCCACCACGCCCTTCTTCGCCTCATCGGGCGACAATCGCCTCAAGCGCCAATAGGCGCCGCGCACCTTGAAGGAGCCGGCCCATTGCAGCGACTCCGGCTTGACGAAGACGCGCGCCGCGCCGGTCTCCTTGGCCAAAGCCGCGGACTCCAAGAGCGGCGTCACTTGCGTGGCCGTCGAGGTGACGGCATAGGCCTGCTTCAGATGATCGAGGGTAGGGACGAGAATGTCTGCCATCATTCGCCTCTCGGATACCGTTTGCTCTCTTCGAGATTGTCGAGGTTCATGTGATTGCGCATGTAGCGTTCCGACGCCTTCTGCAGCGGCTGGAACTCCCACGGGTAGTAAGCGCCGTTGCGCAGCGCCGGGTAGACGACCCAGCGGCGCGCCTGGCTTTCGCGCACGGCGGCGTCGAAGCTTGCCATATCCCAGCGGCCACGGACCTTTTCCATGAAGGTCGAGACCAGATCGGCTTGAGCCGGGTCTGCTGCGAGATTGTCGAGCTCGCGCGGATCGGCATCGAGGTCGAAGAGTTGCGGCGGATCGAGCTCGCAATGGACGAATTTGTATTTGCCCTCGCGGATCGCCACCATGGGTGCGTAGGAGCCTTCGGCCGCATATTCCATCAGCACCGGCGCCGAGCGCTGCTCTCCGCCGGCAAGCGGCAGCAGCGACTGGCCGTCCGTCCAAGGCGCGATCCCGCTCATATCGATGCCGGCGAGGTCGCAGAGCGTCGGCGTCACGTCGAGATTGGAGACAGGCGCCTCGATCAGCCCGGCCTTGATGCCCTTGCCGGCCATCATCAAGGGCACCCGCGCCGCGCCTTCATAGAAGCACATCTTGAACCACAAGCCGCGCTCGCCCAGCATGTCGCCATGGTCGGAGCAGAACATCACGATCGTGTCGTCGGCCATACGGGTGCGCTCCAGCACCGACAGCAATTCGCCGACCTTGTCGTCGAGATAGGAGATGTTGGCGAAATAGCCGCGCCGCGAGCGGCGCACCTGCTCCGGCGTGATATCGAAGCTGTCGTAATCCGATGCCTTGTAGAGCCGCTTCGAATGCGGATCCTGGCTCTCATAGGGGATGAAACCCACCTCCGGCTCCAGCGCCGGGCAATCCTCGTAAAGGTCCCAGTATTTGCGCCGCGCGACATAGGGATCGTGCGGATGGGTGAAGGAAATGGTCAGGCACCAGGGGCGACGTCCGGCGTCGTCGGAAACACGGGCGAACTCATAGAGCTTTTGCGTCGCGTGGAACGCGACTTCGTCGTCATATTCCATCTGGTTGGTGATCTCGGCGGTGCCGGTGCCGGTTACCGAACCCAGATTGTGGTACCACCAGTCGATGCGCTCGCCGGGCTTGCGGTAGTCTGGCGTCCAGCCGAAATCGGCCGGGTAGATGTCGGTGGTGAGCCGCTCCTCGAACCCGTGCAACTGGTCCGGTCCGACGAAATGCATCTTGCCGGAGAGCACCGTGTGATAGCCGGCGCTGCGCAGATGATGCGCGTAGGTCGGGATCGAGGAGGCGAACTCCGCGGCGTTGTCATAGACCTGGGTGCGCGATGGCAGTTGCCCGCTCATGAACGAGGCGCGGCCGGGGGCGCAGAGTGGCGATGCGGTGTAGTTGTTGGCGAAGCGCGCCGAGCGCGCGGCGAGCGCCTTCAGATGCGGTGCATGCAGGAACTCGGCCGGCCCGTCGGGAAATAACGTGCCGTTGAGCTGATCGACCATGACGATCAGGAAATTGGGTCGCCGGGTGGTCAAGGCAGGCTCCGTCCGTTGAGCTTGGTTTCGAGATAGTCTTCCACGAGCGCGATCGCGGTCTGCGCGTCGGGCACGCCGTCCTTCAGCGCGCGGCGGATGTAGAGCCCGTCGATCAGCGCCGCGGTCGCTTCCGCCACGCGGTCGGCCTCGGCCCAAGGCAGGATGCCGGTCAGCCCGCTCATCAGGTTCGAATGCAGTCGTCGTGCATAGATGCGCAGCAGCCGCCGCAGGTCGGAGGACTTCTGCGCCTCGACATAGAAGGCGAGCCAGGCGGCGATGATCTGAGGCTGGAACTGGTCGTCGGAAAAGCTGACGGCGACGACGGCCGAGACGCGCTGGCGCGGCGTCACGGCAAGGCCGAACGCGCGCCTTGTGTCGGTGTTGAGCTCGGCGAGGATGTGCCGCATCGTCGCGAACAGCAACTCGTCCTTGGCGCCGAAATAATGATGCGCCAGCGCCGACGACACGCCGGCGCGGCCGGCGATCTCAGACATCGTCACGTCCAGCGACCCGCGCTCGCCGATCGCCGAGATCGTCGCGTCGATCAGCGCCTTGCGGCGCATGGGCTCCATTCCGATTTTCGGCATCTTGGGGATCCGGTTCGAGCCAAGATTATTTTTTATTGACGCGTCAATCAATAAAAAACTGGCGCTGGGATCAACCGATCGTGTCGTTCTGGACCATGGCATGGGGCTGGAAAACGGTTCATTGTTGAACAATATTGAATCACGTGCCGCGCGCGATCGTGCTAGGTTGCGGCGCAAATGGAGGTTGCCATGACCGCATGCATCGTCGGCTGGGCGCATTCGCGCTTCGGCAAGCTCGAAGGCGAGACGCTGGAAGGCCTGATCACCAAAGTCGCCGTCGAGGCGCTCGACCACGCCGGCATCGGCCCGGACGATGTCGACGAGATCGTGCTTGGCCATTTCAACGCCGGCTTCTCGCCGCAGGATTTTACCGCGAGCCTCGTGCTGCAGGCCGATGACCGGCTGCGCTTCAAGCCGGCGACGCGCGTCGAGAACGCCTGCGCGACCGGTTCGGCCGCCGTCCGGCAAGGCATCCGCGCCATCGACGCCAACGCCGCCCGTGTCGTGCTGGTGGTCGGCGCCGAGCAGATGACGACCACGCCCGGTCCCGAGATCGGCAAGAACCTGCTCAAGGCATCCTACCTGCCGGAAGATGGCGACACGCCAGCCGGCTTTGCCGGCGTCTTCGGCAAGATCGCGCAGGCCTATTTCCAGCGCTACGGCGACCAGTCCGACGCGCTGGCCATGATCGCCGCCAAGAACCACAAAAACGGCGTCGAAAACCCTTACGCCCAGATGCGCAAGGATTTCGGCTATGAGTTCTGCCGCCAGGAAAGCGAGAAGAACCCCTTCGTCGCCGGTCCGCTGAAGCGCACCGATTGCTCGCTGGTTTCGGACGGCGCGGCCGCACTGGTGCTCACCGACACCGCGACGGCACTGAAGATGCGCCGTGCCGTGACCTTCCGCGCCAACGAGCATGTCCAGGACTTCCTGCCGATGTCCAAGCGCGACATTCTCTCGTTCGAGGGCTGCGAGCGTGCCTGGGAGCAGGCGCTGAAGAAGGCCGGGGTCACGCTCGACGACCTTTCCTTCGTCGAGACGCATGACTGCTTCACCATCGCCGAATTGATCGAATATGAGGCGATGGGCCTGGCAAAGCCAGGCGAGGGCGCCAGACTGGCTCTGGACGGCACGACGGCCAAGGACGGCCGCCTGCCGGTCAATCCCTCCGGCGGCCTGAAAGCCAAGGGCCACCCCATCGGCGCCACAGGCGTCTCGATGCATGTGCTGACCGCGATGCAGCTGATGGGCGAGGCTGGTGGCATCCAGGTGCCGGGCGCCAAGCTCGGCGGCATCTTCAACATGGGCGGCGCGGCGGTCGCCAACTACGTTTCCATCCTCGACCGGATCAGGTAGAAGCGGCCCGCATTGAAGCGGCGCGCCCCTTGGGTGCGCGTGCGGGAGGCGACATGACAAATCCGGTTCTGGTCGAGGTCACGCGCGGCGCGGTGGTCGAAAGCGCGCACCGCGGCGCGGTTTCGATCTTCGACGCCGACGGCAAGCCCGTCTGGGAGATCGGCGATACGGAACGCCCCGTGTTCCCGCGCTCGGCGGTGAAAGCAATCCAGGCATTGCCGCTGGTCGAATCGGGTGCCGCCGACGCCTACGGCTTCGGCAACCGCGAGCTGGCGCTGGCCTGCGCCTCGCATTCCGGTGAACCCGCGCATGTCGAGCTGGCGCAAGCGATGCTGGCGAAAGCCGGCCTCGACAAGACGGCGCTCGAATGCGGCGCGCACTGGCCCTCGAGCCACGACGCCACCATCGCGCTCGCCCGCGCCGGCAACGTGCCGGACGCCTTGCACAACAACTGCTCCGGCAAGCATTCCGGCTTCCTTTGCACCTGCGTGCATTCCGGCATTTCCCACGGTGGCTATGTCAGGGCCGGCCACGCTTTGCAGGAGATGGTCCGCGACGCCATGCAATCCGTGACGGGCGCGGCGCATGACGTCGACCATTGCGGCACCGACGGCTGCTCGATCCCGACCTATGCCGTGCCGTTGAAGAATTTTGCCCAGGGCTTTGCCCGCATGGCGACGGGCAGGGGCTTTTCGCCCGAACGCGCCAAGGCGGCGAAGCGGCTGCTCTCGGCTTGCATGGCCGAGCCGTTCCTGGTCGCGGGCACCGGCAAGGCAGATGTCGCGCTGATGCAGGCAGCACCGGGCCGCATCTTCGTCAAGACCGGCGCCGAAGGCGTCTATTGCGCGGCTTTGCCTGAACTTGGCCTCGGCATCGCCTTGAAATGCGATGACGGCGCCGGCAGGGCGGCGGAGGTGATGATCGCCGCCGTGCTGGCAAAGCTGCTGCGCGGCGATGAAGCGCCTGCGACACGGCTCGCCGAACTCGCCCATCCCGCAATCGAAAGCCGCATAGGTGCTAAGGTCGGCTCGCTGCGGCCGACGGCGGCGCTCAAATAGCATGCCGGTTCACTGACGCGCATCTGCCGCGCGAGTGAGACTCCAGACAAGAATTATGTGCTAGTCTCCACACAATCGAACGGGCGCTGGGTGCTGGCTATGCTGGAAGCGGATAAGGTGTTTGCCGGGTCGATCCCGGAAAATTACGATCGTCATATGGTGCCGCTGATTTTCGAGGCCTATGCCGCGGAGACCGCGCGGCGGGCGGCGTCCTTCTCACCCTTGGCCGTTTTGGAAACCGCCGCGGGCACCGGGGCCGTCACTCGCGCGTTAGCGCCAGAACTCTCTCCCGGCGCGAGCTATACCGTGACCGACCTCAACCAGCCGATGCTCGACTACGCGGCTTTGCGCCAGGGGCCCGACAGCCGCATCGCATGGCGGCAGGCGGATGCCCTGAAGCTGCCGTTCGACGATGCGGCCTTCGACCTCGTCTGCTGTCAGTTCGGCGCCATGTTCTTTCCCGACCGTTCCGCTGCCTATCGCGAGGCAAAGCGGGCCCTGAAGCCCGGCGGACATTTCCTGTTCAGCGTCTGGGATCGCATTGAGGAGAATGTATTCGCCGACGACGTGACGAATGCTCTCGCCAGGATCTTTCCGCACGATCCGCCGCGCTTCCTGGCGCGCACGCCGCACGGCTACCACGACAAGGCGCTGATCCGTAGCGATCTGGCTGCCGCGGGTTTCTCCGACGTGGCGATCGATACCATAGCTGGGCAGAGCCGCGCATCCTCGCCACGTGTCCCCGCCGTTGCCTATTGTCAGGGAACCCTGCTTCGCAACGAGATCGAGGCCAGGGAGGCAGGACGATTGGCGTCCGCGACCGACTACGCCGAAGCCGCGATCGCCGACAGACACGGCCGCGGCGAGGTCGCCGCCAAGATCCAGGCGCACATCATCGTGGCCTCGATCTAGCTCACCTTGTTGCGCTCGACGGTGAGATGCGCGTAGCCGGTATCGGTTGACTGGGTGAGGTCCCCGGTCACCGGATCGGCCCAGCGCTGGCCTATGATGGCGCCGTTTTTCGCGCCGTCGATTACATTGTCCGAGATGACGGTGCTGCCGGAACCTTCGACGACCGAGACGACGATGCCGGTGCCGGACTTGCGGATGATGTTTCCGGTTGCCACGACATTGCGCAGATAAGGACCCCAGCCGAGCTGCATGCCGTACAGCGGTGCGTTCTCGACGACATTGCCGGAAACCGTCGTGTCGGCCTCGGCGCTGATGCCAACGCCAAAACCGGGCGGGTCGGCGGTGTAGGGTCCGGTGGTGGAGAGGTTGCGCACGATGTTGTTCGAGCAGACCGCCATGCGGCCGCCTTCGTTGAAATTGACGATCGAGATGCCGTTGGCGGCGCCGTCGACCAGATTGTTGCTGAGGATCGCGCCTTCGAAGGAGAATTCCGAATAGATCCCGGTCTCGCCCGAGCGCGAGCACGTGTTGCCGATGATCTGCAGATTGCTCGAGCTGTTGGCGCGCACCGCGGTGAAGGCGCAGTCGGAGACGACGTTGCCCGAGATGATCACATTGCCGGCGCGGAAAGCATTGATGCCGTTGCCGTTCTGGCCGGTGCCACCGCTGCGCGCGCCGATGCGCTGGACGCGATTACCGCTGACGATGGTGCCGTCCTCCGCCGCCTGCCAGCGATGCACCAGGATACCGCCATTGGCGCAGTCCGAAACGCTATTGCCCGAAATCTCCAGACCCCCGGCCTCGACCGAATAGATGCCGGCGTCTGCGGCGCCAGAAATATCGCAGCGGCCGACACGGCCGACGGCATGCTCGAGCGCCAGCCCGTTCTTGCCGCTGCCGGTCACCTGGCAATTGTCGATGACGAGATGGCCGACTCGGCGCAAATCGAGCAGCCCCTGCGTGTAGTCGGCCAGCCAGCGATTGGCGCCGTCGAGCACCAGGCCGCTGAGCTCGATATGCTCGGCCTGTTCGGCCATCATCAGGTGGCCGTTGCCGCCATAGACGATGCGCGTCGCGCCGGGCACGCCCGACAGGCGCACGCGCGCGGGCAGCTTGAGGTTCGAGACGAGATAGGTGCCGGGCGGCAGGAACACCGGCTGGTCGCGATCGCTGGCCTCGGCCAGCATCTTGGCGAAGACCTTGCTCTGGTCGTCGACCGCGCCCGGCTGCACGCCGATCTCCGTGGCGTTGATCGAGCCGCGCATAGCGGCCATTTCGATGCCGGGCAGCGATTTCGCCAATGCCTTGCCGGCGAAGAGGCCGGCGGCGGCGAAGCCGGCGGTCCGGGCAAGCAGCGTTCGTCTGTTCAACATCGGCACAGGTCCTGGCGTTTCGCCCTGTCTGTCGCAGGAATCGTGCCAAGCCGGGCTCATCGGCAAACCGCTTGTGCAGTCGCCTCGCCAAGCCTAAGTTCACCGCATGAGCAGAGCTTTCACGCGCGAAGAAGACAGCGAAAACGCCATTGCCGGCGTCGGCGAACGCCCGGTCAGCACGCACCGCAATCTTGTGACGGAGCGCGGCCTGGCGATGATCGAGGACAACCTCGCCGATCTGCGCGACCTGATGGCGAAGGCCGAAAGGAAAGGCGACCGCGAGCGCCTCGCTGTCGTGTCGCGCGACCTGCGCTACTGGACCGCGCGGCGCGAAAGCGCGGAGCTTTCGGTGCCGGAGCCGGGCAGCGACGTGGTGCGCTTCGGCATGGGCGTCACGCTGGAAGGCGACGATGGCAAGAAGGTGCATTGGCGCATCGTCGGCGAGGACGAGGCCGATCCTTCGAAGGGCAGCATTTCCCATGTCTCGCCGATGGCGGTGGCCCTCTTCGGCAAGAAGGTCGGCGAGATCGTCGCCGTCAACGGCAAGGAATGGGAAATCGTCAAGCTCTCGGACAAGGCCGAGAGCTAGCAGCCGAGCCTACTTGCCAGCTGCTGTAACCCAGCTTCGTATTTGTCCATGACATCGCGAGCGGCGTTCATTTGCCGTTTGCGGTTGTCGTGGCGGATTGGCCTTAGAATGAGGCCGTCCTCGGTTTCGATGATCTGGAGCTCATCGCCGACTTGAAGATCCAAGCTGTCAAGCATTTCGCGTGGCAGCAGCAGGGCCCCCGATCCGTCCTCAAGCCCGTGGATGGTTGTCTTGAACACGATCGCGCCATGGTTGTATCTATTTCCATAGAACAACCTTTCTGCCAAATCAGCAAGCCCTCACTGATCGGCCAGCAACCGATCCATCAGCCGGTTCGCCGCTTCCGGTATCACCGTCCCCGGCGGGAAGATTTCCGCCGCGCCTGCCGCCAGCACCGCGTCATAATCCTGCGGCGGGATGACGCCGCCGGCGACGATCAGCATGTCGGCATGGCCGCGCTTCTTCAGCGCTTCCTTGAGCTCGGGGATCAGCGTCAGGTGCCCGGCGGCTAAAGAGGAGGCGCCGATGATGTCGACATCGTGCTGCACCGCCAGCTTGGCGATCTCGTCCGGCGTCTGGAACATCGGCCCGACGGTCACGTCGAAGCCCAGATCGGCGAACGCGCTGGCGATCACCTTTTGGCCCCGGTCGTGGCCGTCCTGGCCCATCTTGGCGACCAGGATGCGCGGCTTGCCGCCGGATTTCTTCTCGAACGCCTCGATCTTCTCCTGCAGCGGGCCGAGTGCCGGGTTGTCGCCGAGCGCGTCGCGATAGACGCCGGAGATCGTCTGCACCGCCGCCGTGTGGCGGCCGAAAACCTTTTCCAGCGCCAGCGAAATCTCACCCACGGTGGCGTTGGCGCGCGCGGCGCGGATCGCGAACTCGAGCAGGTTCTCGCCGCCCTCGGCCGCACGGGTCAGCGCTGCCAGCGCGTCTTCCAGCGCCGCGACGTCGCGCGTGCCTTTGAGCCGCTGCAGCTTCGCCAATTGCCTGGCCTTCACCTCGGCATTGTCGATCTTCAGCACATCGACTTGGATATCTGCTTCAGGCCGGTGCGCGTTGACGCCGACCAGAATTTGCTCGCCGGAATCGATGCGCGCCTGGGTGCGGGCGGCCGCTTCCTCGATGCGCAGCTTGGGAATGCCTTGCTCGATCGCCGCCGCCATGCCGCCGAGGCTTTCGACCTCCTCGATATGGGCCAGCGCGCGCGCCGCCAGATCATGCGTCAGCCGCTCGACATAGGCCGAGCCGCCCCACGGATCGATCATGCGCGTGGTGCCGGATTCCTTCTGCAGGATGAGCTGCGTGTTGCGGGCGATCCGCGCCGAATGGTCGGTCGGCAGCGCCATCGCCTCGTCGAAGGAATTGGTGTGCAGCGACTGGGTATGTCCCTGCGTCGCCGCCATCGCCTCGATCATGGTGCGGGTGATGTTGTTGTAGGGGTCCTGCGCCGTCAGCGACCAGCCCGAGGTCTGGCAATGAGTGCGCAGCGACAGCGAGCGCTCGTCCTTCGGCGCAAAATTCTTCTTCATCAGGCTCGACCACAGCAGCCGCGCGGCCCTGAGCTTGGCGACCTCCATGAAGAAGTTCATGCCGATCGCCCAGAAGAAGGAGAGGCGCGGCGCGAAACGGTCGATGTCGAGACCGCCCGCAACGCCGGCGCGCGCGTACTCGATGCCGTCGGCGATCGTATAGGCAAGCTCGAGGTCGGCCGTCGCGCCGGCCTCCTGCATGTGATAGCCGGAGATCGAGATCGAGTTGAATTTCGGCATATGCCTGGAGGTGTAGGCAAAAATGTCCGACACGATCCGCATCGAAGGTTTCGGCGGATAGATGTAGGTGTTGCGGACCATGAACTCCTTCAGAATGTCGTTCTGAATGGTGCCAGTGAGATCCTTCTGCGCGACGCCCTGTTCCTCCGCCGCCACGATATACAGCGCCATGATCGGCAGCACCGCGCCGTTCATGGTCATCGACACCGTCATTTCGTTGAGCGGAATGCCGTCGAAGAGCTGGCGCATGTCGAGGATGGAATCGATCGCCACGCCCGCCATGCCGACATCGCCGGCGACGCGCGGATGATCGCTGTCATAACCACGATGCGTGGCGAGATCGAAGGCCACCGACAGGCCTTTCTGACCGGCGGCGAGGTTGCGCCGGTAGAAGGCGTTGGATTCCTCCGCCGTCGAGAACCCGGCATACTGCCGGATCGTCCAGGGCTGCTGGACATACATTGTGGGGTAGGGGCCGCGCACGAAGGGCGGCAGGCCCGGATACGTGTCTAGATTGGCGAGCCCCTTGAGGTCGCCTTGGCCGTAAAGATGCTTCACGGCGATGCCTTCCGGCGTCATCCGCTGGCCTTTG
Source organism: Mesorhizobium sp. B2-4-3 (assembly GCF_006442815.1). Classification (GTDB taxonomy): domain Bacteria; phylum Pseudomonadota; class Alphaproteobacteria; order Rhizobiales; family Rhizobiaceae; genus Mesorhizobium. The sequence continues at coordinate 61,284 of NZ_VFVL01000017.1, forward strand.
AGCTCGACCGGCGCGCGACGCGGCGCCGACCAGCCGATCCGGCTGAAATCCGGGATCATGATCCGGCTCCGATCGACTGATCGATGCGCACCGGAAACAGCGGCTCGCAGGTCGCGACACCCTCCGTCAGCGCCGGACGCCGCTCCCCCGGCAGCGTCTCGATCGGCCGCTCCGCCTGCGCGCGGTAAAGCGTCGTGCCGACAATGCCGCGTTCGCCCGACCGGTAGGCGCCGTTGCGCTTGGCGGCGGCCGTCTGCACGCGGTTCTGGATATAGCCCTGCTGCAGGCTGGCGAGCACGCCGCCCTCGGCCTCGATGCGCTGGAATTCTTCCCAGGCAGCAGTGCAGAGATCGTCGGTCAGCGCTTCGACCGCGCCCGAACCGCTGGCGGGGTCGGCGACATAGCCGATATGGCTCTCCTCGGCCATGATCAGTTGGGCGTTGCGGGCGACGCGGCGGGCAAAGCCGGCCGGCAAGCCATGCGCGATCGTGTGCGGCAGGATCGAGATGGAATCGGCGCCGCCGGTTGCCGCCGCGAAAGCCGCGATCGCCGTGCGCAGGATATTGGTCTCCGGGTCGGCCATCGTCATCATGCGATACGAGGTCTCGGCGTGGATGCTGGCGGTCGAGGCCGGGATCGAGCAGGCTTCCTGGACCCGCGCCCAGAGCTTGCGCAACGCCCGCACCTTGGCCATCGACAGGAACTGGTCCTGGTCGACGCTGAGCGCGAAGCCGATATGCGGCGCCGCATAGACCAGCGGCTGGCGCGCCTTCTCGAACATCCTGAGATAGGACACGACGGAGGCCATCATCGTGCCGAGCTCCTGCGCCTCGGTGGCGCCGGCATTGTGGAAGACGCGGCCGTCGGCCTCGAGCAGCACGCCCGGCACGCCCATCGAGAAGAAATGCGCCAGCGACTGCGGCATCGATTCCTGCAGCGCCTCGATCGAGGTGCGCAGCCGCCCGGTTCCGGCGAAGATCGCCGCCGGGTCGATGCCGAAGGAAAGGTTGAGCTTGGCCGGATCGGAGCGGCGCCGGGTCAGGAAGGCGAGCAGCCAGTCGGCCACGGCGCGGCTCCAGGGATGCGCGTCGATGCGCACCTGCACGCGGTTGAGCGGCACGCCGTCGAGCACCCGTTCCAACGCTTCCGCGGTGCGCGGCAGGCCGTAGCCGAAGGCATTCGGCGCGCCCTCGAAGACCAGCGACAGGCCGGTGGCGCCTTGGGCGATGTCTTCCAGGGCTTGCGCGCCGGCCCGGGCAATGTCCGGATCGTCGACGCGCTGGCTGACGATCCAGGGCGCGGTCGGATTCGTGCGCGGCAATGGCTCGGCGGTCGCCGAGCGTTGTCTGAGCGGCTCGACGCGGATGCCGTCATCGGTGCGGGAGACGAGCTTTTCCTCGAAGGAACCGCCGGCAAGCGCCTTTTCCGCCAGCGCCTGCCAACGCTTGGCGTCCGGGTTCGGAAGGTCGACATCCCTGGTCAAGGCGCCGGCGCCCATCGCTCTCCTCGCTTCTCGGCCGCATCAGGCGGGTCCAGCCAATCTAAGGTCAGGAACCGGATATCACAATGCGTCATCCGGCCTTGTTCTCTCCCGGCCAGCCAATCGATTGCCAAACATGCGCGCAATCCGCAAGCGCCAAAGGCTAAATTCGCTGCGCCCCAAAATCGATGCCGGGCATTGCCGCATGCGACGAGCGTTACTATACCTCCGAATGAGGCCTTTGAGCGGAACAGATTGCGGAGACCGGATATGGTTGACGAGACCAGCATCTTCATTGGCGCCAGCCGCAAGCCCGGCGATTCCTATCAGCGCGCCGAAGAGCTGCTGCTGCGCTACGGCAACCGCCACGGCCTCGTGACCGGGGCCACGGGCACCGGCAAGACCGTCAGTCTGCAGATCCTGGCCGAGGGCTTTTCCAATGCCGGCGTGCCTGTCTTCTGCGCCGACATCAAGGGCGACCTTTCCGGCATATCCATGATGGGCGAGGCCAAGGATTTCCTGGTCAAGCGCGCCGAGCAGGTGAAGCTCGATCCTTACCAGTTCCAGGAATTCCCGGTCATCTTCTGGGATCTGTTCGGCGAGCAGGGCCATCCGATCCGCGCCACCATTTCCGAGATGGGGCCGCTGCTTTTGTCGCGGCTGATGAACCTCACGGAAGCGCAGGAAGGCGTCATGAACATCGCCTTCCGCATTGCCGACGAGGAAGGCCTGTTGCTGCTCGATCTCAAGGACCTGCAGGCGCTGCTCGCCAACATGGCCGACCGCGCCGACCAGCTCAGCGCGCGTTACGGCAATGTCACCAAGCCTTCGGTCGGGGCCATCCAGCGCACGCTGCTCGTGCTGGAGAGCCAAGGTGCGGCAAACTTCTTCGGCGAGCCGGCGCTGCGCATCGCCGACATCATGCGCACGACGCGCGACGGCCGCGGCGCGATCAACGTTCTGGCCGCCGACAAGCTGATGATGAACCCAAGGCTCTACGCCACCTTCCTGCTGTGGCTGATGTCGGAACTGTTCGAGGAACTGCCCGAGGTCGGCGATCTCGACCGGCCGAAGCTGGTGTTCTTCTTCGACGAGGCGCATCTTTTGTTCGAGGACGCGCCGAAGGTGCTGATCGACCGCGTCGAGCAGGTGGTGCGGCTGATCCGCTCCAAGGGCGTCGGCGTCTATTTCGTCACCCAGAACCCGCTGGATATTCCCGAGAAAGTGCTCGCCCAGCTCGGCAATCGCGTCCAGCATGCGCTGCGCGCCTATACGCCGCGCGAGCAGCAGGCGGTGCGCACGGCCGCCGAGACCTTCCGGCCCAACCCCGATTTCGATTGCGCCACCGCCATCACCCAGCTCGCCACCGGCGAGGCGCTGGTCTCGATGCTGGAGGACAAGGGCGTGCCGGCCATGGTCCAGCGCACGTTGATCCGGCCGCCGTCCTCGCGGCTCGGACCGATCACGCCCGACGAGCGCCGCAAGATCATCGCCGAGAGCCCGGTCGCCGGCCAGTACGACGAGGCCGTCGATCGCGAATCGGCCTTCGAAATCCTGCAGAAGAAGACCAAGGAGGCGCAGGACGCCGAGGCGCAGGCAAAGCAGCAGAACAGCGGCGGCTCGCGCTGGACCATTCCCGGTTTCGACGATGTTTTGGGAACCGGCAACCGGCGGTCCTCCAACCGCCAGACCGTGGCCGAAGCCGCGATCAAGTCGGTGGTGCGCTCGGTCGGCTCCTCCGTCGGCCGCGCGATCGTTCGCGGGATTTTGGGAAGCCTGGCGCGAGGGCGCTGAAGCGGAGAGGCGGCACCGCGCCGAGCGCGATGCGAATCACGCCCCGCAACCTTTGATATCGGGCGAGACCCGCTTGCCGTCGGGCGAATCCGTCACGGAAATGCGCCGCTCCGGAAAGCTATCCTCGTTACCTCGCGACGATCAAATCTTACCCGTCGACGAGTGAGCCGCATGAGCGGCAGCTAAAACTTTTCGCAAGGGAACTTTTCCCGGCAGAACCGCAATTTCATGAAATACCGGACGCGCCAAATCATGGCCTTTGACGGGCTGTTGCCGGGGGGCAAACGCGATAGCGCCGACAGCACGTGCGATCACGAATCATTGTGGCCAGGGAACCAAAAACGCCCGCTCAGGTTGGGCCAAAGCTGCGGAGGGCTGAGCATCAGGAGTCCAAGTTGCGGCGCGATGACGATCTGCAAGCTTGGTATTCGGAAATTCCTGCTGAAAGGCGGCCACTGCTGAACGCGAAAGGCGGGCTGTCGATCGGCCACACTCGCCTAGTGGCGCAATTCTTGAGCGAGAACTTCTCGCGCAAGCTTTCGCTCGCCGAGATGGCGGCTGTGTGCGGGCTGTCGCCCTACCATTTCGCCCGTGCTTTCTCCAGGACGTTCGGCGTGACGCCGCATCAATATGTTCTGGTTCTCCGCCTCGACCTTGCCGCAAAGCTGCTTGCCGAGAGCCGCATGTCGATCACGGACATTGCCGATCTGAGCGGATTTTCGAGCCAAAGCCACTTCACCACCATGATGAGGAAGTACCGCCATGTGACGCCTCAGCAGGTGCGGACAGGGCAACGCAGCTCTCGATCCGGGGAGTAAGTCAATACTAATTTAGTAATAGACAAACTGAACGTTTGCTAATTAAAGTTATTGCTGAAGTAACTCACCGTTAACTACTGGTATTTCACGCAGTATTTTTAAATAGAACAGCAATTTATTGGAATACCTGAGTCGAAAAACATGGCTTCTTGAGGCGGTTCCGGCTTTCCCGGATTCTGATTTGGCTGCGGGGGCATATGAGCGACGACACGGCCATCGGCCGAAGCCTTTCCGAGGAGATCGGCTACTGGCTGGAGTCGGCATCCAGGACGCTTGAGAAGCGCTATGGAAATGGCGTGCCCCTGGCCAAGCAGGACATGCTGCTGGCCCATTATCTCTACGGCCTCACGGCCGTTGTTCACGCGCATGGCGCTCCTGCCGCTCATCTGGCGGCGGTGCGATCCTATCTCGAGCGGCTGATCCCGCCGGAGCGGGTTGCGGCGGCGCTCCAGGCTGTGCCCGAGGCGGCTGACGCCTGGCTTGAAAACACGCTCGATCGCGTCGAGGCGATCGGGGAAAAACAGGGCCATGCGCTGCTCGCGCGCGGCGCCGACGTGATCGTCCCATTTTCGAGCAGACACTCATCAGTGGCAGGGTCGGCGGAACCTGCCGTGATCGAGCGCGACCCACCAAAGGAGGCATTCTCGCAATGAACTTCAGGCAACGACGTATCACCCATCGCGGGTCGGCCCGATTTGCTGGAAACTGGGTCTCCGGCGCCGGCGACAGCCGCTCGCTCCGTCGCCGCCTGATGGCGGCGCTGCGCCTGGCGCATCGTGTGCTCGGCATGCGCCGGAAAGGTCTGGGGCTTGGTGCGCTTGGCGCCGGCAACATCCTTGCGGCGGCGCTGGGTGCGATTGTATTGGCAGGCATCGCTACGCCGGCATTCGCACAGGTTTTCGGCGGCGGCGGCACGGCAAACGGCGTGCGTGGTATCGCGTTTGGATCCGGAGCCGTGCAAAATGGAGCCGATTCCATTGCCGAGGGCACCAATGCCAGCGCGGGCAGCCAGAATGCCGTCGCGATCGGCTTTGGAACGATCGCCTCCGCGATAAATTCCATCTATCTTGGCTCGCGCACCGCCCCTGGAACAGGCGTCACCGCTCAGAGCGCCATCGGCATCGGCACGGATGTGACAGCGTCCCAGGTCGACGCCATTGCGATGGGGCGTTCGTCTGTTTCGTCGGCACAGTATGCGATCGCCATCGGCCTGAACGCGAAAGCCACGGGCACCGGCGGCGCGATGGCGCTGGGCCAAGGCACGATCTCAAGCGGCGTCAATTCCGTCGCGCTCGGCGTCACGGCCAGTGCCACCGGGGCTGGCGCCAACGCCTTGGGCACCTTCTCCGTTGCTTCGGGAGGGAATGCCACTGCCCTCGGCACCAGTTCCTCGGCCAGCGGCAACTATGCCACGGCCGCCGGCTGGGGATCTGTCGCCAACGCGATCCGGTCGACGGCCTTGGGCGTCAGTGCGCAAGCCACCGGGACTGATAACACCGCCGTCGGCTCAAACGCTCAGGCGACCGGTACGAGCGGTTCGGTAGCGCTAGGCGTATCGGCCACGGCGACCTTTACCAACGCTGTGGCGCTCGGCTTTGCGTCAAATGCGACCGGTCTGTCATCTTCCGCCCTCGGCCAGGGATCTCAGGCCACTGCGGATTTTGCGACGGCAGTGGGTCGCGGCACGCAGGCCGCGGCGCTGAACGCCACCGCTCTGGGTAACCGGTCGCAGGCTCTGGCAGCCTCGAGCCTGGCGATGGGCGATACCGCGAATGCAAGTGCTGCCAGCGCCATCGCCGTTGGAACCAATGCCAGGGCGGATTCCGCCGAGGCCGTCGCCATGGGCACCAATGCGGTTGCCACCGGTGGCAAGGCCGTCTCCATCGGCTCCGGCAACACCGCCTACGGCAACGGCGCGGTTTCGATCGGCGATCCGAGCTATGCCAGCGGCACCGGCGCCTTCACCGGCGGCGCCAACAACATCGCCAACAGCGACGGCACGGCAACCGCCACGGCCGGGAACATGGCCGCGGGTGCCGTCGCCATCGGCAACAACAACAAGGCGATCGGGCAGGGCTCGGTGGCGCTGGGCAACGGCTCCACCGCTGGTGCCGCCGGTCTCGCCGGCAATGTCGCCCTGGGCGACGGCGCGACCGCGGCGGCGAAATCCGGCGACGTCGCGCTGGGCTCCGGCTCGGTGACCGTGGCAGCCGTCGGCACGAGCGGCACGACGATCGGCGGCACGGCCTACAGCTTCGCTGGAACGACTCCGACATCCACGGTCAGCATCGGCGCTCCGGGCGCGGAGCGGACCCTCACCAATCTCGCGGCGGGCCGGCTCAGCAACGCCTCGACCGACGCCATCAATGGCTCTCAGCTCTTCGCGACAAATCAGCAGGTGACGCAGAACACGACCGATATCGCCAACATCGGAAATACGATCACCGACATCAACACCGGCGGCGGCATCAAGTACTTCCACGCCAATTCGACGCTTGCCGATTCCCAGGCTCTGGGGACGGATTCGGTCGCGATCGGCCCCAATGCCGTGGCCAACAACGCCGGCGATGTGGCGATCGGCCTGAACTCCGTATCCGGCACCACGACGGTCGTCGGCGGCACGACGATAGGCGGTGTGAACTACACCTTTGCCGGCGGAACCCCGGCGGGCGCGTTCTCGGTCGGCTCGGTCGGCGCGGAGCGCCAGATCCAGAACGTCGCGGCCGGGCGGTTGAGCAACTCCTCGACCGACGCGGTCAACGGCTCGCAGCTCTTCGCCACCAATCAGCAGGTGACGCAGAACACCACCGACATCGCCGCCAACACCGCCGATATCGCCGCCAACACCGCCGACATCACCACTCTCGGCAACACGATCAACAATTTTGCCGGCGACACCTCGACGGTCTACACCGACGCCAATGGCGACGGCATCCGCTACGTGCGCACCAATGACAGCACGCTGCCGGTCACCGACGCCTTCGCGCAAGGGGTTGGTTCCTCGGCGCTCGGCTACCAGGCGACGGCGTCCGCCGCCAATTCGCTGGCTCTCGGCCGAGGCACCGCGGTCACCATCGCCGACGGTGTGGCGCTCGGCTCCGGCTCGGTTTCGGACCGTGCGGTCGCGCCCGCATCGGGATCGATCCTCTCCGGCACCGGCCTCATTCCCTACAACACCGCGGACATGACCCTGCTCGGCGCCGTCTCGGTGGGCACCTCCACCGCCTATCGCCAGATCATCAACGTGGCCGACGGCACTCAGGACCAGGACGCCGTCACGCTCCGTCAGTTGAAGGGCGCGCTGAGCTCCTTCGCGGTGACGGGGACCATGTACTTCCACGCCAACTCGACCGCGTCGGACTCGCTGGCGGCCGGCGCGGAGTCGGTCGCGATCGGTCCGCGCACGACCGTCAATGGCGACAACGGCATCGGCATGGGCAACGGTGCCATCGTCCAGCAGACGGCGCCTGGCGGCATTGCGATCGGCCAGAACGCGACCTCCAACCAGGCCGACAGCATCGCCTTCGGCACCGGCTCGACGGCGAACGGCGCCCAGTCCATGGCGCTCGGCGCCGGCGCCAAGGCCAATGAGCCGGGCAGCGTCGCGCTCGGCGCCGGTTCGACGACCGCCGCTGCGGTCGCCACCGCCGGCACGACGATCAACGGCGTCAACTACACCTTTGCCGGAACCGCTCCGACGAGCACGGTGAGCGTGGGCGATGTCGGCAAGGAGCGCACCGTCACCAATGTGGCGGCGGGGCGGATCAGCCAGACTTCGACCGACGCCATCAACGGCAGCCAGCTCTTCGCGACCAACCAGGCCGTCGAAGCGATGCAGGGAAGCGTCGGCGACCTCAACGAGTTCGCGGTCCAGTACGACAAGAACGGTGACGGCAGCAAATCCAACTCGCTGACGCTCGTCGGCGGCGACGTGAATGCGCCCGTCGTCATCCACAATGTCGGCGCCGGCGTGGCCGACACCGATGCAGTCAACGTGCTACAGTTCAACAATGGGCTGGCGACAACGCTCGACAACTCCAAGACCTACACCAACCAGGTGGCGGCCACCACGCTGCAGCAGGCCAATGCCTACACCGACTCCAAGCTCAGCCAGCTCAACATGGATATGGGCGAGGCTCGGGGCGAGGCGCGCCAGGCTGCCGCGATCGGCCTCGCGGCCGCCTCGCTGCGCTACGACGACCGACCGGGCAAGCTAAGCGTGGCGGCCGGCGGCGGCTACTGGCGCGGCGAAGGCGCAGTTGCGTTCGGCGCCGGTTACACCAGCGAGGACGGCCGGGCGAGAGCGAACGTCTCGGGCACGACGGCCGGCGGGCACTGGGGTGTCGGCGCGGGCGTCAGCTTTACCCTGAACTGAGTCTGTTGATGACCAGGCAGACGGTCCTTGCCGTAATATCCGGGACTTGCCTCCTTCTGTCCGGCCCGCACGCGGCCGGGCAGGAGGCGGCCCAGCCTGCCTATCGGATAAAACCTTCCGACGTCGCGGTGCCGGCGGACGTGAAGCTTGGCCAATATCAGCGGACCACGCGCCCGTTCGAGAACTGGACGCTGATCTGCGACGAGAACCTGCAGGCCAGGAAGAAGGTCTGCAACATCAGTCAGTCCTTCATCGATCAAGGCCAGGCGCTGGTCTTCAGCTGGTCGCTGGCGGCCGACGAGAAAGGCAAGCCCTTCATGATCTTGCGAACCCCGAGCGCGGCAGGTGAGGGCAGCAAGCTTTCGCTGAGACTTGCCGGCCGCAAGCAGCCGGTCGACGTTCAACTGCAGGGTTGCGACGCGTCGGTCTGCGTCGGCTACGTGCCCGTCGGCCCGGTGCTTCGCGAGCAGATCGGCAAAGAGACCACGGTGCAGGTTTCCTATTCGCTGCCGTCGGGAGCGACCGTGAGCCTCGATGCCCCGTTCAAGGGACTCAAGACCGCGCTGTCGACCATCAACTAGAAAGACTTTGAGATGACACGCCAATCCATCGAGGACAGAATCCTGACGCACGCCCAGCCGGTCGCGCTGCCGGAGCCGCCGGCAAGTCCGCCGCCACGGCGTTCGCCAGGCTGGCGCCTGGTGCGAAACACGGCGCTGCTCGGCGCGTTCGCGGTCTTGGTCGCGGCGGCGGTGGTCCTGTCGTTCCGTCTCTATCCCGCGCTTGGGACATTCGTCGCGGGCACGGCCTCCGCGCAAGCGCAGGCGCCCATGCAGGGCAAGCCGGCGGAAGCCGTGCCCGCGCCGGCCGACGTCTCGGCAAGCAAGAATCCGTTTCAGGCGCATGTCGCGCAGGCGGGCGTCCGCACCTGCGCCAATCTCTTTGCCACGCTGGGGCAGGCTCTGACCGCCGGATCGACCTATGCGGTCCAGACGCAATGGGACAAAACCTCGCCCGACACCCACGCCGTGCAGGCAGTCGCCGGGATGAGCTACAACCTGCCGGACTACAAGACGCAGGCCGCGGGCGTCGTTTTTGCCTCGCCCGTCGGCCAGAGCTGCGAGGGCGGCTTCGTGCGCGTGGCGCCGTTCCCGCGCTCTTGCCAGGAAGTCGCCGGAACGCTCCCGAAGGGCAGCCTTCCGGCGGACAATCTTTCGAACACGATGCTTTTCAACCTGGCCGACAATGGCGGCCAGGCGCTGCTGGTCCCAACCGGCAACACTTGCATCGTCGTCTCGGTCGCGCGCATGGGCGGCTAGCGGCCACCGGGGCATGGATCATTTGAAAGCTGCAACTGGGAGCCACGAAAAATGCCGATAGACCGTCGTCTCTCATTCCCGCTGCTGGCGGCCTTGATCGGATTTACGATCGCGAGCCAAGCCGCGGACCTTGTGGCGCCGCCGCCGGCGCAGACCGGCGAGGAAAAGGGCATCTGGGGCGCCATTGCCTATTCGCCGGGCGACGGCCGTCACGGTTTCTTCTGGGGCGCCGACAAGCGGCAGGAAGCGGAAGACATCGCGCTCAAGCATTGCGAGAATGCGGACGGCAAGGGCTGCCGGGTGGTCGAGGTGTTCCGCAATCATCGCCATTGGGACGACGATGACGGCACCGGCTTTCCCTATGAGCACTGCGCGGCGCTCTCGGTCGGCAAGAGCCGTGGCGCGGCGACGCCGTTCTGGAGCGCAGCGTCGGCCACGACCCGCCGCGAAGCCGAGGAGAAGGCGACAGCCCAGTGCGGAGGCGAGAACAAGGAGTGCAAGATCCGCGAATGGGTCTGCACCTGACAGGGGGCAGCCGCTGGATATTCCGTCGTGTCCGGATGTCGGCGAGCGACGCGGCGTGTGGCCTGGCAATCAGAGCGCAGGGCGCTTGGCGATGGCAAGGCCGATGCCGAGCGCGATCATCGCGCCGCCTGACGCCTCGCGCAGGCGCCGTATCACATTGGTGCGCCCGGCAGCACCCTCCCTGATGCGGCTCGCCGCAAAAGCGACCACGACATCGGCCAGTGTGTTGAGCGTCACCGATATGAAGCCAAGGACCATGAATTGCAGGGCGACGTGGCCGGCGCCCAGGTTCACGAATTGCGGAATGAAGGCCAGGAAGAAGGCGGCCGTCTTCGGGTTCAAGGCTTCGACCAGCACACCTTCGCGAAACGCCCGGCCAGCGCCGACGGCAGGCGCCGGAGTCCCGCCTTGCAGCATCGTCTTTGCCTCGCGGCGCGCGGACTGGAAGGTGCGGAAGCCCAGCCAGACGAGGTAGACCGCGCCGATCAGCTTCAGGGCCGTGAACAGCTCCGCGCTGGCGAGCACGATGGCTGAAACACCCAGGCTGCCGGCAAGCACGTGGACCATGCCGCCGAGGCCCGTCCCGAAACTCGAGGCAATGCCTTCGGCGCGGCCTCCGGCGAGCGTGCACGCGGCGACATAGAAAATGCCTGGTCCGGGCGTGATGGCAAGTAGGAATGCAGCGGCGAAGTACAAGGCGAACTGGGTCAAATCCGGCATGATGGACTCTCTTGAAAGTGCAGGGCCGGGTTTCACACCGGCCAGTGTTCAGACCGGCCAGTCTTCAGACCGGAATGAGCGGAGCGACCTCGCGGTCGGACGGCCGCTCGCTCGATGACAGGCCGGACACGACGCCGGCGCGATCGGCCGCGTTGCGGTTCTGGCTCATCTTGCGCTTGCCTTCTAGCTTCGTGATCGGCATGCGCAGACCGACAATGCCCTTCAGCTGCGACTGGATGAAATCCGCCGGTGCGTCCGACACAGTCCAGGGTGCGGCGCGCTCGCCCTCGTGCAGGTTGGTCAGGCGGGTCACCACCTCGAGCAGCCTGTCGGCATCCTCGAAGAACTCGATCGGCCCATGGGCGTGGACGGCGACATAGTTCCAGGTCGGCACCACCTTCCCGGTCTCCTGCTTGGTCTGATACCAGGCCGGCGTCACATAGGCGTCCGGGCCCATGAACATCGCCAGGCCGTCGCCCACCGGCGGCATGCGCCATTGCGGGTTTGCCTTCGCGACATGGCCGTAGATCACGCCATGCTGGCCCTCGTTCTCGTCGAGGAAAAGCGGCAGAGGCGTCGCCAGCGGGCCATCGGCCGTGGCGGTGACCAGGATTGCCAGCCGCGCGGCGCGTAGCGTGGCCATCAGGCTCTCTTGATCGTCGTCGCGGAATGCAGGCGGAATGTACATGATGAAAACTCCTTGCGCTGCACAGCAAGATGCCGGAAGTCTGGCTTGCTTGGAATATCCAGTTCTGAAGGTTTTTGATGGTCCAGTTGGAGCAGGACGGCGTCGCGCGGCGGATCATCGCGGCGATCAAGGAGCAGATCCACAGCGGCGCCTATCGGCCAGGCGATCGCCTGCCGTCGACGCGGGCTTTTGCGACCGAGTGGGGCGCCTCGCGAACCACGGTGACTGCGGCCTACAGCCAGCTCGATGCCGAGGGCTACCTGATCATCAGGCAAGGGGCGCGCGCCATCGTTGCTCCGGGGTTGGAGAGGGCGTCGGGAGAGGCGCCCGTCGCAGCCGCTTCGCCACGCAACCTCTCGGCATTCGCACGACGGTTGCTGGCCTTGCCTGCGCCTACGGAAGGGCAACCAGCCAAGCTTGCGGATTTCCGCTATGGCGAGCTTTCCGGGGCGGACTTCCCGGTGCTGGCCTGGCGGCGGGCGTCGAACAAGGCGATCCTGCGGCGCGGCGCGCGGCTGCGCTACGGCGATCCTCAGGGGTCTTCTGTTCTACGCAATGCGCTTCAGGCCTATCTCTGGCGGGCTCGCGGCATTAGTTGCACGCCGGACCAGATCGTCATCGTCAACGGCTCGCAGCAGGGGTTGGACCTCTGCGCGCGGCTGTTGCTCGACCCCGGTGACCCCTTTGTGATCGAGAACCCCGGCTATCTATTGGCACGCCACGCCTTCGTGGCGGCCGGAGGCGTCGCCGTGCCCGTTGCCGTCGACGCGGATGGGCTAAGGACGGATGCGCTGCCGCCGGCCCGTCTCGCCTACGTGACGCCTTCGCACCAGTTTCCGCTCGGCGGCGTGCTTTCGGCGACGCGGCGGCGTTCGCTGCTGGCCTGGGCCGCCGGCACGGGGGCCTTTATTGTCGAAGACGATTATGACGGCGAATACCGTCACGACATCAGCCCGATCCCGCCTCTGCAGGCGCTCGACGCGGATAGCGTCATCTATGTCGGAACGCTGTCCAAGACGCTCTCGCCGACCTTGAGGCTCGGCTATCTCGTCGTTCCCTTGAGCCTGCGCCGGGCGTTCGGCGAGGCCAAGCGCCTGACCGACCGGCATGCTCCGATGCTGGAACAGGACGTGCTGGCCGAGTTGCTGGCGAGCGGCGCCTACGAGCGCCACGTGCGCAGCATTCGCAGGAAGAACGCCGAGCGCAGGGGCATCCTGCTGCAGGCTTTGACTGAACATCTGGGGCCAGGGGTCACGGTCGCGGGAGCAGATACCGGCCTGCATGTCGTTGCTTGGATGAACGGTATCGACGCTGGACGCGAACCGGCGATCATCGCCGCGGCGCGCACCGCCGGTATCGGCCTCTATCCGGTGTCGCCGCTCTACGATCCGAGCGGGCCTCGGCCGGAAACGGCCGGCTTCATTCTTGGCTATGCGGGGCTCGACGCGGATGCGTTGCGGCGCGGCGTTGCGGTGCTGGCGACGATACTCGCCGAGCACCGCTGACGAAACCAACCGCTTAGAAAATCTCGTTGGTGAGCCGCTTCACCGGACCGAGCAGGATCGAGCCCGTCGGCACGCCATTGTCGATCGGGATGGCCTTGCGCTCCGGCATGTCCTCTTCCGGCGCGCCGATATTGGCCGTCACGACGACGGGGGTCTTGGTCGGCACGCGGTCGTAGAGGTCGATGATGTCCTGGTTGATCAGGCGCACGCAGCCCGACGACACCGACTTGCCGATCGACCACCATTCCGGCGAGCCGTGTAGGCGGTAGAGCGTGTCCTGGTTACCCTGGAAGAGATAGAGCGCACGCGCCCCGAGCGGGTTCTTCAGGCCACCCGACATGCCGCCATTCTTGGCGCTGAATTGCGTCAGTTCCGGCTGGCGGGCCACCATCTCGTCCGGCGGCGTCCATTTCGGCCATTTCTGCTTCCACTGCACGACCGCGTCGCCCGACCATTCGAAGCCGGCGCGGCCGAGGCCGACGCCGTAGCGGATCGCCTGGCCGCCCTCGCGCACCAGATAGAGGAAGTGGCCGGTGGTATCGACGACGATGGTGCCCGGGCGCTGCCCGGTCGGATCGGGAACGATCTGACGCAAGAATTTGTGATCGATCTTGTTGACCGGGATGGCCGGCAGGTCGAAGCCATTGTCCGACATCGCGCCATACATCGTCTCGTAGTCGCCGAGCGGCGGCTCGACATAGGCCGGCGGTGGCGGCTGGACGGGTGCTGGGGCCGGACCGGTGGTGGTGCACGCGGACACGGCGGCCGAAGCAGCGCCAAGGGCTGTAAAATTGAGGAAGCCACGGCGGCTGAGGCGGAAGGAAGCGTCTGACATGGTTGCCTTTTCTAGGTCTCAATTCGCAAGAAAACATGAATCCGCGGGCACGTCGCCGACGGCATTCATAACAGTCGGCGGCGATAGGCGGTTCCAATTCTGGCCTGAGGGTGGACAGAAAAAGGCGAAGCTGTGACCGCGCCACAGCTGTTGCGCTGCAGCAACAGCGGCGTCAGACCTCTGCCAGGAGACCTTCGAGCGAAGGCAGGATCAGTCCCGGCGGGAGATCGCGGTACTCGTCCGGCTGGTTGGTCCGGTTGATCCAGACCGTGCGAAAACCGAATCTCGTCGCGCCGGCGATGTCCCAGCGGTTGGACGACTGGAACGAGACCGCGCCCGGGTAAAGCCGCCAGCCGGTGACCACCATGTCGTACACCGACGGGTCGGTCTTGAAGCGTTTGACCTGGTCGACCGAGAAAACGTCGTCGAGGATCTGGTCGAGCGCCGCGGATTTGACCGCCGCGTCGAGCATTTCCGGCGAGCCGTTGGAGAGGATCGCGAGCTTCGCGCCCGAGGCCTTGAGCGCTTTGAGCACGGCGGGCACTTCCGGATAGCAGTCGAGCCGCCAATAGGCTTCGAGCAGCTTCGTCCGCAGCCCCGGATCGGCCGAGGGAACCTTGCGCAACGCAAAGTCGAGCGCCTGCTCGGTCAATTGCCAGAAATCGGCGTAAGCGCCCCCCATCAGCGTCCGCACCCAGGAATATTCGAGTTGCTTGGCGCGCCAGATTTCGGAGAGAAGCTGGCCGTCCGGCCCGATCTCGCCGGCATGCCGGCGCACGGCGGCGTGCACGTCGAACAACGTGCCATAGGCGTCGAAGACGTAAGCCGCATGGTGCATGTCTCAAGTTTTGCGGCGCGCAGGCTTGCCGCGCAAGCATTGATTGCGGCCAAGTGCCTCTGGCCTCAACGATTTTTGGCCATGTCGGTTGACGTCAACCGTCAAAGCATCGTCCTATGGCGGCCTGAAATCACTCATTTGGACGGCGAGCATGACACTGGCGGCGGCGGCGCAGACCGCGACTTGGACCTATGTGGACGGCGACTGGTACGAGGGCAACGTCGCCATTCTCGGACCGCGCAGCCACGCCATGTGGCTGGGCACCAGCGTCTTCGACGGCGGCCGCTGGTTCGAAGGCGTGGCGCCCGATCTCGAGCTTCATTCCGCCCGCGTCAACGCCTCGGCGACGGCGCTTGGCCTGAAACCCTCCATGACCGCCGAGGAGATCGTCGGCCTGACCTGGGATGGGCTGAAGAAATTCGACGGCAAGACGGCGGTCTATATCAGGCCGATGTATTGGGCCGAGCATGGCGGCTATATGGGCGTGCCGGCCGATCCGGCCTCGACCCGCTTCTGTCTTTGCCTCTACGAATCGCCGATGATTCCGCCGTCCGGCTTTTCGGTCGGCGTCTCGCCGTTCCGGCGCCCGACCATCGAGACCATGCCGACCAACGCCAAGGCCGGCTGCCTTTACCCCAACAACGGTCGCGCCATCCTGGAGGCCAAGAACCGCGGCTTCGACAATGCGCTGGTGCTCGACATGCTGGGCAATGTCGCCGAGACCGGAACCTCCAACATCTTCCTGGTCAAGGACGGCCACGTGATGACGCCGGCCCCGAACGGCACGTTCCTCTCCGGCATCACCCGCTCGCGCACCATCAACCTGCTCGGCGACTACGGTTTCAGGACCACCGAAAAGACGCTGTCGGTTCGCGATTTCCTTGAGGCCGACGAGATCTTCTCGACCGGCAACCACTCGAAAGTGGTGCCCGTCACCCGCATCGAAAACCGCGATCTGCAGCCCGGACCGGTGGCCAAGAAGGCGCGCGAGCTCTATTGGGAATGGGCGCATTCGACGTCCGCCGCCTGAGCCGCCGGAGCGTTTCACCGCTTCACGCAAACGGCGAACAGCTCCGCCTCGTTATTTTTGCGCAATTCCGGGCGGAAAACCGTTTCGCACTTTTCCCGGAATTGCTCTAAAAAGTCGCTCGGCGCTCCATTCCGGAGTTGCCCCGATCCATTCCAGACCTATCTTAGCCCGGTAGTATCACCGGACTTTTTCCTCGAGGGAGTACCATCCATGGCTTTTGAGTTGCCCGCTTTGCCTTACGACTACGAGGCCCTGCAGCCTTACATGTCGAAGGAGACGCTGGAGTATCACCACGACAAGCACCACAAGGCCTATGTCGACAACGGCAACAAGCTGGCGGCCGAGGCCGGAATGGGCGACCTGTCGGTCGAGGAGGTCGTGAAGCAGTCCTTCGGCAAGAATGCCGGGCTCTTCAACAACGCGGCCCAGCATTACAACCACATCCATTTCTGGAAGTGGATGAAGAAGGGCGGCGGCGGCAATAAGCTGCCGAGCGCGCTGCAGAAGGCGGTCGACAGCGATCTCGGCGGCTACGACAAGTTCAAGGCCGATTTCATCGCCGCCGGCACCACCCAGTTCGGCTCCGGCTGGGCCTGGGTTTCGGTCAAGAACGGCAAGCTGGAAATCTCCAAGACCCCGAACGGCGAGAACCCGCTGGTCCATGGCGGCTCGCCGATCCTCGGCGTCGACGTGTGGGAGCACTCCTACTACATCGACTACCGCAACGCGCGGCCGAAATACCTCGAAGCCTTCGTCGACAGCCTGATCAACTGGGACCACGTCCTGGAGATGTACGAGAAAGCCAAAGGTTGAGCGATTTTGAAGAAAAGCCCCGGCACGCCGGGGCTTTTCTTTTTCGGCAGGACAAGCCCGGCAAAATCGTCACGGCGAAGGGAATAATCCCGCCGCGGCGCCCGTTAGCGTTCAGAGCAATTCCAGGAGAAGTGTGGAACGGTTTTCCGTCCGGAATTGCCCCAACCAGGAGATAGAGCATTTCACCGTGAACGGTGAAATGCCTCAGTCGCGTACCCTCTTCCTTCACCGTGGAGCCAATTGAATGAGAAAGCTTGTCATCGCCATCTCCTTGCTCGCCTTCGCCGGTTCGGCCGCTTATGCCGATCCGATCAAGGATCGCCAGGCCCTGATGAAGGAGCGCGGCAAGCTCGCCGGGCAGATCTCGAAGGTCGTCAAGGGCGAGGAGCCTTTTGACGCCGCCGCGGTGCTGACGGCATTGCAGGCCCTGGAGGCCAATGCCGAGAAGTTCGACGCCGACAAGCTGTTCCCGGCCGGCTCCGACAAGGGCGACACCACGGCCGCGCCGAAGATCTGGGAAGACATGGCGGGCTTCAAGGCGACCGGAGACAAGTTCCTGGCCGACGCCAAGGCCGCGGTCGCTTCCCCGCCGTCCGATGTCGACGCGCTGAAGGCGCAACTCAACACGCTGGGCGGCGATTGCGGCACCTGCCACCAGACCTACCGGATCAAGAAGAGCTGATCGCCTAAATGGCCTGGCTGAAGAAGCTTGTCGGCGCCTTCATCGTGCTAGGCGGCGCCGCGGCTGCCGCCGGCTGGGTCCTGTCGGCGCCGGCCAGGCTTGACGCCGCGACCATCGCCGAACTCGGCCCCGGCGACGCCGCCAAGGGCAAGCGCATCTTCTACGCGGGGGGGTGCACCTCCTGCCACGCCAAGCCTGGCGCCCAGGGCGACGCCCGCCTCGAGCTCGTCGGCGGTCTGGAACTCAAGACGCCGTTCGGTACCTTCGTGCCGCCCAACATCTCGCAGGACCGGAAGGATGGCATCGGCGCCTGGAGCGAGGAGGACTTCGCCAACGCCATGCTGAAGGGCGTCTCGCCCTCGGGCGAGCATTTCTACCCGGCCTTTCCCTATGCCTCCTACGCGCGCATGAAGCCGGCCGACATCGCCGACCTCTACGCCTTCATGAAGACGCTGCCGGCGGTTGCCGGCAAGGCGCCGGACCACAAGCTTTCCTTCCCCTTCACCGTCCGTCGCGGCATTGGCCTCTGGAAGCTTGTCTATCTCAGCCCCGAGCCGGTGATCGTGCTGCCAGAGGGCGCGCCGGACAAAGTTCTCGCCGGCCGCTACCTGGTCGAGGGACCTGGCCATTGCGGCGAATGCCACACGCCGCGCGATTTCGCCGGCGGCATCAGGAAAGGCGAGTGGCTGGCCGGCGCCGTGGCGGCCGAAGGCTCGGGCGTCGTGCCCAATATCACCCCTGACGGGAAGAGCATCAAGGACTGGTCCGAAGCCGACATCGCCAACTACCTCGAGACCGGTTTTACACCCGAGTTCGATTCCGTCGGCGGCGCCATGGTCGATGTGCAGCGCAACATGACGCAACTGACCGCCGACGACCGCGCTGCGATCGCCGCCTACCTCAAGGCCGTCCCGCCGCACCCGAACGGCTATCCGGCGCGCAAGCCGGCGAGTTGAGGACACCCGGCTTATTGCCCGGGCTGGGCGGTATTTATCAGATCGAGCACCTTTTCCAACCGTGCCACGACATCGCTGGTTTCCAGGATCTGCTGCTTCTCATCAATGCCTATCGACAGCAATTGGGCGACTGAATCCGCCAACAGGCCGGGATTTTCGGTGGAAGGAAGGCCGAAGCGGACTCGCTGACGCACTGGCAGTGGGGAAAGGTCGATGTTGGCGTGGATTCGGTATGCCTCAAGAACCGTGTGGGAAAGTGAGGTAGCTTCTTCCGACTGGCTACACTGCTCTTCAATCGGCTCTATCTCGGCAGCCAGGAATTCGCCGTCGATCAGGCGTGTGATGGCTGTGCGTTGAAGGCCGGACACGGTGACCTTGAGAACGCCATCCATTTGTGTCTGGCTATTTATCACGCTCGCCGTAACGCCTATCGGATAGAGAGATTGAGTGCCGGGGTCGTCTTCGGCGCCATGCCTCTGGGCGACTACCATAACCCGACGATCGCCGGCCATGGCGCGTTCAACGGCGCGCCGGGTTTTGTCGCGCGCCACGAAGACCGGCGCGACCGTTTGCGGGAACAGCACAAAATCCCGCATGGGAAAAACGGGGACTTCTGTTTGCGTAGGCCCTGAAGGGATCACACCTGGCGGCACTCCCGGCGCCATTCCCTGAATCCTTGCGGCCAGCACGTTCCAGTCGCGGAGACCAAGAATCTTGGCGATCAACTCCAGGCTGTCGCTGTGGGAAAGAGAAACGGATCTTGCGGCCAGCGCTTCGCTTAGTGTTCGCGCCATAGCCTTGGCGTCGCGGAAATCGCGCATGAAATCATCCTCTGCATAAACGAACGGAAAGCGTCAGGGGCTTGCGTTGCTGACCCGTTCGTTCGGGCAAAGGGGAGCCGAAATTGGCTCGATACATTCACCGTACCCAGGAGGGTGCAAGCAGCAGGTTGTATCCACCGCTCGGGAAGGTGCGCCGAAGGTCTGGTGCTTGTCAATCCTGACCTCGAATTTCAGCGCTCTCTACGGGTGGCGATCGCCCAGAAAATCGAAGCCGTCTTCGAAGAAGTGGTTGTAGTTGCAGGTCAGTTCTTCGCCTGGCGCGATGTCGCGTAGCGCGTAGGTCTCCTCGGGCGAGGAGACGTCGCAGTTCGGGTCGTCGTCGTGGTTCATGTAGCGCGCGTCGTCAGCCTCGAAGACGATGAAGCTCGGATCGTGCCGGTCCGGATAGGAATAGCGGTCGAGATAGGATTTCACCGGGCCGATCTGGGCCTCGTAGGTGTCGACCGGGATCCGGCGGTCGAACCTTGGGTCGAGCTTCCAGACCAGCGTGCCCTTGGCGATGTGGCTCCTGGCGAAGACGCCGATGCCCTGAATGGCGGATTTGTCGAGATACGTGTCGACGAGCAGCATGAGGATCCTTGCGGGTGAATGGTCGCGGCCGGAGAAGCCATGTCGAAAAGGGCGGCACTGGGTAACGCGCGCCCTTGCCGATTGCGAGCGGAAAATCAGGCCTTGCCGGTCACTTTCAAGGCATAGGCGTAAATGTAGGCGATCTCCTCCAGCCGCGAGAAGCGACCCGACGCGCCGGCATGGCCGGACTCCATGTTGATCTTGAACAGCACCGGGTTGCCGCCTGCCTTGCGGTCGCGCAGCCGCGCCACCCATTTCGCCGGCTCCCAATAGGTGACGCGCGGGTCGGTCAGGCCCGCCAGCGCCAGGATCGGCGGATAGTCGTGCGCCGCGACATTGTCATAGGGCGAATAGGCCGCGATCGTCCCGTAGTCGGCGGCTGAGGCGATCGGGTTGCCCCATTCCGGCCACTCCGGCGGCGTCAGCGGCAGGCTGGCGTCGAGCATGGTGGTCAGCACGTCGACGAACGGCACCTCGGCGACGATGCCGCCGAAATCCTCCGGCGCCATGTTGGCGATCGCCCCCATCAGCATGCCGCCGGCCGAGCCGCCCTGCGCGACGATGCGGTCGTGCTTTGTATAGCGCTCGGCGACGAGATGGCGGCCGCAGGCGATGAAATCGGTGAAGGTATTCATCTTCCTTGCCCGCTTGCCGTCATCGTACCAGCCATAGCCCTTGTCCTTGCCGCCGCGCACATGCGCGATGGCATAGACGAAGCCGCGGTCGACCAGCGACAGGCAGTTGGTGTTGAAGGCGGAAGGAACGGTGATGCCGTAGGAACCATAGCCGTAAAGCAGGCAGGGCGCCGAACCGTCCAGCGGCGTATCGCGATGATAGAGCAGCGAGATCGGCACCAGCTCGCCATCGGCGGCGGGCGCCATCAGCCGGCGCGTGACATAGTGTTCTGGATCGTGGCCGGAAGGCACTTCCTGCGTCTTCAAGAGCACGCGCTCGCGGCTGCGCATATTGTAGTCGAACACCTGCGCCGGCGTCGTCATCGATGAATAGGTGAAGCGCATCGTCTCCGTGTCGTATTCGTAGGAGCCGGAGAGGCCGAGCGAGAAAGCTTCCTCGTCGAAGGAGATGAAATGTTCCTCGCCGCTTTCGCGCTCGCGCACGACGATGCGCGGCAGGCCATCCTTGCGCTCGAGCCTGACCATATGATGCTTGAAGCCGAGCACCGAGAGGATCAGCCGGCCGGGCTGGTGCGGCACCAGTTCCTGCCAGTTGGCGCGCACCGGATTGTCGACCGGCGCGGTCATGATCTTGAAGTCCTTGGCGCCGTCGGCATTGGTGAGGATGAAGAAGACGTCGCCGCCTTCTTCCAGGTCGTATTGCAGGCCGGTCTCGCGCACCGCCATCAGCTTGGGCTCGGCCGATGGATCATTGGCGGGCAGCAGGCGGTATTCCGAGGTCTCATGGTCGTTGATACCGATCATGATCCAGTCATTGGCGCGCGTGCCGCCGACATCCATGAAGAAGCCCGGATCGGTCTCCTCATAGATCAACCGGTCGTTCTCCGATTTGTCGCCGAGCGCGTGGAAGAACACTTTTGACGGGCGATGATTGTCGTCGAGATGGGTGTAGAAGAAGCCGCTATCGCCGGCATTCCACACCCCGCCGCCGCCCGTGTCCGGGATCTGGTCGGCAAGTTCTTTGCCGCTCGCAAGATCGCGCACGCGCAGCGTGAAGAACTCCGAACCCTTGTCGTCGAAGGCCCACAGAAGCTTTCCGTGGTCGGCCGAATGGTCGACGCCGCCGAGCCTGAAATAGGCCTTGCCTTCGGCTTCCTTATCGCCGTCGAGCAGGATCTCCTGGGTGCCGCCGCCGCGCGGCATGCGGAAATAGCGCGGCTGCTCGCCGCCCAGCCGGAAGGAAGAGCCATAAGCATAGGGCCCGTCCTTCATGGGCACCGTCGAGTCATCCTCCTTGATGCGCCCCTTCATCTCGGCAAATAGCTTGCCGCGCAGCTCCGCGGTGCCGGCCATCAGCGCCGCCTGATAGGCGTTCTCGGCATCGAGATGGGCGCGGATGCGGCCGTCGAGGAGGGAAGGGTCCCGGAACACGGCCTGCCAGTTGTCGGCCCGCATCCAGGCATAGTCGTCGCCGCGGGTGATGCCGTGATGCGTGTCGGAAACCGGCTGTTTCTCAGGCGTCGGCGGGTTGGCGGCCGGGAAGGCGGAAGTCAAGGCGGAAGCTCTGGTCATTACGTCTCGCTGCGGAATTTGCTTGAATGACGAATGAACACGCCGCTCAGCGGCGGTTCAAGGGGCGCGGTCCAAGGTGGTCTACAGAAGCTAAGTTGAAGGGGGAAAGATGAAATCCTGTGTTTCTACCGCAATGTCTGTCGCCGTCCTCGCGGCAGGTCTGGCTTTTTCCAGTCAGTCTCATGCAACCGTCTTTGCCGCCTGGCAAGTGGCGGGCGTGCCGTTCGGCGACACGCTCAATGCACGAAAGTATCCGTCCAACGCATCGCAAAAACAGGCCGCCTATCCGAACGGCACTGTGCTGCAGATGACCGGCCGCTGCACCGGCGGCGTGAACCTGCTCGATATCGCCCGCCAGCCGCAATGGGAGCAGCGCCAGGCGATCCGCTATCGCTGGTGCGAGATATGGCACGACCCGGCGCAAAATGGCCATTTCGTCACCGGCTGGGTCTACGGCAAATATATCGCCCCTTACTAGGGATATCGTTCACCCAGGATCCGGATCGGCAGGGCGGCGTCCTTGCGCTTTGTTGCGCCGCAGGATTCATCGCGCCGGCGCGACAGGCATCCAAGCATTGGCCAAGCATTGAGCGCCGTGTCGAGCGGCGATCGGATGTCTAACATACGGATGACGTAACGTCACGGTATGCTGGTCTGGCCAGAAAAATCTCGCGAAGTTACACGGTGCACGAATTTTTGAAGCTGAATCAGCAATATTTGATGAATATCGGCGAATATAAGTCAATATGCGAATTGACTTACTTGCAATGCGGCGCCATTAAGATAAGGCGATGCGAATCGCAGGCTTTCCTGCACGAAATTCGCGCGATGCCCGATCCCACAAAAAGGGCGCAGTTTTAGAAACAAACTCTCGTTGGGGCCTTAGCACTATGGAAATCGTCGAAACACCTTCGAAAAATGGTGATGCACTGATCGAGCTGACCGCCGATGTGGTCGCCGCCTATGTCAGCAACAACCCGGTTCCGGTTGGGGAACTGCCGAACCTTATCGCCGACGTCCACGCCGCGCTGGGCCGCGTCGGTGGCTCGCCGGAGCAGCCGTCGGCCGAGAAGCAGAAGCCGGCCGTCAATCCGAAGCGCTCCGTCCATGACGACTACATCGTCTGTCTCGAGGACGGCAAGAAGTTCAAGTCGCTGAAGCGGCACCTGATGACCCACTACAATCTCACGCCGGAAGAGTACCGTGAGAAGTGGGGCCTGGATGCCAACTATCCGATGGTCGCCCCCAATTACGCGGCCGCCCGCTCGCAGCTCGCCAAGAAGATGGGTCTGGGCCGCAAGCGCAAGGGCCGGTGATAGGTCTCAGCTCGTCAAGCAGTTCGACGGCGCCCTTGCGGCGCCGTTTTGCTTTCTTGATGGGAGCGATATGGGCCGGATCAGGCTGTCTGCTTCAGCGCCGCTTCCGCATCGCGCCTGATGCGCTTGACCATCGAACGCAGGCCGTTGGCGCGTTGCGGCGACAGATGCTCGTCGAGGCCGAGTTCCTTCAGGGTCGCTTCGGCGTCCGTGTTATGGATTTCGCTTGCATGCCTGCCTGAAAACAGCGCCAGCATGATGGCGACGAGACCGCGCACGATATGGGCATCCGAATCGCCCTGGAAGCGGATCACCGGGTCGGCGCCCGCTCCCTGCTCGGTGGTCAGCCACACCTGGCTCACGCAGCCGGGCACCTTGTTCGCCGCCGTGCGCTCCTCGTCGGGGAAAGGCGGCAGGCCCTCGCCGAGCTCGATCACATAGCGATAACGGTCCTCCCACTCGTCAAGCAGGGAAAAGTCGTCGCGGATGGTCTGGATCGAGGTGGCCATTGACCCGCATATAGTGGCCCGGCCCGGCCGCGTCACGGAAAAAGAAAGACGCCGCGGGCGTCGAGAGGTCGGACGAGCCCGCGGCGTTAGAGCAATCCAAGGAAAAGCACGTAGTGGTTTTGCGTCCGGAATCGCGCCAAAACCAAAGAGCCGAGCGAACGGCTGGAAGAATTCAGTTCTTGGCGGTCAGCATCACCGGAATGTTGACCTTGGCGGGCAACACGATGTCCTCGGCGACGCTGCCGGTGGTCGTGACGGTACCATCCGCGACCTTCGTCTCGGGCGCGACTGCCTGCCCGGGCTGTTGCTGGTCGTCGATCATGGCCGCGGCGATCTTGGCCGTTTCCTTGGCGCGAACGGTGATGGTGTACATGGCCGATTTGCCGGTCTCGCAGACATCGGGCTTGCGCTCGCAGAGCCCCGCAATGTCGCCGACCGCCTCGCGCGCCGCAAACAGCGCTTGGATCGGTCCGACGCTCTGCTGGCCGTCCTCGCCCGGGCCGACGCCGAGCGGCAGCGCAAGCAGCACCAGCGAAAACCAGAAAGCCATCCTGATCAGAAAGCCCATCTTACTTGCCTCTCATCCGGGATGGATGATGCATCCATCCGTGACGGATCATGCATCCATCGGCATGACCTCTTTTATGGGCACGATAGTGGCACGGTCACGCAAAGGACGGCTTGCATCGAAGCCGCGAATTTTCCTCAAATTTTAGGCAAATTCGAAAGGAATTGGTTTTGAAACGGACTTGTCTCGAATCTCATCGAGCACATTAACTTTACGATAACCATATATCATATTGTAATTGCACGATTTTATTCTAGCTAGAGGTTAGCCGGATCAAGTTTCGGTCCGTTTTGGCACAAGCCTCGCGGCTAACCCGCCGTTTACCATGGCACTAACTCGGCGTGCTTTGCGGGGTCGGCATCACAATATTTGTCCTGGGGCGGTCGCCGGCTTCGCCAGCCTTATCCATTCCTTAAACGCTGGATGCGAGTTTCAAGCCAATTGATGAGTCACCTGCCAGGCAGGCGTTTTTTACGACCGGGTACGCGTGCGTTGAGTTCGATTTCAGCCAGATACGTTCAATTGCCTGGCGCGGTTGCCGCCGGCTGCGAGCGCATGGTTCACCCGACCGTGACGGGTGAGGCGGAACGACTGCGCCAGCGTCGCTTCATCGGCGTCATGCTCGCCGCGCCTTTCCTTGCCGCGGGTGCGGCGGTCACGCTCGTCACCGCGAATCTCGGCGCGGCCGTCACGGTAGCGGCGATCTTTGCCGCTTTTGGCCTGTGCTGGTTCGCGGCGCTTCTGGTGGCCGCCACCGGCCACATGACGCTTGCCGGCCGCATGGCGGTCGCGCTCGGCGGCCTCGCCCTTGCCGGCGCCGTTGCGGCGGCGGGCGGATTGGCCTCGCCGGTCGCGCTGCTTGGCCTGGCACTGCCGGTCGAAACCTGGTGGGTCTCGGGATCGCGGCGCGCTGCGCTGTGGGGCGCGCTGGCGGCGCTTGCCGCTATCGTGCTGCAGCCCTTTGCCGGGCAGTTCCTGCCGCTCGGCGAAATCGCCACCTGGCATTGGCTGCTGCCGTTGGCCTGGGCGCTGACGCTGGTGCCGCGGGCCGCCGCCATCGCCAACCCGGCCGGTTTGCAACTGGCTGAGCCTGCCGGCGATCGTCTCGAGGACGTCATCGACGCCGTCGTGCTGCGCGCCGGCCGCCAGGGCGAGGTGCTCGACGCGTCCGCCAGGGCGCGTTCGACCCTCAAATTGGCGCCGGAGCTCCTGCTCGGCACCGGTCTTTTCGATCGCGTCCATCTTTCCGACCGCGTCGCCTATCTCACCGCTTTGGCCGACATGCGCGAGGGCGCGCCGAAGCGCCGGCTTGATCTGCGCATCCGCTTGCCGCGCGAGGGAGCCAGTGCGACCGACAATTTCCGCCCGTTCAGCCTCGAGCTGTTGCGCGGCGAAATCGACCGCGACGTGTTCACCCTGGTGCTGCGCGAAGACGACGATGTCGCGGCGCTGCGCGAGGAGCTTGCGCAAGCCAGGGAGGCCGCTGCGGCCGCCGAAGTGGCCAAGGGCCGCTTCCTGGCGGTGGTCAGCCACGAGCTGCGCACGCCGCTCAACGCCATCATCGGCTTTTCCGACATGCTGCTGCATGAGATGTTCGGCGCCTTCAAGGATCCGCGCCAGAAGGAATATGTCGGCCTGGTCAGGGAGTCCGGCCAGCATCTCCTGTCAGTCGTCACCTCGATCCTCGATGTCTCGCGCATCGAGGCGGGCGCCTACGCGACCGAGCTGGAGCCGTTCCGCTTCGTCGAGGCCGTCGACATGTGCCGCTCGATGATGCGGCCGCTGGCCGACCCCAAGAGCATAGTTCTTGCCACGCAGATCGCCCCGGATGCGGGCGAGATCAATGCCGACCGCCGGGCGGTCCAGCAGATCCTGATCAATCTCGCTTCGAACGCCGTGAAGTTCACGCCCGACGGCGGCAGCGTGGTGATCGGCGCCAAGCGCGTCGGCTCGCGCCTGCATTTTTGGGTGAGCGACACCGGCATCGGCATCGCCGAGGAGGACATGGCCAATCTCGGCAAGCCGTTCATGCAGATCCAGAACGACTACACGCGCCGTTTCGAGGGAACCGGGCTCGGCCTGTCGCTGGTCAAGGGCCTAGTGGCGCTGCACGAGGGCACGATGTCGATCGAGAGCGCGCCGGGTGAGGGCACCACGGTGACGATCGGCCTGCCGGTGAACGGGCCGAAGCGGCGTTCCGGTGCGCCATCCGGCGTGCTGGCCATGCCGGCGGCCAAGCCGAAGGGGGACGCAGATGGGGACAGCAATGGCTCGCTCCGCAAAACGGCCTAAGGTGGTCGAACCAGAGCGCGGCGTTCTTGCCGAGGGCGCCGTTGCCGTCGGTCAGTTGATCGCGAGCAATCCGGTCCTGGTCGGCGGCTCGACCGCTTTCCTGGTGACGCTGTTCTACGTCTCGGCCAACGCGCTCTGGTATCAGCCCTTTCCGCATGCCGGCGCCTTCTTCGCCACCCGGACCATCGTGAATTTCCCGCATACCGTCTCCGACGAACCGGAAACCACCATCAACATCGTGCGCCAGGCGCCGGCGCAGCCGGTGGCCAAGCCGGATCCGGTCGTCCAGCAGGTGCAGGGCATTCTGAAGGACCTCAGCTTCTACGATGGCACGGTCGATGGTCTCACCGGACCGGCCACGCGCAAGGCCATCCAGGCCTATCAGTTGAAAGTTGGGCTGCCGGGATCGGGCGACATCGACACGGCGCTGCTCGACCAGCTTGGCGCTCGCCAGACCACGGCGGCCATCCCGCACCCGGCGCCGCGCCCGGTCGACGCGGCAGCCGCGACGCCGTCGGCCAAGCCATCGGTAATTCCGGTTTCGGCCCCGGCCAGTGACCCCACATTGTCTCCCGACGCCCGCATCGTCAGGATCCAGGCCGGCCTGAAGGCTTTCGGCAATAGCGATATGCAGCTCGACGGCAAGGTCGGCGCCCGCACCAAGTCCGCGATCAAGGAATTCCAGGCCCTCTTCGGCCTTCCCGAAACCGGCGAGCCGGACGAGGCCGTCTATGTCAAGATGCGCGAGATCGGCCTGACGAACTGAGCGGCGACGTCCGATCATTTCGGTTCCTTCATCCTTGCTATAAGGAACCGCGCATGCCATCCGGAACCTTGCCATGCGCGTGACCACCGATCTCTGGGTCTCGGCCCTTGTGCGCCGTGTCTTCAGTGCCGGCGGCTTCGCCGCTGTCGTCAAGCGCGGCGCGACCGAGGCAGGCGCCGTCTTCGTGCTGTCGCGCGGGCGTCTGGGAGAGGTGACCTTCTACGGGCCGGCGCCGCAGACGAGCTACGATTCGGCCAAGCCTGATGAGCGCTTCTTCGCCGTGCTCGGTACGAGCGACGATGGCTCGGCTTTCGATGCGCGGCTGGAGCGGGAGAGGAAATTCGATCCCGACATCTGGGTGGTCGAGATAGAGGGCGGGACCATTCCCGTCGAAGAGCTTCTTTCCGTGAAGGCGGATTAACCGCGTCAGGACGCCTTGAGGCCGGCGCTCGCCTCGTCGCTGTTCGAGGCTTCGCGGCTCTCGATGTCCACCGCATCGGCAGCATTGCTATGGATCGCCCGCGAAAGGGTCTCGGCCTTCCAGGCGCGTACCTTGTCCAGCGCCGCCTCGCGATGCATCAGCCTGTAGCGGTCGAGGAACAGGCGGATCGCCTGCGGATGCGGGAACTCGCCGGGATAGACCGCGACCGCGATCAGGAATGCCCTGTCTTCGCTGAGGTCGAGAGCGCGCAGCGCCGCAAGCAAGGCGGCATAGCTCGACTGCCCGGTCACCGAACGGGCAGTCGCGAAGTCGATATGCAGCGCGTCGGCAAGCGCGGTCTGGAAGAAGGCCGCGTTCCCCGTCAGCGCCGTCTCGCGCAGTTTCACATAGGCCGGCTGGCCGAGGAAGGTGTTGACATCGGCGCTGTCACCGGTCGGGCGCATCATCGACCGCAGGCGGCGCCGCGCATCCTCCTCTGCATGGCCGGGCGCGGGGCGGCCGGTATCCGCCTTGGCCACCGGCTCGGGTTTCGGCGCAAGCCTGGTGACCGTCTCGGGCGGCCGCGTCTTGACCAGCGTCGGTCTTTCCAGCGCGCGGATCAGGTCGGCGATCGTCGGGTTGAGCTCCTTGCGGCGCGCGATGGCGCGCGCGTGCGGCAGCCCGTGCCTGCCGATCAGCGCGATGAGGTCGATGTCGCTCAGCGCGTTGGAGCGGATGAGCAGGGGGGCTGCTGTCTCGACCGGTTCTTCGGCCAGCCGCCGCACCAGCGCGGTTGGGGCATATTCGCATTCGGATAGGGCGGCGGCGACGTAGCGGCGCGACTCGACCGAGACCCCGTCGAACAGCGGCAGCGTCAGGTCTTCGAGTTGGGCGATCTCGCGGCGCGAAGGGCGCGTCAGCGAGCAGAAGGCCGACACGGCGGCGCGGAACAGCCTTTCGGCCTTTCCAGCTTCGGTCCGGATAGCGATTTGCCTGAAATCCGAAGATGACACGGAGGATACGCCCGACACTCGACACACTCCCGAACCGCACGATCCGGCCGCGCCGGTTTCGCACCTTCAGGAAACAAACATCAAATTAGCCGCGATCCGTTAGCGCTCCGTTAACCCTCTACGCCCCTTAATCAACTTTGGAGGCGTTGCGTTGTGCTCCGGGGAAACCGAGAGGGAATGCGCGAACCATGGGCATGGTCCTGTCTTTTGTGCCGCGAGCGGCACCTGTAAATCGAGCAAGTCACGACACCACGACGGCGGCGGCGGTCATCATTTTCCCCGGCGTCCGCTATGAGTTGCATCCGCAGGCTGGTGAGGCACGGCCCGGCGAGAGCGGCCCCGACAGGCCGGGCTCCCCGCCGCCTGCCAAGCCGCATCACTGATCGGCGCCTTTCTCAGTAATCCTGCAATTCGCAGGCGCTCTGCTCGAGGAAGCGCGACACGATCGGCTTCCAGCTATCGTCCGGCACGAAGGCGCGGACGACGAAGATGCCTTCATCGATCGGCGCCTCGACGAAGATCGCGCCCTGCAGATCCTCCGGAAGGTCGCGCCGCACGTCGATCATCTGCGCCGGCGTCAGCACGATGGCATCGAGTTTTTCGCCATTGGCGTTGTGGTCGTTGAAGGAATAGATGTTGTGGCCGCTGCGGTCATAGACCGAGGCCGACCAGAACGGCACGTCGCCGGGCGCCTTGATCCTGACCAGTCCGTCCGTGAGATCGAATCGGCAGGCGGCGGCGTAAAACAGCGGATCGACCGATTTCACCACCGGCGCGCCGCCGGCCTCGGCATCGAGCCGCGTCATCTTGTAGAGGTCCGAAGCCATCGCCAGCCGCGACCAGGCATCGCGTTCGGAAAATTCCGGCACCAGGAACAGCACCGCGATGTGCACGATGCCGGCGCCGAGCAGGCCGAGTATGAGGGCGTGCAGCAGGCTACGCATTGCAGCCCGCCTTCAGGATGCGCGGCAGCGTGACGTCCGACAGGCCGGTGCTCGAGGCGATCGGCGTGTCGTAGAAGGTCAGCACGAAATACATCTTGCCGGAGCCGCCGGTCAGCAGCCAGTTGCCGGGAGCCGGGCGATTGCCGACGGAAATGACGACGGAATTGTCGGGCTGGCGCAGCACTTCGTAGGATTGCAGCGCCGACTGCCTCGGCTTGCCTGTGTCGATCACGCCAAGCGACTGGTCGGCGGCATAGAGCGTCCAGAAGCGGGCGGTGGGATAACCGCCTTCGATCGTGTAGGCGCATTCGCGTTTCAGCGGCTCGCCCGCGTCGTCGCGCTCAGCCACGAAGGCAAGCCCCTCGGCCTGGCCGAGCGCCAGCACACCCTCGCGTGCCACGCGCGCCTTGGAATAGGGGTCGGCAGCCAGCGTCCCGACTTCCGGGAAGGCGGTCCATTGGCCGATGCGGATCGCGCCGACGCCGTCCTGCGCGTTGAGCGCATACCAGACGCTGTAGCCGCCAAGCCCGATGGCCATGGCAAGCGAAAGCAGCGTCAGGATGGCGTTCTTGAGCATGAGAGCCGCAAACAGAGGAGGTTGCCCGGGATATCGCGGCGCGGGGTGCCGTGGCAAGCCGGCTTCACGCGCGGGGGGCTGGATCAGGACGACGTTGCGCTGAAAAATCGTCTTGATCCAATTTTTGTTGGAGCATGATCTTATCCGAAAACCGGTTCCCACTTTTCGGGACTATGCTCTAAAGCGCCGAAAGCGTCTCCGGCAGAGCGGGCGCATCGAGCACCGGCGCGGCCTGGAACACCTTGGTCATGTCCCGCAGCGTCTGGCTGGTGCGGCTGGAAAGCACCGGCGGGCGTTCGGCCTCCGCCTGCGCCGCCGCCGCGTCGGCTTCCTTCTTGGCCGCTTCCTCGGCCTTGGCCGCGACCTCCGGATCGACCCATGGATGATCGATACCGGGGATCGGCTTCAGATCGATGTTCTGGTGCGCGTAGACCATCAGCCGCTGCCAGACCATCGCCGGCAGCGAGCCGCCTGTCATCTTGTTGGTCGCCGTGAAGTCGTCATTGCCGAGCCAGACGGCGGCCGTGTAATTGCCGGTGAAGCCGACGAACCAGGCGTCGCGGTAGGATTGCGTCGTCCCGGTCTTGCCGGCAACGACGATGTTCGGAAGCTGGGCGCGTCTCGCGGTGCCGATAACCGGCACCGCCGCCAGCATGGTGTTCATGTATTTCAGCGCCTTTTCCGACAGCACGCGATGCGGTGGCGGCGCGTCCTTGGCCCAGTCATAGACCACGTCGCCGGTGCGGGTGACGAGCTGGGTGATGCCGTGGCGCGAGCCGACGAAACCGTTCTGCGCAAAGACGCTGTAGCCCGTCGCCTGGTCCATCACCGTCATGCCGGATGTGCCGAGCACCATGGTCTTGTGCGCTTCCAGCGGCGATTCCACGCCCATCGATTCGGCCATCGCCTTGATCGGACCGATGCCGAGGTAATCCTTGGCGAGCCGCACCGGCACCGTGTTGATCGACTTGGCGATCGCCGTGAGCAGCGTCACGTTGCCCGCCGATCCGCCGCTGTAATTGTGCGGCGACCAGTTGCCCCAGCTGATCGCGCCGCCGGAAACCACCGAGTCCGGCGTGAAACCGTGCTCCATCGCCGTGGCATAGACATATGGTTTGAAGGACGAACCGGTCTGGCGCAGAGCCTTGGTGGCGCGGTTGAATTGGCTGGTGCCGTAATCCCGGCCGCCGACGATGGCGCGCACCGCGCCGTTTGTCTCGATCACCACCACCGCGCCTTCGGTGACGTTGTATTCCTTGCCGAACTGGCGAAGATGGAACTCGACGGATTCCTCGGCCGCCTTCTGGATGTTGGCGTCGAAAGTCGTGTGGGCGACCAGCGAGTGCTGGCCGGGCTTGGCGATCTTCTTGACCTCGTCGAAGGCCCAGTCGAGGAAATAGTCCGGGCTCTTCTGCTCGCCGCGGTCGACGACGTCGGCCGGATGGAGCCGCGCCTGCAGCACCTGGCCTTCGGTCATGAAACCGGCATCGACCAGGTTTGACAGCACGACATTGGCGCGGGCGCGGGCCGCCGGCAGGTTGATGTGCGGGGCGTATTTGGTCGGCGCCTTGAACAGCCCGGCCAGCATCGCCGCCTCGGCAAGGCTCAGGTCCTTGACGCTCTTGCCGAAATAGAAATCCGCCGCCGCCTCGATGCCGAACGTGCCGCCGCCCATATAGGCGCGGTCGAGATAGAGTTGCAGGATCTCTTTCTTGGACAGGTTCGCTTCCAGCCATAGCGACAGGAAAGCTTCCTTGATCTTGCGCTCGAAGGTGCGCTCGTTGGACAGGAACAGGTTCTTGGCGAGCTGCTGCGTGATGCTGGAGCCGCCCTGGACCACGGAGTTGGCGCGCACATTCTCGAAGACCGCGCGCGACAGGCCCAGCACATCGATGCCGTAATGGTCGAAGAAGCGCCGGTCCTCGGTCGCCAGCACCGCCTTGATGACGATGTCCGGCATCTCGTCGACCGGCACGGAATCGCGCTGGATGATGCCACGCTGGCCGATCTCGTTGCCGTAGCGGTCCAGGAAGGTGACGGCGAAGTCACCCTGGCTGCGCCAGTCGCCGGTGGTGATGTCGAAGGCGGGCATGGCGAGCGCGAGCAGCACCACGAAGCCGCCGGCGCCCATGGTGAAACCTTCGCTCAGCAACTCGATGATGGCGCGGCGCCAGCCATGCACCCGGAAACGGCGGGAAAAGATGGTCGCCGCTTCCCAGAATTCGCGGGCCTTGAAGCTGATCTCATAGAGCGAGGAATCGAGCCATGCGTCGACGCCGAGCAGCGCCGAAGCGACCCGGCCTCTTCTCTTGCTTGGTTTCGAAGGACTTGCCATTCCAGACTTCCGCCCCAACGCACTTTCGCCCGGAAACTGCAAGGCAGTTCCGAGCGCCTCCCCCTGCAAGACTAATCGACCATTTTAGCACCGCTCACAAGGGCAGCGAAGCAACAGCTCAAGCTTTGTCGATTGGTGGCGCCTTGGCCGTGGACGGCCGACTATATCACCGCGCCGCGATGAAGCGCATGAAATGCGCCACATCCGCCTCGGTCGGCTCCTGGCCGGTGAAGGAACGCAGATAGGCGGCGAGATGGCTGACGCGCGCCTCCACCGGTTCCTTGAGGTCGAGCACGTAATAGCCGATCTGCATGTAATAGAGGACGCGGGCGCGGATGAAGGCGTCCTCGCCGTCATAGCCGTGCCGGCGGTACATGTCGCGGATGGCGCTGAGGCGCTCGTCGTCGGCCCTGTCGATCATGCGCCGCACGTCGTCCGAGCGCCTTGCCCATTCGCGGACGGCGAAATCGAGCCGCGGGTCGAACAGGCGCTCGTCGGCCCAGCATTCGAAGACGTTCATCACGCCCATGATGATGGTGTCGGCGGGCCGGCGGGCACGCTCGACGATCGCCGTGGTGTTGGTGTCGTGCCAATGCGCAAGCAACTGGTCGAGCAGGTCCTGCCGGCTTTCGAAATACCAGTAGAAGCTCGAGCGCGAGACGCCGAGCTTCTGTCCCAGCGTCAGCACGCGCACGCTTTCGATACCGTCGGAAATCAGCGTCCGCAGCGCGAGATTGATCCAGTCGGCGCGCGTCACCTTGATATTGCCGGGCGCCGGCTCGTCCTGGGGAGCGGTCATGATCATGACCGAACAAGTGGCACGGCGCGGAGCGGCGCGCAAGTTCTGGACAGAAGTGTCTAGACACATGTGTACAGGATATGTATCTTGAGAGCCTCCAACGAGAGGGAGAGGCTCGTGAAATCGCATTACCGGGCAGTCGTCATCGGGGGAGGTGTGGTCGGCGCTTCGGTGCTCTACCATCTCACGCGGTTTGGCTGGAGCGACGTCGCGCTGATCGAGCGCGCTGAGCTGACGGCTGGCTCGACCTGGCATGCGGCCGCCGGGTTCCACGCGCTCAACGCCGATCCCAATGTCGCGGCGCTGCAGGACTACACGATCAAGCTCTACCGCGAGATCGAGGCCGAGTCCGGCCAGAATGCCGGGCTGCACATGACCGGCGGCGTCAACATGGCGAGCGACCCGCAGCGTTGGGAATGGCTGAAATCGGCCTGGGCGGTGTTTCAGTCCGTCGGCATCGAGACGGCCCGACTGGTGACGCCCGAGGAGATCAAGGAGATATGCCCGATCGTCGATGTCAGCGACGTGCTCGGCGGGCTCTATGATTCCAACGAGGGCCATCTCGATCCCTATGGCACCACGCACGCCTATGCCGGCGCCGCCAGGAAGCGCGGCGCCGATGTGATCCTGCGCAACCGCGTCATCGAGCTGAAACAGCGCGCCGATGGCGGCTGGGACGTGGTCACCGAAAAGGGCACGATCGTCGCCGAGCATGTCGTCAATGCCGGCGGCCTGTGGGCCAAGCAGGTAGGGTTGATGGCCGGCGTCGACCTTCCGGTGACGCCGATGGAGCATCATTATTTCGTCACCGAGGACATTCCCGAAGTCGCCGCCCTCGACAAGGAGCTCGGCTTGGCCGTCGATCTCGACGGCTTCTCCTACCTGCGTCAGGAGCGCAAAGGCGTGCTGCTCGGCGTCTACGAGCAGAACCCGAAACACTGGAGCATGGACG
Source organism: Mesorhizobium sp. B2-4-3 (assembly GCF_006442815.1). GTDB lineage: Bacteria > Pseudomonadota > Alphaproteobacteria > Rhizobiales > Rhizobiaceae > Mesorhizobium. Next base: position 95,773 of record NZ_VFVL01000017.1, read on the forward strand.
GCGCGCCCTGGGATTACGGCATCGAGCTGATCCCCGAGGACATCGACCGCATCAGCCCGGAGCTCTCCAAGGCCTATCAGCGCTTCCCCTGCCTGGCGAATGCCGGCATCCGCAAATGGGTGAACGGCGCCTTCACCTTCACGCCGGACGGCAATCCGCTGGTCGGCCCGGTCAGGGGGCTGAAGAACTACTGGGTCGCCTGCGGCGTCATGGCCGGCTTCAGCCAGGGCGGCGGCGTCGGCAAGTCGCTGGCCGAGTGGATGATCTACGGCGAGCCGCAAGCCGACATCTTCGGCATGGACATCGCCCGCTATGGCGCCTTCGCCGCCAACCGCGAGTATCTGCGGCAAACCACGGGCCAGTTCTATGCCCGCCGCTTCGTCATGACCTTCCCCAACGAGCGCCTGCCTGCCGGCCGACCGCTGAAGCGTCCGGGCGCCTATGACGGCATGAGCGCCGCCGGCGCCGAGTGGACGGCGTCCTGGGGCCTGGAGATCCCGGCCTATTTCGCGCCGATGGGATTCCGCGAGGAGACGACGCTGAAGCGCTCCAACGCTTTCGAGATCGTCGGCGACGAGGTGCTGCAGGTCCGCAGCGCCGCCGGCCTCGTCGATACGACGGCCTTCTCGCGCTATGCCGTGTCAGGCCCCGGCGCCGAGGCCTGGCTCGACCGGCTGCTCGCCTGCCGGCTGCCGAAGCCCGGCCGCGCGAAGCTGGCGCCGATGCTTGGGTCCGACGGCCGGCTGAAGGGCGATCTCACCGTGCTCAACTGGGGCGGCGGCGAATACTGGATCATGGGCTCCTACTATCTGCGCGAATTCCACATGCGCTGGTTCGAGGCGCACATCGCCGAAGGCGTCTCCATCACCGACATCTCGGACGCCATGTCCGGCTTCCTCGTCACCGGTCCGAACGCACGCCGGATCGTCGAACGCACCACGCATCAGGACGTCTCGGCGGCCGCCCTGCCGTTCATGGCTTGCGGCGCGTTCGACATCGGTATGGCACGCGCCCGGGTGGCGCGGCTGTCCATTGCCGGCGAGCTCGGCTTCGAGATCAACTGCCCGGCCACCCTGCATTCGAGCCTGCGTGAGACGCTGCTTGCCGCCGGCGAAGACCTCGGCCTCGCCGAGATCGGCTATTACGCGCTGAATTCGCTCAGGCTGGAAAAGAGTTTCGGCATCTGGTCGCGCGAATTCACGCAAGGCTACACGCCCGGCCAGGCCGGGCTCGACCGCTTCGTCGCCTTCGACAAGGGCGATTTCATCGGCCGCCAGGCCGCGCTCAAGGAGCGCGAGACTGGCGTCTCGCGACGGATCGTGACGCTTGAGGTCGACGCTGTCGACGCCGATGCCAGCGGCTTCGAGCCGGTCTGGTCCAAGGGCCGGCGCGTCGGCTTCGTCACCTCCGGCGGCTACGGCTACACGGTCGGCAAGAGCGTCGCCCTGGCGTTGCTCGATGACGATTTCGCCGGGGAGGGGACGGAACTTTCCGTACACATTGTCGGGGTCGAACGGCCGGCGCGCGTCATCGCCGCCTCGCCCTACGACGCCGAAGGCAAGGCGATGCGGCAATGAGGAGGAACCGCCATGATTGACGAGGCCGCACGTGATCTCAGGCGCGAGCGCCGGCGGGGACGCATCGGCGAGGCGGGCAGCGAATCCAGTCGCCATCCGAATTACCGGTCGCTGAAGAACCCCTTCCTGCCGCAGCCGATCTTTTCCGACGACCAGGTCGCCGCGATCCATGCTACCGCGCTGCGCGTGCTGGAGGAGCTCGGCATCAAGGTACTGCTGCCCGAGGCCCGTGCCATCTACGCCAGGGCCGGCGCATTGGTCGACGAAGACAGCCAGATGGTCAGGATCGGCCGCGACATGGTCGAGGCAGCACTTGCCGCGGCGCCGCGCTCCATTCCCGCCCTTGGCGGCGATAGCTCGCGCGATCTGACACTCGAGCTCGGCTCGATGACCTTCCTGGCCGGCTCCGGTGCTCCCAACATCACCGATCTCGAGCGCGGCCGCCGGCCGGGCACGCTCCAGGCCTTCGAGGAATTCATCAAGCTGATCCAGCATTTCGACGTGCTGCATATGCTCGGGCCCTGCGTCGAGCCGCAGGACATCGACAACCGCTTCCGCCACTATGCCGCCAACCGGGCGCAGCTGACGCTGTCGGACAAATTCCCCTTCATCTTCGCGCGCGGCACGCTGCAGGTCGAAGACGGTTTCGAGATGATCCGTCTGGCGCGCGGCCTTTCGCAGGACGAGTTCCGCGCCGGCGCCCATTGCTACACCGTCATCAACACCAACTCGCCGCGCCAGCTGGATATTCCGATGGCGCAAGGCATCATCGATTTCGCCAAGGCTGGACAGGTCCTGGTCATCACGCCCTTCTGCCTGGCAGGCGCCATGGCGCCGATCACGGTTGCCGGCGCGCTGACCTTGCAGCATGCTGAGGCGCTGGCCGGCCTGACGCTCGCGCAGATCGTGCGGCCTGGCGCGCCGGTGGTCTATGGCTCCTTCTCGTCCAATGTTGACATGAAGTCCGGCGCTCCGGCCTTCGGCACGCCGGAACACATCAAGGCGACGCTTGGGGCGGGGCAACTCGCCCGCTACACCGGTCTGCCTTGGCGCTCCGGCGGCGGCAGCGCCGCCAACGTCTCTGATGCGCAGGCGGCACACGAGACGCAGTTCGCGCTGTGGGGCTCGGTGCTTGCCGGCGCGACCGTCTGCATCCACGCTGCCGGCTGGCTGGAAGGCGGCCTGAGCGTTTCCCTGGAAAAGCTGATCACCGACATCGAAGCGCTGCAGACGGTCGCTGAGCTTTGCGCCACGACGCCGGGCGATGCCGACGCGATCGGCTTCGAGGCCATCGCCGAAGTGCAGCCCGGCGGCCATTTCTTCTCGGCCGCGCACACAATGGCGCGCTACCGCACCGCCTTCTACGAGCCGGTGGTGGCCGACTGGTCGAATTTCGGCAATTGGACGCAAGCCGGCGGTAAGACGGCCACGGAGCGCGCGACCGGCATCTGGAAGCGGATTCTTTCCGATTTCCAGCCGCCGGCCTCGGCCGCCGCTACCGCGGGCCTGCTCGACGAGTTCATTGCCAAGCGCACCGAGGAAGGCGGCGCGGCTCCGGTCTCATGATTTGACGAAAACGTAATAAATTCGAGACCTTCGCCCTTCACGCTATAGTCAAACCGATTCGCGATCTGGCATCGGGTCGCGAGCGCGGCTACGTTGTCGGGCCGCGGCGCGGAGACATATGTTGGCGATGGACGGTAGATGACGGCGCCTGGCGATCTGATGCAGGCCTTGTTCCTGAGGCTGAAGACCGATGCGTCGCTATCGGTGCTTCTCGGCGGCGCTGGCCTGCTCGAGCAGGCCAGTGACAGGGCCGCCTTTCCGAACGTCACATACGGCCGTACCAGTGCCTTCGACCTGGACACCGGCGCCGATAACGATGGCGACCAACTCATCACTTTGCACGTCTGGTCGAAGGCCCAAGGCGAGGCCGAGACACGCCTCATCATGGACAGCATCAAGGCGCGCCTCGATGGCGCAGCACTTTCCATCGGCTCGCGCGGTCAGACGCGCCTGTCGCTGGAATTCGCCGAGGCTCGCTATGACGAGGACCTTGCGGTCCATCATGGATTGCTGCGCTTCCGCGCGCTGACGCAGGAAGCCGCCTGATCCGAGCGATCCCGAACCGAAGGTCAGCGCAGCAAAAAGTGGGAGCCGGTTTTCGGAAAAGATCACGCTCCAACAAAGAGTTAAAGCTGCGCCTGGATGGCGGCCTTGTCGATGACCGACCACACTTCCCTTATGCGGCTGTCGTGGAACTCGTAGAAGACGTTCTCGGCGAAGGAAACGCGCTTGCCGTGGACCGGCAGGCCGAACAGCACGCCCTTGGGATGGCAGTCGAAATGCAGGCGTGCCGCCACGCGCGGCGGCTCCGAGATCAGAAGCTCGATGTTGAAACGCAGGTCGGGAATGGCCTCGAAATCGCCTTCCAGCATGCGGCGATAGCCTGAAAGCCCGATCGTCTCGCCATTATACTGCACCTCCTCGCCGACGAAGCGGCCGAGATTGTCCCAGTCCTGCTCGTTCAGGCAGGCGATGTAGCCCCGGTAGAGATCGGCAATATCCTCGCGCGTCATCGCGTGCTCCCATGGTCGTCCGGCGTTCCTATACTAGCTAAGGCTGGATGGAGCATCCGCACCCGAAAAGCGTAGCGGGCCGACTGATTTTCCGGCTATGAATTTGCACCTGGGGCCTGAGGGAGCCCCTGGCGACTGCACTGGCGTCCACAGGGGCGCATTCTTTTGTCTCGCGCAGGGGGAATGGCGGGCATGGATTTTCGATTGTTCACCGTTCATTTCACGTTCAGCCCATATGCGTTAGAACCGTGATCATGAACAACCTTGGCCCCCATCTCCGCAAAGCAGTGCTGGCGCTTGCCGCAGCCGGCCTCTTTGCGTCGCAGACGACGGCAATGCCGGTCATCGACCCGTCGGTCGACCAGCCGGTCGTGCTTGCCGCCGGCGATTGCTACGCCATCGGCCAGCAGGTCGCCGCGCAGAATGGCGGCACGCTGGCCAAGGCCTCGCAGGCGACGCGGGGCGGCCAGCAGGTCTGCGTCATCGTCGTGCTGGTCCCCGGCAAGGACGGACAGCGTCCGCGCCGCTCGGAAATCGTCGTCCCGATGGGCTGACCTCACTCGTTTCCCAGGCCGGCGGAATCGGCCTATACGTCTCCCCAGCAACAGGCTTCAACCCATGCGCGTGCTCGTCGTCGAGGATGACAAGGATCTCAACCGGCAGCTGGCCGACGCGCTGGTTGACGCCGGCTATGTGGTCGACCGCGCCTATGACGGCGAGGAGGGGCACTTCCTCGGCGACACCGAACCTTACGACGCCGTGGTCCTCGATATCGGCCTGCCGCAGATGGACGGCATCAGCGTCGTCGAGCGCTGGCGCCGCGGCGACCGCAAGATGCCGGTGCTGATCCTGACCGCGCGCGACCGCTGGAGCGACAAGGTGGCCGGCATCGACGCCGGCGCCGACGACTATGTCACCAAACCCTTCCACATCGAGGAGGTGCTGGCCCGGGTACGGGCGCTGATCCGGCGTGCGGCCGGCCATGCTTCGTCCGAGCTCACCTGCGGGCCGCTGCGGCTGGACACCAAGGCCTCCAAGGCCGACGTCAACGGCGTGCCGCTCAAGCTCACCTCGCACGAGTTCCGGCTGCTCGCCTATCTGATGCACCATATGGGCGAGGTGGTGTCGCGCACCGAGCTGGTCGAGCATCTCTACGACCAGGATTTCGATCGCGATTCCAACACTATAGAAGTGTTTGTCGGCCGGCTTCGCAAGAAGATGGGCATCGACATGATCGAAACCGTGCGTGGCATGGGCTATCGCATGCGTGAGCCGGAGGCGTGACGCGGAACCGCTGAAGCCAACGATGAGAACGTGGCTTTCAAGGCTGCGGCCCTGGCCGCGCTCGCTGACCTTTCGCGTCATCGCCTTTTCCACCATCTGGGCGATCCTGACGCTGGTCGTCATCTTCACCCTCATCACCACGCTTTACCGCCAGGCCAGCGAACGCGGCTTCGACAGCCTGCTTTCGGCGCATCTGTTCAACCTGATCGGCTCCGTCGGCATTTCCGACAACGGCGCGCTGACCGGCTCGCCCGACCTGGGTGACCTGCGCTTTTCCGAGCCGAATTCCGGCTGGTACTGGTCGGTCGAGCCTGCTTCCGAAGGCGTGCATGGCGAAATCCATTCCTCCTCGATGACGACTTCGCTCTTGTCGCCGAGTGTCGCGGAGGTACCGTTCAACTCGAACTTCCAGCGCAGCTACTCGATGGAGGGCATAAAGGGCGAGCAGCTCGAAGTGTTCGAGAGCGAGTTCGTGCTGGACGCGAAGAACCGCGCCGCCCGTTTCCGCGTCATGGGCAATCACAGCGAGCTCGAGCAGGAGATCGCCAGCTTCCAGCGCCGCCTGCTCACCTATCTGTCGCTGTTCGGCGTCGGCATGATCGCCATCAACGCCATCGCCATCCTCCTGGGTCTCCAGCCTTTGCGCCGGGTCCGCAATGCGCTGGCCATGGTGCGCGAAGGCACCGCCCAGCGGCTCGACGGCAGCTTCCCGGCCGAGATCGAGCCTTTAGCCAACGAGACCAATGCGTTGATCGAGAACAACCGGCGCATCGTCGAGCGCTCGCGCATCCAGGTCGGCAACCTTGCCCATTCGCTGAAGACGCCGCTCGCCGTGCTGATCAACGAGGGCCGGGCGCTCGGCGGCGCCAAGGGTCAGTTGATCGCCGAGCAGGCCGCCTCCATGCAGAAACAGGTCGACCACTATCTGCAGCGCGCCCGCGTCGCTGCGCAGCGCGACAGCGTCGTGTTCCGCACGCCGGTTTCGCCGCTGGTCGAGCGCATGGTGCGCGTGCTGCGGAAACTCAACCCGCAAACCAGGCTGACGCTGTCGCTGCCGCCGGCGGAGATCGTCTTTGCCGGCGAGCGCGAGGATATGGAGGAATTGCTCGGCAATCTGCTCGACAATGCGATGAAATGGGCTAAAGGCGCCGTCGCCGTGACGATCGCCACTATTTCGGGAAGCGGCAACCTGTTTGAAATCGTTATAGAGGATGACGGCCCGGGCATTCCCGAGGACAGCGCGCGGGAGGTGTTGAAGCGTGGCAAGAGGTTGGACGAGACGAAGCCGGGAACAGGGCTCGGGCTCGCCATTGTCGCCGACCTCGTCAACGAGTATGGAGGCTCGCTGGCGCTGGAACGGTCCGGCATGGGCGGCTTGAGGGCGGTGGTGAGATTGCGGAGCCTTCAATGATGTTTTTTATCGATTTGCGAGCAGGGGCTGGCGGCCAAATTTCCGACAAATATCAACACTATGGGCTCGATATCCTCCCCGATGACGCAGCTTCCAGCTCATCCCGCTCAAGACAACCGGTTGTTGGCATGAAGATCCGCGTCGCGCTCGTTTCCGCCCTGCTCGCCGTTTCCGGCTGCACGACGCTCGGCAGGGGCGGTCCAACCTCTCCGGTCACGCCTGTTTCCACGCCGCCCGCCGGCGGCAAGGTCTCGACCGGCATCGTTTCGGCCATGAATGGCGGGCTTATCGGCGGATCGGTCGGCTCGGGCCTCAGCGATGCCGAAAAGCGCAAGGGCCTGGAAGCGGAGTACAAGGCGCTGGAATACAACACCAGTGGCCAGAAAGTGACGTGGAAGAGCGACAATTCCTCGCATTATGGCGAGGTCGTCGCCGCCCAGCCCTACCGGGTCGGCTCGCAGGATTGCCGCCAGTACACTCACACCGTCTATACCAGCGGCGCGGGCGTCACCGCGCGCGGCACCGCCTGCCGCAACGCCGACGGCAGCTGGACGCCCCTGACCTAGAGCAGTTCCAGGAAACGTGTGAGCGGTTTTCCGTCCGGAATTGCGTAAAAACAAAGAGATAGGTTCCGTGAACCGGTGAAACGCCCTAGAAGCGGAATCGGGTCGCCCGTTATTCGGTCAAATTGACCTCGATCAAGGTCGAACGGCGCGTCTGCCGTCAAAGCGTCGCACGATGGTCGTGTTGGCAGGGCAGGGCTCTGCCGCTATTGGAATAGACATGCTGTTCTGGGTCATAGCCGCAATCCTCACGCTGGGCGCCAGCCTGGCGGTGCTGTTGCCGCTCACTGGCGGCATGAAGGGCGCCTCGCCGGCCGGCGATCACGATCTCGAAGTCTATCGCGACCAGCTTTCCGAGCTCGACCGCGACATGGCGCGCGGCCTGATCCAGCCGGGCGAGGCCGAGGAGGCGCGTGCCGAGATCGGCCGGCGCATCCTGCGTCTGGGCGCGGCTGCAGAGCCCGGCGCTGCAACGCCCAGGCCCGCGCGCGGCGCCAGATGGGTCGCCAGCGTGGCCGTGCTTGCGGTTCCCCTGTTGAGCTGGGGGCTCTACGGCATGCTCGGCTCTCCCGATCTGCCCTCGCAGCCGCTGGCCGAACGTCTGGCCAAGAACCCGGCCGATGCCTCGGTCGACGAGCTGGTCGCCCGCGCCGAAGCCCATCTCGCCGCCAATCCGTCGGACGGCAAGGGCTGGGACGTGCTGGCGCCGATCTATCTTCGGCTGCAGCGCTTTCCCGACGCCGTGACCGCCTATCACAACGCCATCCGCCTCGACGGCGACAGCGCCGTGCGCCAGTCGGGTCTCGGCGAGGCGATCGCCAGCGCCGCCGGTGGCATCGTTTCGGCCGACGCCCAAAGCGCCTTCGAGGCTGCCCTGAAGCTCGATCCGGCCAACGCCAAGGCGAATTTCTACCTTGCGGTGGGCCTCGCCCAGGAAGGCAGGAAGCCCGAGGCAGTTGCTGCCTGGCAAAAGATGCTCGGCCAGCTGGCGCCGGATTCGCCCTGGCGCAGCGCCGTTCAGCAGGCGCTTGCCGAGGTGGGTGAGCCCGCGGTCGCCGAGGCCGCGCCGGTAAACGGGCCGGATGCGCAGCAGGTGGAAGCTGCCCAGCAGATGTCGCCGCAGGATCGGCAGGCGATGATCGAGACCATGGTCGCCGGGTTGGACGACAAATTGAAGCAGAATCCCCGCGACGAGGAAGGATGGATGCGGCTCATCCGTTCCTATGTCGTGCTCGGCAAGGCCGACCAGGCGCGCAATGCGCTCGGCCGCGCTGTCGCCGCCTTTGGGGCGGACAGTGAACAAGCCAGGAAATTCACCGCCTTCGCCGCCTCGCTCGGCGTGACGGCGACGGAGTAAGGCAATGACGCGCAAGCAGAAGCGATTGTCGGTGATCGTGGCGGGGCTGGCTTTCCTCGGAGCCGCTGCCGGCCTGACCTTCTATGCGCTTGGACAGAAGGCCTCCTATTTCTACATGCCGGCCGACCTGGCCACCGCGAGCGTGCCGCCCGGGCAGCGCATCCGGCTCGGCGGTCTCGTCGAGAAGGGCACCATCGTGCGCGGCCAGGGCGCCACCGTCGCCTTCTCGGTCACCGACAAGCAGAAATCGGTCAAGGTCACCTATACCGGCATCCTGCCCGACCTGTTCCGCGAGGATCAGGGCGTCATCACCGAGGGCGCTTTCGGCCCGGACGGGGTGTTCGTCGCCGACAGCGTCCTGGCCAAGCATGACGAGCGTTACATGCCCAAGGAAGTCGCCGACGGCCTGAAGGCCAAGGGTGTCTGGCAGGAAAGCACAAATTGATGAGCAGGTTCCGCAAAAGTGCCATGCGGTTTTGCGATCAGAACCTGCGAGAGAACAGGTAACCAATGGTTGAGACCGGACATTTCGCGCTCGTGCTGGCCTTCGCGCTGTCGCTGGTGCAGATGCTGGTGCCGCTCGTCGGCGCCCGCACCGGCAATCAGCGCCTGATGGCGGTCGGCGGTCCGGTCACGGTCACCGGCTTCGCGTTGACCGCGCTGTCCTTCGCCGCCCTTGCCAGCGCCTATGCCGGCTCCGACTTCTCGGTGGCGAGCGTGTGGGAGAACTCCCATTCGCTGCAGCCGATGATCTACAAGATCACCGGCACCTGGGGGAACCACGAAGGCTCGATGCTGCTGTGGGTGCTGATCCTGACCTTCTTCGGGGCGCTTGTCGCTGTCTTCGGCAACAATCTGCCGTCGACACTCAAGGCCAATGTGCTGGCCGTGCAGGGCATGATCGGCGCCGCCTTCTTCCTGTTCATCCTGGCGACATCCAACCCCTTCGTCCGCCTCAACCCGGCGCCGATCGAGGGCCGCGACCTCAATCCGATCCTGCAGGATCTCGGCCTCGCGATCCACCCGCCGATGCTCTATCTCGGCTATGTCGGCTTCTCGATCTGTTTCTCCTTCTCGGTCGCGGCGCTGATCGAGGGGCGCATCGACGCCTCCTGGGCACGCTGGGTGCGGCCGTGGACGCTGGTCGCCTGGATGTTCCTCACCGGCGGCATCGCCATGGGTTCCTACTGGGCCTATTACGAGCTCGGCTGGGGCGGCTTCTGGTTCTGGGATCCGGTCGAGAACGCCTCCTTCATGCCCTGGCTCGCCGGCACTGCGCTGCTCCATTCGGCCATCGTCATGGAGAAGCGTTCGGCGCTGAAGATCTGGACGCTGCTGCTCGCCATCCTGACCTTCTCGCTGTCGCTGCTCGGCACTTTCCTGGTGCGTTCCGGCGTGCTGACCTCGGTGCACGCCTTCGCCACCGATCCGGCGCGCGGCGTCTTCATCCTCTGCATCCTGACGCTGTTCATCGGCGGCTCGCTGGCGCTGTTTGCGCTGCGCGCCTCGCGGCTGACGGCGGGCGGCCTGTTCCATCCGATCTCGCGCGAGGGTGCGCTGGTGCTGAACAACCTCTTTCTCACCACCGCCACGGCGACGGTGCTGGTCGGCACGCTCTACCCGCTGGCGCTGGAGGCGCTCACCGGCGGCAAGATCTCCGTCGGCGCGCCGTTCTTCGACCTGACCTTCGGCCCGCTGATGCTGCCGCTGCTCGCGATCGTGCCGTTCGGCCCATTGCTCGCCTGGAAGCGCGGTGACGTCATTGCCGCTTCGCAGCGGCTGATGGCGGCCTTCGCCGTGGCAATCGCCGCGATGCTGGTCACCGGCCTGTTCATCGACGGCGCCTCGGTGTTCGCGGCACTCGGCGTCGGCCTCGCGGTCTGGCTGGTCGTCGGCGCGCTGACCGACCTTGCCGTCAAATCCGGTTTCGGCTCGGTGGCGCCGGCCATCATGCTGCGCCGCTTCGCCGGCCTGCCGCGCTCCGTCTTCGGCACGGCGCTTGCCCATCTCGGCCTCGGGCTGACCTTGCTCGGCATCGTCGGCACGCTCTGCTTCGGCACGGAGAAAATACTCTCCATGCATCCCGGCGAGACGGTGGATCTCTCCGGCCACACGCTGCGCTTCGAAGGGCTGTCCCCGCGGAAAGGTCCGAATTTCACCGAGGATCGCGGCCGCTTCCTGTTGATGGGCGCCGACGGCAACGCCGATGGCGCGATCACCTCGGCAAAGCGCTTCTATCCGGTGCGCCAGACGGTGACGACCGAGTCCGGCATCAGGACGATTGGGTTGAGCCAGCTTTATCTGTCGCTGGGCGACGAGAACAATGACGGCTCCGTCGTCGTGCGCCTCTGGTGGAAGCCGCTGGTGACGCTGATCTGGGGCGGCGGGCTGGTGATGATGGCGGGCGCCGCCATGTCGCTGCTCGACCGCCGCCTGCGCGTCGGCGCGCCGGCCAAGCGGCGCAAGCCGGCCGCGGCCCTGGCGACCCCGACATGAAAGCGAGGTTTTCTCTCGTTTCGCTGGTCCTGCTGCTGGCGCTGTTTTTCGCCGGTGTGGCCCAGGCGGTGAAACCGGATGAAGTACTGCAGGATCCGGCCTTGGAGGCGAGGGCGCGCGCGCTGTCCGAAGGCCTGCGCTGCATGGTCTGCCAGAACCAGTCGATCGACGAATCCGACGCCGATCTTGCCCGCGACCTGCGCGTCCTCGTGCGCCAGCGCCTCGTCGCCGGCGACACCGACCAGCAGGTGATGGACTATATCGTCTCGCGCTATGGCGAGTTCGTGCTGCTCAAGCCGCGCTTCAGCCTGCGCACCGCGCTTTTGTGGGGTACGCCGGTGCTTCTGCTTCTGGCCGGCGGCCTGTTCATTGTACTCAACGCCCGCTCGCGCCGCCCGGCGTCGGGTAGCACCCTGAGCGCCGAGGAACAGGCGGCGCTGGACAAGATGCTAAGCGAATAACATGAATTGCGGGCCTCGGAGGTTGGCCGAGACCCCCTGTGTCGTCGTCATCCACGGGCGAAGCAAGGAGCGAAGCGACGCGCGCAGACCCGAGGATCCATTCCGTGACTTCGAGGCGTCGCGGCCGTCCAGAATTTCTACTCTGCTGCAACCCTCGCGCGAGGTAACGGCATGGATTCCAGGGTCTGCGCGACGGAGCTTCGCTCCTGCTTCGCCCTGGAATGACGAAGTCTCGGGTGCTTTCGCCAAGCCTTCGAGCCCGACATGCCTGTGGTCATCGTCGCCGATCCCCAACATTACAAAACTTTCATGTACCGGAAATGGCGCCGTAATGTGCGGCTCTCTAATCCTCTTGCCCGAGGATGCTTCGCCTGAGCGCATCCGCGTCGATAGAGGATAAGAAACCCATGAATAATGCCCCCAATTCATTTTCCAGCACCCGCAAGCGTCTGATGGCGGCTGCAGCGTCCCTGGCCGTTATCGGTGCGGTCGGCGCGGGCGCGCTTGCCACCGGCACTGCCCCCGTGCTGGCCGATGCCGTGCGCGTCGAAGCCCCGCAGGTGCCGAGCTTCGCCGACGTCGTCGAGCATGTCTCGCCGGCGGTCGTCAGCGTCAAGGTGAAAGCCAAGATCCAGTCGACGGCCGACGATGGTTCCGACGATCAGGACGGTTTCGACAACCTGCCCGACAATCCGCAGCTGCGTCGCTTCTTCAAGGAATTCCGCGGCTTCGGCGACCAGGGTCAGGGTGGCCAGTTCGGCATGCGCCGCTTCGACCACCGCGACCATGGCAATGGCCAGCCGCGTCCGATCGCCCAGGGCTCGGGCTTCTTCATCTCCGAGGACGGCTATCTCGTCACCAACAACCACGTCGTCTCGGAAGGCTCGGATTTCAGCGTCGTCACCAATGACGGCAAGGAGCTCGACGCCAAGCTGATCGGCACCGATCCGCGCACCGATCTCGCCGTGCTCAAGGTCGATGGCGGCGGCAACAAGTTCACCTATGTCGACTTCGCCGACGATTCCAAGGTCCGCATCGGTGACTGGGTGGTCGCCGTCGGCAATCCGTTCGGCCTGGGCGGCACCGTCACCGCGGGTATCGTCTCGGCACGCGGCCGTGACATCGGCGCAGGCCCTTATGACGACTTCATCCAGATCGATGCCTCGGTCAACCGCGGCAATTCGGGCGGTCCGACCTTCAATCTCAACGGCCAGGTGATCGGTATCAACACCGCCATCTTCTCGCCGTCGGGCGGCAGCGTCGGCATTGCCTTCGACATCCCGGCCTCGACCGCCAAGCAGGTCGTCCAGGATCTGATGAAGAGCGGTTCCGTCCAGCGCGGCTGGCTCGGCGTCGAGATCCAGCCGGTCACCTCGGATATCGCCGAATCGCTCGGCCTGAAGTCGGACAAGGGCGCGCTGGTCTCGAGCGCCCAGGATTCCGGCCCGGGCAAGAAGGCAGGCATCGTCGCCGGCGACGTCATCACCCAGATCGACGGCAAGGATGTCGCTTCGCCCAAGGAGCTCGCCCGGATGATCGGTGCATTCGCGCCGGGCAAATCGGTCGACGTCACCGTCTGGCGCAATGGCAAGGACGAGACGGTCAAGGTCGATCTCGGCACGTTGCCGGCAAGCGACAAGCAGGCTTCGAACGACGACAACAACAAGCAGTCGGCGCCCGCCGCCAAGGCCGACACGCTGGCCGATCTCGGCCTGACCGTCACCAAGGCGGAAAACGGCAAGGGCCTCGTGGTCACCGACGTCGATCCCGACAGCGACGCGGCCGACCGCGGCATCCAGCCCGGCGACGTCATCACCTCGATCAATTCGAACGACGTGAACACCACCGACGACGTGTCCAAGGCGATGACGGATGCCGCCAAGGCCGGCCGCAAGGCCGTGCTGATGCAGATCACCCGCGACGACTCGAACCGCTTCGTCGCGCTGCCGGTCGGCAAGGGCTGATCTTCAACTTTCGACTTTTCCCTGCGGCGGTATCAACACCCCCGAGCCGCCGCCGGGAAAACATGGGGCCGAGCACGTAAGTCAGTCACCGTGTTTCGCTCCTGGCGGCAGCGGGTTTCCCATCACCCGCTGCCGCTTATCGCATGTCACCCAAAAGTGGGCACCGGTTTTGGGATCACGACATGCGGAACGAAATGCATGTCGCCCAAAAGCGGTTGCCGGTTTTGGGAAGAAGACATGCGACTAATGAAGACAAGGCATGAAGAATGACTGCCTCTCAAACTTCCGGTGAAATCGCGTATAACGGCTCCATGAAGATTCTCGTCATGGAAGACGATCGCGAGGCAGCGGATTATTTGCAGAAAGCCTTCGCCGAGGCGGGCCACACCGCCCATGTCGCCGGCGACGGCGAGACCGGCTTCGCGCTCGCCGATGCCGGCGACTATGACGTGATGGTGGTCGACCGCCTGATGCCGCGCCGTGACGGCCTGTCGGTGATCGCCGCGCTTCGCTCGCGCGGCAACACCACGCCGGTGCTGATCCTTTCGGCGCTGGGCGAGGTCGACGACCGCGTCACGGGCTTGCGTGCCGGCGGCGACGATTATCTCACCAAGCCCTATGCCTTTTCCGAATTGCTCGCCCGCGTCGAGGTTCTGAACCGCCGCGCCAGCGCGCGCGAGTCCGAGACCGTCTACCGTGTCGGCGATCTCGAGCTCGACCGGCTGTCGCATTCGGTCAAGCGCGCCGGCCGCGAGATCACGCTGCAGCCGCGCGAGTTCCGCCTGCTCGAATATCTGATGCGCCATGCCGGCCAGGTGGTGACGCGCACCATGCTTCTGGAAAATGTCTGGGACTATCATTTCGATCCGCAGACCAACGTCATCGACGTCCACGTCTCGCGCCTGCGCGGCAAGATCGAAAAAGGCTTCGACAAGCCGATCCTGCACACGATCCGCGGCGCCGGCTACATGCTGAAGGGCAGCTAGGGAGCAAATGGCTCTTTCCCTGCCGGCCATCATGAAGACGACGGCGGCCCGGCTTTCGGCGCTTTATCTTCTGCTTTTCGCGCTCTGCGCCGTGCTGCTCGTCTTCTACATGACGTCGCTGTCGGCGCGCATGCTGACCGCGCAGACGCAGGAGACCATCAACGACGAGGTGCTGGGCCTGGCCCGCGCCTATCAGCGCGGCGGCCTGCCGGTGCTGGTGCGCGTCGTCGAGGCCCGCTCGCGCCAGCCCGGCGCCAATCTTTACCTGATCGCCGACGCCAATGGCCAGATCCTGACCGGCAATGTGCAGAGCCTGGAGCCGGGGGTCATAGAGACCGAGGGCTGGACGACCGAACCGTTTTCCTACCAGCGCTTCGGCGAGGGCGAGCTCGATCGGCTGCGCAGTGGCGGTTCGGACCAGTCCACGCCTCCAGCCAACGAGGGCAGCAACAGTCCCCAGTCCACGGGGCAAAAGGGCCACAACGCCATCGCGCTGGTGCTGAGGCTGCCCAACCAGATGATCATGCTGGTCGGCCGCGACCTCGGCGAGCCCGAGCGCTTCCGCGCCGTCATCAGCCGCGCGCTGACCCTGGCGCTCGGTATGATGGGTCTTGGCGGCATCCTGATCTGGTTCTTTGTCGGGCGCGCCGCGCTCAAGCGCATCGACAGCGTCTCGGACGCCAGCCGCCGCATCATGGGCGGCGATTTGTCCGGACGGCTGCCGGTCACCGGCGCCGGCGACGAATTCGACCGCCTGTCGGAAAACCTCAATTCCATGCTGGCCAGGATCGCCATGCTGAACGAGGGGCTGAAGCAGGTCTCCGACAACATCGCCCATGATCTGAAGACGCCGCTGACCAGGCTGCGCAACCGCGCCGAGGCGACGCTCGCCGGCAGGCACAAGACGCAGGATTACCGTCAGGCGCTGGAAGGCACGATCGCGGAGTCCGATCAGCTCATCAAGACATTCAACGCCATCCTGATGATCTCGCGCCTGGAGGCTGGCTATTCCTCGGAACAGACCGGTCCCGTCGATCTCGCCGCGACGGTGAGCGACGTCGTCGAGCTCTACGAGCCGGTGGCGGAAGAGGCGGGCGTCGCGCTGGAAGCGACCGTGTCCGAGGCCTTTACGATCAACGGCAACCGCGAGCTGATCGGCCAGGCGCTGTCCAACATCGTCGACAACGCCATCAAATACTCGACCGACGCAGCCGAGACGCCGAAAGTGCGGGTGGTGCTGAAGCGCATCGGCAACGAGATCAAGCTTGCCGTCACCGACAATGGCCACGGCATTCCAGATGATGCCGATCGCGCCCGCGCCACCGAGCGCTTCGTGCGCCTGGAAAAGAGCCGCTCGCAGCCGGGCTCGGGTCTCGGTCTCAGCCTCGCCAAGGCAATCATGACTTTCCACAACGGAAGGCTTGATCTTTTACCCGCCAATCCCGGATTGTCCGTGGTCATGAGTTTCCCGTTGCGGGAGACGCATTGACGGCGCGGATAAATGGCGAAGAAGAAAATCGAATCCGAATTCCGGCTTAGCCCGACACTGGCGCTCCGCCCCCTGGACGCGAAACGTGCCCGGCGCGAATTGTCGGAAATCGCCGACGCCGCCGAGGAGGAGGGGCTTTCCCGACTCGCTGCGTTCCTGGCGGGCGAGGGGCCGCCGCAGGACCTGCTGGCGGCCGTCTTCGACCTCTCGCCCTTCCTGCGCGACGTGGCGCGCCGGCGGCCGGCGATCCTCGATACGCTGTTCGACCTGACGATCGAAGCGCGGCTCGATGCCATCGGCGAAGCGATAGGCGGCGCGGCGAGGGCGGATGACGCCTCGGAAGCGAGCCTGATGATGGCGCTCAGGCAATGGAAGACCGAAGCGCATTTCCTGATTGCGCTGGCCGATCTTTCAGGCGAGGCGGAGACCTCCGTGACGGTGCGCCGCCTCAGCGATCTTGCCGACGCCTGCTCATGCGCCGCCGTCGATTTCCTGCTGCTCGACGCGAACCGGCAAGGCAAGCTCAAGCTGCCGAATCCGGCGCAACCAGCCAAAGATTCAGGCTGGATCCTGCTCGGCATGGGCAAGCTCGGCGCGCATGAGCTGAACTTTTCCTCCGACATCGATCTCGTCGTCTTCTTCGAGCCGGAGGCGCCGGCCGTCATCGATCCGCTCGACGCGACCGAGCTGTTCTCGCGGCTCACGCGTCGTCTCGTGCGCATCCTGCAGGATCGCACCGAGCATGGCTATGTCTTCCGCACCGACCTGAGGCTCCGCCCCGATCCCGGCTCGACGCCGCTGGCAATCCCGGTCGAGGCAGCGCTTCGCTATTACGAGGCGCGCGGCCAGAACTGGGAGCGCGCCGCCATGATCAAGGCGCGGCCGGTGGCGGGCGATCTTGCCGCGGGCGCCGCCTTCCTCAAGGAATTGCAGCCCTATGTCTGGCGCAAATACATGGACTATGCGGCGATCGCCGACGTCCATTCGATCAAGCGCCAGATCCATGCCCACAAGGGCCATGGCGAGATCGCGGTGAAGGGCCACAACGTCAAGCTCGGCC
This sequence comes from Mesorhizobium sp. B2-4-3, assembly GCF_006442815.1. Taxonomy (GTDB): domain Bacteria; phylum Pseudomonadota; class Alphaproteobacteria; order Rhizobiales; family Rhizobiaceae; genus Mesorhizobium. Next base: position 113,000 of record NZ_VFVL01000017.1, read on the forward strand.
GCGGCGGCATCCGCGAGATCGAGTTCTTCGTCCAGACCCAGCAGCTCATCGCCGGCGGCCGCTTCCCGGAGCTGCGCGGCCGCGAGACTGTGCCGATGCTCGCAGCGCTCGCCGCGCGCGGCTGGATCACCGCTGACGCTCGCGATGCGCTCACCCGCCAATACTGGTTCCTGCGCCGTGTCGAGCACGCCATCCAGATGGTCGCGGACGAGCAGACGCACATCCTGCCGGAAGAAGACGAGGAGCTCAAACGCATCGCGCTGATGCTGGGTTTTGCCGGCGAGGCGGAATTCACGCAGGCCTTCCGCGCCTCGCTGCAGCAGGTCGAGCGCCACTACGCGGCGCTGTTCGAGACCGCGCCCGAGCTCTCGGCCGGCGTCGGCAATCTGGTCTTCACCGGCGATGTCGACGATCCCGACACGCTGCAGACGTTGCATGGCCTCGGCTTCCAGCGGCCGAGCGACATCTGCCGCGTCATCCGCGGCTGGCATTTCGGCCGCTACCGCGTCACCCAGTCGGCGGAGGCGCGCGAGAGGCTGACCGAACTGACGCCGGCACTGCTGAAGGCCTTCGGCCAGACACGGCGCGCCGACGAGGCGCTGATGCGCTTCGACGAGTTCCTTGCCGGCCTGCCGGCGGGCATCCAGCTTTTCTCGCTGCTGCAATCGAACCCGGCGCTCTTGAAGCTGATGGCGACCATCATGGGCGCGGCGCCGAGGCTGGCTGCCATCATCACCCGCCGCCCACATGTCTTCGACGGCCTGCTCGACCCGGCGCTGCTTACCGAACTGCCGGACCGCGCCTATCTTTCGGCGCGGCTTGCCGCCTTCATCGAGGGCGATCGCGCTTATGAGGACGTGCTCGACCGCCTGCGCATCTTCGCCTCCGAGCAGAAATTCCTAATCGGCGTGCGCCTGCTTGCCGGCTCGATCGATCCCGCGCGCGCGGGTCGCGCCTTTTCGGACCTCGCCGATCTCACCATCGAGGCGGCGCTGAACGCGGTGATCGCCGAATTCGCGCTGCGCCACGGCTGGATCGCCGGCGGCAAGGTGGCGCTGCTCGGCATGGGCAAGCTCGGCAGCCGCGAGATCACCGCCGGTTCGGATGTCGATCTCATCCTGCTCTACGACCACGACGCGGATGCCGAGGACTCGGATGGCGAGAAGCCGCTGGCGCCTTCGCACTACTACACCCGCATGACGCAGCGCCTCATCGCCGCCGTCTCGGCGCCGACGGCCGAAGGCGTGCTCTATGAGCTGGACCTGCGCCTGCGCCCTTCGGGCAACAAGGGGCCGGTCGCCACCCATATCGATGCGTTCAAGAAGTATCAGCGCCAGGACGCCTGGACCTGGGAACACATGGCGCTGGCACGGGCCCGCGCCGTCGGCGGCGATGCCGAACTCTGCGCCGAGCTCGAGACGGAAGTGGCGGCGGTGCTGGCGCAACCGCGCGATGCCGCCAAGGTCAAAGCCGAGGCCTCGGACATGCGGGCGCTGATCGAGAAGGAGAAGGCCCCGCGCGATCTCTGGGACATCAAGCTGATCCCGGGCGGGCTCATCGATCTCGAATTCATCGCCCAGGTCGCGGTCATCACCGGCGCGATCGAACCTGGCCGCCGGGTCACGGCGACGGCCGACATTTTGGCCCGGCTTTCCCCGGACTTCGCCTCAGCCGATATGCGTGAAGAGCTTGGCGAGGCCTATCGGCTCTATCTGGCGCTGACCCAGATGATCAGGCTTTGCCTCACCGGCGAATTCCAGCGCGACGATGTCCCGCCGGGGCTTGCGGATCTGTTGCTGGCGGTCACCGACCTGCCGGATTTCGGCGTGCTGGAAGCACATCTCAAGGAGACGTCGCGGAAGGTCCGCAGGGATTTCGACCTCCTGCTTCGTGCGGGAGCGCCGACCTCGCAAGGTTAAATCCACGCCTCATTCCTTCGCGCCCCCCTCTGTCCTGCCGGACATCTCCCCCACTTGGGGGGAGATCAGCTGTTATCGCGGCTTTCGCCAATCGCCAACGGGCAGGATTAAGCGGGGCGCTGAAGCTGCCAATCTCCCCCCTTGTGGGGGAGATGCCCGGCAGGGCAGAGGGGGGCGCTGTCCCGCCAGCGCCTCGAATTTCGGCCCGCAAACTAAGCCGCTGCCTTCACCATCGCCGGCGCCTTCTTCAGCGGAATGCGCACCGACACGATGGTGCCTACGCCCTCGGTCGAGCGGATCTTCAGCGCGCCGCCCTGCAATTCAGCCAGCGAGCGCGAGATGGCGAGGCCGAGGCCAGAGCCGGTGTGGTTCTTGGAGAACTGGTTCTGCACCTGCTCGAACGGCCGGCCGAGCTTGCTCAGCGCCTGCTTGGGGATGCCGCAGCCATTGTCCTCGATGGTGAGCAGCAGGGCGCCCGACGTGTTGCGCGCCCTGACCGTGATCTTGCCGCCCTGTCCGGTGAATTTCACCGCGTTGGAGAGCAGGTTGATGGCGATCTGCTTGATCGCGCGGCGGTCGGCGTAGAGCCGCATCGTATCGGCGATGCGCGTCTCGACATTGATCGACTTTTCCGCTGCCTGCAGCGAGATCACCCGCACCGTTTCCTTGATCAGCGGGCAGAGGTCGATCTCCTCGCGGTCGAGCGAGAACTGGCCGGCCTCGATCTTCGACATGTCGAGTATGTCGTTGATGACGCCGAGCAGGTATTTGCCGCTGCCGTTGATGTCGGTCGCGTATTCCTCGTAGCGCTCCGAGCCGAGCGGCCCGAACAAGCCCTGCTGCATCAGCTCGGAGAAGCCGATGATGGCGTTGAGTGGCGTGCGCAATTCATGCGACATGTTGGCGAGGAACTCCGACTTGGCGCGATTGGCCGCCTCGGCGCGCTCGGTTTCCTTCATGTATTTGCGGTTGAGCTCGACCAGTTCGCTGGCGCGTTCCTCCTCGGCGCGCCGCGCGAGGCTGAGATCGTGGATCGTCGCCATCAGCCGGCGCTCGCTGTCGACCAGCTTTTCCTGGTGCAGCTTGATCTGCGTGATGTCGGAGCCGACCGAGACGACGCCGCCGTCGCGGGTCCTGAGCTCGTTGACCTGCAGCCAGCGGCCGTCGGCAAGCTGGCGCTCCAAGCTGACGCCGCCCTGCGGCCCGTTGGCATTGGCCAACCTGCGCTCAGAGGCGAAGGCCAGCATGCGCTCCTCCAGCATATCGCGGGTCGCGCCCGGTACCACGTCGCGGTCCGACAGCCCGTTGTCCTTCTGGAACTTCGAATTGCACATGATCAGCCGTTCGGCGGCATCCCACAGCACGAAGGATTCGTTGATGTTCTCGATCGCTGTCCTGAGCCGCATGTCGGCCGCTTCCGAGCGCAGCGCCAAGTGCCGCTGCTCGGTGACGTCGACGGCGATGCCGATCAGCTGGATCTCCGGCGCCTCCGGGTCGATCACCTGGGCGCGGGCCCGCATCCACACCCATTGTCCGTCGGCGTGGCGCATGCGGAAAACCTGGTCGATATGGTCGATCTCGCGTTCGATGATGCGGTTGGCGAGCTCGAACAGGTCGCCGTCTTCCGGGTGGATGATCTCGTCGACCTCGCCGAAGGAGAGCATCGTATCGCAAGGCTCATAGCCCAGCATGTCGTACATCGAGCGCGACCAGTACATCTTGCCGCGCACCATGTCCCAGTCCCACAGCCCGCAGCGGCCGCGCACCAGCGCCATGTCGATGCGCTGATGCGCTTCGAGATAGATGCGGTCCGCCGCCTGGGCGCGCGCCGCCTGGCCGAAATAGGCGTAGAGGATGACGATCAGCACACCCGCCGTCAGCACGAACAGCGTGACGTTGAGCGACATCGACTTGCGCCAGCTGTCGAACACCGCTTCCTGCGGCACCAGCACGGCGGCCGCGTGTTTGCGGTCGCCGCTGAGGCTGACGGCGGCGAACCAGTCCTGTCCTGAGATGCTGACATCCATCACGCCGGCGCGGTCGCCGAACATGAACAGCGGCTGGCCGCCCAGCACGAGGCCGTCGAGCATGCGGCCTTGCCAGCCTGTCGACAGCGGCGAAACGGCGATGACCTTGAAGTAGGCGTCGGTGACGGCGAGCACATGGGCGCGGCTCATGGCGCCCTGGCGGCTGGTGTTTTCCAGGAGGCTTATGGCATTGGCGCCGGCCGCGCTGGGGTCCGCGGTGATCGCCTGCGCCATCTGGCCGGCCGCCAGCGCCAGCACAGCCTTGGCGTCGCGCTCGATCTCGTCATGCTCGTTCATCAGCGACAGGAAACGCAATGCCGCGATGACGATGAGGAAAACGACGATCAGCGCCGGGATCGACCGGCGCAGCAGCGGCTCGGCGGCCAGGAGCCGCTGATAAGTCGGTTCGGCGATCAGGCGCGCATTGCCGGCAAGTCCGTCGCTCCTTGCCTTGCGACGCGCAAAAGCCTTCCCTCCGGGCGCGCCCCACGCGTCCGCCTTGGCCATAAATGGCACTCCCCGATTTGCCGCATACTTAGATGATCCGGCTACGCCGCACGCCCCGAATCGCCATTAAAGAATCAAAGCCGATTCGCCTTGTCCAGAGGCGCAGGCGAAAAAGATTAAAAATTGATTGAAATTCGTCGCAACTGCTGATCTCCCCCACAAGGGGGGAGATTGGCGCTCCATCGCTACGCCAGCGTCCGTTCCACGATATCGCGCAGATCCGCCGAAAGATTCTCGGCTTTCGCCATGTCGAGCAGCGCCTGCCTGGCCTTGGCCTGACGTCCAGGCTCCAGCGAGCGCCACGAGCGTAGCGCCGTGGCCAGCCGCGCTGCCACTTGCGGGTTGCGCTTCTCCACGTCCAGCACCGTCTCGGCGAAGAAACGGTAGCCTTCGCCGTCGGGGCGGTGGAAGCCGGTCTGGTTCGCGCTGGAGAAGGTGCCGATCAGCGAACGCACCCGGTTCGGGTTGGCGATCGAGAAGGCAGGGTGCCGCATGAGCTCACGCACTTTCTCGACGGTCTTTGCGCCCGGCACGCCGGCCTGGATCTGGAACCATTTGTCGAGCACCAGCGCGTCGCCGCGATAGCGGGCCTCGAAAGCGGCCAGCGCTTCTTCGGCCTCGGCCGTGCCTGGATGGCGATGCGCCAGCACGGCGAGCGCCGCGGCGCGGTCGGTCATGTTTGTGGCGGCGGTGAAGTGCCCTGCGGCGAGGCCCGCGCCGGCCGGCAGCAGCGAAAGATAGTCGAGCAGGATGTTGCGCAGCGCTCTGCGCCCGGCGCTCGCCGCGTCCGGGCTGAACGGACCCTTGTCGGCAAGGCTCTCATAGAGCGCCGGGAAGGCCTCGCGGTTTGCCTCGGCGATCATCCGCGCCATCGCCTCGCGCGCGGCTAAGATGGCGTTAGGGTCGATGCCCTTGCCGATGTCGCGGGCGATATCGGCTTCGCCGGGAAGCGACAGCGCGAGCGCCCGGTAGGCCGGCTCCAGTGCCTCGTCGCCGGCGATCCTGCCGGCAAGCTCGGCAAGCCGCGCCGCAAACACCGGCTCCTTGCCGCCGAGGATCTGGCGGAAGGCGGCGATCAGCGCATCGGTCAAGAGCGTGTTGAACGCCTGCCAGCGCGCGAAGGCGTCGCTGTCATGCGCCGCGAGGAAGAACTGGTCGTCGGCCTTCTGCTGCACCGAAAGCGTGATCGGCGCCGAGAAGCCGCGGTTGAGCGACACCGAAGGCCGTTGCGAAATACCCGAGAAGCGCACCGTATGCCGACGCTTGCGGATGTGGATCATACCGTCATCCACCGTTGCGCCCTCGACGGCAGTCCAGGTGACGGGCTTGCCGTTGGCGCCGACAAGTCCGAAAGCTAGGGGAATATGCATCAGCCGCTTGCGGCTTTCCGACGGCGTCGGCGGCACCGACTGCTCGATCTCCAGGGTGAACTCCTTTGCCGCCGCATTGTGCGTGGAGCTCACCGTCAGGTTCGGGGTGCCGGCCTGGTGGTACCAGAGCGCGAATTGCGCGAGATCTCTGCCGGAGACGTCCTCGAAGACTTTGAGGAAATCCTCGATCGTCGCAGCCTCGCCGTCATGCCGCTCGAAATAGAGGTCCATGCCGGCGCGGAAGGTTTCCGGCCCGAGGATGGTGCGGATCATGCGCACCACTTCCGAGCCCTTCTCGTAGACGGTCGCCGTGTAGAAGTTGTTGATCTCGCGGTAGCGGCGCGGCCTGACCGGATGTGCCAGCGGCCCCTGGTCTTCCGGGAATTGGTGCGCGCGCAGCGTGCGCACCTCGGCGATGCGCTTCACCGGCCGCGAGCGCTGGTCGGCGGAGAATTCATGATCGCGGTAAACCGTCAGCCCTTCCTTCAGGCAGAGCTGGAACCAGTCGCGGCAAGTGATTCTGTTGCCAGTCCAATTGTGGAAATATTCATGCGCGATGATCGCCTCGATATTGGCGAAGTCGGCATCCGTCGCGGTCTCCTCGTCGGCCAGCACATATTTGTCGTTGAAGACGTTGAGGCCCTTGTTCTCCATGGCGCCCATGTTGAAGTCGGAGACGGCGACGATGTTGAAGACGTCGAGGTCGTATTCGCGGCCGAAGGCTTCCTCGTCCCACTTCATCGAGCGCTTCAGCGCGTCCATCGCATAGCCGGCAAGCCGCTCTTTGCCGGGCTCGACATAGATACCGAGCTCGACCTCGCGGCCGGACATGGTGGTGAAGCTGCCCGCCACCTTGCCGAGCGCGCCCGCCACCAGCGCGAAAAGGTAGGAAGGTTTGGGGAAGGGGTCGTGCCAGACCGCATAATGCCGGCCGCTATCCAGCGTGCCGCTCTCCACAGGATTGCCGTTCGAAAGCAAGAGCGGCGCCTCGTTGTGCGGCGCTTCGATGCGCACCGTGTAGACCGACAGGATATCGGGACGGTCGAGGAAATAGGTGATGCGGCGAAAGCCCTCTGCTTCGCATTGCGTGCAGTAGACATTGTTGGAGCGATAGAGGCCCATCAGCGCCTCGTTGCGCGAAGGCGCGATCTCCGTCTCCAGGCGCAGCTCGAAACGCTGCGCCGCCGGCGGCTTCAGGATCGTCAGCCGGTCGGGCGTCGCCTCATAGTCGCTGGCCGGAAGCGTATGCCCGTCGACGGCAATGCCGAGCAACGTCAGCCCGTCGCCGTCGAGCACCAGCGGCGCCGAGGCGGCGACGCCCTCGCGCCGCTCGATGGTGAGCAGCGCGGTCACATGGGTCGCGTCCGGCGACAGGCGGAAGTCGAGGCTGGTGCTCGGGATGAGATAGTCGCAGGGGCGATAGTCTTCGAGCTTGAAGACATGGCCGGTATCTATGCGCATTCCTTGGGCTTTTCCTGTTGATTTCGGGCGGCCAGCCAGCTTGGCTGGCCCAAGAATTTTGAGGTGCGCGCTCTTTACACGAAACGGCCACTCGACAAAACTGTGGAAAGGCCTGATTTGCGGCTTCGTTTTCCGACCATCAATACGAGGCAAGATGACCGTCGATCATGCCGTCGGCCACAACACGCTGCGCGGCATCACGTTGAAGATCGTCTCAGTGACGGTCTTCGTTGGCATGCAGACCTGCATCAAGGCTGCCGGCGACGTGCCCGCCGGGCAGCTCGTCTTCTTCCGCTCCTTCTTCGCCATCTTCCCGATCATCGCCTTCCTCGCCTTCAAGGGCGAATTGGCCACGGCATTCACGACGAGGCGGCCGTTCAACCATGTCGCGCGCGGTGTGGTCGGCGTCGGCGCCATGGGGCTCGGCTTCTTCGCGCTGACCAGGTTGCCGCTGCCGGAAGCGATCACGCTGAACTACGCCCAGCCGCTGCTGGTCGTCGTGTTCTCCTCGATCTTCCTCGGCGAGACGATCCGCGTCTACCGCTGGAGCGCGGTCGCGGTCGGTCTTGCCGGCGTATTGGTCATCTCCTGGCCCGAACTCACGCTACTCAATTCCGATGAAGGCCTCGACGACCAGGAGGTGCTGGGCGTCATGGCCGCGCTGATCGCCGCCGCGATCTCGGCGGTCGCCATGCTTCTGGTGCGCAATCTCGTGCAGACGGAGAAGACGGCGACCATCGTGCTGTGGTTCTCGTCCACAGCGAGTGTGCTGTCACTCTTCACGCTGCCCTTCGGCTGGCAGGCGCTGACGCCGATGCAGGCGGCGCTGCTTGTTTTCGCGGGCTTCTGCGGCGGGCTCGGCCAGATCCTGATGACGGCGGCCTACCGCCACGCCGAAGCCTCGGTCGTGGCGCCCTTCGAATACACCTCGATGATCCTCGGCGTCGTCGTCGGCTATCTCGCCTTCGGCGACGTGACCTCGCTGAACACGCTTGCCGGCGGCGTGATCGTGGTCGCCGCCGGTATCTTCATCATCTGGCGCGAGCGGCAACTGGGCCTCGAGCGCACGCGCACCAGGACGGCAGCGCCGCCGCAAGGGTGAACTGTTTCAAAGAGTAGCTTTAAAAGCTGAGTTCCGTCACACCCCCCTCTGGCCTGCCGGCCATCTCCCCCGCAAGGGGGGAGATCAGCTGTCGCGGCTGCTTTCGCCAACCACCAACGGTGCAGGATGTGCGAGGCGCGGGAGCTGCCAATCTCCCCCCTTGCGGGGGAGATGGCCGGCAGGACAGAGGGGGGTGCTGTCCCGCCGACGTTACTGGTTGGCGCGTTCCTTTGCCAGCCGCACCAGCACCGCCCTTGTCTGTTCGTCGGCCGGGAAGAAGGATTCGATCGCCAGCTCCGACAGCGTGACGTCGAGCGGCGTGCCGAAGACGGTGATCGTGCTGATGAAGGACAGCACCTGATCGCCATGCGCAAGCCGCAGCGGATGCACGATGCCGCTCGGTTCGACCGGCGCCGGCCGGCCGCTCCTCAGGCCGGACGGATAGGTGCGCAATTCGCGCTCCAGCTCAATCAGCACCGGGTCGCCGGTGGCGTCGTTCTGGTGCTTCAGCCGCTCGAGCAGATGCGCGCGCCACTCCGCCAGATTGACGATGCGCGGTGCCACGCCGCCCGGATGCAGGCTGAGCCTCAGCACGTTGACCGGCGGCACGAGCAGCGATGCTTCGGAGATGTCGGCGAGGAACGGAGCAATCGCGCCATTGGCGGAAGCAAGGTTCCAGTGCCGGTCCACCGCCAGTGCCGGAAAGGGCTCGTGACCTTTCAGCACGGTCTCGACCGCGGCCATCGCGGGCGCCAGCGTTGCGTCGCTAAGCGATTTCTCGCTGAAGCTCGGCGCGAAGCCCGCCGCGAGTAGGAGCTGGTTGCGTTGGCGCAGTGGAATCGACAGCTGCTCGGCCAGATGCAGCACCATGTCGCGCGACGGCTGCGCGCGGCCGCTTTCGACGAAGGAAAGATGCCGCTGCGAGATGTCGGCCTCCATGGCGAGGTCGAGCTGGCTCATGCGCCGCCGCGTGCGCCACTCGCGGATCAGGCTGCCGGCGGAGGTTTCGGATGTGGTCATGAGGTAGGACTAGGCCGGCGAGGGGCGCAGTTCAATTACCTTTGAGGTTATTGGCGAAGGCGCCGGTGCCGGCTAATCTCCCCCCTTGTGGGGGAGATGTCCGGCAGGTGTCCGAACCGGATAGATAGGTAACAGAATGGACCGATTAGATGGGTGACAGTTTTCTTGTCTGCCGGGAGGACCGGCGATGGTTTGGCGAGAGACTGGGCTCATGGATGAGCGGCTTCGGTTTGTTTCGGAATGCTTGTGTGGCGACGAGACGATGACGCAGTTGTGCGCGACCTTCGATATCTCGCGCAAGACGGGCTACAAATGGCTTGAACGTTATCGGGCGTTTGGCCCGGAAGGC
>NZ_VFVL01000018.1 GCF_006442815.1 Mesorhizobium sp. B2-4-3
GCTAGCATGGGAAACTGTTCGCGATGTCTTCGCACACCTGTTCGCGATGTCCCCAGTCCATACAGGGGGGAGATTGGGTGTCATCTCTGCCTTCGCCAATTTTCAACGCTGCAAGAAAGGCGCCAGCGGCGCGGCTGGCTGATCTCCCCCCGTGTGGGGGAGATGTCCGGCAGGACAGAGGGGGGCGCCGTAGAACTCGACGCTTCCGGCTAGCCATCAGCGACGACCACGGAGCATCAGCATGAGCATCGCGCGCCTCGCCACCTTCACCGCCGGCGGCAAGACACGCTACGGCGCGATTGCCGATAAGGGCGTCGTCGACCTCTCGGCGCGTCATCCCGAATGGCCGACGCTGCGCGAGGTGATCGAGGCCGGCGCGCTCGGCAAACTCGCCGAAGAGGCCGAGGGTCTAGCAGCCGATTTCAGCGTCAAGGACATCGCGTACGAAATCCCGGTCCCCTCGCCTGAAAAGATCATCTGCGTCGGCGTCAACTATCCGGACCGCAACGAGGAGTACAAGGACGGGCAGGCCGCGCCTTCGAGCCCGTCGCTGTTCATTCGCTTCCCGCGCTCCTTCGTCGGCCATGGCGCGCCACTGGTGCGGCCGCCGGAATCACCGCAGCTCGATTATGAGGGCGAGGTCGTCATCGTCATCGGCAAGGGCGGGCGACGGATCGCCGAGGCCGATGCGCTCGGCCATATCGCGGCGCTGTCGCTGTGCAACGAAGGCACGATCCGCGACTGGGTGCGTCACGCCAAGTTCAACGTCACCCAAGGCAAGAATTTCGACCGGACCGGCTCGATCGGCCCCTGGCTGGTGCCGTTTGCCGATGAGGCGCAGATCGCCGACATTTCGCTGACCACCCGCGTCAACGGCGAGCTGCGCCAGCAGGACCGCACCGGGCGCATGATCTTTTCGTTCGCCAAGATCATCAACTACATCTCGACCTTCACCACGCTGGTGCCGGGCGATGTCATCGTCACCGGCACGCCAACGGGCGCCGGCGCCCGCTTCGACCCACCGGTCTGGCTGAAGCCGGGCGATGTGGTCGAGGTCGAGGCTGACGGCATCGGCCTGCTTCGCAACGGCGTCGTCGACGAAGGAGCCGGCCGATGATGACGGGAATGGAAGTCGAGGACGCCGCACAGCGGCTGTTCGAAGCCGAGCGCGAGCGCCGGCAGATCAGGCTGCTCAGCCTCGATTTTCCTCAGGCGACGATGGACGACGCCTATCGCGTGCAGGCGGCGCTGATGAAGCGGAAGGCCGCATCGGGACTGACCATCAAGGGCTGGAAGATCGGCCTGACCTCGAAGGCGATGCAGTCGGCGCTCAGCATCGACATTCCCGATTCCGGGATCCTGTTCGACGACATGTTCTTCGAGGACGGCGGCATAGTGCCGGCCGATCGTTTCATCCAGCCTCGCATCGAGGCCGAGATCGCCTTCGTCATGAAGGCGCCTTTGGCCGGTCCGGACATTTCCGTCGACGATGTGCTCGACGCCACCGATCACATCACGCCTGCGCTTGAAATCCTCGACACCCGCATCGAGCGGGTGAACAAGGAGACCGGCAAGATCAGGACCTTCTTCGACACGATCTCGGACAATGCGGCCAATGCCGGCATCGTCGTCGGCGGCCGCAAGGCCGGTCCGCGCGAGGCGGATCTGCGCTGGATCGGCGCCATCGTGTCGCGCAACGGCGAGGTGGAGGAGACGGGGCTCGGCGCCGGCGTGCTCGATCATCCGGCCAAGGGCATCGTCTGGCTCGCCAACCGGCTGCATCAATACGGCATGCGCATCGAAGCCGGTCAGGTCGTGCTGTCGGGCTCCTTCATCCGACCGGTCGAATGCCGGCATGGCGACGAGATCGTCTCGGATTTCGGGCCATACGGAACCATCCGCATAGGCTTCGCCTGATCGGCCTATTCCCAGCACGGATAAGAAAAAGGCCGGGCGCGAAAGCGGCCCGGCCAAGTATGAAGGTCATAACCTTCAGAGGGGAACACCGCCCGGCGCAATGGGAGGAAAACACCGAGCGATGGTGCTTATTTGGGGCCTGAACGGTGTATTTTCCACGAACGGAATTCCAAAAAAGATCGAAATTGCGAAAAAATCTCGCTCGACTGCGCGAAATCTTCAGCCAGCGGCCGATGCTTTTTCCAACAGATCGGCATAGTGACGCCGCGCCACGTCGGGGTGCGACCTCAGCCGGCTTTTCAGCACATTGGTCCCGACGTTGCGGAAGAGCGGATTGTCAGGGTCGCTGGCCGGGCCGCGCGCTTCGGCCGCCAATTCCTCGGGCAGATCGAGCAGCGGGATCGTCGCGTCGAGCCGGGCGCTGAAGAAGAACGGAACCGAAATGCGCTCGACGCCGGCCGGCGGCGTGACGACGCGATGCACGGTAGCCCTGAGATAGCCGTTCGAGGCGAGCTCGAGCAGCTCGCCGATGTTGACGACGAGCGTCTGCGGGATCGGGTCGACAACGACCCAGCTGCCGTCATATTCGACCTGCAGGCCCTTGTTCTCGTCCTGCAGCAGGAGGGTCAGGAAACCGCCATCCTTGTGCGCGCCGACGCCCTGGTCGTCGCCGGTGGCGTCGCGGCCGGGATAGCGCACGATCTTCATGCGATGGTTCGGTTCGCCGCGATAGATCGGATCGAAAACGTCCTCCGGCTGATCGAGCGACGCCGCGAAAGCCTTGAGCAGCCGGATCGCCACGTCGGTCGCCTTTGCCTGCCAGGCAAGCAGCGCCGGCTTGAGATCGGGAAATGCGGCCGGCCACTGGTTCGGACCCTGCAGCCGCGTCCAGGCCGGCACTCCCGGACCCTGCGCAATGGTCGTACGCTCGACGCCAATGTCGAGCTGCTCGCGCCAGTCGGCCTTGCCTCTGGTCAGCTCACCGCCGGCGCGCGTATAGCCACGGAACTGCGGCGACTTCACCATCTCGATGCCGAGCTTGTCGGCCTCCGGCAGCGCGAAGAAGCGGCGGGCGGCGCCCAGCACCGCATCGATCTCCGGCTGGGTGATGCCGTGGCCACTGAGATAGAAGAAGCCGACGTCGCGGGCGGCTGTGCGCAAGTCAAACAGAAAAGTTCGAAGCTCCGACGGACCCTGCTCCAAGCGATCGAGATCGAGCACCGGAATTATTCTGGGCATGGACAGGCTCCTCTTGGCGGTAACTCTTTGTTTTAGCTCCCCACCTGCACGATGACATGCACGCCATTGCGGGTGAAGAAACACACCGACCAATCTCACTGCAAACGGCGCAAGCCGGCGCTCAATTCCTGGCTTTTGCGGCAAATTGCGTTCGCATCCCGGTGCCCGCCCCTACTCGCGGCGGTCCAGCCGCGCGACCAGCCGGTCGCCGATCCACTGGATGCCGCAGACCAGCACGATGAGCACGACGACCACGGCGACCATGACGCTGGTCTCGAAACGCTGGTAGCCGTAGCGGATGGCGAGATCGCCGAGCCCGCCGGCGCCGATGGCGCCGGCCATGGCCGAGGCGCCGACCAGCGTCACCAGCGTGACCGTGAATCCGGCGACGATGCCTGGCAGCGCTTCCGGCACCAGCACCTCGCGGACGATCGTCCAGCGGTTGCCACCCATGGCGCGCGCCGCCTCGATCAGGCCGTGATCGACCTCGCGCAGCGAAACCTCGGCGATGCGGGCGTAGTAGGGCGTCGCCGCGATCGACAGCGGCACGATGGCCGCCCAGGTGCCGATCGAGGTGCCGACGATCAGGCGCGTCACGGGGATCAATGCCACCAGCAGGATGATAAAAGGAACCGAGCGGAAGCCGTTGATGATCGCGCCGAGACTACGGTTGACCCAAAGGCTCTCGGCGATGCCGCCGTGATCGGAGGCCACCAAGGCAAGGCCGAGCGGCAGGCCGAAGACCAGCGAGATGAGACCGGATGCACCGGTCATCAGCACCGTCTCCCAGATCGAGCGGAGCAGGAGTTCAAACAGGACCGGCGACATGGCCAAGCACCTCCACCCGCGCGCCGCGGTCTCTCAGGAACGTCGTTACTTGCGCGAGATGCGCGCCGACGCCGAGGACGGCGATGAACAGCGTGCCGACGGGCTGCCCCTGGACATGCTCGATACCGCCATGCACGAGGCGGAACGGACCAGGCACCGTCACGGCGAGGTCCGAAAGCAAGGCTCCGCGCGCGGCCTCGCCGGCCACATCGACCTTGAGGATCGTTTCCACGCCTTCACCTGCGACGAGCCGGCTTGCAATCCCGGGCGGCAATTGCGGCCGGATGCCGCCGAGCAGGCTGCGGGTGATCTCGGATTTCGGATCGGCGAAGACCTGCCATACGGCGCCTTCCTCGACGATCCGGCCGGCGTCGATCACCGCGACGCGATCGGCGATCGAACGGATCACCTCCATCTCATGCGTGATGAGCAGAATGGTGAGGCCGAGTCTCGAATTGATGTCTTTCAGCAAAGCGAGGATCGAGCGCGTCGTCTCCGGGTCGAGCGCCGACGTTGCCTCGTCGGACAAAAGCAGCGCCGGTCGCGCGGCCAAAGCCCTGGCGATGCCGACGCGCTGTTTCTGGCCGCCCGACAGCGAGGCCGGATAGGCCTTGGCCTTCTCCGACAGGCCGACAAGCTGCAGCAATTCCGCCGCGCGCGCCATGCGGTCGGCGCGCGGCCGCCCTTCGATCTTGAGCGGCAGCGCGACATTCTCCTCGACGGTCTTGGCCGACAGAAGATTGAAGTGCTGGAACACCATGCCGATACGACGGCGCAGCGGCTGCAGCTCGCGCTCGCTTAGACGGCCGATCTCGCGGCCCTCGATGAAGACCTCGCCGGAATCGGGCCGCTCCAGGCCGTTCAGGCAGCGGATCAGCGTCGACTTGCCGGCGCCGCTGCGGCCGATGATGCCGAGGATCTCGCCCTTCTTCACAGTAAGCGAAACACCGTCGAGGGCAGCCGTCGCGCCGAAGCGGCGCTTCAGGCCAACGAGGCGGACAACGTCTTCAAGCTCGGTCGGCTGGACGTGGACCGGATCGGCGAGTCCGGCCGAGACATGCTGGTTCATCTCTATTTCCGTTTCAGTGCGAAAATACAACGACGGCCCGCTCAGAAGCGGACCGCCCGTTCCTGCCAGCCAGGCGCCGATCAATAGGCGCTGATCCCGGTGCCCTTGTAGACCTTGTCGAATTCGGCCTTCACCGTTTCGTTCTGATAGGAAGCGACCAGCGTCTTCACCCAAGACTCGCTCTCAGCTCCGGCCTTCACCGCGATGAAGTTGCGGTAGGGATTATCGGCCACCGGTTCCTGCGCGACGCGGTTTTCGGGGCCGAGCCCGCTTTTCAGCGCCCAGTCGGTGTTGACGACGGCCGCGTCGAGATCGTCGACAGAGCGGCCGACAATGCCGGCGTCGAGCTCCTTGATCTCAAGCTTCTTCGGATTGTCGGCAATGTCGGCGGTCGTGGCCAGGATGCCGGTGCCATCCTTGAGCTTGATCAGGCCTTCATGCTCCAGGACATGCAGCGCGCGGCCCTCATTGGACGGGTCGTTGGGCAGGCCGATCACCGCGCCTTCCGGCAGGTCGGCGACCTTCGTGTGCTTCTTCGAATAGAGCCCGATCGGCCAGACGCCGGTATAGCCGACCGGCACGATGTGGTAGCCTTGCGTCTTGATCTGGTTGTCGAGATAGGGCTTGTGCTGGAAGGCGTTGGCGTCGATCTCGCCGCGCTCCAGCGCCTCGTTGGGCTGGGTGTAGTCGTTGAAGACGACGGTTTCGATGGTCAGCCCTTTCTTGGCCGCCTCGGCGGTCACGACGCGCCAGACATCCTCATCCTCGCCGCTGATGATCCCGACCTTGATCGCCTTCTTGTCCTCGGCGAAGGACGGCGACGGTCCGGCGAGGCCGACAACGGCCAGTGTCGTGGCGAAAAGCGCGGCAAGTCCGGCGCGCCTGGTGATTGACGTAACGAGAGGATTTGAAGCGTTGCCGCGTTCGGACATGATGTGTTCCTTGCGATCCTGAAATCATTTCGGCCCGGTGGGATGCGAAGCCTTGATCTCAGGATCGTCAATGCTGCCTCATTGGGCAAAGAAGCGCTTTTCCTCTCAGACGGACTGCGGAAAATATTCTCTCAAAGATTTTGTGACTTGGAGAACGTCGGCCGCCGGAGAGCGCATATCGGCGGGGTGAGAGGATGGACGCGTGCGCGCCTATGAAGCCCGTCGGGCGACGCGCCCGAGCAGTCGGCCGTCTCCCGGCAGCGATGAGACGGTCGGCAGGCCTCGTGCTTCCTGCACAGGATAGCCCAAGCGTTGCAGGCTGGCCCGCGCCAGCGCCGCATTGCTGTCGACGACCAGCAGCCCGTTCGGATCGGTCAGGCTGGCGGCCACGACAGACAGTTCCGTGCAGCCGAGCAAAGCGGCATCGGCGCCGGCCAGTTGCGCGAGGTGAAGCGCCCGCTCGGTCTCGGCCGCGGCCTGCGCGATCGAGCCGGCCTTGACGAGGCCGATGGCGCTGTCGACGCGCTCCTGGAATTCCGCGTCCGCCGGAACGCAGACCTCGAACCCCGCCGCCGAAATCCTGTGCTGATAAAAGCCGGAGACAAGCGTGCCCCGGGTTGCGAGATTCGCAACCCTGCCGCGATCCAGGGCGCGACGGATCTCCGCCACCACCGCGTCGCCAATGTGGATGATCTCGGCTGGCGAGTTCGCCGCCAGCTTTTCGTACCAATGGTGGGCGGTGTTGCAGGGCATGGCGATGCAGGCAACGCCGAGCGCGTTGAGCGTCGAGACCGCGGCCTGCAGCGGCGCCAGCGGTCCGTCATGGTTGCCGAGGATCGCTTCGGTCCTGTCGGGCAGTTGCGGCACGCTGAGGATGACGGAAGGCACATGCTCGTTGTCGCGGAGCGCTTCGGTCATCCGGGTCAGCTTGAAATAGAAGTCCGCCGATGCCAGCGGCCCCAGACCGCCGATAATGCCAAGCTGAGGACGAATGCTGTCGTCGATCATCGGGCGGGCTCGGCTTCGAGTTCTTGCGCGACGATTTCGTCAGACTGCGTCGCCTCCCTGTGGCTGGGCGCGATCATCGCCGTGCTCGCCGCGACGGTGCAGACGCTGGACAGCGTCATGAACGTATCGACAGCCGCATCCACCGCGACAAACAGGGCGAACGCCGCCTCGAAGGGTAGCTTCAGATAGCCGCAGACGATGGACATCTGGGACAGGATGAGCAGGCTGCCCATGCCGCCTGTGGTGAGCGCCAGAAGCGCCGAGACGATGCCCACAAGCAAGAGATCCGGGATCGCCAGCGGATGGCCGTAGAGCTGGGCGATGAACAGGGCGCCGGAGGTGTAGACCAGCGCCGGGCCCGTTCGCAGCAGCGCCGCCTGCAGCGGCACGAGCAGCTCGACGACCACCAGGTTGAAGCGCAGCCGCTCGCTCAACAGATTGATGACCCAGGGCAGCGAGGCGACCGAGGAGCGCGTGGTGATGGCCACCATCAGGAGCGGTTGGCAGGTCTTGATCGTGGCCCAGTAGCTCCGCCGCGAGCGTATGGCGATAATTGCAAACGCGCCGGCGAGAAATGTCAGGCAGGAAAGACCCATCACCAGCAGATAGCCGCCCATCAGCATCAGCGGCTTGGTACCGGTCGACGCGGTCTGGTCGGCGATCAGGATGAAGGTGGCGAAGGGCAATCCCCAGACGAACCAGTTGGTGAGAACCGTGCAGGCCCGGTACACCGCGTTGAGCGCCTGGGACAGGCTGAGCGACGAGGGCTGCGGAATCTTGCCCATCGCCAGCCCGAAAAGCAGGCAGAACAACAGGACCTGGATGGTCTGGCCCGAGGCCAGCGCGTTGAAGACGTTGTTTGGCACCAGATCCATGAAGATCGAATGACCGCCGTTCGGGTCCCCGGTCGGCGGCGGCGGCTGGAACGGGAATGCGAGATCGGTGGAGACGCTGCCTTGGGAATTGATGAACTCGCCGAGCTCGATGCGCGACTGTGGGTTCTCGATCTGGCCGGGCTTGAGGATCAGCGAATAGGTGCCGCTCACCAGCACGGCGAGGAACGACACGACCAGCACGGCAACGCCCACCTTGCCGAGGTAGCGGACCGATTTCGGATCCTGGACCATCGCGGTGATGGAGAAGATGACGGACGAGACCAGATAGGGCAGGACGACCATCTTGAGGAAATTCAGGTAGACCTGCGCGACAGGGCTGATCGCATGGGCGAAGGCCGGGTAATAGAGGCCGCACAGGATTCCGGCCAGGATCATGATGATCGTCGTCGCCGGGGAGCGCAGGATGCGCTTCGCCGCCGGGCGCCAATCGAAGGGCATGGGTGCGGCTACATCCGAGACGGCCATTGTCAGGCTCTGCTCCCCTGGCGATAGCGCGCGATGATCTCGTCGGTGTTGAGGACCTGCTGGCCCCTTGCCAGGTCGAGATAGAGATCGACAAAGGCCGCGAGATGCGGATTGTCCGGACTGATGCCGACCGCGATCGTATCGACCTTGTCGGTCAGCGTGATCGAGCGCGCGACGACCGTCATCGACGGATCGTCGACCATCAGCTTCTTGATCTCGAAATCGTCGCGATAGGCCAGGTCGATCGTGCCGTTGCGGATCGCATCGACAACCGTATTCCAGCCCGCGAAGCGCTGGATGGTGGCATGCGGGAAAGTGGTCGCCGCATAGGTGGCGAAGGACGAGCCTTCGATGACGCCGAGATCGCCGGAGAAATCGCGGATGATCTGCTCAGGCGGCTCGCCCTGCGCGATGCGTGCCAGGTTCACGCGGTTGGCGAGCAACCCCTGGTGCAGCATCGCGTAGGGCCGGGAATAGAGGATCGAGCGACCGCGCTGAAGGGTGCGGCTCAACTTGCCAATCGCCAGGTCCGCCTCACCGGAAGTCAGCTTTTGCACCATGGCGTCGAAGGTCACGGCAGACCGGTCGAACACCGGTTCGACGCCGAGCTCCGCGGCTATGCCGCGCGCTAGGTCCATATCGATGCCGCTGTTCCCAGAGCCGTCAGCCGGAAAGAACGGATCGGACGCGAAGGCCGGCATGGCGATGCGCAGCTTGTTGTCGCTGACGATGAGTTTTGGAGCGTCTTGCGCCTGGGCCGGCGTGGCCGCGGCTTGCGCCTGCGCAACGAGCAGCCCTCCGCCTCCGGCTGCAAACAGCGTGCGACGTGTAAGCGGCATGCCCATTCTCAATTCGTGCAGGAGAGCCGGACAACAGATCTGACAATGCGCAGTATGCATGCCGAAGTTAAGTAAAGGTATATTTTATTTTGCCTTTTTTACATTGCAGATCGCTAAAACGGCATCAGGAAATATGCATACTTTCTAAAATAGCAAGCCGCGGCAGGGCGTGTTATTGCACGTTTCGCGCAGTGGGTCGTCAGAACGTCTCGACCCACGGCCTCAACTCGACCTCGAAGCTCCAGGCGCTGCGATGCTGGCGATGGACGGCGAGATAGGTCTCGGCGATCGCGTCGGGCGACAGGCGGCGGTCCGGACGGTCCGCGTCCGCGGCCTGCCCGGCCGGCTCGATCTGGCCGTCGATGATGAAATGCGCGACGTGGATGTTCTTCGGGCCGAGCTCGCGCGCCATCGATTGCGCCAGCCCGCGCAGGCCGAATTTCGGCATGGCGAAACCGGCCGAGCCGGAAAAGCCCTTGAGGCTTGCGCTGGCGCCGGTGAACAGGATCGAGCCGGAGCCGCGCGCTATAAGCCGGCGCGCCGCCTGCTGGCCGACCAGGAAGCCGCCATAGGCGCCGACGAGCAGGGCTTGCTTGACAGCTTCGGGATCGAGCTCGGCGATCGGCCCGCGCGTGCGGCCGCTGGCGTTGAAGACGGCAATTTTGAGCGGGCCTGCCTTGTCGGCCGCCTCGAACAGCCGCTCGACGGAAGCGGCGTCCGACACGTCGGTTTCCACCGCCTGCGCGCCGGTTTCCTTGACCAGCGCGGCCAGTTTGTCGACGTTGCGGGCGGCAAGGACGACACGGAAACCCTCCTTGGCGAGAAGCCGCGCCAGCGAGGCGCTTAGCCCGGAGCCGGCGCCTGCGATCACCGCAACATTGGCTGCCATGACGTTTCCTCCTTGAGGTACCTCGATGTCGAACCCGCAGGCTCGCGCCTTTGGCGACAAGAGGCAAGAACGTGGTTGCTCGATTTTCGCCATTTGGCGCAAAAGGCAGCCGCATGGGCGCAGTGGAAGACTTGCCTGCGGGGCCGAACCGTCCGACACGTGGATGAAGGGCGATTCGAGGAACGACCATGGAACCAATCTGGGCCGTCGGCCTGATGACCGGCACGGTACTCGACGGCAATATCGACGTGGCGCTGATCAAGACCGATGGCGAGCGCGTCGCCGACACCGGCACCTACACGCTGGCCCCCTACCCGCAGTCGATCCGCGCCTTGCTCGAAGAGACGCTGCGCCAGGCGCGCGCCTGGAGTTTCGAGGGACCGGAGCCGGCGATTTTTCGCGAAGCCGAGGAGGCGCTGACGCGCGCGCAATCGGCGGCGGTCAGGGTTCTGGTCGAGAGCCAGGGCATGCGAATGACCGATATCGGCGTCGTCGGCTTCCACGGCCAGACCGTGCTGCATCGCGCGCCGCAGCCTGGCAAGATCGGGAAGACTCGCCAGCTCGGCGACGGCGAGCTGATGGCTTCGCTGCTCGGCACCAGGGTCGCCTATGATTTCCGCTCGGCCGATGTCGCGGCCGGCGGGCAAGGCGCGCCATTGGCCGCCGCCTATCATGCGGCGCTGCTTAAAGAGGCGGACGCCAGCGGCGACACCGCCGTGCTCAATCTCGGCGGCGTCGGCAACATCACCTGGTGGGACGGCAAGGACAATATCGTCGCCTTCGACACCGGCCCGGCCAATGCGCCGGTCAACGATTTCATCAAGTCGAAAAGCCTCGGCGAGATGGACCGCGACGGCAAGCTGGCTGCAGCCGGCAAGGTCGACGAGGAGCGGCTCGCCCAGCTGCTCAAGCATCCGTATCTCACCAAACCCTATCCAAAATCGCTCGACCGCTTCGACTTCACCGCGGCGATGGCCGAGGGGCTCGGCGCGGAGGACGGCGCGGCGACACTGACGGCCTTCACCGTGTCGGCCGTCGGCAAGGCGCTCGACCTGTTGCCGCGCCGGCCGAAGCGGCTGGCGGTCAGCGGCGGCGGCCGGCACAACCCGACGATGATGGCGATGCTCGAGAGCCGCGCCGGCGTCGAGGTCGTGCAGGCCGAGACATTGGGATGGAAGGGCGACGCGGTGGAGGCGGAGTGTTTTGCTTTCCTCGCCGTGCGCGTGCTGCGCGGCCTGCCGATCAGCTTTCCAAGCACCACCGGCGCGCCCGCGCCGATGCACGGCGGAAAGCTGGCTGGCTGATCAGGACGGCAGCTTCTTCTGCAGGAAGATGCGGCTGCGGCCGTTGGGGAAGTCAGGCAGTTCGCCGAACGGTTTGTAGCCCTGGCGTCGATAGACCTTTTCGGCGATTGGATTGAAGGTGTCTATCAAGGCGCCGTGGCAGCCACGCGCGATCGCTTCCTGTTCGGCGGCGTCGAGCATGCCGGCGGCAACGCCCTTCCCGCGCAGCTTTTCGTCGACCCACAGCCACTGCACGTAGAGCCACCCCCAGGCGGTGTAGCCGGAAATACCGGCAACGAGGGCGCCGGTTTCGCCGCGCACGAAAACCGCCAGCGACTTTCGGTCCGACGCGCCGACATCGGCATCGTTGAAGGCGGTGAGACTTCCGCTCAGGAAAGCGAGGTCCTGCGGCGAGGGCTCGGCGGTGATCTCGAGGCTCGTCTTCATCGGCTGCGACTCCGGTTCGCAAGCCAGGCTTTTAGAGCAATTCCAGGGACAGTGCGAAACGGTTTCCGGCCGCAAGCGAAGAGTAAGGCAGGCCTGTTACCGGTGACCGACTGACCGCCATGCCGCGGCGGCCGCCGCCAGCAGCATCAGTCCCGCGGCGATCAAGGCGCAGTTGGCGAAGCCGAGGGTCGTGTAGAGCGGGCCGAAGCCTGCGGTGCCGACGGTGACGGCAAGATAGGTGACCGCGCTGTTCAGACCCATGATGGTGCCGCGCCGCGCCGGATCGAGCGCGGTGAGGCGCATGACCAGCACGTTCAGCCCGAAATGGTTGGCAAGGCCCCAGACGGCGATCGTCGCGATCAGCAGGCCGAAGCCGCCGCTGGCCAGGGCAATCGCGACATAGACGGCGGCGACCAGCAGATAGGCGAAGGGCATGACGCGGCGCGCGCCGAGGCGATCGATGACGCCATCGAGCAAGGCGGCCGCGCCGAAACCGAGACCATAGGCGACCGCCGCCAGGCCGTTGGCGCTGACCGGCTCGCCGAGAGCTTCATGGAGATGATCGCCGAGATAGCCATAGACGCCATAGAAGGCGGTCATGAAGGCGCCGCAGGCAATGAGCAGCGACACGATACCGGGAACGGCGAGCGCGCCGAGCGGCGACGGCGCGGGGCCGCTTTTCCTGACGTCGTGCAGCGAACTCATCGCCAGGCCGGCAACGGCCGCTCCCGCGAGCAGCGCAACGGCCGCGAAGACGGCGCGCCAATGGATGAGATCGGCAATCACGGCCGACAGCGAGACACCGGCGACCATGGAAAGCGTCCAGCCGGTCAGCACCACCCCGATGGTGCCGCTCTCGCGGCCGGGCGGCGCGATGGCGGCCGAGCTGGCATAGATCGCCGGCATGGCGATACCGGCGGCGATGCCGGCAACGAGCTGAGCGGCCACAAGCATCGACACCGTCGGCGCCAAGGCACTGGCGACCAGCGCGATGGCCAGCAACAGCAATGCGCCCTGCAGCATGCGGCGCGCGCCGATCCGGTCGATGTAGCGGGCAAGGAAGAGCGCGCTAGCCGACGTGCCGAGGCCGAAGGCGGCGGCCGCCGTCATCACCGCCGGCACGCTGGCGCCGAACGATGCCGCGACGGCGGGCGCAATCGGGCCGAGAACCAGCGAATTGGAGCCGATGACGGCGATGCAGCCCGTCAGCAGATAGGCGGCGGCCGGGATCGGCGCGCGGGGCGCCTCGGTCATAATTGCTGATTGATTGCCGTTCGACATATCATCATAATGGCCGAATTAAATTCCGCATCAATGGAGAATTTCCATATGGACGCAGAAACAGATGACATTCAGCGGAACAAGAAACCGACCCGCGAGGTCGACCCGATCGACCGAAAGATATTAGGCGTCCTGGTCGAGGACGCGACCATCAGCTATGCCGAGCTCGGCGAGCGCGTCGGCCTGTCGCCGCCGGCGGCGCATGAGCGGGTCAAGCGGCTGAAGCGCAGCGGCGCCATCCGCGCCACGTCAGCGATCATCGATCCAAGGGCGGTGAAGAAGCCGCTGCTTGCCTTCGTGCATATCGACACCAGGGGCTGGGGCAAGACGCCGGAGCTGATGGCGGTCTCGAAATATCCGGAGGTCGAGGAGATCCACACGGTCGCCGGCGACACCTGCATGCTGCTCAAGGTGCGCACCGAGGACACACGCGCGCTCGAAGGCCTGCTGGCCCGCCTCTACGACACGCCCGGCGTCACCTCGACGCGCAGCTATGTCGTGCTCTCGACCTATCTCGAGCGTCCAGTGCAGCCGGAGATCACGAGCGAATGGCCGGCGCCTAAGCATATGGCGACACCGGTTTATTAAGTCGCTGCGCGCTGGCGGCGCCTGGAACGCGCCAGCAGGTAGAAAGCCGCGACATGCGTGATCATCAACAGCGGCACGTAGAGGATCGGGATGGCGTAGGTAGCGCCCAACTGCCCGGCATGGTCAGCAAGGTCGAGCACCGTGCCGTGATAGTAGTCGCCGACAAGGTCCGCCACGCCCACGAGGTTGAAGGCGACGACCAACGGCCAGAAGATCGCGGGCCTCGCCACCGCGGCCAGCGCGAGCATGGCGAGCAGGCCGGTCGCGAGGTCGCCATAGGCGGCAAAACCGGTAAAGCTGGCGGGCAGGTCCGGTCCCGTGACGCCTGGGACGAGGAAGACGAGCCCGAAGAAGCGGAAGCTGTGCAGCATGGCGATGGCGCGCTGCGCCTCTATCGGCTCCATCGATCTCAGCCTTGGCCAGATATAGGCGGCGAAACAAAGCAGCCACGGCACGTAGCCAAGCGCAAGATGGATGTTGAAGATCATCGCAGGTGACATCCTTGCCTCCTTAGTTTCGCGCAATTGCGGACGGAAGGCTACGGCGAAGCCGCCGAGCCTGACCGCCGAACGCTTTCCTGGAATTGCTCAGTTGACCGGAACGGCCTCGAACACCGCGGTCAGGATGCCCAGCCGTCCCTCCATGAGGTTGCGTCCGAGATTGGTGGCGAATTCGGCGAAACCCTGGCCCATGACGACCCCGAGATTGAGCGACGCCGGCGGACCGGAGGCGCGGAGCTCGGCGAACCAGGCCTTGGCTATGGCCGTGTCGTCACGGCGGACGAGCGTGCCGAAGCCGGCGGCTTCGATCGCCTCGCAGGTCGCTTCGGCCTCCAGCAGGAAGCTTTCGCCAGGCGTCCTCGCCCACGGAACCGGATAGCGCGGATCGCCGCCGTTGAGCACGACGTCGAAGGTGGCGAATTTTCCGCCCGGTTTCAGCACGCGCCTGATCTCGCGGTAGAGCGTGGGCCGGTCGGCGATGTTCATCGCCACATGCTGCAAAAGCGCGGCGTCGAAGCGGCCATCCTCGAAGGGAAGCGACAAAGCGCTGCCGGCTTCGAACGACACTTTGCCGGCCTGCCCGGTTCGCGCCGTGAGATAACGCGCGGCCTCGACGAAGGGTTCGCTGAGATCAATGCCGGTCACCGCGCAGCCATATGTCGCCTCCAGGAAGCGAGCCGGCCCGCCGACGCCAGATCCGACGTCGAGCACGGACATGCCGGCGGTGATGACGGCAAGATCGGCGAGCTCCGCTGTCGCGGCCAGCCCGCGGGTGTGGAACTGGTCGAGCGTGGCCAGTTGCTCGGGCTTCAGCCGCTGTTGTTCGGGTCCAAACACCGCCAGCGCGGTCTTCAACCGATCGGTCAGGCCGGTCGCGCGGTAGTGATCGCGCACGCTATCGAGTTCATCGGTCATTGCCACTTCCTTTCAGGCTTCGAGGTCACGCAAGAAATACGGCCGCTTTCTGCCGGCAACTATCCGCGATAATGTCGATGGGTCATGAAGCAGAACTTCACAGTCAGGCACGGCGCGCTCGATGGTATCGAGGCGTTCCTGAGCGTGGCCAAGCACCGCAATTTCCGCAAAGCGGCGGCCGAGCTTGCCGTCACCCCGTCGGCGATCAGCCAGGCGATACGAACGCTCGAGGCGCGCATCGGCGCCGCGCTCTTTATCCGCACCACGCGAAGCGTCGGCCTGACGGAAGCCGGCGAGCGCTTCTTCGCCCGTGCCCGGCCCGCCTTCGAGGAACTGATCGCGGCAAGCGAGATCGCGCGCGGGATGGGCCAGCGGCCGGCGGGGCTGTTGCGCCTTTCGGTGCCGCCGGCCGTGGTGCCGATGCTGCTGGAGCCGATGATCGCCTCCTTTGCCCAAGCCTATCCCGAGATCGAGCTGGAGATCGTCGCCAGCGGCGAGTTCGCCGATCTCGCCGCCGAAGGGTTCGATGCCGGCATCCGCATGGGCGATCTGATCGCCCCCGACATGATCGCGGTCCGGCTGACGCCATCCTTCCCCATGGCGGTCGTCGGCAGTCCGGATTATCTGCGCCGGCGCGCGATGCCGGAGCGCATCGAGGACCTGCGCGACCATGCCTGCCTGCGCCTGCGCCGGTCGAACGGTTCGGTCGCGCCCTGGTCCTTCGTCGACGGCAACAAGACCGTCGAGGCTATCGTCTCGGGACCACTGATTGCACACGACTATCCTTCGCTTCTCGGCGCGGCGATCCAGGGTGTCGGGCTGGCGCAGGTGCCGGGCCCGATCGCCGAAGCGCCGATCGCCGACGGGCGTCTCCAGGCGCTGCTTAGCCGCTTCGCGGCGACCACGCCGGGCGTTTTTCTCTATTATCCGGAAAGGCATCAGGTTCTGCCCAAACTGCGCGCCTTCATCGACCACATCAGGCAAACCGAGCGGCGTTGACGCCTCGCCGAAGCGATCAGGCCGGCGACGGAAAGCCGGCGCTTCACTGGGCGGGCCGTGAGCGCGGATATTCGAGCTGCATGGCGACGAAATCGGTGGTGCGCGCGCCGTAGCGCGCCGTGATGTCCTCGAGCGTCCGGTCTAAGGCTTTCGCCGGTGGCGTGTCCGCCATGGCCGGAACCGTCCGGTCCGCAGGCCAGCCGGCGGCGACCCGATCGGGCAGGATGCGGATGCCGTCGCGGCTGACGACGGCGCCATCCTTCGCGGCAAAGGTAATCGCGGCGGAACGGAAAGTGCGCGACCAGGCGTCGGCCGCCAGCGCCAGCGACACCTCGTCCATGCCCGGCGTCAGCGGAATGCCGAGCTGCTCATGGTTGAAGAAGGCGAGCGTGTTGCCGATCGCCGTCAACGCGAAAGGCCGCGTGAACTTGAAAGCGCCACTGTCGTGCCGCGCGTCCCAGCGATCGAGCCCAAGATCGCGGGCGACGGCCTCGGCTTTTTCTCGGCCCGCAATCGCCTCGATCAGGGTCAGCATCATCGGCATCGACGCGGTGACGCCGGTGGTGGTCGCGACATTCCCGTCGACGACGTAGCGGCGATCGGCGACATAACGGATCGTTGGATGTTTTTGGCGCAATTCCTTCAGCGAATACCAGTGCGTCGTCGCGCGCCTGCCGTCGAGCAAGCCGCTGGCGCCAACCACCGTGGCACCGACGCAGACGCTGATCACCATGGCCCCCTTGGCCGACTGGTCCCTGATCCATTTCAACACGTCCGGATCGTCGTCGCGCATCATGGCGGGAACGATGACATAGTCGGCGCCTTCCGGATGCTGGGTATCGAAAGCATCCGTCGTCGCATCCGGTTCGACGCGCAAGGCCGGGTGCAGTTGCACCGGTCCGGGCTGGGTCGCCAGCGCCACGACATCGGCGACATCGGCGCGGCGCAGGATGCCGTAGGGCATCAGATAGTCGGTGGTCTCGGCGCCGTCATTGACGCCGATGATCGCGATCAGCGGGCGCTGACGCTTGGGCTTCAGTGCGGCGAGCGTGGCCTCGGCCTCCTTGGGGTCGATCGCCAGTCGCACTGCGGCAACGGATGTCGAGGGCAGAGAAAAGAGCCAAGCGCCTGCCACCACCGCAAACAGCGCGACAATGCCAAGCGTGCTCCACAAAAGCATTCGGAAACTCATATCCTGCCCTTTCACCCTAAACACTTGACCGGCAGGCTAGCTCGGATAGGTTTTGGCTGAAATGACATATATCGGGCAAAAACTGCCATGCGCCGGACAATAGGCATCGTCATTCATCCGGGCTTCCAGCTTCTGGACGTCGCCGGCCCCGCGGCTGCCTTCGAGTTGGCCGAGCACTATCAGCCCGGCAGCTACAGCCTCGATATGCTGGCGCCAAGCGGCGGCGAGGTCGAGAGCTCGTCGGGCATGCGGCTTTCGGCAGGTCCTCTGTCCGACACCGAGCCGCTCGACACGGCGATCGTTTCCGGCGGCGAGATCATCCGCTCGATGACGGCAGCCCAGGACATCGTCGCCTGGCTGCGGGGCGCAAAGCCCCGCCGGACGGCAAGCGTATGCACCGGGGCCTATCTGCTTGCGGAAGCAGGGCTGCTCGACGGGCGGTCCGCCACAACGCATTGGTGGAGCACCGACGATTTTGCCCGCCGCTATCCGAAGGTGAAGCTCGACGCCGAGCGCATCTTCATCCAGGACGGCAGCGTGTGGACGTCGGCCGGCATCTCCGCCGGCATCGATCTCGCGCTGGCGCTGATCGAGGACGATCTCGGCCCGGCGATCGCGCGCCGCACGGCGCAGCAGCTCGTCGTCCACCAGCGCCATGCGCGGCAAGCTCGCCGAGACGCTGACCGTCGAGCGTCTCGCCGACCGCGCCGCCATGAGCCCGCGCAACTTTGCCCGCGCCTTCGCAGCGGAGACCGGCGCCACGCCGGCAAAGGCCGTGGAGCGGCTGCGCCTCGAAGCCGCGCGGATGGCGGTGGAAACCAGCAACGCGCCGCTCGACCGCATCGCCGAACAGAGCGGCTTCGGCGATGCCGGGCGCATGCGGCGCGCCTTCATGAGGAGCTTCGGCCAACCGCCCCAGGCATTGAGGCGTGTGCCGACACCGAGGTGAACTGCCAGGGCCTCACTCCCTCGCGTGCCAGGCAAGGAATCTGCGGATCTCCCCCCGCTTGTCCTCGGACAAACCGGCAAGCATGGTCTCGTCCAAGTACCCTTCCCGTATGAGAACGGCGAAAACGAGGATGAGTTGCGAATAGCGATAGTCGAACATCCGGTCGATCTCTCGCCGCTGCTGCCGCAGATAGTCCTCGACCTCCCACATGTCGGCAGGCGTCGTCGCATCGCTGGCCTTCTTTTTGAATTCGGCCATTGTCTTGCCAAGCGCCGCCTCCAGCGCTGCATCGAAGGCGGCGCGAGCGACTTTCTTCTCGGACGGAGACCATTTTAGACCGAAGCTCATGAAATACCTCCTTGCGGCCTCAGACGCTTGGCACGTTGCGACACGAATGGTCGCTTCATTGGCCAGCGCGGGATTCGATCAAGGATCGGATACGTTCCGCATCCGACTGCGTGACCGGATTGTAGACGATCATGCCGAGCTCGGGTCGACCGTCAACAGCAAAGACCGAGAACTCCAGCTCGATAAGCCCGATCTCGGGATGCCGCAGACGCTTCACGCCTTCGCCATGCGCCGGCACGACGTCATTGTCGCGCCACAGCGCGGCGAACTCCGGGCTCACCCGGGAAAGCTCCTCGACGAGTTCCGTGACCTCCGCGCCTGCGCCTGCCCTCGTGGCATCCGCCCTGAAGGATCCGACCACGAAACGCGCGACGCTCTGCCAGTCGTCCTGCGCGTCGCGCACACGGGAATTGCCGAACATCAGGCGCAGGATGTTGCGCTGCTCGCGCGGCAGCTTGGAATAGTCGGTCAGCATCGCGGCCGCGGCACGGTTCCAGGCAACCACGTCCCAGGTCGCGGTCTTGATGATTGCCGGGCTGGGGTCCAAGGCGTCGAGGACACGCTGGAGGCGCGGCGTCACGCTGTCCACGCTTTTGTAGCGAACTTCCGGAGGCCGCCCGAGACCCAGCATGAACAAATGCTCGCGTTCGGGCTCGGTCAGCATCAGCCCGGTCGCGATGCGGTTGAGCACGTCCGGGGACGGCGCGCCGCCCCGCCCCTGCTCCAGCCAGGTGTACCAGGTCGGGCTGATATTGGCGCGCTGCGCCACCTCTTCGCGGCGCAGCCCTTGCGTGCGCCGCCGCCCGGCGGCGAAACCGAAAGCGGCGGGATCGAGGCGCATGCGGCGATCGCGAAGAAAGGTGCCAAGCTTGTTGGTCGTTTCGAGCGGCATCGCGATCCTGTTGGCGATTATACCATGATAAAGTCACTACTTTAACAGAATGATTTATAGCGCAAATAAGACCTCCGAACAACAAGCGGAGATCTCCCATGCGTGTATTCCTCACCGGCGCGACCGGCTTCATCGGTTCCAGGATAGTGCCTGAGCTTCTTGCCGCCGGCCATCAGGTGCTCGGCCTGACCCGCTCCGATGCCGGCGCGCGGTCGCTTGTCGCCGCCGGCGCCGAGGCGCATCGCGGCGACCTCGAAGACCTCGACAGCTTGCGCGACGGCGCGGCGAAATCGGATGCGGTGATCCACACCGCCTTCGATCACAATTTCTCGAACTTCGTAGCCAACTGCGAGAAGGACAAGCGCGTCATCGAAGCGCTGGGCGGCGCGCTGGCCGGCTCAGACCGGCTGTTGCTCATCACGTCCGGTGTCGGCATGGGCTCCGCCGAACACGGAAAGCCGGCGAGAGAAGACGTGTTCAACACCGACCATCCCAATCCGCGCATCCTGTCGGAGCTCACCGGCGCGGCGATGGCCGAGAAGGGCGTCAAGGTGTCGGTGGTGCGGCTGCCCCAGGTGCATGACACGCTGAAGCAGGGCCTGATCACACCGTTGATCGCGCAGACGCGCGCCAAGGGCGTGTCGGCCTATCTTGGCGAGGGTCGCAACCGGTGGTCGGCGGCGCATGTTCTCGACGTCGCCAAGCTCTACCAGTTGGCGCTGGACAAGCAGGAAGCCGGCGTGCGCTACAACGCCGTCGCCGAGGAAGGCATCCCGGTGCGCGAGATCGCGGAAGTGATCGGCGCCGGCCTCAACGTGCCGGTGGTCTCGCTGTCACAGGAAGAAGCGGCCGACCACTTCGGATGGCTTTCCATCTTCGCCGGCCTCGACATGCCGGCGTCGAGCGAATGGACGCGCGCGCATCTCGGCTGGCAGCCGACCGGACCCGGGCTGATCGCCGATCTCGAACGGATGGATTATTCGCAGGCGGCAGCGGCCTAGTTACCCGACACAGGGATTTTGAAAGGTTGCCGTTGGTCTTGGTGCAAGATTTTCCAGTCATGTCCGTGAAATCAGCGCAAACGCCGGGGATTGGTTGAAGCCACCGCAACCTCGTCATTCTATGGCGGAGCAAGGAGCGCTCCGCCCTAGAATGACGATCGCGATGGGCGTTTCGGCCAATCTCCAACGCATGCCACCTGCCAATGCAAACAAAGCCGACCGGTCAAAACTGCCATTAGCCACGTCCTCCGGCGGGTTCAGCGACCCTGCTGGACCGCCGTCTGCAGCAGGTCCGCCAGGCTGTCAGACTTTTCGACCTTGTCGGTGAGGTCGAGCCCGGACAAAAGGTCGACCAGATGGCTGTTCATTAGTGCGGCCGCGTCCGCGCTGTTGCCGGCCTCGATCGCGTCGACCAGGGCGTGGTGGGCGTGCTTCTCGCAGGTCGCGTCGCGACGCTTCCAGTAGAGCGCGATGATCAGCGAGGAGTGCGAGACGAGATCGCGGACGAAGTTGGTGAACACCGAATGCGCGGCGATCTCGGCGATGCCGACATGGAAGCGCGCCGACAGCATGATGGCGTCGCTGTCGCGGCCGTCATGCAGCGCCTCGTGCTCCTTTTCGAGATGTTGCCTCAGTTGCGCGATGTCGGACGGAACCGCGGCTCTGGCGGCAAGGGCTGCCACCTTGGGCTCGATCAGCGCCCTTGCCTCGAACACTTCCCGCGCCTCGATCTTCGAGGGCTGCGCGACGAAGGCGCCGCGATTGGGCTCGAGCCGGGCCAGCCGGTCATGCGCGAGTGCCTGCAAGGCGGCGCGGACGACGGTGCGGCTCACCGAATAGATCGAGGCCAGCTCGTCCTCCGGCAGCTTGGTGCCTGGCGCGAGACGATGGCTGACGATGGCGTCCCTCAGCCCATAATAGATCGGCGACCAGCGCGCCGCGGGCTTTTCCTCTCGATCTTCTTCCCTGAGGACTGTCAGCATGCTCTTCAACGCGCAGGCGCAACACGCCTGATTTGCCTCCACCGGCAGAGGTGAGTTCAATCTAATATGGCTTGCGCGAGGGTCAATCCCGGCAGCCGATCGTACAGGATCGCCTCTCAGCCGCTTGGCGACAGCGAGGCGAAAACGCCCGAAAAGCGCTTGCCACGGGGCGCGGCGTAGCCACCGATCTTCGATGTCCTCAAGCCTACCTTGAACAGGCTCTCGGCCAGCGTGACGGCACAGACGACGCCGTCGAGCACCGGAACGCCGTGCTCCTCGGACAGGCTGTGCGCGAGGTCGGCCATGCCGGCGCAGCCGAGCACGATCGCCTCGGCACGATCCTCGCGGATGGCGCGCGCGATCTCCTGGGAAATCCTGTGTCTTGCGTTCGAGCCTGAACGTTCAAGCTCGAGCACGGCGACCTCCGACGAGCGTACCTTGGCACAGCGCGAGGCGAGGCCGTATTTCGCCAGATTGTGCTCGATCGCCGGAACCGAGCGGGCAAGCGTGGTGACGACGCTGAATTTGCCGGCGACAAGGCTCGCCATATGGAACGCCGCCTCGCCGATGCCGATGACGGGAGCCTCGGTGGCGCAGCGCGCCGCGTCCAGCCCGGTGTCGTCGAAGCAGGCGATAACGTAAGCATCCGCGGCCGGCGCCTTGCCCATCTCGGCGATGATGCCCGGAATGGCGAAAACCTCGTCGAAGTAACCCTCGATGCTCGGCGGGCCATCGGCCGGGTTGACGGCGACGATCTCTGTCGCGCCGGAAGCGACGCTTGCCGCCGCCTCGCCGATCTTGGCGGTCATCGAGGCGGTGGTGTTGGGGTTGATGACGAGTATGCGCATTGAAATCAGCCTCAGATCTCGCCGCCGAGATAAAGACGCTTGACGCGGTCGTCGGTCAGCAATTCGGCGGAGTTGCCGCTCAGCGCGACACTGCCGGTGGTCAGCGCATAGGCGCGCTGCGAGATGCGCAGCGCCATGCGCGAATTCTGCTCGACCAGGAGAACGCTGACCTTCTCGTCGCGGTTGATGGCGAC
The DNA here is from genome assembly GCF_006442815.1 of Mesorhizobium sp. B2-4-3. Lineage (GTDB taxonomy): Bacteria > Pseudomonadota > Alphaproteobacteria > Rhizobiales > Rhizobiaceae > Mesorhizobium. The sequence goes on from NZ_VFVL01000018.1 coordinate 22,503, forward strand.
GATCGAGCGGGCGATGTCCTGGACGAGTTTTGGCGCGACGCCGAGCGAAGGCTCATCAAGCAGGAGGAGCTTCGGCTTGGCCATCAGCGCACGGCCGATGACCAGCATCTGCTGCTCGCCGCCGCTCATCGTGCCGGCAGCCTGCGAGAAGCGTTCCTTCAGCCGGGGAAACCGCCCCAGCACCATTTCCATCGACGCCGATATCTCGGCCTTGCTGGTGCGGGTGAAGGCGCCCATCAGGAGGTTGTCCCTGACCGACATGAACGGGAAGACGCGGCGCCCTTCCGGCACCATGGCGATGCCCATCTTGACGATCTCGTCCGGGGCAGCGCCGTCGATGCGCTTGCCGCCATAGTGGATCTCGCCGGACCTGATCTTGCGCAGGCCGGTGATGGCGCGAAGGATCGACGATTTTCCGGCGCCGTTGGCGCCGATCAGCGCGACGGTCTCGCCCTCGTTGACCTCGAGCGAGACGCCTTTCAGCGCATAGACATGATCGTAGTAGAGCTCGACATTGGCGAAGTTCAGGATCTGGTTCATAGGCCGATCGCCTCGTCTTCGCTGCCGAGATAGGCTTCGATCACCTTCTCATTGGCCTGGATTTCCGACGGCGTTCCCTCGGCGATCTTCTGCCCGAAATTGAGCACGACGAGCCGATCCGAAATCTTCATCACCGCCGGCATGTCGTGCTCGACCAGAAGGATGGTCAGGCCGCGCTCGCGCAGGCGGCGCACCATTTCCACCATGCGCATCGTCTCGTCGTGGTTCATGCCGGCGAAGGGCTCGTCGAGCAACAGGATGGAAGGGTTGGTGGCCAGGCCGATGGCGATGCCCAGCGCCCGCAAATGACCGTGCGGCAAGTTGCGGGCGGTCTCATTGGCGAGCGAGGTGAGGCCGAGCAGCGCCAGTATCTCGTCGGCCGATTGGCCGAAGGCCGCTTCGTCCATCTTCGCCGCGCCGGTGCCGAGGAAGAAACCGAATAGGCTCGCCGTCGAGCGCAGATGGTGCGCGATGATGACGTTGTCGCGCACGCTCATGTTCTTGAAGATCGTCGTCTCCTGGAAGGTGCGCACCACGCCCCTGCGGGCGGCGATGTGGGGGGCGAGACCGGAGATGCGTTCGCCCTTCAGGCGCACCTCGCCCGTTGTGGGCTTGAGGAACGACGAGATCAGCTTGAACAAAGTCGATTTGCCGGCGCCGTTGGGGCCAATGACCGACAGGATCTCCTTCTCGCGCACCGAAAAGGAAACGTTGTTGACCGCGACGAGACCGCCGAAGCGCTTGGTGATGCCGGAGACTTCGAGCATTTCGGCCATGGCTCAACCCTTCTTCCGGGTCATTTCGGCAAGGCTGAGCAGACCGTTGGGCAGCACCAGCATCAGCACGATCATCAGGCCGGAATAGATGAGCAACTGGAACCGCCCGGTCTGGAACAGAAGGTCCCAGCCGAAATAGAGGACGAGCGTGCCGAGCATCGGACCGAACACGTAACCCAGGCCGCCGAGGAAGCAGTTCAGCATGAAGTTAACGGAATCGGTGACGGTGAAGCTCGACGGATAGATCGATTGCGAGATGGCCGCGAAGATGGCGCCGGAAACGCCGCCGAAGAAAGACGAGACGGCATAGGCGATGACGCGCAGATAGGCGATGTTGACGCCGATCGAGGAAGCGAGCTCCTCGTTCTGCTGCAGCGACTGGCAAAGCTTGCCGATGCGCGAGTTCACCAGCCGGTACATGACCGCGAAGCAGACCACCATCAGCGTAACCGCCAGCAGATAGAAGGCGAGCCGCGAATTCTGCAGCGTGGCGAAGTCCGGAATGATGGTCAGGCCGAAGATCGACAGCGCGCCGGGCAGCGGGATGCTGACGATGCCCTTGGCGCCATTGGTGATCGGCAGCGCCAGGGCGAGCAGCCGTGCCACCTCGGTGAGCACCAGCGTGACCATGGCGAAATAAACGCCGCGCAGGCGCAGGATCGGCAGGCCGATAAGCACGCTGGCGGCGGCGCAGAACAAACCCGCGACGGGCAGCGTCAGCCAGAACGACCAGCCATGGTTCATCACCAATATGGCCGAGACGTAGCCGCCCATCAGCGCGTAGGCGCCCTGGCCGATGTTGATGCGACCGATGTAGAAGGTGAGCCAGACGCCGGCGCTGGCGATGCTGAGCAATGCCACCGAGGTCAGCGTGTAATAGAGGTCGAAGCGGCCGCTCGACGAGATCGCGGCCGGCACGACGACAAAGACGATCGCGAGAAAGGCGACGACCGCGGCGATCTTCATGGTGCGGTTGAGGGTCATTTCGCGATCAACCCCACGGCTTGCCCATCAGCCCGTTGGGGCGGACCGACAGGAACACCATCAGGGCGGCGAAGATGACGAGGTAGGTCACGTCGCCATATTCGCGCAGCACGGTGAGGCCGACCGACTCCATCATGCCGAGGATGAAGCCGCCGGCGATCGCCCCGCCGACGACGCCGGCGCCGCCGATCATCACCATCAGGAAGGCCTTGATGGAGATCGGCCCACCGATGCCGGAATTGACGCCGGTGATGGTGACCAGCAGCCCGCCGACAACGCCCGCGAGCATGGCGCCCATGGCGAAGCCGATCATCGAATAACGGTCGACGCGGACGCCCATCAGTTGGGCCGCGACGCGGTCCTGGGCGAGCGCGCGCATGGCGCGCCCGACCCGGCTGTACTGCATGTAGAGGACGAAGGCCGCGATGAAGGCGATCGCCAGCACCCCGACGACCATACGATCGTAAGGCATGATGATGCCGGCGTCGTTGAAGACGCCCTTGACGATCTTGGGAACGCCGCGCTGCTTCTCGCCGAACAGAAGCAAGATGACGGCGTCGAAGAAGAAGGCGGTCGCGGCGGCGAGCAGCATCGTGCTTTCCTCGCGATGGCTGCGCCTGATGACGGTGCGAAAGAGGAATTTCTCCATCAGCGCGCCGATGATAGCGAGCGTCACGCCGGAGGCGAGCAGCGCCACCACGAAAGGCAGGCCGAGCTGGCCGTAGAGGGTATAGGTGATGAACCCGCCCAGCACATACATCTGGCCGTGGGCGAAATTGAGCACGTTCATCAGGGCGAAGATCAGGGTGAGGCCCAGCGCGATCAGCGCGTATTGGGCACCGAGATACAATCCGTTGGCGATGACCTGTTCCATGGACACCTTCGATCTTCCGCGGGGTCCGGCCTATCATCCGGACCCCGCGGCAAGCTGGAGGAAGTGACGCTCGAAGGTAATGCTAGTCGACGGAGCCGACGAACAGGGTCTGGAAAGCGCCGTCCTTGTATTCGTTGACCACCATCGGCACCGAAAGCTGGCGCTTCTGGCCGAAGGACGTCGAACCGACATAGCTGAGCTTGGCGTCACCCTTCAGGAAGGGATTGGGCGCCGAGAAGGTGTCCATGGTCTTCTTGAATTCGGCGACATCGTTGATGGCCGCCGGATTGGCCTTCAGCGTGTCGAGGATATATTCGAGCGCGTAGACCTTGGTGTTCGACTCGTCGTTGTATTCCCCGAACATCTTGGTGTAGCGGGTGACGAATTCCTTCATCGCGTCCGAGGCGATCTCCGGCGTCGAGGCGCCGCCGACGGAGATGAAGCCGTTGGCGTATTCGCCGGCGCCCTCTTCCAGAACCTTGGCGTCCTGCGCGGTTTCAGTCGAGATCAGGCCCTCATAGCCGAGCTCGCGGGCGGCGCGGATGAGCAGCGGCGCGTTGGCCGGCGCTACGCCGGACAAGACGAGCAGGTCGGGCTTCAACGCGACGATCGGCGTCAGCACCGGCGTGAAGTCGCGGGTGTCGTTCTGGTAGGTGTCGTTCTGGGCGACGATGTCGAGGCCGAGCGCTTTGGCCGCCTCGACGCCGCCGTCACGCTGGCTGAGCGGATCGGATTCATTCGCCGCGACAAAGGCGATCTTCTTCACGCCTTTGTTTTCCTTGAGGTATTTGTAGATCGCCGGACCGGACTGATAGTTGGCGATCATGCCGAGCACGGCATTCGAGGCCGGCTTCTGGTAAAGCGCCTTGGGGAAGGCGTAGGGGAAATAAATGATGCCGTTGGCCTCGGCGACCGGGCGCACCGCGGCAGCGCCGTCATCGACATTCGGGCCCACGACATAGTGGACGCCTTCCTGCGCCATTTTCTCCATGCCGGCGATGGCACGCTTGGGATCCTTCTGGTCGTCGAAGGTGACGATGTTGATGTTGTAGGTGTCGTTGCCGATCTTGACGCCGCCGGTCTCGTTGATCCAGGCGGCGCGGGTCTGCATAGAGCGCACGTTCGAGGTGCCCCAGGCGGCGGCCGGACCGCTGGTGACGCCCACAAAACCGATCTTCAGTTCCTTGTTTTCAGCCTGCGCGGACGAAATGCCGACAGCGGCAATGGCCAGGGTCGAGACGGCGCCGAGCGCCATCGATTTCAGAGTCGAGCGACGGTTGATCATATCGGTAGTTCCCCTTGGTTATCGCGCTTTGTGTTTTGCTCGTAGGCTGCGCGTATAGCGTAAGGGAAACCGGCCGCGTCAGATTGTCAACATATTTCTTCTAGATTGTATACAATATTTGAGCTGAATGTGTGCGATGGCCCACCGGTGGAATGCCATCGGGGAACCCTACTTCCCGCAATAGTGGTCGTTGATATCGTTGACCGCATTCGCGTCCGGTCCGACGCGGTGATACGCGCAGGCGCCCGCCGCCGTGTTGGTCATCTGCTGGTCGTAGTAGCGCGGCCCGCCGAACAGCGTCTCGATGATATCGTCGCTGGCCGGGACATAACGTTCCTGTTCGGTGACGCGGTGGCGATGTTCGCCGGCGGCAACCGGGCCGGCCATCGCGGCTGCCGCGGCAAGCGTGAGCGCGGCGATTGCAAAATGTTTCGTCATGGCAGCGACCTTCTGGCATTTGGATCTGCAGCATATCCAAAATCGCCAGCAGAGCAAAAGTTCCCGCTTCCCGCTCTCGGCCGGCGAGTTCCTCGACGCAGAAATTTGTGTTGTGGGCTATGTTTGCGTTGGCGGTTGGCATGTCTTGGAGATTGGCTGAAACGCCCATCGCGATCGTCATCCACGGGCGGAGCAAGGAGCGAAGCGACGCGCGCAGACCCGAGGATCCATTCCGTGACTTCGGAGCGCTGCCGCGGTGCAGAATTCTGCTCCGCTGCGCTCCACGGCTCAGGTCACGGAATGGATTCCAGGGTCTGCGCGACGCCGCTTCGCTCCTTGCTCCGCCCTGGAATGACGAGGTTGAGAGGCCTCAGCCAATCCCCGGCGTTTCGCCGGAAATGAATGGTGAAAATCTTGCTCGCCGGCGAACGGCGACCTTTCGAAACCCGGTCTTCAGGAACTAGTGCAGATGCCGCAGCTTGTCGGGGTTGCGCATGACATAGATCGCCGCGATCTTGCCGTCCTCGATGTCGAGGGCCGTGGTCTGGAGCTCGCCATCGACCTCCAGCGTGACGAAGCCGGGCAGGCCGTTGATGAAGCCGTAGCGGACAAGCTTCGAGCGATGGTCCTTGAGCCATGCCGCCACGACCGCGTATTGCGTCATGACCGCCTCGAACCCAAAGGCCGGCTCGGTCGCCGCCGGGCGCTTGCCGCCGCCGTCGGCGTGGGCGGTGACATCGGCGCTCAGCATCGCGCCGAGCGCCTTCATGTCGCCGCTGCGCGAGGCGTTGAAGAAGGCCTCGGCGATCTCCAATCCGCGCTGCTTCTCGACCTTGAAGCGTGGCCGCGCCTCGCGGACATGCTCGCGCGCTCTGGCCGCAAGCTGGCGGCAGGCAGCCGGATCGCGCTCGATCTCGGCCGCGACCTCCTCGAATTGCAGGCCGAACACGTCATGCAGCAGGAAGGCGGCGCGCTCGAGCGGCGACAGGCGCTCCAGCGCCAGCATCAGCGGCAAGGTAACGTCCTCCGCCTCGTCTTCCTCCACCAGCGGCTCGGGCAGCCAGGGGCCGACATAGGTCTCGCGCTGGCGGCGCGCGAATTTGAGCTGGTCGAGGCAGAGCCGCGTGACCGTGCGGCGCAGGAACGCCTCGGGCTGGCGCACCTCGGCGCGCTCGGTCCTCATCCAGCGGATAAAGGCCTCCTGCACCACGTCCTCGGCGTCGGCGACCGAGCCCAGCATGCGGTAGGCGACCCGCATCAGCTTCGGGCGCAGCGGCTCGAATTCCGCCGCCGCGCCCGTGAATGCCGGCTCCATCGTCAAGCCGCGGCCGCCTTATCGGCAGCCTTGGCGACAGCCGCCTTGTTGGCAGCCTTGACGGCCGCTGGATCGACAAAGCCGCCGAAGCCGACGGCGATGCGGTTCCAGCCATTGATTATGTTGATCATCAATGTGAGCTTCACGCGCTCCTCCTCGGAGAAATGCGGCTTCAGCGCCTCATAAGCCGCCTCATGCGTATGGCCTTCGCAGATTCTGGTCAGCGCCTCGGTCCAGCCGAGCGCCGCGCGCTCGCGGTCGGTATAGCACGGCGCCTCGCGCCAGGCCGACAACAGATAGATGCGCTGCTCGGTCTCGCCGCGCTCGCGGGCATAGGTCGAATGCATGTTGATGCAGTTGGCGCAGCCATTGATCTGCGACGATCGTATCTCGATGAGCTCAGCGAGCTTCGGATCGAGGCTGCCGGCGATGGCTAAAGAGGCGCGGTGCCACTCCTTCATCAGCGAAGGGGCGGCGGCAAGGGGGTCAAGTCTGACAGTCATGGTCGGTTCCTTTCGTTGCTTCCGTTCTCAAGACGATCAAGGCTTGGCCTGGTGTGACATGGTGGCGAAATTTTTGCGCCGGCGCATCGAGCGGTAGCGCCGCCCTTTGATTCAAACAGCCCGCAGGGGGCGAAAAATAACGGCCGCCGCAACGACGGATTTTCGACAATGGCCGGCGCCCATGGCGGCTATCCTGTGTCCGGTCAAATCCCGAGGCCGGCCCCGGGATGCATAGGGAATGGACGCCAGACATGACAGCCAGAGTGATCGTCCTCGAGGCCAAGCCGCTGGGTACGGAAGACGTCGCCGAGATCGCACGACGCAATGCCCGGCTCGTGCTCGGCGAAGAAGCCATGCGCCGCATCCGCGCAAGCCGCGCCCTCATCGAGCATCTCACCCAGCTCGGCAAGCCGCTCTATGGCGTCACCACCGGGCTCGGCGCCTGTGTCGACACGCCACTCGCCGAGGCCGACCTGATCGCCTTCCAGCACAGCGTGCCGCTGAGCCACTCGATGGGCGCCGGGCCGTCGCTGCCGACCGAGGCCGTGCGGGCGCTGATGGTCGCGCGCATCTGCGGCATGGCCGCGGGCGGCACGGGCACGTCGGAGGGCGTCGTCATGGGCCTGGTCGCGGCGCTCAACGCAGGCGTTCATCCGGTCATTCCGAGCTGGGGATCGGTGGGCGCAGCGGACCTTGCGCCGCTCGGTCATCTGGCCAGGGCGCTGCGCGGCGACGGCGAGAGTGAATATCAGGGCAGGATCATGCCATCGACCGAGGCGCTCAAGCTCGCCGGGCTCGAACCGCTCGACCTGCGCGAGAAGGACGGCCACGCCATCATCGTCGCCAACAGCCTTTCGACCGGAACGGCGTGCCTTGCGCTCGAGGAGGTCGCATGCCTGATCGACTGGTCGCTGGCGGCGGTGGCGCTGAATTACGAGGCATTCCGCTCGTCCCTCAAGGCCATCGACGAGGATGCGCTGGCAGCGCGGCCGGCCTTCGGCCAAGTCGAGATCGGCACGCGGCTGCGGACCGAGCTTTCGGGCAGTGGGCTGTGGCAGGAGAATGCCGCGCGACGCCTGCAGGATCCACTCAGCTTCCGCTGCGTGCCGCAGGTGTGGGGCGGCCTGCTGCACGCCTATGAGCAGGCGAAGCTGGCGACGGAGATCGAGCTTGGTCATTCCGGCGACAATCCGGTCATCCTGCCCGAGGCCGAGCGGATCGTCTCCAACGGCAATTTCGACCTCACCGCTTTCACGCTGACCTGGGAAAGCCTCGGCCAGGCGCTGGCGCATTGCGCCGTCGGCACCGCCAACCGCTCGATGAAGCTGATGTCGCCGACGGTGGCGGAGCTGCCCCGGTTCCTGTCGGTCAGAGGCGGCAGCCGCCAGGGATATGCGGAACTGCAGAAGCCGGTCGCGGCGCTCGAAGCCGAGATCCGCCACCTCGCCAATCCGATGTCGCTCAGCCCTTTGGCCATCTCGGATGGCGTCGAGGACCAGTCGTCGATGGCGCCACGCGTGGTAGCCAAGACCGCCGCTATCATGGAACGCCTGCGCTATCTGGTGGCGATGGAGCTGATCTTCGCGGCGACCGGCGTCGAGCTGCGCGGTGTGCTGGACTCGATGGGCGAAGGCCCTCGGCGCAGCTATGAAGCCGTGCGGGCGCTTGTCGCCCCGCTCGACGACGACCGCGAAATGAGCGCCGACATGGCGCGGGTGGCGCGCATGGTGGCGGGGCCTCGGCTGTAGAACGGACCAAGAGGTACGCCACAAGCGTTGCATCGGTCGACCCTGGCGTTTCGTCGGGATGCCTGGACGTCAGTGGTCGTAGACACCCTCGTCGACGCAGCTCGGCTTCCGGCCGGATTGCGGCAAGCGCCATCGGCTACCTGCCGCGCGTCAGTCCGGCGATAAGGACAGTCCCGCGAGAAGCGGCGCATACGCGGCGAGCCTGCGGGATACGAACTCGGTGAAGAGCCGCACGCGCTTCGTCTTGCGGGACTCCCCCTGGGTGAGAAGCCAGAGCGTGCCGTACATGTGCAGGTCGGTACCCGGCACCCTCGCCAGCAGAGGGTCGGCATCTCCCACGAAGCACGGCAGCGTCGTCATCCCGAGCCCCTGTCGCACCGCGACGACCTGCGCCTCGGCATCCGTGACCCTGAACGGAACCTCGGCGGTGCGAACCTCACCCGAGTGGGCCCAGTCCGGGATTCCATGAATGCTTATGACGATCCACCGGATGGGATCAGGCGCGCCCGCATGCCACGCCGCCAGTCGATCGCGGGACATGTAGATACCGCCGAATACATCCGGTCCCTTCAGGCCGTGAAGATTGAGCGGTAGGGTTTTGCGGTCGTAGACGACGCGGATCGCGACGTCGGCCTCCCGGTTGGTCAGATTTGCCAGCTCGCCGGACGACAAAATGTCCATCTCGATGTCCGGATGCAGACGCGCGAAATCGGCGAAGTCCGGCATGAGCAGGTGTGTCGCCAGGGGCGGTGCCAGTGTCACCCGCAGCAACCCGCGCACGCTCTGGTCGCGGCCAAGGACGCGCGTCTCCAGCTGGTGCGACGACACTTCCATCTGGTCCGCAAACTCGAGGACCTCCTCGCCCGCAGCCGTCAGGCGGTAGCCCGAAGGCAGCTTTTCGAACATGTGCACCCCGAGGCGTTCCTCGAGCTGGGCGATGCGTCGCAGCACGGTCGAGTGGTTCACACCGAGGCGCTCAGCGGCGGCCCGCACCGAACCTCCGCGCGCGACGGCAAGAAAGTGGCGAACGTCATCCCAGTCGATCATGGTGCATTCCTGCCGCGGAGTGCGGTTTGCAAAGCCCATTCTAACACGCTCAGCCGTGGTTCGCGCGGTCGTTGCGGCGTTCGATCATCTGACTGGATCGTTTTCGCACCACCGATGTGCGCGATTGCGCACTCACCGCCCGACTTCGGCGAACCCATCTCAAGGCTCTCGCGGGACTTCCCCGTACAGCCAAGGACACGAGACGGCGAAACGAAGGATGCATGACATGAACAGACTGAATGGAAAGACCGCCGTCATCACCGGCGGCGCCACCGGCATCGGCCGCGCCGCGGCAAGGCGCTTCATCGAGGAGGGCGCCTTCGTCTTCATCTTTGGCCGCCGGCAGGAAGCGCTCGACGCCGCCGTGGCCGACCTCGGACCCAGTGCCCGCGCGGTGAAGGGCTCGGTCTCGAATGGGGCCGACCTCGACCGGCTCTACGCGGCGGTGAAGGCCGAGCGCGGAAGCCTCGACATCGTCTTCGCCAATGCCGGGGCCGGCGGCCCGCTTCCGCTCGGCCAGATCACCGCCGCGCACATCGACGAAACCTTCGACACCAATGTGAAGGGTACGATCTTCACGGTCCAGAGGGCGTTGCCGCTGATGGGCCAGGGCGGTTCGATCATCCTGACCGGATCGAGCGCTGGCACCACGGGCGCTCCGGGGTTCACCGCCTACAGCGCGAGCAAGGCGGCAGTGCGCAACCTCGCGCGGACTTGGGCGGAAGACCTGAAGGGCACCGGCATCCGGGTCAACGTGCTGTCGCCCGGAGCGACGGCGACCGAACTCGCCAAGGAGGCGCTAGGCGAGGAAGGCCAGAAGGCCTACGGCGCGATGACTCCGCTCCAGCGCATGGCCGATCCGGCGGAGATCGGGGCAGTGGCTGCGTTTCTCGCGTCATCGGACAGCAGCTTCATGACCGCCAGCGAGGTCGCCGTCGACGGTGGCCTGGCGCAACTCTGACCCGCCTCGTCCGGCCGATCACTCCACTGATCCCATTATTCGCACACCCACGGAAGAAAATAAAATGGAACAATCCCTTAAAGGCAAAACTGCTCTCGTTACCGGGGCATCGCGGGGCATTGGCCGCGCCATCGCCGAACGTCTCGCAAAAGATGGTGCGACGGTCGCGCTGACCTACAACGCCAGCAAATCCGGCGCAGACGAGACGGTCGCGGCCATCGAGAAAGCTGGAGGTACTGCGTTCGCAATCCACGCGGACCTCGTTGACCCGGCGACCGTCCCGACCTTGTTCGAGAAACTCGACGCCGAGTTCACCAAGCGGAAGGGAAGCAAAGCCCTCGATATTCTGGTCAACAACGCTGGCAATATCGGCTGGATTGGCTTCAAAGACGCGACGCCGGACAGTTGGGACACGCTGATCGCCGTCTATGCCCGCGCGCCCTTCTTCATCGTTCAGGCCGCCATGGGTCGTCTCGCCGATGGCGCGCGCATCATCAACATCTCTTCCGCTGCCGCGACGAAGCCCGTGACAGCCGCGCCCATTTACTCGATGGCCAAAGCGGCCATCAACAATCTTACCCAAGCACTCGCGTCAGAGCTGGGGCCACGCGGAATTACCGCGAACGCCGTAGCGCCGGGCTACACGCGAACCGACGCGAACGCCGCCTTCCGAGAGAATTCCGAGCTCGTAAAGACGGTCGAGGCCCAAATCGCGCTGGGCCGCTTTGGCGAGCCTTCGGAAATCGCCGCCGTTGTGGCGTTCCTCGCCTCCGATGACGGCCATTGGGTGACGGGCCAGACGATTGAAGCAAGCGGCGGCTACAAGCTCTGACCGCGTCGAAAAACCGAAGGAGAAATATTATGAGCTATGCAATCGTAGGATTCGGCAAGGTAGGCCAGGCCCTCGCCCACGCCTTCGCCCGCAAGAACATCGACGTGACCGTCGCGAGCCGCCGGCCGCCCGAGGCGTTGGCGCCGCAGGCTCGAGCGATCGGACCCACGGTCGTCGCCAAGTCGCTGCGGGAAGCACTCGAGGCCGACACAATCATCCTGGCGGTCCCGTTCGGGGAGCATCGCGAGGTTGCGAAAGCCCTGCCGAGCTGGAAAGGCAAGACGGTCATCGACGCGATGAACGCGTTTCCTGTCCCTGAAGAGCTGGACGGCCTCCCGTCCTCCGCCTTCGTCGCGAAATCGTTCACCGGCGCCAAGCTCGTGAAAGGCTTCAATCACCTGATTGCGGCCACACTGGCTGCCGATCCGGTCGTCGAGGGCGGCCACCGGGTCGTCTTTCTGTCGAGCGACGACGAGGAAGCGACCGCTCCCGTGGCGGCCTTGGCCAAACAACTCGGGTTCGCACCCGTCAAGCTGGGAAAGCTCAGCGAGGGTGGCGCGCTGGTGCACGCACGCGGCCGCACTTGGGGCCAGCTCATCTTCCAGGATTTGTTCAAGAAGGAGCAGTAGTCGGTGTACGATCGTGTGATTTGGCCCGAGAAGTACGACCCCAAAACGTCGGCGATCTACGCGCTCAACGATATTGACGTGAAGGCGCCCCCTGAAGTGGTGTGGAGGCTGCTCGTCGACGCCGAGAATTGGTCGAGCTACTTCCCTCCCGAAGATCAGGTCAAGATCCTGAGCGGCGAAAGGGAGCTGGCGCGCGGGACCAAATACAGCCGGGTGACGGTCGGATTCCCGATGAGCCTGGTCGTTACCGAGTGCGAGCCCTTTCGCCGGCTCGCATGGGCGACGACTGTCGACGGCGATGAGTCCGGCTCAAGCGCGTACCATGGGTGGGTCATTACCCCCACCGACGATGGCTGCCACGTGCTGACCGAGGAAACGCAACAGGGGCCTTGGTTCCTTGAAGAACTCGGGCGCAAGCATCCCGGAGCGCTCTACCGCTATCACCAGGAATGGGTTGAACGCCTTGCGCGTGCGGCGGAAGCAACCGTCAGGATAGGCTGATCCCCGGGTTCTGAAGCTCGGGCGCCCCTTTCCCCCGCCTAGGCATCAACACATTGAGCGAAGAGACGGCCTTGCTGGCCAATATTGGAGACGAATGACGTGAACATTGATCTCAAAGGAAAGAAGGCGATCGTCACCGGGTCAACGGCCGGCATCGGCCGCGCCACCGCAGAGGGTTTGGCCCGTGCCGGCGCGTCTGTCGTCATCAGTGGCCGTGGGAATGCCCGAGTCGATGAGGCCGTACGGCAAATTCAGAAGGATTTCCCTGAAATCGAAGTCACAGGCGTTGCCGCAGACCTGGCGACCGCAGATGGTGTCGAGGCCTTCATAGCGCAGGTGCCGGACGCCGATATCCTCGTCAACAACGTCGGCACGGCATATATCCGGGACTACAACGGCATCGAGGACATCGCGAATATCCCCGATGAGGACTGGCTTGGCTTGTTCCAACTGAACGTCATGAGCGGCGTGCGCATGACGCGCCACTACCTGCCGCGCATGGTCAAGAAGAGCTGGGGGCGCGTCGTGTTCGTCAGCAGCGAGTCCGCGGTAAACATCCCCAAGGAGATGCTCGACTACGGCATGACCAAGACCGCGCAACTCGCCGTCTCGCGCGGGCTTGCCGAGGCGGTCGCCGGAACGGGCGTCACCGTCAACGCCGTCCTGCCGGGGCCTACGCGATCCGAGATCCTGGGCGACTTCATGGCGAAGCAGGCCGCGGCGAACGGAATCACGCAGGAGGAGGCCGAACAGGGCTTTCTGAAGGCAATGCGTCCGACCTCACTTATTCGACGTTTCGCGACCACCGATGAGGTGGCCAGCATGATCGTCTACACCTGCTCGGAGCAGGCTTCGGCAACAACCGGCGCGGCTCTACGCGTGGATGGTGGCGTGGTTCGTTTCGTTGCCTGATCGTCTAGGGCGTCAGCACGAGATCGCGTGTGACGTCCTTCCTTGCATGGAAGCTAAGATCGCATGTCACAGGCCACATGGTTTCGACCGCCTATGTGTGAAGCTTGGATCGTAGCTGAGCTACAATAGCACATAATTCTATGATCCCGACCGACCATTCTCTCGTTCTCGATCACCACCCCAGCGCCTGCCGTCGCGGTCGTGAAAGCGCCCTGATCCAGTCGCTGCGGATTTGTGCATGTCGCCGAGTGAGGTCTGCCCCGCGAGCAGCAGAACGGGCGAGCGGTGATGGCGCGCGACCGTCAGCGACGTCGCGGTGTTGGTCAAGCCGGGCCCTGCGTCACAGAACTGAGCCCGGCCGGCCGGAGAAACGGGCATAGCCATCGGCCATCGCCACGGCGTTCTGCTCGTGCCGCTCATGCACAAGCGTGCGGCTATGGCGTTCCGCGAACTCCACTATTAGGTCCATATTGCCATCGCCCATGAAGCCGAAGATCGGACTGTCGGTTGCGTCCGATATCGCCCGCGCGACAGCTTCGTAGACTTTCATGGGAAAATCTCCATGGAAACGTTTGAATGCCGCTTTCCGTCGAACGGCACCGTACGAGGCAGTTCCTCATCGCGGCCGCGCTCGACAAAGTAACTCGTTGGCCGGCGGGGCGTTGCAAACTCGTACCATTGATTTCAAACAGAATTTCGCCTATTCGGCCTCATGCAGGTTGATGGCCGCTTCAGTCGTTCATACCGACATCGAGATCGACGACAACGCCAAAATGATCGCTGGCCCAGACACCATCGATGGGCTTGTCGAAGGCGAGCGCGGCCGAGCGGATATGTGCATGCGCCTTGGGATGGGCATCCCATGAGCCGACCAGGATATAATCAAAGCGCTTGCGATAGCCGGGCTGACCGATGATCTGCTCAGCACCTGCTTTGCCATTGGGATTGTCTTCGCCCCAAGTGCAGCCCGGCCCTGTGCCCGCCACCTCCCAAGCGTCGTGATAGAGCATGCTACAGTCATCGAGCGACTGGCGTCCGGTCAGGAAACGCATGCTCGCGGTCTCAGGACCGGCATTGAAATCCCCCGCGATGATCGTTGGCAGGTCGCGGCGGTGGCGCGCATCGAGATCGGCGATAGCAAGGACCTGGCGCTCGCGCGCAGCTTCCGCAGCCGGCCGCCACGCTGTAGTCGCGCCGACAAACAGCATCTCTCCGACTTGCGGGATCTCCACCACCGCGGCCAGCGTGGCCCAAGGCACATCAGTGGCGCCTGCAACACGCATGTCGAGCGCCTCGACGGCACGATGCGGCCAGCGCGTGGCCAGCGCGCTGCCGCCATAGCGATCGGCAAAGGGCGGAGTGTAACGCTGCATGTCAGCTTGGTGGGTCGCGTGGTAGCCGAGGCCCGCGAGCAGACGGTCGAGCATGTTGCTTTGCGACGTCTGCATCACCTCCTGGAACGCGATGAGATCGGGTTCGAGCGTGGAGAGCGCGCGGTTGATGATCTCCGGGCGTCTTTGATCGCCCTCGCTGTTCCATACATTGAGCGTGAGAACTCTGACGCGCATCGTGAGCCTTTAAAAGCTGGATCCAGCTCTTCCTTGCCGCGCCGCTCCATCTCGCTCGGAGACAGATCGTCCTTCCATGTGAGGAGCACCCAAACATGGCCGAACGGATCGCGTACACTTGCCGAGCTCGCGCCGTAGAACATGTCGGTCGGCGCTTGAATCTCTTCGCAGCCAGCTTTTACAGCTCGTCGCACCGTGGCAGCGTTGTCATCGACAAAGAGATGTAACCCGGCAGTGCAGCGACCAACCCGTCGCGGTTCGGCATAGAGCCGGTCATCGGGATCGCCGAGCATGATGGTCGCGCCACAAAACGAAAGCTCGGCATGAATGATCCTGCCGTCGGGACCAGCTATGCGAAACAGCTCCTCAGCGCCGAACGCATCTTTGTAGAATCTCACCGCGGCGTCAGCGCCATCGATGTAGATATGCGGGACGACGGCATCTCGATAACGTTCCGGTCGCATCGCCATGAGGGATCTCCGATTGTGGTGCCACAGCGAGGCAATAACGCCCATTTGCGCAGCCGCGGCTGCCGGCCGAAGCGCGACGCATTCATGCGCGTTGCTCGCCAGGTCTCTGATGCGGTCGAAGCATGCGCTCGCCGCCTTCAATCAAGCGACGGAAACGCCGCAGGGCCGCGATGAGATCTTCAGGGGCTTCCTCCGGCGCGTATTCGCCGGAAAGGGGCAGCGATCCCGTCTCGAGCCGCTCGGCGCCTGCTTGGCGCAACCCGCGCGCATAATCGTCAAGCGTGGTGGAAGTGGGCCCTGCGTCGCCGCGGAGATAGAGGAGAGGCGTCGCTATCGGAATGCGTTCGGCGTTGTGCTCCGCATCCTTCGCCATGGAGCGATACCAGTCCAAACCTGCCTTCAGCGCCTCCGGCCGCGCGTAGCCGGAGACGTAAGCGGCACGGGCCTCTTCGCCGAGATGTTTGGGATCGGCCGCCATCACGTCATAGAAGAAGTCGAAGTACGGCCGCTCACGCCCAGCAATGAGCGTCTCGGGAAGCTTCGGCACATTGTGCAGGGCGAAGTGAAAAATGCGCGGATCGGCGAGCACTTTGGCCCAGGGATCAAGACCTGGGATCACTGTGTTCATCACCACCGCGCCTTTGACACGCGCCCCATGATCGCGCGCCGCCGCGAAGGCGATCATGCCGCCAACGTCATAGCCCGCGATGATCGTCTCTTCTGCGCCGGCTTGCTCGGCGGCGGTGAGGATAAGGTCGGCCAGCACCGTCTTCTCTGCCGAGCGCGGCGCTCCGCGCGATGCGCCCACGTCCGGGAGATCGAAGGCTAGCGCATAGTGATCGCGCCCCAGCTCTCCCAAGACGCCTTCCCAAGCAAAGCTTGTCTGCGGCCAGCCGTGCAAGAGAACAAGGCACGGCCGATTCCGCTCCCCGGATGTGCGTGCCGCGAGCGTTAACCCCTCGACCTCTATCTGCTTCAACGCTCGCATCGCCGCGCGCACCCTCTATTGAACCTTCACGATGTCCTTGTTGCGGGTGCCATCCCGTGAGTGCTGGAGATGAAGTGTTGATGGTGGCGGCGTCGCCACTGCGCGCTTGGCCATGGCGCCGACCGCGCCCTTCGCGGGCGTGATGCCGCCATCGACAAGCCAGACAGCGCCTGTAACGAAGCTGGCTTCGTCGGAGGCGAGGAAGGCATAGACATTGGCGACTTCTTCGGGTGTGCCACGGCGGCCGAACGGGACCGCCGTCACCAGCGCCTGCTCGACCTTCTCATCAACAGCGCCGGTTTCCTTGTGCGTCCAAGCCGTGTCGATGGGGCCTGGGCTCACGCAATTGGCGCGAACGCCGTACTGTGCCTGTTCGACCGCTACACCCATCATGAAGGCATGCAAGAAACCCTTGGTCCCGCCATAGGCGGCGTTGCGCGGTTGACCGTTCACCCCGCCTTCCGAACCGGCGCTGAGAATGACTCCGCGCGACTCCTTCAGGTGCGGCAGCGCGTATTTGGTCATCAGGAACGCTGAGCGCACATTACAGCGGATATGCTCATCGAACTTGTCGACCGGAAAATCGTCGGTCTCGGCGTTGACCAGAAGCACGCCCGCATTGTTGACCAGGATGTCGACCCTGCCAAACTCCTTGATCGCTGTCTCCACGCACGCACGCGCCTGCCTCTCGTCGGAAATGTCCGCTTCGAAGGCGATGGCGTCACCGCCGTCGTCGCGAATCGTTTCGACGACATCGCCAATGGGATCGTCCGGCAAGCCATTCACCACCACCTTCGCGCCCTCGCGCGCGAACTTGAGGCAGATCGCCTCGCCAATGCCCGTGCCGCCACCTGTGACGATGGCGACTTTGCCTTCGAGCTTTCCATCCATCGCTTCAATCTCCTGTCTTTAGAATCCGACACGCAGCGCAAGCCGGCCGACGACATGGCCTTCGCCAAGGCGCCGATGCGCAAGCGCGGCCTTGCCGAGCGGATAGGTGGCGGCCACCGGCACGCGAATGTGCTTGGCCATAAGAACGCGACGCAGATGGTCGAAGGCACGGGGCGAGGCCACCGCATCATAACTTTTGATACGAAGCGAAGGCCGTGGCCGCGGCGACGGCTCGATGCCATTTGGATGAACCACACGTCCGCCCGTGCGCACGAAGTCGAGGCAGCGTTCGAGCTCCTTGCCGCCCGCGAGCGCCAGCACGGCATCGATCTCCGCCGGTGCGGCGTGGCGCAGTTGCTCGGCAAATTTGTCGCTGCGTGCATCGATGACCGCATTTGCGCCGAGAGAGCGCATCAGGCGCTCAGCCGGCTTCCTGCTGGCCGTGGCGATCACGCGCACGCCACGTTGCGAGGCGAACTGCACAGCCATCGTCCCGACCGCTCCGGTGGCGCCGAAGATCAGCACGGTTTCGCCGCGCTTGAGCCGGAGCGCTTCGAGCCCCTGCAGCGCCGTCAAACCAGTGGTGGCGACGGCGCCGGCTTCCTCCAGTGACAGCGATTTGGGAACATGCCCGACATGATCGGCGTCGGCCACGGCAAACTCGGCGTAGAACCCGCCTTGCCTGTTGCCGAACTCATAAGCGTAGACCCGGTCACCCAGCTTGAAGCGTCTGACATGTGCGCCTTTGGCGACAATCGTCCCTGCGCCGTCCGTACCCGGCACCAAGGGAAAACGGGGACGCCCTGGCTTCCGCCACGATCCATCGCGGATCGAGACATCCCAGATGCCGATGCCAACCGTGTCGAGTTCGATCAAAACTTCATGCGGGCCAGGCTTCGGCACCGGAAGTCGATGTAGCGTCAGAGCGGATGGCGGGCCAAATCGATCAACAGCCACAGCCTTCATGTGGTCGCGCGCGCTCTCCTTCCACGCGGCCACGCCGGATCCTCGACGCCGGGATTTAGATTTGACGGCGGACATCTGCTGCAAATTCTCTCCAGCTTTCTAAAACCACGTCTTCTGCAACGGAGTGGCCATCGCTTGGGAAACGCGTCGCGAGTTCCGCACTTGCCATAGCTGTAATTGCAGAGTGGCAATGTCTGAGCGCCACTTGGACGCGCTACCCACTAAGGCGCTTTAGGCCTCCCGGGAGAGAATGAAATAACGGCGAGATTGTTCCGGCAGCGGGTTCCGAGCACACCCCCGGTTCTCGTCATCACTTTCGTATCCGGGAGTTTGTCGAGGTTGCGCAGTTGGATGCGGCTGCTCGCTGCAGCCCTGGAACCACCAAATAAGCGAAACCATTTAGACTGGGAGGTTTCTGCCTCGCTTGGCGGTAGCGCTCATCAGCGCGATGAACTGCGGATCCCAGTCGCTGATCGTGCCACGGAAGCGGTGGAGCAGGATCAGCGGCGGCTGGCCGCGCCGCGCGCCGTCGATCGCGTAGCGGCGTTGCGGCAAGTTGCTTGTCGACATGCTGAGCGCCGCGCTTGATTCATGACCCGACTCATTAATTAGGCGCATGGATTGTGGATGAGCACCTAGCTATCGTAACAGGTGGAGGACGTAGCCTTGGGCGCGTCATGGCTCAAGCGGCGCAGGGCAGCTCTGTTGCGTAAGCCGCCGGGCGATCACCTCGTACAGCGCCGCGAACTCCCGCCCCAGCTCCGCCAGTCCGTCGTTTCGGTATTTCTCGAACAGCACGTCCGGCCTGAACCAGCGCACGGTCACGTCCGGCCCTTCCTCCATGACCACCGCCTTCAGCGGCGCCTCGAGCAGCGCCAACGGGTCGGCGCCGAGGAGGCGCACCATGTAGCGGGGGTGGAAGAACAGTATCTGCCGCGTGCGCCCGATCGCATAGCCACCGCGCTTCAGGAGCATCTGCGGATCGATCTCGTGGATGATCCACAGGTCGTTGCCGAGGAGCTCGCCACGCACCGCTTCGATGGTTTGCTCGAACGCCAGGCGGGATCGCACGACGTGCTGAAACGGGTGCTCGGCGCCCGGACGCGCATAGGTAACGGCGAGAAGCTGCTGGTCGCTCATCGTCAGGCCACCGCGGTATTGCTGGACTGCCTGGCTGCGATGGCGTCGAGCGCCCGCGCCGAATAGACCATCGCGGCTCCCGCGTTGAGCGCGACGGCGACGCCGAGCGCTTCCGAGATCTCCTCGGGCGTCGCGCCTTGTTTCAGCGCGGCATCCGTGTGGACGACAATGCAGCCATCGCAGCGCGCGGTGACCGCGACCGCGAGCGCAACCAGCTCCCTGATCTTCGGCGAGAGCCTGTGTGTCGCCTCGCCGGCGGCGCTGAGCGTCTTGTAGCCCTTCAGCGTGTCGGGGCTGAGCCTGCCAAGCTCGCCGATGCGGGCGAGCAGTTCCCTGTGGTAGGCGGTCCAGTCGATCATCATGGGCAAGCTCCCTGAGGTTGGGCGATGCGGATGACGGCGAGATAAGCGCATTGAATCGGCAAAGAGAATTGCCGATCCGCGCATGAAGCTCATGCGTTTGCGTTTGGCCGGTCTGCGGGATCGAGATCCCGCGTCCGCTTGCGCACCTCGGCGGCGAGTATCGTCGACACGGCCTGCACGCGCGGACTGTGGCGCGCATCGCCATGGCTTCCCATCCAGACGTGCCGGCGCGGGACCGACATTTGGACCCGTTCGAGGCAGCCGGTTTCGTCACCGACCAGGCGCGGCAGGCAAGCAAGTCCCGCGCCGGCCGCGGCCGCCTGGGCCTGCACCTCGCGGCTGTCCGTGCGCAGCACGATGTCGGCCGCGTGGGCCATCTCGCCCAGCCAGGCCAGATCCGCCACCCACCCCATCTCGGTCCGCATCGCGATGATCGAATGCCCTGCGAAGCCGTCCCTCGGGTCAGGAACACCGCGGCCTTCGAGATAGGCGGGCGCGGCGTACAGTCCGAAGGCGACCCGGCCTAGCTTTCGCTGCACGACATCCTGCTGCTCGAATTCGACGAGCCGGAAAGCAATGTCGGCCTCGCGACGGGCGAGGTTCGCCTGGCGCGGCTCGCCGATCAGCTCGAGCGTGATGGCCGGATGTTGGCTCGATACGTTCGCCGCTGCTGCCGCGAGGACGCGCACACAGAACCATTCGGCGGCGGTCACGCGAACGACACCTTGCAAGCCGGCGTCGCGGCCGGCCACCGTTCGCTCGATCGCCAGCGCCTCCGTCTCGACGCGCTCCAGCCGGTCGAGGATGGACAAGCCGGCCTCGGTCAAGACGAGCGACCCGCCCTCCCGGCGAAACAGTCTCGCCCCGATCCGTTTCTGAAACGAGGCGATGCGCCGCCCCACGGTCGGCTGTGTCGTCTCCAATTGCCGCGCCGCGGCTGAAAGCGAGCCGCCGCGGGCAACAGCCAGCACGAATTTCAGGTCATCCCATTCCAACGATCCGCCCCTGCTCTGTTCTCCGCGCGCCGGCCTTTCATGCCGAGAACATGGCATCGGGCTTTCCCGCCGCCACTCAGATTGAATTTCGGAAGCTTAAAATCGTCCGCCCCGACTTCGTTTACACGGCCTGGCTATTTTCGATCCTGACGCCGAGTGCCTCCGCCTGTACTGGTCCCCAATCGAACGTGGCCTGAATTATTCCCACTCGATCGTGCCGG
This sequence comes from Mesorhizobium sp. B2-4-3, assembly GCF_006442815.1. Lineage (GTDB taxonomy): Bacteria > Pseudomonadota > Alphaproteobacteria > Rhizobiales > Rhizobiaceae > Mesorhizobium. The sequence goes on from NZ_VFVL01000018.1 coordinate 43,449, forward strand.
GCGGTTTCGACGTCACGTCATACACCACCCGGTTGATACCCTTGACCTCGTTGATGATGCGGGTGGCGGCCGCACCCAGGAAGTTCATGTCGTAGTGGTAGAAGTCGGCCGTCATCCCGTCGACGGAGGTCACGGCACGCAGGGCGCAGACGAATTCATAGGTGCGGCCGTCACCCATGACGCCCACCGTCTGCACCGGGAGCAGCACCGCGAAGGCCTGCCAGATGGCGTCGTAGAGACCGGCCTTGCGGATCTCGTCGAGATAGATGGCGTCGGCCTCGCGCAGGATCTCCAGCTTCTCGCGCGTGATGCCGCCCGGGCAACGGATGGCAAGGCCGGGACCGGGGAACGGATGACGGCCGATGAAGCTTTCGGGCAGGCCGAGCTCCTTGCCAAGCGCCCTCACCTCGTCCTTGAACAGTTCGCGCAGCGGCTCGACCAGCTTCATGTTCATGCGCTCGGGCAGGCCGCCGACATTGTGGTGCGACTTGATCGTCACCGACGGGCCGCCGGAGAAGGAGACGCTTTCGATGACATCGGGATAGAGCGTGCCCTGAGCCAGAAAATCGGCGCCGCCGAGCTTCTTCGCCTCGTCCTCGAACACTTCGATGAACAGGCGGCCGATGGTCTTGCGCTTCTTTTCGGGATCGGCCTCGCCTTCCAGCGCCGAGATGAAGCGGTCGGAGGCATCGACCAGGATCAGCGGCAGGTTGTAGTGCTGGCGGAACATCTCCACCACGCCCTGGGCCTCGTCCTTGCGCATCAGGCCGTGGTCGACGAGAATGCAGGTCAGCTGGTCGCCGACCGCTTCGTGGATCAGAAGCGCGGCGACCGAGGAATCGACGCCGCCCGAGAGCGCGCAGATGACCTTGCCCTTGCCGACCTGCTTGCGGATCGTCTCGACCGCGTGCTCGCGATAGGCGCGCATCGTCCAGTCGCCCTCGATGCCGGCGATGTTGTGGACGAAGTTCCGGAGCAGCCTGGCGCCGTCCGGCGTGTGCACCACTTCCGGGTGGAACATGATGCCGTACATCTTGCGCTCGATATCGCCGAAAATGGCGAAGGGCGAGCTTTCCGACTTGCCGAGCACCTTGAAGCCCGGCGGCAATTCGATGACGCGGTCGCCATGGCTCATCCACACCTGGTGGCGCTGGCCGGGGGCCCACAGGCCTTCGAACAGCGGGCTCTCCTTCTCGATCTCGACGAAGGCGCGGCCGAACTCGCGGTGGTTGGAGCTTTCGGCGACGCCGCCCATCTGCACGCAGAGCGCCATCTGGCCATAGCAGATGCCGAGCACCGGCACGCCGGCGTCGAAGACGATCTGCGGCGCGCGCGGGCTGCCGATGTCGGTGGTCGAGGCTGGACCGCCAGACAGGATAACGGCTTTGGGCTTGATGCGCTTGAAGGCCGCTTCGGCCGATTGGAACGGCACGATCTCGGAAAAGACGCCGGCCTCGCGAATGCGGCGGGCGATGAGCTGCGTGAACTGGCTGCCGAAATCGATGATCAGGACAGTGTCGGGCAGGACGGTGTCGGGATGATTGGTTGTCGTCATGGCGAGCCTTTAGAGAAAGAAACGAGTCGGCGCAATGGGTTGCGCGCGGTCGCGCCGCTCACTTCGATCCTGGTGCTTCTCCCGATGCATCGGCCTGCCCGGCGTCAAGTGAGCGCAAGGCGTCCATCAGCGCCGCGAACCGCTGCTCGCCGATGCGATCGATATAGCCGCGTTCGATCTGAAGCTTGATGCGATCGCCATCGCGCAAGGCATCCAGGCCTTTGCGCGTATAGCGCACGAGCTTGCCGCGCCCGTCCCGCGGATCGGGCAATCGCTCCAGCACGCCTTCCGCCTCCAGCCCGTCGAGCAATTGCTGAACCGCTTGCTTGGAGGTGGCCGCGCGCTCGATCAATGCCGACTGGCGCGTGCCGTTGCGCGGGATGTGTCCAAGCAGCCCGGCGCGCGCCTCGCTGAACCAGACGTGGCCAGCGGCCCGCATGGCAGCGGCGAATTCCGCCTGCCAGGCACGGCTCGCCTGCCACAGCCGCCAACCGACGTGATCGGGCAGCGCGTCGTTTTTTTCGTCAAGCTCCTTGACCATTTAACCCGAACTCCATATGGTCAAGATACTTGACGATATTCATGCCGTCGAGGCCATTCGAGAAACGCAAACCCGCGGACAGGAACAATGACGATACTGAACAGGGACACGCTGGCCATTATCATGGCCGGAACCACGCATGTCATCGACATGGGCGGCAAGAACGCCTTCGTCCACTATGAAACCGACGATCGGGCGCACATGCTCCTGCCGGATGGCACGCGCTTCCACGGGACCTGGATGCTGCTGGACGACGGCTACAAGGTCGAATGGAAAAACGGCCCCACCGGCGCGTGGAAACTCGATCATACAGCGGGGGCAATCGACTATATCGATGCGACAGGCGCCTCTCGTGGACGCATTTCACGCATCGATTTCGGCGATCCGCAACGCCTTGCCGCTTGATCCGAAGAGCAGTTATCCCTCAAGCAGGCCGCCGCCTATCGCCTGCTCCAGCAAGCCGACGGCCGCGGCGAGCTTTTCGTCGATGACGTGCAGATATTCCGTCCAGTCGTTGACGTGCCTGAGATCGGCCGCGCCATCGGAAATGCCGCGGAGCCCAATCAGCGGCAAACCGAACAGCTGGCAGGCACGCAGGCAGGCAAAGGTCTCCATGTCGACCATGTCGGCATCGATGGCGTCGTAAGCGGCGCCGGAGACGATCGCGCCGCCGGTCGAGAGCGTGGCGGTCTTGATGCCTGGAATGACGAAGGGCAGCGGCACCGACACCGGCAGGTCGAGGAAAGGCGTCGCGCCCTTCTCGAAGCCGAGCGGCGAAGCGTCCATGTCGCGATAGCTCACCGACACGACCTGGTAGATCTCGGCCTGTTCCAGCCTGCGGCTGCCGGCCGAACCCAGCGAGACGACCAGGTCCGGAAGCGCTCGTTCAGCCTTCAACGCCGCGAGCTCGGCGCCCAGCCTGACCCCCGCCTCGACCGGCCCGACGCCGGTCATCAGCGGCGTGAACAGGTTTTTCAGGTGCGGGCCGTATTCGGCCTCAGCCGCCATGACGAAGAGAACGGATTTTTGCGACAGGCGTAACACTTCGACAGTCATGAAGCTTTACCCCTATTTGCTACGACGAAACGAAAGGGGCAACGTGCCCTCGCCGCTTGCGGCCCTTCGCTATGGCGCCGGGCGTTCGTCGCTCGAAAAGCCCATTTGGGGGCTTTTCGTTCGCTGCGCGGACCGTTCCTCACCCTTCAATCCCGTCGCGGCCGACCACCGTCATCATGGTGCCGGTCATGGTGGCGATCAGCTTGGCCTCGCCATCCGCGGCGAAGGCGTAGGCCTGGCCGTCGGCGACGATGATGGTGCGGCCGGGCTTCGTCACGGAGCCGCGGAACAGGAACCGCTCGCCCCTGCCCGGCGCCAGCAGGTTCACCTTGAATTCGATGGTCAGCACGCCGGAATTCTCCGGCATCAGCGAAAACGCCGCGTAACCGCAGGCCGAATCCAACGCGGTGGAGATGACGCCGGCATGCAGGAAGCCGTGCTGCTGGGTGAGCGAGGCGGAATAAGGCATCTCGATCTCGATGATGCCGGGCGTCACCAGCGTCAGCTCGGCGCCGATCGTCGCCATTGCCTCCTGCCGGGCAAAGGACGCCCTGACACGTTCCTCGAAATCCGGAGCGGGTACGATCTTGGCTGCTGCCATGGCGCTTTGCCTCACATTGCTGGCGAAGTTTATTGCAGAGCCAGGCAAGACAGGCAATCTTTTATGCTGCAGCGCAGCAAAAGCCGGATGTCTTCAAGAAGCAGTCCTGCGCAAGGCGTGGAGATAGAACCCATCGGTACCGCTCAACGCCGGGGACAGCGAGATGCCACCGCCTTCGCCGATACGCGCGGCCCCTTCATGGCCTGGGAAGCGGCTGTCCCAGAGCTGGCGGTGATCGACCGGCATGAAACCTTCATGGCGCTCGCGGAATGCCGCGACCTGCTCGCCGTTCTCGGCATCGAATACCGAACAGGTGATGTAGACCAGCAAGCCGCCCGGCTTGACGAAGGCCTGCGCCGTGTCGAGGATCGCCTGCTGCTCTCCCTTGCGGGCATCGAGTTGCCTTTCCGTCAATCGCCATTTGGCGTCGGGCCGTCGCCGCCAGGTGCCGCTGCCGGTGCAGGGCGCGTCGATCAGCACGATGTCCATATGGTTGGTGAGCGGCGCAAGCTCCGCAGGCTTGCTGACGACCTGGACGTTGCGATTGTGCGAGCGGCGGATGCGCTCGAAGATCGGCGCCAGCCGCACCTTTTCCGCGTCATGGGCAAAGAGCTGGCCGCGATTGTCCATCTCGGCCGACAGCGCCAGCGTCTTGCCGCCGGCGCCGGCGCAATAATCGAGCACCTGCATGCCGGGCTCGGCACCGGCAAGTGCTGCGGCAAGCTGCGAGCCCTCGTCCTGCACTTCGAACCAGCCTTTCTGGAAGGCCGGTTCGGCCTGCACGTTGGGGTGCCGGCCGTCGCCGTCGATCGGCGGGATTCGGATGCCGTGCGGGGCGATCACCGCCGGCGCGGCACCCGTGCCTTGGAGCTCGGCCAGCACCTTGGCGCGATCGGCCTGGAGCGTGTTGACCCTGAGATCTAGCGGCGGGCGCTGCGCCAGGGCGGCGCCTTCCTCGACCCAGGCCTCGCCATAGGCTTGTTCCAGCAGCGGCGCGCACCAGTCCGGGATATCGGCGCGCACCACGTCGGGCGCGTCGGCCAGCCTGCGGCCGGCGGCTGCCTTCAGCTCGCCGGCGTCGAGCAGCGGCGGCGCGAATTTGTCGCCGTCCAGCGCGTCGTTGAGCGACTGCGCCGTCTGGCCCCATTCCAACAGAAGCGCGCCGAAGCCGATGGCGCGCGGCGTGTCCTCGCCGAACAGCCAGCCGGCCGAGCGTTTGCGGCGCAGCGCGTCATAGACGATGTTGCCGATCGCCGCGCGATCGCCGCCACCGGCGAAGCGATGCGACAGGCCCCAGTCGCGCAGCGCATCGGCCACCGGCCGGTGACGCCGGCCGATGTCTTCCAGAACCTCTATCGCCGCCGCCAGCCTTCCGCCCAGTCGCATCCCGTTTTCCGTCTACACCACAAAATCGGCTCCATCCCGCTCTTAAAGCGTTTCAGGCCTGGATTGAAAGGGTTCTGTTCACGTTGGCTGCGAAACCACGTTTCAAAACGGGGCGATTTCGCCGAACGGTTTTTCAGAACGGGGACGGCGCCAGAAAACAAGAACAATTGGCCAGAATATGAAAGGTCTCTAATGTCTTTGACTGGCGGGCACAAGCAAGCTTTTTGGCTTAACCTCTCAGCTTTCCAAGTGTTGCCCGCAGGAATACTCTTCCGGCGGTGATTCGCGGCGCGGGAAACGCGGTTTGGCGGATCCTATGAGGAGAGGGCAATGAAGACTTATCTGGCAGAAGTTCTCGGCACGTTTTTGTTGGTGTTCATCGGCACGGCCTCCGTGGTCACGGGCGGTTTCGGCGGCGCGCTGCCGCTCGGACAGGAAGGCATCGGCCTGGCGTTCGGCATCGGCCTGATCGCCGCGGCCTATGCGATCGGCCCGATCTCGGGCGCGCATCTCAATCCGGCGGTAACGCTCGGCGTGTTCCTGGCGGGGCGAATGCCGGCCAAGGATGTCGTCCCCTACTGGATCGCGCAGATCATTGGCGCCATCATCGCCTCGCTGGCGCTGTGGATCATCGTTTCCGGCCAGGCCGGCGGCCACACCGGCGGCTTCGGCGCCAATGGCTGGGACGAGGCCAAATGGGGGATGAGCTCGGCCTTCCTGTGGGAACTGATCGGCACCTTCACCTTCGTCACCGTGATCCTCGGCGTCACCAACGCCAAGCACACCACCGCCTTTGCCGGCCTGGTCATCGGCCTGACGCTGGCGGGGATCCACTTCGCCATGATCCCGGTGACCGGCACCTCGGTCAACCCGGCGCGCTCGATCGGCCCGGCGCTGTTTTCGGGAAGTGCCGCGCTCAGCCAGCTATGGCTGTTCATCGTCGCGCCGCTGGTCGGCGGCGCGATCGCCGGCGTCGTCGCCAAGGCCGGCATCTTCGAAAAAGACTGACAGCTCTGGATAAATGCAAAAAAGGCGCGGGCATGACCCGCGCCTTTTTCGTTGGGAGGATACGATCTTACTTCGTGGCGATGTCGAAGCGGTCGGCGTTCATCACCTTGGTCCACGCCTTGACGAAATCCTTGACGAACTTCGCCTTGGCATCGCCCGAGCCATAGACCTCGGAGAGCGCGCGCAGTTGCGCGTGCGAGCCGAAGATCAGGTCGGCACGGGTGCCGGTCCACTTGACCTCTTTGGTCTTGCGGTCTCGCGCTTCGTAGACCTCGTCCGAGCCCGGCTCTGAGCCGGCCGCCGGATCCCAGACGGTCGCCATCGAGAGCAGGTTGACGAAGAAGTCGTTGGTGAGCTGGCCCGGCCTGTCGGTGAAAACACCATGCTTGGAGCCGCCGGCATTTGCGCCGAGCACCCGCAAGCCGCCGACCAGCACCGTCATTTCCGGCGCTGTCAGCGTCAACAGCTGGGCGCGGTCGACCAGCATCGCTTCGACCGACATCGGCAACCTGCCTCTGCTGTAGTTGCGGAAGCCGTCGACTTTCGGCTCCAGCGCGGCGAAGGAGGCGACATCCGTCTGCTCCTGCGAAGCGTCCATGCGGCCCGGCGTGAAGGGCACCTTCACGTCATTGCCTCCGTCCTTCGCCGCCTTCTCGACCGCGGCGACGCCGCCAAGGACGATGAGATCGGCGAGCGAGACCTTCTTGCCGCCGGCCTGCGCGGCGTTGAACTCCTTCTGGATGGCTTCCAGCTTGGCCAGCACCTTGGCGAGCTGGGCCGGCTGGTTGACCTCCCAATCCTTCTGGGGCTCAAGCCGGATGCGGCCGCCATTGGCGCCGCCGCGCTTGTCCGAGCCGCGGAAGGTCGAGGCCGAAGCCCAGGCGGTCGAGACCAGCTCGGAGACCGAGAGGCCGGAAGCCAGGATCTTGGCCTTGAGCGAAGCGATGTCGGCCTCGCTGACCAGCTCATGGTCGATCGCCGGGATCGGGTCCTGCCAGATCAGCTCTTCCTTCGGCACGAGCGGGCCGAGATAGCGCACCACCGGGCCCATGTCGCGGTGGGTAAGCTTGAACCAGGCGCGGGCGAAGGCGTCGGCAAACTGGTCCGGATGCTGGTGGAAGCGGCGCGAGATCTTCTCGTAGGCCGGGTCGAAACGCAGCGCGAGGTCGGTGGTGAGCATAGCCGGCGCGTGGCGCTTCGAAGCGTTGTGCGCGTCCGGGACGGTGCCGGCACCGGCGCCGGCCTTCGGCGTCCATTGATGGGCGCCTGCCGGGCTCTTCGTCAGCTCCCATTCGTAATTGAACAGGTTGTCGAAGAAATTGTTGCTCCATTTGGTCGGCGTCGTCGTCCAGGTGACCTCGAGGCCCGAGGTGATGGCGTCGCCGGCAATGCCGGAGGCATGTTTGCTCGACCAGCCGAGGCCCTGCGCCTCAATGCCCGCGCCTTCGGGCTCGGCGCCCACCAGCGAGGCGTCACCGGCGCCATGGGTCTTGCCGAAGGTATGGCCACCGGCGATCAGCGCCACGGTCTCCTCGTCGTTCATCGCCATGCGGCCGAACGTCTCGCGGATGTCGCGCGCGGCGGCGATCGGATCCGGCTTGCCGTTCGGGCCTTCCGGGTTGACGTAGATGAGGCCCATCTGCACTGCGCCGAGATGGCCGCTCAGCTCGCGATCGCCCGAATAACGCTCGTCGCCGAGCCACTTGGTCTCGGAGCCCCAGTCCACGTCCTGCTCCGGCTCCCACACATCGGCGCGGCCGCCGGCGAAGCCGAAGGTCTTGAAGCCCATCGATTCCAGCGCGACGTTGCCGGTGAGGATCAGAAGATCGGCCCAGGAGATCTTGCGGCCGTATTTCTGCTTGACCGGCCAAAGCAGCCGGCGCGCCTTGTCGAGATTGGCGTTGTCCGGCCAGCTGTTCAGCGGCGCGAAGCGCTGCTGACCGGCACCGGCGCCGCCGCGGCCGTCGCCGATGCGATAGGTGCCGGCGCTGTGCCAGGCCATGCGGATGAAGAGCGGCCCATAATGGCCGAAGTCGGCCGGCCACCAATCCTGCGAATCCGTCATGACCTTGTGCAGGTCCTTGACCACCGCATCGAGGTCGAGGCTTGCGAACTCCTTGGCATAGTCGAAATCCTCGCCCATCGGGTCCGAGAGATTCGACTGCTGGTGAAGAACGGCAAGGTCGAGCTGGTTCGGCCACCAGTCACGGTTGGTCCGGCCGGCGGATCCATGCGCCACGGGGCATTTGCCAGCGCTGTTGTCGTCGGTTTTCGCGTCCATCTTAGTCTCCCGATTCTGCCGAGGTTTGCCGTGGTTGAATTTTGCCGAGGTTGATTTTTCCCGAAATTTCGGGGGCAGCCACTGGCCGCGCCAACCTGGAATGATTCCAGACTAGGCCGGCCGGCCGATAAAGACAAATTGCCTTTCCTGTTTTGTTTGATAGGATTTCCTTATGATCGGCCTCACCGTTCGGCAGATGCAGTATTTCGACGCGCTGGCGCAGACGCTGCATTTCGGCCGCGCGGCGAAGCTTGCCGGCGTCAGCCAGCCGGCCCTTTCCACGCAGATCGCCGAGATGGAAGAGCGGCTGAACTGCCTGTTGTTCGAGCGCGGCGGCAAGACAGTGCGCATGACCGACGAGGCGCTTGCCCTGCAGCCGCGTATCGAGCGCATTCTGGCCGACATACGTGACGTCGAGACGACTGCCCGACGCGGCCGCCCGGCGATGGAAGGGCGCTTCCGGCTGGGCATCATCCCGACGGTCGCGCCCTACCTCCTGCCGCATGTTCTGCCGGAGCTGAAAAAGCACTACCCTTCCCTCCAGCTCGAACTGCGCGAGGCGGTGACCGCATCGCTGGTCGAGGATGCGACGTCCGGCCGGCTCGACGCCTTCATCGCGGCCTTGCCGCTCGATCAGCCGGCGATCGTCACCGAAGGGCTTTTTCCCGACCGCTTCTTCCTCGCCGTTCCCGCCGGCGATCCGGCCTTCGCCTCGCCGCCGGTGCCGCCCGAGAGCCCGGCGCTGGAGCGGCTGATGCTTCTGGAGGAAGGCCACTGCCTGCGCGAGCAGGCGCTGGCCGTCTGCGGCAATGTGCGGCCGGTGGCGATGGCAAGCTACGGCGCGACCAGCCTGACGACGCTGTTGCAGATGGTGGCGCATGGGCTCGGCGTCACGCTGGTGCCGGAAATGGCGGCAAGTGCTGCCGGCGTCATGCCGGATCTGAGGATCGTGCCGTTCCAGGAACCGATGCCGCAGCGCATGATCTGCATGGCCTGGCGGAAGAACAAGGTAAGGCAGGACGAGTGCGTGGAGTTGGCGCGGATCATACGTGGGCTGGACCGGGCGGTGCTGGGGGTGTGAGCGCCTTTCCAGGCGCCTCTATACCTGCATACATGCGCCTGATGGCCGGCCGGCCTGCAACATTTCACGGCACGAAGATCAGAAACACATAGGTGAAAAACACCACGACATGGACCATGCCGGTCAGGAAGGTCGTCCTTTCGGTGCTGAAGCTCACGCTGCATATGAAAAGCGCCAGCACCAGAAGCACGGCATCGGAGGCTGGAAGCCCCAGGGTCAGCCCCCTGCCCGTCAGCAGGCTGGCCGCCGCGACCGCCGGTATCGTCAAACCGATCGTGGCGCAGGCCGAGCCCATCGCGACATTCAGGCTGCGCTGCAGCTCATTCTTGAACGAGGCGCGGATCGCCGAAATGCCTTCCGGCATCAAAACCAGCGCCGCGATCAATGCCCCCACGATGCTGTCGGCCTGGGTCACCTGGTAGGCAGCGAGCGCATCCTCGACACTTGCGGCGACCTGCTCGGCGAGCAGGACTATGCCGATGAGCCCGCTCAGCAGCAACAGGGCGCTGACGGAAATGCTTTCGTGGGTGGCAGTTCGCGTCGGAGCGTCGTGCGCCTGTCCCTGGACGAAGTCCTCCCGGTGCCTGACGGTCTGGGCGAACACGAAGCTCGCATAGAGCAGCACCGAAAGGACGCTTACGAAACCAAGCTGAGCCGCCGAAAACGTGCCGGGATCCGTGGCTTGGGTGTAGGTCGGAAGAATGAGCGTCATTACGGTCAGCGCGATCAGAACCGACAGGTAGGCGTTGGTGCCTTGCCGGAGGATCGCCTGCTTGCGATAGCGCCAACCGCCAAGGGTGAGACATATGCCGACGACGCCGGTGGAGGTGATCATCACCGTCGAGAAGACGGACTCGCGCGCCAGCGTCGGGTTGTTTTCTCCGTGCAGCATCATGGAGACGATGATCGACACCTCGATCGCCGTGACCGCAAAAGTCAGCACCAAGGTTCCGTAGGGCTCCCCTATGCGCCGGGCCACTGCCTCGGCGTGGTCGAGCACCACGAAAATGGTGGTGAACATGATGGCGCTCGACAGCGCTCCAACGAGTATCCTGGCGTTCAGCGACCCCTCGTCGACCGAGAGGCCGCTCGCCCTGACCGCGAGAGCCATCGCCAGCGCGGCCAACGGCATCGTGTAGGAAGTCACCGACCGCCCGTAACCAGTCATTCAAGCCCCCGAAGGCCACGCGTTTGCGCGAACTTAGCGGAAAAGCGCCTGGGGAGCACCTCTCATGGGCATCTTTGCCCGCCAAGCGCACCGTTCAAAACACGATTGAGGACCGGGCATCATTTCTGGCGTCGAATGCCTCGATGGCCTTGCGAACCGCCCCACAGAATCTTTCCAGAAGCTCCGGCTCGTTCCCCAGTCGACGGCGCAGCGAGAAGGGCACTTCCAGCTGTGCGCCTTTGCCCGTCAGCCCTCGGTTGACGATGTTCGAATCCTGGATACCCGGAAACGGATGGTTGTCCTTCTTTGTCGGGAAGCCGGCCTCCTGCAGACGCCAGGCTGTCTCTGAAACCAACGCAGCGTCCTTGCCGCCCATGTAGACTGTCGCGAGATCATCCCGATCCTGGCGACCGTGGATGGCGACGACAGTGGACTTCGTCCGCAACAGTTCCAGCGCGGTTGCCTCGTCGAAGTTCCTCGACGTTATGTGGAGCTCCCGGTTGCTTTCCGGCATGAGGCCTTCAAAGCAATACATATCGAGATCGCCTCCTGCTATCGTCTCGGTGATCAGGGAGGTGCGGGGCTCGATCTTGCCGCCATGCGGAGCCATGACGATCGCGCTGCCGGTTCGCGCGCCGCGCCGGACGACTATGCGATAATCCACGTTTTCGATTTTGGCGGCTTTCAGCGCCGCGAAATTTGGAAACTCGTTGTCCATAAATGCCGTTTCAAGCCGTCTTCTGCGCCACCAGCCCGAGCTCCTCCACCATCGCCGCGCGCATCAGGAACTTCTGCGGCTTGCCAGTCACCGTCATCGGCAGCTCGGTGCGGAAGCGGATGTAGCGCGGCACCTTGTAATGCGCGATCTGGCCGGCGCAGAAGGCCTTGATCTCCTCGGCGGTGGCGATCTGATCGGGCTTCAGCACGATCCAGGCGCAGAGCTCCTCGCCATATTTATCGTCCGGGATACCGAAAACCTGCACTTCCTTGATCTTGGGATGGCGATAGAGGAATTCCTCGACCTCGCGCGGATAGACGTTCTCGCCGCCGCGGATGACCATGTCCTTCACCCGGCCGACAATGTTGCAATAGCCCTCGGCGTCGATCGTGGCGAGGTCGCCCGTGTGCATCCAGCCGTCGACGTCGATCGCCTCGCGGGTCTTGTCGGCGTCGTCCCAATAGCCCTTCATCACCGAATAGCCGCGCGTGCAGAGCTCGCCAGGCTCGCCGACCGCGACGGTGCCGCCGTCGGCGCCGATCGCCTTGACCTCGACATGCGGGTGGATGCGGCCGACGGTGGAGACGCGTTTTTCCAGCGGATCGTCGACGCTGCTCTGGAAGGAGACGGGACTGGTCTCCGTCATGCCATAGGCGATGGTCACTTGCGCCATATGCATGAGCGAGACGACCTTCTTCATCACCTCGATCGGGCATGGCGAGCCGGCCATGATGCCGGTGCGCAGGCTGGAGAGATCGAAGCTGGAAAAATCGACATGGTCGAGCATGGCGACGAACATGGTCGGTACGCCGTAGAGCCCGGTGCAGCGCTCCTGCGCGACCGCTTTCAGCGTCGCGCCGGCATCGAAACCCTCGCCCGGGAAGACCATGGTGGCGCCGTTGGAGACGCAGCCCATCGTGCCCATCGACATGCCGAAGCAATGGTAGAGCGGCACCGGGATGCAGAGCCGGTCGTCGGCGGTGAGCCTGATCGCCGAAGTCACGAAATTGCCATTGTTGACGATGTTGGAATGCGTCAGCGTCGCGCCTTTCGGCGCGCCCGTCGTGCCTGAGGTGAACTGGATGTTGATGGCGTCGCCGGGCTTCAGGCCTTCCGAGATGCGGTCGAGGCTGTCATGCTCGTCACGCCCGGCCATGGCGAGCACGTCGCCGAAATTGAACATGCCGGGCGAGTTGTCGTCGCCCATCCGGATGACGATCTTCAGCGCCGGCAGTTTCTTGGCCTTGAGCTTACCGGGCTCGGCGGCGGCTAGTTCCGGAGCCAATGTCTCGATCATGCCGAGATAATCGGAGGTCTTGAACTGCGCGGCGGTGACCAGCGCCTTGCAGCTGACTTTGTTCAGCGCGTATTCCAGCTCGGTCAGCCGGTAGGCCGGATTGATGTTGACGAGGATCAGGCCGATGCGCGCGGTGGCGAACTGCGTCACCAGCCATTCCCAACGGTTCGGCGACCAGATACCGACGCGGTCGCCTTTTTCCAGACCCAGCGCCAGGAAGCCGGCGGCCAAGGCGTCGACGGCATCCGACAGCTCGCTCCAGGTGAAACGCTTGTCCTGACCGACGAAAACGGCGGCGTCGAGCGTGGCGTATCTGCTCACCGTGTCGGAAAACAGTTCGGGAATAGTCTTGTCGAGCAGGGGCACTAAGCGATCGCCCGATACATGCGCCTTGCCGCCCGGCGGGGCAATGAAGGTGCCGCTGGCGCCGCGCCCGCGCAGATTGGTGGCGTTCATGAGCTCGTCGAGTTTGATCGCCATCGCCGTTTCCTCCCGGGATGATCGAGCCTATCAGCCCGCAAAGGCGGTGGAAACCCGCCGAAGGTACTGCCGCTCACCCAGCCTCCGCTTCGCTCGGCTGACCTCTCCCCACTGGGGAGAGGAGATTGTCAGCGTCGTGGCCAACCTCTTCTCCCCGACGCGGAGAAGGTGGCCGCGAAGCGGCCGGATGAGGGAGAGCGCCGACGCTACCCCGTTATTGCTGACATCTTCGCGGCGATATCGCGCAGCTGCGCTTCATCTTTCGCGTCACGCGCCTTCTTCGAAGCCACTAGGCAGGCCTGCGACTTCAGGATCGTGCCGTCGCCCAGCACCTTGAGGTGATTGGCGCGCAGCGTCGAGCCGGTGGTGGTGATGTCGACGATGACGTCGGCCAGGCCTGCAGCTGGGGCGCCTTCGGTGGCGCCGAGGCTTTCGACGATGCGGTAGACCTGGATGCCGTGCTTGAGTGAAAAGAACTGCTGCGTCAGGCGCCAGTATTTGGTGGCGATCCTGAGCCGCCGGCCGTGGCGCTGGCGGAAATCGGCGGCGACGTCGTCGAGGTCGGCCATGGTGTCGACATCGAGCCAGATGGCGGGCACCGCGACCACGACATCGGCATGGCCGAAGCCGAGGCGGGCGACGATCTCGGCGCGCGCTTCCCAATCGGCGAGGTTCTCGCGCAAAAGGTCCTCGCCGGTGATGCCGAGATCGACCGCGCCCTGGCCGATCTCGCCGGCGATCTCGGACGCGGACAGGAAGGCCACCTCGACATCGTCGAGGCCGTCGATGCGGGCACGGTATTTGCGGTCGTCCTCAGGCAAGGTGACGGCCAAGCCGGCCTTGGCCAGCACTTCGAGGGACTGCTCCTTGAGACGGCCCTTCGACGGGATCGCCAGCGTGATCATCTCGCGCGCTCCTGCAAGGCTTCGATGCGATCGAGCCAGACCGAAAAGCCGACGCCGGGTATAGGCTTCCTGGCGCCGAGCAGCGTCAGCAGCCTATCGTAGCGGCCGCCGCCGGCCAGCGGGCGGTCGCTGTCGCCGGCGGCAATCTCGAAGACGAGGCCGGTATAGTAATCGAGCGGACGGCCGAAAGCGGCGTCATAGCGGATTTGCGCCGCGGACAGGCCATGCGCCTCTATCGCCTTGGCGCGGGCGGCGAAATTCTCCAGCGCCGGTCCCAGCGAGAGGCCGGCATCGGCGGCGAATTTTTCCAGCGCCGCGGTCGCGCCGCTGAGCGCGACGTCGATCTCGAGAAAACCTTTCAGCGCCGAAAACGCCTCGTCGGACAGCCGCACGCTGCGCAGCTGCGCTTTCTCGATCAGCCGGCGCGCGATGTCGACCGGGGCGCGGCCGGACGATGCCGACAGCCCGGCCTCCTCGATGCCGGCAGAGATATGCGCGGCGAGGCCTTCCGCATCGCCGTCGAGCGCAAGCAGGGCGACCGGACCGGAGAGCTGGCTGTTGCGCGGCGGATTGGCGAGATCGGCAAGCGCTGCTTCCAGCATCGGCGCCGAGCCGAAGGCGCGCGCGAGCCGCATGCGCCAGCCGCGTGGCAGGCCAAGCGCTGCCAGCACGGCCTCGAACAGGGTCTGGTCGCCGAGCGTGATGGCAAGTGTCTGGCCGGGCAGCACCAGCGATAGCAGCGCATGCGCATCGGCCAGCGAGCGGGCGTCGGCGGCGGCCATGTCGCGATCACCGAGATCCTCGATGCCGGCCTGGAAGAACTCGTTGCCGCCGTCGCGGCGCTGGCGGAACACCTCGCCCAGATAGGAATAGCGGCGCGGCGTGCCGGCCTGGCTGCCGATGTGGTCGAGGCAGACCGGAATGGTGAATTCGGGCCTTAGGCACAGCGTCTTGCCGGTCTCGCTTTCGGTCAGGAAGATGCGGCGCCGCAGGTCCTCGCCGGCCATGTCGAGGAACGGATCGGCCGGCTGCAGCACGGCGACTTCGACCGCGTGGGTGTCGCGGGTGGCGAAGAGTTTGACGATGTCGGCGGCGATGGCGGGACGGGAGGTCAACTTGCCCGCTCCATTCCGCGCACCCCTGCTTTGGGATCAGGGGGCCTATCGCCGAAGGTTGGCGCTCTACGGCGCCCCCCTCTGTCCTGCCGGACATCTCCCCCACTAGGGGGGAGATTGGCAGCTCGGGTTCCGCGCCTCTTCCTGCAACGTTCAAAATTGGCGAAAGCCGGCGTGACATCCGATCTCCCCCCTTGTGGGGGAGATGTCCGGCAGGACAGAGGGGGGCGCGACAGAACGCGGCCTCTACTTCCCACGTGCACGCTCCTCGGCCTGCGCCGCGAGTATCTTCCTCACCTCGGCAACCAGCTCCCCCTCCGCCACCGTCACTTGCGCCGGCCGTGCCGCCCGCCATTCGGCATTGTCGGTGATCTCGGCCGACAGGCGCGCGCCTTCGATCAGGTCCTTGATCTGCAGCTCGCCCTTGGCGCGCTCGTCGCCGCCCTGGATGATGGCGACCGGGCTGCCGCGGCGGTCGGCGTATTTCAGCTGCGCCTTCATGCCGGCGCCGCCGAGATACATTTCGGAGCGGATGCCGGCGGCGCGCAGGTCCGCGACCATCTTCTGGTAGCGGCCGAGGCTTGTCGTGTCCTTGTCCATGACCAGCACCACGACCGGGGCAATGACGTCGGAGATATCGAGCTTGCCGAGGTTCTTCAGCGCCGTCATCAGCCGGGAGACGCCGATGGAGAAGCCGGTCGCCGGCACCGGCTCGCCGCGGAAGCGCGAGACCAGCCCGTCATAGCGCCCGCCGCCGCCGACCGAGCCGAAGCGCACGATCTGGCCTTCATCATTGGGGATTTCGGCCAGGAGCTCGGCCTCGAGGACCGGGCCGGTGTAGTATTCGAGGCCACGCACGACGGAGGTGTCGACGAGCACGCGGCCCGCGTAGCCGGCGGTATCCACCATGGCCGCAATCGCCGCCAATTCCTCGACGCCTTCGCGGCCGGTATCGGCAAAATAGTCCAACGTCTTCAGCCAGCGGATCTGAGCAGCATTTGGCGAGATGTCAGTTGCCACCTCAAGCTTGCGCCATTCGCCGGCCACCGGGCCAGGTTCGTAATTCATGAAATAGAGAACGGTCTCGATCGCCCTGTGTTCGAGCCCGGCGCCCTTGGTGAAATCGCCGCTCTCGTCCTTGCGGCCGGCGCCCAGCAGTTGGGCGATGCCTTCGGGTCCGATCTTGTCGAGCTTGTCGATGGCGCGCAGCACCGTCAGCCGGCGGCCGGCATTCTGGTCGCCGCCGAGGCCGATCGCCTCCAGCACCCCATCCAGCACTTTGCGGTTGTTGACGCGGATGACATAGTCGCCGCGCTTGATGCCGAGCGCTTCCATGACATCGGCCATCATCATCGCCATCTCGGCATCGGCGGCGACACCTGCAACACCATTCGGCGTGCCGATGGTGTCGGCGTCGAACTGCATGAACTGGCGGAAGCGGCCGGGGCCGGGCTTCTCGTTGCGGAACACCCAGCCGGAACGGTAGCTGCGATAGGGTTTCGGCAGCTTGTCGAAATTCTCCGCCACGAAACGCGCCGTCGGCGCGGTCAGGTCGTAACGCAGCGACAGCCACTGGTCGTCATCGTCCTGGAAGGAAAAGACGCCTTCGTTCGGTCGGTCCTGGTCGGGCAGGAATTTGCCCAGCGCATCCGTATATTCGATCAGCGGCTGGTCGGCCGGCTCGAAACCATAGAGCTCAAAGACCGAGCGGATGGTCGCCATCATCTTCTCGACGGCGCGGATGTCTTCGGCGCTGCGGTCGGCAAAACCGCGCGGCAGCCGCGCTTTCGTCTTTTCGGATTTGTCGGCCATGGGATCGATCTTTTCTGGTAATGGGCGCGCGTTTCCTAAACGATGCCGCTTGGAGCAGCAAGGGTTAGCGCTTCTCCTTCTCTCCTTGCGGGTGAAGGAAGATCTGAAACAAAACCCGCGCCAAAAACGAAACAATTCCGCCGCGGGCGCGGCATGCTGCCGACACAATCGACGACCATAAAGCGCGTCGAAACAAGGGGTTCGGGGCCATGACGACGGCTAAAGACATCATCGAGAGCGGCACATCGGCCAGGCTGCGGCCCGCCGGCGGCACGCTGAAGCCGGCACAGCAGCCGGCCGGGCCGTTCGAGGCTGCGGCGGCCAAGCCGAGCGCCCGCGACGCACTGGTGACTGGCCTGCTGGTGATCTATCCGGCCTTCGCGGCCGTGGCGGCGATCCTGGCCGGGCTGTTCCTGGTCGGCGCCGGCAGCCTCTGACTTTTGCTCAACGATCGGGGGATCATCATGCAGTTGCGACTTGCGTGCGCGCTTTTCTGTGGCATGCCCGTTACCGCCAACGCGTGCCGGCCGGGCGATGTCCGTCTTGCCGGCCATTATTACCTGAACGGCGTCATGGAAGTCGGTTCCGAGCTGCTTTTGAAGAAAGACGGCAGCTTCGAATTCGCGCTCGCCTATGGCGCCAACGACCAGTACGGCAAGGGCTGCTGGGTGAGGAAGGGCTCGACCGTCGAGGTCATCCCGGCCGGCCGCAGCTCCGCCTCCACGCATCACACGCCCGACGACAGCGGCTTCAGTGGACTGGTGCTGACCGTGTCCGGCTCCAGCCTTGTCTGGGACATCAACGGCAGTGGCCATAAGGCAAGGTTCGAGAAATAGCGCGCCTTCTTCCTTCTCCCCCAGGGGGAGAAGGTGAGTCTGCGCCCTACTTCGGCCGCTTCAGCTTCTTGCGCTCTTTCTCCACCTCGGCGCGGCAGTAGCAGCCTTCGAGATGGTCGTTGACCAGGCCCATGGCCTGCATGAAGGCGTAAACTGTCGTCGGACCGACAAAGCTCCAGCCGCGCTTCTTCAACTCCTTCGAGATCCTGACCGACACCGCCGTCGTCGGGTTGGCGCGCAGATGCGCGAGGTCGACGATTTCGGGCCGCTCCTGCGGACCTGGCTCGAACTTCCAGAACCAGGCGGCAAGCGAGCCGAACTCGTCGACCATCTCGCGGGCGCGCTTGGCGTTGTTGATGGTCGAAACGATCTTGCCGCGGTGGCGGATGATGCCGGCATTGCCGAGCAGACGCTCGACATCCGCGTCTGTGAACGCCGCCACCTTGTCGAAGTCGAAACCGGCGAAGGCCTCGCGAAAATTCTCGCGCTTGCGCAGGATGGTCAGCCAAGACAGTCCCGACTGGAAACCTTCGAGGCATATTTTCTCGAACAGCCGCTGATCATTGGTGACAGGCCGGCCCCATTCATGGTCGTGATAGTGAAGATAATCCGGCAAATTGCCGTGCCAGAAGCAGCGCGCCTTGCCGTCGGGGCCGTCGAGAATGCCGCCATGTTCAGTCGCCATCGCTACCAAATCCGTTCGTTAACGCGCCTCGGCGCCAAGTTTACGGTGGCTTTACCAGATTCCTGAACCTGCCGGTAACCACACCAAAAGGTTTACTGACAAAGCGGCATTTTACGCATTCCGATTCATGCTTTGCTTGCCGCTCCGCGCCAAGGATCGCGAAGCCGAGGCCCTCCCTGCCCGGACGAGTTCGACGATCAAGGTGCGTTCCGATGAAGACAGCGTTTTGTTCCCTGCTAGGTGCCGCGGCGATCCTTGCCGCCGGCGCCACGACCTCCCTTGCCAATGACCGCTATGCCGACCGGCCGCCGGTCATGGTGAGCCCCGACCTTTCGGCGCCCTGGGTGCTGCAGCTTGGCCAGGCACCGGGCATCGTGCGCCCTGCCCGCCAGGCAACGCAGCCGCCGCTGCGCCACCTGTTCCAGGCGCAGCCCGACCGGCAGCGCACCGCGGCCGTGCAGCAGCCGGCCAAGCGCATGGTGATGCGGCCGCAGATCAATCCGGTCTTCCTGCCCCAGGAAGTCGCCTATGACGGGCCGGCGAAGCCGGGCACCATCATCATCGATACGCATCAGAACTTCCTCTTCCTGGTCGAGAAGAACGGCAAGGCGCGGCGCTACGGCGTCGGAACCGGCAAGCCCGGCTTCGAATGGTCGGGTACCCACAAGATCACCGACAAGAAGGTGTGGCCAGATTGGCGTCCGCCGGCGCAGATGATCAAGCGCGAGGCGGCCAAGGGCCGTTACCTGCCGACCTATCTTGCCGGCGGCATCGAGAACCCGCTCGGCGCGCGCGCGCTCTATCTCGGCACCACCGAATACCGCATCCACGGCACCAACCAGCCCTGGACGATCGGCGGCGCGGTCTCTTCCGGCTGCATCCGCATGCGTAACGAAGATGTCGTCGACCTTTACGAACGCGTGAATGTCGGAACCACGGTCGAGGTGATATAGTCATAGCGAATCAGCCGGTTAGACGGCGCAGCACTTTTAATTCCTGCTGTTGCCGCCAAGTCATAGTGCAATCCTGCGGGATGTGCTTAAACCGGCGGCAGAGTTTACGGGGGACGGGCCGTGTGGGGATACGGCCGGTCACGAAAGGGCAGCGCGGGCAACCGCGCTGCCCTTTTCATTTTTGAGCTTTTCTTCTGATGCGGGGCGCGGCAAGTCGCCCCGAAAGCAAGCGGTTTCGCTTTCGGGGCTGATTTCCCGGCACTCCTCTGCTATTGCAGCGCACAAAATCTCAGTTGTTACGCAATTCCAGACAGAAAGCCGCTCTCGCGCCTGTCCCCTGAATTGCTCAAGAAGGCAAAAGGTGCCAGCCATGACCCGGACCGACGACAGCCGCTTCCTGAAAGGCGGCCCGGTCGCCCAGCGCATCATCGCTTCGGTGCGCGAGGACGCAGCGATCGCCACGGCCGAGGGCTTCCCGCCGAAGCTGGTTTCGATCACCGTCGGCGATACCGCAGCGGTCGATGTCTATGTGCGCAACCAGCGCGCCAAGGCAGCCCTTGCCGGCATCTCCTTCGAGGAGCGACGCTTTTCAGCCGACATCACCGCCGGCGAGCTGGAGGCCGCTATCCACGGCCTCAACGCCGACCCGCGCGTCACCGGCATCATCATCCAGCGGCCGGTGCCGGCGCATATCCCGATCAAGACGCTGCAGGCGGCGGTGCATCCGTTGAAGGACGTTGAGGGCATGCATCCGGCCTCGATCGGCAACATCGTCTACAACCAGCTCGACCTGGCGCCCTGCACGGCTGCGGCCTCGGTCGAACTGCTGAAGGAGACCGGCCTCGAGCTCAAGGGGCTCGAAGTGGTCGTCGTCGGCCATTCCGAGATCGTCGGCAAGCCGATCGCCTTCCTGTTGATGAGCGAGGGCGCGACGGTGACGGTGTGCCACCACATGACGCGCTCGCTGGCAGCCCATGCGCGCCGCGCCGATGCGCTGTTCGTCGCCGTCGGCAAGCCCAGGCTGATCAAGGCCGACATGGTGAAGCCGGGCGCTGCCGTCATCGACATCGGCATCAATTCCGAGGTCGGGCCTGACGGCGAAACCCGTATCGTCGGCGACGTCGACACCGACAGCGTCAAGGAAGTGGCCTCCTGGATCACGCCGGTGCCGGGTGGCGTCGGCCCGCTCACGGTCGCGATCCTCTTGCGCAACACCATGGTGGCGCTCAACCGCCAGCGCGCGCTTTATCGCGCCACCTACGGCGTGCCGGATCAACTCGCGGCGGAGTAGGCCGGTACACGCCCCCTCACCCAGCCTCCGCTTCGCTCGGCTGACCTCTCCCCGGCGGGGAGAGGAGATTGTCGGCGCCAGCGCCAAACTCTTCTCCCCTCGGGGAGAAGGTGGCCGCAAAGCGGCCGGATGAGGGGGCGCCGGCGACGAAGATCACTCTGCGGCCGCAAGCCCTCGCTCAGAAACGCCTTCCGGCTTCGGACCGCCATAGGCCCAGTCGAGCAATTTTATCGTGTGCACCACCGGCAGCTTCGCAGCGGATGCGATCTGCGTGATGCAGCCGATATTGCCGGTGGCGACGATTTCGGCGCCTGTCGCCTCGATGTTTTTGACCTTGCGGTCGCGCAGCTTGGCGGAAATCTCGGGCTGCAGGATGTTGTAGGTGCCGGCCGAGCCGCAGCACAGATGCCCCTCGCGCGGCTCGCGCACGACGAAGCCCGCCTTGGTGAGAAGCTCCATCGGCTGGCGCGTGATCTTCTGGCCATGCTGCATCGAGCAGGCAGAGTGATAGGCGACGACCGTGCCCGGCTTGTGCACCGGCTCCGGCAGGTCGAGCGCGGCGAGATATTCGGTGATGTCCTTGGCGAGGGCCGAGACGCGTGCGGCCTTTTCGGCATAGGCGGGATCGAGGCGCAGCATGAAGCCATAGTCCTTGATGGTGGTGCCGCAGCCGGACGCGGTGATGACGATAGCGTCGAGCCCGTCCTTCTCGATGGCGCGCGTCCAGGCATCGACATTCCGCCTCGCCGAGGCAAGGGCCTGGTCCTCGCGGCCCATGTGGTGGACCAGCGCCCCACAGCAGCCCTCGCCGTCCGGCACCACGACCTCGACTCCCAACCTTGTCAGCAGGGAGATGGTGGTTTCGTTGATGGCAGGGTCGAGCACCGATTGCGCGCAGCCGGTCAGGATCGCCACGCGACCACGCGGTATGCCTTGCCCGGCATGCGTGCCTGGTTTCGCCATCGGCGATGCCGACGGGATCGCGGACGGCGCAAGCTTCAGCATCGCCGCGACCGGCTTCAGCGCCGGCAGCTTTTCGAACAAGCCGATGAACGGCCGGCCGAGCCCGGCAAGCTTCAACGCGGCGCGGAAGCGGGTCGGGTAAGGCAGCACGAAAGCCAGCATGGCACGCGTCAGCCGGTCGAGCAGCGGTCGCTTGTAAGTCTCCTGGATATGCGCGCGGGCATGGTCGACCAGATGCATGTAGTTCACGCCAGAAGGACAGGTCGTCATGCAGGCAAGGCAGGACAGGCAGCGATCGATATGGGTGACGATCTCCTTGTCCGCCGGCCGGCCGTTCTCCAGCATGTCCTTGATGAGGTAGATGCGGCCGCGCGGGGAATCCAGCTCGTTGCCCAATGTCACATAGGTCGGGCAGGTGGCGGTGCAGAAGCCGCAATGCACGCATTTGCGCAGGATCTTTTCCGATTCCGCGACATGCGGGTCGGCGAGCTGCGCGGCTGAGAAATTGGTCTGCATGTCGCGGTCCTAACCCATGCGGCCGGGATTGAGGATATTCTTCGGGTCGAACTCAGCCTTGAGCCGCGCCGACAATGCCGCGAGATGCGGCGGCTGCGGCTCGAACACCGGCAGCGCCGCACGGTGCGGGGCGGCGGCGCGCACCAGCGTCGCGTGGCCGCCGCCATATTTGCGGATCAAGCCGCGCAGCAGCTCGGCCTCTGGATCGTCCTCGCGCATCGACAGCCACACCAGGCCGCCCTGCCAGTCATAGAAGGCATCGACCGCCGCCTGCATACGCAGCGCCATCACCATGTGATGCGCCTCAGACGGCGCCATCGAGACGCGCCAGACCGGCCGCGTGCCGCCATCGGCGAAAGGCCGGCAATCGCGGATATCGCGCCAGATCATCTTCGACGCCTCGCCCGCGATCTCTTCGAGCGGACCCGCCTTGCCGAGCAGTTGCTTCAACGCCTCGATGCGATAGACGACCGAAGGCCCAAACCCCTCGACCCGCAGCAGCGTGGCGGCATCGCTGCGGTGCTTGCCGCCGGCAACGCGCGCGGCGATGCGCTCCGGCAGATGCGCGGCGCTCGACACTTCGGCGCTGGAGCCGAGCGCCAGCGCCATGGCGGCGAAGGCGGCATCGTCGAGCAAGCCGCGGATGGCCAGGGTCACCTCGGTTTCCGCCGCCGGCAGGACCTTGAAGGTCACGTCGGTCAGCACGGCGAGCGTGCCCCAGCTTCCCGCCATCAGTTTTGAGAGGTCGTAGCCGGTGACGTTCTTGACGACGCGGCCGCCCGATTTGAACGCCTCGCCGCGCCCCGAGACGGCAGCGACGCCAAGGATATGGTCGCGCGCCGCGCCCGCCTTCAGCCGTCGCGGGCCGGACAGGTTCGAAGCCAGCACGCCGCCGATCGTGCCGTTCTTACCCCCTTGGCCCGGCTCGCCGCCGAGCAGCGGGCCGTAGTCCATCGGCTCGAAGGCGAATTGCTGGCCGTTTTCGGTCAGCAGCGCTTCGAGCTCGGTGAGCGAAGTGCCGGCGCGGGCCGACAGCACCAGTTCGGCCGGCTCGTAGAGGGTGACGCCGGTGAGGCGCGAGAGGTCGAGTGTGTGCTCGGTCTGCAATGGGCGACCGATGTCGCGCTTCGAGCCGTGGCCGAGGATTTCCAGAGGCGTTTCCTCCGACGCTGCCCATTGGACGGTGGAGAGGATTTCGGCGGAAGAGGATGGAGCGAAGGTGGTCATTTTGCCTGGACCTGGTTCCTCGCCCCCGCAACGCGGGGGAGAGGTGGCTCGGGCGAAGCCCGAGACAGGCCGAGTTCCTTCGCGCGAAGGAACGCCGACATGCGAATTTGAGCCCCCATCAAAACCTCGGAATATCCGGAAACGCCACCTGGCCGCGATGCACGTGCATCCTTCCCAGTTCCGCACATCGGCGCAGTTGCGGAAACACCTTGCCGGGGTTGAGCAGATGGTTGGGGTCGAAAGCGCATTTCACCCGCATCTGCTGGTCGAGGTCGATCTGGTTGAACATTTCCGGCATCAGGTCGCGTTTCTCGACGCCGACGCCGTGCTCGCCGGTCAAGACGCCGCCGACCTCGACGCAGAGCCGCAAGATGTCGGCGCCGAAGCTTTCGGCCTTGTCGAGCTCGCCCGGCACGTTGGCGTCATAGAGGATCAGCGGGTGCAGATTGCCGTCGCCGGCATGGAAGACATTGGCGACGCCCAGCCCGTATTTCTGCGAAAGGTCGCGCATGCCGGCAAGCACCCTGGGCAGTTCCTTGCGCGGGATGGTGCCGTCCATGCAGTAGTAGTCGGGCGAGATGCGGCCGACGGCCGGGAAAGCTGCCTTGCGGCCGGCCCAGAAGCTCAGCCGCTCCTGCTCGGACTGAGAGATGCGGCAGGTGGTCGAGCCGTTGCGATAGGCGATCGCCTCGACGAGGCCGATCAGGTGATCGACCTCGACGCCTGGACCATCGAGCTCGACGATGAGCAGCGCCTCGACATCGAGCGGATAGCCGGCATGGACGAAATCTTCCGCCGCGTGGATCGCCGGGCGGTCCATCATCTCCATGCCGCCGGGAATGATGCCGGCGCCGATGATGTCGGCGACGCACTGGCCGCCCTCTTCGCTGGTCGGAAAGCCGATCAGCAGCGCGCGCGCCGTTTCCGGCTTCTTCAGGATGCGCACGGTGACCTCGGTGACGACACCGAGCAGGCCTTCGGAGCCGGTCATCACGCCGAGCAGGTCATAGCCTTCCTGGTCGAGATGGCTGCCGCCGAGGCGCACCACCTCGCCATTCATCAGCACCATCTCGATGCCCAGCACATTGTTGGCGGTGAGCCCGTATTTCAGGCAATGCACGCCGCCGGAATTTTCCGCGACGTTGCCGCCGATCGAGCAGGCGATCTGGGAGGATGGATCGGGGGCATAGTAAAAGCCCTCCTGCTCGACGGCGGTGGTGATGCCGAGATTGGTGACGCCGGGCTGGGCAACCACGACGCGGTTCGGATAGTCGATCGCCAGGATGCTGTTGAAGCGGCTCATCACCAGCAGCACCGCGTCCTCGAGCGGCAGCGCGCCTCCGGAAAGCGAGGTGCCGGAGCCGCGCGGCACGACGCGAATGTTGCGCTCGTTGCAGTATTTCAGGACGCGGGAGACCTGGGCGACCGTTTCCGGCAGCACGACGACCAGCGGCAATTGCCGATAGGCGGTGAGGCCGTCGCTCTCGAAGGCGCGCATTTCGTTGGCCGCGTCGACGACCCCCTCGCCCGGCACGATGATGCGCATGTCGGCGACGATCTCGGCGCGACGGCGCAGCGTTTCGGCATCGGGCTTGGGCATGGCTAGGCCGGACATCGGGCGGGCCTCATCTCGCTTGACTGGTCAAAATCTTTTACCAGTCCGTCGCATCCGTTGCAAACGCTGCTTTGGTCGCGCACGGCGCCAAGCGTAACCGCAAGCTTCCGCAGCGGCAATCTGCCGCTGCGGCCTGGGTCGCGCTCGATGAAGTTTGGCCGCCTATTCGCCCGGATGCTTCGCCGGCTCCGAATGCATCTTGCGTACACGGCGCACGCCCCACCATACCAGCAGGATGGCGACCGGCACCGAGGCCGCGGTAACGACTTCGGGCGCGAAAGCGTGGCCGAAGATCGAGGCGCCCTTGGCGACATAGCCGACGAGCCCGACGACATAATAGGACACGGCGGCCACCGACAGGCCTTCGACCGTCTGCTGCAGGCGCAGTTGCAGCCGCGCGCGGTTGTTCATCGAGGCGAGCAGGTCGCGGTTCTGCTTCTCCACTTCGACGTCGACCCAGGTGCGCAGCAGCGTGGTGGCGCGGGTGAGTTTTCGCGACAGGTTCGCCTGGCGCTCCTCGACCGAGCGGCAGGTGCGCATGGCCGGCGCCATGCGCCGCAAGAGGAAGCCCGCCCAGGTGTCAAAACCCTGCACCGGCTCTTCATCCAGCGCTTTGAGCCTTTCGGTGACGATACCGTCATAGGCACGGCTGGCGCCGAAGCGATAGAGACTGGACGCGGCGTCGGCTTCGAGCTCCGCGGCAAGTTCGGTAAGATCGGCGAGCAGCGTCTGGCTGTCGCGGGTTTCGACCGCCTTCATTTCCAGCGTCGTCTGCGCCAGGCGATCCTCGATGCGACGGGCGCGGCCGGACAGCGTCAACGCCATCGGCAGGCCAAGCATGGCGAGCGTCCGATAGGTCTCGATGTCGATCAGCCGCTGCGACAAGGCACCGGTGCTGGCTGGCGTCAGGCCGCGATCGAGCACCAGCATGCGGGTCAGGCCGTCGCCGTCCTGGCGGAAATCGGTGACGATGGCGGCGGCGCCCCGCTCGACCAGCGAATAGCACAGGCTGGTCGGGTCGAAGCCGGCAACCAGCTTTTCGCTCGCCTGCGTCCATTTGCGGATTTCGAGGCGGATGCCGGAAATCACGGTGCCCGGCGGCGAAAAACCATTGCCGAAGGGCGAATCCTCCTGCGCCCGGCCGTTTTCGGCCAGCGGCCCTTCCCAGAGATAGGTCGAGAATTCCGTATGCCGCTCCCAGCGCAGCGTGCCCTTGCCCCATTTCATGGCATGGTGGCGCGCATTGCGCTCGGGCGCGGCGATGCCTAGCCGCCGCGACAATTCCGAGAGCACGGCATGGTCGACAGCGGCGCCACCCTCGGTCATGAAGGAAAGCTGGATCAGCACGCGCGGCTTCTCGATCAGCGGGTGCGGACGCGCATGGACTTCGCCCAGCGCGCCAGGTCGCCCCTCATGCGCCGGGAAGCCCATCACGCTGCCTTGGGCGCGCGGCTGGAATTCGAGTTTGGACGTCTCGTCCGACACGGCTGGTCCCCCTGGTTTCGACCCATCGTGCAATCCGGTCGTCTTGCGGCAATCGGCGGGACGCGTAAACAGCAAATATCGGCGTCCGGGGAGGGTGACGCGAGGCGAACTCTGCGACCAAACTGGACGAATTGGATAAATAATTTGACCAGTTGGCGACAGAGGCTTTAATCTGAGCGATCTCCGTTCCGTTCTCCAGGCATCCCTTTGAGCGACATTTTCTCCAGGATCGAACATTCGCGCACCGCCGACGAGGTGGTGCAGCAGATCGAGAGCCTGATCCTCGAAGGCGTGCTGGGCACCGGCGACCGGCTGCCCGGGGAGCGCGAGCTGGCGCGCCAGTTCGAGGTGTCGCGGCCGATCCTGCGCGACGCGCTGAAGGCGCTGGAAGGCCGAGGGCTACTGACGACCAAGGCTGGCGGCGGCACGCATGTGGCCGACGTCATCGGCCAGCTCTTCACCAAGCCGGTGACGGACCTTATCTCCACGCACCGCAAGGCGGTGACGGACTATCTGGAATACCGGCGCGAGATCGAGGCGGTGGCGGCCGAATATGCGGCGCGGCGCGCGACGCCGGAGGACCTCGCGCTGCTCGACGGGATCATGGCGCGCATGGACGAGGCGCACCGGACCGGCGACTTCGACGACGAGGCGGAAATCGACGTCGAGTTTCATCATGCGGTGTGCGAATGCGCGCACAACATCATCCTCCTGCACACGCTGCGCTCCTGCTACCGGCTGCTCTCGGAGGGCGTGTTCCAGAACCGGCTGCTGGTTTTCAGCGTGCCCGGCGCGCGCGAGGCGCTGCTCGAGCAGCACCGGGCGATACACGCGGCGGTCAAGGCGGCAGACCCAGTCGCGGCGCGCAAGGCGGCGATGGACCACATCACCTATGTCGAACGTTCGATGGCGGAAGCCGAGCGCAGCGGCGACTGGCAGCGCGTGTCCAGGCTGCGCCTTAGACAACGCTCGGACGCCGGCGACATCGAACCCACACGAAAACGCTCCTAGCCATTAGCGGGGAACCCATCATGAGCGAAATCCTCACCATCGCCGACCTCAAGGACCTGGCACGCCGCAGGGTGCCGAAGATGTTCTTCGACTACGCCGATTCCGGCGCCTGGACGGAGAGCACCTACCGCGCCAACGAAGAGGATTTCGGCAAGATAAAATTCCGCCAGCGCGTGCTGGTCGACATGAGCAACCGCTCGCTGGAATCGACCATGATCGGCGAGAACGTGGCAATGCCGGTGGCGCTCGCCCCGACCGGGCTTACCGGCATGCAGCATGCCGATGGCGAGATGCTGGCGGCGCAGGCGGCGGAAGCGTTCGGCGTTCCGTTCACCCTATCGACCATGAGCATCTGCTCGATCGAGGATGTCGCCTCGGCGACCAAAAAGCCGTTCTGGTTCCAGCTCTACGTGCTGCGCGACAAGGATTTCGTGCTCAACCTGATCGACAGGGCCAAGGCGGCGAAGTGCTCGGCGCTGGTGCTGACGCTCGACCTGCAGATCCTGGGACAGCGCCACAAGGATATCCGCAACGGGCTTTCGGCGCCGCCCAAGATGACGCTTGCCAACATCATCGACCTTGCGCTGAAGCCGCGCTGGTGCCTGGGGATCGCCGGCACCAAGCGCCGCACCTTCCGCAACATCGTCGGCCATGCCAAGGGCGTCGGCGACGTCTCTTCGCTGTCCTCCTGGACGAATGAGCAGTTCGATCCGCAGCTGTCATGGAAGGATGTCGCCTGGATCAAGGAGCGCTGGGGCGGCAAGCTGATCCTGAAAGGCATTCTGGACAAGGAAGACGCCTTGATGGCGGCGCAGACCGGCGCCGATGCCATCGTGGTCTCCAACCATGGCGGGCGTCAGCTCGACGGCGCCGCCTCCTCGATCTCGGTGCTGGAAGAGATCGCCGATGCGGTCGGCGACAGGATCGAAGTCCATATGGATGGCGGCATCCGCTCCGGCCAGGACGTGCTCAAGGCGCTCTGCCTCGGCGCCAAGGGCACCTATATCGGCCGACCCTTCCTCTATGGCCTTGGCGCGATGGGCAAGGACGGCGTCACCAAGGCGCTCGAAATCATCCGCAAGGAGATGGACATCACGCTGGCGCTGTGCGGCAAGCGCCTCGTCGCCGACATGGGCAAGGAGCAGTTGCGCCGCTAGGGGCTTGTTCACCTGCCTGCGCTAGCTTCGCCCCGATATCCCGCACGGGGGAAGACACCCGCCTTGACCGAGACCGGCATCCACTACCTCGACGCAAGCGGGCCGGAAGGCATGCGGCTCTACGCCATCGGCGATGTGCATGGGCGGCACGACCTGCTCGCCGCCATGCACCGGCGCATCGAGAGCGAGCTGGAATATGCGCCCGGGGCGGACTGGCGCATCATCCATCTCGGCGACTATGTCGACCGCGGACCGGATTCCAGAAGCGTCATCGATTTCCTGATCGAGGCGCAGAAACGCGATCCGCGCAACATCATGCTCGCCGGCAACCACGACATCGGCATGCTCGAATTCCTTGCCGATGCCGAGCCGGACGGCCTGTTCATGAACTACGGCGGCGTGCAGACGGCACAGTCCTATGGCGTGGATCTTGTGCGCGACGCCCATTGGTTCGGCAAGGCGGAAGCGATCGCGCAGGGACATATGGCCCTGGTGAAAGCGGTGCCGCGCAGCCATGTCGATTTCCTGCAATCGCTGGCTTTTTCGGTGAGTTTCGGCGACTTCTTCTTCTGCCATGCAGGGATAAGGCCGGGCGTGCCGCTTGACCGTCAGAGCCGGCAGGACCTGATCTGGATCCGCGACGCTTTCCATGACCACCCGGGTCTCTTTCCCAAGGTGATCGTGCATGGGCACACGCCGGTACCCGAGGCCGAGGTCAGGGCCAACCGCGTCAATGTCGACACGCTTGCCTGGAAATCCGGAACGCTGAGCGCGCTCGCCGTCGATGGCGGCGACAAACGCATCCTCACCGTGCAGGGAAAGGCGCTTTAGGCGCGATCCCGGCGCGGACGTGCCTCAGATTTTGTCGGGATCTAGTTCAGCGAGGCGGTGACGCCGTAGCCGTCGACGGCCCGGTGGTTGTTCGCTGCGTCGGCGGCATAAATGCCCAGGCCGCAGAGCACGATGGCAGACAGCATGACAAAAGACAGGAGAGCTGCTTTCACGGACGTCATCTCTGGTTAAGCTTTCTGCATCTGAGCACGAGGCGGTTACCAATGCGTTGAAACGGTAAAATGCGTCTCAATGTTTCGACGATTTCGCGCTTCTAAGCAGATTCTGTATCGCCGGTGTGTCGGCTGGATCACACAAAAGGTTCATGGCGGTTGCACCGACGATACAAAGCGCGCCCTCTTAGGCGAGCGGCCGGACACAAACCAAGAAGGAAGAGTGTTTTCCCCAGGCGGAAGTCGACAGGCGTGCCAAATATGCCACGTCCGGCGAGGAAGGCCTGAATGATCAGATCGTCGCCACCCAGGCGCGGGCTATCGCTAGCCCGGCGGCATCGGCATCGGGGCCATTGCGGGCCAACTCGTCGCCGAGGCGGTCGTTCCAGTCGGGATGGCGCTCGGCGATCATAGCGGCGAAGGAGGTGCTCCAGTCGCGCACCATCGGCGTATCCGCCTCGAAGTGAAACTGGAAGCCATAGACGGCGCGGCCGAGGCGGAAGGCCTGGTTTTCTGCGACCGCGCTGCCGGCCAGCCGCACGGCGTTTTCCGGCAGGCCGAACGTGTCGTCATGCCATTCGAAGATCGGGAATTTCTCTGGCAGCGCCGCCAGGACCGGGTCCGATTTGGCGGCCGGCGTCAGCGACACCTTATGCCAGCCGAACTCGGTGGCGCCGCCGATCTGGTTGGTGCCGCCGAAGGCGCGCGCCACAAGCTGGCTGCCAAGGCAGATGCCGAGCACCGAGCGATCCTTGTCGGCGAAATCGCGTGTCAGATCCAGCAATGCGGGGAAATAGGGACAGACATCGTCGTCGAGCGCGTTCTGGGCGCCGCCCAACATCACCATGGCGTCATGCTCGCTGCTGTCCTGCGGCAGCGCTTCGCCGTGGTAAGGCTTGCGCAGATCGATGTCGGCGCCGGCTTCCACAAGGGCCGCGCCGATCTGGCCAAGGCCCTCATTGTCGAAATTCTGGACGACCAAGACCCGCATCGAAAACCTACTGACATGAAAGCGCTGGGGCGAGCGATATCATGCGGCCCTTGTTTCAGCCAAGATGCGCGGCGGAGAGAAAGCTATGCCACTGCAGAACCGGGTCGATCCCTTCGGCGCTATCCATGCCGTGCCGGAACGTGGCCTGTTCACCGGCAACCGCGGCATCATCCATGATCCCGAGACCAGGACGCTGCTGAACAAGCGTTGGGCCCTGCCGGCCTGGATCATCTGCGTCTGCCAGTTCCGCAATGTGCGGCGCGAGCCGATGGGCCGCAATCGGCCCGGCGGCAAGGCCGGCTGGACCGAATTGTTCTTCCTCGACGAGGTGACGGCTTTGGCCGCCGGCCATCGGCCCTGTTTCTTCTGCCGGCGCGAACGGGCGACCGATTTCGTGAGCCGCTTCGGCGAAGCGTTCGGCATCGAGCTCCCCCGCGCGCCGATGGTCGACAAGCGGCTGCACAAGGAACGGCTGGCCTCGGGCGGACA
The DNA here is from genome assembly GCF_006442815.1 of Mesorhizobium sp. B2-4-3. GTDB lineage: Bacteria > Pseudomonadota > Alphaproteobacteria > Rhizobiales > Rhizobiaceae > Mesorhizobium. The sequence continues at coordinate 74,676 of NZ_VFVL01000018.1, forward strand.
ACCGCCCCTCGTGACCGTGCCGGAGCTTGGCGGCCTGCCTGATGCAACGATGATCGCGCAAGGCGACGTTGCCTATGCGCTGCGTAAGGGCAAGGCACGCAAATGGTCATTCGCGGGCTACGCCAGTCCAATTGCCTTCGATCGCTTTGCCGACCGGCCGCTGCGCCTGCTGACGCCGGCGACCAGCATCGCGGTACTGCGGCAAGGCTTCGCGCCGGTCTGGCATCCGACCGCCGATACTTGACGATACCCATCGCCTCGCCCATTGCTCAGCCATGCGCGCCAATTACAAGATGCAACGCCTGTTCGTGCCGGACGATCTCGGGCCCGGCCTCGAATTCGACGCCGGACAGCAGCAGAGCCATTATCTCGCGCATGTGCTGCGGCTCGGCGAAGGCGCCGAGGTCCTGCTTTTCAACGGCCGCGATGGCGAATGGTCGGCTTCGATCGCCGCGAAGTCCAAGAAGGCGGTCCGGCTGAAGGTGCTCGAGCTGCAGCGGCCGCAGCCGCCGCTGCCCGATCTCGTCTATTGCTTTGCACCGCTGAAGCAGGGTCGGCTCGACTACCTCGTGCAGAAGGCTGTCGAGATGGGCGCCGGCACCCTGCAGCCGGTCATTACCCAGCACACGCAGGTGGCGAAGCCCGGCATCGATCGGCTGCGCGCCAATGTCGTCGAGGCGGCCGAGCAATGCGGAATCCTGGCGGTGCCGGAGGTGCGCGAAGCGGAGAAGCTGGAACGGCTTCTTGCCAATTGGGACAAGGAACGGCGGCTGATCTTCTGCGACGAGGATGCCTCGACAAACAATCCGCTGCCGGCCTTGCAAGCGGTAAGCGAGAAGAAACTTGCGCTTCTGGTCGGACCTGAGGGCGGATTTTCCGACGACGAGCGCAAGATGCTGAGGGCCTTGCCTTTCGTCACCGCCATTCCGCTCGGGCCACGCATCCTGCGCGCCGATACGGCAGCGGTGGCAGCGCTTGCCGCCATCCAGGCGACGATCGGCGACTGGTGATCAAATCCTGTTGAGGCCTGGCTCAGGATTTTTTGCTTGATCGGCTACTGACATTTCGTCCATCTAGCGCCGGCGGCCGTCCGGCCACTGCAGCACCGCGCCTCCTTTTCGAGGAGCAGGGGGCGCTGTAACATTTAAAGTCTTGCGCAGGACGTCCAGCGGAAATCGGTGCCGGTTTTCGGAGATCATGCGCACGGAGGGGCTAGATGGCGCGCGACACAACCGATACCCAGCCCATCGAAGGCATCGACGAACTGGTTGGCTATCTGGCCGCCGGCAACAAGCCGCGCGACAAATGGCGCATCGGCACCGAGCATGAAAAATTCCCCTTCTACGTCGATGGCAACGCGCCGGTGCCCTATGGCGGCGAGCGCGGCATCCGCGCCATCCTCGAAGGCATGCAGGAGAAGCTCGGCTGGGATCCGATCATGGATGCCGGCCGCATCATCGGCCTGGTCGAGCCGACCGGCCAGGGCGCGATCTCACTGGAGCCCGGCGGCCAGTTCGAGCTTTCCGGCGCGCCGCTGGAATCGATCCACCAGACCTGTCGCGAGGGCAATGCGCATCTGGCGCAGGTGCGCGAGATCGCCGAACCGATGGGTATCCGCTTCCTCGGCCTTGGCGGCAGCCCGAAATGGTCGCTTGCCGACACGCCGAAAATGCCGAAGTCGCGCTACGAGATCATGACCCGTTACATGCCGAAGGTCGGCACCAAGGGCCTCGACATGATGTACCGCACCTGCACGATCCAGGTGAACCTCGACTTCGAAAGCGAAGCCGACATGCGCCGCAAGATGCAGGTGTCGCTGAAGCTGCAGCCGCTGTCGACGGCGCTGTTCGCCAACTCGCCCTTCACCGAGAGCCGGCCGAACGGCCTGCAGAGCTGGCGCGGCGACATCTGGCGCGATACCGACAACCAGCGCTCCGGCATGCTCGAATTCTGCTTCTCGCCCGATTTCGGCTTCGCCGACTACGTCGAATGGGCGCTCGACGTGCCTATGTATTTCGTCATCCGCGACGGCCATTATCACGACATGACGCGCTACACGTTCCGCCAGTTCATGGAAGGCGCCGCACGCAACGAGATTCCCGACGGGCTGCCGACGATGGGCGATTGGGCAAACCATCTCTCGACCCTGTTTCCCGACGTGCGCCTGAAACGTTTCCTCGAAATGCGTGGCGCCGACGGCGGCCCGTGGCGGCGCATCTGTGCCCTCCCCGCCTTCTGGGTCGGGCTGCTCTATGACGAGCAGGCGCTGGATGCCGCCGAGGCGCTGACGGCGAGTTGGACCTACGAAGAAGCCCTGGCGATGCGCAACGCCGTGCCGGAGCAAGGCATTGCGGCGCCATTCCGCAATGCCACCTTGCGCGACGTCGCCCGCGACGTGCTCGCCATCTCGCGCATGGGGCTCAAGAACCGCGGCAAGAAGAACCGCGACGGCTATGACGAGACCTCGTTTCTCAACACACTCGACGAAGTGGTCGCGCGCGGCACCACCAGCGCCGAGGAGATGCTGTCGGCCTATCACACGCGCTGGGGCGGCTCGATCGAGCCGGTGTTCATGGAGTATGCCTATTAACCGTCCGGGTTCCGCGTGACGGTGGCGCGACGAAAGCCGCTTCAATCAGGAATGGAAACGAACTAGGTTTCCTCCACGAGGATGTTCTCGGAGGAGATGCCAATGCCTTCCTTGTTCGACATATTCGCCCAAGCCCAGAACGGCGCCGGCATGCAGGCGCTGGCCCAGCAATACGGGCTCTCGATGCAGCAGACGCAGGCCGCGGTGCAGGCGCTTCTGCCTGCCTTCTCGCAAGGGCTGCAGCGCAATACCGCCGACCCTTACGGGATGGGCTCCTTCATGACGGCGATGGCGAGCGGCCAGCACGCCAAGTATTTCGAGGACGCCACGAGGGCCTTTTCGCCGCAAGGCATCAATGAGGGCAACGGCATTCTCGGCCATCTGTTCGGCTCGAAGGACCTCTCGCGCGCCGTGGCGAGCCAGGCCGCGCAGGCGACTGGCCTCAGCCAGCAGGTGCTGCAGCAGATGCTGCCGGCCTTGGCCTCGATGATGATGGGCGGGCTGTTCAAGCAGACCAACAATCAATTGAGTGGGGGGCAGATGCAGGCCGCCGGCTTCGGCGGCAGCGGCAATCCGCTCGGCGATATCATCGAGGAGATGATGCGGCAGAGCGGCGTTGCGCCAGCCCCGCAGCAACGCCAGGCGCCACAACCGGCGCCCAATCCCTATGGCGAGAATCCGCTCGGCAAGGTCCTGCAGGACATGTTCGGCGGCGGCGCGCCGCAGCAGCAGCCGCAGAGCCAACCGCAGCAGGCGCCCAATCCCTACGGGGAAAATCCCCTCGGCAAAGTGCTGCAGGATATGTTCGGCGGCGGCGCGCCGCAGCAGCCGCAGGGCCGGCCGCAGACTCAGCCGACGCAAAGCCCCTATGGCGACAACCCGCTCGGCAAGATCTTCGAGGAGATGCTGCGCCAGGGTGGCGGCGGTTTCGGCCTGCCGGGCGGGCAACCGGCGCCGCAGCCGCAACAGCGGCAGCCGCAGCAAAGCGCGCCGCAACAGCCGCAGACCAACCCGAGCGGCCGGCCGCGAAACCCGTTCGACGACATCTTCGGCAAGATGTTCGAGACCGGGGCGCAGCAGCGCGACGAGTATGAAAAGAATGTCGGGACGATCTTCGATCAGTTCAAGCGCGACATGGACCGGCGGTAGTTTTCTCACCGACCGGCGCGATCGCCATCCACGGGCGAAGCAAGGAGCGAAGCGACGCGGCGCTACTAAAAAGAAAAATGCCCGGTCCTGGAGGAGGAACCGGGCAATGTGCAGGCTGGCCGGCGGGGAACCGGCAGGGAGTGTGGGAGCCTGCATGAGACTTGGTCGCGCCGAGCCGTGAAAAGGTTCAACGCGACCGGAAATCCAGGCAACGCGGCCGTTCAGGCTACCTGACGAGCGAGATCCTCGATCGTGTCGGCGCGCTCGCTGGCGATGGCGCGCAGCTTCACCGTCGGGTCGCGGCCGAAGGGCACGGCGACGGCGACATGGAGGTCGGCGCGGGTCAGGCCAATATCGGCAAGCTCGGCGTCCGACATGTCGCCCAGGCGATAGAAAGCGCGGCGGTTTTTCCAGGCGACATAGGCGTTGGCGAGAGCATTGAGCACGCGCGTCGCAACGGCCGGACGCGTGGTGATGCGCGGGGTCTCGGAAGCGAATTCAATCGTGGTCATGTCAGTCTCTCCTACGGGACAGAGCGGACGAAACCAGGCAAGCGGCGCCTTGGGAGAAGCGCCGTTCCGGTTTCCATTCATTGACGTGATGCATGTCGTTGCCGCCAAAACCGGGGGCCACTTTTGGGCGACATGCACTGCTTTCATGTGGACGATGCCAATTTGCCATCGCGCGATTGATTAATCCAACGAATGTTTTTAATCTGTAACATCAACATCAATGATGGGTTGGACCGATGAAAGCGCCGCTCGACCTCGATCAGTTGCAGACCTTCATCTCGATCGCCGATACGGGAAGCTTCACCCGCGCGGCCGAGGAGGTGCACCGCACGCAGTCGGCGGTGTCGATGCAGATGCGGCGGCTGGAAGAGCGGATCGGCAAGCCGCTGTTCGAAAAGGACGGCCGCACCAACAAGCTGACCGAGGAAGGCGACAGGCTGCTTTCCTATGCCCGGCGGCTGATCCACCTCAACCGCGAGACCTTGGCCGCCTTCGACGACCAGCGGCTGGAAGGCACGATCCGCATCGGCACGCCCGACGACTATGCCGACCGCTTCCTGCCCGAGATCATGGCGCGCTTCTCGCGTTCCAACCCGCGCGTCGAGCTGACGGTCGTCTGCGAGCCGACGCCGGGGCTGGTCGAGCACATCAAGCGCGGCAATCTCGACCTGGCGCTGGTGACGCACAACGACACGCGCGGCCAGTCGGAGGTGGTGCGGCGCGAGCCGCTTTTGTGGGTCACCTCGGCCAACCACGCCACGCATGAGCAGGAAACCCTGCCGATGGCGTTCGGGCGGCCGAATTGCATCTGGCGGCGTGCCGCGGTCGACGTGCTCGACCGGCAGAGCCGCGAATACCGCGTGCTGTTCTCCAGCTTCTCGGCCACGGTGATCACCGCGGCCGTGCTTTCCGGTCTGGCGGTCTCGGTGCTGCCGGAATGCGCGCTCCGGCCAGGCATGCGCGTGCTCGGCGAGGCCGACGGCTTCGGCCAGTTGCCGGACTGCCGCATCGGCATCATGCGCGGCCAGACCTCGCAGCCGGAAATCGTCGACGCCTTGGCCCGCCACATCGCCGAGAGCCTCGACAACATTTCCGTGCCGGTCAGCGAGGAGGCGGGAAGCTTCGACTTCGCCGCGCTCGCCTTCGCCAAGATGAAACGGGTCAAGGCGAACCAGATCATGCCTGGCTGGTAAAGTCAGGCGCGCGCTGCCGAAAGTTCCCGGTCGGCGGACGAAACACCCGGCAGCGCAAGCAATTGGCCGGGCTCCAGCGGCGGCGACAGCAGATAGCCCTGCAACTGGCGGCATCCCATGCCGACCAGCAGGGCTTTCTGGGCGTCGGTCTCGACGCCTTCGGCGGTCACCTCCACCTTGAGCGCCAGCGCCAGCTCGATCAGCGTCTTGACGATTGCGCGGGCGCTTTGGTCCTCGTCGAGCAGACGCACGAAAGAGCGGTCGATCTTCAACTTGTCGATCGCCTGGCGGCGCAGATAGCTGAGCGAGGAATAGCCGGTGCCGAAATCGTCGAGCACGATGTGCACGCCGGACTGGCGCAGCGCGGCAATCACCGTGCCGATCGCGTCATTGTGCTCGAGCAGGACGCTTTCGGTGGTCTCAAGCTGCAGGCGGGACGGGTCGAGCCCGGTTTGTCTCAGGATCTCGGCGACCTCTTCGGCAAAGCCGACGTCACGCAGTTGCATCGGCGAGATGTTGACCGCGATCCACGGCAATTCGGTCGTGACGGCAAAGCGGCAGGCCTCGCTCAGCGCCCATTTGCCGAGCTCGCCGATGAGGCCGCGCTCTTCGGCAATGGCGATGAATTGCGCCGCCGGCAACGCACCATGCATTTCATGGCCCCAGCGGATCAGCGCTTCGGCCCCCAGTATGCCGCGGCCGTCGGCCGCGAAAACCGGCTGATAAGCGAGCTTGATGCCACCTTCGCCGTCGAGCGCCTTGCGGAGTTCGGATTCGACCTTGCGCTTGCGCAACAGGAGATCGTCCATGTCGCCGGCGAACAGCTTGTAGCGGCCACGACCGTTCTTCTTGGCCTCGTAAAGCGCGATGTCGGCCTTGCGCAACAGGTCGTCCGCATCCGTGTCCGATCCGGACGACAGCGCGATGCCGACGCTCGCGCTGACGAAGACCTGGTCGTCGATCAGCCGGAACGGCCCGCGCAGCTTCAAGAGCAGCCTTTCGGCGATGTCCTCGGCACTTCCGACGTCGGGAACGTCGAGCAGGATGACGGCGAACTCGTCGCCGCCGAGCCGCGCGACGGTATCGACTTCGCGGATCGTGTGCTTGAGCCGCGCCGCCGTCTGGCGCACGAGCTCGTCGCCGGCCGGATGGCCGAGCGTGTCGTTGATATGCTTGAAGCGGTCGAGGTCGAGGTAAAGCAGCGCCACGCGCGTCCTGTCCTGGCTGGCGAACAGCAGCGTGCGCCGCAAGCGGTCCTCGAACAGCGCCCGGTTGGGCAGGCCGGTGAGCGTGTCGTGGAAGGCAAGATACTGCGCCTGGTCCTGACTTGTCTGCAACGCGGCCGAGGCGCGGCGCAACCTGCGCAACAGGAAGACCAGCACACCGCCCGCCAGGAGCAGCGCGACCGCCAGGGCAGGAGCGATCTTGCGCACCAAAGCAAGCCCGGGCCGCAGCTGGTCCCAGCCGATATAGCCGAGGATGACGCCGCGCGAATCGACCAACGGCACGGCGGCCGGGCCAACCTGCTCGGACAGCGGCGCCAGGCGCGCGCCCTCGAGCAGGTATTTGCGGGCGAGCTTGCCGATCACCGCGTCGTTGATGAATTCGACGGACACATGCAGATATTCGGTGCCCGGCGCCTGGGTGACCTTGTCCGAGCTCGGCACCAGCGGCATGACGCTCAAGATCGCCGGCTTGCCGTCGAGCGATACCAGATCCTCGGCAAACAACTTCGCCGGCTGGCCGGACGTGTCGGCTTCGGGTGCCTGCGCAAGCATGCCGCGCAGTTTTTCGATGGCCGGAAGAAGGACGGGCTGATCCTCGCCATAGGCGGATGCGTCGACCACCTTGCCTTCGCGCATGGCGTGGATCGCATGATTGGCGGCGTCTAGAATATAGACCCGGTTGTGGCCGTAATAGGTGTACATCCAGACACTGAGATTCTCTTCGATCCAAGTCTGGTTGCCTGCCCTCACATTGGCGATCGCGTCATCCCAGACCGAAACGCTTTCCTGCTCCCGCTCCACGGCCGCGATCTGGTCCTGGAGGCCGTCGGCGATGAACATCTTCTGCCGTTCGAGCGAGGCATTATCGGCCTGGCCGGCCGCGTAGAAGCCGAAGCCGACGACGATGGCCAAAGCGAAGGCGGCGAGCGTCAGCACGGTCAGCGTGACCTGACGCGTCAACGGGCTGCTGTTGTGGCGTGCGCTCATCACGTCCCCGGCCGGCTCCCCTGGCGCGCCAGTCAAAGCAAATCGGGCTTAAAATCGCGTTATAATATTAGCGAGGTTTCTCCGTGCTTGACGCGCGCCGATAAGCGTTCCCCAATCGCCAAATGAGTGAAACAGCAACCGAATCACGCAGCAACGCCACCGAATACACGGTGAGCGAGATTTCCGGCGCGCTGAAGCGCACTGTCGAGGACGCCTTCGGCAATGTGCGGGTGCGTGGCGAGATTTCCGGCTATCGCGGCCCGCATTCGTCAGGCCACGCTTATTTCGCGTTGAAGGACGACCGAGCGCGAATCGATGCCGTCGTCTGGAAGACCACCATGGCGCGGCTGAAGTTCCGCCCCGAGGAAGGCATGGAGGTGATCGCCAGCGGCAAGCTGACGACCTATCCCGGCAAATCCAACTACCAGATCGTCATCGACAATCTGGAGCCGGCGGGCGCCGGCGCGCTGATGGCGCTGCTCGAAGAGCGCAAACGCCGGCTGCAGGCCGAAGGCCTGTTCGATGCCGGCCGCAAGCGGCGGCTGCCGTTCATGCCCCAAGTCATCGGCGTCGTCACCTCGCCGACCGGCTCGGTGATCCGCGACATCATCCACCGCATCAAGGACCGGTTTCCGCTTCATGTGCTGGTCTGGCCGGTGCGGGTCCAGGGCGACACGACCGCCCGGGAAGTGACCGCGGCCGTCAACGGTTTCAACGCATTGACATGGGACGGACCCATCCGCCAACCCGATCTGTTGATCGTGGCGCGCGGCGGCGGCAGCCTCGAAGACCTCTGGGGCTTCAACGACGAAGGGCTGGCGCGCGCCGTTGCGGCATCCGGCATCCCGGTGATCTCCGCTGTCGGCCATGAAACTGACACGACGCTGATCGACTTCGTCGCCGACATGCGCGCGCCGACGCCGACGGGTGCGGCCGAGATCGCCGTACCGGTCAGGGCGGACCTGGAGGCGACGCTCGCCAGCCTCGGCGCGCGGCTCAACGCCTGCGCCTCGCGGCATCTGGAGCGCAAGCGCCAGGCGGTGCGCGCTGCGGCGCGGGCACTCCCCTCGCCCGACCAACTGCTGGCGCTGCCGCGCCGCCGTTTCGACGATGCGACGAGCCGGCTGGGCCGAGGATTGACGGTGAATATCGAGCGCAAGCGGGCAACGCTGGAGCGGCAAAGGCTGACGCCGGCGACCCTGTCGCGGCGCCTCAATGAAGCGCGCACGCTGACCGGCCGCGACATCGCGCGTGCCCGCGCGGCGTTCTTCGCCATCGTGCGCGAGCGCCGCGCACACTTTCAGCGCAATTCCACGCGGCTGTCGCCGGCGCCGATCATCCGACGGCAGAAGCTGCAGGCCGACGCATTGGCCGGACTGTCGCGCAGGCAGGACCAGGCGACGGCGCGGCGGCTCGACCGGCTGCGCGCGGCTCTCACCCAGGCGGACCGGCTGCTTTCGACATTGTCGCACAAAGCCGTGCTGGCGCGCGGCTTCGCGCTGGTCAAGGACGCTGACGGCGCCGTCATCAAGCGGGTCGCGGAGCTGGCGCCCGGCATGGCGCTGCAGCTGGAATTCGCCGACGGCAATGCCGAAGCCATCGCCACCAGCGGCGGCGCGCGGCCGAAGCTGGCCGCGAAATCGCCCGCGAAGGCCAAGGAGCCGGGCAATCAGGGTTCGTTGTTCTGAGGTTTCCATGAGCAACCACGACCCGCATCTTCGCACGCCATCGGGCAAGCCGCGCCTGCGGTCGTTCGGCATCGCGCTCGACGGCACGCCCGGCCGTTTCAACGCCATCACCGACGTACCGGGGGTGTCGGTGGGCTACAGAACGCTGATTTCAGGCGACGGTCCGCTGCAGGTCGGCATCGGCCCGGTGCGCACCGGCGTCACCGCGATCCTGCCACGGCCGGTCGCCGATCTCGCGACGCCGGTGTTCGCCGGCGTGTTCAGCCAGAACGGCAATGGCGAGCTGACCGGGACGCATATCATCGAGGAAACCGGCGCCTTCAATTTCCCGGTTACCATCACCAACACGCATTCCTGCGGCGTCACTCGCGACGCCACCTTGCGCTGGATGCACAAGGTGCTGCCAGCCGCGCTCGATACCGGCTGGGGCCTGCCGGTGGCCGCCGAGACCTATGACGGCTTCCTCAACGACATCAACGGCCATCATGTCGGCTTCGAGCATGTCGCCGCCGCGCTCGACAGCGCCAGCGGCGGGGCCATCGAGGAAGGCAGCGTCGGCGGCGGCACCGGCATGATCACCTTCGGCTTCAAGGCCGGATCCGGCACCGCCTCGCGCGTCGTCGAATGGCAGGACAGGCGTTATACGCTCGGTGTCTTCGTGCAGTCGAATTTCGGCCAACGGCGCAATTTCACCATTCGTGGCCGGCGCATCGGGCCGAAGCTTGTCGACCCGGCGATCCGCGAGGCGACGGCGCGCGCCGAAAAGGGTTCGATCATCGCTGTCGTCGCCACAGACGCGCCATTCCTGCCGCATCAGATGAAGCGGCTCGCCCGGCGGGTGCCGCTCGGCATCGCCATGACCGGCGGCTACGGCTACCACAGTTCGGGCGATATTTTTCTCGCCTTCTCGACCGCCAATCCGGAGGCCGCCGAGGCGGCTTCCGGCCGCATCGCCCGCGCGGAGTTCATCCCGGACGTCGACATCGACCCATTCTTCGACGCGGTCGTGCAAGGTGTCGAGGAAGCGATCCTCAACGCATTGGTGGCGAACGAGGAAATGACGGGGCGCGACGGCAATTTCGTGCCGGCGCTGCCGAAGGCATGGCTGAAGGAAAAATTCGGATAGAGCGTTTCACGGAAACGCTCTATCTTTTTGTTTTACGCAATTCCGGACGGAAAACCGTTACACCCTTTTCCTGGAATTGCTCTAAGAGCCGGCCTGTTGCAGGCGGCTGTTTATTCCGCCGGCTTGTCGGGCTTCGCTTCGCTGGTGCCCTCTTCGGCGGCCTCCTCGAGGCGCGACGCGATCAGTTCCTGGATATCGCCGACCTCTTCCTGGATGTCCTCCAGGAGAATGCCTGCCTCGGCAGCCTTGGCGCAGCACTCCTTGGCAAGGGTCTCGGCCTGCTCGATCTTGATCGGCGAATGCTGGCATTGGACTTTCTCGCCAATCCATCCGCGCAAGAACTCGATCGCATGTTCACTCATACTGCTTCTTCCCTAGCGGCTAAGCCGGTTGGTAGCCATGAACGTCCGTACCCCCCATTCGAGCCGAGTCGGCCTCGACCGGCAAGACATCTTGCCCGTGGTTCGCGAAACCGAAGGAATGGAAGGGTTGAAGGTGCACGTTCAGATCGTTGAGAATGATGGGATTGTCGGCCGGGATCGACAGAAGGCCGCCGTTGTTGTTTTTGCTGGCTTTTTTCTATGTTCGACAGCGCATTTGTATCACAATGGGTAGCACAGACTGTGTCATGGCTTTCCGGTCAACGCTGCCCCGGCCTTAGCTGGAGCAGGCGCTATATAGTGGCATCCTCATGCGATGTCGACTCGGGGTCCTTCATCGGGGCGACTACCTCCCCAGAAGATTGCGCTCGACGGTCCTCAGATGCGTCAGCATCGCGTTGCTGGCGCCTTCGGAGTCGCGCGCCAGCAAGGCATCCAGGACGAGCTGGTGCTCGCTGCAATAAGTGGCGCGGCGCTCCTCCGAGAAGGAACGCTTCTTCATCTCGAACCATGGCCGCTGATTGCGCAGGATGCGCATGAGATTGTGGATCTCCTTGAGGAAGTCATTGCGCGAGCAAGCGAATATGCGGTGATGAAATTCCGCGTCCCAGTGCTCGAACGTCGGCATGTCCTGGGATGCGCAGGCGATCTTGTGCGCCTCGCGCACGGCGTTCAATTCGCCAGCGCTTGCGTTGGTCGCGGCGAAGGATGCCGCCGCCGGCTCCAGCAACTGCCTGATCTCCATCATGTCGGCCGGGCTGGTCCCTTCCATCCGCGCGACGGTCGTGGCCATGGAATCGGGATTGGCTGCCGTCAAGAAGGTTCCGCGACCCACATGCCGTACGACCGTGCCGTCATCCTCGAGCAGGCCGACGGCGCGGCGCACGGTGTTGCGCGCCACACCGAACTCGCTCGCCAGGTCACGCTCGGGCGGCATACGGCCGTTTTCCATCCATTCGCCCAGCGAAATCCGTTTCTTCAAGGCGATGGCGATGTCGTTGGCAACCAGCTTGGGCATGTTTGGCAGCGTTTATCTGATCCAATAATGAACCATTCATAGCAGCTTTTCGTGCGCCCGTCTATCATGCAGACCTGCCAGTAGGCCCGCAGTTGCATGGCCGCGAGCATTGGAACTATTTCATCCAGCCAATCCGAATCCAACTTGCGGCCTAAGCCAATTGGCGCTAGCGTGTTTCAAAAGAGCGGAAAATTGGCTCAAAATTGGTTCACGGGAGGAACTTCATGCGGGTCGCGACTTTCTCGCTCGCCGGCGAAAGGCGGGTCGGCCTGGTCGATCTTGCCGCCCAGACTGTCGCCCCCTTCGATTTTCCCGTCGAGCGCGCCGAGACCGGATTGCTGGCGCTGATCGAACGCAACGGAGCCGGCCTGCCGCGCACCCTCTCCCCGGTGCCGCTGGCGGGCGTAGAGATCGAAGCTCCGATTCCACAGCCACGCCGCAACATCTTCTGCGTCGGCAAGAACTATTACGAACATGCGCACGAATTCGCCCGCAGCGGCTTCGATTCCAGCGCCGGCGCGGGCGCGGTGCCAAAACACCCGATCATCTTCTCCAAGGTGCCGGAATCGGTCGTCCCCAACCACGCCAGCGTGCTGATCGACTCCTCCGTGTCGACGGCGATCGACTATGAGGCGGAGCTCGCCGTCATCATCGGCAAGGGCGGCCGCGGCATCTCGAAAGAGGAAGCCCTCGACCACGTCTGGGGCTATACGATCGTCAACGACGTCACGGCGCGCGACCTGCAAGGCAAATACAGCCAGTGGCTGATCGGCAAATCGCAGGACACGTTCTGTCCGATGGGTCCATGGGCCGTCACCAGGGACGAATTCGATCTCGCCAGCGCCGGCATCCGCTGTTTCGTCAACGAGGACCTGCGCCAGGATTCCAGGATATCGCTGCTCATCTTCGATATCCCGACCATTATCGCCGCGCTGTCGCAAGGCATCACGCTCAAGCCCGGCGACATCATCGCCACCGGCACGCCTGTCGGCGTCGGCATCGGCTTCGATCCGCCGAGATATCTCAAGCCCGGCGATGTCGTGCGCATCGAGATCGACGGCATCGGCACGCTGGAGAACCGCTTCGTGGAGAGGCCGCAATGACGACCGTGACCGTCGGCCAGGTCGTCGCGGAGGTGACCGGCGAAGGCGCGGCCGTGGTAATGATCCACGGCCTCGGCGGAACCTCGAACATGTTCCAGCCGCAGATGGGGGCGCTGACGGGCTACCGAGTCGTCCGGCTCGACCTGCCGGGCTCGGGCCGTTCGCCGCAGCCGATCGAGCCGCTCACCATCGAAGGGATGAGCGAAGCCGTGATCCGCGCCATGGCCGGCATGGGCGTTACCTCAGCGCACCTCGTCGGCCATTCGATGGGCACCATCATCTGCCAGCAGATCGCGGCGACACAGCCCTCCTTGGTAGCTTCGCTCGCGCTGTTCGGCGCTTTGGCCGAACCTGCGGAAGCGACCCGGCAAGGCTTGGCCAACCGAGCCCGTCTGGCACGCTCCGGCGGCATCGCCGACATCGCCGATCAGATCGTCGCCAACGCGATCTCGGCGCACACCAGGGAGACATCGCCCGCGGCAGCGGCCTTCGTGCGGGAATCGATCACCCGCCAGGACCCCGAATCCTATGCCCGCACCTGCGAGGCCCTGGCCAAGGCGACAGCTGTCGATGCGCGCCGGATTTCGGCGCCGACCCTGCTCGTCACCGGCGATGCCGACACGGTCAATCCGCCAGGCGTCGCCCAGGCGCTTGCCGACAAGATCAAGGGAGCCGTATTCTCCTCGCTCGATCGGTGCGGACACTGGGCCACGGTGGAAAGTCCGCGCGAGAGCAGCTCGAAGCTCGCCGATTTTTTGAGACGGGTTGATAGGTGAGGATTTCGGATCGGGCGTAGACTTACGCGCTCGGCAAGTTGGGAGGCTTGTTATGGCAGACGAAAACTGGGCCGGAAACGGGTCGGGAAGCACGCTCTTCACCAATGTGCGCGTGCTGGACGCATCAGGTGAATATCCCTACACCGGCGAGGTGCTGGTGCAGGGCAACCGCATCAAGCAGATCACCAAGGGCTCGTCCCGCTTCGGCTCCTCCGCGTCGTCTTCCTATAATGGCGGCGCGCCAGGGGGCGTCACCGTGATCGACGGCATGGGCGCGACGCTGATGCCCGGCATGATCGACGCGCATCTGCATCTGTCCTGGAACAACGCGCCCGGCATCGATCCCATCCAGATGATGGAGATCGAGGAGCACATGCTGGTCACCATGGAGATGGCCAAGCTGGTGCTCGATGCCGGCTTCACCGCCGGCCGGGGCGCGGCCGCCGCCAAGCCGCGGCTCGACGTCGTCGCCAAGAAGTTCATCAACCAGGGCCGGTTTCCCGGACCGCGTTACCTCGCGGCGGGACCGGAGATCACCACGGTCGGCGGCCTCGGCGATTCCGCGCCCTCGCATATTCCGCATGAGGGCCTCAATCTCGGCATCGTCGTGTCCGGCCCGGAGGAAATCCGCCGCACCGTGCGCCAGTTGATCAAATACGGCGTCGATTCCATCAAGCTCAACCTCTCCGGCGAGAGCATCACCGGCATGGGCGCGGAGGAAACCCCGATGTCCGAGGAAGAGGTCGCCATGGCCGCCTCCGAGGCGCGCTGCCGCAACAAGGTCCTGTCGGCGCACGCACGCTCTTCCGGCTCGGTCAAGCAGTGCGTGCGCCACGGCATCCAGAACATCTACCACGCTTCCTTCGCCGACGAGGAAGCGCTCGACATGCTGGAAGCGGTCAAAGACAGGCACTTCGTCGCGCCGGGCATCGCATGGCTGATCAACACCGCGCGTTACGCCGAGCAGTGGGGCATCAAGCCCGGCTCGCCGCTGTCGCTCGAATATGAGCGCGAGCTCGAAATGTGCGTCGACACGATGAAGAAGATGCACCGGCGCGGCATTCGCGTGTGCATCGGCGGCGACTACGGCTTTGCCTGGACGCCGCAGGGCACCAACGCCAAGGACATCCAGACCTTTGTCGAGATGCTCGGCTTCTCGCCGATGGAAGCGATCCAGGCCGGGACCAAATATGGCGGCCAGATCATGGGCATGGGCGACGAGCTCGGCCTGATCAAGGAAGGCTACCTCGCCGATATCCTGTTGATCGACGGCGACCCGATCTCGGACGTGCGCATCCTGCAGGACAAGAACCGCATCCTCGCCATCATGAAGGACGGTAAGTTCCACAAGGCGCCGCGCATGAACGAGCAGCGCCGGCGGCTGACCGCATGAGCATACTCGACCAGCCATCGTCGTCGTCGCTGTCTGGTGGCGGCGGCATGACACGCCGCCAGGCCTGGGGGCTCGTCGGCCTGCTGGCCGCGGCGATCGTCGCCTGGCTGGTGTTCGCCGTCTGGCCCGCCTGGCTGAACGCGATCCTGATCTCCAAGAAGGCCTTCGTCAGCGCCATCCTCAACGGCCTGACGCTCGCCGGCCTGTATTTCCTGGTCGCCAGCGGGTTCACCCTGATCTTCGGCCTGATGCGCAACATCAACCTGGCGCACGGCTCGCTTTACCTGCTCGGTGCCTATATCGGCTACGAGGTCACCAGCCGCACCGGTTACTGGCTGCTCGGCGTCGCCGCCGGCTTCGCGGTGCTCGCCATCATCGGCGTCATCATGCAGGTTTTCGTCTTCCGCCGCCTGGAGGGCGACGACCTCAGGCAGACCCTCGTCACCATCGGCATCTCGATCGTCGCCGCCGACCTGATGCTGGCGGTCTGGGCCGGCGGCACCTACCAGATCGCCACGCCGGAATGGCTCGACGGCGCCTTGACCCTGCCCGTCATCACCGCCGTGCGCTCGAACGGCGCCTCGGTTTTCTTGACCTATCCGCTCTACCGCGTGGTCGTGCTGGCGGCGGCGATCGTCATCGGGGTCGGGCTCTGGCTGATGCTCAACAGAACGCGCGTCGGCATGATGATCCGCGCCGGCGTCGACGACCGCGCCATGCTGTCGGCCTCGGGCGTCAACGTGCATGCGGTGTTCGCCATCGTCTTCGCGGTCGGCGCCGGACTTGCCGGTTTCGCCGGCGTCGTCGGCGGATCGGCGCTCTCGGTCGCGCCCGGCGAGGATGTGCGCTATTTGCTTGCCTCGCTGGTCGTGGTGATCGTCGGCGGCATGGGCTCCATCACCGGCGCTGCGATCGGAGCGCTGCTCATTGGCCTCGCCGAGCAGATCGGCCTCGTCTATTTCCCGACCTATGGCGTGGTGCTCACCTTCGTCATCATGGTGGTGACGCTGGCGGTGCGGCCGCAAGGCATCATGGGGAAGGCGCGATGAGCCTGACCACGGTCGCCGACGGCGCGGTGCCGCAGCAGAACTGGCTGGACAAGATCGGCGCGGGTCACGTCATCCTTGCCGTCGCGCTCGTTCTCTATCCGCTGGTGGCATCGGATTTCTTCCTGACGCAGATCGCCGGCTACTCGATGATCTTCGGCGTGCTGGCGTTGTCGCTGATGCTGCTGGCCGGTTATGGCGGAATGCTCAGCCTGGCGCAGATCACGGTCGCCGGGATCGCCGCCTACGCCGTCGCCATCCTCGGCAGCAACAATTCCAACGTGCTGGGCTTCGGCTGGCCCTGGTGGATCGTCGTGCCCTTCGCGGTTGCCGCGGCGGCGGTGTCGTCGGCGCTGATCGGCTGGATCTCGGTGCGCACGGAAGGCATCTACACGCTCATGATCACGCTGGCGATCGCGACGGCGACCTTCTACTTCGCCCAGCAGAACTACGCGATCTTCAACGGCCATTCCGGCTACGCCGGCATACACGCGCCGGTGTTCTGGGGGATCGACTGGCGGGACCCGAAACCCTTCTATTACCTCTGTCTCGGCCTTGCGGCGCTGTCGTATGCGGCGGTGCTCTATGGCTCCCGCTCCACCTTCGGCATGACCTTGCAGGCGATCCGCGACAATCCGCGAAGGATGCGGGCGCTGGGCTATCATGTCACCGCGCACAAGGTCTTCGCCTGGTTCCTGGCAGGCATCCTCGCCGGGCTGGCGGGCGTGCTTCTGGTGTGGTTCAACGGGCGCGTCTCGCCCGGCACTATCGGCGTCGACGTGGCGATCGACATCCTGATCATCGCCGTCATCGGCGGCCTGCGCCACCCGATCGGGCCGTTCGTCGGCGCGATCGTCGTCATACTGATGCAGACCTTCGCCATCGACATCGTCGGCGCCGAGCGTTTCAACACGCTGATCGGCCTAGTGTTCCTGGCGATCGTCTTCATCTCGCCGGATGGAATTCTTGGGTTGTGGGGGAGGATCAAGCCACATCTTGCCCAGGGATCCTTGCGCGCCGGCCCCTAGCGGCTGGCGCGGAGGAAGCACTGCTGACCAATCAAACGGGAGGAACCGAAAATGCACAGACGTACATTGCTGGCCCTGGCGCTGTTCACCGGGCTGACCGCGCCTTCGATGGCGCTCGCCGCCGACGACACGATCAAGATCGGCCTGCTCGCCACTTTCGAGGGGCCGTTCACGGTGCTCGGCGAGGATGGCGAACGCGGCGCCATGACTGCGGTCGCCGAGACCAACGGCACCGTCGCCGGCAAGAAGATCGAGATCGTCAAGGGCTCGTCCGACGCCTCGCCCGACAGCGCCGTGCGCGCCGCGCGCAAGCTTGTCGAGCAGGACGGCGTGAAAGTGCTGGTCGGCCCGCTTTCGGGCGATGAAGGCCTCGCCGTCAAGGACTACGCCAAGACCAAGCCGGACGTGACGTTCATCAACGGCACCTCGGCCGCGCAGGACACGACGCTGCGCAATCCGGCCGAGAACTTCTTCCGCTTCTCCACCGACGGCGCGCAGTGGATGGCCGGCCTCGGCACCTATGCCTTCAACGACAAGGGCTACAAGAAGGTCGCCACCGTCGCCGAGGATTACTCCTTCCCCTACACGCAGGTCTTCGGCTTCATGGCCGAGTTCTGCAAGGCCGGCGGGCACGTGCCGTCGAAGTCCTGGGTGCCGATCGGCAACAAGGACTTCTCCTCCGTCATCGCGGCGATCCCCGAGGATGTCGACGCCATCTACGTGGCGCTCGGCGGCGCCGACGCCGTCAACTTCCTCACCCAGTACCAGCAGGCCGGCGGCTCGGCTCCTCTGATCGGCGGCTCGATCACCGTCGACCAGACCGTGCTGACTTCGAAAGGCAAGCTGAAGGATGTGCTGAAAGGCACGCCGTCTGCCGGACCGACGGCCGACACCAATGACGCGCCGGCGTGGAAGGCGTTTGTCGACGCCTACAAGAAGCAGCCGGGCGCCTTCCCCTCGCCCTCGCTCTTCGCCCATGGCTACTATGTGAACATGAAGGCGACGTTGCTGGCGCTCGACCAAGTTGGCGGCGATGTCTCCGACGGCGGCAAGAAATTGCGCGAGGCCTTGTCGAAGCTGTCCTTCGACACCCCAACCGGCAAGGTGTCGCTCGACAAGAACCGCAACGCGGTCGCCGACATCTTCCTGACCGAGGTCACCGAAGGTTCGGACGGCAATCTTCTGAACAAGCTGGTCAAGGTCGTGCCGCAGGTCAACCAGACGCTTGGCATCCCCGAGGACGAGTTCATGAAGCTCGGGGCGGTTAATCGCGACAATCCGAGCTGCCCGTAACGGCATACGGCAAGAGCCCCGTCAGTGACCGAAAACCTGGCCGCGAACCGTCTGCAGAGCTCCGGTGCCTACGCGCTGGAGCTCGATGGCGTGGCGCGGCATTTCGGAGCGCTGGTGGCGCTCTCGGGCATAGACATGAGGATCGCGGCCGGCGAGCGGCGCGCGGTCCTCGGCTCCAACGGCGCCGGCAAGACTACCCTCTTCAACGCCGTGACCGGCGACTTCCTGCCGACCGCCGGACGCATCCGCTTCTTCGGCGAGGACATCACCGACCTGCCCCCGCACGAGCGCATCCGCCGCGGCCTGCGCCGCACCTACCAGATCTCGCAGCTGTTCAAGGGGCTGTCTGTTATCGATTCCATCTTTCTCGCCTGCCGAGGCGTCTCGCGCCGGCGGTTTTCGCTGCTGAGGCCCGCCGCCGCCGACGTCAACATGGTGCAGGCGCGATCGATCCTCGAGGCGGTTCATCTCGAAGCCCATCGCGACGCCTTGGTGGCGACGCTCAGCCACGGCCAGCAGCGCCAGCTCGAAATCGCGCTGGCGCTGGCCGGCGCGCCACGCTTCATCCTGTTCGACGAACCGGCGGCGGGTCTTTCGCCGACCGAGCGGCGCGACCTCGTCGCCATCCTCAACGCGCTGCCGAAGCATATCGGTTTCATCATCATCGAGCACGATCTCGACGTCGCGCTGCGCGTGGCGGACTATGTGTCGATGATGCACAATGGGCACCTGTTCAAGGAAGGCACGCCGCAGGAAATCGAGGCCGATCCGGAGGTCCAGCAGATCTATCTCGGAGGCAAGCATGGCTGAACGCTCCGCCGGCAAAAGCCCCAGGGCGGTGCTGAAGATAGAAGAGCTGCAGGTCTTCTACGGCGAGAGCCATGCCTTGCAGGGGATTTCGCTGACGCTGCAGAGCGGCGTGCTTTCCGTGGTCGGCCGCAACGGCATGGGCAAGTCGACGCTGTGCAACACCATCGTCGGACTGAAGCGCACGCGCTCCGGCTCGATCCGCTTCGATGGCCGCGAGATCACCGCGCTCGAACCGCACGAGATCCACCGCCTCGGCGTCGGCTATGTGCCGCAGGGGCGGCGCGTCTGGCCGAGCCTGACGGTCGACGAGCATCTGCGGCTGGCCGCCGGCAACCGGCGCGATGCCGCCTGGACGGTCGAGCGCGTCTACCAGACCTTTCCGCGCCTGGCGGAGCGCCGCCACAATGGCGGATCGCAGCTGTCGGGGGGCGAGCAGCAGATGCTCGCCATCTCGCGCGCGCTCCTCAGCGACCCGAAGCTTCTGGTGATGGACGAGCCGACCGAGGGGCTGGCGCCGATCATCGTCGACCAGGTCGAAAAGATGCTGGTCGACCTTGCCGCCGAAGGCGAGATGGCGGTGCTCGTGATCGAGCAGAACATCGGCGTCGCCACCGCCGTCTCCAGCCAGGTCGCGATCATGGTCAATGGCCGCATCAACCGGCTGATGGACGCGGCCGCGCTCGCCGCCGACCGCGACCTGCAGCAGCGGCTGCTCGGCGTCGGACGCCACGCCGAGGAAGCGCCTGTCACGCCGACGGAAGCGGCGCAGGCGAAGGAGCAGCTGGCGGCCGTCTATCGCGTCGACCGCACGGCCGCCGGATCGGTCGAGCCGGCGGGGGGCGACGGCATCTATCGGCCCGTCACCCAATTGCCCAACCGCTGGAACGTGCCGGTCACCGAACTGAGGCAGGCGGCCGTCGACAAGACGGCGCCCCAGGACGACCCGAGGAAGGTCTTCGCCATCCCCTTTGCCGAGCGCATCGGCAAAACCGTGCTGGTCGTCGGCACGTTCGACACCAAGGGCAAGGAATTGCGCTTCGTCGCCGACCGGCTGAAGTCGCTCGGACTGCCCGTGCGCACCGTCGACCTGTCGACGTCGGGAAAGCCGTCGAGCGCGGACGTGCCCGCCATGCAGGTGGCCGGCATGCACCCGCGCGGATCCTCGGCCGTCTTCACCGACGATCGCGGCGGCTCGGTCAGCGCCATGGCGGAGGCTTTCGCGCGCTGGATCGAGCGGGAGCCGCGCATCGGCGGCGTCATCTCGGCGGGCGGCTCCGGCGGCACCACGCTGGCGACGTCGGGCATGCGGGTCTTGCCGGTCGGCATCCCCAAGCTGATGGTCTCGACGGTCGCTGCAGGCGACGTCGCCAAATATGTCGGCGGCGCCGACATCATGATGTTCCATTCGGTCGCCGATGTTCAGGGGTTGAACTCCATCACCGAGCAAGTGCTGTCCAACGCCGCCCATGCCATGGCCGGCATGGTCGCGCAACTGCCCAATGCAGAGGCGTGGGACGCCCGGCGCAGGCTGGCGCGCCCTGCCCTCGGCATCACCATGTTCGGCGTCACCACGCCGGCGGTGCAGGCGGTGACGAAACGGCTCGAAGCCGACTATGACTGCCTCGTCTTCCACGCCACCGGCATCGGCGGGCGCGCCATGGAGAATCTCGGCGATTCCCGGTTGCTGTCGGCCTTCCTCGATCTCACCACGACCGAAGTGGCCGACATGATCGTCGGCGGCGTCTTCCCGGCGACCGAGGATCGTTTCGGGGCGGCGATCCGCACAAGGCTGCCCTATGTCGGCTCGGCCGGCGCGCTCGACATGGTCAATTTCGGGCCGCGCGAGACCGTGCCGGAAAAGTTCCGCGGCCGCAAATTCGTCATCCACAATCCAAACGTCACGCTGATGCGCACGACCCGCGACGAGAACCGCGCCTTCGGCGAATGGATCGGCGCGCGGCTCAACGCCATGGACGGACCGGTGCGCTTCCTGCTGCCCGAGGGCGGCGTGTCGCTGCTCGATGCGCCCGGCCAGCCCTTTCACGATCCGGAAGCCGACAACGCTCTGTTCGAAGCGATCGAAAGGATCGTTCGCAGGACGCCGCAACGCCATGTCGAGCGCGTGCGCGCGAACATCAACGACGCCCCCTTTGTCGATGCGGTGATCAACGCGTTCCACGCGATCACCCCGAAGCTGCAGAGGCGGGCATGAAGCAATGGACTTTCGCGCCACCGCGGGTGGATGTTTGAAATTGGTGCCGGTCGCCTCGCGCCGACCGGATCGTGCTGGGAGGATAGGTGATGGACGCGCAGAGCTTTGGCGCTTTCCTGTTGTGGCTGATCGTTGCCGCGGTCGTCGTGGTGATCGCCGTCTACATCCTGCGATGGCTCTATCGCCGCTCGACGAAGGAGACGGCGTTCGTGCGGACCGGCTTCCTGGGCGAGAAGGTGGTGGTCAATGGCGGCGCCTTCGTCATTCCGGTGCTGCACGAGATCACCCCGGTCAACATGGGGGTGCTGCGCATCGAGGTTCGCCGCGAGGACGCGCTGGCGCTGATCACCAGGAACCGCATGCGCGTCGACCTGATCGCGGAGTTCTTCGTCCGCGTCGGCGCGAGCCGCGAATTCGTTGCCGCGGCCGCGCAGACGCTCGGCCGCCGCACATTGCAGCCCGACGACCTGCGCGAATTGCTGGAGGGCAAGTTCGCCGGCGCCATGCGCACCGTCGCCGCCCAGATGACGCTGGAGGAGATGCACGAGCTGCGCGGCGACTATGCCGCCAAGGTGCGCAGGCTGGCCGAGGAGTCGCTGGCCGCCAACGGGCTTGAACTGGAAAGCGTCGCCATCGTCGACCTCGACCAGACCAGTCTCGAATATTTCGATCCGTCCAACGCCTTCGATGCCGAAGGCCTGACGCAGCTGACGGAGTCCATCGAGACCAGGCGCCGCATGCGCAACGAGATCGAGCAGCGCACTTTGGTCGACATCCGCAACCAGAACCTCGACACGCAGCGCAAGGTGCTGGAGATCGAGCGCGACACCGAATATGCGCGCCTCGAACAGGAGCGCGAAGTGGAGATAAGGCGCGCGGCGCAGCGCTCCGAGCTCGCCAGGGAGCGCGCCGTGCGCGACCAGGAAGCCGAACAGGCGCAGCTTTCCGCGCGCGAGGCGGTAGAGAAATCGCGCCTTGCCCAGGAGCGCAGCATCACCGAGGAACGCATCCGCAGCGAGGAAGACACGCAGCGCCGCGAGATCGCGCGCCGCCGCGCGCTCGACGAGGCCGAGATGAAGATGCGCGAATTGACCGAGCGCGAGCAGATCGCTCTCGGACTTGCGCTGGAGAAGGCTCGCATCGAGCGCGAAGGCGCGCAGAGCGGGCTCGAGATCGAACGCAAGAAGGCGCTCGAAATTGCCGAGCTCGAACGCCAGATCGCGCTGGCCGAGAAGGCGCTGGAAGTCACCAAGGCCGAGGCGGAAAAGCGCCGCGCAGAGATTGTCGAGAACCAGGCAACCGAGACCGCGCGCATTGCACAGGAACGCGTGGTCGACGAGGTCCGGATCGAACGGGAACGCCATCTCGAAGCCTTGCAGATCGCCAAGCGCCAGGCCTTCGAGGAAGCCGAGATCTCGGCCGGCGAAGAGGTCGAGCGAGCCCGCATCACCACCGAGCGCGGTATCGAGGAGGCTCGCCTCATCAAGGAACGGGATCTGCGTCAGCTCAGCGTCGACCGCGACCAGAAGATCGAGATCGCCGAGATCCAGAAGGCTATCGACATCGCCAAGAAGACGCAGGAACGCTCCTCGGCGATCGCCGCCTCGGAAGCCGTCCGCGCCAAGGCCATCCAGGCCGAGGAACAGGCCTTGACCGCCCGCGAGCGCGAGATCGCCGAGCGCCGCAAGCTGACCGACCTGATCGCCGCTAGCCGAGAGGCGGAGCGCGAAGCGCTTCGCGTCACGGCCGCCGCCGAAGCCGAGATGAAGGCCGCAAAGAGCCTGGCGGAGGCACAGAAGATCGCGGCTGTCGCCGCCGCCGAATCGGAAAAGATCCACGCCCTTGCCGCCGCCCAGCGCTACGAAGTCGATGCGGCCGGCCACCGGCAGATCAACGAAGCGGAGAACCTGCTCTCCAGCGAGGCGCGCGCCGGGCGCCTGCGCGGCAAATTGCTGGATCACATGGAAGGCATCATCCGCGAGAGCGTCAAGCCGATGGAGAAGATCGACGGCATCAAGATCCTGCATGTCGACGGCATCAACGGCGGGTCGGGCGGCAACCGCAACGTCACCGACGAGGTGATCGATTCGGCGCTGCGTTACCGGGTTCAGGCGCCGATGATCGACAATCTGATGAAGGAGATCGGCATCGAGGGCGGCTCGCTCGGACGCATGACCGACGTGCTGCGCGATGCCAAGGACATTTCGAACCTGGCCCGCGACAAGCGACAAGAAGGGCAAGGGAAGGGCAAGGGCAAGACCGCCAAGGACGACGATGACGACCGCGACCATTGAGGTGAGGGCGGTGTTTCCTTGCGCTTCGTTGGGCCGTGCGAGACGACGTCCTGCGCCCGATTGCCGTGCTGCGTCGGTTCGCGATGATTGCCAAGTGGTTCCCCCACTCCGCCGCTGCTTCGCAGCGCCACCTCTCCCCCCTCCGGAGGGAGAGGAAGGGAGCCCGCCGCGGACGGTTCGCGCCCTTCCTCTCCCCCGTCGATCGGGGGAGAGGTGTCGAGCGAAGCTCGACGGAGCGGGGGTCGAGCTGGCGCGGCGCGAGACAGTGCATGCGTGGACTGCCATGCCCACAGGCGGCTCTCAAGCATGACCAAGGTCTATGTCTCCTCGGTCATCCCGGCCCCGGCCGCGGACGTCTGGAAGGTCGTGCGCGACTTCAACGGCTTGCCGGACTGGGCGCCTTTCGTGGCCGAGAGCCGCATCGAGCAGAACGCGCATGCCGACCGGATCGGCTGCATCCGCAGTTTCACGCTCAGGGACGGCGGACGGATCCGCGAGCGACTGCTGGCGCTGTCGGACTACGACCTCTCCTGCAGCTATGCGATCCTGGAGAGCCCGATGCAGGTGGAGAACTACGTCGCTACCCTGTCGCTGACGCCGATAACCGACGGCAATTTGACGTTGGCCGAATGGCAGGCCGAGTTCGATTGCGCCCCCGGGCGCGAGGCGGCGCTGACGCAGCAGATAGGCAGCGGCGTGTTCCAGGCCGCGCTCACCGCGCTGAAGCAGCGCTTCGGACGCTGACCCGCCGCGAATGGTCCAGGTCCGCCAGAGCACGATCATCGATGCCCCGATCGAGGAGGTCTGGGCCATCCTGCGCGATTTCAACGGCCACGACCGCTGGCACCCGGCGATTACGTCGAGCGAGATCGATGGCGGCGAGCCGGCCGACGCGGTCGGCGCCGTGCGCCATTTCCGTCTGGCCGACGGCGGCGAGCTGCGCGAGCAGCTTCTGGCGCTGTCCGACAAGGAGCGCCGGCTGAGCTACTGCCTGCTCGAGGCGCCGTTGCCATTGATGGGCTATGTCGCGTCGATACGGCTGAAGCCGGTGACCGACGGCAACGCCACCTTCTGGGAATGGCGCTCGGAATTCCACCCGCCGGAGCATCGCCGCGACGAACTGGTGAAGCTGGTCGCCGAAGACATCTATCGTGCCGGCTTTGCCGCGATCCGCAATCTGCTGGGGCGCCGCGGCGCCGCCACGCCGGCCGAGGCGAGGCCGTCGCCGGCAATCATGCCGTCGAGGCCAACAGGCGTTGTGCCCCGCTCGACCCCCGTACCGTCGATCCTCGCACCGTCCCTGGGCACGCAAGAAACGACGCGCGCGATCCTCGTCGACCGCTATGGCGGGCCGGACGTGCTGCAGCTGAAGGAAATCGCATTGCCGCCGCCGGCGCCCGACGAGGTGCGGATCCGCCATACGGCGATCGGCGTCAACTTCATCGACGTCTATTGCCGCACCGGCTTCTTCGATCTCTTGCGGCTGCCTGGCGTTCCCGGCATGGAAGCGGCAGGTGTCATCGAGGCTGTCGGCGCGGCAATATCCGGCCTGTCGGTCGGCGATCGGGTGGCCTATGCCTGCCCGCCGGTCGGCGCCTATGCCGAGCGCCGCAACATGACGGCCGACCTGCTGGTGCGGCTGTCGGACGACATAGCGGACGAAGCCGCCGCCGCGAGCCTGCTCAAGGGCGTGTCGGCCAGCTTCCTGCTGCATGACGTCCATGCGGTTCGGCCGGGCGAGATCGTGCTCGTCCACGCCGCCGCCGGCGGCATCGGCCAATTGCTGGTGCAATGGGCGCGCCATCTCGGCGCCACCGTGATCGCAACCGTGTCGAGCGATGACAAGGCGCGCATCGTCGAGCGTCTCGGCGCGCACCATGTCATCGTCTACTCCCGGGAGGATTTCAGCGAGGCGGTGATGCGGCTAACTGCCGGCGCAGGCGCCAACGTCATTTACGATGCCGTCGGTGTCGACACGTTCGCCGGCTCGCTCGCGGCCCTTGCCACACGCGGCCATCTCGTCAGCTTCGGCCAGGCGTCGGGGCCGGTCGGCGCCTGGGACATCGACCGCCTGGCCTCGAAGTCGATCACCGTTTCGCGGCCCAATTATGCGCATTACACCGACACGCCCGAGAAGCTCGCGCCGCATGTCGACCGCTTCTTTACGGCATTTCGCCAGCGCGCCGTCAGGATCGGGCAGCCTGCGTCCTACGATCTGGCCAAAGCCGCGGACGCCCACCGGGACTTGGAAGCCCGCAAGACCAGCGGGGCGCTCATTCTGTTGCCGTAGCAAGGATGATTGGCTGATCACCTGACGGCCGACGATCCAAACTGGACTACAGACGCCGGTTCTTGGTGCGCAAACGGAAGCACGATCCGCAATCGAACGTCACAATTTACGTCGATAGATCGGCATTTACGTCGATAGATCGGCAATTTACGCGAAAAGTGCGATGGTACCGTTGGCTGGGATCGAACCAGCGACCTCCGGATCCACAATCCGGCGCTCTAACCAGCTGAGCTACAACGGCACGCCTGCCTGAGCTGGATCGAGGAAGCTTCTTTCTCCGCGATCCGCTCTGTCGTTCGGCGATGCGTCAAATACGGGCTATCGGATTCTAATTCAAGGGCCTTGATAAGGTAAAGGACGGGTTTCCTCATCCGCCTTCGTCAAGGCAAAAGAAAAGGCCGGCGGGAGGAGGTGCCGGCCTTTTCCTGTTACGAGCCAGCGGGAGGAGGTGCTGGCTGGTCACCCCGGAAACGGAGGGAGGAGGTTCCATTTCCGGGTATCTGGTTGTTCCACCCTATCGCACGACTATTTGTCTGACGAAATGCGACGTTTTGCTGCATCGCAGGGTTGTGCGCTAAAATCAGGCAGCCTTAGCGTCCTTCATTGCTTTCTCAAAGGCGCTCTTGACCGGCTTGGAGACGTCCTCGACCGCCTTGGTGGTAACGGCCTGGAACTCCTTGGCCTGCTCGACTACCATTTCGACGCGCTTGCGCAGGAAGGAGGTCTGCAGCTCGATGACTTCCGAAAGGGTCTTGGCGCCGACCAGGGCTTCGAGGTGCGAGAAGCCAGCCTCGGCATTGGCGCGCAACGCGGCGATGGCCTTCAGCGAAACGTCGCTGGAAACGGTCTTGGCGGTCTCGTAGGTCGACTCCAGAACCTTCTGGGTCTCCTCGGCGCCGGTCTTCAGCTTGGCATAAGCTTCCTTCGACTGCTCGACGCCCTTCTCGGCGAAGGCGCGGATCTGGTCGGAGGCCTTGGAAGCGTCGAAGCTCGGGAATTCGACGTTCTCGATGGTCTCTGCGGTCTTGGCGGTGGTCTTGGACATTTTCCAACCTTTCGGGGCAGCGGCTTTGACAGAAAGCCGTCTCGTTCATGTATGATGGCAATATAAAGGATTTTTTGTGCATTGCAACATCTTTGTTGCACCGCACCATAAAATCTTCCCCTACGTTAGTCATGAGAGCCGTTAACCAAGAGCCCAGAGATTTCGACCGATGCAAGCCTTGGCTTGTGGACCTCCGGGCCGCAGGCTTTTATTAACAAAGCGTTAACTGAAAAAATGCCCGCTCCGGAGGGTTGGCCAGCGCATGCCGCCTGAAAACTACTCCTTCCTCGACGTTGCCGTGCTCGACGCGGTGCGCCAGCGCTTTGCCGCGGGCGATGCCTTGGCCATTTTGTCGGTCGACCTCGAACAGGTGATCTGGGCGAACGGTCCGGGGGCGTCGGCGTTCGGTTATCCGGATATCGAGGCCATCATCGGCGCCTCGGCGCGGCTGCCGCTGGTCGCGCGCCGGCAGATCATGGCGACCAGCGGCTTTCCCAATATCGGCAGCGATCGCGCCATCACGGTGAGGCTGGCCACCGGCATGGTGAGCCGCGCGGCCGGCTTCCTGGCCAGCGCAGTGACGATGCCGGACGGCGAGACGGCAATCATGCTGGCGGTGCCGGCGGCGCAGACCAGCTCGCGTAGCACCGGCGAAATCGCCAGCCGTGCAATCGGCGGCTTCACCGAGGCCGGGCATTTCATTGCCTTCGTCGACGCGCAAGGCGATGTCGAAGCAGCCTCGGACGGCTTTGCGGCGCTCGGCATCGAGCCGCGGACGCTGGCTGCCCTCGTCGCCGATGTGGCAAGCAGCGGCGACCGTATCGTCAAGCGGCTCGTGCCGGGTGCCGATACCTCCTACCCGGCCGGTTTTGCACGGCTCACCGACACGCGCCATCTGCTGGTGGTGATCGACGAGGACCAGCTCGACGACTCCGATGGCGGCCAAGACGATCAGCCGGTCACCGATCAGGGCGATCAGACCGGCGATCGACAAGTTGCGGCGCCCGAGGCGGTTAGCGCCCCGCCGCCAGGTGAAAGCCCGGCACTCGAGCCCGAGCCTCAGCCTGTCCAGGACAACCAAGTGCCTACCGTGGCGGCTGGCGAAGACACCGAGCCAGCCCCGGAGGCTCCCGACGGCGACGCACGGCCCGACGCGGAGAGCCGGACCCTGGCGGGCCAGCGGTCTACCCGGACCGACCATCAGGCCGACGCCGCCGACACCAGCCGGCAGGCCGCCGATGCCGGCGCCGGCCAGCACGACCATTGGTACTTCAATGCCGGCAACGAAGACGCTGGGCACGCTCAGCCGGCGGCGCCGGCGAAGGGCGCACCGGAGGGGGCCGCCACGGCCGAAGGCCAAGGGCAGGATGGCGGCGAAGCCGCCGCACGCGAAACCGCCACGCCCGCCCAGCCGACCCCGCCCCGCGGCATCGACCGCTCCGCGCCGCCGCTGCGCTTCGTCTGGCGCACCGACGCCGAAGGCCGGTTCAGCGCGCTGTCGCCCGAATTCGCCGACATCGTCGGCCAGCCTGCCGCCGATGTGATCGGCCGCCGCTTCAAGGACGTCGCGGCCACTTTCGGCCTCGACGCCTCGGGTGAGATCGCCGGCCTGCTCGACCGGCGCGATACCTGGTCCGGCCGCTCGGTGCTGTGGCCGGTGGCTGGAACCGGCCTAAAGATCCCCGTCGATCTGGCGGCGCTGCCCGTCTATGGCCGCAGCCGCGCCTTCGAGGGTTTTCGCGGCTTTGGCGTCGCGCGCGGCGCCGACGCAGTGGTCGATCCGGAAGCGCTTGGCATGGCCCTGGTGCCGAATGCCGCACCAGCCGGAGCCGCTGCTGCAGCGGCCGAGACACCGCTCGAGCAGCCAGGCTCCGAACAGACCGAACAGTCGAAGCCTGAAGACCCCTTCCAGGGCGAGGTGCCGGCATTGACCATCGTGCCGAAGCCGGAGCGGCGCTTCGCCGACAAGGTGATAAGGCTGGCCGAGCATCGCCAGCCGGCCAACGACAAGCAGCCGGGAAGCGACACGCCGGCAAGTCAGAGGAGCCTGTCGATCCTCGAGCGCAGCGCCTTCCGCGAGATCGGCGAGCGGCTGCGCAAGGACAGCTCCGCGCCTGCCGAGGAACCCGCCCCTGACGCTGACAAGCAGCCGGATGCCGCTGTCGCCAGCGAGGATGCGGCGGTGAAGGAAGCGGCCAACGAAACGAGGGCCGACGTTAACCAGTCGCTTCCACCCGACGCGGCGGAGCACGACGATTCCGCGCGGGAAGCAAGCCCAACATCCGCAGCGCAAGCCCCGGAAGCTGATGACGCGAAGGCCGATGCGGAGACCGCGGAAGCGGAGACCGAGGCGGAAGACCAGGAAGATCTGGCGCGGCTCGACGGCATCGATGGCGCTGCCGAGACGGGCGACACCGGCCAGGCCGAGACCTCGGCCGTTTCCGGCTCGCTGCTCAACTTTGCCGATGACGAGAAACCCACGGAAGACGCCGGTGGCGCGCCGGTTTCCCAGAGCGAGCAAGCAGAGGGCGCCCGGGAGGCTGCCGAACCTGCTGCCGCAGAGCTGCAGCGGTCCGTCGAAGAGCCCGCGGCGCAGCCGGTCGCGGCCGGGCAGTCGGGCCCCGATGCGACGGCCGACGACAGCATGACCGCCGACGATTTCCGCGATGCGCAGGACAATGAGGATTGGGCAGGCTCCGACGCCGATGCCGCCGCGGCGGCGGAAGAACAGCCGGAAGAAGCGGCAGCGCCGGCGCGGCCGCGCCTCGACGTGCCGCCGCTCAAACTGTCGGGTTTCGTGCCGTCCGCTTTTTCGACCGGCGAGGACGCCAAGGCGCCCGATACATCCATCCTCGCCAGGCTGCCGGTGCCGCTGCTCATCCATTCGGGCGACATGCTGCATTATGCCAATGACGCCTTCCTCGAACTCACCGGCTACGATGCGCTGGACGACCTCGCGGATGCCGGGGGGCTGGGCGCGCTCTTCGCCGATCCATATGCCGAGGACACCGCGGCGGACGAAAGCGACCACTCGCTGAAGCTCAAGACCCGCCAGGGCCAGGAATTCCCGATCGACGCGCTGCTGCGCTCAGTGCCGTGGCGCGGCGGCAAGGCGCTGATGCTGGTGGTGCGGCGCTCCGGCGAGGACGACGCGGCGCATTTCACCGCCGCCAATGACGAACCGGCGCTGCAGCCGGACGTGCCGGAACTGAAGTCGCGCATTGCGGAAATGCGCACCATCATCGACACCGCCACGGACGGCGTCGTGCTGATCGGCCGCGACGGCGACATCCGTTCGATCAGCCGGCCGGCGGAGGCGCTGTTCGGTTTTGACAGCGACGAGGTCGCCGGCAAGCCCTTTGCCTCGCTGTTCGCCATCGAGAGCCAGCGCGCGGCGCGCGACTATCTCGCCGGCCTTTCGGAGCCGGGGGTGGCGAGCGTCTTGAATGACGGCCGCGAGGTCATCGGCCGCGAGGCGCAGGGACGTTTCATTCCACTGTTCATGACCATCGGCCGGTTGCCCAACGACAGTGGCTTCTGCGCCGTGGTGCGCGACATCACGCAATGGAAGCGTGCCGAGGAAGACCTGACGCAAGCGCGCGCGGTGGCCGAGCGCGCCTCCTCGCAGAAGACGGATTTCCTGGCCCGCATCAGCCATGAGATCCGCACCCCGCTCAACGCCATCATCGGCTTTTCCGAGCTGATGGTGGACGAGAAATTCGGCCCGATCACCAACGACCGCTATCGCGACTACCTGCGCGACATCAACCGCTCGGGCAACCATGTGCTCGACCTCGTCAACGACCTGCTCGACATCTCGAAGATCGAGGCCGGCCAGCAGGAGATGGATTACGAGGCAGTGTCGCTCAACGACACGCTGGCCGAGACGGTGGCGATGATGCAGCCGCAGGCCAATCGCGAACGCGTCATCATCCGCTCCAGCTTCGCCTCGCGGCTGCCGGAAGTGGTGGCGGACCTGAGAAGCGTGCGCCAGATCGCCCTGAACGTGCTGTCCAACGCCATCCGCTACACCCAGGCCGGCGGCCAGGTGATCGTCTCGACCGCATACGAAGCCTCGGGCGATGTCGTCATGCGCGTGCGCGACACCGGCATCGGCATGACCCAGGCCGAGATCGAGCAGGCGCTGAAGCCGTTCAAGCAGATCAATGCGTTGAAGCGCGGACGCGGCGACGGCACTGGCCTTGGCCTGCCCCTCACCAAGGCCATGGTGGAGGCGAACCGAGCCCGTTTCGCCATCACCTCGACGCCTGGCGAAGGAACCCTGGTCGAGGTCGCCTTCCCCTCGACCCGCGTGCTCGCCGAATAACATCGCAGGAAAAGGGTTCGGCCAAAGAAAAAGGCGTCCTGGAGGACGCCTTGAGAAATGGGATGCTGTCACAACGGGGGCTTGAGCTGAACCTCAGGGGCGAGGAACGGGATTTCTCCCTCAAGTTACACGCGACTATCGGGGTCGTCCCTTAACAAGTCCTTACCGGGTGCCAAAAAAATTTACGAATGTGTACCACCCGTAAAATCTAGGTAAATTCGCCGGACAGATTTCGTTAACCACGACATGCCGTCAGCCCGCCAGCTGCGGCAGGTCGCGGAACAGCTCCAGCGCTTCCGGATTGGCGAGCGCTTCCTTGTTCTTCACAGTGCGGCCGTGGACCACGTCGCGTACCGCGAGCTCGGTGATCTTGCCCGACTTTGTGCGCGGGATGTCTGTGACGGCGACGATCCTGGCCGGCACGTGACGCGGGCTGGCGCCGGCGCGGATCCTGGCGCGGATGCGCTTTTCCAGATCCTCGTTGAGGGTCACGCCGGCGGCCAGCCGCACAAACAGCACGACGCGCACGTCGTTGTCGAAATCCTGGCCGATGCAGAGCGCCTCGAGGATTTCCGGCATCTGCTCGACCTGGTTGTAGATCTCGGCCGTGCCGATCCTGACCCCGCCCGGATTGAGCGTGGCGTCGGACCGGCCGTGGATGATCATGCCGCCATGTTCCGTCCATTCGGCGAAGTCGCCATGGCACCAGACATTGTCGAAACGCTCGAAATAGGCCGCGTGATATTTCTTGCCTTCGGGATCGTTCCAGAAACCGATCGGCATCGACGGGAAGGTCCTGGTGCAGACAAGCTCGCCCTTCGCCTGCCGGATCGGCTTGCCGTCGTCGTCCCAGACGTCGACCGCCAGGCCAAGGCCGGGGCCCTGGATCTCGCCGGTCCAGACCGGTTCGGTCGGCACGCCGAGCACGAAGCAAGACACGATGTCGGTGCCGCCCGAGATCGAGGCCAGATGCACGTCCTTCTTGATCCCGTCATAGACGAAGCGGAAATCCTCCGGCGACAATGGCGAGCCGGTGGAGGAGATGGTGCGCACGCTCGACAGATCGTGGCTGGCGATCGGCTTCAGACCGGCCTTGCGGACCGAATCGATGAATTTGGCCGAGGTGCCGAAATAGGTCATCTTCTCGGCATCGGCGAAATCGAACAGCGCATTGCCGTCGGGGTAGAAGGGCGAGCCGTCATAGAGCAAAAGCGTCGCGCCCGAGGCGAGGCCCGAGACCAGCCAGTTCCACATCATCCAGCCGCAGGTGGTGAAATAGAACAGGTGATCGCCGTCGAGCAGGCCGGCATGCAGCCGATGCTCCTTGACGTGCTGGATCAGCGTGCCGCCGGCCGAATGCACAATGCATTTCGGGATGCCGGTCGTGCCCGAGGAGAACAGGATGTAGAGTGGATGGGCGAAGGGCAGCCGCTCGAAGCTGACAGTCCTGGCGGCAAAGGGCGAGAGCGCCTCTTCGAGCGCGGCTGCCTTGTCGATGGCGGTGGCGACATCGCTCGAGGTGCCGAGATAGTCGACGATGAGCACCTTGCGCACGCTCGTGAGTTTCTCGGCCACGGCGCGCACCTTGTCGGCCACCTCGATCGCCTTGCCGTTGTACCAATAGCCGTCCGGCGCGATGAAGACGACCGGCTCGATCTGGCCGAAGCGGTCGAGCACGCCCTGCTCGCCGAAATCGGGAGAGCATGACGACCAGACGGCGCCGATCGAGCTTGCCGCCAGCATCGCCGCGATCGTCTCGGGCATATTCGGCATCATGGCGGCGATGCGGTCGCCGGCCTTGACGCCGAGCGACAGGAAGAGCTGCTGCAGCCGCGAGGTCAGCGCATGGAGCTCTTTCCAGGACAGCCGCCGCTCGACCTTGTCCTCGCCGCGGAAGACGATGGCCGGGCCGCTGCCGGTCTTCTGCAGAAGGTTCTCGGCGAAATTGAGCCTGGCGTCGGGGAAGAAGCTGGCGCCGGGCATCTTCTCGCCGTCGACGAGGTGCCGCGCGCCCTTGTCGCCGACAAGCCCGCAGAAATCCCAGACCAGGCTCCAGAAGGCTTCGCGGTCGTCGATCGACCAGCGATGGAGTTCGGCATAGCCGGAGAACGACAACCCGGCCTTCGCTTGCGCGGCCTTCATGAACGCGGTCAGGGGCTCTGCGTCGATCCGCTCCTGCGTCGGGGTCCACAAAGGTGTGTCGGCGGCCATGATCGCTCCTCCCAAAGCGCGTCGCGTTCGAGCCAGTTAAGCCCAACGTCGCCTATGCCATCGTCCCAGAAACGGCCCGCGATTGCGGATCGGGATCGTGCAGACCGCTTATGCATATTGCAGCGCAGCAGAGCAAGATTTTGTTCGGGCGCCCCATGGCTACCGCTGCGCAAATGCCATCGCAAGGCCATAAAGACTTGAAAAGCGTCGGCGCTCGGTTACACCCGTCGGGCGATTTTGTCGGCAATGAAAGCATACGGGGCGAAATGCCATCATCTTTGATCCGGCGTGGGGTGTGGGCGATCGGCCTTGCCGTGCTTATCATCGCGCTCGCGGTCGCGGCGCTGCCGCTGATCGCCTCGACCCGCATCGTGCGCGACCGCATCGCCTGGGAATTGAGCGCCTGGAGCGGCTTCAGGGTGACGATCGACGGCTCGCCGCGCATCGAAGTTTGGCCGAAGTTCCGCGCCATCCTCAGCGGCGTGACGCTGTCGCAATGGACCGAGACCGACGCGCCGCCGGTGGTCGAGGCCGATCGCGTGGAAGTCGATCTGTCCGCCATGGCGGCCTTGCAGGGCAACGTCGCCTTCTCGACGGCGAGGCTGGTGCGCCCGACGATCAGGGTTCAGCGCATGGCGAGCGGCTTCTATCTGCCGCCGCTTCCGACCGGGGGGCGCATCACGCGCTCGATCGACACCGCACGCGGCGTGGTCACCGCCAACCCGCAGAAGCCGGATCTCGGCAAATTGCCGTCCGATCCGTTCGGCACCGTCGAGTTCCGCGATGGTCGCGTGGTGACCTCGGTCGACGGCAAGGACGCCGAAATCCTGAGCAGCCTGAGCGGCCAGGTGAACTGGGAAGCGATGAACAGCGAAGCATCGCTGACCGCGACCGGGATCTGGCGCGGCGAAAGCGTGCAGCTCGATTTCTCCTCGGCGAGACCGCTGGTGCTTTTTGCCGGGGGAACCGCGCCCGTCACCCTTTCCTTCAAGGCGGCACCCGCGACATTCTCCTTCGACGGAACGGCCTCTATGTCGGACAATGCCTATCTGGACGGCCAGGCGAAGTTTGCCGCGCCGTCGCTGCGGCGCGTGCTGGAGTGGTCGCAGGCAGGCATCGCGCCCGGTGCCGCGATCGGCGCGGTCTCGATCGCCAGCAAGGTGAACGCCTCGGCGGGGCGGGCGAAATTCGAGAACACCACCGTCACGCTCAACAACAATCCGGGCATGGGAGCGCTGGATTTCTCCTTCGCCGAAGGCAGTCCAGTGATCGCCGGCACGCTCGCCTTCGACACGCTGGACCTGAGATCCTTCCTGTCGGCTTTCACGCCTGTCGCGCCCACCGGCGAGACCGGCCCCGGCGACATCGACACCAGCTTCGCCGACCGCATCAACCTCGACCTCAGGCTGTCGGCGGCCCATGCCACGGTGGGACCGGTCCAGCTTGCCGACGTCGCGGCCACCGCGCAGGTCAAGAACGGCCTTGCCGTCTTCGACATATCCGACGCGTCGGCCTTCAACGGCAACATCCAGAGCAGCCTGCGCTTCGACCGCAAGCCGGAGGGCACGCAGGTCGAGATGCGGCTCCTGGCATCGGATGTGGACACGGGAGCCTTTGCCACGGCGGCGGGAATGACGCGGCTGGTGCCGGCCGGCACCGGGACGGTATCGATCATCCTCAAGGGACCGGGCAAGGCCTGGAACTCCATCTTCGAGAATGCCGACGGATCGTTCTCGGCGACTTTCGGGCCAGGCACGCTCAACGGGCTCGACCTGCCCGCCTTCCTCAAACGCAACCAGCAAGGCGGCTTCTTCGCGCTCGACGACGTCGCCAATGGCTCGCTGCCGATCGACGGCGCCGAGATCAAGGCGAGCATTTCGAAGGGCGTGGCGCGCCTCGACAAGGCCGAGATCAATTCGCAAAAATACAAGATCTGGCTATCCGGCATCGCCTCCTATGTCGGACGCGGGCTGGCGCTTTCGGGCGGAGTGGTGCCCAACGGACAGCCGGCACAACAGCCCCAGACCAACGGTCAGGCGGCCAGTCCGGCTCCCGCGCCGCCGAGCCAGTCGCTGTTCTTCGTCGGCGGCAACTGGAGCGCACCGTTCATATCGCCGATCGCACCCGGCGTTTCAGGCCAGTAAGCGGGACCCAAAGCGCCCCGCTTTTGCGTTACTCAACCGCGCTGCGCGGCCTGCTCGTCGAGCTGGCGCTGGATCTCGCGGCGCTTGTTGGCGATCGAGGCGATGATGACGCCGACCGCCACCACCGCGATCAGGATGGTGCAGGCGGCGTTGATTTCCGGCGT
Source organism: Mesorhizobium sp. B2-4-3 (assembly GCF_006442815.1). Taxonomy (GTDB): domain Bacteria; phylum Pseudomonadota; class Alphaproteobacteria; order Rhizobiales; family Rhizobiaceae; genus Mesorhizobium. The sequence goes on from NZ_VFVL01000018.1 coordinate 110,681, forward strand.
CACGCCGAGGCGCACCTGGCTGTAGATCTTCATCGGCAGCGTGGTGGCGCCGGGACCCGAGGTGAAGCTCGCGATGACCAGATCGTCCAGCGAGAGCGTGAACGCCAGCATCCAGCCGGAGATGATCGCCGGCAGGATGACCGGCAAGGTGATCTGGAAGAAGGTCTTCACCGGCGGCGCGCCGAGATCCATCGCCGCCTCCTCCAGCGAGCGATCGAAGGAGACCAGACGCGACTGCACGACGACGGCGACGAAGCACATGGTGAGTGTGATGTGGGCGAGCGTGACAGTGAGGAAGCCACGGTCAAGGCCGACAGCGACGAAGAGCAGCAGGAGCGACAGGCCGGTGATGACTTCCGGCATGACCAGCGGCGCAAACACCATGCCGGAAAACAACACCCTGCCGCGGAAGCGCGTGAAGCGCGTCAAGGTCAGCGCGGCGAGCGTGCCGAGCACGGTCGCCACCGTTGCCGAGATGACGCCGACGCGCGCCGTCACCCAGGTGGCGTCCATCAGGCCCTGGTTATGGAACAGCGACACGTACCATTTGGTCGAGAAGCCACCCCAGACGGTGACGAGCTTCGATTCGTTGAAGGAAAAGACGATCAAAAGCACGATCGGCAGGTAGAGAAACGCAAAGCCCAGCACGATCGAGGTGATGTTGAAGCGGCTCCAGGTCGAGTTCATTTGCTCTGCTCCTGTGCCTTGGCCTGAGCCTGCTGGAAGAACATGATCGGAATGGTCAGCACCAGGAGCAGGATGACGGCGACCGCCGACGAGACCGGCCAGTCGCGGTTGGAGAAGAACTCGTTCCAGAGCGTCTTGCCGATCATCAGCGTCTGCGAGCCGCCGAGGAGGTCGGGGATGACGAACTCGCCGACCGCCGGAATGAACACCAGCAGGCAGCCGGCGACGACGCCGGGCAGCGACAGCGGGAAGGTGATCTTCCAGAACGCGCCGGCCGGCGGACAGCCGAGGTCCTGCGCGGCCTCGATCAGCGAATAATCCATCTTCTCCAGCGAGGAATAGAGCGGCAGCACCATGAAAGGCAGGTAGGAATAGACGATGCCGATGAAGATCGCCGTGTAGGTGTTGAGGATCACCAGCGGCTGGCTGATCAGGCCCGTGGCGAGCAGAACCTGGTTGAGCAGGCCCTCGGGCTTCAGGATGCCGATCCAGGCATAGACGCGGATCAGGAACGAGGTCCAGAAGGGCAGGATCACCAGCATCAGCAGGGTCGGGCGGATCGTCGCCGGCGCCCGCGCCATGCCGTAGGCGATCGGATAGCCGACGATCAGGGTGAGTATCGTCGAGATACCCGCGATGACCAGGCTCGTCACATAGGCATTGAAATAGAGCGCGTCCTGGGTGAGCCAGGTGTAGTTATCGAAGTTGAGCTCGCGGACGCCGGCGAAAAATCCCGAAACGCCGTCCTTGAAGCCGATCACCGGCGTATAGGGGGGCATCGAAATCGCTGTTTGCGACAACGAAATCTTGAACACGATGATGAAGGGAACAAGAAAGAAGAACAGCAGCCAGAGATAGGGGACGATGATGACGAGGCGGTTGACGAAGCCTGTTGCCAGCTTCGCCGGCAGTGTTGCGGTTTCAGTCGATGGGGCGGCAGTCGCTGCGATATCCGTCATCTCAGCCTCCTACCTGGCCAGCACGACGCCGGCATCGGGCCGGAAGGAGACCCAGGCGCGATCGTTCCAGGTGAGCGGATCCTCGGTGACGCGCGAGGCGTTCAACGCGCTTGCCCGCACGATCTGACCGTCGTCAAGCTTGATATGATAGACGGTCATGTCGCCGAGATAGGCGACGTCGTAGATCTCGCCTTCGAGCGCGTTGACGGCATCGGCCGGCTTTTTGGAGGAAACCCTGATCTTCTCCGGCCGGATCGCGAAGACGATGTCGGAGCCGGCAGCGGCGTTGCTGCCGTTGTCGACGACGATCTGCGCTCCGGTCGCGCCGGTGATGCGCGTGGTGCTTGTCGTATGTTCGGCAACCTTGCCTTCGAACATGTTCACATTGCCGACGAAATGCGCCACGAAGCGCGAGGCCGGCGCCTCGTAGATCTCGGCGGGCGTCGCGACCTGCATCACCTCGCCCTTGTCCATGATGGCGATGCGGTCGGCCATGGTCATGGCCTCCTCCTGGTCGTGGGTGACGACGACGAAGGTGAGGCCGAGCTCCTGCTGCAGGTCCATTAGCTCGAACTGCGTTTCCTCGCGCAGCTTCTTATCCAAAGCGCCGAGCGGCTCATCGAGCAGCAGAACCTTCGGTCGCTTGGCGACCGAGCGGGCAAGCGCCACGCGCTGGCGCTGGCCGCCCGAGAGCTGGTGCGGCTTGCGCTTGGCGAACTGCTCGAGCTTGACGAGCTTCAGCATCTCGGCGACGCGCTTTTCGACATCGGCTCCGGGCATGCCTTCCTGCTTGAGGCCGAAGGCGATGTTCTTTTCCACCGTCATGTGCGGGAACAGCGCGTAGGACTGGAACATCATGTTGACTGGCCGTTTGTAGGGCGGGATGCCGCGCAAATCCTGCCCGTCGAGCAGGATGCGGCCAGCCGACGGCTCCTCGAAGCCGGCAAGCATCCTGAGCAGGGTCGACTTTCCGCAGCCGGACGCGCCGAGCAGGGCGAAGAATTCGCGCTCGAAGATGGTCAGCGACAAATTGTTGACGGCGGTGAAGTCGCCGAACTTCTTGGTGACCTTGTCGAACTGGATATACGGCTTGGCGTTCGGGTCGTTCCATGGCGCGAAATCCCTGCGGATGCTGCCAAGCGATTTCATGGTCCCCACTCCGTTACTTTCTTAAAAATTCCCCAAAAGAAAGCGACCCCGGCAGTTGCTGCCGGGGTCGTGTCTCAATGCTTACTGGCCTGTGACGATCTTGGTCCAGGTGCGCGTGATGACGCGCTGTGTCTTGGGATCGTACGGCGCAACCGTGTACAGCTTCTTCGTCGTCTCTTCGTCCGGATAGACCGAAGGATCTTCCAGGATCGCCTTGTCGATGAACTGCTGCGAGGCCTTGTTGCCGTTGGCGTAGAGCACGTAGTTCGACGACTTGGCGATGACTTCGGGCGTCATCATGTAGTTGATGAACTCGAGCGCGTCGGCGGCATGCGGCGCGTCAGCGGGGATCGCCATCTGGTCGAACCACATCTGGGCGCCTTCCTTTGGCACCGAATAGCCGATCTCGACGCCCTGCTTGGCTTCCTCGGCGCGGTTGCGCGCCTGGAAGACGTCGCCCGACCAGCCGATCGCCAGGCAGATATCGCCATTGGCCAAGGCATTGATGTATTCCGACGAATGGAACTTGCGGATGTAAGGCCGGACCTTCAGCAGAGCTTCCTGCGCCTTGGAAATATCGTCCGGCGAGGTGCTGTTGGGATCGAGGCCGAGATATTTCAGCGCCGCGGGAATGATGTCGGCCGGGGAATCCAGCACATAGACGCCGCAATCCTTCAGCTTGGCCAGGCTCTCCGGGTTGAAGAACACGTCCCAGCTGTCGATCTTGTCGGTGCCGAGCGCCGCCTGCACCTTCTTGACGTTATAGCCGAGGCCGACCGTGCCCCACATGTAGTTGACCGAATATTCGTTGCCCGGATCGTATTTGGCGGTGCGCTCGGAGATTACGTCCCACATGTTGGAGATGTTGGGCAGCTTCGACTTGTCGAGCTTCTGGAAGACGCCCGCCTGGATCTGGCGCGCCAGGAAGTTGGCGCTCGGCACGACGACGTCATAACCGCTGCCGCCGGCAAGCAGTTTCGTCTCCAGGATCTCGTTGGAATCGAAGGTGTCGTAGACGACCTTGATGCCGGTCTTCTTGGTAAAGTCGTCGATGATCGAGCTGTCGATATAGTCCGACCAGTTGTAGACGTTGACGACGCGGTCTTCGGCATGGCCGCTTAATGTGAAAAGCGTCAGAAATGCCGACGTCGCCGAAAGCCAGAGCGCTTTGCGGATCATGGTGTTCTCCTTTGGTGAGTGTTCCCTCGCCGGCTCGTCGCGACATGGCGGGGCGGCGTTGATTTAAGACTATTGAGCTTTCCGGAGAGCGACAAGCGTGAACTGTCCACGCCAGGCTCGGTCGCGGCATCAGGGTTCGAGACATTTTGGCCTTCCCGGCGAGGCACCCGGGCGGCGTCAGCGGCATTGACCGCGGCGTAAGCAGAGCTATGACGATGCTGTCCGGTCCCGAGCAGGCCGGCGGAGACACTTGGCAAGATACGCCTGTCTTGTTGTTGCCGTAATCGCAGCCTGCCCGCCCGGCAACTGGGTTGTCAATGGGGAAGGCTGCCTAAAGCGCGTCGCGCTGAAAGGGATTCAGGCGACGCGCTTTAGTCTTTTGTTTTGATGCTGTCGTTCTCCCAAAACCGCTGCGCACTTTTGGGCGACATGCATTAACGTCAATTGGGCGACGGCAGGCCGGTGACGCCGGGACGCGCCGGCCGCGCCTGGCGCTTGAACTCCAGGCCGATATGGACGAGCAGCGCCGTGACCACGACCGTGCCGCCGATGATGGTGCGCACCGACGGCACTTCGGAATGGACGAGCCAGACCCAGATCGGCCCAAGGATCGGCTCGAAGGTGCCGAGCAGCGCCGCGATCGCCGCCGGCACCAGCCGCGCGCCCATGGCAAAAAAGGCGAGGCCGATGCCGAGATTGATGACGCCGAAGGCGAAGAGGAAGCCCATGTCGCGCCCGGAGACCGCGAACGCCGAGGCCTGGGAAGCAGCGAAAGCGCCGGCGAGCAGCGCCGCGAGACAATTGGCCGGCACCATGCGCACATGGGCAAAGCGCCGGGTGATCACGGTCGCCACCGAGAACATGACCGCAATCAGCAGCGCCAAGCCGTCGCCGATCGGCGAGACGGCGCCGCCCAGGGATTCGGAGACCATGATGGCGACGCCGGCGATGACGGCGGCAATCGCGATCCAGGTCGCCGGGCTGACCCGTTCGCGAAACAGGAGCCAGGCAAGAAGCGCCGCCAGCAGCGGCACGCCGGCCTGCATCAAGAGGATGTTGGCGACGGTCGTGTAGGCAAGCGCCACCACGAAGCTGGTCGAGGCGGTGGCGAAACAGAAGGCGACGCCGAGGCCGGGCAGGCCCATATGCCGGAAGAGTTTCAGGGTGCCGCGCCAACCGTCGCGCCACAGCATGAAGGCGATGAGAAAGGCCACGGCCCACAGCGAACGCCAGAACACCACGGTCCAGCTGTCACCGACATGGATGAAACGGGCGATGGCGCCGCCGAAGCTCCACATAAGCGCCGAAAGGAAGACAAGGAGCATGCCGATCCGCTCCTCGCGCGGCGAGACGGCTGGCAAAGCGACAGGCGACGGGGACGGGGCGGTATCGGTCATGGACATGACTTGTCAGCGAGTTGCGTTCGACACGATGCGCCAAGGACAACAGGGATTCTGTGTCTCAAACGACGGGACTGTGTCTCAATCGCGTAGCGCAAAGTAGAAAGCCATGCGTGATCCAGCATTCGCTCAAATGTAGGACAACCTCTCCGCGGTTTACTTTGAGACAGTCAGACCCACACCGATGCGCAGGCTCGGGCAGCGTATCATCCCTGAAAATCGAAGGCGCTAAGGCCCGTCACCATCTCGTCGAGGCCGAGCGGGCGCGTCACCGGCGGCTCGGCGCGCGCAAGGCAGCCTACGCGTTCGCAAAGCCGGCAGGCGGGGCCTACCGGCGTGGCGAAGCTTCGCCCGGACTTGCCGGCGGCTGCGGCCGGCAGCGCCGCGCCATAGACGATCTCGTCGCGAAAGCCGATATCGCAGCCGAGCAAGAGCGCGGTGCGCCGCGGCCGTTCGGAGAAGGCGCCTTGCGGACCTTCCAGCGTGCGGGCGATGCACAGGAACTCGGCGCCATCTGGCATTTCCAGCGCCTCGACCAGGATCTGGCCCGGCTGCGAGAAGGCCGCATGGACGGGAAGCTTGGGGCAGCCGCCGCCGAAGCGGCTCTGCGGGTAGCCCTGGCTGCCGGCCTTGCGGAAGCGGTTCCCGGCATTGTCGACTTCCAGCATGAAGAACGGCACGCCCGATGCGCCCTGCCGCTGCAGCATGGTCAGTCGGTTGGCCGCCTGTTCGAAAGAGACGCCGAAGCGGGAACGCAAGACGTCGATGTCGTAGCGGGCGCGAACGGCCGCCGCATGGAAAGCCTGATAGGGCATCATCAGCGCATGCGCGGCATAGCGGCCGAGCTCGAAGCGGGCGAGCCGGCGGGCCTCGTCGGTGCCGAGCTTCAGCGCCTGGAACTCAGCCGCGATGGCCACTGACATGCGCATCAGGCTCGCCTCCATGGCGACTTCGCGCAGCTGGTCGAAAGGCGACAGCCGCTCAGAGAGGAACAGGCGCTGCGAATGGCGGTCGTAACGGCGGCGCCAGTTGGGCATGGTGGCGACCGGCAGCACCTTGACGACGATGCCATGCTCGCGCCTCAGCCAGGCCTTGAGCGCGCCGGACAGGTCGTCGCCGGGTTCGAGCACCGATGTGAAAGCTTCCGCCTCCTCCTCCAGCGAAGCGAAGTGGTTCGGCCGGCGCTCGAACACTTCGTGGACTTCATCGGCGGGCAGGCGCGTGCCGGACAGCGCGGTTGCCCTGCCCTCCCTGGCCAGAAGCTGGTTGAGGTCGGACAGACGCTCAGCCTGCTCGCGGTAGGCGCGAAACAGTTTTACCATCGCCGCCGAGGCGTTCGGCGCGGTCTCGGCGAGATCGATCAGTTCCTGATCGCCGGGCAGTTCGCCGGCAAGAAGCGGATCGCTGAAGGCTTCGCGCAGTGCCGCGATCGAGCCTTTCGTCTCTCCTTGCAATTCATGCGGATCGACCTTGTAGACGGAGGCCAGCTTGAGAATGAGCTGCACCGTCAGCGGCCGCTGGTTGCGCTCGATCAGGTTGAGGTAGGAAGGCGAGATGCCCAACCCCTCGGCCATCGCCGTCTGGGTCAGGCCCCTGGCGTTGCGCAGCCGGCGCAGCCGCGGCCCGGCGAAGATCTTCTGGTCGGCCATCCGTGCCATCCTTGACAGGAATTTACATGGGTATCAAGTCCGGGGTCCATTACGCCGTTTTTACAATCGTGACAAATTTACAGAGATAGCTTGTCAATGACAACACAGCTTTTCCTTTATTTTCAGCGCCAAATGGCGGTTTTTCTGGGCGTTTTTCGCGCTGCAATGTAAATGATGTCACACGCAGACATCGCAACGCTATACGTTCGTGATGTAGCGCTGAAGCAGGTTCCAAACGATCCGGAGTGACCAATGACCGATTTTTACAACCTCGTCCCCTCCGCGCCGGAAGGCCGGTTCGACGGCATCGAGCGTCCCTATTCGCCAGAGGATGTGAAGCGGTTGCGCGGTTCGGTGCAGATTCGCCAGACTCTGGCCGAGATGGGCGCGAACCGGCTCTGGAAGCTGATCCACGAGGAGGATTTCGTCAACGCGCTGGGCGCCATGTCGGGCAACCAGGCCATGCAGCAGGTTCGGGCCGGGCTGAAGGCGATCTATCTCTCGGGCTGGCAGGTGGCCGCCGACGCCAACACCGCGTCGGCGATGTATCCGGACCAGTCGCTTTACCCGGCCAATGCGGCGCCGGAACTCGTCAAGCGCATCAATCGCACCTTGCAGCGCGCCGACCAGATCGAGACGTCCGAGGGCGACGGGCTGTCGGTCGAGACCTGGTTCGCGCCGATCGTGGCCGATGCGGAAGCCGGCTTCGGCGGCCCGCTCAACGCCTTCGAGATCATGAAGGCCTTCATCGAAGCCGGCGCCGCGGGCGTCCACTATGAGGACCAGCTGGCGTCGGAAAAGAAATGCGGCCATCTCGGCGGCAAGGTTCTGATCCCGACCGCGGCGCATATCCGCAACCTCAACGCGGCGCGCCTTGCGGCCGACGTCATGGGCACGCCGACGCTGGTCGTGGCGCGCACGGACGCCGAGGCGGCGAAGCTTTTGACCTCCGATATCGACGAGCGCGACCGGCCTTTTGTCGATTATGAGGCAGGCCGCACGGTCGAGGGCTTCTACAATGTGCGCAACGGCATCGAGCCCTGCATCGCGCGCGCCGTGGCCTATGCGCCGCATGCCGACCTGATCTGGTGCGAGACCTCGAAGCCGGATCTGGCGCAGGCCAGGAAATTCGCCGAGGGTGTGCACAAGCACCATCCGGGCAAGCTGCTCGCCTACAATTGCTCGCCGTCCTTCAACTGGAAGAAGAATCTCGACGACGCGACGATCGCGAAATTCCAGAACGAGCTGGGCGCGATGGGCTACAAGTTCCAGTTCATCACGCTGGCCGGCTTCCACCAGTTGAACTTCGGCATGTTCGAGCTGGCGCGCGGCTACAAGGACCGGCAGATGGCCGCGTATTCGGAACTGCAGGAGGCCGAGTTCGCGGCGGAGGCCAACGGCTATACCGCGACCAAGCACCAGCGCGAGGTCGGCACCGGCTATTTCGACGCCGTGTCGATGGCAATCACCGGCGGCCGGTCTTCGACCACCGCCATGCATGAATCGACCGAGCACGCTCAGTTCAGGCCGGCGGCCGAGTAACGGATAACAACCAGAGGAAACGCCCGCAGGGCATCTACATCGAGGAGAAGAGCAATGGCATCGATAAGCCGTGTCAAGGAAAGGGCAGAAGAACAATCGAGCGCGATGAGCGTCGACCAGCAGGCGACGATCCGCATGCTCGCCAACGATCTGCACCGACTCAACCAGTCAGTCATGAAGGCAGTCGAGGCCGGCGTCTCGGTGGAACTGGTGCGCTCGGCCAGGCACCATGGCGGCGACGGCAACTGGGGAGACCTTTTGATCCCGGTGATCGTTACCCAGCAGAGCCACACTTGACGTAACGTCAACAGTCTCGGCGAATGTCTCCCGCGCGCTATACGTTCGGGAGACTATCGCTTTTTTTCGGTTTGCCTTCACCGTCAAGGGTACGACTTGCTCCGAATCTCGGAATTTCTTGCTATATTTTCGACCTCGACCGTTTCAGCTTGACACCGGCCGCGATCTCACCCAATTGTGCCTCAGGTTTCAACCCTGCATTGAACCAGAGTGCCAGCCCGCCGATGTGTCCCGCCAATCGTGACGACTCCGACAAACACCCGAAACCGGCGGCCCGGGCTGGCGCGGCAGCTGCGGACTTTTCCAAAGTGCTCGTCGTCGGCAAATCGACGATCAACCGCGTCGTGGTGTCGAAAATCGTCGAGAAATCGGGGCTGAAGCCGATCTCGGAACCGCCAGAGGCCGCCGAGAAGACGCTGACCGGCCAACTGCCCGGCGCCGTCATCCTGGACGGCGGCCCGGACAACAAGGATTGCGACCGGCTGATGTCGGCCATCGACGCGCTGCGGCGCGCCTCCGGCAAGCCGCTGCCCGCGGTGATCCTGCTTTCAACCAGGAATGGCACACCGGAAAGCCTCGGGCTGTCGAGCGTGGTCGATGCGGTGGTTGTCAAGCCGATCACGCCCGAGAAGCTGCAACCGGTGGTCGATCGCCTGGTCGGGCGCGGCTAAGGCCCCCCTAAACCTGGTCAGCCTGCAGCGGCGATGCTTTCGACCAGTTCGGGCAGTTCGCTCAGGTCGGCGATCTGCCGGAAACGCGGCGCCGCGACCGGCGCCTCGGCATGCTCGGCCGCCCAGGTCAATTCATGCGGGACATAGATACCCCAACCGCCGGCGTCGATGGCAGGCACGACGTCCGACCTGAGCGAGTTGCCGACCATCATGCTCCTTTGCGGTCCGTCGCCATGGCGGCTGAAGATGCGGGCATAGGTGGCGGCGCTCTTGTCGCTGACGATCTCGACGGCGTCGAAGAGCTCGCCCAGTCCCGATTGCGCAAGCTTGCGCTCCTGGTCCATGAGGTCGCCCTTGGTGATCAGCACCAGACGATAGCTGCCGGCCAGCTTCTCGACCGTCTCGCGCGCATGCGGCAGCGGCTCGATCGGGTGGCTGAGCATGTCGCGTCCGGCAGCCAGGATTTCCGCGATGGTCGAGGCCGGAACACGGCCTTCGGTAACCTCGATCGCTGTCTCGATCATCGACAGCGTGAAGCTCTTTATGCCGAAGCCGTAGAGGCCGAGATTGCGCTTTGCCGCTTCAAGCAGGTTCGCCGAAATCCGGCTTGCATCGCCATGCTCGGCAAGCATGGCGAGGAAGCGCTGTTCGGTCATGCGGAAGAACTGCTCGTTCTGCCACAGCGTGTCGTCGGCATCGAAACCGATCGTCGTCAGATGAGAGGCGGGCATATGCGGACACCGTTCTTCATGGACGACCGGTTTAGCCGTTGTCACGGCCTGCCGCCAGCCTGAAGACGGACGCGTCCGGTGCCTCCCCTTCCCTTCCCCCATGGCGCCCGGCTATAGTTCGAAATCCGCAACACAATCTGGTGAATGATGCCGCCTGAAAAAAAGGAAGTCCGTCCGTCAAGCCGGGGGGGACGCGCCCGCACGCCTGCATTCCTGAAAAACCAGCGTGGTGTGAAAAACTGGAAGGAAGCCAGCGCCTGGCTCGAATGGCGCGGCATCGAGGACATCGAATGCATCACGCCCGACCAGGCGGGCGTCGCCCGCGGCAAGATGATGCCGTCGAAGAAATTCACTTCCAACACCTCGCTGGCGCTGCCTTCGGCCGTGTTCATGACGACGATCTCCGGCGGCTATCCCGAGGACGGCAACGGCTTCCATTATCCCGAGGACGACGGCGACCTGAAGCTGCTGCCCGATCTTTCGACGCTGACCGTCGTGCCCTGGGAAGAGGATCCGACGGCCGCGGTCATCTGCGATCTCGTCCACCAGGACGGCCGCTCGGTCGAGTTCACGCCGCGTAACGTGCTGAAGCGCGTGCTGGCCGCTTATGACGAACGCGGCCTGAAACCAGTGGTGGCGCCCGAGATCGAATTCTATCTGGTGCGCAAGAACCCCGATCCGGACTATCCGCTGACGCCGCCCGTCGGGCGTTCGGGACGGCCGATCGGCGGCGGCGCCGGCTATTCGATCGCCGGCGTCAACGAATTCGACGAACTGATCGACGACATCTACCATTTCTCGGAACGGCAGGGCCTGGAGATCGACACGCTGATCCATGAGGAAGGCGCCGGCCAGCTCGAGATCAATCTGCGCCACGGCAATCCGATCGAGCTCGCCGACCAGGTCTTCATGTTCAAGCGCACCATCCGCGAGGCGGCGCTAAAGCACGAGATCTACGCCACCTTCATGGCAAAGCCGATCCAGGGGCAGCCGGGCTCGGCCATGCATATTCACCAGTCGGTCGTCGACAAGAAGACCGGCAGGAACATCTTCTCGGCCGAGGACGGCTCGGAGACCGATGCGTTCTTCCACTTCATCGGCGGCATGCAGAAGCATGTGCCGAACGCGCTGGTTATGTTCGCGCCTTACGTCAATTCCTATCGCCGGCTGACGCAGCAGGCTTCGGCTCCGGTCAACAACAAATGGGGCTATGACAACCGCACCACCGCCTTCCGGGTGCCGCGCTCGGATCCGGCGGCGCGACGCGTTGAAAACCGCATCCCGTCCTCCGACGCCAACCCCTATCTGGCGCTGGCGGCCTCGCTTGCCTGCGGGCTGATCGGCATGACCGCGAAGGTCAAAGCCGAGCCGCCGGTGCTGACCACGGCCAACGCTGATGAGATCGATCTGCCTCGCAGCTTGCTGGAAGCGGTCGACCTGTTCGAGGCCGACAAGGAGCTCTGCGCGCTCCTTGGCAAATCCTTCGCCGCCACATACGCGGCGATCAAGCGGGCCGAATTCGAGACCTTCATGGAAGTGATCAGCCCGTGGGAGCGGGAGTATCTGCTGTTGAACGTGTAGGGGAGTAGGGGAGTAGGGG
>NZ_VFVL01000019.1 GCF_006442815.1 Mesorhizobium sp. B2-4-3
GATCCTCGGGTCTGCGCGCGTCGCTACGCTCCTTGCTCCGCCCTAGAATGACGAGGTTCAGGAGCCTTCAGCTCATCGCCAGCGTTTGCGCTGACTACCCCAACGGACGTTGATAGCCTTGCCCGACAAGCCTGCAATCCTTCAAAATGACCGTGTTTGAGGAACTAGCTGCCGCACTGCCGCATCTGCGCGGCGTAATCGCGGGCCATCTGGTCGGTGGCGCGCGCGTAGCCTTGAACGCCGGCGTCGCCGCGATTGCCGCGGCCATAGGCCGTCCAGCCGAGATAGTAGGCCAGATAGAGATTGTAGGTGTCGTTGCGGGCGACGCCGAAGGTGTCGGCGGTCTTGGAATGGTACCAGCCGACGAAGTCGACGGCGTCGGCAAAGCGCGTGCGGCGCGCCGTCCAGTTGCCGGTCTCGCTCTGATATTGCGACCAGGTGCCGTCGAGCGCCTGCGAGTAGCCGGTGGCGCTGGAGACATGGGTCCACGGGATGAAGCCCAGCAGCTTGGTGCGCGGCGGGCGCGCGTTGCTCTTGAAGCCGGATTCCTTGCGCACCGTCGCCATCAGCACGGGGACGGGAACGCCGTATTTCTGCTCGGTCCGTTCGGCGGCGGACTGCCAGTTGTCGAACCAGCCGTCATTCTGGTCGAAGACGGCGCAGACATTGTTGATGTGGCTGGGCGCTGTCGCGCAGGCCGAAAGCGCCAACAGCACGGAGACAGCGACAATTTTACTAAAACTCGACCTACGCATTGGAAGACGAATAGGCTGAAATCATAAAGGGAGTCTTGCGCGGTTCCTTAACGCGGATGCGGAGGCACGAAAAAAGCCGAGTGTCGATATTACGACTATCGGCGTCGATATTCTCTTCATTGGTTTTGAAAAATGCCGCCTTGGCTAAAATCACGCCGGCAAATGGCGAATTCCTGACAGCTCGCATGTGATGCCGGCGCTCTGATGCGCGCATGAGCGAACCAAGACGCAAGCGCGGCGCCGAGCGCACCAGCAACCGTGGGCCAGCGGCCATTCCACAACTGCCGCGGCGGCGGGTGGACAATCCCTATCCGCCGATGGCGCTGCTGTCGGCCGACCAGATCGAAGCCATCCACCAGGCGTCGATGCATATCCTGGAGAACTTCGGCATCGAGGTGATGAGCGCGCGGGCGCTGTCGCTGTTCGAGCGCGCCGGCGCCACGGTCGATCACGGCTCGATGAATGTGCGCGTCGATCGCGGCATGGTCGAGGAGGCGCTGAAGTCGACACGCCCGGCCTACACGCTGACGCCCCGAAACCCGGACCACGCCATTCATCTTGGCGGCAGCACCATCAACTTCACGCTCGTCGCCGGGCCGCCCAATGTGCATGACATGGAGCGCGGCCGCCGCGCCGGCAACCTCGCCGACTATTCGGACCTCGTGCGGCTGGCGCAGCATTTCAACTGCATCCACATGCTGGGCAACCAGGTCTGCGCGCCGGTCGAGCTGCCGGCGAACACAAGGCATATGGATACCTATTTCGCCAACCTGACGCTGACCGACAAATCTTTCCACGTCTCGGCGATCGGCCGGGGCAGGGCGCTCGACGGCATCGAGATGATGGCGATCTCGCGCGGGCTGACGCTGGATCAGATGCGCGACGATCCCGGCGTCACCACCATCATTTCGGTCAACTCGCCGCGCCGCTTCGACGAGATGATGGCCGAGGGGTTGATGACGATGGCCGAATTCGGCCAGTCGGTGGCGGTGACGCCGTTCACGCTGATGGGCGCGATGAGCCCGGTGACGCTGGCTGGCGCGCTGGCGCAGCAGAATGCCGAGGCGCTGTTCGGCATCGTGCTCACGCAGCTGGTGCGTCCGGCCGCGCCGGTGATGTATGGCGCCTTCACCTCCAATGTCGACATGAAGTCCGGCGCGCCTGCCTTCGGCACGCCGGAGAACACCAAGGCCAACATTGCATCAGGACAATTGGCGCGGCGCTACAAATTGCCGTATCGCACGACGCCGGGCTCGGCCTCGAACGCGGCGGACGCGCAGGGCGCTTATGAAACGCTGATGGCTTTGTGGGGCGCGGTGCTCGGCCACGGCAATCTCGTCTACCACGCCGCCGGATGGCAGGAAGGCGGGCTGACGGCATCGTTCGAAAAGCTCATCATCGACGTCGAGATGATCCAGCACATGATGGAGTTCCTGCGGCCGATCGTGGTCGACGAAGGCGAGCTGGCGGTGGAGGCGCTGGGCGCGGTGCCGACCGGCGGCCATTTCTTCGGCGAGCCGCACACGCTGGAGCGCTACGCCACCGCCTTCTACCAGCCGATGCTTTCCAACTGGCAGAATTACGAGGCCTGGCAGGAGGCCGGCGGGCTCGACGCGACGGCGCGCGCGACGCGGCTGTGGAAGAAAGCGCTGGATGAATATGTCCAGCCGGCCATGGATCCTGCCGTGCGCGAGGCGCTCGAAGCCTATATGGCGCGCCGCAAGGAAGCGATCGGGCAGGGCGAGCCGTGAGTCCCTTGGCGCTGCCTTTCTGATTCAGCTTATCTCTTCAACTCATTGAATTAACGAGAAGAACCATGAAGTCGCATGCAAAGGTCGTGGTCATCGGCGGCGGTGTCGTCGGGTGCTCGGTGTTGTTCCATCTTGCCCGCCATGGCTGGACCGATGTCGTGTTGCTGGAGCGCGACGAGCTGACGTCGGGCTCGACCTGGCATGCGGCGGGCGGCATGCACACCATCAACGGCGATCCCAACGTCGCCAAGCTGCAGAAATACACGATCTCGCTCTATAAGGAGATCGAGGAGCTTTCGGGACAGGCGACGGGCGTGCACCTGACGGGTGGCGTGCTTCTGGCGGCAACCGAGGCGCGGCTCGACTGGTTGCGCGGGGTCGTGTCGAAGGGCCGCTATCTCGGCATCGATCTCGAAGTCATTTCCGCGAAGGAAGCCGCGGAATTGATGCCGCTGATCGATCCCAGCCAGTTTGTCGGCGCCGTGCGCAACAAGGAGGACGGCCACCTCGATCCGTCCGGCGTGACCCACGCCTATGCCAAGGCCGCGCGCAAACTGGGCGCCGAGGTCGAGCGCTTCACCAAGGTCGAGGACATCGTGCGCCGGCCCGACGGGTTGTGGCGCGTCATCACCAACAAGGGCGAGGTGGTGACCGAGCATGTCGTCAATGCCGGAGGGCTGTGGGCGCGCGAGGTTGGCCGCATGGTCGGGCTGGAACTGCCGGTGCTGGCGATGGAGCACATGTACCTGATCACCGAGGACATGCCCGAGGTCGCGGATTGGAACAAGAAGACCGGCACCGAGATTATTCACGCGGTCGATTTCGACGGCGAGCTTTACCTGCGCCAGGAGCGCGGCGGCATGCTGATGGGCACCTATGAGAAGGCCAACAAGGTTTGGTCCGAGTTCTCCACGCCTTGGAATTTCGGCCACGAGCTCTTGGAGCCGGACATCGACCGCATCGCGCCGTCGCTGGAAGTCGGCTTCCGCCACTTCCCCGCCTTCCAGAAGACCGGCATCAAGCAGATCATCAACGGCCCCTTCACCTTCGCGCCGGACGGCAATCCGCTGGTAGGGCCGGTGCGCGGCCTGCCGGGCTTCTGGGTCGCCTGCGGCGTCATGGCCGGCTTCAGCCAGGGCGGCGGCGTCGGGCTGGCGCTCTCCAACTGGATGATCGAGGGCGATCCGGGCGCCGACATCTGGGCCATGGATGTCGCCCGCTACGGCGACTGGGCGACGATGGCCTACACCAACGCCAAGGTGCGCGAGAATTATTCGCGCCGCTTCTCGATCCGCTTCCCGAACGAGGAACTGCCGGCCGGGCGTCCGCTCAAGACGACGCCGGTCTACGACACGCTTGCCGCCAAGGGCGCGCAATGGGGCGTGTCCTATGGGCTGGAAGTGCCGCTCTGGTATGCGCCGGACGGCGTCAAGGACGAGTTCTCGTGGCGGCGCTCGACCGACTTCGAGCATGTCGGCAAGGAAGTCGCGGCGGTGCGCAACGGCGTCGGCCTGTCCGAGATCTCGAACTTCGCCAAATACAAGGTGACCGGCGAGGGCGCGGCCGCCTGGCTCGACCGGATGCTTGCCTGCAGGCTGCCCAAGCGCGGCCGCATGACGCTGACGCCGATGCTGAAGGAGGACGGCAAGCTGATCGGCGATTTCACCTTAGCCAATATCGACGACGCAGAATGGTTCATCGCAGGCTCCGGCATTGCCGAGCAGTATCATATGCGCTGGTTCGAGGCGCATCTGCCCAAGGATGGCTCGGTGCGGATCGAGGCGCTGGGGCAGAAGCTCACGGGCCTTGCGATTGCCGGGCCGAAGGCGAGAGAGGTTTTGGCCAAGGTCACCCGCGCCGACGTCTCCAACGCGGCCTTTCCGTTTATGGCGGTAGCACGGATGGATATCGGCATGGCGCCTTGCCTCGTCGGTCGCGTCAGCTATACCGGCGACCTCGGCTACGAGATCTGGGTGGCGGCGGAATATCAGCGCGCCGCCTACCAGGCGCTGGTCAAGGCTGGCGAGGAATTCGGCATCGGCCTGTTCGGCTCGCGCGCGCTCAATGCGCTGAGGCTGGAGAAGAACTACGGCTCATGGGCGCGCGAGTACCGGCCGATCTACGGGCCGCTCGAGGCCGGGCTCGACCGTTTCGTCGCCTATGGCAAGGATGCCGATTTCATCGGCAAGGCAGCGGCGCTCACCGAGCGCAGAGAGGGCGGCAAGCTTCGGCTGCGCAGCTTCATTGTCGACGCCACCGATGCCGACGTCATCGGCGACGAGGCGATCTGGCATGACGGCGTCGTGCGCGGCTGGGTCACGTCGGGCGGTTATGCGCATAATTCGAGGAAGTCGGTCGCCCTGGGATACGTGCCGAAGGAGATCGCCGACAGGCAGGACGGTTTCGAGATCGAGATCCTCGGCAAGCGCCATGCCGCGCGCATCCAGGCGGCGCCGCTGTTCGACGCCAATTTCGAGCGGATGCGCGCCTGAAGCGCTACGGCTTCGCCGATGCGCTTCAGATCCTTGGCTTCGTGCATGCCGTTATCCCAAAACCGCTGAGCACTTTTGGGCGACATGCACTGGCGGTGCATGCGTCGTCAGCTGCGGCGGTTGTCCAGCGCGAAGGCGCCGGGGCCGGCGAAGATCAGATAGAGGAAGATGAAGCAGAAGGAGATCGCCAAGTCGCCGCCGTTGTTGACGGGGAAGAAGTCGCGCGGGAAGTGCGCCATGAAATAGGCGATCGCCATTTCGCCGGCGAGCAGAAAGGCGACCGGGCGGGTGAAGAGCCCGAGCGCCAGCAGGATGCCGCCGGCGAATTCGAGAATGCCGGCAGCGGTCGTCAGCCCGGTGAGGGCGTGCGGCTCAGCGCTGACCGGGAAGTTGAACAGCTTCTGCGAGCCATGTTCGATGAACTGCAACGCGGTCATGATGCGCAACACGCCCAGCGCCTGCGGCTGGTACTGAGCAAGGCTTTCAAAAAGCTTCATCTAAAACTCCATTTTACCCCCGCCCGGCCATAAATTATCACCCGGCGATGGACCACTCACTTCCCACGGCCCACCATCAACAATCGGTGAGTGAAAATGGTTTCACCTCCCAATAATTATTCGCGCAATGGTTGCATATTTATCCCTATGGTTGTATTGGTATGTCGAGGCATCAAACCATACGGGTCCGCTTTGCCATGAAAAAAGTCGTCATCAGCCTATTCGCAATCCTTGCAGGCACCAGCTTCGTCGCGGCCGCTGACGGAGGCTGCGATGCCTTCAAATGGCCGGTTGCGCGCGAGCAGGCCTTGTTCCCGGCGGCGGCGGCCGTCCAGTCCGGCGCCTCCCTGACGGTCGGGCAAGCGGTGGATTTCTCGCTTGAGGCCGTCGACACGGTCAGCTTTGAAGTGCCGCCGGACCGCGCACCGGCCGCCGGCACCTTCGGCGCAACCGCAAACGTGACCGTGCCGCCTGAAGGCGAGTTGCAGCTCAGCCTTTCCGACGAGGCCTGGATCGACGTTGTGCAGGATGGCCGTTCTGTGAAATCGGCCGCTTTCAGCGGCGTCAAGACCTGCCCGGGCATCCGCAAGAGCGTGCGCTTCAAGCTCGCGGGTGGCGCGGCGATAATCCAGCTGAGCGGTGCGAAAAAGGCCGATCTGAAGCTGGCGGTGCTGACGCCGGAGTGATCCGGCGCCAGTACGTCAGGTAGGCACTGCTACCGCGTCGACGCCAGCAGCGCGAAATGCGCGCCTTGCGGGTCCTGGCACTGGATGATCCACTGGCCGCTCGGCACGTCCATCGGACCCATGATGACCTTGCCGCCATTGTCGGTGACGCGCTTGGCGGCGGCATCGATGGCGTCGACGTTGAAATAGAACTGCCAGACGGGAACCGGGATCTGCGGCGGCTTGTCCATGATGCCGCCGCCGGATTCGGGGCCGGCGCCGAAGGTCTGGTAGACGCCCATCTCGCCCATGTCGAACTGGCCGGCGCTCTCCCAGCCGAACTGGCTGGAATAGAAATCGAAAGCCGCTTTCCAGTCCGAGGTGTAGAGTTCATGCCAGCCGACATGGCCGGGCGTGGTCGCCGGTACCGGCGGCTGCTCAGGCTGGTTGGGCTGCAGGAACATGAAGGACGCGCCTTGCGGGTCCGCGACGACGGCGAAGCGGCCGACGCCCGGAATGTCGTCCGGTGCGCGGTGCAC
Organism: Mesorhizobium sp. B2-4-3; assembly: GCF_006442815.1. GTDB lineage: Bacteria > Pseudomonadota > Alphaproteobacteria > Rhizobiales > Rhizobiaceae > Mesorhizobium. Next base: position 6,700 of record NZ_VFVL01000019.1, read on the forward strand.
CGCACCGCCGGCGTCCTTGAGCGCTTGCGTCGAGGCGTCGACGTCCTTGGTGTAGATGTAGCCCACCCAGGCCGGCGGCATACCCATCTTGGCGGGTTCTTCCGGCATCGTCATCAGCCCGCCGACGCCGCGCACGCTGGAATTCATCACGATGTAGCGCGGCATGCCCGGCGCCTTGTCGAAGGGCTCGGCACGCCAGCCGACAACGGCGGTATAAAAAGCCTCGGCGGCGTCGAGGTCGGTGGTCATCAGTTCGTACCAGAAGAAAGGTTGCGGGGATTTCGGCATGGTCGGTCTCCTCACCGGTTCAGGCAGCGATCGTTGTTCGATCCATCATAAGGTATGTTGACGTTCAGGTGATGCCGGCCTGCAAACGGCGGTTTTCTGCGCTTCCGGTGCTCACGTACTTAAGTACGCTCCGCTCCGGTTCTCGAAAACCGCCGTTTTCGACGCGGCCTGACCTGAACCTCAACACACCTTAGGACGATCCTGGCGACAGAAATCCGACATGGGCCGAAAATCTCGGTCGGCAAGGCGCTCCGCCCTGATCTTGCATAGCCCGCGCTTTTCGACTTTGCTGTCGTCAAAGAGGGGTTCGCGTTTTTCCATGCGCCACATGTCGCTCACGCCTGAACTCGTGGCCTTGTGCCACCGGGAGGAGGTCGACCCTGGCCCCAGCGGGGATTGGACGCAGCTGAGCGACGACGATTTCAGCACGCTCGCCTCGCGTCTCGCCGGCGAGGCCGATGAAGGTCCGCTCTGGGTGTTCGCCTATGGCTCGCTGATCTGGAAGCCGGCCTTCGAGTCCGTCGAGCAACGGCGCGCCTCGGCCCATGGCTGGCATCGCTCCTTCTGCCTGGACATCGTGCGCTGGAGAGGCAGCGCCGAGCAACCCGGACTAATGATGGCGCTCGAACGCGGCGGACGCTGCGATGGCGTGATCTACCGCCTGCCGGACGGTGACAAGGCAGCCCAGATCGAAAGGCTGTTGCGACGCGAGATCGACGATCACGAAGCCGTTGCCTCGGTCAGGTGGGTTCCGGTTCGGACGGCGCAAGGTCGGCTGCGGGCTTTGGGCTTCTGGGTCGGCGTGACCGGCAGGGGGACGTCTCTCGGGCAGAAGCTGGAGAGCGTGGCAAAGATACTGGCTCGCGCGTGCGGCCATGTCGGCTCCGGCGCCGAATATCTCTACAACACCGTCAGCCATCTCGAGACATTCGGCATCCATGACCGCAATCTATGGCGGCTGCAGCAACTGGTGGCGGACGAGATCCGGTCCCTCAACGGCCACAGGATCGCCGGCGGCGAGCCGCCGGTCGTGGAAATCGCCACTATAACATGAGTACGGTTGTCATATTTTATCCAGCCATTACAGTGGCTTGGCCGAAAATTGACCAATTGATAAAAAAATAAAACGTGCTAGCCTTCCCCAAAACGACAACAAGGGGAGCTGGAATGGCGACTGGTCATTTCATCGAAGGCATTGCCGGCGGCCGGCTGTCTGCCGAGCAATATGCCGACAATTTTTCCGATCTGCATCCGCCGCTCGATCATCACGAGGCGCTGGTCGAATCCGATCGCTGCTATTTCTGCTATGACGCGCCGTGCATGAATGCATGTCCGACATCGATCGACATTCCGCTGTTCATCCGGCAGATCGCGACCGGCAATCCGCTGGGCTCGGCCAAGACGATCTTCGACCAGAACATACTGGGCGGCATGTGCGCCCGCGTCTGCCCGACCGAGACGCTGTGCGAGGAGGTCTGCGTGCGTGAGGTGGCGGAGGGCAAGCCTGTGCAAATCGGCCGGCTGCAGCGCTACGCCACCGACGTCGCCATGAGCGAGGACAAGCAGTTCTACAAGCGCGCCGAGCCGAGCGGGAAGAGCATTGCCGTGGTCGGCGCCGGGCCGGCCGGGCTGGCGGCGGCGCATAGGCTTGCCCGCCACGGCCATGACGTGACCATCCTGGAGGCGCGGCCCAAGGCCGGCGGCCTCAACGAATATGGCATTGCCGCCTATAAGAGCGTCGACGATTTCGCCCAGGCCGAGGTCGACTATGTCACCGCGATCGGCGGCATCGACATCCAGAACGGCAAGGCGCTCGGCCGCGACTTCCAGCTTGCCGACCTGATGCGCAACTACGATGCGGTCTTCCTCGGTCTCGGCCTTGGCGGCGTCAACGCGCTGCGCGCCGATGGCGAGGACGCGGATGGGGTCACCAATGCGGTGGAATTCATCTCGGAACTGCGCCAGGCGAGCGACCTTTCCAGCCTGCCGGTCGGCCGACGCGTCGTCGTCATCGGCGGCGGCATGACGGCGATCGATGCCGCGGTGCAGTCGAAGCTGCTCGGCGCGGAAGAAGTGACGGTCTGTTACCGGCGCGGCCAGGAGCACATGAATGCCTCCGGCTTCGAGCAGGATCTGGCCGCCGCCAACGGCGTCACCATCCGCCACTGGCTGCAGCCGAAGCGCGTCCTTGCCGAGAACGGCAAGGTTTCGGCCATCGAGCTCGAATACACCGCGATGAATGGCGACAAGCTCGCCGGCACCGGCGAGAGGCTCACGCTCGTGGCCGACCAGGTGTTCAAGGCGATCGGTCAGAGTTTTGTTCCCGCAAACCTCAACGGCAGCGAGGAGTCGATCGACCTCGAAGCGGGCCGCATCAAGGTCGATGCCGAAGGTCGCACCTCGCTGGCAAAAGTCTGGGCCGGCGGCGACTGCATCTTCGGCGGCGACGACCTGACGGTTTCGGCGGTGGCGCAAGGGCGCGACGCGGCCGAGAGCATCCACCGGGCACTGACCTCGAACGGGAGGGCATGAGCATGGCAGACATCCGCAACAATTTCGTCGGTATCAAGTCGCCCAATCCGTTCTGGCTGGCGTCTGCGCCGCCGACCGACAAGGCTTACAATGTCGAGCGCGCCTTCAAGGCCGGCTGGGGCGGCGTGGTGTGGAAGACGCTCGGCGAAGAAGGCCCGCCGGTCGTCAACGTCAACGGCCCGCGCTATGGCGCGATCTGGGGCGCCGACCGCCGCCTGCTCGGCCTGAACAACATCGAGCTGATCACCGACCGCGACCTGCAGGTCAACCTTCGCGAGATCAAGCAGGTCAAGAAGGACTGGCCGGACCGCGCCATCGTCGTCTCACTGATGGTGCCCTGCGTCGAGGATGCCTGGAAGGCGATCCTGCCGGTGGTCGAGGACACGGAAGCCGACGGCATCGAGCTCAATTTCGGCTGCCCGCACGGCATGTCGGAGCGCGGCATGGGTGCAGCTGTCGGCCAGGTGCCGGAATACATCGAAATGGTGGTGCGCTGGTGCAAGGCCAATACCCGCATGCCGGTCATCACCAAGCTGACGCCCAACATCACCGATGTGCGCAAGCCCGCGCGAGCGGCACTTGCCGGCGGGACAGATGCCGTGTCGCTGATCAACACTATCAACTCGATCACCGGCGTCGATCTCGACAGTTTCGCCCCGCAGCCGACCATCGACGGCAAGGGCTCGCATGGCGGCTATTGCGGCCCGGCGGTGAAGCCGATCGCCATGAACATGGTGGCCGAGATCGCGCGCGATCCGGAGACGCACGGTCTGCCAATCTCCGGCATCGGCGGCATCACCACCTGGCGCGACGCGGCCGAATTCATGGCGCTCGGCGCCGGCAACGTGCAGGTCTGCACGGCGGCGATGACCTACGGCTTCAAGATCGTGCAGGAGATGATCGCCGGCCTGGAGAACTGGATGGACGAGAAGGGCCACGCCTCGCTCTCCGACATCATCGGCCGCGCCACGCCCAACGTCACCGACTGGCAGTATCTCAACCTCAACTATGTCGCCAAGGCGCATATCGACCAGGATGCCTGCATCAAATGCGGCCGCTGCCACATCGCCTGCGAGGATACCTCGCATCAGGCGATCACCAGCATGGTCGACGGCGCCAGGCATTTCGAGGTGATCGACGCCGAATGCGTCGGCTGCAATCTCTGCGTCAATGTCTGCCCGGTCGAAGGCTGCATCACCATGGAGCCGCTGGCCGCGGGCGCGATGGACCAGCGCACCGGCAAGCCGGTGTCGCCGATCTACGCCAACTGGACGACGCACCCCAACAATCCGATGGCCAAGGTGGCGGCGGAATAGGCTTGGGTTCCTCGCCCCACGCAGTGGGTACGTAGTGGGGAGAGGTGGCCCGGAGGAGCCGGGACGGAGAGGGGCTTTGCGGCGGCTGGACACCGCCGAGGCCCCTGATTGTCTGTTGCCTTTCCTTGCGCCTCGTTTGCGGCTACGGCATGCACACATTTCCGAGCAGTTGGTCTTTAGCGATAGCGTGCGTAGCAGCTTGGCGCATGCATTGTATTATGTAGCGCTGGTCGATCCCCACTCCGTCTCGGCTTCGCCGAGCCACCTCTCCCCCGATCGACGGGGTAGAGGAAAGGCGCCAAGCTTTTGCCGTCAACGCTCGTCCAGCAAGGCTCCCTTCCTTTCCTCCGGAGGGGGAAAGGTGGCGCTGCGAAGCAGCGACGGATTGGGGAACCAAGTGGCAATCAAGCCTCAGGTCGATCAGTCAATCGCGGAAGATGTGTGCATAGCGTAGCGCTTTGCGGGTGCGAGGAACCCAAGTTCGTCGAAGCGGCGTGTGTCGGAAATCACCAGACGTTGTCGCTCACATTGCCGTTGCGGCCGCGCTGCCGCGGCCGCGAGCGTCCGGGCTAGGCCGCAAAGCGCAAACCGCCGTCGCAGGTCAGCACCTGGCCGGTCATGAAGCCGTTGGAGACCAGGAAGGCGATCGCCTCGGCGACGTCCTCGGCGTGGCCGATGCGACCGACCGGTGTCTTGCCGGCATATTCGGCGAACACCGCCTGGCGCTGTTCGTCCGGCAAAAAGTCCCACCAGGGCGTGTCGATGACGCCTGGCGCCACGACGTTGACGCGCAGCGGCTTCAGCTCGACCGCCAGGATCGGTGCCACCGTCAACAGCATGCCGTTGATGGCGCCGATGCCGGCGACGCCGGGCGCTGCAATCTGCGCCGAGACGGCCGAGATGAAGGTGACCGATCCCGCCTTGTTCAAGGTCGGCAGGGCCGCCTGCAGACAGGACAATTGCGGCCGGATCTTTTCCTCGACGCCGCTGCCGATATCGGCAAGGTCGAGCGTCTCGAACGGCCCCAATCCCTTGCCGCCGCTCGCGGCGAGGACCAGGTGATCGAACGGCCCGAGACCGTCGAAGAAATGCCGAACCTCGTCCGGTTTCGTCGCGTCAAAGGCGGCCTTATCCGCGGCGCCGTCGAGGCTCTTCCAGGCGCTCTTCAGCTTCGCTTCGTTGCGGCCGGTGATCGTGACTTTCATGCCGGGCCCAACCAGCCGTTTGGCCGTGGCAAGACCTATGCCGGATGAGCCGCCGATGATGACACAGTGTTCGATGGTCTCGCTCATGAATGTTGTTCCTTGGATTTGGAGGATGGACGCTCGATCAGTTCGAGGCTCAAGGTCCGCAATCGGTGGCGGGCTTTCTCGTCATAGGCCTGCGCATCGGCGCGCGATTCCCGCTGACCGTCGAAGTAGCGGCCGCTGCGTCCTTCGAGCGCCGGCGACGCGGCTAGGTTGAGAATGGCGTCGGCGCCGGTCTCGACCGAGCTCCACGGCGTGACGCCGGCCTGCCGGACCATGGTCGTGTCCATGTAGCTTGCCGGGTGCAAGGCATTGACCGTGACGCCGGTGCCGTCGAGTTGTTCCGCCAGATCGACGGTGAACAGGATCTGCGCCAGCTTGCTTTGGCAATAGGCGCGAACGCCGCTATAGCCATGCGTCAGCATCACGTCGTCGAAGTCGATCGCCTGCTGGCCGGCCGAGGCGACGTTGACGATGCGCGCCGGCGCGCTTGCCTTGAGCAAAGGCAGAAGCTCGGACGTCAGCAGGAAGCCGGCGAGATAGTTGACGGCGAAGCGCAGTTCGTAGCCGTCGGCGCTGACCTGCCGCTCCGCGCTCTGGCCGCCGGTGCCGACGCCGGCATTGTTGATCAAGATATCGAGCCGATCGGTCCTGGCGCGCACGGCTTCGGCGAGCCGGCGCACCTCGGCAAGCGAAGCGAGGTCGGCTGCGAGAAATTCGGCTTTGCCGCCTTTTGCTTCTATGGCGGTCGCGGCCGCCTTGCCGCGGGCTGCGTTGCGGCCATGCACGAGCATGCGCGCGCCCGTGGCGCCGAGCCTTTCGGCGACCACGCGGCCGACGCCGTCGGTCGAGCCGGTGACGAGAATGGTTTTGTCCTTGAGTTCCATGTCCGGAGCCTCCTTGCGCTGCTCTGAACGCAAAGATGGGACATCGCGCGTATCTCAAACAGTTCAAACTTTATCCTGGTATCGGTACTGCTATAATAGGCGCATGGATGCTATCGCCCATTCCCCCGAAGATCATCGCCGGCGCGAGCTCGGCGCCTTCCTGCGTTCCCGTCGCGAAAGGCTTTCGCCTGATATCGCCGGCATCGCCTGCGGCGCGCGGCGGCGCACGCCGGGCCTGCGGCGCGAGGAAGTGGCGATGATCGCCGGCGTCGGCACGACCTGGTACACCTGGCTTGAGCAGGGCAGGGACGTGCGGCCTTCGGTCGAGGTGCTGACGGCGCTCTGCGAGGCGCTGCGGCTCGACGGTGCCGAGCAGCGGCATTTGTTCACGCTCGCCGGCCGCCAGCAGCCGGAGCGGCGGCGTATCCTGCAGGGCAAGGTCGAGGGGCCGTTGCTGCACATGCTGCAAAGCCTGGTGCTGCAGCCCGCCTATGTCGTCGGCCCGCGCTGGGACGTGCTGGCATGGAACGACGCGGCGGTCGCCATTTTCGGCGACTACGGCCTGCTGGAGGGCGATGCCCGCAACATCATCCACGGCATGTTCACCGATCCGCACCGGCGGCATCTGCTGGTGGACTGGGAACAGCTGGCGCGCGCAACCCTTGCCGCCTTCCGCGCCGACAGCGCGAAATACACCGGCGATCCGGACTTCGAGCGGCTGATCGAGTTGATGATGCGCTCAAGCCCCGAGTTCCGCGAATGGTGGCCGCAGCGCGACGTCGTGCACCGGCTTTCCGGCCTGAAGCATCTGCGGCACCCGATCGCCGGCGCGATGACGTTCGAGCACATGAGCCTGTCGATCGACGACGGCTCGGACATGCGGCTGATCGTCTATACGCCGCTGGCGGAGCAGAACTCGGTGGTGAAATTGCGGAAGCTGCTGGATGGGCTTCCGACCGAGCGGCGTAGCGCGTGAGGTTAGTAGGTCGCAGGCCCCTCAGTTTCGTCATCCACGGGCGAAGCGGACGCGGAGACCCGAGGATGACGAAGCTGAGAGGCTTTGGCCAATCTGCAAGGGCGGTGATAGGCAAGCGGCTCGCAAGTTGTTCCAGCCCGTTGGGCCGTTATGACGAAGGGTCTAACCCTTCGGCTTCAGCCCATCCAGGAACAGCTGCTCCAGGAAGCGTGCGGCGTCCTCGAAGCGGCCGTCGCCGCCGCGGTCGGTGCCGAGCACGGCGCGGACCTGGACGTCGAAATCGGCATAGTGCTGCGTCGTCGCCCAGATCGAGAAGATCAGGTGCCAGGGATCGGTGCGGGCGATCTTGCCGGCGTGCATCCAGCCCTTGATGACGGCGGCCTTCTCGTCGACCAGCGTCTTCAGCTCGCCCTCCAGCATCGGCTTGATGCGCGGCGCGCCTTGCAGGATCTCATTGGCGAACAGCCGGCTTTCGCGCGGGAAGTCGCGCGCCATCTCGAGCTTCCTGCGGATGTAGCTTCTGAGCTCCGTCAGCGGGTCGCCGATGTCGTCGAGCTCGCGCAGCGGCGCCAGCCAGGTGTCGAGCAGGCGCTGCATCAACGTCTCGTGAATGTCTTCCTTGCGGCGGAAGTAATAGAGAAGGTTGGGCTTCGACATGCCGGCGGCTTCGGCGATCTGGTCGATGGTCGAGCCGCGAAACCCGTTGGCGGAGAAGACTTCGAGCGCGGCTTCGAGGATCAGCTCGCGCTTTTCCTGCTGGATGCGGGTGCGGCGGGGAGCCGAGCCTTCCATCGCCGCCGTCATCCTTGCCGGCCGTCTTCGCGCGGGCTCTCTGGACCAATTGTCTGGACCAGTTTTTCCTTGGGCTGTGGAGCGCGCTTTTTGTGCCGCATTTCCGTTAGTAATCCTTGAACCGCCGACGGGCGGTGCTAACGTTTGTCCAACCGGTCAAAAATTTGCGTAGCACGAAAACGCAGCAAAGACCAAGCGTTGGCCGCAACGAAACACGCTTACAAGGGGAAGTCCTGGTCATGTCCAACCGGCTGAAAGTCACGCCGAACGATCTCAGCGCATTCTGGATGCCGTTCACGGCAAACCGGCAGTTCAAGCAGGCGCCGCGCATGTTCGTGTCCGCCAAGGACATGCACTACACCACCAGCGACGGCCGCAAGGTGCTGGACGGCACCGCGGGCCTGTGGTGCGTGAACGCCGGCCACTGCCGGCCGAAGATCACCGAGGCGATCCAGAGCCAGGCCGCCGAGCTCGATTATGCGCCAGCCTTCCAGATGGGCCATCCGATCGTGTTCGAGCTGGCGAACCGCCTGGTCGACATCGCGCCCAAGGGCATGGACCATGTCTTTTTCACCAACTCCGGTTCGGAATCGGTCGAGACGGCGCTCAAGATGGCGATCGCCTATCACCGAGTCAGGGGCGAGGGCTCGCGCACCCGCCTGATCGGCCGCGAGCGCGGCTATCACGGCGTCAATTTCGGCGGCATCTCGGTCGGCGGCATCGTCACCAACCGCAAGATGTTCGGCACGTTGCTCGGCGGCGTCGACCACCTGCCGCACACACACCTGCCGGAGAAGAACGGCTTCTCGAAAGGCGTGCCGGAGCATGGCGCCGAGCTCGCCAATGAACTGGAGCGTCTCGTCACCCTGCATGACGCCTCGACCATCGCGGCCGTCATCGTCGAGCCGGTCGCCGGTTCCACCGGCGTCATCCTGCCGCCGAAGGGCTATCTGCAGAAACTTCGGGAAATCTGCACGAAACACGGCATATTGTTGATTTTCGATGAAGTGATCACCGGCTTCGGCCGTCTCGGCGCGCCGTTCGCGGCGGATTATTTCGGCGTCACACCGGACATCATGACGACAGCCAAGGGCGTCATCCCGATGGGCGCGGTGTTCGTCAAGAAGGAGATCCACGACGCCTTCATGACCGGCCCCGAGCACATGATCGAGTTCTTCCACGGCTACACCTATTCGGGCAATCCGATTGCCTGCGCCGCGGCGCTCGGCACGTTGGACACTTACAAGGAAGAGGGCCTTTTGACCCGCGGCGAGGAACTGGCGCCCTACTGGGAAGACGCGCTGCATTCGCTGAAGGGCGAGCCGCATGTCATCGACATCCGCAACATCGGCCTGATCGGCGCGATCGAGCTGGCGCCGATCGCCGGCAGCCCGACCAAGCGGGCCTTCTCGGCCTTCGTCAAAGCGTTCGAACGCGGCGCGCTGATCCGCACCACCGGCGACATCATCGCGCTGTCGCCGCCGCTGATCATCACCAAGGGCCAGATCAACGAATTGATCGACCATGTTCGTGAGGTGCTGAGGTCGATCGACTGACAAGCCTGTGCGGATATCTTCCCCGTCGAGGGGAGGTTTCCGTGGCACGGCCGGGTGGGGTCGGCGCCGGCGCGCCGACTTCAAGCGCAGTCCGATTTAGGCCGGCTGCGCGCCAATGCCTGTCAGGATCACCCGCTTGATGTTTTCCTTGGCTTCCCGCCATTGCCGGTCGGAGAGCGACTTGCCGCCGTTCAGCGTCTCGATCTGGTGGCCGAAATCGGCGTAGTGCTGGGTCGTGGCCCAGAGCATGTAGAGCAGATGACGCGGGTCGACCGGGTCCATCTTGCCCTCCTCGATCCAGCGCCTGATGATCTCGACGCGGCCGTCGGTCCATTCGCGCAAAGTCGATTCCATATAGTCCTGAAGCACCGGCGCGCCGTGCATCACTTCCGACGCCCAGACCTTCGAACCGTCCGGGTGGCGGCGCGATATTTCCATCTTGGCGTCGATATAGGCACTGATGCCGTCCACCGGGCCGCGCGCCGCGTCGAAGCAATTGGCCGCCTGCAGCCAGATCTCGAAAATGTTCTGGACGACCGAACGGTAGAGCTCCTCCTTGGTGGCGAAATAATAGTGGAGGTTTGCCTTCGGCAGCCCCGCCAGATCGGCGATCAGCTGCATCGTGGCGCCGCCGAACCCGGCCTCCGCGAACACCTTTTCGGCGGCGAGCAGGATTGCTTTCTCGTTCTCCCGCCTTATTTCCTGTCGCCGCATGGGGCGGGTGGTTTCGGCCATGTCTCCCCCAAGATTCTCGTTGACCGCTTGGTCAGCTTGTGTAGTCTGAAAGCTGACCATACGGTCAGGATGCAAACCACTCAAGGGGCGACAAGACCCCTGGTGAAAATGGGAACTGCAAATGGCCGCACCCGGCGAAAATCTGCGAGTGAATTCAGACCGCTTGTGGGATTCCATCATGGAGATGGCGAAGATCGGCCCCGGCATCGCCGGCGGCAACAATCGCCAGACCGTGACCGACGAGGACGGCGAGGGTCGCCACCTGTTCAAGCGCTGGTGCGATGCCGCCGGGCTCGAAATGGGCGTCGACGAGATGGGCACGATGTTTGCCCGCCGCGAGGGCACCGATCCCAGCCTGCCGCCCGTCTATGTCGGCAGCCATCTCGACACGCAGCCGACCGGCGGCAAGTATGACGGGGTGCTCGGCGTGCTCGGCGGGCTGGAGGTCGTGCGCTCGCTCAACGATCTCGGCATCAAGACGAAGCATCCGATCGTCGTCACCAACTGGACCAACGAGGAGGGCGCGCGTTTCGCCCCGGCGATGATGGCGTCCGGCGTGTTTGCCGGCGTGCTCGACCAGGCCGACGTCTACGAGCACACCGACAAGAATGGCAAGAAGTTCGGCGAGGAGCTCGAACGCATCGGCTGGAAGGGCACCGAGAAGGTCGGCGACCGCAAGATCCACGCCTTCTTCGAGTTGCATATCGAGCAGGGGCCGATCCTCGAGGACGAGGGCATCGATATCGGGGTCGTCACCCACGGCCAGGGCCTGAAATGGCTGCAGGTGACGCTGACCGGCAAGGAAGCGCATACCGGCTCGACGCCGATGCCGAAACGCCGCAATGCCGGGCTCGGCATGGCGCGCGTGATCGAGCTGGTGCATGAGATCGCCATGGACTACCAGCCCGACGCCGTCGGCGCGGTCGGCCATATGGAAGTCTATCCGAACTCGCGCAACATCATTGCCGGCCGCACGGTCTTCACCATCGACATTCGCTCGCCCGAGAAGGAGGTGCTCGACGCCATGGATGGCCGCATCCGCGAAGGCATCGACACGATCTGCGACGCGCTCGATATCAAATACGAGATCGAGCAGGTCGGCCATTTCGATCCGGTCACCTTCGACAAGAATTGCGTCAAGGCGATCCGCGACGCCGCGGAGAGGCTGGGCTACACGCACCGCAACATCGTCTCCGGCGCCGGCCACGACGCCTGCTGGATCAACCGCGTCGCGCCGACGGCAATGGTGATGTGCCCCTGCGTCGACGGGCTCAGCCACAACGAGGCCGAGGAGATCACCAGGGAATGGGCCGCGGCGGGCGCCGACGTGTTGTTCCATGCGGTGGTGGAGACGGCGGGGATTGTCGAGTGACCGACTAGAGCAATCGCCGTTTCACGGAGACGGCGATTGCTCTATCTCTTTGTTTTAACGCAATTTCGGACGGAAGACCGCTTCACACTTTTCCTGAAATTGCTCTAGCCCAATCACCTCGCAACGCCGCTCGCAAAGAAGCGCGAAAGAACAGGGGAACAGATATGACCAAAGTCATCAGGAACGGCACCGTCGTCACCGCCGACCGCACCTGGAAGGCCGACGTGCTGATGCAGCACGGCAAGATCGTCGCCATCGGCTCGAACCTGCACGGCGACCACGAGTTCGACGCCACGGGCTGCTATGTCATGCCGGGCGGCATCGATCCGCACACCCATCTCGAAATGCCGTTCATGGGCACCTATTCGGCCGACGATTTCGAATCCGGCACGCGCGCGGCGCTGTCCGGCGGCACGACCATGGTTGTCGATTTCTGCCTCCCGGCGCCGCAGCAGTCGCTGCTGGAAGCCCTGCAGATGTGGGACAACAAGACGTCGAAGGCTGCCTGCGACTATTCCTTCCACATGGCGATCACCTGGTGGGGCAAGCAGGTGTTCGACGAGATGGCTCAAGTCGTCGACCGGGGGATCACCTCGTTCAAGCACTTCATGGCCTATAAGGGCGCGCTGATGGTGGACGACGACGAAATGTATTCGTCGTTCCAGCGCTGCGCCGATCTCGGCGCGCTGCCGCTCGTCCATGCCGAGAATGGCGACGTGGTCGCGGCGCTGTCGCAAAAGCTTTTAGCCGCCGGCAACAACGGCCCGGAAGGCCATGCCTATTCGCGTCCGCCGGAAGTGGAAGGCGAGGCGACCAATCGCGCCATCATGATCGCCGACATGGCGGGCGTGCCGCTCTATGTCGTGCACGTCTCCTGCGAGCAGAGCCACGAGGCGATCCGCCGCGCCCGCCAGAAAGGCATGCGTGTGTTCGGCGAGCCGCTGATCCAGCATCTGACGCTCGACGAGAGCGAGTATTTCGACAAGGACTGGGACCATGCGGCGCGCCGCGTGATGAGCCCGCCGTTCCGCAACAAGCTGCATCAGGATTCGCTGTGGGCCGGCCTGCAGGCCGGATCGCTGCAAGTGGTGGCGACCGATCACTGCGCCTTCACCACCAAACAGAAGCGCAACGGCGTCGGCGACTTCACCAAGATCCCGAACGGCACCGGCGGGCTCGAGGACCGCTTGCCGGTTTTGTGGACGCGAGGCGTCAACACCGGGCGGTTGACGATGAACGAGTTCGTCGCGGTGACCTCGACCAATATCGCCAAGATCCTCAACATGTATCCGAAGAAGGGCGCGATCGTCGAAGGCGCCGACGCCGACATCGTGGTGTGGGATCCCAAGCGCAAGAAGACGATCTCGGCCAAGAAGCAGCAGTCGGTGATCGACTACAACGTCTTCGAAGGCGTCGAGGTGACCGGCCTGCCGCGCTTCGTCTTCTCGCGCGGAGAGCTGTCGATCGAGGAGGCGGACGTCAAGGCCAAGGCCGGCCATGGCGAGTTCGTCGCCCGCGAGCCGAACGCCGCGGTGAACCGGGCGCTGTCGACCTGGAAAGAGATTTCAGCGCCGCGCAAGGTGGAACGGACCGGCATTCCGGCCACCGGGGTCTGACCATGCGGGCTCTTCATCTTGCGATCGCGGCGGCCGCGATGCTGACCGCCGGCCAGGCGCTCGCCGCCGGCATAGACCTCAGCAAGCCCTATGGCGACAAATATGGCTGCATCAACCGGAACGGCCAGAAGGTGGCCGCCGACAAGATGCTGCTTCTGACCGACAAGGAGCTGATCACCGCGGCCAGCGCCTGCACCTTCAGCGACCGCCAAGCACAGGCCGATGGATCGCTGGTGGTGACGGCAAAATGCGAGGCCGAAGGCGAAGAGGGACAGCCGACCAGGTTCACCATCAAGCGCAGCGCGAAGAATGCGAAGAAGCTGGTCGTGGCCGACGAGGACGGCAATGTGATGGGCGAAGTCGCGCGATGCCGATGACGGCGGTCCCACCAGCCTCAGGCAACCAGCCCATCCAGTTCCGGCAGCAGGACGACGCTTTCCTGCTCGTTGGGATCGGTGCGGGCGATGACCGCGGAAGAAGGCGCCCCGCTCAGATTGGCGGGCAGGTGCGGCACGCCCGCCGGAATGTAGAAGAGGTCGCCCGCCTTGACGACGATGTGGTGCTCGAGCCGGTCGCCGTACCAGGTGTGGACTTCGCCGGAGAGCACGTAGATGGCCGTCTCGTGGCTTTCATGCATGTGCGCCTTGGCGCGGGCGCCGGGCGGCATGGTGAGAAGATGCATGCAGATGCCGGAGGAGCCGACGGTTTCGGCGGCGATGCCGGCGAAATAGCTCAGCCCCTGCTTGCCCTGATAGGTGTTTTCGGGGCGAACGAGACGACAGGTGGGTTTAGGCGACATCGGCAAGGCTCCGGGCGGCGTCGATCGGGTGGGACAGGACGAGTGGAAAGCAACGCTATCATAAAATCAACCGGATTGCGGACAGCGCGGCGGCGGCTGCGAAAGGCAGGCTGCAGCCAATGACCGAACAGCCGCCAGCCGTTGTTTCGGCAAGCAAGCTCGGCCTCACCTTCCAGACCAATGACGGTCCGGTGCAGGCGCTGTCCAATGTCGACCTGTCCATCGGCAAGGGCGAATTCGTCTCCTTCATCGGCCCGTCCGGCTGCGGCAAGACCACCTTGCTGCGCGTCATCGCCGATCTGGAGAAGCCGACCTCCGGGACGATCTCCGTCAACGGCATGACGCCGGAGCAGGCGCGCGAGAGACGCGCCTATGGCTACGTCTTCCAGGCGGCGGCCTTGTTCCCGTGGCGCACGATCGAGCGCAACGTGGCGCTGCCGCTGGAGGTGATGGGCCTGAGCCAGGCCGAGCAGGCGGAGCGCATCAAGCGCACGATGGAGTTGGTCAACCTTTCCGGCTTCGAGAAGAAATACCCCTGGCAACTTTCCGGCGGCATGCAGCAGCGCGCCTCGATCGCGCGCGCCTTGGCCTTCGATGCCGACCTGCTTTTGATGGACGAACCGTTCGGCGCGCTGGACGAGATCGTGCGCGACCATCTTAACGAACAGCTTCTCGACCTCTGGGCACGGACCAACAAGACGATCTGCTTCGTCACCCACTCGATCCCCGAGGCGGTCTATCTGTCGACGCGCATCGTGGTGATGTCGCCCCGACCGGGCCGCGTCACCGACATCATCGAATCGACGCTGCCGAGGGAGCGGCCGCTCGACATCCGCGAGACGCCGGAATTCCTGGCGATAGCCGCGCGCGTGCGGGATGGGCTGAGGGCCGGGCACAGCTATGATGATTGAGGGGAGCGAGTTTTCTCCTCTCCCCGCCGGGGAGAGGGTGGCCGCGCAGCGGCCGGGTGAGGGGACGTCTACCCGCGCCTTTGTCATCCTAGGGCGGAGCAGGCGCGACGTCGCCTGCGTGGCGAAAGCCGCCCCCCGCGATTTCGTCCTCCTAGGGCGGAGCGACGCGAAGCGGAGCGCAGACCTTAGGATCCATTCCGTGACCTCGGCCGAAAGGTCAAAACGATGCAGAAAGGTCGCTAACCGCCGCAGGGCGCAGGGAGCTTTATTCTGGAACGCTGCGGAGCGCAGAAGTAACGGAATGGATCCTAGGGTCTGCGCTGCGTCGCTACGCTCCTTGCTCTGCCCTAGGATGACGAAGCGCGAGGGTGATGGCCGTTCCTCGATGCGGGAGCGCTTGACGCTGGTCCTGCGAGCGCCTCTCCATGGATAGCTTCCGCTCCAAGATCATCCCCGTCTCCGCCATCCTCGCCGGCGTGGTCGTGCTCTGGTACGTCTTTGCTGTCATCCTCAACGCGCCGTTCCAACGCGATCTCGACCGCCGCGCCAACGAGACGCCCGGCACCGTCGAGTTCATCGGCAAGACGCTGTCGCAGCCGAAGCCGACGCTGCCGGCGCCGCATCAGGTGGCGGTGAACTTTTTCGAAAACACCTTCCTGCGGTCCGTCACCTCGAACCGCAGCCTGGTCTACAACGCCTGGGTGACACTGTCCTCGACGCTGCTCGGCTTTGCCTTCGGCACGGCGCTCGGCATCCTGATTGCGGTGGGTATCGTGCATGTGGCGACGCTCGAACGCAGCCTGATGCCGTGGATCATCGCCTCGCAGACCATTCCGATCCTGGCGGTGGCGCCGATGATCATCGTGGTGCTGGCGGCAATCGGCATCACCGGTCTGATCCCCAAGGCGCTGATCTCGACCTATCTGTCGTTCTTCCCGGTCGCCGTCGGCATGGTGAAGGGCCTGCGCTCGCCTGAGTTCATGCATCTCGACCTGATGCATACCTATAACGCCAGCGCTTCGCAGACCTTCTGGAAACTGCGCGTGCCGGCCTCGGTGCCGTTCCTGTTCACCTCGATGAAGGTGGCGGTGGCGGCAAGCCTTGTCGGCGCCATCGTCGGCGAGCTGCCGACCGGCGCGGTCGCCGGCATCGGCGCGAAGCTGCTCGCCGGCGCCTATTACAGCCAGACCATCGATATCTGGTCGGCTTTGGTCGCAGGCTCGATCGTCGCGGCGCTGCTGGTGATGGTCGTCGGCATTGCCGGCCGCCTCGTCGACCGCGCCATGGGCGGGAGGCCGGCATGAGCGCTGTCAAGCACAGTTGGCAGGCAAACCTGGCGTTTATGCTGGCGATCTTCCCGATCATAGTGTTCGTCTTCAATATCGGCGTACCGGGTCTCGCCTGGCCTTACGGCAGCTTTTCGGGCGGACTTGCGATCGCTTTGGTTGCCCTTCCGGTTTGGATCGCAGGTCGTCTCCCCAAGCTGTGGGAGGCGGCGTTGCTTTTTATCTGCGCCCATGGCGCTGCGTTTCTGCTGCTGGGCAGCATTCGCGGTCATGAAGGTACGGCTGGACCCGCTTACTACCTTGTGCTCGCGGCGGCATGGTTGCTCGCCTGGCGCTGTGTCGCGGTATTGTCGGAACAGCGCCCAAATTCACGCCTGATGTCGACCGTGCTGCGCTTGATCGTCCCGGCGATCTTCGGCGCTTGGATCCTGATCGTCTGGGAAGCGGTGACGCGCGGCGCCGGCATCCCTTTCATCCTGTTGCCGCCGCCAAGCGCCATCGGCGCGCGCATCGCCAACTCGCTGCCGATCCTGGGGTCGGACGTGCGCCAGACGATCTTCAAGGCAGTGCTGATCGGCTATGTCGTCGGCAATCTCGCCGGCTTTGTCGTCGCCATCCTCGCCGACCGCGTGCCGTTCCTGCGGCGCGGCCTGCTGCCGATCGGCAATATGGTTTCGGCGCTGCCGATCATCGGTGTCGCGCCGATCATGGTCATGTGGTTCGGCTTCGACTGGCCGTCCAAGGCCGCGGTCGTCATCATCATGACCTTCTTCCCGATGCTGGTGAACACGGTCGCCGGGCTGGCCGCATCCGGGCATATGGAACGCGACCTGATGCGCACTTATGCATCGGGCTATTGGCCGACCTTGCTCAAGCTTAGGCTGCCGGCGGCAATGCCGTTCATCTTCAATGCGCTGAAGATCAACTCGACGCTGGCGCTGATCGGCGCCATCGTCGCGGAGTTCTTCGGTACGCCAGTGGTCGGCATGGGATTCCGCATCTCGACGGAAGTCGGGCGGATGAACATCGACATGGTGTGGGCCGAAATCGCAGTTGCAGCACTTGCGGGTTCGGTCTTTTATGGCGTGGTCGCTCTCATCGAGAGAGCCGTCACGTTTTGGCATCCCTCTGTCCGAGGTGGATAGGGGCGGTGGGTTTGGGTGCTAACTTCAGAGGGTAATAACATGAAAAGACTGCTGATTTCTGCTTTGGCCGGCGCTATGTCGCTGGCCGCCTTCCAGGCGATGGCCGCCGACAAGGTGACACTGCAGCTGAAATGGGTCACGCAGGCCCAGTTCGCCGGCTACTATGTCGCCAAGGCCAAGGGCTTCTATGACGCCGAAGGTCTCGACGTCGACATCAAGCCGGGCGGTCCCGACATCGCGCCCGAGCAGGTGATTGCCGGCGGCGGCGCCGACGTCATCGTCGACTGGATGGGCGGGGCGCTCGCGGCCCGCGACAAGGGCGTGATGCTCGTCAACATCGCCCAGCCGTTCAAGAAGGCGGGCATGGAACTGGTCTGCCCCAAGGATGGACCGATCAAGACGGAAGCCGACTTCAAGGGCCATACGCTCGGCGTCTGGTTCTTCGGCAACGAATATCCGTTCTACGCCTGGATGAACAAGATCGGTCTCAAGACCGATGGCGGCCCGGACGGCGTCACCGTGCTCAAACAGAGCTTCGACGTGCAGCCGCTGATCCAGAAGCAGGCCGACTGCATCTCGGTCATGACCTATAACGAATACGGTCAGGTGCTGGACGCCGGCTACAAGCCGGAAGACCTCACCGTCTTCAACTACTCGGCCATGGGCAACGACCTGTTGGAGGACGGGCTCTACACGCTCGAGGGCAAGCTCAAGGATCCGGCCTTCGAGGACAAGATGGTGCGCTTCGTGCGCGCCTCGATGAAGGGTTGGAAATACGCCACGGAGAACACCGACGAGGCGGCCGGCATCGTCGTCGACGCCGGCGGCCAGGACGAGAACCACCAGAAGTTCATGATGAAGGAAGTGGCCAAGCTGATCGACAATGCCGACGGCAAGCTGATCCCGGCCGCTTACGAGCGAACCGCCAAGGCGCTGCTCGACCAGAAGATCATCAGCAAGGAGGCGAGCGGCGCCTACACGACCGCGATCACCGACAAGGCGATCAAGTAGGCTCCGCTCTCGACGCGGAAGGTGGAAAGGGGCGGGCGACCGCCCCTTTTCCTTTGGTCGCGGTAAAATAATTGTGTGCCGGGATACATCCGGGCACCCAACCGTTGCATTGATGCATCCGCGCGTCGGGGAGCCGTGGAGGATGCTGCAAGCAACGGAGGTTCTTCATGCGCATCCTATCCGTGCCGATGCTCTCGGCTTTAGCCGTCTCGACCGCCTTTCTCCTCGCATCGCCGGCCATGGCCGAGACGATGAAGTTCAAGGCGACGCTCGACGGTAGTCAGCAGAGCCCGCCCGTCACCACCAAGGGCAAGGGAACCGCCACACTCACCTTCGACACCACAAGCAAGAAGCTCAGCTGGAACGTCAAATATTCCGGCCTCAGCGGGCCTGCCGTGGCCGCCCACATCCACGGGCCGGCGGACATGGGCGCGAACGCGGATCCCGTGATCCCGTTCAAGAAGCTGAAGAGCCCGATCAAGGGATCGGCGACGCTGACCGACGCGCAGGCAACCGACCTCGAGGCCGGCAAATACTACGTCAACGTCCACACCGCCAAGAACAAGGACGGCGAGATCCGCGGCCAGATCGAGAAGGCGATGTAGGCTGAAGCACGACGAATTGAATTTTGAAGGCTGGCGGGACAGCGCCCCCCTCTGTCCTGCCGGACATCTCCCCCACAAAGGGGGAGATCAGATGTCGCGCCGGCTTTCGCCAATCACCGGCGTTTCAAAAACGGCGAGGCGATGGAACTGCTAATCTCCCCCCAGTGGGGGAGATGTCGGCAGGACAGAGGGGGGCGCGAAGGAACTCAGCCTCTTGTAGGCACTCAGCTCTTATTTCGGATTTGCGTCAGCGTGCGGGTCGGCGTGATCGCTTCGGGATCGAGCTTGATCTCGACGATCGCCGGTTTGCCGCTGGCGCGCGCACGCTCGAAGGCCGGCGCGAAGTCGGCGGTTTTTTCGACTGTCTCGCCATGGCCGCCATAGGCGCGGGCCAACGCGGCAAAGTCCGGGTTCTTGAGGTCGGTGGCGACGACGCGGCTTGGATATTCGCGCTCCTGATGCATGCGGATCGTGCCGTAAATGCCGTTGTTGACGACGATCACGACGATCGGCAGGTCATACTGGACAGCCGTCGCGAACTCCTGGCCGTTCATCAGGAAGCAGCCGTCGCCGGCGAAGGCAACCACGGTGCGATCCGGAAACAGCGACTTGGCGGCGACCGCGGCCGGCGTGCCGTAACCCATCGAGCCGGATGTGGGCGCCGCCTGCGTGCCGAAGCGGCGGGAGCGGTAGAAGCGATGCACCCAGGTGGCGTAGTTGCCGGCGCCGTTGGTGAGGATGGCATCCTCCGGCAGGACCTTTCCGAGATAGTCCATGATCGGTCCCATCTGGACAGCGCCCGGACCGGTCTGCGGCGGCGTCGACCATTCGAGATAGGCGGCGTGCGCCTTTTCCGTCTCGGCCGCCCAGGAAGGCTTGGCGGCGGGTTTGCGCCTGGCGAACGCCTCGACGAAAGCGGCGGGCGAGGCATTGATGGCCAGCGTCGGCCGGTAGACGCGGCCGAGCTCGCCGGCATCGGCATGGATATGAACCAGCGCCTGGTCGGGGTAGGGGCTCTTCAGCAGCGTATAGTCGGAAGACGGCATCTCGCCCAGGCGGCCGCCGAGCAAGAGCACGACATCGGCCTGCTTGATCCGCTCCGCCAGCTTCGGATTGATGCCGATGCCGACATCGCCGGCGTAGTTCGGATGGAGATGGTCGAACAGCATCTGGCGCCGGAAGGAGCAGCCGACCGGTAGCGACCAGGTCTCGGCGATCGTGCGCATATGCGCCACCGCTTCCTCGTTCCAGCGCGTGCCGCCGAGAATGACAAACGGACGCTTGGCATTGCTCAGCAACATCTCCAGCGCGTCGAGCTCGGCCTCACCAGGACGCGTCTCGACCGGCGTGTGCGGCAGCGCTTCCGGCGCCTCGACCTCGCTGGTCAGCATGTCTTCCGGCAGCGAGATGACCACCGGGCCAGGGCGGCCGGAGGTCGCGACAGCGAAGGCGCGGGTGACGAATTCGGGGATGCGCGCGGCATCGTCGATCTCGACCACCCATTTGGCGATGTCGCCGAAGAAGCGCTTGTAGTCGACCTCCTGGAACGCCTCGCGCTCCTTGGCGTGGCTGGCGACCTGGCCGATGAACAGAATCATCGGCACCGAATCCTGCATGGCGATGTGGATGCCGGCCGAGGCATTGGTGGCGCCGGGGCCGCGGGTGACGAAACAGATGCCGGGGTTGCCGGTCAGCCGACCCTGGCAGTCGGCCATCATCGCAGCACCCCCTTCCTGGCGGCAGACGATGGTGCGGATCGAAGAGTCATGCAGCGCGTCCAGCACCGCGAGATAGGATTCGCCCGGAACGCAGAAGATGCGGTCGGTGCCGTTCGCTTCGAGCGCCTCGACGATCAGTTGTCCGCCGGTCTTCATTTTGCTCTCTCCAGTTCGGCAAGGATTTCGTCCGTGTGCTCGCCAAGGCGCGGCGAAGGGCGCTCGTAGACGAGCGGCGTGCCCGACATCACCATCGGCGCCCGCACCGAGGGCAGGCGATTGCCGTGGCCGTCGTCGAGGTCGAGCCGCATGCCGCGCGCGATGGTCTGCGGATCGGCGAACATCTGGCCGATCGTGTTGATCGGGCTCGCCGGCACGCCGGCGGCTTCCAGCTTCGCCAGCAACGGATCGCGGTCGAACGCCGCCAGCGTCTCGACGATCCGCTCGCGCAGCTTCACGCGGTTGGCGACGCGGGCAGGGTTGGTGGCGAAATCCGGATTGGCGGGCAGATCGGAGAGGCCGACCGCAGTGCAGAATTTGCTGAACTGCCCGTCATTGCCGACCGCGAGGATGATGTGGCCGTCCCTCACCGGCAGGACTTCGTAGGGGGCGATGTTCATATGCGCATTGCCCATCTGTACCGGCGATTTGCCGGAAACCAGGTAGTTGAGGTTCTGGTTGCCGAGCGCCGAGATCTGGCTGTCGTAGAGCGCCATGTCGATGTGCTGGCCCTCGCCGGTCTTTTCGGCATGGCGAAGTGCGGCCTGGATGGCGACCACGGAATAGAGGCCGGTGAAGAGATCGGAGATGGCGACGCCGGCTTTCTGCGGCTCGCGGCCGGGCTCGCCGGTGATCGACATCATGCCGGCCATGGCCTGGATGATGAAATCGTAGCCGGCGCGGGGCGCATAGGGTCCATCCTGGCCGAAGCCTGTGATCGAGCAATAGACGAGGCGCGGATTGATCGCCTTCAGGCTCTCGTAGTCGAGGCCGTATTTCTTCAGGCCGCCGAGCTTGAAGTTCTCGATCAGCACGTCGGCGGTGGCGACCAGCCTGCGCAGCGTCTCGGCACCGTCGGGCTTGGAGAAATCGACCGCGATGGAACGCTTGCCGCGATTGCAGGCATGGTAATAGGCGGCCGACAGGTTCTCGCCATCATGGCTCATGACGAAGGGCGGACCCCATTTGCGGGTATCGTCGCCGCCATCCGGGCTCTCGACCTTGATGACATCGGCGCCGAGATCGGCCAGCAATTGCCCGGCCCAGGGACCAGCCAGGATGCGGGCAAGTTCGACAACGCGGATGCCTTTCAGCGGAGGTTCGGCCATGGATCACCGTGTTCTAACGAAACGCAGGCTCTAGCAACACGCACCGGCCGTGTCACGACCCATACGATAGGCCACGCCGGATCAGGATTTCAGCACGCTGTCGGCCCAGGCGGCGAAATCATTCATGACGGCATCGCGGTTGATCTCGTTCAGGCTTTCATGGCGGGTTTCCGGATAAATCTTTGAAACCAGATTCGAAAAGCCCATCGCGTGCATGCGTTTGGCGAGATGATCGATGCCCTTGCCGTAGTCGGAAGCCGGGTCTTTCTCGCCGCCAACGATGTAGACGGGGAGGTCGCGTCTTATGCCGGCAAAGCCGGAATCCTTGCCGCCATTTTGGGCCATCTGGACGACATCGCGCCACATCGAGATCGAGGCATCCCAGCCGCAGAGTGGGTCGGCAATGTATTTCGCCACTTCCGCCTCGTCGCGCGACAGCCATTCGAACAGCGTCTTATGGTTGGGCACGGCGTTGCCCCAGGCCTGGAACGTCAGCCGGGGCAAGATGCGCGAGGGGACGTCGGAGCCAAGCCTGAAGCGCTCGTAGGCTAGGATGGCGAGCGCAAGCTGACCGAGAAGCCCTTGCGAGAAATTGCCGTTCCAGATCGCGGCGGCATGGACGCGCCTGGAATGGCGCAGGACAAAGTTCAGCGCCACCGAGGCGCCCAGCGAGTGACCGAAGACGATGACCGGCAATCCCGGATGCTCGGCCGCGATCAGGTCGTGAACGGCGTTGACATCGGCGATCACCTTGGCGATGCCGTCGCTATCGGCGAATTTGCCGAGCGGCGCGTCGGGCGCCTTCGTTGCGCCGTGGCCACGATGGTCATGCGCATAGACGTGGAATCCGCGCTCGCTCAGGAAATCGGCAAAGCGCGCGTAACGCGCCGCATGCTCGGCCAGGCCATGATTGATCTGGACCACCGCGCGTGGCTTCGCCTCCGCGTGTTTCACATAGAGGTTGATGTCGGCCCCGGTCGGTGAGGCCAGCCTGGTCTTGCTGTCGAATGGCATGTCTCGCTCCCTCGGCGACTGTTGGGCGACGGCGCGACCGACGTCAAGGGCAGGTCGAAGTCAGACAACGCGGCTATTGACAGCATGCTGTCGGTCTGACTATATGACAGCATGCTGTCAAATTAGATCGAAGCACGGATATGAAAACCATTTCGATCCTTTCGCGGCGCGGGGTCCTGCAGGCGAGCCTCGCATCTGCAGCAATGCTCGCATCGGGCACTGCATCCAGCCAAACCAGGGAGATGATCATGAAGACGTCAACGATTGCCGGCCCGCAGGGCCAGCTTGTCGCCTACGACCTCAAATCAGGCGATGGTCTGCCGATTCTGTTTGCGCATGGCGATTGCAGCCGTGCCTCGCAGTGGAACCGGGTGATGCAGCTCACCGCCGGTGGTCGCGAGGCGGTCGCCTTCGATTTTCGCGGCCATGGCGCATCGGCGCCCGCGGACGATGGCGATTACAGCTATGACGGCCGCGCCGCCGATATCGGCGCGGTCGCTGACACCTTTGGCCTGAAACGGTTCGTCCTTGTCGCGCATAGCGGCGGCAATGGCGCCGCGCTTGCTTACGCCGCGAGCCATGCCGACCGGGTCGCTGGCATTCTGCTGGTCGATCCGGCGACCGATCCGCGTGCTTTGCCAAAGGAGATCCGCGACGGTTTCGTTCGCGATCTGTCTGGCCCGCAAGGCGGCGATGTTCTCAATGCCTACTACACCTCGATTGCCGGCTCCAATGAAGCGGTTCGCCGAACCGTGCTTGCCGATGCGGTGGTGGTCGATCCGGCGGCGCGGGCGGGCGTCGGCAAGGCGCTGGCGGAATGGAATCCGGAGCCGACGCTCGACGCTTATCACGGACCGATGTTTGTTCTGGCCACCGAAGCCAATGACAATCCGGCTGCCCTCTTCCGGCTTCGCAGCGGAATTGGCCACAGAACCGTTCCAGCCTCCGGCCATTGGGTGATGCTTGACAAGCCGGAAGCGGTGGCGGAAGCCGTCAACAGTTTCGTTGCCACCATCGAGGCCGGCCAGAAATGACTGAAAGGACCGAAGCCGCAGACATGCTCACCGAACTGGTGCTTGCCGTGTTCCGGCTGAATGGCGGGTTTCTCGATGCGGCCGACCGGCTGGCCGAGCCTGCCGGGCTGACGGCGGCGCGTTGGCAGGTTCTGGGCGCGGTGCTCAAGGAGCCGAAATCGGTGGCCGACATCGCCCGCGACATGGGCCTTGCCCGCCAGAGCGTGCAGCGGCTGGCCGACATTCTGGCCACCGAGGGGCTCGCTGCCTATGCCGACAACCCTGCGCATCGCCGTGCCAAGCTGCTGGCAATCACCGATGCCGGCTGGGCGGCAATCAGGGATATCGGCTCGCGCCAGCATGTCTGGGCAAACCGCGTCTCCGACGGCATCGAGGCGCGAACGCTTCAGGTCGCGCTCGATCTTCTACGCACGCTGACCTCACGGGTGGAGCAGGGCTGATCAAGTAGTCGTGAGTTGGGATCGGGACGGGCAATGACAATTGTTTTTTGCACCCGGCGAAAGAAATCGTAATTCTGACATGTCGCACGTTTTTAGCTGGCGGCATGAAACACCAGGAGTGTGCTGGAATGCGGATAGCTGCGATATGGGGTGCGGTATTGTTGGCGCTGGCCGGCGTCGGGATGGCGCGCGCCGATGTCAGGATGAGCGGCTCGTTCGTGGCCGATGCCGCATGCCCGGCGACGCAGGCGATCAAGAGCGGCAAGAATCCCGGCAATGTCTCGACCGAAGCCGGCAAAAGCTATGAGCTGCTTGCCGGCAACAAGGACGAGCCCACGCACTATCTCATCCAGGTGCCGGGCGCCGACCCCGAGCGGCGCTGGGTGAAGATCAGCTGCGGCCATGTCACCGGCGGCAGCGCGCAGACGACCCCGGCGCCTGCCGGTCAGGCCAAACCGTCCCCGTCAGCCTCCGGAAAACCCGAATATGTCTTTGCGCTGAGCTGGCAGCCGGCTTTCTGCGAGACCAAGGCGAGCAAGCCCGAATGCAAGGCGCAGAACCCGAGCGAGTTCGATGCCTCGCACTTTACGCTGCATGGGCTGTGGCCGCAGCCGAACGGCAATTTCTATTGCCAGGTCTCGGCGAGCGACAAGGCCAATGACAATCCGGCGCATTGGGCAGACCTGCCGCCGGTCGATCTCGACGCAAAGACGCGCGCCGAGCTCGACCAGGTGATGCCGGGCACGGCTTCCAGGCTCGAGCGCCACGAATGGATGAAGCATGGCACCTGCTACGGCAAGAGCCAGCAGGAGTATTTCTCCGACGCGCTCAACCTGATGCGGGCGGTGAACACCTCCGCGGTGCGCGACCTCTTCAACAAGAATATCGGCAAGCAATTGACCTCGGACCAGATCCGCGGCGCCTTCAACGAAGCCTTCGGCGCTGGCGCAGGCGACCGCGTGCGCGTGTCCTGCCTGGTCGACCCGTCGAGCGGCCGGCGCCTGATCGGCGAGATCACGCTCGGCCTGTCCGGCCCGGTGGGTCCCGACAGCAAGCTCGCCGATCTCTTGATGGCCTCCGCGCCGACAGCCAAGGCCGGTTGCCCGAAGGGCACTGTCGACGCGATCGGATTCCAGTAGGCGGCAATTCCCGGGTCCAGGCCGATCTTGGTTAGGCTGACCTTGGGGCCGTCTGCAGGATGATCGCCTCGCTGCCGGGCTCGCCGACAACACGGTCGCGGCCGCTCAGCTTGGCCTTGTAGAGGCGCTGGTCGGCCAGCGCGAAGATGTCGCCGAGGCAGTGCGTCGTCTCGCCGACGGTGGAGACGCCGGCACTCACGGTGATATTGAAGCGGTTGGTGCGCGCCGAGGTCTTGGTGGCGTTCCTGATGGTCTCGCCGAGCAGCCTGGCGGGCGCGTGCGACTGTTGCGTCAGCACGGCGAACTCCTCGCCCCCGATCCGGAACACCTGATCGTTGCCGCCGACGGTCTCGGCCAGCAGCACAGCCATGGATTTCAGCACCTTGTCGCCCTCGGCATGGCCGAAGCGGTCGTTGATCGACTTGAAATGGTCGACATCGACGATGAGCAGGCTGAGCGGCTTGCCCATGCGGATGGCGGCGGCGACCGCGGACTCGCCGTCGGCATCGAAACTGCCGCGATGCAGCAGGCCGGTGAGGCCGTCGCGGCCGACATATTTGATCAGCGCTTCATAGCGCTCGCGATAGGTGAGGGCGTCGAAGATGTCGGAGAGGCCGCGCGGCACGGCGATGTCGCTGTCCTCGACCCATTTGAGATAGGCGACGAGCATGCCGCTATAGGCAAGCGCCGCGCCCATCTTGGCGAACCAGCCGCCGAAGAAGACCTCGATCGGCGCGCCGGCGACGAAATGCAGCGCGGTGAAGAAGCCGGCCTGATCGAAGGTGAGCACGCAGGCGACCGATGCGAGGATGCGCATGAACGGCCTCGCGCGCAGATAGGCGCCGAGCTTCTCGTAGAGCAGGATGATCAGGATGGCGTCGACGAACAGCAACGAAGTGCCCCAAACCATCAGCCAGCCCATCTCGTCGATGAAGCCGATGTCGGGCATTCTGCCGTCGGGAAGCGGCGAAACGGCGTGCAGGCGCAGGATCAGCACCAGGCCGATCATCAAGGCGTTGCCGAGCAAAAGGCCGTAGATCGGCTGGCGGACTGTCGCGGCATCCTCCTTCATGTAGAGCAGAAGCAGCATGACCAGCTTGCCGGAAAACAGCACGGCTGAGCCTGGCGAGACCAGGCCAAAGGGCAGCGCGACATAGAAGACGCTGGCGAGATAGGTCTCGAGGAAATGCATGACGCCGAGCGCGCAGATGAACACGCCAAGGCCGATGCGGCGCCGGAAGCGGAAGAGCGTGACCATGGCGCCGAAATACAGAACCGCTTCGGCAAGGAGCAGGACACCGTTCAGCACGTCGTCGATCCGATCTTTCCCCGAAACCGCGGCATGGCCGCGATTTCCCAACCTATTAGTGTTTTGAAGGCGAATAGTTAACCACTGATTTCACGCTATGGCCGGCGGCGGCGAAAAGCTGCGGCGGAGTCGGGAGCGCAAACCGGCGAATGCGCGCCGTTTGGACGCCGGCGCGCCGAAAGCGATTGCCGTTCGTCGTTTCATCGCCTACATAGCGCGCAACCCCCATTCACCTTGACACTCCATCCAGGGAAAGCGCGCGTGGCTCGCCAGTTCATCTATCACATGTCCGGCCTGTCGAAGGCCTATGGCACCAAGAAGGTGCTCGATAACGTTCACCTGTCCTTCTATCCGGACGCCAAGATCGGCATTCTCGGCCCCAACGGCTCGGGCAAGTCGACGATCCTGCGCATCATGGCCGGGCTCGACAAGGAGTTCCAGGGCGAAGCCTGGCTGGCCGAGGGCGCAACCGTCGGCTATCTCCCTCAGGAGCCGCAACTCGATCCAAACAAGACCGTGATGGAAAACGTCATGGAAGGCGTCGCCAGGAAGACGGCCATCATCGAGCGCTACAACGAGCTGATGATGAACTATTCCGACGAGACGGCGGACGAGTCGGCCAAGCTCCAGGACGAGATGGATCGCCTGAACCTGTGGGACCTCGAGCAGCAGGTCGAGATGGCGATGGACGCGCTGCAGTGCCCGCCAGGCGATTCCGAGGTGACGAACCTTTCAGGCGGCGAGCGCCGCCGTGTCGCGCTTTGCCAGCTTCTGTTGCGCCAGCCGGATCTGCTGCTGCTCGACGAACCGACCAACCATCTCGACGCCGAGACCACGGCGTGGCTGGAAAAGCACCTGCGCGACTATCCGGGCTCGGTGCTGATCATCACCCACGACCGCTACTTCCTGGACAACGTCACCGGCTGGATCCTCGAGCTCGATCGCGGACGCGGCATTCCCTACGAGGGCAACTACACCAAATATCTCGACGCCAAGGCCAAGCGCCTGATCCAGGAAGGCCGCGAGGACGACGCCCGCCAGAAGTCGATCTGGCGCGAGCGCGAGTGGATCCAGTCCTCGCCCAAGGCGCGCCAGACCAAGTCGAAGGCGCGTATCAAGGCCTACGAGGAACTGGTCGAGCAGTCGCAGAACCGCAAGCCGACCGACACGCAGATCGTCATTCCGTCGAGCGAGCGTCTCGGCAACGTCGTCATCGAGGTCGAAGGCCTCAACAAGGGTTTTGGCGACGAGCTTTTGATTGAGAACCTGTCGTTCCGACTGCCGCCGGGCGGCATCGTCGGCGTCATCGGCCCGAACGGCGCCGGCAAGACGACGCTGTTCAAGACCTTCACCGGCCAGGAAAAGCCGGATGCGGGCACCGTGCGCATCGGCGAGACGGTCAAGCTCGGCTATGTCGACCAGAGCCGCGACGCGCTCGATGGCAGCAAAACCGTATGGGAAGAAATTTCCGGCGGCGCCGAAATCATCAAGCTCGGCAAGCACGAGATCAACAGCCGCGCCTATTGCTCGTCCTTCAACTTCCGGGGCGGCGACCAGCAGCAGAAGGTCGGCAACCTGTCGGGCGGTCAGCGCAACCGCGTGCATCTGGCCAAGATGCTGAAAGGCGGCGGCAATGTTCTGCTGCTCGACGAGCCGACCAACGACCTCGACACCGAAACGCTGGGTGCGCTGGAAGACGCGCTGGAGGCCTATGCCGGTTGCGCCGTCATCATCAGCCACGATCGCATGTTCCTTGATCGTATGGCGACCCACATGCTTGCCTTCGAGGGCGACGCGCATGTCGAATGGTTCGAAGGCAATTTCGAGGAGTATGAGAAGGACAAGCTGCGGCGCCTAGGCGCCGAAGCGGCGGCCCCGCACCGCATGACGCACAAGCGGCTGACGCGGTAGGACGACCGGGTTCCGTTGCCTGCGCCTCGTGTTTGGCCTAAATTGATCGGATGGAGCGTTCCATATGATCACCGTGAAGTTGCCCGGGAAAGCCGAGAAGCTGCTGGCCGTCATGGCCAAGGCCAGCGGCCGCACGACCGATCAGGTCGTGACTGAAGCCGTCCTTGAGGCGATCGAGGACTGGCAGGACGCAAAGATCGCAGATGAGCGCCTGAAAGAGGACGATGGTGTTCGCATCCCTCTGGAAGAGGTGATGCGGAAGCTTGAGCTTCGTGAAGCCGAGGAACGTCACACCAAGCCCGCCGCTGAACGAACTGGCGCGTCGAGTTCACGCCACGTGCCTTGAAAGACATCGAACGGCTGTCGACAAAAGACCAACGACGTATCGTCGAATTCCTGCATCAAAGAGTTTCGTCGCATCCCAATCCGAAAACCCTTGCCAAGCGGCTCGTTGCGACAGAGGAAGACGCTTGGCGCTTTCGCGTTGGCGATTACAGGATCATCACTCAATTCCAGGATAGCCGGCTTGTGGTTTTGGTCGTGGAAGTCGGCAATCGTCGCGAGATCTATCGATGAACACAAACGCCGCCGAAGCACCGAGGCCTGACTGGTCCGCCGCCCAATATCTGAAGTTCGAGGATGAGCGCACGCGGCCGGCGCGGGATCTGGCGGTGCAGGTGCCGGTCGATTTTCCGCGCCGCGTCGTCGATATCGGCTGCGGTCCCGGCAATTCCACCGAGCTTCTGGTCGAGCGCTGGCCGGATGCCCAGGTCAGCGGCTTCGACACCTCGCCCGACATGATCGAGAAGGCGCGGGCGCGGCTGCCGAATGTCAATTTCGAGCTGGCGGATGCCGCCGGATGGCAGCCCGAGCATCCTGTCGACGTCATCTTCGCCAATGCCGTCTTCCAGTGGCTGCCGGAACATCCGGCGGTGTTCCAGCGGCTGATGGGCCTGCTCGCGCCGGGCGGCGCGCTGGCCGTCCAGATGCCGGACAATCTCGGCGAAGCCTCGCATCAGCTGATGCGCGATACGGCTGCGGAAGTGCCGTTTGCGGCCAAGCTGAAGGGCGCCGCGCGCTTCCCGCTGCCGCCGGTTTCCTTCTACTACGACCTTCTGTCGCCGCTCGCCGACCGGCTCGACATCTGGCACACCATCTACAACCATCCGCTGGCCGATGCCGAAGCGATCGTCGAATGGGTCAAGGCGACCGGCCTTAAGCCGTTCCTCGATCCGCTCGACGCGGATGAGAAGAAGCTGTTCCTCGACAGCTACACCGCCAAGATCGCCAAGGCCTATCCGAAGACGGCGAACGGCAATGTGCTGCTGCGCTTCCCGCGCATCTTCATCGTCGCCAAACGCGCCTAGGTCACTCGCCCCGCTTCTTGACCGGTTCGCGCCGTCATGCGCATTTCATCCACCTGGACGATGGCTATCCCACAGGGAAGGGCCACGGGGGCAGGGGTGAGCGATGACATTAGGCAAGACAGGTGTCGCATGCGGTCTGTGCATGACCGCGCTGGTTTCTTTTTCCATCGCCGCCGAGGCCAAGCCGGCACGCTGCTTCACCACGGATGACGGCTATTATCCGTGCAACTACAAGGCCTTGGACGGCGAAGGCAGCTTCCGCGTCTCGGCGCCGGGCTATCCTACGATCACGCTTGAAATCGACCAGCCGGGCTTCGCCTTCGGCTATGCCAGGTTCGGCAGCCGCAACCGATCGCTGCCGGGGCAGTTCGTGCGCAGCCGCGACGACGGCGCCTGCTGGAACAATCCGCAGACCAACACCAAGCTTTGCGCCTGGTGATCGTCTACCGGGAAGCCCGTGATTTAAGCTGGCATAAACCGGCCAAATGCGACAAGGGTTGCGCCGGGCCATTTCCGCGCCCACATCAAAGCCCGTTACGCCCGGGCCTCGGATGGATTGGACATGCATCGCGTCATCATCAGCGGCATCGGCGCCGAAATCCCTGAACCCGTCATCACCAATGAAGAGCTGGTCGAAAGCTTCAACAGCTGGGTCGACACCGAGAATGCGCGCCGCGCGAGTACCGGTGAAGCGCCGCTGCAGAAATCGGACAGCGACTTCATCGTGCACGCCTCGGGCGTGAGGAGCCGCCATGTCGTCGAGCGCGAGGGCATCCTCGACCCGACCCGCATGTCGCCGCGCATTCCGGCACGGCCGGACGACGCGCTGTCATTGGAGGCGGAGTTCGGCATCGCCTCGGCCAGGAAGGCGCTTGCTCATGCCGGGGTCGGCGGATCGGACATCGATCTGGTGATCTGCTCGGCCTCGCATCACCAGCGGCCCTATCCGGCCATCGCCATCGAGATGCAGGAGGCGCTTGGCACCAAAGGAGCCGGCTTCGACATGGGGCTTGGCTGCTCTTCCGCCGCTGCGGCGCTGCATGTCGCCGTCAATCTGGTTAGAGCGGGGGCGCACAAGCGCATCCTGGTGTCGACGCCCGAAATCATCACCGGCCACCTCAACTTCCGCGACCGGCAGACACATTTCATCTTCGGCGACGCCTCGGTCGCCATGGTCGTTGAGGGACTGGCGCAGGGCGAAAAGCGGCCGGGGCGTTTCGAGGTGCTCGACACGCGCACCTGGACGCAGATGTCGAACAACATCCGCACCAATCTCGGCTACCACACGCGCACGGCCCAGGACGATCCCTACATGATCAACCTGGAAGGCAACCTCATCAAGCAGGTCGGCAACAAGGTTTTCAAGGAAGTCACCGTCGCCGGCCAGAAATTCATCGTCGAATTCCTGGCCGAGCACGGGCTGACGCCGGAGGGCATCAGGCGCTTCTGGCTGCACCAGGCCAATGCGCGCATGAATGCGATGATCCTGAAACTGTCCTTCGGCCACGATGTCGACCATGACCGCGCGCCGATGGTGCTGGAGCGGCTCGGCAACACCGCCGGTGCCGGCGCGATCGTAGCGCTGTCGGAAAACCATGCTGACATGAAGGCCGGCGATTTCGGGCTGATCTGCGCCTTCGGCGCGGGCTATTCGATCGGCGGCGCGTTGCTCAGGATGCTCTAAAGCGCGTCGCGATCCTTCGGATTCGCTCCAGGCGCTTTAGTTCTTGATTTTATGCATGTCTTTGTCCCGAAACCGGTTCCCACTTTCGGGAGACATGCATTAAGCCGGCGCGAAGGGCACCAGCATCGGCACGCGCCGGGCGTAGTCGTCATAGGCCGGGCCAAGCTCGCCGCGCAGGAAGCTTTCTTCCAGCCGCGCCTTGACGACGACGCCGACGAGCAGCAGGGCGGCGCTGGCGATGCCCCAGACCGTGCCCTTGATGGCCATGGTGGCGAGGACGGACAGCAACAGCCCGGTGTAGATCGGATGGCGGACCAAGCCATAGGGGCCGGTATCGACGACGCGATGATCAGCCTTGGCGGTGACGTTGGCCGACCACAGGCGCCCAAGATGCAGGCGCGCCCACCAGGCGAACGCGATGCCGATGGCGATCAGGGCGACGCAGATCCAGGCTTCGGTGAGCGTCGGCGTCCAGAGGCGCAGCCGACCGGCATAGCCGTGCGCTGGCACGAACATCAACACGGTGCCGGCCAGCCAAAGGACCCGATAGCGCGCCTCCGACTTGAGATCGGCGCGCTTTTGCGCGGGGTCAGTCCAGAAGGAGGCCAAAGCCCAGGATACCACCCAGAACAGCCAAAGCGCCGCTACAGCGTGTCCAACCTGCATGATCGAGCCTCTCGTCTGCCACGCGTTTAAATCCGCGCGGCAGGCGAAAGAAAGTCGACTTTGGTAAGAATGTCGTGATCAAACCGGCGCCGTTACGCCGCGGCCATCGCCGCCGCGACAAGCGCCTCGTCCGAATATTGCCGGTCGCCGATGCCCCAACCCCCGTCGGGAGCGTTGAGGATGTTGATCCAGGTGTTCTCGGGCTTGTGGCCCGGCACGCAATATTCGTCGACGATCTTGGCGGCTGCGGCGATGAAGGCCTCGCGTGCCTCGTTGGTGGCAAGGCCGATATTCGGCAGCTTCAATTCCACCATGACGACAGGGCGATTGGCGCCGCCGGCATAGATGCGATCGACCGGCAGGACATGAACCGTTCCGCCGACGATTGCGGTGAAGAATGAATTCCCGGTGGCCCCGGAGGCTTCAATGAGCGCGGCGCTGAGGCGAGGCAGGATTTCGCGCTCTCCAGCTTTGGTCAGCACGCCTTCGGGCGCGGTCACGGTGATCGGCATATTGGTTCTCCTTCTTGCTGCGGATGGTTCCGCTTGTCAGGTTACGTATTGATTGTTACGTTATCCAAAAGAGGCAAGTCAATAGGTTTCGTATCGATCACTATGGAAAATTCTGAGAAGCCGCGCGGCGGCAGGCCGCGGGCGTTCGACCCGGAGGCCGCGCTCGACGCGGCCATGCTCCTGTTCTGGGAGCATGGCTATGAGGCGACCTCGCTTGCCATGCTGCGCGAGGCGATGGGCTTGACGCCGCCGCAGATCTACAACGCCTTCACCGACAAGGAGACGCTGTTTCGCCGCGCGCTGGCCCGCTACCATGAGAGGGAGGTAGGATTTGCGCTGGACGCGCTCGGCGCACCGGTGTCCACCGTGGAAGCGGTCCGTCTGCTGCTGAGGGGGGCGGCGCGATCCTACACGCGGCCCGGCAAACCGGGCGGCTGCCTGTTCATCAGCGGCGCGCTGGCAGTGTCGCCGCAGGCGCAGGGCATCGCGGACGAACTCAAGATCTATCGCAAGGCGACCGAGGCGGCGATCGCGGCCCGCCTGGCCAAGGGGCGCGACGCCGGCGAATTGCCGGCAGGCCTGTCCGTCGAGCGATCGGCCAGATACCTTGCAGGCGTCATGCATGGGATGTCGATCCAGGCACGCGACGGCGCTTCGGTCGAAGACCTTGAAGCATCGGCGGAGACAGCCCTTGCCGGCTGGACGGTCGAGGTGCAAAAAGCGGCCGACTGAAAAGGATGAAGCCGATGGCGGACTTGTTGTCCACGACTGAACCTGCCGCCGACATCGTGCCGGGCCGCAAGCTGACGGCAAAGGCAGCGGCGCTCTACGCCGCCCGGCACGATCATTTCGAGACAGGGGCGGTCGAGGAGCTGCAGCTTGGCTTCGATGGCATCGAAGGCGACTTCCATGCCGGCGCGACGCGGCGTTCGGGCGGGCGCGAGCCGTGGTATCCGCGCGGCACCGAGATGCGCAACGAGCGGCAATTGTCGCTTGTGGCCGCGGACGAGCTCGCCATCGTCGCCCAGCGCATGGGCCTCGAGGAAATCAAACCGGAGTGGATCGGCGCCAATCTCGTGGTCGAAGGCGTGCCGCATCTTTCGATGCTGCCGGCCGGCTCGCTGATGTTCTTCAAGGGCGGCGTGACGCTCAAGATCGACGGCCAGAACAAGCCGTGCCGGTTCGCCGGACAGTCGATCGCCGAGCATGTCGGCGCAGCGGATCAGGAGGCCACCGCGCTGCTCTTTCCAAAGGAGGCGAAACGGCTGCGCGGCCTTGTCGCCTGGGTCGAGAAGCCAGGCATCGTCCGGGCTGGCGAAGAGATTTCCATCCGCGTCCCGGAGCAGTGGATTTATCGGGCCTGAACAAAGAGGCCGCGCCGCTTTCGCGGCGCGGCGTTCGCGGTCAGGCCGCCTTGCGGTTCTTGTTGGCGCCCTGGGCCATCACCGAAACATGGTCCCACTTTTCCCAGGTGGCGATGCGGTTGGCATATTCCTGCCTGATCATCGGCAAGCCGCCATCGCCGAAAAAGACCCTGAGCGGCGGCTCGGCCGCGTCGACGATCGCCAGCATCGCCGGTCCGGTCGCTTGCGGATCGCCGGCGACCGCGCGGCTGCGGCGCTCGGCCATCGCCGCGCGGACCGGCTCATAGGCGTCCAACGGCTTGGAGACCTTGGCCGACGGCCCGGCCCAATCCGTGGAGAAGCCACCCGGCTCGACCAGGGTTACATGAATGCCGAACCCGGCAACCTCGAGGCTGAGCGACTGGCTGAAGGCCTCCAGCGCCCATTTCGAGGCGTGGTAAAGGCCGATCGAAGCGAAGGCGTTGACGCCGCCGATCGAGGAGATCTGGATGATGTGGCCGGAGCGTTGCGCCCGCATGATGGGCAGTGCCGCCTGGGTGACCCAAAGCGCGCCAAACACATTGGTCTCGATCTGGTCGCGCGCTTCTTGCTCGGTTACTTCCTCGATGGCGCCGAAATGGCCGTAGCCGGCATTGTTGATGACGACATCGAGCCGGCCGAAGCGCTTCTGCGCTTCGGCGATCGCGGCGTCGACCGCCTGTTTGTCGGTGACATCGAGCTGCATGGCAGCGACTTTGTCGCCATATTTCTCGACGAGATCGGCAAGCGTGCCGGCATCGCGGGCGGTTGCGGCGACGCGATCGCCGCGGGCGAGCGCGGCCTCGGCCCAGACGCGGCCAAAGCCTTTCGACGATCCGGTGATGAACCAAACCTTATCAGTCATGATCTTGATCCTTGCCCTTCGAGCGCTTTCAGCGTTTCACGGAACCGCCTGACGCTCCAAGTCCTTGTTTTTGCGCAATTCCGAATGGAAGCCGCTGCGTGCTGTTCCTGGAATTGCTCTGGGGGACGATGTATTCCGGATATAAGCGGAGGATGCTCCGCTTGCTGCATGTACGGCGCTTTCGACGTTTTTCCAGAGGCGCCGCCGGATTTATTTGGCGGGCAGGTCAGGGATAGCGCACCGCGCTCGTCCAGGCCGGATCGGCATGCCTCTTCCAATAAAGCGCCATCAGTCGGTCGGTGACTGCGCCGACCTTGCCGTCGGCGACAGGGGCGCCGTCGATCCTAGTGACCGGCATGATGCCGCCGGCGGTCGAGGTGATGAAGACCTCGTCCGCCGTCTTCAGCGCGGCCATGCTGACATCCGTCGCCACCGCAGAAAGGCCGGCCTCCGCACAGAGATCAAACACGGTGCGGCGCGTGATCCCCGGCAGCACGCCGACGGCCGGCGTCGACAGCTTGCCGTCCTTGACGCAGAAGACATTGAAGCCCGGGCCTTCGGCGACATTGCCGTTGAAGTCGAGGATCAGCGCGGTGTCGGCGCCGCGGTCATAGGCATCGTAAAGCCCGCGTACGAGATCGAGCCAATGGTAGTTCTTGATCGAGGGATCGATCGAGGCCGGCGGAATGCGGACCTTGTCGCTGATCGCGACATGGAGGCCGCTTCGCAGCTGCTCGGCATTGGCGACCGAGCCGAATGGGACGGCGAAAGCCATGAACCGATTGATCGCCTGGCGCGGGTCGCGGCTGAAACTCGGCGAGGCGCCACGCGTGCACAGCATCTCGACATAAGCCGCGCGGTGGCCGGAGAGCGCGACGCAATTGTGGAGGATTTCGACAACGCCGTCGCGATCGAACGGGATCGCCATGCGCAGCTTTTCCAGCCCGCCGAAGAACCGGTCGAGATGCAGGTCGAGGCGGAAGAAACGGCCGTCCCAGACGTGGACCGTGTCATAAGTGGCGTCGGAATGCAGGAAGCCCCAATCCAGCACCGAGATCTTGGCCTGCGACATCGGCAGATATTGCCCGTCCAGGAAGGCAATACCGTCGGGATA
Organism: Mesorhizobium sp. B2-4-3; assembly: GCF_006442815.1. GTDB lineage: Bacteria > Pseudomonadota > Alphaproteobacteria > Rhizobiales > Rhizobiaceae > Mesorhizobium. Next base: position 43,254 of record NZ_VFVL01000019.1, read on the forward strand.
GGCATGCGGGTCGAGATGGCGTTCCGAGACAAAGGGGAACGACTTCACTGTCGTGGCCGCGACCTGGCTCATTCGTTCCTCCCTCGACGTTCGGCAACGCAGGCTAGCGTCCGGCTGTGGATGCAGTAGAGCCAGGCAGAAGGCGCTGCTTGGCCTCACTGATCCTCCTCGTCTTCGTCGAGCAACCGTGTCGCCCGCCAGCGGGTGAGCACCTCATTGGTCCGCCCGATCACGAAGAAGCGCGCCGAATCCCGATCATAGCCTTCGGCCAGCAACTTCTCGTAATCGGTGTGGACGTGGCGGACATGGGCGATGGTGGCCAGCCACACTGCGATCGTCGGCGGCAAGCTCTTCATGTGCACGGAACCGGCGTCGGCGCGGATCTTTTCCATGTCGGCATAGGGAGCAAGCGGCAACAGCGCGGTCAGCGCCTTGGCGATGGCGCGGCGTCGACCGGTTGGGGCGCTCATTTCTCGTCGCGCCCGGCGATGGTCGCTTCGGGGAAGGCGTCGGTCGAGGCATAGTAGGGCTTGATGTCGATGACCGGCGTGCCGTCGAGCACGTCGACGGCGTCGATCTCGATCCGGCCGGCGTCGATGTCGAGCGCGATGAGCTTCGCCACGTGCAGGCCGACGGGGTTGGGCCGGGCAGGGGAGCGCAGCGAGAAAACGCCTTTCGGTTCAGCCGCATGGCGCGGTTTCTGCACAATCAGATTCCGCGGCGCGTGATGGAGCCAGGACAGGATGACGACGTGGCTGGCACGTTCCAGGTTTTGCAACCCCGGGCGATAGGGCTGGTCGATCAGGATTGTCGCGGGTCGCCCGGTTTCCCGGGCGGCGCGCATGTTCTTGGGGCAATCCTCGCGACTGGTCCACGGTGAGACGATGCGGCCGATGAAGACAACATGATCGTCCGGCGGCAACTGCGCCGGGTCGGCCGCAAGAAGCATTTCACCTTGGCGTGTCTCAAACATCCTGTTCATCCCGCGGAGAAACCGGCTGCCCGGCGCGGATCACGGCTGCGCCATTTTCTTGTCCGGAAGCGACATAGCCCTTGCCACGGTTTCAAAATCGACATAAACATATCTTTATATCTTTCAACGAGAAACTCGCGCATGCATGTCTCGCTCGATACAATGGTAGATACATTGAAGGCGGCGGCCGAATCCAGCCGGCTGCGCATCCTGGTGCTGCTTTCGCGCGGCGACTTGACCGTCTCCGACCTCACGGAGATCCTCGGCCAGTCGCAACCGCGCGTCTCGCGCCATCTGAAGCTGCTGCTCGATGCCGGTTTGATCGGCCGCTACCAGGAAGGATCCTGGGCCTTCTTCAGGCTGACCGACATCGATAATTCGCGCGACTTCGTCCAGCGTCTGGTCTCGGCGATAAGCGAGGCCGATCCGCAGGTGGTGCGCGATCTCGAGCGGCTGGCGGCGGTCAAGCGCAAGCGGCAGGATCGGGCGGCCGAATATTTTTCCGAGAATGCCGCGAGCTGGGATCATATCCGCTCGCTGCATGTGCCGGACCGGGCTGTGGAAGCGGCACTCATCAAGCTCGTCGGCAAGCGGCCGTTTCAGTCGATGCTCGACCTTGGCACCGGCACGGGCAGGCTGCTCGAAATCTTTGCGCCGCTCTACCGGCGCGGCGTCGGCATCGACATGTCGCGCGAGATGCTGAGCGTGGCGCGCGCCAATCTCGACAAGGCGGGCATCGCCAATGCGCAGGTGCGCCAGGGCGACATCTTCTCGCCGCCGGTCGAGCGCAGCGCCTTCGATCTCGTCACCATCCACCAGGTGCTGCATTATCTCGACGATCCCGCGCGCGCCATCGCCGAAGCGGCGCGGCTGCTGCGGCCATCGGGCCGGCTGATCGTCGTCGACTTCGCGCCGCATAATCTCGAATTCCTGCGCGACCAGCATGCGCATATGCGGCTAGGCTTTTCCGACCGGCAGATGTCCGACTGGTTCGCCGAGGCCGGCCTCGACCTCGAGGACAGCCAGGAATTCGAGCCGCGCGGCGGCAACGAGGCAAGGCTCACCGTCAAGCTCTGGCTCGGCCGCGACCGCCGGCTGCTGATCGCCGATCCATCCAACGACTCGCTGCCTGCCAAGACATATCCAATGGGGGAAACAGCCTGATGAACCAGTTCCGCTTTTCCCGCCGCCCCGACATCGGCGACAAGGTCCGGGTCTCGTTCGAATTCTTCCCGCCGAAGACCGACGAGATGGAAGCAAGGCTATGGGACACGGTCACCCGGCTGGAGCCGCTCAAGCCGAAATTCGTCTCGGTGACCTACGGCGCCGGCGGTTCGACCCGCGAGCGCACGGCCCGCACGGTCAAGCGCATCTTGAACGAGACATCGCTGACGCCTGCGGCGCATATGACCTGCGTCGATGCCGCGCGCGATCAGGTCGACACGGTCATCCGCGAATTCGCGGATATGGGCGTCAAACGCTTCGTGGCGCTGCGCGGCGATCCGGCGGCAGGCGTCGGCACAAGCTATCGTCCGCATCCCGACGGCTACGCCAACGGCGCCGAGCTGGTCGGGGCGCTGAAGAGCGCCGGCGATTTCGATATCTCGGTCTCCGCCTATCCGGAAAAGCATCCGGAAAGTCCGGATTTCGCCACCGACATCGACATGCTGAAGCGCAAGGCCGACAATGGCGCGACGCGGGCGATCACCCAGTTCTTCTTCGACAACGATCTTTACGAGCGCTATGTCGAACGGGCGCGCCGCGCCGGCATCTACATCCCGATCGTACCGGGCATCCTGCCGGTGCATAATTTCACCCAGGTCGCCAATTTCTCGTCGCGCTGCGGGGCGCTGGTGCCGGCCTGGCTGGCCGAACGCTTCGAGGGGCTGGAGAACGACCCGCAGACGCATGCGCTGGTGGCCTCGGCCGTGGCGGCCGAGCAGGTGCTCGACCTTGTCGAGCGCGGCGTCGGCGACTTCCATTTCTATACCATGAACCGAGCCGACCTCGTCTTTGCCGTCTGCCACATGATCGGCATCCGCTCGCATGAGGCGGAGGCGGCGGGTTCGGCCGCCGCATAGGGCAGGCTGCAACGGAAAAGGCCGGGTAGAACCCGGCCTTTTCGAACTGTTGGATTATCTCGGTGCTGGTCTTCCCGGCTTTGGCGGGTCAGGGAAGAACACCTATGATAAGGGCACCGATGAAAGCGAATGCGGCACAAATCATCAAAGCGTTGATCGGCCTCGTCAGTCCCATGCCATAGCCTCCTCTTCAGAGCTATGGCCGGAATCTAGAGTCATTTGGGTCACAGGCAAGCGGAAAACGTGCTGCAATGCGACATGATTGTGGGATTTGCGACTTCCGATATACCGTTAGCCGTTGAAACTCTTCGGCAAAAGCCGCCTCAAGCGTTGTGAATAAATTGTGGCGGAGCCGTGGCATGACACCGCTACCATCGGCCCAGCAGGCGACCGTCTATGGTGACCAGGCCGAACCCGATCAGCGTCATGCCGCCGATCTCGAACAGCGCCAGCCGCTCGCCGAGGAACAGGAAGCCGAGCAGCACTGCGCTAACCGGCACGATCAAGGTGACCAGCGAGGCATTGGTGGCGCCGGCCGAGGCGACGAGGTTGAAATAGAGGATGTACGCGAAGGCGGTGGATAGCAGCGCCAGGCCCAGAACCGCGGCCCAGACGGGCGGCGAGACCGAGAAAAGTCCCGCCGGGCCATAGGCAATCAGCACGATCGGGATCATGATGATGGTCGATGCGGTCAACTGTCCGGTGGCGATGACGGGCGACGGCACACCCTTGAAGCGGCGCGCGATCATCAGGGCGACGGCGTAGGAGATCGAAGCGCCGATCAATGCGAACTTGGCCCACACCGGTCCGCCAAGCCCGGCAAGCAGGCCAGGTCCGATCATCACCGCGGTGCCGGCGACACCGAGCGCGATGCCGGCGAACTTGTTCCAGGATAGCTTCTCGTCGGTTGTGAGCGCATTGGCCAGGATCAGCGTCCAGAACGGCGTCGTCGCATTGAGCACCGAAGCGACGCCGGCGCCGAGTTGCGTCTGGCCGGCGAAGATCAGCGAGAAGGGCACGACATTGTTGGTGAGCGCCAGCAGGAAGAACAGGCCGGCATGCGGGAAGGCGAGCCGGAACGAGAGACCGCGGGCCGCCAGATAGAGCTGAAGTGCCGCCGCGGCGATGGCGACTCGGAGCAGCACCAGCGCCAGCGGATGGATCTCGGACACGGCAATGCGGGCAAAGAAGAACGAACCGCCCCAGATCGCGCCGAGCAGGAGAAGTTGCGCCCAATCCTTGAGCGTCATTGCTCCGCGCGTCGGCGCGGCGCCGGCCGTAATCGACATGTCCGGTTCCTCCCCTTGGCCGATCGCAACCTCGGCCGTCACACCTCACCAACCGATATCTCATCCGCAGGCAAGGGCCACCCGAAACCTGACCGGTGGTTTAGCGTCGCCAAAATGTGCAACAGGCCGCTCCGGATCGCCAAGACACAGAACTGTTTTCTTTGGCGGCTAGCTAGGATTAATTGTGCGCGGCTCCAGACCTGAGGATTCGTCCATGCAGCGATTCGAAAATGCCCGTGAGGCGGCACTGGCGCTTCGTCCCGACGACCCGGTCTACTGTTTCCGCCCGCAGGTGCTGAAGGAGGATGCCCTGCAGTTCATGGGCATGTTTCCCGGCAAGACCGCTTATGCGGTCAAGACCAATGGCGAGCAGATCGTTCTCAAGACGCTGGTGGAAACCGGCGTCAGCGCCTTCGATGTCGCCTCGCCCGGCGAGTTCGCCGCCGTGCGCGCCGTCTCGCCCGACGCTGAGATGCTCTACATGCATCCGGTCAAAGCGCAGTCGGACATCAAGCTGGCGCTTGAAAAATACGGCATCCGGGTGATCTCGCTCGACCATGAGGATGAGATCGCGAAGCTGACGCGTGTGGTGCGGGCGCTCGATATCGATCCCGGCGCCGTCACCGTCTTCGTGCGCATCCAGACCAAGGGCCACGCGGCCTACGAATTGTCGAAGAAGTTCGGCGCCGGGCCGGCCAATGCGGTCGAGCTTGCGGAACGGCTGAATCGCACCGGCTACAAGGTCGGTCTGTGCTTCCATGTCGGCAGCCAGATCGAGGATCCGGATACGTATGAGCGCGCGCTCGCCTCGGCGGACTGGGTGCGCAACCGCCTGACCTTCGACATTGCCGGGCTCGATGTCGGCGGCGGTTTTCCCGCCGAATACGGCCATGATCCCAATCGCAGGCACATCGAGATGCCGTCGCTCGGCCAATTGATGTCGCGGCTGGCCGGCGACCTGAAAGAATATCAGTTCGACCAGATGCCCTTGGTAGCCGAACCCGGACGCGTGATCGTGGCGCGGTGCCTGTCGCTGATCGTGCGTGTGCTGTTGCGCAAAGGCAAGCGGCTCTACATCAATGACGGCATCTGGGCGTCGCTGTCGGATTCATGGACCGGCAAGATCACGCTGCCGGCGCGCTTCATTCCCGATCCCGCAATCCGTACCCGCAACGGCAACGAGAAAACCATCGTGCCGTTCAAGGTCTGCGGCGCAACCTGCGATTCCGTCGATATCCTGTCCCGGCCGTTCTGGCTGCCGGAAACGGTCGACACCGGCGACTGGATCGAGATCGGCCATATCGGCGCCTACTCGCTGTCGCTCAGGACACGCTTCAACGGCTTCTACCCCGATACATTCGTCGAGGTGACGACGCCGTTCGACGAGGGCGATGCGCCGCAGGGCTTCGCCAGCCTGGAGACGATGGCGGATTAGGCAGTAGGGATTAGGCAGTAGGCAATAGGGGTTTACAACCTGTGGCCCAAAATGGATTTTCGCCTACTGCCTACTGCCTACTGCCTAGGTCCTACAGCTTCGCCAACAGCTCGGGCGTCGGCCAACCGTCCACCGGCAGGCCAAGCCGCATCTGCTCCTTGCGGATCGCCTCGCGTGTGTTGGTGCCCAGGATGCCGTCGACGGTGCCGACGTCGTAACCCTTGGCCTCGAGCTTGGTCTGCAGCGCCTTCATCTGGTCGCCGCTCAGGCCTTGCTCGGGCGTGCGCGGATCGAATTGCGGCGCGCCGGCAAGGCGGGTCGCAAGCACCGCCGCCGTCAGCGCGTAGGTGAAGGACTGGTTCCATTCCAGATAGACGTCGAAATTGTCGTAGGTCAGGAAGGCGGGACCCTTGCGGCCCATCGGCAGCGCCAGGCCAGCCTTGAGGCCATTGTCGATGAGCGGGTTGCCGTTGGGTTCGGTGACACCCCATTGCGCCCATTGCGACAGCGGCAGCTTGTTGGTGCGGCCGGTCTGGTCCCATGGCATCTCGTCGGGGACGCGCACTTCCTGGACCCAGGGCTGGTCGCGCTTCCAGCCGCGCGACATGATCTTGTCGGCCGTGGTCATGATGACGTCCGGCACGCTGCTCCTCAGATCGACCTTGCCGTCTCCGTCGCCGTCGACGCCGCGCGCCAGATAGTCGGTCGGCAGGATCTGCGTCTGGCCGATCTCGCCGGCCCAGGCGCCCTTGACGTCGGCCGGCAGCACGCCGCGGTCGATCAAGGTGAGCAGCGGCACCAATTGCTGCCGAAACAGCTGGGGACGACGGCAATCATGCGAAAGCGTCACCAGAGCATCGAGGGTATGGAAGTCGCCCTGCACGGCGCCGAAGTCGGTCTCCAGTCCCCAGAAAGCCGCGATGATCGCTGGCTGGACGCCGAACTCCTTGTCGGCACGGTCGAAGACATCGGCATATTTCTTCAGATTGGCCGCACCCTGCTTCAGGCGGTAGGCCGAAATCATGCGGTTGGAGAATTCGGTGAAAGTCTGGGTGAAGACGCCCTGGGCGCGGTCGCGGGCCAATGCCCGCTGGTCGATGGCGGCGTCCTCCAGCGCGTCGAGCCCGACGGCGCCGACGCCGGCTGCCTTGGCTTCTGCCGCGACGCCCTGTTTCCAGGCCTCAAAATCGCCGCCGCATTCCTGCGCCGCCGCGGGCAGCGCAAGCGCGCCGACAAAGAGCGCCGCCAGGATTTCAACGCGCAATCGCATCGCTTTCCTTTCGAGACCGGCGCATGACCCCATCGTGACCCCGGACGGGATCGGACGGGCGCATGCGAGGATTTCAAAATTCAGGAGCCTCGCCAGGCACTCGCACGAGCACGCCGCTCCAGATTACCAGCGGTTGCATGTTTCGCCGCCCGCCGTGTCGAAAAGCAGGCGTGGGATCGGATGTCAACGGGTGTTCTGCCGCAGCCACTTCTTCCAGGCGGCTTCCGAGCCGTTGAAGACGTTGATGTCCGATTTGCCGGTCATGCCGGGCACGATACCGGTGCCGGTGTACTGCCAGAAGGTGAAGGGGTGGCCGCCGTATTTGTCGCGCGGATGCCCGGCGACCGAGCGCAGCCAATAGGGATAGCCGCGGAAGGTCGCCAGCTGGTTGTCGTCGAAGAAGTCGAGCGAGGTGTAGATGATCGGCTTCTTGCCGTAATAGCGCTCGACCATTTGCAGGAAGACGGTCATCTCGCTGCGCACCGTGGCCGGATCGGGGCGCAGCCTGCAGGTCGGCGATTTCGGGTTCCATTCCATGTCGAGCACCGGCGGCATTGCCGACGGGTCTCTCGGGACATTGGCGATGAACCAGCGCGCCTGGGTTTCGGCCGGCGTGCAGAAATAGAAGAAATGATAGGCTGCACGCGGGACGCCGGCGGCCCTTGTGCGCGCCCAGTGCTCGTTGAAATAGTCGTCGAAGCGGTCGCCGCCTTCCGTCGCCTTGATGAAGGCGAAGGAGATGCCGCTGGCCCTGGCGATCGGCCAGTCGACCGAGGTCTGGTATTTGGAAACATCCGTGCCGTGGATGGCGTAGGTCCACGGCGCGCCGCTGTCCCACTCATGCGGCTTGGAATCATCGAATTTGGGCGCGCGAACGGCAACCGCCGGCGAGGACGGCGACAATGGTGAGAGGTCCTCCACGGTCGAGCAAGCGCCCAGCAGCGTAAGCATCAGGATGGCCGCAAGACGGCGCATGATATTCCCCGAGCCGGGATCAGCCGGCCGCTGATGGGTCCTTCATTGATGGTGGTCGCTTACGCGGTCCCCCTCCGGACGATCGCCCCACAGGACCGCCCCGGTTCATTCCGTCTTCCAAGTCGTTGTCCCAAAACCGCTGCGCACTTTTGGGCGACATGGAATCAGTTGATCGCCGAACATGGTTGATAATCCATTGACGGCGCTCGACAGCACCGATGATTTTGCGGAAGCAATGGCGGCAAATCGATGACATAAATCGAGCCGGAGACTCCAAAGGGCGGAAATGATGCGGGCTGTCGCGAAGTTCATCAAGTGGCTGCTTGGCCTTGTGATCCTGGCGGTGGTCGCGCTCTTCGCCTGGCTTTATTTCGCCCCGCCGGAACTCATCCGCGTCGGTTCCGGCTATTCGGCCAAGATCGTCTGCTCGAACGTCTTCATCGCCGGCCGCGACGCCAAAGAGGTGCTGGCTGTCGACGTGCAGGCGCCGGGCCATCCGCTGCTCAGGCTGATGAAGGTCTCCGTCGACAAGGAGAGGGGGCTGGTTTCGGCGGGCCTGCTCTGGGTTCTCGGCAAGAGCGTCGCCGTCGAGCGCGACGGTGTCGGCTGCGCCTCGGTTCCCGATGGTGACACCGGCAAGGCAAGGCAGACGTCGCTGCGCGCGGCGGCCTCCACGCCGGCGCAGCCGGACGCGCTTTGGCCCGACGGCGAACGGGTGGATGCTTCGCAGAACCCCGAGATCGCGAAGATCGTCGACGATGCCGCCATGGCGGGCACGGGTATGCGAGCGATCGTTGTGGTGAAAAACGGGCGCGTCGTCGCCGAGCGTTATGGCGACGGCTTTTCCGCCAAGACGCCGCTGCTCGGCTGGTCGATGACCAAGACGGTGAATGGCGCGATCGTCGGCACGCTGGTCAAGGACGGCAAGATGGCCATCGACAACAAGGGCCTGTTCAAGCCGTGGAAGGCCGATGGGCGCGCCGCCATCAGCCTTGCCGACATGATGGCGATGTCGAGCGGGCTCGAATTCAACGAGGATTATGGCGAGGTCGCCGACGTGACGCGCATGCTCTATCTCGAGCCGGACATGGCAGGCTTCGCCGAGGCCAAGCCGCTGAGTGGCGAGGTGGGAAAAGTGTTTTCCTATTCGAGCGGCACGGCTGTGATGTTGTCGCGGCTGTGGCAGGACGCGATCGGCGACAAGACGAAGGCGCTGGCATGGCCGCGCACGGCGCTGTTCGAGCCGCTCGGCATGCATAGCGCCGTTCTCGAGACCGACGAGCAAGGCACTTTCGTCGGCTCGTCCTATCTCTACGCGACGGCGCATGACTGGGCGAGGTTCGGCCAGTTCCTGATGCAGGGCGGGACCTGGAACGGCAACCAGATCCTGCCTGCCGGTTTCGTCGACTGGATGCGCGAGCCGGCGCCGGCCTCGAAAGTCTACGGCAAGGGCCAATTGTGGATCGAAGGTCCGGGCGACGAGGGAAATCCCGGCGCGGGCGTCGCTGCAGGCCTGCCCAAGGACACCTACTGGATGGAGGGCCATGATGGCCAGACGGTGGCGATCATCCCCTCGGAGCAACTGGTCGTGGTACGGCTTGGCCTGACCCCGGCCAAGTTCGGCTATCGTCCACAGACGATGGTGGGAGCGCTGGTGAAGGCGCTGCACTAGCTAGAGGGATGTGATCGACAGTCGCCGCAAGCGTGCTTATGCGGCGGTCGGCAAAGGTTTGGCGCGGTCCACACGCGCCCGCTCATCGGGCGAGTTCATGACCTGCCAAAGATCGTTGCGGCGTTGGACGTTCAGCCAGAAATCCGGGCTGTTGCCGAACACCCGCGCCAAAATGAGTGCGGTCGCTGCCGTCACGCTGCGGCGGTCGTTGCACAATTCGTTCACGTGCTTGCGCTGGACACCCATTGCCTCGGCCAGAGCGGCTTGCGTCAAGCCAAGCGGGTGCATGAACTCCTCCGTGAGGATTTCGCCAACCGTTGCGGGCTTGCGTGCGGTCATCAACATGTCTCACCTCACCTATAGCTGTGGTCGTCAAGATAGATGTCCGACGCCTCACCCCGGCCGCCATCCCAGCGGAAAACCAATCGCCATTGCTTGTTGACCCGTATGGTGACCCGTATGGAATGAAAGCCTTCGAGATTGCCGCGTAACTTTTCGAAGTGGTTGCTGGGTGGCACTCGCAAATCCTGGTCGGTAGCAGCGTCATCGATCATCTGGAGCTTGCGGAACAAGCGGCTTTCCAGATCAGACGGAATGTTGCGGGAGTGGGTATCGTCAACGAAGAAGGCCTGCAGCCACCCATCTCTAAATCCGACGATCATCGCATGCTTCCATGGTAGTGATAATGTACCACTCCTTGGGTCATTTTGCAATCGCGCGGTCTATTGCCCGTGTCTGCTGCCGGCTGATGGGCTTTAAGTTGCGAAATCAGGTAGCGATCCGATCACGCCGAGCCAGGCATAGCCGCGATAAAGCGTGCGGAAACGGAAGGTTGCGCCGGTGCGCTCGGATTCCGATTCAAGCACGTCGCGCAGAGAGGCGCGCGGCTCGACATGGAACTTCCGCAGCCAGCCGCGCAGCAAGGTTCTGAACCAGCGCGGCAGGCCCTCCTGCTGGCCGAAATCGACGAGATGCAGCGAGCCGCCGGGGGCGAGCGCGGCGAGGGCAGCCGAAACCGTCTTTTCCCAGCCTGGGATCATCGACAGCGAATAGGAGACGAAGACCCGGTCGAAGCGTTCGATGCCGAAGAGAGCCTTGGCGTCGAAATCGGTGGCATCGCCGCGCGCCAGGCTGACCTTTGCTGCTAGGCCTTCACGGCCCATCGAGGCGTTTGCCGTTTCCAGCATCTCGGCCGAGATATCGAGACCGAAGAAGCGGGCGTCCGGATAGCGGCGGGCCGCAAGCACGATGTTGCGGCCGGTGCCGCAGCCGAGCTCCAGCACGGTGCCGCCTTGCGGCACGTCCAGCCCGTCGATCAGGCGGTCGCGGCCGAGCAGGTAGTATTTGCGGGTCAGATCATAGATGTGGCGCTGCCAGCGATAGACGCCGTCCATCAGTTCGGCATGGCCGGCAGGCAGCTCCGTCGTGCTCATGCGGCGCGCTTCACATAAAGGTGGAAGCCGCCGTAGATCGCCGAGCGGTCCTTCGCCGAGAATTCGAGCGAGGCGTCGGCCTCGTACGTCCACTGGTCGAGCAGCGAACTGGAGACGCGGCCGGGCAGCAGGCTGGGCTCGGCCGCGGTGCGGAAGATGACGCGGGCGCCGGCCGAAGCCGTGCGGGTGATCTCGGTCCACAGCGCGTTGAGCAGGTCGTCGGTCATCCAGTCCTGCGCGTCGAGCAGGACGAAGCGGTCGACGGTGCCGGCGTCCTTGGCGGCCAGGAACTTGATCAGGTTGGCGTGGTGGATGGCGACGCGGTCGATGTTGTCGCGGATCGTCTTGTAGTTGTTCTGTTCCAGATAGGCGGGCAGCGCCGCCTCACCGGGTTGCGGATAGCGGCGGGCAAAGGCCTGCCAGGCGAAGTAATTGTTCTTGAGCGGAAAGTCGCAGGCGAGCTTTTCCAGGCGCGCCTTGAGCACGCTCGCCATCGAGCCGTCGCCGGAGGTGATCAGCGAATCGTACTGGGCCGGCGGGATGCCGAGGCCGAACAGCGAGGCTTTCCGCGAGGTCGCCCAGCGCAACAGCTTCTTGTCGAAAACGGGCGCCAGCTCCTCGTTGAAGAAACGGCGCTGCTCGCCGATGTTCTCGGCCTTCATGATGCCGGCCGGGTCGACACCGAACAGCTTGCCGACGCGATGGCCCATGGCGATGAAGAGGCCGAGCAGGCCGGTCTGGTAGAAGTTGCGGTCGAAGACCGAGATGCGGCGGCGCCCGCGCCAGTTGCGGCGCTCCCAGTAATGGCGGCTGACCGCATCGAGATGCGGCGCGATGAAGCGATCATAGGCGTCGGAATTGTGGCTGGTGCCGGCGGCGCCGAAGAAGCGGAAGAGATCGCCCTGCGACGGCAGGTGGCGCACCGCCTCCAGCTTCATGCGGTTCAGCGCGATGTGCGCGGCATTGAGATCGACGGCATCGATCCTGGCCGGCGAGCGGGTCAGGTAGGCCAGGATGTTGCAGCCGCCCGAGGCGATTGTGACGATGCGGTGGCCGGCGCCGAGCTGCATGGCCTCCATGTCGACATCCGGGTCTTCCCAGATCTGCGGATAGACGAGGCCGGAGAACAGGAAGGCGAACAACCGCTCGGAAATGCCGTCCTTCGACAATACGCGGTTCTGGTAGACGGCCTTTCCGACTTCCTTGCCTCGGCGATAAACGAGTTCTCCGGAAACATCCGACATGGCAAGGTGATTCCCCGTTTGCGTTGGCGCAAGCGGGTAGCGCAGCGGCATGACAGGCAGGTGACAGCCTGTTGACGCACATCTCACGCTTTGCCGAAGGCTCCAGGTGTCGGCGTGGTGACGATGACGGCCTCGCCGGCATCGAGCGTGGTCTGGTCGCAGGCTTTCAGCACGTCGACCGAGCCGTCATTGCGCCTGACCTTGGTCGAGCCCGCCTCGCCGTCGCCGCCGCCGTCGAGGCCCTGGGGCGGCCGATTGCGGTGGGAGGACAGGATCGCGCATTCCATCTTTGCGAGGAAGCGGATGGTGCGCCTGGTGCCGTCGCCGGCGTTCCACTTGCCCTTGCCGCCCGAGCCTTCGCGGATGTGGAAGTCCTCCAATACGACGGGAAAGCGCAGTTCGAGCACCTCGGGGTCGGTGAGGCGCGAATTGGTCATGTGGGTGTGCACGCCGGAGGTGCCGGCGAAGCCGCGGCCTGAATTCATCCGGCCGGCCGGCGAGCCGGAGCAGATCGTCTCGTAATACTGGTATTTCTTGTTGCCGAAGGTGAGGTTGTTCATCGTGCCTTGCGCGTTGGCGATCGCGCCCATCGCGCCGAACAGCGCATTGGTGACATGCTGCGAGGTCTCGACATTGCCGGCGACGACGGCGGCCGGGTAGGTGGGCTTCAGCATCGAGCCGTCGGGGATGACGATGTTGATCGGCCTCAGGCAGCCGGCATTCATCGGGATCATGTCCTCGACCATGACGCGGAAGGCATAAAGCACCGCGGCGCGGGCCACGGGCTCCGGCGCGTTGAAATTGTTCTTCATGACAGGCGAGGTGCCGGTGAAATCGACCGTCGCCTCGCGCTTTTGCCGGTCGACGGTGATCTGCACCTTGATCACCTGGCCGGTGTCGGTGGGGTATTCATATGCCGCGCTGTCGGGAAGCCGCTCGATCACGCGGCGCACGCTCTCGGCGGCATTGTCCTGGACATGGCCCATATAGGCCTCGACGACGTCGAGCCCGAAATGCGCGACCATCTTGCGCAGCTCCGCCACGCCTTTTTCGTTGGCGGCGATCTGTGCCTTCAGGTCGGCGATGTTCTGGGCCGGATTGCGCGCGGGGTAGGGGTGGTCGGTCAGCAGCGTCTCCAGCTCCCTCTCGCGGAAGCGGCCGCGATCGACGATGCGGAAATTGTCGAACAGCACGCCTTCCTCATCGACCGTTGTCGCAAGCGGCGTCATCGAGCCGGGCGCGGTGCCGCCGACATCGGCGTGATGGCCGCGCGAGGCAGCCCAGAACAGTATCTCCTTGCGCGCATCGTCGAAGACAGGCGTCACCACGGTGATGTCGGGCAAATGCGTTCCGCCATTGTAGGGCGCGTTGAGGGCGAAGACGTCGCCGGGATGGATGTCGCCCGAATTCAGGCGGATGACGGTTTCGACCGAGCGGTCCATGGAGCCGAGATGCACCGGCATGTGCGGCGCATTGGCGACCAGCGCGCCATGGCGGTCGAACACGGCGCAGGAAAAATCGAGCCGTTCCTTGATGTTGACCGAATAGGCGGTGTTCTGCAGCGTCACGCCCATCTGCTCCGCGATCGACATGAAGAGGTTGTTGAAGACCTCAAGCATCACCGGATCGGCCTCGGTGCCGAGTGCGGCCTGCCGTCGTTTCTTGCTCGTTCGGCGCAGGAGAATATGGTCCTTGGCGGTGATCTCGGCCTGCCAGCCCGGTTCAACAACACTGGTCTGGTTGGGTTCGATGATCAGGGCTGGGCCGGCAACCTTGTTGCCCTGCCCAAGGGCTTCGCGACGGAAGACGCCGGCCTCGCGCCATTCGCCTTCGGTGAATATTTTCCGCTTCTCGGAAGGAACAACGGCAAGATCCTGCAACTCCGCTTCGGTTTCGGCGCGGCCCGCGCCGCCGGCATCGCTGCCCTCCACCCCTACAGCCTCGATAATCATCGGCTTGTTTTCATAGACGAACCCGAACTGCGCCTTGTGCGCGGCCTCGAAATCGTCCTTCGCCCGCAAGATCGAGCCGTGCTCGAAATTCACCGGCAGAGCCGTGTCGGTGCCGTCGTAGCGGATCTGGAGGATCGGCCTGGCGGTAATCCCGCTCTCGGCGATGCCCTGAGACACAAGTTCAGCGACCACAACCCCGCGCAGGGCGGCTATGAGATTTTCGATCGCCGGCCTGGATGCGTCCGCGAGCGGCTCCAGCAGCGCCTGCTGGCGCGAGGCGAAGACCGACGAGAGGCCGATGCCGTAAGCTGAAAGCAAGCCGGAGAAGGGATGGATGAGCACGGCCTCCATGCCGAGCGCATCGGCGACCAGGCAGGCATGCTGGCCGCCGGCGCCGCCGAAGCAGTTGAGGAGATACTCGGTGACGTCGTAGCCGCGCTGCACCGAGATCTTCTTGATGGCGTTGGCCATGTTCTCGACGGCGATGGTGACGAAACCTTCGGCCGCCGCCTCAGGCGTCCGGTCGTCGCCGATTTCGGCGGCAAGCGCGGCGAATTTTTCGCCAACCGTGCCGACATCGAGCGGCTGGTCCTGGGCCGCGCCAAAGATCGCCGGGAAGAAATCGGGCTGCAATTTGCCGAGCATGACGTTGGCGTCGGTGACGGCAAGCGGACCGCCGCGCCGATAGGCGGCGGGGCCGGGATTGGCGCCGGCGGAATCCGGGCCGACGCGGAAGCGGCCCGCTTCATAGTGCAGGATCGAGCCGCCTCCGGCGGCGACCGTGTGGATGCGCATCATCGGCGCGCGGATGCGCACGCCGGCGACCTCGGTGTCGAAGGCGCGTTCGTATTCGCCGTCATAATGTGCGACGTCGGTCGAGGTGCCCCCCATGTCGAAGCCGATGACCTTTTCGAAGCCGGCGAGCTTCGCCGTCTCGACCATGCCGACGACCCCGCCGGCCGGTCCCGAAAGCAGCGCGTCCTTGCCCTGGAACAGGTCGGCGGCGGTAAGGCCGCCCGACGACATCATGAACATCAGGCGCGGTCCGGCGCCGAGCTCGCCGGCCACCCGTTGCACATAGCGCGACAGGATCGGCGACAGATAGGCGTCGACCACGGTGGTGTCGCCGCGGCCGACCAGCTTGATGAGCGGCGAGACCTCGTGAGAGACCGATATCTGGCTGAAGCCGATCTTGCGGCAGACTTTTGCCACGGCCTTTTCGTGATCCGGATATTTCCAGGCATGCATGAAGACGACGGCGACCGCGTCGATGCCGTCGGCCTTGGCCTGCTCGATCGCCGGGCGGCAGGCCGCGATGTCGAGCAAGCGCTCGACGCAGCCGTCGGCGCGCACGCGCTCGTCGATCTCGATGACGCGCTCGTAAAGCTGCTCCGGCAGGATGATCTCCTTGGCGAAGATGTCCGGCCTCGCCTGGTAGGCGATGCGCAAGGCGTCGCGAAAACCCTTGGTGATGAGCAGCAGGACGCGGTCGCCCTTGCGCTCGAGCAGCGCATTGGTGGCAACGGTCGTGCCCATTTTGACGTCGCCGATCGCGTCGGCGGAAATGGCGGCGCCGGCCTTCAACCCCAACAGGTCGCGGATGCCCTGGATGGCGGCGTCCGCGTAGGCCTCGGGATTTTCGGACAGAAGTTTTCGAGGGTGCAGCCGGCCTTGCGGGTCACGGCCGATGACGTCGGTGAAGGTGCCGCCGCGGTCGATCCAGAAGTCCCATTTCCCAGTTCCCGCGGCTGCCGGCATTTTGCTTATCCATCATATCTTCGAGCGTATGTTCTGTTAGTTCGGGATTTCGGCGCCAGCAATCGCAAGTTGATGTTACACATGGAAATGCAACGTTACGAAACCGGCGGGCCTGCTGATGCATTTCCCTGGCGACCGCTCACCGAAATGTGAGCGTCTGTTGAAGGAGAGATACCATGAAGAAGCTCATTCTGGCGTCTATTTCGGCGCTCGCCCTGCTGGGGGTCGCGGCTTGCAGCGACAGTGGCACCGGCACCGACAATACCACCACGCAAAGCACCAATCCGCCGGCCAACGAGCAGCCCATGAAGCCGGCTTCGCCCGACGCTCCGAAGCCTGCTGAACCGGCTCCGGCAACAAATCCGGCTCCTGCCGCGCCCGCGCAGTAAGAGCCTGACAGACAGTATCGAGGAAGGCTGGCCTTGCCAGCCTTCCTTTTTCGCCCTCGATCCCGCGCAGCGCGGGTCGCCTGCGGCATCGTCCCGGCTTGATAGAACCGCCCGGTTCGCACTATGAAGCCGGCATGTCGATTTGGGACCGTCTTGGCGACTTCATCGCTCGCGTTTCGTCGTCGACGTCCTCGGGCGTCGCGGATGTCGTCGAAGCCGTGCGCACCGTGTTTTCGGGCGATCCGGACCTGCGCCGGCGCGTGGCCTTCTCCGTGGCCATGATCGCGCTCTCGGCCAAGATGGCCAAGGCCGACGGCATCGTCACCCAGGATGAGGTGCGCGCCTTCCAGGAAATCTTCGAAGTGCCGCCGAGCGAGACACGCAACGTGGCGCGGCTTTACGACATCGCCAAGCAGGACGTCGCCGGCTTCGAGATCTATGCCCAGCGCATGGCGCAACTCTGCGGGTCCGGCCATGCCAACTGCATGATGCTGGAAGATATCCTCGACGGCCTGTTCCATATCGCCAAGGCGGATGGCCTGATTCATGAGCATGAGGGCCAGTTCCTGCATCGCATCGCGGAGATCTTCCGGATCGACGAGGCGCATTACGAAGCGATCCTGTCGCGGCACGTCAATCTCGGCGCCGCCGACCCTTATGTCGTTCTGGGCATCGAGCGCGGCAAGCCGTTCGAGGAGATCAGGAAACGCTACCGCAAGCTCATCTCGGACAATCATCCCGACAGGCTGATCGCACGCGGCTTGCCGCAGGAATTCATCAAGATCGCCACGACCAGGGTCGCGGCGATCAACGCCGCCTATGAGATGATCGAGCGGGGCCTCAGACACGTATGAGCGGGTTCCTGCCCGACCAGCCTGGCGCCGAGGTCCGGGTGTCGCCGAATTTCGGTCCGCGCCGCGAGACGCTTCGACCCGACATGATCGTGCTGCATTATACCGGCATGGCAAGCGGGGCCGGCGCCGAGGCGTGGCTGTGCGATCCGGCGAGCGAAGTGTCCTCGCATTATCTCGTCCATGAGGACGGCCGCATCGTCCAGATGGTACGCGAGAGCGACCGGGCGTGGCATGCCGGCAAGAGTTCCTGGCTCGGGTGCACCGACATCAACTCCTGTTCGGTCGGCATCGAGATCGTCAACCCCGGGCATTCGCTGGGCTACAAGGCCTTCCCGAAGCGACAGATCGATGCAGTGATCGAGTTGTGCATGGGCATCGTGAGCCGTTATTCGATCCCCGCGGCAAGGGTGCTCGCGCATTCGGACGTGGCCCCGGGCCGCAAGGTCGACCCTGGTGAGAAATTTCCGTGGAAGGCGCTGTTCGTGGCGGGCGTCGGCCACCTCGTGCCGGCGGCGCCTATGAAGCCCGGCGCCGCACTCAAGGCCGGCGATACCGGCGCCGATGTCGAGGCGCTGCAGTCGATGCTGGCGCTCTATGGCTATGGCGTCGAGATGTCGGGTATTTACGACCGGCAGACGGAAATCGCGGTGGCGGCGTTCCAGCGGCATTTCCGGCGGCGGCTGGTGGACGGAGTGGCGGACAATTCGACGATCCGTACGCTGCAGAGGCTCCTGGCTTCCGCAAAGGCCGCTGCGACCAGATAGTCGCGGCAGGTCTCGTAAATTACAAACTGTTATTTAAAGTGAATTGCGCCGCCTTCATTGCCGCCAATTCCACCGCCAAATGCCTCTCCCGCAAGTCGTTGGACGTCTAGCCTCCCGGATGCTCCGATATTGAATTGACACAACTGCGCGAAGTTCTTCGCGCGGTTCTAACAGAACAGGACTACATGCAAAAATTGACCGTTGTAGCGGCAGCTGTTGCTGCCGGAGTAATAAGCTTTGCCTTCAGTCCGGCAAACAGTTCCCCCTTAAGCCTTAGGCCAGACAACGGCCTTGCCGTCGCCCCCACGACTAAGGCTGCCCCAGCGAGCAAAGCGCCAAAGATCAAGAGAGCTCCGGCCAAGGTGCAGAAGGCCGCCGCGACCAGGGCGGCGAAATCGACGGCTAAGCGTGCCAAACGCGGCAGAAAGGCGATCGATCTCACCACGACCGCTTCTATCAACACCGGCAAGATCGGCCTGGCGGCGCCCGCCGCGGCCGGCGGCGGCCAATATTCGGCGATCGTTGCCCGCTATGCCGCAAGCTACGGCGTGCCGGTGTCGCTGGCCAAAGCCGTCATCAAGATCGAAAGCAACTACAGGCCGAACATGGTCGGCAGCGCCGGCGAGATCGGCCTCATGCAGATCAAGCCGGCCACGGCGCGCATGATGGGTTATACCGGTTCGACCAAGGGACTGTTCGATCCCGACACCAATATCAAATACGGCATGAAGTATCTTGCGATGGCGCAGGGTCTCGGCGGCGGCACCACCTGCGGCACAATCCTGAAATACAATGCCGGTCACGGCGCCAGGCGGATGAATCCGGTTTCGGCCGCCTATTGCAGCAAGGTGAAGGTGCAGATGGCGGCGCTGGGCTCGCCGGCTTAAGCCGGCCTATCGAAGTGGATTTGGGCAATGCGTGTCTGCTTCATGCACGTCGTTGTCCCAACCCGCCGCGCATCCGGGCGCTTTTTCGTTTGCGTTTTCGGGCGGGAATCCCTTTATACGCGCTTGCCAGCTGGCTGGGCGGCCGCACCCGCGAGAACCGAAAGGTTGCGGGTGAGGAAAGTCCGGGCTCCATGGAGACACGGTGCCGGCTAACGGCCGGCGGGGGCGACCCCAGGGAAAGTGCCACAGAAAGCAAACCGCCGCGGCTTCGGCCACGGCAAGGGTGAAAGGGTGGGGTAAGAGCCCACCGCGCGACTGGCGACAGGAGCGGCAGGGCAAACCCCACCGGGAGCAAAACCGAATAGGGGCGGTGCGAGGGGAAACCTTCGAGGGCTGTTTCCGGCCCACCGTCCGGGTAGGTTGCGTGAGGCGCATGGCAACATGCGCCCAAGATGAATGGCCGCCACGTTCTCGCCGCGAGGCGAGGGCCATACAGAACCCGGCTTACAGGCCAGCTGGCATTTTTCGTAGCGATAGCTGAACGGGATCAGGAGGTTACGCCGACAGGCGAATCTTCTGATTCATGCATTCTGCAAGACAGCCTCCGCAGCGTGGTCAAACGTATCCTTGAAGGTGGTGCGATTAAATCGTACCATTGGGGGAAGAGCAGGAGTGCATCATGGGCCAGGTCGATAAACGCAGTATCACGCTTTCGCCGGAACTGGCGGCGGCGGTCGACGATGTCGTCGCGGCTGGCGAATACGCCTCGGCCAGCGAGGTGATCCGCGATGCGCTCAGGCAATGGAAGGAGCGGCGCGATCTGTTCGGCTACAGCGTCGAGGAGTTGCGCAAGCTGGTGCAGGAGGGCATCGACAGCGGACCGGCCCTCGACGGTCCGTCGGTCATCGAACGAGCGCGTGCCAAATATCGTAAGATGGCTGAAGCCAAAGGCTTCGAAGAGTGAGATATCGGCTGCTTCCTCAAGCGGCGGTCGATCTCGAAGATATCGGCGACTACATCGCCAGCCATAGTCCCAATGCCGCGGTTCGTTTCGTGGATGACATAGAGAGGAGGTGGAGCTTGCTCAGCCTGCATCCTTTTTCAGGTGCTCCGCGCGACGATATCGCGCCCGGTATCCGCCATCTGGGCGTTGGCGAATACCTTACCTTGTACCGGGTCGGTCACAATGCGATCGGGATCGTCCGCGTATTAGACGGTCGGCGCAAGATCGAAGCGGATGATGTGAACCCGTGACAGGTCTGCTCAGCTTGCAATCTTGTCCAGGGAGGCCTCGATCGCCTGCCAGAGTTCCTCGACCGGCTCGCAGCCGATGGCCAGGCGAACGAAGCCCGGCGGCACGGCGTCGCCGCGTTTCGAGCGCCGCTCCGCCGATGTGTGCACGCCGCCGAAGGACGTTGCCGCTTCGATAAGCCGACAGCCGTCGATGAACGCCTCTGCCTGTTCTTCGGAGGCGAGTTCAAAGGAAATCAGGAAGCCGAAGCGCTCCATCTGGGCACGCGCCAGATTGTGCGAGGCATCGCCTTCGAGTCCCGGAAAGCGCAGGCCGCTGACGGCGCGATGGTCCTTCAGGCGGCGCGCGATCGTTTCGGCCGACGAGCACATGCGGTCGAAGCGCACGTCCAGCGTTCTCGAAGATATCGGCGACTACATCGCCAGCCATAGTCCCAATGCCGCGGTTCGTTTCGTGGATGACATAGAGAGGAGGTGGAGCTTGCTCAGCCTGCATCCTTTTTCAGGTGCTCCGCGCGACGATATCGCGCCCGGTATCCGCCATCTGGGCGTTGGCGAATACCTTACCTTGTACCGGGTCGGTCACAATGCGATCGGGATCGTCCGCGTATTAGACGGTCGGCGCAAGATCGAAGCGGATGATGTGAACCCGTGACAGGTCTGCTCAGCTTGCAATCTTGTCCAGGGAGGCCTCGATCGCCTGCCAGAGTTCCTCGACCGGCTCGCAGCCGATGGCCAGGCGAACGAAGCCCGGCGGCACGGCGTCGCCGCGTTTCGAGCGCCGCTCCGCCGATGTGTGCACGCCGCCGAAGGACGTTGCCGCTTCGATAAGCCGACAGCCGTCGATGAACGCCTCTGCCTGTTCTTCGGAGGCGAGTTCAAAGGAAATCAGGAAGCCGAAGCGCTCCATCTGGGCACGCGCCAGATTGTGCGAGGCATCGCCTTCGAGTCCCGGAAAGCGCAGGCCGCTGACGGCGCGATGGTCCTTCAGGCGGCGCGCGATCGTTTCGGCCGACGAGCACATGCGGTCGAAGCGCACGTCCAGCGTTTCGAGGCCGCGATGCACGAGCCAGGCCTCGAACGGACCGGGGATGCCGCCGGCCGTCTCGCGCCAATCCTTCACCCTGGCGACAATGTCCGGATCGCGGCTGGCGACATGGCCAAAGAGCACATCCGAATGGCCGTTGATCGCCTTGGTGTCGGCAGAGACCACGATGTCGGCGCCAAGATCAAGCGGGCGCTGTCCGAAGGGCGTCATCGTCGTGTTGTCGACGATCAAGGTCCCCCCTTGCACATGGACGGCCTTGGCGACGGCGGTGATGTCGCAAACGTCCAGTCGCGGGTTCGACGGACTTTCGACGAAGACCGCCCGGTACCCGGCGAAGCCGCCATCGAGCATGCTTGCCGTCGGCCTCACATCATAGGCGACGCCGAGCGGTTTCAGGAAACGCTCGGCCAAGGCCCGCGTCGTGTGATAGCCGTCCGACGGCAAGAGGATGCGGTCGCCCGATTTGAGGAGCGCGAAAAAAGCAGCTGAAATCGCGGCCATTCCCGACGGGAAGGCAACGCATTGCGCATCTTCCAGATGGCCAAGCGCATGCTCGACCGCATGCCAGGTCGGGTTGCTGAAGCGGCCATATTGATCGAAGCCCGTCGCGTCGCCCGGCGCGTGGAAGATCGAGGCCATGGTCAGCGGCAAGGGGATGGGATCGCCCTTGGCGAAATCGGCGCTGCGCAGATGGGCAAGTGTCGCGGCGCGTGACTTCGCAGTGTCGGACATCAGTTCGATCCTTGGTTGAGGCAGAAAACCTCGACGGACGCTATGCGCACCGGCCGTGCGCATCAAGCCGCGTCTTTTTGGGCCAGAGGGCTCTAAACGCTTCGTTAGGCTTAATAGACGATAAAGACGAGACGTGCCTTCAGCCTGCGCTTTGTGGTTGTAGTGCGCGTGTTTGTGATACCTATTCCCGTTGACGCCCATAATACCCCATGATATCCCATTCGCATCAAGCTTTCGTTCCGCGTCAGGGTGAAGCGTACGCCAATCGGGCAGCCGCGGCGGCTGCGCGTTTGTCGATTTTCGCCCCGGTGAATGAAGCGATTTGCCGCAAGCGCGGCGAGGGCGCGGAGAACAACATGAGGGGTGCAGCGGCGCCAGCGGCTGTAGAGTTTATTGGACCGGTTTCTGTCAAACACGGTGAGCAGGATCGATGCGAAGGGGCGGGTGTCCGTTCCGGCGCATTTCCGCGCCGTGGTGCAGAAACGCGGCTATTCCGAGCTTTACGCGCTGCGTTGCCTGGACCTGCCGGCGATGGATGTCGGTGGGCTCGACCTGCTCGACCGCTACGAGCAGCGGATCGCGCTGGAGGACCCGTTCCTGCAGACGGCGGACGACATGTCGTTCTTCTGCCATGGCGACGGGACATTTCTAAAGCTGGACCAGGACGGCCGCATCACCATGACCGATTTCATCCGCGAGCATACGGGCATCTCGAACGAGGTGGCCTTTGTCGGCCGCGGCAATTTCTTTCAAGTCTGGGAGCCGGGACGGCTTGCCGCCTATGGGGCGCAGGCGCGGGCCAGGCTTTTGCAGCTTCGGCAGGGGACGAAGGCCGGGGAGCGATCGGAATGATGGCTGGCCACGGCGATGACCCTCACGCCGTTGGCGGACTGGCCCGTCACATTCCGGTCCTCCTTGCCGAGGTGCTCGACGCGCTTGCGCCGAAGGCCGGCGAGACGATCGTCGACGGGACATTCGGCGCCGGCGGCTATACCAGCGCCATCCTCGATCGCGGCGCTTCTGTCGTTGCCATCGACCGCGACCCGGACGCAATCGCGGCGGGCAGGGCGCTCGAACGACAGGCCGGCGGCAGGCTGAGGCTTGTCCAGGCGCCGTTCTCGACGCTGGACGAGCATGTCGATAGCGCCGACGGCGTGGTGCTCGACATCGGTGTTTCCTCCATGCAGCTCGACCAGGCGGAGCGCGGCTTTTCCTTTCGCGCCGACGGGCCGCTCGACATGCGCATGGCCCAGGCGGGTCTCTCCGCCGCCGATGTCGTCAACACCTTCAAGGTCGGCGACCTTGCGCGCATCTTCGGCTTTCTCGGCGAGGAGCGCCATGCCGGCCGCATCGCGCGCATGATCGAAAGCCGGCGCGACAAGAAGCCTTTCGAGCGCACGCTCGATCTCGCCGACGCCATCGAAACGCATATCGGAAGAGGGCCGAAGGACAAGATCCATCCGGCCACGCGCGTCTTCCAGGCGCTGCGCATCTTCGTCAACGACGAGCTTGGTGAACTGGCAAGAGCGCTGCTGGCCGCCGAGCGGGCGCTGAAACCCGGCGGACGGCTTGCCGTGGTGACGTTCCATTCGCTTGAAGACCGCATCGTCAAGCGCTTCATCGCCGACCGTTCCGAAGCAGCCAGCGGCTCGCGGCATATGCCTGACGCGCCCGTGCGCATTGCCACCTTCCGCAAGGCCGGCGGCGGCGTGACGCCGGGAGAGGCCGAGACGGAGGCCAATCCGCGCGCGCGCTCGGCCAGGCTGCGCGCGGCGATACGCACCGATGCCCCGGCGCGCGCCGGCGACTTTTCGATTTTCGGCCTTCCAAAGCTTCCCGCCGTCGAGCGGCCGGGAGAGAGGTGAGCACGTGTTTCGTACCAGCGACATAGTCCTGATCGCCGTCATGGTCTCGGCCGCCGCCCTGACCTACAAGACGAAGCGCGAAGCCGAAGAGCAACAGGCGGCTGTGCAGAAGATCCAGGCTCAAATCCACTACGAGGAAGAGACGATCGATCTCCTCAAGGCGGACTGGAGCCTGCTCACCCAGCCGTCGCGGCTGCAGAAGCTTGCCGATGTCTACAAGAGCCAGCTCGGGCTCGAACCGGTCAACGCGCACCAGATCGGCAGCCTCGACGACATCCCTGTGAAACCCCTGACCATCGAGGATCTCTCCTCGCAGCGGCTTGGCGGCTTGGCCGACAATTCGGGGAAGGAGCCATCTGAAGGCAAGGATCCGGTGGTTACCGGGAGCACCGTTCAATGATCGGCGGGCTTCCAAGGATCGGCGATCTGCTGAAGCGCCGGAAGAAGCAGGCAGAGGATGGCTCGATCGTCGTCGATGCGGCACGCAAGGCGACTGGCGGCAAGGCAAGGACGCGCATCGTCATGACGATGGCGGTGTTCTTCACCATCTATTCGACCATTGCCGGCAGGCTCGTCTATCTCGGCATGCAGAATCCCGATCTTTCGGGCGGCCCGGAGAACCGGGTCACGGCATCGCGTCCGGATATCGTGGATCGCAATGGCGAGGTGCTGGCGACCGACATCAAGACGGCGTCGCTGTTTGCCGAGCCGCGCCGCATCGTCGACGCCGACGAGGCGATCGAGAAACTCTCGACGGTGCTGCCCGAGATCGATTACGAGCAGACCTATCGCAAGCTCAAGAGCGGCGCCGGCTTCGTCTGGCTGCAGCGGCAGCTGACGCCGAAGCAGCAGTCCGACATCATGGCGCTCGGCGTTCCCGGCCTCGGCTTCCGCACCGAAAAGCGCCGCTTCTATCCGAGCGGTGAGACCTCGTCCTACATCGTCGGCCTCACCAACATCGACAACCAGGGCATCTCCGGCATGGAGAAGTATATCGACGAGCAGGGGCTGAGCGACCTGCAGGCGTCGGGCCTGGCCGTGGCCAAGGATCTCAAGCCGGTCAAGCTTTCGATCGATCTGCGCGTCCAGCATGTGGTGCGCGACGAGATCGCCGCCGGCCTGGAGCGCTATCGCGCATTGGGCGCCGGCGCCGTCGTGCTGAACATCAAGACGGGCGAAGTGATGGCCATGGCCTCGGTGCCGGACTTCGACCCGAACAATCCTTACAATGCGCAGGAAAAAGACCGGCTGAACCGCATGTCGGCGGGCCTCTACGAGATGGGCTCGACCTTCAAGAGCTTCACCTCGGCCATGACGCTCGATTCCGGCAAGGCGACGATGAACAGCCGTTTCGACGCGTCGCATCCGATCCGGGTGGGTCATCAGGCCATCCACGATTTCCATGGCAAGAACCGGGTGCTGTCCTTGCCGGAAGTGTTCCTCTATTCGTCCAATATCGGGTCGGCCAGGGAGGCCGAACTGGTCGGCATCGAGGGGCACCGCGAATTCCTGCACCGCCTCGGCATTCTGGACAGGATGCAGACCGAACTGCCGGAAGTCGCCCGCCCAACCGAACCCAAGGTCTGGAAACAGGTCAATTCGTTCACCATCGCCTTCGGCCATGGCGTGTCGACGACGCCGCTGCAGGCCGCCGTCGGCTGCGCGGCGCTGATGCAGGGCTATCTGATCGAGCCGACATTCCTGGTTCGCAGCGAGCAGGATGCAATGGCGGTGGCCAAGAAAGTGGTCAGCGACAAGACGGTCGAAGGCATGCGCTATCTCTATACGCTGAACGCCGAGAAGGGCTCGGCCAGAAATGCCAGGGTCCCCGGTTACCGCGTTGGCGGCAAGACCGGAACGGCCGAGAAGGTCATCAACGGCCGCTACTCCAAGGACTTGAATTTCAACACCTTCGTCGCCGCCTTCCCGATGGACGATCCGCAATTTCTGGTGTTCACGATCGCCGACGCCCCGCATCCTGAAAAGCCCGGGATGACCGACGTCGCCGCCAACAATGCTGGGGTCATGGCCGGCAACATCATCAGACGCGCGGCCGCCATGCTTGGCGTGAAGCCAGATTTCAGCCATGAAAATGGTGCAACGCTGGTTTCCTATCAGTGATTCTTGGGGCGCGCCGGCAACTGCGCGCTATTTTGTTGCGGTGAACGGGACTCAATGCATCTAAAAGATCTAGCCGGCATCCTGCCTGTCGAGGGAACAGCTTCCCCCGATCTGGAGGTGACCGGACTTTCCTCCGATTCCCGCTCGGTCAAGACCGGCGTCGTCTTCTTCGCGCTTGCCGGCAGCAAGGCCGATGGCTCGACCTATGCGGCCGATGCCGCGGCCCGAGGCGCCGCGGCGATCGTCACCGGCAGGGGCGCGACCGTCTCCGGCCTGTCGATCCCGGTCCTTGCCGTCGATGATCCGCGCCTGGCGCTGGCGCTCAGCGCGGCGCGCTTCTTCGGACGCCAGCCGCAGACCATGGTTGCCGTCACCGGCACCGCCGGCAAGACATCCGTCGCCGCCTTCACCCGCCAGATCTGGGAGCAGGCGGGTTTTGCCGCCGCTTCGATCGGCACGACCGGTGTCGTGGCGCCCGGCCGCAACGAATATGGCTCGCTGACGACGCCCGATCCGGTGGCGCTGCACCGATTGCTCAAGGAACTGGCGGATGCAGGCGTCACCCACGCCTCGATGGAAGCCTCGAGCCATGGTCTCGACCAGCGCCGCCTCGACGGCGTGAAGCTCGCGGCCGGCGCTTTCACCAATCTTGGCCGCGACCACATGGATTATCATCCGACGGTCGAGGATTATCACCGCGCCAAGCTGCGCCTGTTCGATACGTTGCTGCCGAAGGGCGCGCCCGCGATCGTCTTTGCCGACGACCCATGGTCGGAGCCCACGATCAAGGCCGCGAAGGCGGCGGGCCTGAAGGTGCTGACCGTCGGCCGCCATGGCGATTTCCTGACGCTGAAGCGGGTCGAGCATGAGCGCCATCGCCAGCGCGCCGAAATCGTGGCGGACGGCGTGCTGCACGAGGTCGACCTGCCATTGGCCGGCGATTTCCAGATCGCCAACGCGCTGGTCTCGGCCGGCCTTGCCATTGCAACTGGAACGCCCGCGGGCAAAGCCTTGGCGGCATTGGAGAAATTGAAGGGCGCGCCGGGCCGGCTCGACCTCGTCGGCACCACCGCGGCCGGCGCTCCGGTTTATGTCGACTATGCCCACAAGCCGGATGCGCTGGAGAATGTGCTGACCTCGGTCCGACCTTTCACCACAGGCCGCGTCGTCGTGGTGTTCGGCTGCGGCGGCGACCGCGACCGGGGAAAAAGGCCGATCATGGGCGAGATCGCGACACGGCTCGCCGATATCGTTATCGTCACAGACGACAACCCGCGCACCGAAGTGCCCGAAACCATCCGCGTGGCGATCCTCGCCGCGGCACCCGGCGCCATCGAGATCGGCGATCGCCGCAAGGCGATCCACGAGGCGGTCGCGATGCTTCGCGCCGGCGACACGCTCATCGTCGCCGGCAAGGGACATGAGGAAGGCCAGACCGTCGGCTCCGAAACCTTCCACTTCTCCGACCATGAGGAAGTGCGCGAGGCGCTCAAGGAGCGCGCCGCATGAGGTTGCTGTGGACATCGGAAGCACTGGTCGAAGCCATGGGCGGCAGGCCGATCGGCTCGCTGCCGGAGGGCATCAGCGGCATTTCGATCGACAGCCGTAGCCTTGCGCCCGGAGACGCCTTCTTCGCCATCAAGGGCGAGGCGATGGACGGCCATGATTTCGCGACAGCGGCGGTCAAGGCCGGAGCGGCCGTGCTGGTCGTCGCCGAGGGCAAGCTGCCCTCGCTCGGTCGGCTGACGGCGCCGATGATCGTCGTGCAGGACGTGCTTGCGGCTCTCGAGAAGCTCGGTGTGGCCGCCCGCGCCCGCTCGAAGGCCAGGATCATCGCGGTCACCGGCTCGGCCGGCAAGACGACCACCAAGGAAGCGCTGCGCCATGTGCTGTCGGCGGTCGGCAAGGTGCACGCCTCGGCGCAGTCGTTTAACAACCATTGGGGCGTGCCGCTGACGCTGGCGCGCATGCCGCAGGACTGCGACTATGCGGTTTTCGAGATCGGCATGAACCATCCGGGCGAGATCAGGCCGCTGGTCAAGATGGTCAGGCCGCATGTCGCTATCGTGACGATCATTGCCGCCGCCCATCTCGGCTTCTTCAAGAATCTCGACGAGATCGCCACGGCCAAGGCCGAGATTTTCGAGGGGATCGAGCCCGGCGGCGCCGCGCTGCTCAACCGCGACGATCCACGCTGGAAGCTGCTCGGGAAAATGGCGAAAGAGGCGGGGGTCGAGCATGTCTTCGGCTTCGGCGAAAATCCCCGTTCGGCGTTCCGCCTTGTCGGCTGCGAGCTTCATGCCGACCATTCCGACATCGCCGTCAAGATCGGCAAGAAGGACCTGACCGCCCGTGTCGGGGCGCCTGGCCGCCATATCGTGCAGAACGTGCTGGCCGTGCTCGGCGCCGCGCAACTGGTCGGTGCCGATGTCGACAAGGTCGCGGCTGCGCTGGCCGATCTGTCGGCCGAGCGCGGGCGGGGCCGACGCCATGTCCTGCATCATCCCAACGGGCCGATCACGCTGATCGACGAGAGCTACAACGCCAATCCGGCGTCGATGGCGGCGGCCATGGCGCTGCTCAACGCCACGCCGGTTTCGGGTGAGGGCCGGCGTATCGCCGTGCTCGGCGACATGCTGGAGCTCGGCAGCCATTCGGCGAAGCTCCACGCGGCGCTTGCCGGGCTGATCGTCGGCACGGGCACGCACAACGTCTTTCTCGGCGGTCCGGAGATGCGGGCGCTGGCTGACGTCCTGCCGTCAGACATCGCAACCGAGTATCGATCGGGAGCGGAAGAACTGAAGCCAATCGTGATCTCCACACTCAGGCCCGGCGACGTGGTGATGGTCAAATCGTCGAAAGGCATCGGGTTTTCAAAGCTGGTCGAGGCATTGCTCGGCAAATTTCCGGCGGAAGCCACAAACATTAAGCCGACCTAGGTCGGATTCCGGGGGACGGAAAGACCATGTTCACACTGCTCGTCGATTTCGCGGACAAGATCTCGTTCTTCAACGTCTTCCGCTACATCACTTTTCGCACCGGCGGCGCGCTGATCACGTCGGCGCTGATCGTCTTCATCTTCGGGCCGACGATCATCAATTCGCTGCGCCTGCGGCAAGGCAAGGGCCAGCCGATCCGCGCCGACGGCCCGCAGACCCATTTCAAGAAGGCCGGAACGCCGACCATGGGCGGGCTGATGATCCTGTCCGGCATCATCGGCTCGTCGCTTTTATGGGCAAACCTTTCCAGCATCTATGTCTGGGTCGTGTTGCTGGTCACCGTCGGCTTCGGCTCGATCGGCTTTTACGACGACTATCTCAAGGTCACCAAGCAGTCGCATCTGGGCTTCTCCGGCAAGGCGCGCCTGGCGATCGAGTTCGTCATCGCGGCCATCGCCGCGTGGGTGATCATGCACAATGGCCAGGCCCCGTTCTCGTCGTCGCTGACCTTCCCCTTCGCCAAGGAATTCCTCGTCAACCTCGGCTGGTTCTTCATCCCGTTCTCCTGCTTCGTCATCGTCGGCGCCGGCAATGCGGTGAACCTGACCGACGGCCTCGACGGCCTGGCGATCGTGCCGATCATGATCGCGGCGGCGTCCTTCGGCGTCATCGCCTACCTGTCGGGCAACGCGGTCTTCGCCGAATACCTGCAGATCCATTTCGTGCCCGGCACCGGCGAACTCGCCGTCGTGCTCGGCGCGGTGATCGGCGCCGGCCTCGGCTTCCTCTGGTTCAACGCGCCGCCGGCCGCGATCTTCATGGGCGACACCGGCTCGCTGGCGATGGGTGGGCTGATCGGCACCATCGCGGTCGCCACCAAGCACGAGATCGTGCTGGTCATCGTCGGCGGCCTGTTCGTGGTCGAGATCCTGTCGGTCATCATCCAGGTCGGCTATTTCAAGATGACCGGCAAGCGGGTCTTCCTGATGGCGCCGATCCATCACCATTTCGAAAAGCTCGGCTGGACCGAAAGCCAGGTGGTGATACGCTTCTGGATCATTGCCGTCATCCTGGCGCTGGTCGGCCTTTCCACCCTCAAGCTCAGATAGGACTCGCCGCTTGATCCCCGCCGCTTCCTTTTCCGGCAAACGCGTTTCGCTCTTCGGGCTTGGCGGCTCGGGGATCGCCACCGCGCATGCGCTGATCGCCGGCGGCGCCGAGGTGCTGGCCTGGGACGACAATCCAGACAGCGTCGCCAAGGCAGCGGCCGCGGGGATTACGACCGGAGATCTGCGCGCCGCCGACTGGCCGCTTTTCGCCGCCTTCGTGTTGTCGCCAGGGGTGCCGCTGACGCATCCGAAGCCGCATTGGACGGTGGAGCTGGCGCGCGGCGCCGGCGTCGAGGTGATCGGCGATATCGAGCTGTTCTGCCGCGAGCGCATCAGCCGCGCGCCGGCTGCACCCTTCATCGCGATCACCGGCACCAACGGCAAGTCCACGACGACGGCTCTGACGGCGCATATCGTGAAGTCGGCAGGCCGCGACACGCAGATGGGCGGCAATATCGGCCGAGCGATCATGACGCTCGATCCGCCCGAGCCGGCACGGCATTATGTGGTCGAGTGCTCGTCCTACCAAATCGATCTCGCGCCCTCGATCAATCCGACCGCCGGCATCCTGCTCAACCTGACGCCGGACCATCTCGACCGGCACGGCACGATGGCGCATTACGCCTCGATCAAGGAGCGGCTGGTTGCCGGCTCAGACACGGCGATCGTCGGCGTCGACGATTCCTGGTGCGCCCAGATCGCCGACCGCCTGGAGCGCGCCGGCCGGCAGGTCATCCGCATTTCCAAGCGCCTGCCTTTGACCGACGGCTATTTCGCCGACGGCACCAATCTGATGGAAGCCGTGCACGGCCGCTACAGCCGCGTCGCCTTCCTCGAAGGCATCGGCTCGCTGCGCGGCCAGCACAATGCGCAGAACGCGCTGGCCGCCGTCGTCGCCTGCCTGAAGGTCGGGCTCGATCTCGGCGAGATCCAGGCCGGGCTCGAAAGCTTCCCCGGGCTGGCGCACCGCATGGAGCAGGTCGGCCGCAAGGACCATGTGCTGTTCGTCAACGATTCCAAGGCGACCAATGCCGATGCGGCAGCGCCCGCGCTGTCGAGCTTCGCCAACCGTATCTACTGGATCGCCGGCGGCCTGCCCAAGGAAGGCGGCATCGAGCCGCTGCGCGGCTTCTTCCCGCGCATCGCCAAGGCCTATCTGATCGGCGAGGCGGCGCCCGCCTTTGCGGCGACGCTCGGCGAGGCGGTGCCTTACGAGATATCGGGAACGCTTGCGGCGGCGGTTGAGCATGCCGCCAACGACGCGGCAAAGGACACCGGCGGCGAGGCCGTGGTGCTGCTTTCGCCGGCCTGCGCCAGTTTCGACCAGTTCAAGAATTTCGAGGTTCGCGGCGAAGCCTTCAGGCAAGCTGCGACTGCTATTGATGGTGTGAAACCCATCGGAGGGCCACGTTGATGCAAAGCCGTCTCGACAAAAGTCCTGTCGCCACCTGGTGGTGGACGATCGATCGCTGGTTCCTGGCGGCATTCCTGTCGCTGATGGGACTGGGTATCGTGCTGTCCTTCGCCGCAAGCCCGGCGGTGGCCGAGCGCATCGGCCTCGACAGCTTCCACTTCGCCACGCGCCAGATCATCTTCACCATCCCGGCGCTTATCGTGATGCTGGCGGTCTCTTTCCTGGAGGCGCGGCAGATAAGGCGCATGTCGCTGGTGATGATCTGCATCATGCTGGTGCTGATGGTGGCAGTGCTCTACATCGGCGTCGAGGTAAAGGGGGCGCGGCGCTGGGTGTCGCTCGCCGGCCTTTCGATCCAGCCGTCCGAATTCCTGAAACCGGCCTTCGTCATCATCTGCGCCTGGCTCTTTGCGGAGCACAGGCGTCAGCCCGACATTCCCGGCAATCTGTTCGCCATGCTTTTGCTTGCGCTGGTCATCTCGCTTCTGGTGGCGCAGCCCGATCTCGGCCAGACCATGCTGGTGCTGGGCACCTGGGGCGTGATGTTCTTCATGGCCGGCTTGCCCTGGTTCTGGATCGTAGCGCTGGGCGCTGCCGGCGTCGGCGGCGTGTTCGCGGCCTATACGGTTTTTCCGCACGTCGCCGCGCGCATCGACAAGTTCATGACCGGCGAAGGCGACACCTTCCAGGTCGATATGGGCCGCGAGGCGCTGATCAATGGCGGCTGGTTCGGCGTCGGCCCGGGCGAGGGCACGGTGAAGCGGGTCATCCCCGACAGCCACGCTGACTTCGTCTTCTCGGTCGCGGGCGAGGAGTTCGGCCTCATCATGTGCTTCTTCATCATGTCGATCTTCGCCTTCATCGTGCTGCGCGGCTTGAGCATTGCGCTCAAGGAGCAGGACGATTTCACCCGCTATGCGGTCGGCGGCCTCGTCACCGTCTTCGGCCTGCAATCGGCCATCAACATGTGCGTGAACTTGCAGCTGATGCCGGCCAAGGGCATGACGCTGCCCTTCATCTCCTATGGCGGCTCCTCGCAGATCGCCATCGCCGTCTCGATGGGCATGGTGCTCGCATTGACGCGCAAGCGTCCGGAAAAGCGCAAGCAGATGGGCTTCGTCCTCTCGCAGCGCGCAATGCCGGCGGAATGAGGCAGGATGGCGAAGGGTGTCATCCTGCTTGCAGCCGGCGGAACGGGCGGACATCTGTTTCCGGCCGAAGCGCTGGCGCATGAGCTGATCGAACGCGGCTGGAAGGTGCATCTCGCCACCGACCATCGCGCCGAGCGCTATTCCCGCCATTTCCCGGCAACCGACATTCACACGATCCCCTCGGCCACGCTGGGTTCGAAGAACCCGGTCGCCATGCTCTCGGCCTTCTGGAAGATCTGGCAGGGCGTGCGGGAGGCCGGCCGGGTAATCGCCAGGATCAAGCCGGAAGCGGTCGTCGGCTTCGGCGGCTATCCGACGCTGCCGCCGCTCTATGCGGCGACAAGGCGAAGAGTGCCGACGCTGATCCATGAGCAGAACGCCGTCATGGGCCGCGCCAACAAGGCGCTTGCCAGCCGCGTGGATGCGATTGCCGGCGGCTTCCTGCCGGAGGGCGCCAGCGCTGACGGCGCAAAGACGGTGACCACCGGCAATCCGGTCAGGCCGCAGGTCCTCGAGGCAGCGAAAACGCCTTACGTGGTACCGAACGAGGGCGAGCCGTTCCGTTTCCTGGTGTTCGGCGGCAGCCAGGGCGCGCAGTTCTTTTCCGATGCGGTTCCAGCGGCGATCGCGCTTTTGCCGCAAGACCAGCGCAAGCGGCTGGCGATCACCCAGCAGGCGCGCGCCGAGGATGTGGCGCGGGTGAAGGCCGCCTATGCCGAACTCGGCGTCGACGCGCAGGTTTCGCCTTTCTTCACCGACATGGCGGCGCGCATGGCGGCGGCGCATCTGGTGATGTCGCGCTCGGGCGCCTCGACCGTTTCGGAAATCGCCGTCATCGGCCGGCCGGCTCTGCTGGTGCCTTATCCGCACGCGCTCGACCACGACCAGGCGGCGAATGCCGCGGCCCTTGCCGCCGCCGGCGGCGCCGAGCTTCACCCGCAATCGACGCTGTCGGCGGAGCGGATCGCCGAGCTGGTCGGTGGGCTGATCAAGG
The DNA here is from genome assembly GCF_006442815.1 of Mesorhizobium sp. B2-4-3. Lineage (GTDB taxonomy): Bacteria > Pseudomonadota > Alphaproteobacteria > Rhizobiales > Rhizobiaceae > Mesorhizobium. The sequence continues at coordinate 76,854 of NZ_VFVL01000019.1, forward strand.
ACCCGAACCGGCTGGCGACCATGGCCGCCGCCGCCCGCTCGGCCGGGAAACCGAACGCGGCGCGGTTGCTCGCCGATCTGACAGAGGCTATTGCGTCCGGCAAAACGGTTTCGGACTACAGGAGGACGCGCGCATGAAGATGCCGCAGACGATCGGCCTTGTGCATTTCATCGGCATCGGCGGCATCGGCATGAGCGGCATCGCCGAAGTGCTGCACAATCTCGGCTACAAGGTGCAAGGGTCCGACCAGGCCGACGGCGCCAATGTGCAGCGGCTGCGCGACAAGGGCATCGAATGCTTCGTCGGCCACAAGGCCGAGAATCTCGGCGACGCCGAAGTCGTGGTCGTTTCGACCGCGATCAAGAAGTCCAACCCGGAACTGAAAGCCGCGCGCGAGAAGCTGCTGCCGATCGTGCGTCGCGCCGAGATGCTGGCCGAGCTGATGCGCTTCCGCCAGGCGGTCGCCATCGGCGGCACGCATGGCAAGACGACGACGACCTCGATGGTGGCGACGCTGCTCGAATCGGGCGGGCTCGACCCGACCGTCATCAATGGCGGCATCATCAACGCCTATGGCACCAATGCGCGCATGGGCGATGGTGAGTGGATGGTGGTCGAAGCCGACGAGAGCGACGGCACCTTCCTAAAACTGCCGGCCGACATCGCCGTCGTCACCAACATTGATCCCGAGCACCTCGACCACTATGGCAGCTTCGACAAGGTGCGCGAGGCATTCCGCCAGTTCGTCGAGAACGTGCCGTTCTACGGCTTCGGCGTGATGTGCACCGACCATCCGGAAGTGCAGGCGCTGGTCGGCCGCATCGAGGACCGGCGCGTCATCACCTATGGCGAGAACGCGCAGGCCGATGTGCGCTTCACCAACCACCGCATGCAGGGCGCGATCTCCGAATTCGATGTCGTGATCCGCGATCGCAAGGGGCGGGGCACGACTTCGATAAAGGACCTGCGCCTGCCGATGCCGGGCCTGCATAACGTCGCCAACGCGACGGCGGCGATCGCGGTGGCGCATGAGCTTGGTCTCTCGGCCGAGGCGATCAAGAAGGGCCTGTCGTCCTTCGCCGGCGTCAAGCGGCGCTTCACCCATACCGGCTCGTGGAACGGCGTCGAGGTTTTCGACGACTACGGCCACCATCCGGTCGAGATCGCGGCGGTGCTGAAGGCCGCGCGCAGCGCCACCAAGGGACGTGTCATCGCCATCGCGCAGCCGCATCGCTTCACCCGCCTGCATGATCTCTTCGAGGAATTCTCGGTCTGCTTCAACGACGCCGACACGGTGATGGTGGCGCCGGTCTATGCGGCCGGCGAGGAACCCATCGAAGGCGTGACCTCCGACGCGCTGGTGTCGCGCATCCGCTCGGGCGGCCATCGCGACGCGCGCTATGTCGATGGCGCGGCGGCAATCGCGCCAGCCATCCGCGCGCTTGCCAAGCCCGGCGACTTCGTCGTCTTCCTCGGCGCCGGCAACATCACGCAATGGGCCTATGCGCTGCCCAAGGAACTGGGTGGGACGCCCTCATGATGCGCGGCCAGGACCTGATCGACAAGCTCGGCCACAAGCTTTCCGGCCTGCGCGGCCGTATCACGCCGAACGCGGAGATGGACAAGATCACCTGGTTCCGGGCCGGCGGCCTGGCCGAGGCGCTGTTCCAGCCGGCCGACGAGGAAGACCTGGCGGCCTTCCTGCGCGCGGTGCCGGAAGAGGTGCCGGTCATGGTGGTCGGCGTCGGCTCGAACCTCCTGGTGCGCGACGGCGGCATTCCCGGCTTCGTCGTCAGGCTCTCGGCCAAGGGTTTCGGCGAGGCCGAGGCCACCGGGCCGACCACGATCAAGGCAGGCGCTGCTACGCCCGACAAGCGCCTCGCGGCGGTTGCCTATGAGGCCGGCATCGGCGGCTTCCATTTCTACCACGGCATTCCCGGCGCCGTAGGCGGCGCGCTGCGCATGAATGCCGGCGCCAACGGCGTCGAGACGCGCGAGCGGGTCGTCGAGGTGAGGGCGCTAGACCGCAAGGGCAATCTCCATACGCTCAGCAATGCCGATATGGGCTATGCCTATCGCCATTCGTCCGCGCCCGCCGGCCTGATCTTCACCTCGGCGATCTTCGAAGGCTTTGCCGAGGACAAGGCGGCGATCAAAGCGGCGATGGATGCCGTGCAGAACCACCGCGAGACGGTGCAGCCGATCCGCGAGAAAACCGGCGGCTCGACCTTCAAGAATCCGGAAGGCACCTCGGCCTGGAAGGAAATCGACAAGGCGGGCTGCCGCGGGCTGATGATCGGCGGCGCGCAGATGTCGCCGATGCATTGCAACTTCATGATCAACACCGGCACGGCGACGGGGTACGACCTCGAATATCTCGGCGAGACGGTGCGGGCGCGGGTGCTCGAGAACTCCGGCATCCGGCTGCACTGGGAGATCAAGCGCCTTGGCAATTTCCGGCCGGATCACGCGGTGCAGGAGTTCCTCGGGCAGCTCCTCTAGCTTGGACTGAAGTTCATGTGATACTTGAACTTCCATCGTCTGAAATGGCCGCAAAACCGTTGCCTTAAAGACTCACAATTCACTTTTTGCGGCAGTTTTCGCGGAAAGTGAATCTCTCGGAATCATAGGCACTTGCCAGCGAATCAACTCTCTGATTCTCTGCCCTAAAGCGTTTCCTGATTTGAGTCGTCCGACGCGTTCAGTCGCGTTTTCCGTCTGGGGCAACCTGCCGGAAGACTCGGACTCAATGCTCGGGAATGCGGTGCGGGAATATCGGTTGCAGGCCCGGCGTGAGAGGGGATGACGGGAATGAAGAACAAGCATGTGGCTGTCCTTCTGGGTGGATTCTCCTCGGAGCGGCCCGTGTCTCTGTCCTCGGGGAAGGCGTGTGCGGATGAGCTCGAGAATGAAGGTTATCAGGTCACCCGTGTCGATGTTTCGCGCGATGTCGGGTCTGTGCTTGCCGAGCTCAAGCCTGATGTCGCCTTCAACGCGCTGCACGGTCCGTTCGGCGAGGACGGTACCATTCAGGGAATTCTCGAATATCTCGGAATTCCCTACACCCATTCGGGTGTGCTCGCTTCGGCGCTGGCCATGAACAAGGAGCAGGCCAAGAAGGTTGCCAAGGCGTCCGGCGTTCCGGTCGCGGAATCCAAGGTGGTCAATCGCTTCGCCGTCCAGAACAAGCATCCGATGAGGCCGCCTTATGTGGTCAAGCCGGTCAATGAGGGATCGAGCTTCGGCGTGGTCATCGTGCATGAGGGGCAGTCGCATCCGCCTCAGGTGATCGGCTCGACCGAGTGGCAGTATGGCGAGACCGTCATGGTCGAGCGCTACATCCATGGGCGCGAATTGACCTGCGCGGTGATGGGCGACGTGGCGCTCGGCGTCTGCGAGATCATTCCGACTGGGCATTCCTTCTACGACTACGATTCAAAATACGTTCCCGGCGGATCAAAACACGAAATCCCTGCTAAAATTTCACCGAATATTTACCAAAAAATACAGACACTGGCCCTCAAGGCTCATCTTGCCATTGGTTGCCGGGGCGTTTCCCGATCGGACTTCCGTTACGACGACCGTCACTCCGAAAACGGCGAGGTTGTCTGGCTCGAGGTCAACACTCAGCCGGGCATGACGCCGACGTCTCTGGTGCCTGAAATCGCCGCGCAAGCGGGACACTCGTTCGGCGATTTGTTGAGTTGGATGGTGGAGGACGCTTCGTGTCTGCGTTGAGGTGGGGACAGGGTAATGGCGGTGGCGCTGCTGGTTCCGCGCTGTTCGGCATGTCGCTGTCATTCGACCGTTTCGTATTGCCGCGTCAGCTCCGCCGGCCGATGCGCGTGCTGGCGCGCCTATGCGGCGGCGAGTATGAGGCGCCGCGCTTTTCGGCGGCGATCCTTTCCGCTGCGTTGATCGCATCCAGCAGCGCCTATGGCGCCTATCTTGGCGGCTACACCGACAGCATCGTGCAGGGCATCACGGCCCGCACCGGTTTTGCCGTCGATCAGATCAAGGTGGTCGGCAATCGCCAGACGTCCGAGATCGATGTGCTGGACCGGCTCGGCCTCGACGGCTGGACCTCGCTGATCGGCTTCGATGCCGAAGCGGCGCGCGAGCGCATCGCGACGCTGCCCTGGGTCGAGGCTGCGGCGGTACGCAAAATCTACCCGCATACGCTTGAAGTGCGCATCGAGGAACGCGAGCCCTTCGCGCTCTGGCAGCAGGGCAATTCGGTTTCGGTCATCGAACGGTCGGGCGAGATGATCGCGCCGTTCTCGGGTGGCAAGCAGGCGCTGCTCCCGCTGATCATCGGCACGGGCGCGCCGGCCATGGCGCCGGCCTTTCTCGCCAAGATCGAGCGCTACCCCGCGCTGGCGGCGCGGGTCAAAGGTTACATCCGTGTCGGCGAGCGCCGCTGGGACCTGAGGCTTGAGAACGGCATCACGATCAAGCTGCCGGAAGACGACGAGGACCAGGCGATCGCCGAGCTCGTCAAGATCGACCATGACAACGGGCTGCTGACGCGCGACATCGCCGCCGTCGACATGCGGCTCCCCGACCGGCTGGTCGTGGAGCTTTCGCCGGAAGCGGCGACGCAGCGCGAAGCCGCGCTCAGCGAAAAGCCGAAGAACCTGGCCAAGCGCAAGGTGGAGAGAAAGATATGAGCTGGCTTGGCGGCGGCGGTGACGCTTCTTCGCGCCGGTCGGGCACGCTCACGGTGCTCGATGTCGGCTCCAGCAAGGTTTGCTGCGTCGTGGCGAAGCTCAAGCCGAACGAGGACGGCAAGCTCTTGCGCGGACGTTCGCATCGCATCCAGGTGATCGGCATCGGCCACCAGAAGTCGCAAGGCGTGAAGTCCGGCGTGGTGGTGGATCTCGATCGCGCCGAGCATGCCATCCGGCTTGCCGTCGATGCGGCCGAGCGCATGGCCGGGCTCACGGTCGATTCCCTCATCGTCAACATGACGGCCGGCCGGCTGAAGAGCGAAGCCTTCTCGGCGACGATCAATCTCGGCGGTCACCAGGTCGAGGACGTCGACATCAAGCGCGTGCTCGCCGCCGGCGCCAAGCAGGCGCTGCGGGCCGAGCGCGAGGTGATCCATTCGCTGCCCGTCGGTTTCTCGCTCGATGGCGAGCGCGGCATGCGCGACCCGCGCGGCATGGTGGGCGATGCGCTTGGCGTCGACATGCATGTCTTGACCGGCGATGCCGCGCCGATGCGCAACCTTGAGCTTTGCATCAACCGCTCGCACCTGTCGGTCGAGCGCATGGTGGCAACGCCCTATGCCAGCGGGCTTGCCTCGCTGGTCGACGACGAGCTCGAAATGGGCGCCGCCTGCATCGATATGGGCGGCGGCACGACGACCATCTCGGTGTTCTCGGAAGGCAAGTTCGTCCATGGCGACGCCATCGCCATCGGCGGCAACCATGTGACGCTCGACATGGCGAAGGGCCTGTCGACCTCGCTCGATGCGGCGGAGCGGCTGAAGGTCATGCATGGCTCGGCGCTGCCCGGCAGCGCCGACGACCGCGACCTCGTCTCGATCCAGCCGATCGGCGAGGAGGGCGATGTGCCGCTGCAGATTCCGCGCTCGGTGATGACGCGCATCATCCGCGCCCGCATCGACGAGACATTGGAGCTTCTGCGTGACCGGCTGAACAAGTCCGGCTACGGCAATGCCGTCGGCAAGCGCGTCGTGCTCACCGGCGGCGCCAGCCAGCTCTCCGGCCTGCCGGAAGCGGCGCGCCGCATCCTCGGGCGCAATGTGCGCATCGGCCGTCCGCTGGGCGTCGCGGGCCTGCCTGAAGCGGCCAAGGGGCCGGCGTTCTCGACCCCGGTCGGACTGATGATCTATCCGCAGATGGCGAGCTTCGAGAGCCATTCGGCGAAAGGACTTTCCGGTTTCAGGATGACCGGAACGGGCGGAAAACTGCATCGCATGAGTCAGTGGTTGAGAGACAGTTTTTAATTTGACGGGGACAGCCCCATAGGCGGCCGCAGCGGCGAGGCGGCGGGAAAGGCAAAGGACGGAGACAATGACCATCAATCTGCAGAAGCCGGACATCACCGAGCTCAAGCCCCGCATCACCGTGTTCGGTGTCGGCGGCGGCGGCGGCAATGCCGTGAACAACATGATCACAGCCGGCCTGCGCGGCGTCGAGTTCGTGGTGGCCAACACCGACGCGCAGGCGTTGACCATGTCGAAGGCCGAGCGGCTGATCCAGCTCGGCGCGCATGTCACCGAAGGCCTCGGCGCCGGCTCGCAGCCGGAAGTCGGCCGCGCGGCGGCGGAAGAGTGCATCGATGAGATCATCGATCATCTCTCCAACACCCATATGTGCTTCGTCACCGCCGGCATGGGCGGCGGCACCGGCACGGGCGCCGCTCCGGTCGTTGCCCGCGCGGCGCGCGAGAAAGGCATCCTCACCGTCGGCGTCGTCACCAAGCCGTTCCATTTCGAGGGCCAGCGCCGCATGAAGACGGCCGACATGGGCATCGAGGAGCTGCAGAAATGCGTCGACACCCTGATTGTCATCCCCAACCAGAACCTGTTCCGGCTGGCCAATGACAAGACCACCTTCGCCGATGCTTTCGCCATGGCCGACCAGGTGCTCTATTCGGGCGTCGCCTGCATCACCGACCTGATGGTCAAGGAAGGCCTGATCAATCTCGACTTCGCCGACGTCCGTTCGGTGATGCGCGAGATGGGCAAGGCGATGATGGGCACGGGCGAGGCTTCGGGCGAGGGCCGCGCGATGGCCGCCGCGGAAGCCGCGATCGCCAATCCGCTGCTCGACGAGACCTCGATGAAGGGCGCCAAGGGCCTGCTGATCTCGATCACCGGCGGCCGCGACCTCACCCTGTTCGAGGTGGATGAAGCAGCGACCCGCATCCGCGAGGAGGTCGACCAGGACGCCAACATCATCCTGGGCGCCACCTTCGACGAGGAGCTGGAAGGCGTGATCCGCGTGTCGGTCGTCGCCACCGGCATCGACAAATCGGCGGCCGAAATCGCGGCTGCGCCGATCTCGATCCGCGCGCCGCAGAAGCCGGCCGCCCGCCCGGCGGCGGCTCTGGCCGCTGAAATCCGTCCCGCGCCGGTTCAGCCGCAGGCCTACGAGCCGCGCGCGGCCGATCCAGTCGCCGAGGCGATCCAGCTTGCCGAGGCGAACGCCGCCGCCATGGCGCAGCCGCGTGCCATGCCGGTCGACGACTTCCGGCCGCAGAGCAAGATCTTCCAGGCCCCGCCGGCCCAGCCGCAGCCGCAGCCGGTGGTGCCGCAGCAGGTCATGCAGCAGCCCGCGCCGCAGCGCGAGATGTCGCAGCCGATGGCCGCGGCCCCGCAGCGCATGCCGCGCGTGGAGGACTTTCCGCCGGTGGTAAGGGCTGAAGTCGAAGCCAAGACCCGGCCGGCGGACCATGAGAACAGCGGTCCGATGGGACTGATCAAGCGGCTGACCAACGGCCTGACCCGCCGCGAGGAAGAGCCGGCCCGGCTCCAGCCGGCGCAGCCGCGCGAGCCGAAGCTGCGCCAGGCCGCGCCGGAGATGCGCCGCCTCGCCAGCCAGGATCCTGCGCTCTACGCGCCGCGCCGCGGCCAGCTCGACGATCAGGGCCGGCTGACGCCGCAGGCCCGCACGGTCCAGGAAGACGACCAGCTGGAAATCCCGGCTTTCCTGCGCCGCCAGGCCAACTGACGATACGGCGAACCGCCGATCGTTGACACGGCGAACCGCCGATCGTCGACAATATATGACGGTTGTTAACAGGCAGACGAGAGATCGTCTGCCTGTTGCTTTTACAAAATGCATTAAAAACAGCGTGTTATGAGCTGTTTCTGACATGATCCCGTAGTTACAGGGGGAAAGAAACCGTGATTTGGAGTCTCCAAAGCGGGTCATTATCTTCGCCACGGACTAAAGTCGGTTTGCAGGGATTCGGGGCGTAGCCCTGCCTGCCGATCATACCAGAGCCGCATGCTCTTGCTTATTTTGCCGCCTTTGTGCGAGCGCCAGACCATCCAACTGGCTGCAAGATACCCAAGGCCGTTGGAGCGGACGCAGGCATTTTGGGCGTATGGGGTTACTCTTGCACGACTATCAGACGACATTGAGATCGCGCGCGACGCTGGCTGGCATCGGCGTTCATAGCGGCAAAACCGTCACCGTTCATTTCCTGCCGGCCGATGCCGACACGGGCATCGTCTTCCATCTTTCGAACGGCGGCGAAGCCCGGGAGTTCCGCGCCCTGGTCGCCGAAGTCGGCGCCACGGATCTCTGCACCATGCTTGGCGATCCGGCCGGCAAGCATATCGGCACCGTCGAGCATCTGATGGCCACCGTGTTCGGTCTTGGCATCGACAACCTCATCATCGAGATCGACGGTTCGGAAGTCCCTATCCTCGACGGCAGCGCCATGGCCTTCGTCGAAGCCATCGACCAGGCCGGCATCGAGACGCTGCCGGTGAAGCGTCGCTACATCCGCGTCGTCAAGCCGGTGCGGGTGGAAGCCGGTGCGTCCTGGGCGGAGTTCCGCCCCTATGACGGCACGCGGTTCGAGGTCGAGATCGATTTCGAGAGCCCGGCGATCGGCCGCCAGCAATTCGCTTCCGACATCAATCCCGACATCTTCCGCCGCGACATCGCGCGGGCGCGGACCTTCGGCTTCATGAAGGACGTCGAGAGGCTTTGGGCCGCCGGTTACGCGCTTGGCTCCTCGCTGGAAAACTCGCTGGTCATCGGCGACGACAACCGCGTCATCAATGTCGGCGGGTTACGCTATCCCAATGAATTCGCCCGCCACAAGACGCTCGATGCGATGGGCGACCTGGCGCTGGCCGGCGCGCGCTTCATCGGCTGCTTCCGCTCCTATCGCGGCGGCCACCGGATGAACGCCTCGGCGCTACGCCGGCTGCTTTCCGACCACACGGCCTTCGAGATCGTCGAAACGCGGCGCCGCGAGCGCGGCCGCGTCGCCGAGATGATCGCCGTCAGCCGGCCGGTCTACGCACCCTGGGTGATCTGATTTTTAACCGTTTTCTGGCTTTGTGGTCTGGTTTGTGTTGCATGGCTGCATCACAGGGCTGCTAAAATGCGCGGCTTTGGCCATGGCGCCGGCTTGCCACAAAAATGTGCGATTGGCCGGACATAGCGTTGCCGGGCAAGGGGATAATGGTTTAAGGCTTCGGCCCGGACCGAAACGACGCCGAAGGGGCGGAATCCAAACATGTTTTTTTCGCGAGTTGGTCAATCGGTAACGCCGCGTCGGGGTGTTTTGCTGGCGCTGTCGGTGATTGCTCCCGCGCTCGTGCTGTCGGCCTGCATGTCCTCCGAGAAGGACGTCAACCTGGCGACCTATGTCGACCAGACGGAACCGGCCGACGTTCTCTACAACCAGGGCCTGGCCAATATGAATGCCGGCCGCCTCGATGAGGCGAGCAAGAAGTTCGACGCGGTCGACCGCCAGCATCCCTATTCCGAATTCGCCCGCAAATCGATGGTGATGGGCGCTTTCGCCGATTATCGCGCCGGCAACTACGACGAGGCGATAGGCTCGGCCAAGCGCTACCTGACCCTCTATCCCTCGACAGACGACGCGGCCTACGCGCAGTACATCATCGGGCTCTGCTATTACCGGCAGATCAAGGACGTCACCCAGGACCAGAAGGAAGCGCGCCAGACCATCCAGACCATGCAGGATCTGGTGACGCGCTGGCCGAATTCCGAATATGTCGGCGACGCCAAGGACAAGATCCGTTTCGCAAGCGACCAGCTCGCCGGCAAGGAGATGCAAATCGGCCGCTACTATCTCGAGCGCCGCGAATACATCGCCGCCGTGAAGCGATTCCGCACCGTGGTCGAAAACTATTCCAGCACCCGCCATGTCGAGGAGGCGCTCGCGCGCTTGACCGAGTCCTACTATGCGATGGGCCTGACCTCGGAAGCGCAGACGGCCGCGGCGGTGCTCGGCCACAACTATCCGGACAGCTCGTGGTACAAGGATTCCTACAAGCTCCTGCAGAGCAACGGGCTTGAACCGCGCGAAAATGCCGGATCGTGGATTTCCAAGGCCGGGAAGCTGATCACCGGCGCCTGAAGCTTGCGATGCTGTCCAGACTGTCGATCCGCGATATCGTCCTGATCGAGAAGCTGGACATCGACTTCCTGCCTGGGCTTTCGGTGCTGACCGGCGAAACGGGCGCCGGCAAATCCATCCTGCTCGACGCATTGTCGCTGGCGCTTGGCGCGCGCGGCGATGCCTCGCTCGTGCGCCATGGCGCCGCGCAAGGCCAGGTCATCGCCGTGTTCGACGTGCCGCGCAACCATCCGGCACGCGCGTTGCTCGCCGAAAACGACATCGAGGACGATGGCGACATCATCCTGCGCCGCGTGCAGACGGCCGATGGCCGCACCCGCGTCTTCGTCAACGACCAGCCCTCCAGCGTCACCCTGATGCGCGATGTCGGCCGCGCGCTGGTCGAGATCCATGGCCAGCATGACGAACGGGCGCTGGTCGATCCCGGCGCGCATCGCGAATTGCTGGACAGTTTCGGCGGCCATCTGGGCGCCGTGCGCGGCACGGGCGAAGCCTGGCGGTACTGGCGAAACTGCGAGCAGGAGCTTTCCCGGCATCGCGCCAAGGTCGAGGCGGCGGCGCGCGAGGCAGATTATCTGCGCGCTTCCGTCGCCGAGCTCGCAAAACTCGACCCGCAGCCTGGGGAAGAGAGCGATCTCGCCGAGTTGCGCGCGACGATGATGCGCGTCGAAAAGATCGCCACCGAAATCCATGACGCTCAGGATGCGCTGTCGGGGCCATCCTCGCCCTTGCCGCAGCTTGCCAGCCTGCTGCGTCGGCTGCAGCGCAAGTCGGTCGAAGCGCCCGGCCTGCTCGACGACGTGGTGAAATCGCTGGACGAGGCGATGATCTCGCTCGATGCGGCGCAGTCCGGCGTGGAAGCAGCGCTTCGCGCCACCGAATATGATCCGCAGCGCCTGGAGAAGGCGGAAGAGCGTCTGTTTGCGCTGCGCGCCGCCTCCCGCAAGCACAGTGTCGGGGTCGACGATCTGGCGCAGCTGCGCGACACGATGGTGGCCGATCTTGACGACCTCGATGCAGGCGAGGAGCGGCTGCACGCGTTGGCCAAGCAGGCCGCCGCGGCGCGCGAGGCCTACGACATTTCCGCGGCGCAGCTTTCCTCGTTGCGCCATGCAGCGGCTGGGGGACTGACCAAGGCGGTAATGGCGGAACTGCCGGCGCTCAAGCTCGAACGGGCCGAGTTCATCGTCGAGATGGGAAGCGATGCCGAAAGCCGCATGGAAGAAGGCATCGACCAGGTCGAATTCTGGGTGCGGACCAATCCAGGCACACGGCCGGGGCCGATGATGAAGGTCGCCTCGGGCGGCGAGCTCTCGCGCTTCCTGCTGGCGCTGAAGGTGGCGCTTGCCGATCGCGGCTCGGCGCCGACCCTTGTCTTCGACGAGATCGACACCGGCGTCGGCGGCGCGGTGGCCGACGCCATCGGCCAGCGGCTGGCGCGGCTGTCGAAGCGGGTGCAGGTGCTTTCGGTCACGCATGCGCCTCAGGTCGCGGCACGCGCGGCCACGCATTTCCTGATCTCGAAATCCGGCGGCAAGGAGCGTGTCGCCACCGGTATTGTCGAAATGGACCGCGCCGCGCGCCAGGAAGAAATCGCGCGCATGCTGGCCGGCGCCACCATCACCGACGAGGCCCGCGCGGCGGCGGAGCGGTTGCTGCGCGAGAACACGGCCGCCGCTTAGGATGTGTCGATATGCAGGTGAGGCCGGTCTGCGAACGGCGGTTTCCTGCGCTTCCGGTGCTCACGTACTTCAAGTACGCTCCGCTCCGGTTCTCGGAGACCACCATTCTCGACTCGGCCTGACCTGAATCTCAACACATCCTTGGTGCTTGATTCTCCGGCCTTGAAAGCAGAGTCAGCAGATGGCTGCATGTTGCTGTTCAGGAATGATTTTTGCGCAAGCCGACTCCCTGCAGCCAAATCCTGATTTATAGTGGCGCGCCACAATCCAGGGACTGATGCATGTCGGAAAAGCCCGTCGATTCGCTGACCGAGAGTGAGGCCGCGGATGAGCTGAAGCAACTCGCGGCGGAGATTGCCGAGCATGACCGGCGTTATCACGCCGAGGATGCGCCGACGATCACCGACGCCGAGTATGATGCGCTGCGCCGGCGCAACCTCGCCATCGAGGAGCGCTTCCCCGATCTCGTGCGCGATGATTCGCCGTCGCTACGGGTCGGCGCCGCGCCTGCGGAAGGCTTCGCCAAGGTTCGCCACGCGGTGCCGATGCTCAGTCTCGCCAAGGCCTACACGGACCAGGACGTCGCCGATTTCATCGAACGCGGCCGGCGTTTCTTCGATCGCGACAAGGATCTCGACATCGCCTTCACCGCCGAGCCAAAGATCGACGGGCTGTCGGCTTCGTTGCGCTATGAGAACGGCGTGTTCGTGCAGGGCGCGACGCGCGGCGACGGCACGGTTGGCGAAGACATCACCGCCAATCTGAAGACGATTGCCGACATTCCGAAGGCGCTGAAGGGGTCGGGCTGGCCGGAAATCATCGAAATCCGCGGCGAAGTCTACATGACCTATGCCGAATTCGAAGCTTTGAAGCAGCGTTCGGCGGCGGTCGGCGGCCAGGATTACGTCAATCCGCGCAACACGGCTGCCGGATCGCTGCGCCAGAAGGACCCATCGGTCACCGCCAGCCGCAACCTCAAATTCTTCGCCTACGCATGGGGCTATACGACGGCGGAACCCGCGCCGACGCAGTTCGATTCCGTGCAGAAGTTCAAGGAATGGGGCTTCAAGGTCAGTCCGCTGATGGTGCGGGCAAAGTCGATCGAGGATCTGATCGCACAGTATCACCGGATCGAGGAGCAGCGCTCCTCGCTCGGCTACGATATCGACGGCGTCGTCTACAAGGTCGACCAACTGGAGCTCCAACGCCGCTGGGGCTTCGTCACCGGCGAGCCGCGCTGGGCGGTCGCCCACAAATTCCCGGCCGAGCAGGCGATGACGACGGTCGAGAAGATCGACATCCAGGTCGGCCGCACCGGCACGCTGGCGCCGGTGGCGCGGCTGGCGCCAGTCACGGTCGGCGGCGTGGTGGTCGAGAACGTCACGCTGCACAACGAAGACTACATCAAAGGTTTCGACAGCAACGGCCAGCCGATCCGCGACGGCATCGACGTGCGCATCGGCGACACGGTGGTCATCCAGCGGGCAGGGGACGTCATCCCGCAGATCGTCAGCGTCGTCGTCGACAAGCGGCCGGCCGGCGCGGTGCCTTATGAATTCCCGCATACCTGCCCGGTCTGCGGCTCGCCGGCGACGCGCGAAATCAACGAGAAGACGGGCAAGGAGGATTCGCGGCGGCGCTGCACCGGCGAGCTGATCTGCGCCGCGCAGGCCGTGGAAAGGCTGCGCCACTTCGTGTCGCGGGGCGCGCTCGACATCGAGGGCCTGGGCGCGGAAAACATCGACCTCTTCTTCAATTCGGGGCTGGTGAAGACGGCGGCCGACATCTTCACGCTGAAGGATCGCCGCCCGGCCGTCACCAAGGCGCTGGCCGAGCGGCGCGAGGAGCAGGCGAGGCTGCGCGAGGAAGCCTCGGGCAAGGCGCGCAAGAATGTGCGCAGCGTCGAGGAGCGCAACTATGAAGGTCTCGACAAGCTGTTTTCGGCCATCGACGCGCGCCGCGAGCCGGAACTCGACCGTTTCATCTTCGCGCTCGGCATCCGCCATATCGGCGAGACGACCGCGGCCGTGCTTGCCCGCCAGTTCTCGACCATCGAGGAATTGATCCGCGTCGGCAAGGAGACGGCGAAGGCGGAAGACCCGCACACCATCTTCCCGTCGATCAACGGCATCGGTGACACGGTGATCAACGCGTTGCGCGACTTCTTCGGCAATGAGCGCAATGACGATGTGCTGGATGCCTTGCTGGCGCAGGTTCACCCAAAACCCTACGTCATGGAAATCTCGGCCGGTAGCGAAGTCTCCGGCAAGACGGTGGTGTTCACCGGCTCGCTGGAAAAGATGACGCGATCCGAAGCCAAGGCGATGGCGGAGCGGCTCGGCGCCAAGGTGGCGGGCTCGGTTTCCGCCAAGACCGACCTGGTGGTGGCGGGTCCGGGCGCCGGCTCGAAGCTGAAAGTTGCAAGCGACCTCGGCATCGAGGTGATCGACGAGGACACCTGGCTGCAGCGCATCGGCAGGGACGGCTGATGACTGGCGCGTTCAAGGGGTTCGGGCTGAAGGCAATTCCGTTCCTGAAGGCGCTCGACTTCCACCAGAGCCGCGAGTGGTTCCAGGAAAACCGCGACCTTTACGACAGCGAGCTGCACGGGCCGTTCTGCGATCTGGTCGAGACGCTCACGGAGCGTTTCGAAGCGGCCAAGCTCGGTCTGCGCGGCGACCGCAAGAGGTCGCTGTTCCGCATCAATCGCGACGTGCGCTTTTCCAAGGACAAGCGGCCCTACAACCGGCATCTTTCGGCGATCCTGTCGCCCGACGGCACCAAGATGGAGCAGGGCGTCTTCTACGTGCATATCGGGCTCGATCGCTGCTTTGCCGGTGTGGCCTGGTGGCAGCCGGCGCCGGAACTGCTGCAGGCGATGCGCAAGGCGATCGTGACCAAGCCGGCCGCGTTCCGCGGCATGGTCTCGTCGCTCAAGAAGGCCGGCCTAGCACTCGATGCGGAAGACCGCCTGAAGCGCGCGCCGCGCGGTTTCGAGGATGTCGGCGACGAGGATCTCGCCCAGGCGGTGCGCAACCGGCACTTCGTCGTCCGGCACGACATCGACCCGGCGACGATCCACTCGCCGGCGCTGGTCGACGATCTCGTCGGCTTCACGCTTGGCGCCAAGCCGCTGCTCGACTGGGGCAGGGCGATCCAGGGCACGGCCGTCGCGGCCTAAGCTCAGGTGGAGATAGTCCGGGTCCGGCCAGCCGCTCACATCCGCATCAGCAGGCCGCCGTCGACGGCGAGCTCGACGCCGGTGATGTAGCTCGCGGCGTCGGAGAGCAGGAAGAGCGCGGCGTTGGCCATGTCCTGCGGCGTGCCGATGCGGCCGAGCGGGGTATAGTTCGCCACGGCAGCGCGTTTTTCCTCGGTGTCCCAGCGCGCCTGCAGCGGCGTCAGCGCCATGCCAGGGCAGATCGCGTTGGAGCGGATGCCGTCGCCGGCAAGCTGCATGGCGAGCGACTTTGACAGCGCGCAGACGCCTGCCTTCGAGGCCTGGTAGGCATCCTGGGGCTTCGGGTCGCCGCGATACCATTGAATGGTCGAGAAATGCACCATCGCGCCTCCGCGGCCGCCGGCACGCATCTGCGGAACGACCGCGCGTGCGGTGTGCACGAAGGATTTCAAGTTGATGTTGAAGACCTGATCCCAGACATCGAGATCCATTTCGAGGGCCGATTTGTCGCGACCGAACCACAGCACGCCGGCGACATTGGCGAGATAGTCGATGCCACCGCGCTCGCGGCCCGCCGCACCGATGGTGCGCTCGACAAAGACCGCGTCGGTCAAATCGCCCTGAGCGAAGGTGAGCCGCCGGTCGTCATGCGAGGCAAGCGAGGCCGGACGCGGCTTGATGTCGATGGCGGTGACGGAGGCCCCGGCATCGAGCAGCGCCAGCGCGATCGCTTCGCCCATCCCGCCGCCGGCCCCGGTGACGACCGCATGCCGGCCCGTGAAATCATAGACGACCATTCATCTCCCCTCGGTTCTTGCTGCACGGCGCGACGCTATCTCTGCGCCAGGGCGCGATCGTTCGACAATAGGGGCGGGTAAAAAATCCATCAAGCCGTATTCGAAAAAATTTGCCAAAATGGAAAATCGCGATATCGTGCCATGATTGACGGCTTTCTTTTGGGTGGAGTCCAAGACCATGAACCTGCATTCCGGCGCGCGGACCTTCTCGGTGACCTCTCCTGTCGACGGCGCGGTCTACGCCACGCGCGCCCATGCCGACGGGGCCGCGATCGAGGCGGCCGTCGCCCGGGCCCGCGCGGCGCTGCCGGCTTGGCGGCGGACGCCGCTGGCAGAGCGGCTGGCGATCCTTCTGCGCTTCGGCGAGGAGATGAAGGCGCGCGCCGCGCCGCTCGCCGATGCGGTGGCGTGGCAGATCGGCAGGCCGCTGTGGCAGGCCGACGAAACGCCGCGCTTGGCGCTGATCGGCGAGCTGCTTGCCGGCGCCGCGCCCGAGACGCTGGCCGACATGGCCTATCCGTCGGATGAGAACATCCGCCGCTACGCCAGGCCGATGGCCGGCGGCCTGCATCTGTCGATCTGCGCCTGGAACTATCCGACCGCCATGCTCGGCTATCTGGTCACCTCGCCGCTTGCCGCGGGCAATGTGGTGATCTTCAAGCATTCGCCGCAGACGCCGCTGATCGCGGAGCTTGCCGAGGAGGCTTTTCGCGCGGCCGGCGGGCCGGAAGGTGTGTTCCAAAGCCTGCATCTAAACCATCCTGACGCCGAGCGGCTGATCGCCTCCGGCGTCTTCAACGCCGTCAATTTCATCGGCTCGGTCAATGGCGGCCGCCGCGTGCATGCGGCCGCCGCCGGCACTTTCACCCAGGTGCATCTCGAGCTCGGCGGCAAGGATCCGACCTATGTGCGCTCCGACGCCGACCTCGAAGCGGCGGTTCCGCTGATCGCCGAAGGCAGCTATTCCAATGCCGGTCAGTCCTGTTGCTCGGTCGAACGCATCTATGTCGATCGCTCGATCCATGACCGTTTCGTCGAGGCGCTGGTCGCCGAGACAGCGAAATGGAGCATTGGCCATCCGATCGGCGAAAAGCCGATGGTCGGTCCGGTGGTGCGTGCGGTTGCGGCCGACACCATTCGCGGCCTCACCGACAACGCGGTGCGGGCAGGGGCGAAGCGCCTGATGCCGCGGGATGGCGCGCTCAAGGCGGCAAGCCTCGGGGCCGCCTATGTCGCGCCCGAAGTGCTTGCCGGCGTCGACCATGGCATGCAGATCATGCGCGACGAACTGTTCGGTCCGGTGGCCTGCGTCCAGGCGGTCGGCGGGGACGAAGAAGCGATCCGGCTGATGAACGACAGCGACTACGGCCTGAGCGCCTCGATCTGGACGCACGATGTCGAGCGCGGCGTGGCGCTGCTCGACGAGGTCGAGGCCGGCACGGTCTATCTCAACCGCTGCGACCATGCCGACCTCTATCTGCCCTGGGGCGGCATCAAGAATTCCGGTCTCGGGCGCACCAACGGACGCGCCGGCCTGATCGAGGCGACGGCGGCGAAGGCATACCATGTCTGCTCCGTCATCGCCTGATCGCCAACGGCATCCGGCCGTGCGGGACCTTGAAAAGCTTGGCGATGCGGCCGTCGCGGCGCTTGCCGCCGCCGGCGTGGAACGGCTGCTGCCGGATGCGGCCAGCCCCTATCTTCTGATCGCCGAGCATGCCGGCAACGTCGTGCCGGCGCCGTGGCGCGATCTTGGCCTGGCAGAGCCCTATCTCGGCACGCATTTCGCGATTGACATCGGTGTCGATGCGCTGACGCGGCGGCTCTCGCAAACGCTGCGGGCGCCGGCCGTGATCGCGCGCTATTCGCGGCTGTTCCTCGACTACAACCGGCCCGCGGATGAGTGGGATTTCATGCGGCCGGATCTCGGCGGCATCCCGGTGCCCGGCAATCTGGCGGTCGATGCCGCGGATGCGAGGCTGCGTAAGCTCGTCGCCTGGGCGCCGATCGAGCGGGCGATCATCGATGCCGCCGCAGGCCGCTTGGCGCTGATCTCGGTGCACTCCTTCACGCCGGTGATGGGCGGGGTGAAGCGCAATGTCGATATCGGCGTGTTGTGGCGGGAGCAGTCGCCCTTCGTCACCTCGGTGTTGAAAACGCTCAGGACCCAGGGCACGGAAGCAGGCTTCGGGATTGGCGACAACGAACCTTACGACTGGCGCCAGGCCGTCGGCTACACGCTGAACCGGCATGGACTGCAGCAGGGTCGGCCCTGCCTCTACCTCGAGGTGCGCAACGACCTGCTTGCCGATCCGGAAACTTTCGAACGCATCTGCCGCCTTCTCGAAAATGCCTTTTCCACCGTCGCGATGTCACTATGGCCGCAATCAGCCGTAACCGTCTAAAGGCTGGACGCTCAAATAGCGGAACGCTAGAACGGTTCACCGTTTCACGGAAATGGCGAACCGCTCTATCTCATTGTTTTTACGCAATTCCGGGCGGAAAACCGCTCACACTTTTCCTGGAATTGCTCTAGAGCTTGTCGAATTGGAAACACGACTGCCAAGGGCGTGGACGATGCAAGGCAATGTGGGCAGCAAGATCCGCGACGCGCGCAAGCAGCAGAACATCACCTTGCGCGATCTCAGCGAGCGCTCCGGCCTTTCCGTTTCGCAGCTGTCGAAGCTGGAGAACGGCAAGGCCAGGCTGACCGTCGACATCGCGCTGATGATCGCCGGCGTGCTGCACGTGCCGGTGGCCTCCTTCCTGTTCAGCCCGAAGCCCGGACCGCAGGCGCGCCGATCAATCACGCGCGCCGGCAGCGGCATCCTGCATGAAGGCAACGCGATGGAATTCGAAGTCTTGTGCAGCGATTTCCGCGACAAGACCAATATTTTCTGGCGCGTCACGCTGCGCGCCAGAAGCTTCGAGGAAAACGGCGGCTGGCGCAGCCATTCGGGCGAAGAGTTCATCCATGTGCTGAGCGGCAGCCTGCAACTGCACACGCTCCACTACGACCCGACCGTGCTGCAGCCTGGCGACAGCATCCTGTTCGACGGCGAGATGCAGCACGCCTATATGGCGCTCGGCGATGAGCCCGTCATCATGCTGATGTCGAACACCGTGCCGCGCGACGGGCTGCCGCCGGGAGCAGGCACCTGATCGACGGGCCGAGTCTTCAAGAATTTTTCTAAAATGGAAAAAAATACTTGTTCTGGAAAAGTCAGGGGACTAGCATCCTTTTGACGGCCGACAGGAGAACAGCCAGCGGCCGGCAATGGGAGAGATGACCGATGCTGTCGGTTGAGGCGGTCAGCAAGACATTCGGAGGCGTGCAGGCTCTGCGCAACGCTTCGCTGACCTGCGAGGCCGGCGAGATCCTGGGCCTTATCGGTCCGAACGGCGCCGGCAAGTCGACGCTCGTCAACGTCATCTCGGGCGTGCTCAAGCCGGACAGCGGCAACGTGCGCCTGGCGGGCGAGGAGATCACCGGGCGAGACCCGGAGCATTGCGCGTGGGCTGGGGTCGGGCGCACCTTCCAGACCATCAGGCTGTTCAAGGATTTGACTGTACGCCAGAACGTCGAGGTCGCGCATATCACCTGCCGCGCCGTGCGCCCCGCCGCCGCCGCTCGGATCGGCGTCGACCAGCTGCTGCAGCAATATGAGCTGGCGGGCTTCGCCGACAGCCCGGCCGGCACGCTTCCTTATGGCAGCCAGCGCCGACTCGAGATTGCCCGCGCGCTGGCGCTGGGGCCGTCGCTCTTGCTGCTCGACGAACCGGCGGCCGGCCTCAACGAGGCCGAGTCAGAGACGCTGGCGATCGCGATCGAAGGCATCCGCCGCGACGTCGGCTGCGCGACCATCGTCATCGACCACGACCTGCGCTTCATCAACCGGCTCTGCGACCGGCTTTGCGTGATGGACCAGGGGCAGGTGATCGCTTCGGGCGAGACGGAAGAAGTGTGGCGCGATCCGCGCGTCATCGAGGTCTATGTCGGGCAGTCGGAGACGGCCTGAGGGGCCGGGAAGAACAACCACATGAGAGGAAGGAGGGGTAGAATGGAAAAGATTTTGCTGGGAGCGGCGGTGCTGACCGCCGGGCTGTTGCAGGCAGGGCACGCGGGTGCTGCCGATCTTAAGATCGGGCTTGCGGTCGCCATGACCGGCGCCTACGCGCCCTATAGTGAGGCCGAGGGCGCGCGCTGCATGGCCGACAGACTGAACAAGGCGGCGGGCGCGAACGATCCCAAGGTCGAGCTGATGATCGAGGATAACCGCTCTGACCCGCAGCTTTCGGTCTCGCTCGGCCAGAAATTCCTCGATGCCGGCGCGCAGATCATCACCGGCGTGCCGTTTCCCGATGCGCTTATCCCTATGGCGCAGACCGCGCAGCCTTACGGCGCCACCGTGTTCTCGGCGCCGAACACGCAGCTCGAGATGCAGCAGGCCGGTCTCGACAATTTCATTGCCGGCGCCGTGCCCGATCCGATCAACGCCTCGGCCACCGCCAACGCGCTTTACGGCAAGGGCGCGCGGACCGTCGCGCTGATGGTGTCGCCAGATGCCGGTTCCTATTCGGAGAAACTGCCGGAGTGGTTCGGCGAGGTATTCGAGCATCTCGGCGGCAAGGTTGTCGGCAAGTTCAACTATTCCTATGGCACCACCGACTGGTCGCCTCAGATCGCCAGCATCAAGACGCTGCCGGAGAAGCCGGATGCCATCCATATCTGTGCCGTGCTGCCCGATGTCGGCATCCTGATCCGGCAACTGCGCGCCAACGGCTATGACGGCTGGGTGGCCGGCTGCGATGCCTTCGACGACAAGTCCCTGGAAGGCACCGTCGGCGATCCGAAGTCGCTGGAGAAGGTCATGTTCGCGACCCATGGCGCGACCGGCGTCGATGGTCCGATCGACAAGTTCCTCGCCCAGTGCAAGGCCGACGGCTACAAGATCAACGGCATCTTCGACGCGCTCGGCGCCGACATGGTGCAGATCAGCTATGAAGCGGCGAAGAAAGCCGGCACCGTCGACCCCGCAGCCCTGCGCGATGCGATCCGCGCGCCGGGCGGCTATCCGGGCACGACGGCGCCAACGATCTCCTTTGCCGAGAAGAAGGGCTATCCGGTCAAGGCCGTTCCGGTAATGGGCTTTGCCGACGGCAAGCGGGTGCTGATCACCGATGCCCCGCCGACCTTCGTTCCGGCGCTGAACTAGCAGGGCAGGGACACGTGCTGAAGGTCGAGAAGCTCGTCGTGCGCTACGGCGCCGTCACGGCGGTGCGCGAGCTGTCGCTCGAGGTCGGGCAGGGCGAGCTTGTCGCCCTGCTCGGGCCCAACGGCGCCGGCAAGAGCTCGACCATCAACGCGCTGACAGGCTTGGTTACGCCGGCTTCGGGCCGCATCGTCCTCGACGGCAAGGACATCTCGCATGTCCGCACCGAGGACCGCATCCGCGCCGGACTGACCTCGACGCCGGAAGGCCGGCACATCTTCTCCAACCTGAGCGTCGGCGAGAACCTGCGGCTGGGGGCCGCGACAAGGCGCGACCCCGCCGGCGTGCGCCAGGACATCGAGCGGTTCCTGGCGCTGTTCCCGGTGCTTTCCGAACGCTACGGCCAGGCGGCCGGCACGCTTTCGGGCGGCGAGCAGCAGATGCTGGCGATCGCCCGGTCGCTGATGTCGCGGCCGAAGCTTTTGCTGCTCGACGAGCCGTCGCTGGGGCTGGCGCCGAAGATCGTGGTGCGCATCTTCGATTTCATCGGCGAGCTCAAGGCGCAAGGGCTGACGCTGCTGGTGGTCGAACAGAACGCGAGGCAGGCGCTGCGCTTCGCCGACCGAGTCTATGTCGTGAGCGCGGGCACGCTGCGCTATGACGGACCGCCGGCTAGGTTCGCCGACGAGCACGACCTGTTCAACCTCTATATCGGTGGGTAGGCGGCGACATGGACTACGCTCTGCAGCAGCTTCTGAACGCGCTCGCTTTCGGGGCGGAATATTCGCTGGTGGCGCTCGGGTTGGCTGTCGTCTTCTCGATCATGGGCCTGGTGAATTTCGCCCATGGCGAGATCATCGGCGTCTCGGCCTACAGCGTGTTCCTGGCCGCCGCGCTCGGGCTGACCTCGCCCTTCGTGGCGGTGCTGCTTGCCGTCGGCATCGCGGCGCTCGCGGCGGTCGTGTTCGAGCGCGTCGCCTTCCGTCCGGTGCGCTACGCGCCGACCACGACCGGGTTGCTCACCGCCTTCGGCGTGTCGATCGTGGTGCAGAACCTTTTCATGCTTTTGATCTCGCCCAAGCCGCAGTCGGTCTCGATCCTCAACGGCTTGAACCAGATGTGGTTCTTCGGCCCGTTCGCCGTGTCGTCGCTGCAAGTGATGGAACTGATCGTCTCGGGCCTGACCATCCTTGCCCTGGTGCTCTTCCTCAACCGCTCGACGCTCGGCCTCGCCATCCGCGCCGCCTCGCGCGACTTCGCCACGGTGCGGCTGATGGGGATCAAGGCAAACAGGGTGATCGCCACGGCGTTCGCGATTTCAGGCGCGCTGGCGGGTATCGCCGCCGTCTTCATCCTGGCGCGGCGCGGCAGCGTCTCGCCCGATCTCGGCTTCGGCCTGGTGCTGAAGGCGTTCGTCGCCTGCGTGATCGGCGGCTTCGGCTCGCTGCCGGGCGCGGCGGTGGGCGGCATGCTGCTCGGCTTCATCGAAGTCGGCCTGCTCGTTGCCCTGCCGCAGGAATATGCGGGCTTCAGGGATGCGCTCACCTACGCCATCATCGTCGCGTTGCTCGTCTATCGGCCGGAGGGCCTGCTCGGACAGCGCATCGAACTCGGCGATAAGGAGATCTGACGTGACGGGCTCCGAACTCTCGCAGGCAGTCGAACAGATGGCGGCGCCGGCCGCCGCCGCGCAGCCCGGCAACGCGGTCCTCCGCTCGCTGATCGGCGGGCTGGTGACGGCACTGCCGGTGCTGGCGATCGGGCTCCTGGTGCTGAATTTTGCGCCGACCTACTACACCTTCCTGGCGCTCGGCGCCTTCGTGAACCTGATCGTGGTGGTCGGGCTGCAAGTGTTCATGGGCAATTCCAACATCGCCAATCTCGGCCACAGCGCCTTTGTCGGGCTCGGCGCTTATGGGGTGGCGATTCTGTCGACGCCGCTCGCCATGAAGAAGCTGTCGATCCCCAACGCGCCTTTCGGCTTTGCGACGCTGGAGCTCGATCCGGTTTCGTCGGCGCTCATCGCGCTCGTCGTCGTCGGCATCGTGGCGCTGGTCAGCGGCAAGGTGATCAGCCGGCTGTCGGGAGTCGCTGCGACCATTGTCAGCCTGGCGCTGCTGATCATCGTCCACTCGGTGTTCCTCAACTGGACCGATCTGTTCAAGGGCAACCAGGCTTTCTTCGGCATTCCGAAAGTCGTCGGCCTGCCCTGGATGCTGGTCTTCGCGGTGCTGGCGATCGTGGCGGCGCGGCTCTTCAAGGACAGTCGCTGGGGCCTGCAGTTGCGAGCCAGCGCGCAAAGCCCGCAGGCAGCGGCGGCACTCGGCATCGACGCGAAAAAACTGCGGCTCATGTCATGGGTGCTGTCGGCGCTGATCTGCGGGCTCGCCGGCGTGCTCTATGCCTATTTCGCCGGCACGATCAGCCCGAAGCTGTTCTATTTCCAGATGATCTTCAACACGCTGGCAATGCTGATCCTTGGCGGCATGGCGACCGTGACGGGCGCGGTGACCGGCGTCATCGTGCTTTCGGTCGGGCTGGAATTCATCCGCAGCATCGAATCCGGCGTGACCGTCGCGGGCATCCAAATGCCGCAACTGCTCGGCTTGTCGGGCGTGGCGCTCGGCGTGGTCATCGTGCTCTGCATGGCGTTCCGGCCGAGCGGCATCAGCGGACGGCACGAGCTTGACGAGCTGCTGTCGCTTCTTTTCCGGCACAGTGCCAGATAGCGTCGTTATTTCCTGGTGGAGGGTTGAACGTGGAATTTGAGGACAGGGTGGCGGAGTATGCGCCGAAGCTCGAAGCGCTGCAGGCCGAGCTCGCATCGCGCGGCGTCGAGTTCGTCGAGGTGCATACTGTCGACACGTCAGGCGTCGTGCGCTCCAAGATCGCGCCGCTGAAGCTCTCCACCCATGGCGAATCGATCAACGCCATCCTCTATTGCGTCACACATGGCGACGGCCAGCCGATGGGCGACGTCGCTTTCGCTTCGCCGAGCGCCAATGAGGACAACGGCTATCCAAACATCAAGGGGCTCATCGATCCGGACACGGTGGTGCAGCATGGCTGGAAGGCGAAATTCGCCTCGGCCATCACGCGCTCCTACATGCTGGACGGCTCGGTCTGTCCATATGATCCGCGCGGTGTGCTGGCGCGCGTCGAGAAGCGCGCCAGAGCCCTCGGCTACGAGCCGAAATTCGCGCTCGAATATGAGTTCGGCATTTTCCACGCCGACCACGACCTGATGCGCACCGGCCGCTACCGCGAGCTGAAGCCGTGGGGCCATTCGCTGATCAACTACGATCTGGTGCGCAGCGGCGACTACCAGGATTTCGCCGCCGAGTTCATCACGCGCATGAAAAGCATCGGCATCGGCGTCGCTTCGCTGGTCACCGAATATGGCTACGGCATGTATGAATATGCGCTGACGCCGAAGAGCGCGCTGGAAGCGGCGGATGCCGCGATGCGGGCCAAGCTGCATCTGCGGGAGCTTTGCGCCGAGCGCGGGCTGGTCGCGACTTTCATGACGCGCTTCCAGCCGCCGGGCAAGGAAAGCGCCTGCGGCGCGCACCACCATGTCAGCCTGTGGCGGGACGGCAAGCCGGCCTTCGCGGCTGGCCCCAACCGCCTGACTCCGGTCGCGGAAAAATTCCTCGCCGGGGTGCTCAACCGCATGCAGGAGACGCATATTTTCTTCCGGCCGACGGTCAATTCCTATCGCCGCTTCGACCGCGGCGCGTGGTCGCCGGAAGACGTCGCCTGGGGTTTCGAAAACCGCACCGCGCCGATCCGCGCCATCACCACGCCGAACGACGCAGCCTGCCGGCTGGAGCACCGGGCGCCTGGCGCCGACGTCAATCCTTACCTGTCGATCGCCGCGATCCTGGCGGCGGGTTGCGAAGGCATCGAAAAGGACCTGCCGCTCGAGGCGCCGGTTACATCCAATCTGGCCAATCTCGACAAACCGAAGCTGCCGCGCACGCTGAACGCTTCTATCGAAGTCTTCGCCGCATCCGATTTTTGCGCCGAAGCTTTCGGCGAGGCTTTCCGCGACAATTACGCCGAAAGCCGCCGCGCCGAGCAGGCGGCCTTCGATGCCTGGCAAGCCTCGCACATCACCGACTTCGAATGGCAGCGCTATTTCGTCAGCTGAGCTGCTAGACTTTCGACGCTTCGCAACCCGGTGATCAGTTCGGCTGATCGCTGGGTCAAGCGAATTGGTGTGACATTGGAGGCGACGCTCCCTAAATGAGGCCGCTCTTAAAGCCCGTCGCGCTGAACGAATCCAGGCGACGCGCTTTAAGTCTTTTTGTTGATGCATGTCGTTGTCCCAGAACCGCTGAACACGTCTGGGCGACATGCATTAGGAGCGGCGCATGGCAGCGGAAGCAATCTCTGAGAGCAGGACTGGAAGCGATTTCTGGGACGGCGTGCGGCTTTCGATGCCGGTGGTCGTCGCGTCGGCGCCGTTCGCGGTGCTGTTCGGCACGCTGGCGGTCGACAATGGTTTTTCCGTGCTCGAAGCCTTCCTGATGAGTGCGATGATCTATGGCGGCGCCAGCCAGATGGTCGGCATCGAGCTGTTCGGCCAGCACGTCGCGCCATGGCTGATCGTGCTGTCGATTTTCGCGGTGAATTTCCGCCACGTGCTCTATTCGGCCGGCATCGGCAGGCGCATCGCGCATTGGCCGCTGCTGCAGCAGGCGCTCGGCTATTTCATCCTGACCGACCCGCAATTCGCCATCGCAGAGGCAAGGGCGGAGTCCGGCCGTCCCGTCGGCTTCGTCTGGTATCTGGGGCTCGGCCTGCCGGTCTATGTGTTTTGGGTGATCGAAAGCGGATTGGGCGCGGTGTTCGGCAAGATGATCCCGGATACGCATGCGCTGGGCATCGATTTCCTGCTGCCGATCTATTTCCTCGGCCTGGTGCTCGGCTTCCGCAAGCGGCCGCTTTGGGCGCCCGTCGTCGCCGCCAGCGCCGTCGCCTCGATCATCGCCTACAGAACCGTCGGCTCGCCCTGGCATGTCTCGATCGGCGCGGTCGCCGGCGTCCTCCTGGCGGTGATCCTGCCGCCGCACCATAGCGGCGTGGGCAAACGGCCATGAGCACGACCTTCTGGATCATCCTCGCAGGCGCCGTCGCCACCTATCTCACGCGTGTCGGCGGCCATCTCGTCATCTCGCGCTTCGAGACCATCCATCCGCGTGTCGAGGCTGGGCTCAACGCCGTGCCGGCGGCGGTGCTGACGACGCTCGTCGCGCCGGAACTGCTGCATGCCGGACCGGCGGAATGGGCGGCTTTGATCGTCACCGTGCTGGTATCGCTGCGCTGCGGGCTGATGGCGATGTTTTTGGCCGGCGCGGCGGTGCTGATTATCGCGCGCCAGTTTATGGGTTAGCTTTCCATCCTCATTGGTTGGCGCTGCCCCTCATTGCCCTGCCGGGCATTTCTCCCCGTAGAACGGGGAGAAAGAAGCTTGCCTCAAATCTTCGCGTCGTGCGGCAGCGGCGCGGTGGCTTTCTCCAGCCACGCCAGCGTTTCGCCGTCGACCATCGGGCCGATCTCGGCCAGCACCCGGGCATGATAGCGGTCGAGCCACTGCAATTCGTCCCGGTGCAGCAGGTCGGTGCGGATGAGCCGCTTGTCGATCGGCGCCAGGGTCAGCGTCTCGAAGCCGTGCATGGCGATGTCGCCGCCTTCGATCTGCTCCGCCGGCGTGACCAGGATCAGGTTCTCGATGCGGATGCCGTAGGCGCCTTCCTTGTAATAGCCCGGCTCGTTGGACAGCATCATGCCGGCCAGCAGCTTTTCGGTGCCGGTGCGGGCAATGCGTTGCGGTCCTTCATGCACGGCAAGGTAGGAACCGACGCCGTGGCCGGTTCCATGGGCGAAGTCGCAGCCATGCTTCCACAGCGCCACGCGGGCAACGGCGTCGATTTCGGAGCCGCGCGTGCCGGCGGGGAAACGCAGCGTCGAGATGCCGATCATGCCCTTCAGCACGAGAGTGAAGCGGTCGCGCATCTCCTCGGTCGGCTGGCCGATCGGCACGGTGCGGGTGATGTCGGTGGTGCCGTCCTGATACTGGCCGCCGGAATCGAGCAGGAACAGCTCGCCGCCCTCAAGCTTGCGGCTGGTGGCGCGCGAGACGCGGTAATGCATGATGGCGCCGTTCGGGCCGGCGCCGGAAATCGTGTCGAAGGAGACGTCGCGCAGCGGCATCTGCGTTTCCTCGCCGGTCTGGCGGCGCACCTCCTCGAGCTTGGTGACGACGGAGATCTCGTCCAGCGTGCCGGGCTTCTGGCGGTCGAGCCAGCACAGCAGCCTGGCGACCGCGGCGCCGTCGCGGCGATGCGCGGCGCGGCTGCCGGCGATCTCGGCCTGGTTTTTCGTCGCACGCGGAATGCGGGCGGGATCGGCGGCCAGGACAACGGTGCCGCCATTGTCCTCGACCAGCATCCTCAGCTTGTCCGCCGCCAGCACAGGATCGAGCGCGATTTTTGCGCCGCCCTTGGCCAACTCTGCGATTGCGGCTTCGAACTCGCCCGGGTCGTGCAGGTCGGCCAGCTGCGTAAGATAGGCCGCGACCTGCCGCGGGAATTTGCGCTGATCCATGAAGATCTGATGCTTGCCGTCGGCAGCCAGGATGGCGAAGCCGAGGGCGAGCGGCGTATGCGGCACGTCGCCGCCGCGGATGTTGAAGGCCCAGGCGATCGAGGAAGGATCGGTCAGCACCGCATGGGTGGCGTCGTCCTTTTCGATCGCGCCTGCCAGCCGCTTGAGCTTGTCCTTGGCGAGCTCGCCGGCGAGGTTCTGCGGGTGGATCTCGACGGGTGCGCGCGGCGGTTCCGGCTGGTCTTTCCAGATGATGTCGATGGGGTTGATGTCGAGCGGCACCAAAGTCGCGCCGGACTGCTCGGCCGATGCCTTGAGCGCCTTGATCTCGCCGATCGTATGCAGCCAGGGGTCGAAGCCGAGCCTGGCGCCCTTGCCGAGATTGTCCTTGATCCAGCTGGGCGGCGGATTGTCGATGAGGCTTTCGACGGTGAAGATCGAAAGGTTCACCTCGTTGCGCACCTGCAGCGTGTAGCGGCCGTCGACGAAGATGAAGGCGCGGTCGCGCAGCACGATCGCGACGCCGGCCGAACCGGAAAAGCCGGTCAGCCATTTCAGCCGGGCCGAGCGGTCGGCGACATATTCGCCCTGATGCTCATCCGCGCGGGGGACAAGGAAGCCATCCAGGCCATTCTTGGCCAGCCATTGCCGCAGCAGCGCCACGCGCGGCTTGCCGACGGCCGGATCACCAGCGGAATCAAAGGTCTGGAACATTGTGGGCATCTCCCTCGAAACGGCTTATCGCGACCGTAGCGCATGCCCCTGCAAACCGGAATCGATTTCGGCAGGGCCAGATCGGACGGATCTTGCCCGCCTTAGCGCTTGAGGTGGATGGTAACCCAGCCTTCGCGATGCAAGGTACGCACGTGGCGGAAACTCTGGCCGACATAGGCCGAGATCACAGCGTCGCGCTGCCGGTCGAGGATGCCGGAGAGCACCAGCGAACCGCCGAGCCTAATGTGCCTGGCCATTTCGGGCGCAAGCCGCATCAGCGGCCGCGCCAGGATGTTAGCGACGATGAGGTCGAAAGGCGCGCGCCTGGCGAAGATCGGATTGTGGAAGCCGGGCGCCGTCACCGTCTCGACCAGCGCCTTGACATGGTTGAGGCGGGCATTGGCGGCGGCGACGCGGACGGCGACCGGATCGATGTCGGTCGCCAGCACCGGGATATGCGCGAGCTTGGCCAGCGCGATGGCGAGCACGGCGCTGCCGGTGCCGAGGTCGAGCGCATTGTGCGGCCGCTCGCGCAGCACCACCTGCTCCAGCACTTCGAGGCAGCCGGCGGTCGTGCCGTGGTGGCCGGTGCCGAAGGCAAGGCCGGCCTCGATCTCGATGGCGAGATCGCCGCTGCGGCGCTTGGCGCGATCGTGCGAGCCGTGGACGAAGAAGCGTCCGGCGCGGACCGGCTTCAAGCCTTCCAGCGAGCGCGACACCCAGTCCACGTCAGGAAGGACCTCGCGCTCGATCGCCTCCGGCAGGCCGAGACTGGCGAGGATATCCCTGACACGCGCCTCGACGGGATCGACGTCGCCATCGGCATAGAGCGACACCTCGTGGACGTCGTTGTCCTCGTCAAGCTCCAGCACGGCGATCGGCAGGCCGTCGTCCTCGAACGCTATGTCCAGCGCCGCGAAGATGCGGTCGGCCTCGACCTTGTTGGCGGTGAGATGGAGCCGGGTCTGGCCCATCAGAAAGACTCTTGTTTGAACATGATCTTTTCCGAAAACCGGTTCCCACTTTTCGGGATCATGTTTGTCCACCCGCTGCCAGCCGCTTCAGCTTGGCGACAGCGGTGTCGGCGCTCTCGCCATAGGCGATGGTGCCGGCGAAATCGCCCTTGGCATTGAGCAGCAGCACCGAGGCCGTGTGGTCCATCGTGTAGTCGCCATCGCCGGTGTCGACCTTCTTCCAGTAGATGCCGAAGGCCTTGGCCATGGCATGCACCTTGTCCGGATCGCCGGTGATGCCGGTGATGCGGTCGGAGAAGTTGCTGACATAGGTGTTCATCGTCTCCGGCGTGTCGCGCTCCGGATCGACGGTGACGAAATAGGCGTTGAGGTTCTTGCCGCTGTCGCCCATCGTCTTCAGCCAACCGGCCAGCTCGAACAGGGTCGTCGGGCAGACTTCCGGGCAATGGGTGAAGCCGAAGAACACGGCGCTCGGGTGCCCCCTGAACGCCGCTTCGGTGATCGGCGCGCCTTTCTGGTCGACCAGCGTGAACGGCGCGCCGAAGGGCTCGCCGCCATAATGGCCCCGGTACCAGTCGAATGTCAGCCAGCCGATACCCGCCGCCATCAGGACGAGAATGCCGACCAGGATTGAACGCATCATCAGTGAATGTCCGTCGCCATTGCTTTGGCTGGAAGCCAAGTTCGGCGACAGTCTTAGCGGGTCGGCGACCGGCACGCAAAGATGTCGCGTTGCCGCAAGCGGCCGGACAGGCCGGTCGGGGTGCTGCGCCTTACCGATCCTTAATTTGAACGGCTTTGCCCACCAACTATCTTCCACAAGACTTTGGTGATGGAGCAATCGATGGCCGGTGCGCCGATATCGTCCTATTCGAAGACCCAGATATGGCTGCATTGGAGCATCGCGGCGCTCATCCTGGTCCAGTTCGTCGCCCATGACGGCATGGAGCATGTGTGGCGCGCGCTGCGCCGCGGCCAGGAAGCCGCCGCCGGCGACTGGCCGTTGGCCTATATGCATGTCGTGCTCGGCCTCGCTGTGCTGGTGCTTGCCGCCTGGCGGCTATGGCTGCGCTCGACGCGCGGCGTCCCGCCGGTGTCGGGCACGGAGCATCCGGCGCTGCGGCTGCTTGCGAGGACAACGCATCTGGTGATCTATGCGCTCATCTTCATCGTGCCGCTTTCCGGCGCCGCGGCATGGTTCCTGCAAGTGCCCGGCGCGGGCCTCGTGCATGTCGTCGGCAAGAATGTGCTGCTTTATGCGGTGCTGCTGCACATCGCCGGCGCGCTCGTCCAGCACTTTGTCTTAAAATCAAATGTGTTGCGGCAGATGCTGGCCTTGCGCAAAGCATGACCGGCTAGCTTGCAAAATCCATGGTGCTGTCCCACCTGACATCGGCAAACCGGAACCAGGAGGCTTCCTTGCGAAAATTGATCGGCTTATTCGCCGCGTGTCTTGCCCTGAGCGCCGGCGCGGCCGTGGCTGACGAAGTGGGTAAAGTCGGTGTCGACTGGGTCGGCAACGACATCATGATCGACGCGATCAAGGACCCGAAGGTCGACGGCGTGACCTGCCATGTCGCCTATTTCGACCGCAGCATCATCGACCGGCTGCATAAGGGCAACTGGTTCGAGGATCCGTCCGATTCCTCGATCTCCTGCCGCCAGACCGGGCCGATCACCATCGGCGACATCGACATGAGCGAGGGCGGCGAGGAGGTGTTCAAGCAGGGCCTCAGCCTGATCTGGAAGAAGCAGGTGGTGAACCGCATCTACGACAAGAAGAACGAGACGCTGGTTTACCTGTCGCATTCGCGCCAGGTGCAGAACGGCTCGGCGAAGATGTCGGTCACGACGGTGCCGCTTTACGGCCAGAACGTGGTCTGGACCAAGGGCAAGCCGCAATAGCTTCCCGACCGCCCCAGCGGGGACAGGCCGCGCTTGCGGGACCGTCCCCGCCGGCGTAAAGCGGCTTCATGGACCGCCCTGCAAACCTCGTTCTCAAGGACCCCGAGCCGCGCATCCATCCGACCGCGGAGCTGAAGGCGTGCAAGCTCGGCCGCTATGCCTCGATCGGCGAGCGGGTGATCCTGCGCGAAGTGAGCGTCGGCGACTTTTCCTATTTCGAACGCCATTGCGAGGCGATCTACACGACGATCGGCAAGTTCTGCTCGATCGCCGCGAACAGCCGCATCAACGCGCTCGAGCATCCGATCGAGCGGCTGACGCAGCACAAGGTCAGCTACCGGCCGAACGAGTATTTCCGCTGGCTAGGCGTCGACACCGAATTCCGCGCGCGGCGCCAGGCAAAATCGGTCAGCATCGGCCATGATGTCTGGATCGGCCACGGCGCGGTCATCATGCCGGGCGTCGCGATCGGCAACGGCGCCGTCATCGGCGCCAATGCCGTGGTGACGCATGACGTCGCGCCTTACACGATCGTCGCCGGCGTTCCGGCCAAGCCGCTGCGCCGGCGGTTCCCGGCCGCCGTGGCAGCGCGCATCGAGGCCCTCGCCTGGTGGGACTGGCCGCCCGAGAAACTGGCGGGCGCAATCCCCGACATGCAGGCCATGCCGATCGAGGCCTTTCTCGATCGTTGGGAAGACGATGCTCCCTGATCTATTCGTCCGCTGATCTATTTACCATTGTCCGTAACCAAGGTTTTTAACGTAAAACATTAGCGTTAAAAATTGGAAAACGACGTGTATATATTAAATTCACCACTCTGCGGTTGCAAGTATTTCCACAAAATGTACAAGTCAGATCGGAGGTAGTATCGGGGTGAAGTTGAAGGAAACACCGCAAGCAACAAAGGAGAGTAGTCATGAAGAAGTTCGTATTTGCACTCACCGCAGCTGTTGTTGTTTCCTTCTCGTCCGCCGGCGCCTATGCCGGTGGCTGGGGCGGTAGCTCGGGCAGCCTCATCAACGTGTCGCCGAACGTCAATCTCGGCGCGCTGAATGGTGTGCTCAACGGCAACAACATCCTCAACGGCAACGTCGTTTCGGGCATTCTGAACGGTAACAAGACCAATGTCGTTTCCGGTATCCTCAGCGGGATCGGCGTCAATGTCGGCAGCAACAACTACTCGCTGAAGAAGCACTGAGCCGAAGCGCGAGCAGCTAGCATCCGCAAAGGGCAGGAGGGTCTCGCACACCCTCCTGCCTGCCGTTTCAGAGCACCACGGGACGGTTTCTGGTCGGCAATAATTTTGCTGAAGATCTAAATGTTCGTGCGCACGCCGACGAAAGCGTCGACCGTGCTTTCATGCTCGTCGAGAATGGTCTTCACCTTCTGCGAGTAATCGACACGGAACACGATGTTCAGCGACTTGGTCGCGCTCCAGGTCGCCTCGGCATAGACGCCCTTGCTGCGCTCGACATTCTCGAGCAGCAGATTGTCCTTCAGCTGAGCAAAGACGCCGGTGCCGACGGCGAGATTTTCACGCAGCTTCACGCCAAGCTCGAGCTCGGCGCGGCGCAGCCATGAGGCGAGCGGATCGTCGGTATCGGATGTCTCGTAGCGGCCGAAGCAGGTACCTCGCAACTCGAAGCCCTTCGGCAGCGGCTTGACGAAATTCGCCTGCCACGCCGGCAACACCTGCTCGTAGATGCCGTCCGCGCCGCGCAGGTATTGCGCGCCGAGCGCCAGGCCGAAACTCGAACCGTCCTCGCCCTTGAAGGCCGCTTCCGCCTGTGCGGTGTATTGGAAAAAGGAGAGCTGGATCGGCGGGAAGCCGACGCGCTCGACCGAGGCGAGCAGGGCCGATGTCGATCCGCCGAAAGCGTATTCGCCGACGGTCCGCGTCAACCTTGCCGCCACTTGGGAAAGGACGCGGTCGGCGTGCAGCTTGGTCGGCGAGATGAGATCGTCCTGGAAATGGGTGTCGCCGACCCTCTCGATGCTTTCCGTGGCCTCGATGGTGAGCGAGGTCGCGTTGCCGAGATCGATGCCGAGCTGCCCCTGCGCGCTGAGGATCTGCTTCAGTTCACGGGTGCCGATGATGAGCGGGCCGATCTCGAGATCGTCGCCGGTGCTGAGCACGCGATAGCCGAGCGTGCCGCGCAGCTCGAGCCCTGACTCGAGGCGCCGGAAAGCCTGCGCCGACAGCGCCAGCGAGCGGTCGTCCTCGATCGAGGCCCTGTTGTAGCGCGATGCCTCGAAATCGGCATGGAGCCTGGCGTTGGCGTCGGCATCGCCCCATTGCTGGTCGATCGAGCCGCGCAGCAGCGTGTACCAGTCGGTGACGGCGCGATCGCTGTCCAGCGCGTTGGTGGTCCGGTGCTGTTCGACGCTGCCGGTGATCGTCGGATCCGTAGCGGGATCGGCGCTTGCCGGGGCGCACGTCAGCAGAGCACCAAGACAGGCGGCACCGCCAAGCAATCTGGAGGAGAAGTAGCGCGTGACAGGACGGGGCTTTTCGGTGGTCATGCTCCGCGCTCTGATATTTAGTGCCCCTTCCGCCATGCGGGGGTGGCGCAGCGGAAGGGGCTGGAGGTAAACCGCCGTGAAGCGGAAGGAACAGGCTTTCGACCTGCACCGGCACTATCGCAAACAAACGGATAAGGTGTTTTTTCACGCTCCTGCGCTTTCTGCGTGTAGCCGATTGTGGGCGCGCGCATGCGAGAAAATCCAACGACTTGGAACCGGAAGCCGCGGCTGTCTGTTTTCCTGTGCGCGCCGCGCCGATGCGCGCCTGTTATGGGATCCAGATGATAGAGAAACTATTCACCAGGGTT
This sequence comes from Mesorhizobium sp. B2-4-3, assembly GCF_006442815.1. GTDB lineage: Bacteria > Pseudomonadota > Alphaproteobacteria > Rhizobiales > Rhizobiaceae > Mesorhizobium. The sequence goes on from NZ_VFVL01000019.1 coordinate 110,864, forward strand.
GCCAATTGGGTGGCACATCTCGCCGGCATGCCGCCGACTTTCGCCGTCTGCGTGTTGATCGTGGTGGTCTGGGCGGTAACCGGCCCGCTCTTCGGCTTTTCGGACACCTGGCAACTCTTCATCAACACCGGTACTACCATTGTCACTTTCCTGATGGTGTTCCTGATCCAGAACACGCAGAACCGCGACGGCGCCGCGATCCAGGCTAAGCTCGACGAGCTGATCCGCGTCAGCCGCGCCCACAATCATTTCATCGGCATCGAGCACCTGACGGAGACCGAGGTCGAGGAAATACGCGCCAAATGCGAGGCGGCGGCAAAACGGCACGACCGCAAAATCGCCGAAGCGGCGGCCAACAAGGCCGTGGCCGAAAAGAACGGCACCAAGGACAATCGCAAGGTCGCCCAGACGGCTGCAAAGAAAGCCGTCGCGGGCAAGAGCGGCTCCAAGAAGAAAGCCGCCGCGTGATCGGACCGTCAGCGGTTCATGAAGGCCGCGAACGCGTCCTTGTGATTGGGATGCCAGCGCGACAGGGCAGGGCGGTTTTCGATGATGTCGCCGATCGCCCAGGCCATGCGCTTTTCATCCGTCGGCCTCGCCACCTCGTTGTCGGGGCACAGGATGTAGAAGTCGTCGTCCATCAGCGATGTCAGCATGAAGTCGATCACCTGTTCGCCGGTCCAGGCGCCGGCGGGTTTTTCCGTCGCGCCTTCGGTCAGGCCGGTATAGGTGAAGCCGGGGATCAACAGATGCGCCGACACCTTGGCTCCCGGCTCGTTGCGCAGCGCGTGCGCCAGTCCTTCGGTAAAAGTCTTCACGCCGGCCTTGGAGACATTGTAGGCGAGGTTGCCTGGCGGCGTGGTGATACCTTGCTTGGAACCGGTGTTGATGATCGTGCCCGGCTTGCCCACCGCGAGCATGCGCGGCGCGAAGGCCTCGACGCCATGCACGACACCCCAGAAATTGATGTCGAGCAGCCGCTTCCAGGCGTCGCGGTTCTCCCAGGGCTTGCCCGGATTGTTGCCGACGCCGGCATTGTTCATCAGCACCGACACCGCACCGAAGGCGCCGTTGGCGAGGTCCGCCAACCGGTCTACCTCCTCCGCCCTGGAGACGTCGGTGGGGATTGGGAGCACGGCGTCGTCGCCGGCGATCGCCGCGACCGCCTCTCTTGCCTGGTCGAGGCGCATGCCACCGATGTCGGCAAGCACCACCTTCATGCCCATTGCCACGAACCGTTTTGCCGCGGCAAGGCCGATGCCGCTGGCGCCGCCGGTGACGACGGCGACATTGCCGGAGGCGAAGGCGGGCAGGGCGGTCTGGATCTGGGCGTCGCTGGTCATGATTTCCATCCTTGTTCGGGTCGGGCCGAACTTAACGCCGGGCGCCGCCGAGGCAAGGCTAGTTGGTCCCATCATTGACGGCAAAGGGCCGCAACGGGTTGACGGCAAAGGGCCGCAACGGGTTGACGGCAAAGGGCCGCAACGGGTTGACGGCAAAGGGCCGCAACGGGTTGAC
>NZ_VFVL01000002.1 GCF_006442815.1 Mesorhizobium sp. B2-4-3
GGGGTGAGGTCGATGCCAATGTGGGCGGCATCATCATCACCGGCAACGATGGCAGCGGCGACGGCGCGCATGGCGTGCTCGCGCAGTCGGTCGGCGGCGGCGGCGGCAATGGCGGCTTCGCCCTGTCGGCGGGTCTGATAGCCTCGGTCGCCATCGGCGGCGGCGGTGGTACCGGCGGCAATGGCGGCATCGTCAATGTGAACCAGGCTGGGGCCGGCGCCACGGTCAGCACGCATGGCAGTTCCGCGATCGGCATTCTCGCGCAGTCGGTTGGCGGCGGCGGCGGCAATGGCGGCGGCAGCCTGGCGATCGGCGGCATCGTCTCAGTTTCGGTCGGCGGCAGCGGCAGTGCGGCCGGTGACGGCGACGAGGTCACCTACAACATCGCCAATGCCAAGGTCACGACCAATGGCAGCGATTCGACAGGCATCCTCGTGCAGTCGGTCGGCGGCGGCGGCGGCAATGGCGGTTTCGCGCTGAGCGGCGCCGGCACCGTCGCGGTTGGCGTGGGCGGCAGCGGCGCTGCCGGCGGCATCGGCAAGAAGGTCGATTTGACGACCGGCGGGACCGTGGAGACCTTTGGGGTGCGTTCGGCCGGCATCATTGCCCAGTCGCTCGGCGGCGGCGGCGGCAATGGCGGGTTCGTCGTCGCCGGCAGCCTCGGCGTGAGCGTCGGCGTCGGCGGCAAGGGCAGTAAGGGCGGCGACGGCGGCCAGGTCTTCTTCCGCACCGCCGATGGCGCCCAGCAATCCATCACCACCCATCAGACCGACTCGGTCGGGCTGATTGTGCAGTCGGTCGGCGGCGGCGGCGGCAATGGCGGGTTTGTCGGAACGTTCGGCGCCATCGCCAATCTCGGCATCGGCGGTGGTGCCGGGGCTGCCGGCGCCGGCCTGGCGGTCGATGCCACCTACAACGGATCGGTCGAGACATTCGAGCAGCGCTCGGCGGGCATCATCGTGCAGTCGATCGGCGGCGGCGGCGGCAATGGCGGCGGCGTCATCGGCGTCGGGCTCGGGCTGACTGTCGGCATCGGCGGAAACGGCGCCGGCGGCGGCGGCGCCGACACGGCGACGTACAGGTCCTCGCTCACCAACATCACCACGCATGAGGCCGATTCGGCAGGCCTCATCGTCCAGTCAATCGGCGGTGGCGGCGGCAATGGCGGCTTTTCGTTCAACCTTTCGGCCGGGGCGGCGGTCGGCGTCGGCGGCCAGGCCGGAGCCGCGGGCAGCTCAAAAGCCGTCACCGTGACCATCGACGACGGTACCATCCACACCATGAAGGATCGCTCGACCGGCATCCTTGCGCAATCGGTCGGAGGCGGCGGCGGCACGGGCGGCGGCAGTGTCGCCGGCAGCTTCGCGCTCAACATCAGCATTGCCGGCAAGGGCGCGGGCGGCGGCTCCGGCAATACGGTCGACGTCACCAACGGCGCCGACATCACCACGGACGGCATCCAGTCGCACGGCATCCAGGCGCAGTCGATCGGCGGCGGCGGCGGCTCGGGCGGCTTCTCGATCGCCGTCGGCGGGCCTTCGCTCGCGGTCGGCGGCGCGGCCTCGGACGGCGGTAGCGCCATGAAGGTCACGGTGACCAATTCGGGCGTGATCAAGACCAATGGGGACCTGTCGGTCGGCATCCTGGCGCAGGCCATCGGCGGCGGCGGCGGCGACGGCGGCCTGGCGGGCGCCGGCGGCCTGTTCACCGCGGTCGGCGTCGGCGGCAAGGGCGGCGGCGGCGGCAACGGCGCCGAGGTCGAGGTCACCAACACCGCCAACATCACGACCAAGGGCGACCTCGCCCACGGCATCATGGCGCAATCGGTCGGCGGCGGCGGCGGCAATGGCGGCAATGCCGGCGCGGTCTCCGTCGGCGCTTTCGTCGGCGTCGGGGTTGCCGTCGGCGGCGACGGCGGCGCGGGCCGCGACGCGATGAAGGTCACGGTCGACCATACCGGCGACATCACCGTCAGCGGCATGGGCGCCAAGGGCATCATCGCGCAGGCGATCGGCGGCGGCGGCGGCAATGGCGGCAAGGCCGTCGCCGGCGCCTTCAGCGCCGGGCTCTATGCGTCCGCGGCCGTGGCGGTGACCGTCGGCGGCAGCGGCGGCGACGGCGGTTCGGGCGGCGAGGTCTTCGTCAAGGCCAACGGCAAGATCGTATCGCTGACCGACGCGGACGGCTCGGGGGGCATCGTGGCGCAGTCGATCGGCGGCGGCGGCGGCAATGGCGGCCGCGCCACTTCGATCGCCGGCGCGATGAGCGACGAGGTCGCGATCAATGTCGGCGTCGCCATCGGCGGCAGCGGCGGCAATGGCGGCCAGGGCAAGAAGGTCACCGTGGAAACCGGCCTGGTCGGCGGCGGCCAGATCATCACGCACGGTTTCCAGGCCGTCGGCATCCTGGCGCAGTCGATCGGCGGCGGCGGCGGCAATGGCGGCGACACGTTCGGCGGCGCCGGCGGCTACGGCAACAGCGTGACGGTGACGGCGACCGTCAACATCGGCGGCAAGGGTGGCGGTTGCATCGATAACGACCCGACCAAGTGCAACAACGCCGGCGACGTCCACGTCTCCAATGCGATGACGATTTCGACCGAGGGCGATTCCTCCAGCGCGATCGTGGCGCAGTCGATCGGCGGCGGCGGCGGCATCGGCGGCTCCAGCACGGCCAAGTCCTACAATATCGGCGGCACCAGCCAGACCAGCGTCAGCGTCAACATGGGCCTCGCCGGCTCTGGCGGCGGCGCTGCCGACGCCATGAAGGTCACGGTCAACAACACAGGCATCATCCTCACGTCGGGCTTCGGCTCCACCGGCATCATGGCGATGTCGGTTGGCGGCGGCGGCGGCGCGGCGGGCGCGGCCTCGGCGTCCGACGAGGATATCGGCGGCGATATCGGCGCCGGCGATGAAGGCTCGACCTCGGTTTCGATCGGCGTGGCTCTCGCCCTTCCGGGCGGCACCGCCGGCGATGGCGGCGAAGTCTCCGTCACCAATAACAACTGGATCATCACCGACGGCGCCTTTTCGTTCGGCATCAGCGCGAGCTCGATCGGCGGCGGCGGCGGTGTCGGCGGCTCGGCTTCTGCCGGCGCCAAGGCCGAATATGCCATCGGGGGCGCCATCGCCGGCGGCGGCGGCAGCGCCGGCAACGGCGCCCTGGTCGAAGTCACCAACAATTCGAACGGCGTCATCTGGACCAAGCGGGAGAATTCGATCGGCGTCTTCGCGCAGTCGATCGGCGGCGGCGGCGGTTCGGGCGGCGCGGGAAAAAGCACCGGCAGCGACGGCGGCACGGTCGACGTCAAATTCTCGATGGGCGGGCTGGGCGCCGGTGGCGGCGATGGCGGCGAGGTGCATGTCACCAACAGCGGCATCATCGAGACCGACATGGCCAACTCGCACGGCATCATGGCGCAGTCGATCGGCGGCAGCGGCGGCGTCGGCGGCGCGGCGGCCTCGACATCCGCGGACGCCAAGGTTTCGATCGCGGCATCGCTCGGCGGGCTCGGCGGCAGTGGCGGCGTCGGCAAGTTTGTCCATGTGATCAACAACCAGAGCGGCGTCATCCAAACCAACGGCGACAATTCCTACGGCATCTTCGCCCAGTCGATCGGCGGCGGCGGCGGTGCGGCCGGCAGTGGCTCGACGACGACAGGTGCCGCCGAGGACGTATCGGTGAGCCTCTCCATTGGCGGCATCGGCGGCGCAGGCAGCAGGGGCGGCGATGTCACAGTCGAGAACCATGGCGAGATCACCACGTACGGCTATCTTTCGCACGGCATCTTCGCGCAGTCGGTTGGCGGCGGCGGCGGCGCTTCCGGTGCGGCTGCCAATGCAACCGACGGCGACACCAAAGTCGGCGGCCAGGTGCTTGCCTTAGGCGTTTCCTTGCCTGCCGGCGTGGGCGCGAACGGTGGCCATGTGATCGTCACCAATGACGGCGTGATCACGACCAACAAGGACGGCGCGATCGGCATCTTCGCCCAGTCGATCGGCGGCGGCGGCGGCTATGGCGGCACGGTTTCGAGCGATGCGGCGGGGGATAGTGCCTTCGCCCTGCAGATCGGCGGCTTCGGCGGCCGTGGCGGCAATGGCGGCCAGGTGGACGTTACCGTATCAGGCTTGATCGAGACGTTTGGTGAGCGCGCGCATGGCGTTGTCGCTCAGTCGATCGGCGGCGGCGGCGGTTACGGCGGCGATGCCAGCGGCAAGACATCCAATGCATTGGCCATTGGCGGCCTCGGCGGTGACGGCGGCGACGGCGGCGACGTGACGGTGACCCGCACCGGCGAGATCATCACCCATGGCAAGGACTCCATCGCCATCATCGCGCAGTCGGTCGGCGGCGGCGGCGGCTTCGGCGGCGCCGGCTTCGGCCGCTTCGGCGCCGATGATGATGGCGGCGGGCCGAACGCCATCGGCTTCAACACGCCGGGCGGCACCAAGGGCACCGGCGGCACGGTCACCATCATCCAGTCGGGTGCGATCGAGACCGATGGCGACCGCGCGCACGGCATCGTCGCCCAGGCGGTCGGCGGCGGCGGCGGCGCCGGCGGCAATTCCTCGCTCGACATGAACCAGTCGGCGGCCGGCTCGCAAGGCGGCATCGGCGACGCGGCGGCGGCAATAGCCGGCACCGACAGCCAGGTCTGGGTGAAGGGTGCGAGCTCCTATGCGATGTTCGGTCAGAGCGCGACCGGCCAGGGCAACTCCAACCTCGTCCATCTGACCGCGGGCGGCAGTCTCTTCGCGCAGGGCGCCGACTCGGTGGCGGCCTATGGCGAGAGCACGGCGCAGGGCACCAAGGGCAACATCACCATGGACCTTAAGGGCCAGTATACGATCGGCGGTTCCAACACAGGCGTCGCCGTCATGGTGGTGGGCGGACAAGACAACACCGTCAACAACAACAGCCTGCTCTATGCGATGGGCGCGACGCCCACCTTCTCGATCATGCAGTCGAAACTGGCCGCCTTCAGCGCCTCGCTGCTTGCGCCCGGGCCGGTCGTGCCGGACGATGCGATCCTGGAATCGCTGCTCGACCAGTTCAGCCCGCTCGCGGTCACCGGCACCTCGGGCAACGAGACTTTCAAGAACCAGAAGAGCACCGTCGGGCTTGGCCGGGTTATCGGCAATGTCGATCTCGGCGGCGGCATCAACGAGTTCGACAATTTCGCCGATTCCTCTTTCGTCGGTCTGAAATCGATCAATCTCGGCGCCGGCGGACTGTTCAAGAACCAGGGCCTGATGACCAACCAGGGCATCGGCGTGGTGGCGACGGTCGACGTCACCGGCGGCTGGACCCAGGACGGTACCGGTTCCTTCGTCACCGATATCGACCTCAACAACCAGATCACCGACAAGCTCGCCCTGACCGAAGCCGGCGACTTCGACGGCACGGCGCCGCTCAACTTCCTGTCGATCGACAAGCTGTTCACCCAGTACACGCTGGCGTCGGGCTCGGCGATGACGGATTCCGGCCTGACGCCGCAGACGTTGCATCCGGCGGTCGGCTTCAACTTCCTGGTCCGGGTCGACAGCGGCACCGATCTGGTGCTCTACGCCGACAACCCGACCTTCCTCGAACTGGCGCAGGATCCGGGCTCCGGCACGACGGATCCGGGCGTGTTCCAGATGGCGCAGTATCTCGACGACGTCGAGGCTGCCTCGAGCCCGGACAATCCGATGGCGCAGCTGATCAACATGCTGCGCTTCTCGCAGACCGAGGCGGAACTGGGCGCCGCGCTGACGAGGCTGACCCCGCACTACGCGGTGCACACCTTCGACATGATCAACCGCTCGACCGACACCATGCTCGATCAGGCGCATGAATGCACCGGCGTCGCCGCCTACAAGAATATCGACGGCCGCTGCATCTGGGGCACGATTACCCCGCAGGCCGAATACAGCCGGGATGCCGGCGCCGGCACCACCAGCCGGGACGATACGTTGAAGACCATGTCGCTGGGCGGCATCGCCGAGGTCGGGCACAATTGGTCGCTCGGCGCTACAATCGGCCGCACCGAGTACGATTCCAAGATCGCCTTCAACGGCGACGAGCTGTCGGACACAAAAGGCGAATCCTGGCAGGCCTATGCGCTGGCCAAGTACGAGAACAACAACTACTTCGTCGATTTCGCGCTCGGCGGCGGCACCGGCTCCTTCAAGGGCGAGCGCGACACCCATATCGATCAGGTCGGCTTCATTCCCGGCGAGACGCTGGACGGCGTCTATCTGCCCGAGGAGCTGCTCGACGGCATCGGCAACAGCGTCACCTACAAGCAGGATACGTCCCAGTTCGGCGGTTCGGCGCGGGTCGGCATGACGCACCAGATGGGCGCCTTCTACCTACAGCCGACGATCCAGTTCGACGCGCGCTGGCTCGATGTCTCCGGCAAGGAGGAGGGCTCGGTCGCCGCCTTCAGCTTCGACGGCAGCGACAACATGTTCTATGCCGTGACGCCGGCACTTGAGGTCGGGGCCGACATCCCGGTCAGCGACATCGCCAGCTTCCGCATCTACGGAAAGGCCGGCGTCGAGTTCTCCACCAAGCAGTGGGAGATCGAGGGGCGTTTCGCCGCCGCCGAGAATCTGCCCGGCAACCCGGCATTGCACTTGACGGAAGCCATCGATTCGCCGCTCTATCGGGTCGGCGCCGGGCTGGAGCTCAATGGCGTCAACGGCGTCGGGTTGGCTGTGAGGTACAACGGCGCCTTCGGGCAAACGGTCAAGCAGAATGCGGTCAGCGCGTCTCTCAAGGTCAGCTTCTAGCTGACGCGGAGCGGCGGCCAAGAAGGGATCTCATGAGGACGAAGTACGCGTATCTCGCGGCGATGCTGGCAGCCGCCTGCATTGCCGGTGTGCCGGCGGCGGGATTTGCCGCGCAGAACAAGGGCGACAAGGTCGCGCCAGCGGCCCAGCCCGCCGACGCGGCGGCCAAGCCGCAACTGCCGGGCGGCGCCTCGGCGCTGTCGGAAACGCATGGCGACTGGACGGTCAACTGCCAGATCACCGGCACGAACAAGGTCTGCAGCCTGTCGCATCAGCAGTTCAACAAGCAGAGCGGCCAGCGGCTGCTGGCGATCGAGTTGACGACCAAGACAGGCCAGGACGCCGCCGGCACGCTGGCGCTGCCCTTCGGGCTTGCGCTCGCCAATGGCATCTCGCTCGAGATCGACGACAAGAAGCTGGACGGGACGCTGCAGTTCAACACCTGCCAGGCGGTCGGCTGCCTGGTGCCGGTGACGTTCGATGCCGATACCACGCCGCTCTTGCAGAAGGGGACCACGCTGAAGATCAACGGCACGGCGGCCGACACGACGCAGCCGATCTCCTTCACCATCTCGCTCAACGGCTTCGGCAGCGCGCTGGCCCGGACGGCGGACTTGTCGGCGGATTAGTTTGTCGGAGACCGGCCGGCTGAACGCTTCGTCATCCACGGGCGGAGCAAGGAGCGAAGCTCCGTCGCGAAGACCCTGGAATCCATGCCGTTACCTTCGCCAAGGCGTGCAACGGAGCAAAATTCTGCACCCGCAGAGACGCTTCCAAATCACGGCATGGATTCTATGGTCTGCGCGCGTCGCTTCGCTCCTTGCTCCGCCATAGAATGACGACGTTGGGGTGGCTTCGACCAATCCCCGGCGTTTGCGCTGATTTCACGGAAATGAACGGAAAATCTTGCACCAAGACAAACCGCAACCTTTCAAAATCCCTATGTCGGGGAACCAGTTTGTCGGAGACCGACCGGCTGAACGCTTCGTCATCCTCAGGTCAGCGCGACGCCGCTCCGCCCGTGGATGACGACCCTGAGATGCTTCGGCCAACCACAGCGGTTTGCGTCAGCTACTCAACCTCGCGCAACCGGTACCCCACGCCGGTCTCGGTGATGATGTAGCGCGGCTGGTCCGGCGTCTTCTCGATCTTCTGCCGCAGCTGGCGCACATAGACTCTCAGATACTGGACGTCGGTCGAGTCGTTCCAGATCTGCTTCATCAGGAACTGGTGCGTCAGCACCTTGCCGGCATATTGCACGAGCATGCGCAGGATGTCGTATTCCTTGGGCGACAGTTTCACTTCCTTGTCCTCGACCTTGACGATGCGCTTCACCAGGTCGACGGAGAGGTCGCCGGTGTGGAACACCGGCTTCTCGCCCTGCTGCTGGAACTTGTGGCGCAGCGCCACGCGAATGCGCGCGACCAGCTCGTTCATGCCGAAGGGTTTTGTCACATAGTCGTCAGCGCCCAGCTCGAGCGCTGCGACGACGCCGGCCTCGTCGGTGCGGCTGGAGAGGATCACGACCGGAATGTCGAGGCCGTCGCCGCGCCATTTGCCGAGCAGCTCGAGGCCGGTCATGCCGGGCAGGCCGAGATCGAGCAGGATAAGGTCGGGCCGTTCGGCCTGCATGAGCTCGATCGCCGCCTTGGCGTTCGGCGCCTCGGAGACCGTGTAGCCCTGGCTGCCGAGGCCGACGCGCAGCAATTTGCGGATCGGCGGCTCGTCGTCGACGACCAGGATGGAGACGGTCTGATTTGTCATGCCGCATCGTCCGTAAGGGGTGCGCCGAGCGCCGGCAACTCGGCGGGCACCGGCATGCGGATAGTGAAGATCGCGCCTGGACGGTCGGTGCGGTTGGCTGCCGCGATCGTGCCGCCCATCGCCTCGATAAAGCCGCGGCTGATCGACAGGCCGAGACCCGTGCCGGCGCGCACCTGGTCGCGCTTGCGCACGCGGTAAAAGGTGTCGAATATCCGCTCCAGGTCGTCGGGCGGAATGCCCGGTCCCTCGTCCATCACCTGCAGGATGACGGCGCCGTTGTCGACCCAGGCCTGCAGCCGGATGGTCGAACCGGGCGAGGCGTATTTGGCGGCATTGTCGAGGGGGTTGAACAATGCCTGCTCGAACAGCACGGGATCGAGCCGCAGCATCGGCAGGTCGGCCGGGATGTCGGTTTCTATCTTGTGTTCGGCGGTGATCTTCCGCGCCCGGTTCAGCGCCGATCCGACGACGTCGCCGACATAGTGGAATGCGTGGTTCGGCTCCATCGCGCCCGACTCGATCCTGGTCATGTCGAGCAGATTGGCGATGAAGCGGTTCAGCCGCTCCGCTTCGCTGACGACCGTCGCCAGAAGCTCGGCGCGATCCTTTTCCGGCAGCGCCGGCGCGAATTCCTTCAGGGTGCCGGCCGCGCCCATGATCGCGGCAAGCGGCGTCTTCAAGTCATGCGAGATCGAGGTGAGCAGCGCCGAGCGCAAGCGGTCTGCCTCGGCGGCCAGCCTGGCGCGGTCGACATCGGCGACGAGCTGGACGCGCTCGATGGCGACCGCTGCCTGGTCGGCGAGCGCATCGAGCAGCCGCTGCTGCTCGGGCGTCAGCAGGGGCCCTTGCTTGTCGTTATCGAGGCCGACCACGCCGATCGCGGTGCGCCCCGTCCGCAGGGGGAGATAAAGGCGTTTTGCGCCTGGCAAGGTGTCGGCGCCGCGGCCGGCGGCACGGTTGTGCTCCCAGGCCCAGCGGGCGGCCGCGATATCGGCCTCGGCCAGGGTGTCGTCCGGCGGATAGCCGGCCTTGACGGTGATGGTGCCGTTTTCCGGCAGGAGCAGAACGACGCGGACCTTCAGCATCGAGGCGATCTGGAAGGCGGTGGCCCACAGCACGTCGTCGAGCGTTCCGGCGCCGGCGAGCTTCTTGGAGAAGGAATAGATGTCCTCGGTGGCGCGCGCCCGCGAGCGCGCGGCGACCGCCTGGCGCTGCACCCGGGCCGTCAGATTGCTGGCGATCACGGCGACGACGAGGAAGACCGCGAAGGCGACGATGCTTTCGGGATCCCTGATCGTCAGCGTGTAACGCGGCTCGAGGAAGAAGAAGTTGAAGGCAAGGGCGCTGAGGAAGCAGGCATAGAGGGCTGGCCAGAGCCCGAAGGTCACGGCCGCGGTCAGCACCGCCAGAAGCAGGACGCTGGCGAGATTGCGGACATCGAGGAAACGGTCGAGGATCGAGCCGACGGCCAGCGCGCCGGCGACATAGGCCGTCGAGAACAGATAGGGCCAGATCTGGAAAGGCTTCTGCTCCGGCGCGGCCTTGACCCGCGCCGACGGGGCGTCGCCATCGCGCTCGGCGCCTGAAATGACATGGACGCTGATGTCGCCGGCATTGCGGATCAAGTCATAGGTGAGCGAGCCCTCGATCAACTCGCGCCAGCGCGAGCGGGTCGGCCTGCCGATGACGATATGGGTGAAATTGTTCGCCGTCGCGTGGCGCACGATGTCCTGGGCGACGTTCTGGCCGGGAATGGTGGCGATCTCGGCGCCGAGCTGTTCGGCAAGGCGCAGGTTCCTGGCCAGGCGATCCTTGTCCTCCTCGGACAAGCCGGCGAGCCGCGGCGTGTCCACGTGGAGCGCCGTCCAGGGCGCGCGCAGCCGGTCGGCTAGCCGGCGCGCATAGCGGATGCGGGCCGCTCCGCCAGGCTGCGAGTCGACGCAGGCGAGAACCCGCTCGCCGGCCGCCCACGGGCCCGGAATGGCATGCGACTGCATGTGGTTGAGCAGTTGCTCGTCGACGCGTTGGGCGGTGCGGCGCAGGGCCAGCTCGCGCAGCGCCGTCAGATTGCCCGGCGAAAAGTAATTCTCGATCGCGCGCTGCGCGGTGTTGGGGAAATAGACCTTGCCGTCCTGCAGGCGTTTGATCAGGTCGTCGGGTGTGAGGTCGATGATCTCGATGTCGTCGGCCTCGTCGATGATGGAATCGGGAACCGTCTCGCGCACCCGGACGTGGGTGATCTGGGCGACGACATCGTTCAGGCTTTCGACATGCTGGATGTTGAGCGTGGTGTAGACGTCGATGCCTTGCGCCAGGATCTCCTGCACGTCGAGATAGCGTTTGGGGTGCCGGCTGCCTGGCGCGTTGGTGTGGGCAAGCTCGTCGACCAGGACCAGCGCAGGGCGCCGCTTCAGGATGGCGTCGATGTCCATCTCGTCGAGGGTCTGGCTGCGATAGTCGACCAGGCGGCGCGGGATCACCTCATAGCCGTCGACCAGGGCCTGGGTTTCCTTGCGGCCATGGGTCTCGACGATGCCGATCACGACATCGATGCCGTCGGCGCGGCGGGCGCGGCCCGCCATCAGCATCTCATAGGTCTTGCCGACGCCGGGCGCGGCGCCAAGAAATATGCGCAGACGGCCACGGCCCTCGCGCTCAGCATGCTCGAGGAGCGCGTCGGGGGAGGGTCGGTTCTTAGGCTCGGTCCTGTCGTCGGGCATCAGGTCCAATCATGAATTGCGCCGGGGACCGTGTCGATCCCCGGCGCGGGCGGTTTACTTCAGCTCGTCCAGCGCCAGGTTCAGCGCCAGCACGTTGACCACCGGCTCGCCGAGGACGCCAAGCTCGCGCTCCTTGACGTGGCTGTCGACCAGCGCCTTCACCTTGGCCTCGTCCACGGCGCGGGCCTTGGCGACGCGCGGCACCTGGAAATAGGCGGCCTCCGGGCTGATGTCGGGATCGAGGCCGCTGCCCGAGGTGGTGACGAGGTTCATGGGCACCGGCTGGTTCGGGTTCTCGGCCTTCAGCTTCCCGGCGTCACCCTTGATGCGCTCGATCAGCTTGGGGTTGGTCGGGCCGAGATTCGAGCCGCCGGAGGAGGCGGCGTTGTAACCGTCACCGGCCGCCGACGGCCGGCCGTGGAAATAGCGGTCGCTGGCGAAAGCCTGGCCGATCAGGCTGGAGCCGATGACCTTGCCGTCCTTCTCGATCAGGCTGCCATTGGCCTGGTTCGGAAACAGCGCCTGGGCAATGCCGGTCATGCCGATCGGATAGACGAGGCCGGTCAGCACAGTGAAGAAGACGATCATGACAAAAGCGGGTCTGAGTTGCTTGAACATCGGGGCAAATCCTTATGCGAGGCCTAGGGCCGTGACGATCAGGTCGATCGCCTTGATGCCGACGAACGGCACGACTATGCCGCCGAGGCCGTAGATCAGGAGGTTGCGGGTGAGCAGCGAGCCCGCACCGATGGCGCGGTATTTCACGCCTTTCAGCGACAGCGGGATCAGCGCGACGATGATCAGCGCGTTGAAGATGATGGCCGACAGAATGGCGCTCTGCGGCGTCGCCAGATGCATGACGTTGAGCGCCTGCAGCGGACCGGTGGACTGGCCGGGCGCGACGTAGAAGACCGCGAACATCGCCGGGATGATGGCGAAGTACTTGGCCACGTCGTTGGCGATGGAGAAGGTCGTCAGCGAGCCGCGCGTCATCAGCAGCGCCTTGCCGATCTCGACGATCTCGATCAGCTTGGTCGGGTCGGAGTCCAAGTCCACCATGTTGCCGGCTTCTCGCGCGGCTACCGTGCCGGTGTTCATGGCGACGCCGACATCGGCCTGCGCCAGCGCCGGCGCGTCGTTGGTGCCGTCGCCGCACATGGCGACCAGCTTGCCCTTGGCCTGCTCCTCGCGGATCAGCGACAGCTTGTTCTCCGGCGTCGCCTGGGCGAGGAAGTCGTCGACGCCCGCTTCGGCGGCGATGGCAGCCGCCGTCAGCGGATTGTCGCCGGTGATCATCACCGTGCGGATGCCCATCTTGCGCAGCTCCGCGAACCGCTCGCGGATGCCGCCCTTGACGATGTCCTTGAGGTGGACGACGCCGAGCAGGCGGCCGTCGCGCTCGACCGCCAGCGGCGTGCCGCCGGCCTTGCCGATCTCGTCGGCGATGGCCTGCAGGTCGCGGATCATTTCCGTCGTCGGACGCGTGCCATGGGCGGCGACGGTCGCCTGATTGACGTGATTGAGCACCGCATCGACCGCGCCCTTGCGCACCGACGAACCGTCGATGTCGACGCCGCTCATGCGGGTCTGCGCGGTGAAGGGCACGAAGGTCGCGTGCAAGGTCGCCATGTCGCGGGCGCGGATGCCGTATTTCTCCTTGGCAAGCACGACGATCGAGCGGCCTTCCGGCGTCTCGTCGGCCAAAGAGGCGAGTTGCGCCGCATCGGCGAGTTCCTGCTCGGTGACGCCCTTGACCGGGCGGAACTCGGTTGCCTGGCGGTTGCCGAGCGTGATGGTGCCGGTCTTGTCGAGGAGAAGCGTGTCGACGTCGCCGGCGGCCTCGACGGCGCGGCCGGACATGGCAAGCACGTTAAAGCGAACCAGGCGGTCCATGCCGGCGATGCCGATGGCCGACAGCAGCGCGCCGATCGTGGTCGGGATCAGCGTCACGAACAGAGCGACGAGGATCGTCACCGAGATATAGCCGCCCGAATAGGAGGCGAAGCTCGGGATGGTCGCGGTGGCCAGCACGAAGATCAGCGTCATGCCGACCAGCAGGATGTTGAGCGCGATCTCGTTCGGGGTCTTCTGGCGCTCCGCACCCTCGACCAGCGAGATCATGCGATCGAGGAAGGTGTGGCCGGAAGCGGCGCTGATGCGCACGCGAATCCAGTCGGACAGAACCTGGGTGCCGCCGGTGACGGCCGAACGGTCGCCGCCGGATTCGCGGATGACGGGCGCGGATTCGCCGGTGATCGCCGCTTCGTTGACCGAGGCCACGCCTTCGATCACCTCGCCGTCGGATGGGATGATGTCGCCGGCCTCGACCAGCACGACATCGCCGACCTTCAGGCTGGTGCCCGGCACCATCTTGAATTTGGTGCGGTCGCCGTTGGTGAGCAGCTTGGCCTGGGTTTCGGTGCGCGCCTTGCGCAGCGAGTCGGCCTGCGCCTTGCCGCGGCCCTCGGCCACCGCCTCGGCGAAATTGGCGAACAGCACGGTGAACCACAGCCAGATGATGATCTGCAGCGTGAAACCGAGATCGCCGCCGCCGGCGATCAGGTCGCGGATGAATAGCACGGTGGTGAGCAGCGAGACGACCGCAACGACGAACATCACCGGATTCTTGACCAGCGTGCGCGGATCGAGCTTGCGGAGGGCGCCGCCGATGGCGGGCACCAGGATGCGCGCATCCATGATAACAGCGGATTTGGACCGGCTCATTTTTGGGCTCCAGTATCGGTCATGTTGGACGGCGCCGGGTGTTCGGTCTTCGGGAAAAGGTGCGGAAGGCCGGTGGCCAGCAGCCACAGCACGAACAGCACGGCCGCCATGCCGAGAAAGGTTGAAAGGGTCGGGAAAGGACGCGGCTTCTCGTCCCTTCCGTTGTCGGGCGCTCCGTCGCCTGTCTGGTGACGGTCGTTGCGACGTATGTCGTTGAAGCGGGGCATGGTCATCTCAGAAGGTCTGTCCATGGATCATCGCCAGATGCTCGACGATCGGACCGACGGCGAGCGACGGGAAGAAGGTGAGGCCGCCGACGATGACGATGACGCCGACCAGCAGGCCGACGAACAGCGTGCCGTCGGTCGGGAAGGTGCCGGCCGAGGCAGGCACGGTCTTCTTGGCGGCCAGCGAGCCGGCGATGGCCAAAGCCGGGATGATGACCAGGAAGCGGCCCATCAGCATGCCGACCGCCATGGTCAGATTATACCAGGGGGTGTTGCCGGTGAGGCCGCCGAAGGCCGAGCCGTTGTTCGCGGCCGCCGAGGTATAGGCGTAGAGCACCTCGGTGAAGCCGTGCGGACCGCCGTTGGCCATCGAGGCCACGGCGCTGGGCAGGACCACGGCGATGGCCGTGAAGATCAGCATCGCCAGCGGCAGGCACAGGATGGCAAGCATCGCCATCTTGACCTCCTTGGCCTCGATCTTCTTGCCGAGATATTCCGGCGTGCGGCCGACCATCAGGCCGGCGACGAAGACGGCGACGACGACGAACATCAGGATGCCGTAGAAGCCGGCGCCGACGCCGCCGACGATGACTTCGCCGAGCTGCATGTTGATCAGCGGGATCATGCCGCCGAGCGCTGTGAAACTATCGTGCATGGCGTTGACGGCGCCGCAGGAGGCGGCCGTGGTGATGACCGCGAACAACGCCGACGCGGCGATGCCGAAGCGCGTCTCCTTGCCTTCCATGTTGCCGCCGTCGATACCGAGCGCATGGACCAGCGGGTTGCCGGCGGCCTCGGCCCAGTAGCAGACGGCGATGCCGACGAGGAACAGCACGCCCATCGAGGCGAGGATCGCCCAGCCCTGGCGCTCACTGCCGACCATGCAGCCGAAGACATTGGTGAGGCCGGCGCCGAGCGCGAAGATCGACAGCATCTGGATCAGGTTGGAGATGGCGTCCGGATTCTCGAACGGATGCGCGGCGTTGGCGTTGAAGAAGCCGCCGCCATTGGTGCCGAGCATCTTGATGGCGACCTGCGACGCGACCGGCCCGAGCGCGATCGTCTGCTTGGCGCCTTCCAGCGTGGTCGCATCGACATACGGCCCAAGCGTCTGCGGGATGCCGAGCCACACATAGACGAGCGTCAGCACGATGCAGAGCGGCAGGAGCACGTAGAGCGTGCAGCGGGTAAGGTCGGCCCAGAAATTGCCGATCGACTTGCCGGACGTGCGGGCGAAGCCGCGGATCAAGGCGATCGCGATGGCAATACCGGTAGCGGCCGAGACGAAGTTCTGGACGGTGAGGCCGGCCATCTGCACGAGGTAGGACATCGTGCTCTCGCCGCCATAGTTCTGCCAGTTGGTGTTGGTGACGAAGCTGGCGGCGGTGTTGAAGGCAAGCTCAGGGTCGACCGCGGTCATGCCAGCGGGATTGTAGGGCAGCACGCCCTGCAGCCGCTGCAGCGCGTAAAGGACCAGCAGGCCGGCGAGATTGAAGAGCAGCATGCCCGTCGCGTAGACGGCCCAGTGCTGTTCTTCCCTGTCGCTCGTGCCGGCGAGGCGATAGAGGCCACGCTCGATAGGGACGAGCACCGGCGACAGCAAGGTGCGATCGCCGCTGAAGACGCGGTACATATAGAAGCCGAGCGGCTTCACGAGCAAAGCCAAGATCCCGCAATAGACGAGGATCTGTATCCAGCCATTTATGGTCATGATGGGCTCTCCGCGTATCGGTCAGAAGCGCTCTGGGCGGATGAGCGCGTAGGTGAGGTAGGCAAGCAGGAACAAGGTCACCGCGCCGCCGAGTATGTAGTCGAAAAGCATGGTACGGCCCCTTTCTCAGATTCTTTCGCAGGCTTTGACGTAGGCTAGGGACAGGGCGAAGAATAAAATCCCGATCCCGAGAACTATGAGGTCCATTGCAGCTGTTCCTTGTTTTCCACTTGTGTCCACAAACCGCATAGGCAGGCTGAAAACTGCACGCACGCGCTCGTCACCTTGGCGGCGACGGCGGTTCACGACGTTTCTTGGAATGGAAATATGGACCCGATCGCCATAAAGGTTCGAGACGGGAGGGATGGGAAAGATATAGGAATTTTATAGGGGTTTTGGGCGGTCCCGTCCGAAGGTCCGGTTGGTTAATACGCGTTGGCAGATTCCATGCCTTGGCGATTGGCCGAGACGCCTATCGCGTCGTCATCCACGGGCGGAGCAAGGAGCGAAGCGACGCGCGCAGACCCGAGGATCCATGCCGTGACTTGGAAGCGCCGCGGCGGCCCAGAATTCCGCACCCTTGCACACTTCGGTCCAGGTAACGGCATGGATTCCAGGGTCTACGCCCGTCGCTACGCTCCTTGCTCCGCCCTGGAATGACGAGGTTCATGAGCCTTCAGCTCATAATCAGCGTTTGCGATGACTACCCCAACGGACGCTGATAGCCTTGCCCGACAAGGCGATCGCCTAAATCGCGGGCCGCCGGTCCTTCCATGGCATCTCCCCTTCCAACTGCGTTGACAGCGCCAGCACCGCCGCCTCGTCGCCATAGCGGCCGACGAGCTGGACGCCGATCGGCACGCCGCCGGCCGACTGCCCGAGCGGCAGCGAGATCGCCGGCAGGCCGGAGATGTTGAAGGGGAAGTTGAAGACCGCGTCGCCCCATTTGGCGTTGTAGCGATCGAGATCAGTCTCCGACATGTCGTAATAGCCGAGCGGACGCGGCAGTTGCGTCAGCGTCGGGGTGATGAAGATGTCATAGGGGTCGAGGTCGCCGACGATATCGCGGCCGATCAACCTCAACTGCTCGACATCCGAAATATGCTTGATGCCGCTGGTCGCGCGGCCGCGCTGGATGATCGCCCAGGTCAACGGTTCGACATCGTTCGGCGTGACGGGGCGGCCGACCAGCGTCTCCAGGAAGCCGAAAGTGGCAGCCGTCTGCACGCAGGTCATGTCGGTGTAGATCCTCCAGACGGCATCGGCGTCGAGCGGCATGTCGTGCTCCTCGACGTCGTGGCCGAGACGTTCCAGCGCAGCGACCGTGGAGAGCACGGTTGCCTTGACGTCAGGATCAATCGCCGTGCCATTGGGCGGCGTGACGGTAAAGCCGACGCGCAGTTTCTTCGGCGCTCGCGCGGAAAGGCTGAGCCAGCTGTCCGCCGGCACCGGCGGCGTGTAGGCGTCGCCGGGCAGAGCGCCGGCCACCGCGTCGAGATAGGCGGCGGTGTCGCGGACCGTTCGCGAGCAGCAGAGAAAATAGGCGCCGCCATACCAATAGTCGCCGAAGGGCGCCAGGCTGACGCGGCCGCGCGATGGCTTCAGGCCGACGATGCCGCAGCAGGAAGCCGGAACGCGGATCGAGCCGGCCCCGTCACTGGCTTCGGCGATCGGGACCATGCGCGAGGCGATCGCGGCAGCAGCGCCGCCGCTCGAGCCGCCCGGCGTGATGCCTTCCTTCCACGGGTTCTTCGTCGTGCCGTAGAGTTTCGGCTCAGTGGTGATCGACCAGCCATTCTCCGGCGCGTTGGATTTTCCGACGAGGATTAGGCCCGCCGCCTTGATGCGTCGCACCACCTCGCTGTCGGAATCGGCGACGAAGTCCTTGAGGTAGCGGCAGGAATTGGTGAGAGGCGCGCCGGTCCAGGACGAAGCGAGTTCCTTGAGCAGATAGGGAACGCCTGCGAAGGGCGCGGTTTTGTCCACCGTCTTCACCTGCTCGCGGGCCATGTCGTAGAGACGATGGATGACGGCATTGAGCTGTGGGTTGAGGCGTTCGATCGTGGTGATCGCCGCTTCGACCAGTTCAGCCGGTGAAACCTCGCCGCGCTTCACCAGCCCGGCGAGCGCCAGCGCGTCGGAGTCGGCATAGGTTTCGAGCAGGCTCTTCGAGATCGCGGCCATGTGTTTCCTCCCACTTGCAAGTGCGGTCAGCTGCGAACTGGCCCAAACTCACCCTCACCCAGCCTCCGCTTCGCTCGGCTGACCTCTCCCCGCTGGGGAGAGGAGACTTTCAGCGCCGGCGCCAACCTCTTCTCCCCACCGGGGAGAAGGTGGCCGCGAAGCGGCCGGATGAGGGGGCTTGGCGCGGCGTCTTTGTTTTTGGCGGAAATCGCTACGCATTTCCTGGATTTGCTCAGGCCAACTCGACAGTCCGCTTTTCCGCGATGCTCTGCTCGGCCGCCAGCACGATGCGCAGGCTGTTCACCGCGGCATCCATCTGTTCGGTCAGATCGAGATCCTCGCGGATGGCGCGCAGGAAGAAGGCCTGCTCGCGGTCGCAAAGCTCCTGGTGCCCAGGTTCGTCCTCCATGCTGACGATCTCGTCGGGCTTGGCAAAATTCTTGTCGCCGTCGACTTGCGCATAATGGATCTTCAGCGCGTCGGTCTTGGTGTGGCGGTCGATGTCGGCGGAATCGGAGACCTCCTCGGTGTCCTTGGCGCTGCTGCCCGACTGGCCGGCGACGATCGAGACGGCGCCCTTGGGGCCGACCACGTCCTTCACGAAATAGGCCGTCTCGCTCATCATCGGGCCCCAGCCCGCCTCGTACCAGCCGACCGAGCCGTCATCGAAGGTGACGTGCAAATGGCCGTAATTCTGCTTGTCGGCCTCGGCCCACAGCTTCGCGCCGATGCCGTGCACGCGCACCGGCTTGGCCCCGGTCAGCTGGCACATGACGTCGACATAGTGCACGCCGCAGTCGACGATCGGGATCAGCGAATCGATCAGGTTCTTGTGCCAGTGCCAGGCGGTGCCGCTGCTCTGCTGGTTGAGGTTCAGGCGCATCACCAACGGCTTGCCGAGCGTCTTGCCGACCTCGATGAATTTGATCCAGGACGGGTGGACGCGCAGGATGTAGCCCAGCACCAGCTTGCGGTTCTTCGCCCGCGCCGCGGCCACCACCTTCTCGGCGTCCGCGATGTTGGTGGCCAAGGGCTTTTCCATGAAGACATGGCAGTTGGCGGCGATCGCCTTCAGCGCGTATTCGGCGTGCGTGTTCGGCCAGCTGTTGATGGAGACCGCATCCGGCTTGGTCTCCTTTAGCGCCAGGTCGAAATCCTCGTAGAGCGGGTAGCCGACGAGTTCTTTCGGGATCTTCTTGTTGCTCTTGATGCTGCGGCTCATGATGCCGACGATCTCGAAGCCGTCGGAGCGGTGATAGGCGCTGGCATGCGAGGCGCCCATATTGCCCAGACCAACCACCAGGATTCTTACCTTGTCGGCCATTCAAGCCTCCCAATGCTCTTCGGAAGATGATGTGGGCGGCGCGATGCGCCGCCCTACGCTATTGCGTCCGCTTACTTCACGGCCGAATCGAACAGGTGCGCCTTGATCTTGTCGACGTCGAGTGCGGCAAAGCCCTCCGAGAGTTTGACGCCGCCGGCATCGGCCTTGACCTTGGCCTTATCGAAGTCGTTGGCAGCCGGGATCAGGTCGTTGGTGCAGACGTCCTCGGCCTTCACCGGCGCGGTGATCTGGCCGATCTTGAGGATCTCGTCAAAAAAGCCCTGCCAGCTCGCCATGTCGTGCGAGCCCCAGCCGCCGCGCTTGTCCATGTCGCCGCGGAAGACGTTGATCTGCTGCAGGATCGAGGTGGTGCCGAGCTCGGGGCCGAGGTTCTTGGCCAAAGTCGGGAACTGCTCGAACACGGCTTCGACCGCCGCGCGCGGGTTCTGGTAGCCGAATTCGAGGCCCATCGCCCAGCCGCGCAGATATTTCTCCAGGAAGGCCTTCTTGTCGGCGTCCTCGAGGTCGGCGGCGCGCACGACGAAGGTGTTGGCCGGCAGCTTCGAGTTCTGCACGCCGAGCCAGTATTCGAAGTCGAGGCCCTTTGCGATCCATTCGGCGCGCAGCCCCTCCCAGGAGAGCGCCGCATCGCCCTGGCCGCCGGCAAGCGCGGTGCCCCAGGTCGGCCAGCCGGCCTCGACATATTTCACCTTCTTGATGTCGACGCCTTG
This sequence comes from Mesorhizobium sp. B2-4-3, assembly GCF_006442815.1. Lineage (GTDB taxonomy): Bacteria > Pseudomonadota > Alphaproteobacteria > Rhizobiales > Rhizobiaceae > Mesorhizobium. The sequence continues at coordinate 20,165 of NZ_VFVL01000002.1, forward strand.
GGCCGCAAGCAGCGGATCGACTATCGCCTGCCAGGCGGCGGAGCCGAGCAGGATGGTCTTGCCTTCGAGATCCTTGAGGTTCTTGGTGCCCTGGCCCTTGCGGAAGGCGATGCTGAAAGTGTCGCGCGCGCCCATATGGAAGACGGACTTCAGCTTCATGCCGTTCTGGATGGCGAAGGAGAAGACTCCGGGTGAGGGGAATCCCATGTCGGCCTGGCCGACATCGACGAACTTCACCGTCGCGGTGCCGTCCGACGGGCCCGGCTGCATGTCGGTGGCGAGGTCGCCGAAATAGCCCGCCTTCTTGGCCGACCAGTAGGGATAGTCGTCCAGCACTTCCAGCGTGCCGCGCGGCGAGATCCAGGTGAATTTCTCATAGGCCGCGGCTCTCGCCTTCAGGCCGGACGCGCCGAGCGCGGTGGCGGTCACGACGCCGGCAGCCGTCACCTGCAGGAAGTAGCGGCGGCTGATGCCGGCTCTTGTCGCTGTGTCGAATGAGCTTTCGTTGGTCATGGCATTCCCCTTTTGTTGATCGCTTGCCTTCGCCCGCCTCCCGGGCGACCTCGTCCTTTCGCGCTTATGTTTCCCAGCTCGCCCATTTCTTGCCGATCAGGAAGAACAGCACGTAGATCAGGATGCCGAGCGTCGAGAGGATCAGCACCACCGCGAAGAATTGCGGCATCTGGATCATCGACGAATAGGAGGTCAGCCGGTTGCCGAGGCCGAAGCCGCCGCCGACCATCTCGGCGCCGACGGCGGTGAGCAGGCCGAAGATCGCGCCGATCATCAGCCCGACCAGGATCATCGGCAACGCCATCGGAGCGCGGATCTTCCAGAAGATCTGCAGCGTGCTGGCGCCATAGGAGCGGGCCAAAGCGATCTTGGCGCTGTCGACGCGGCGGAAGCCGGTCGCGGCGTTGATCATCACCATCGGGCCGGCGGCCAAGGCCACGGCGATGATGCGCGGCGTATAGCCGAAGCCGAAGCGCAGGATGAGCAGCGGCACCAGCGCCAGCATCGGCGTGGTGACGAGGATCAGGATGTAGGGCGCGACGATTTTTTCGGCGAAGGGAAACTGCGTGATCACCGCCGCCATCACCAGGCCGACTATGGCGCCGATGGCAAAGCCCGAGACGAGCTCGACCAGCGTGTAGCCGAGATGCGGCGCGATCAGCGGGAACTCGTCGAACAAGGCGTAGGCGATCGAGCTCGGCGGCGGCATGATGTATTGCGGCACGTGGAAGATGCGCAGCGCCAGCTCGATGCCGCCGATGATGATCACCGCGACGGCGAGGATCGCCGCCACCTCGGCGCCGGATTTGATGCCGGGTCCGCTGGCGAAGGCCGAAAGATTGGTCAGGCTGACATCCTGGCCGTCGCCGCCTGACTTCGCCTTGGAGAATTCCGGAATGGCGTCGCCTCCGCTCACGGCCTGATCCTCACGATTTCGGCCGACGGTCGCTCCGGTGCGATTGGCCGGACGCGTTCGCCGACAATGTCCATCTTGATCTTGTTGGTGAGGTCGAAGACTTCTTTCGTCGCCATGATTTCCAGCGAGCGCGGCCGCGGGAACGGCACGTCGTAGACCTTGGCGACGCGCCCGGGCCGCGTCGTCAGCACCACGACGCGGTCGGAAAGGAAGATCGCTTCCTCGATCGAGTGGGTGATGAAGACGATGGTGGTCTTGGTGTCGAGCCAGATCTCCTCGACGAGGCGGTTCATCTCCTCGCGGGTGAAACTGTCGAGCGCGCCGAAAGGCTCGTCCATCAGCAGCACCGAAGGTTTCAGCGCCAGCGCGCGCACGATCGCGGCGCGCTGCTGCATGCCGCCCGAAAGCTCGCGCGGGAACTTGCCGCCGAAGCCGTCGAGCCCGACGCGATTCAACAGGTGCGCGATCCAGGCGCGATCGGGCTTCTCGCCCTTGATCTCGAAAGGGAAGTTGATGTTGGCGTCGAGGTTGCGCCAGGGCAGGAGGTTCGCTTCCTGGAAGACGATGCCGATCTCGGGCCGCGGGCCGGTGATCTCCTTGCCGTCGAGCAGGATCGCGCCCGCGGTCAGGCGATGCAGGCCCGACATCGACCACAACAGCGTGGTCTTGCCGCAGCCGGAGGGGCCGACGATCGAAACGATCTCGTTGGGCCGCACATCCAGGCTGCAGCGATCCAGCGCCAGAAGATCGCCTGACGCCGTTTGGTAAACCTTGGTCGCTGCCTGCACGCCGAGCTTCGGCGTTGTTGTGCTTGCCGTACTCATGCTCCCCCTCGGAGACTGCGCGATGCGTTGCCGGAGGCCCCATCTGTCCGCGAAATCAGTCTGTAACTATCCTACTTTACTGTCAAGCGGCGGCAGATGACGGAAGCAATCAGGTTCAATCAGGTTTTATCTAAGCATATGATTTTCATCAATTTTATCATCCCTTGCCGTGTGTGTTACTTTCCTACATACTCGTCTCGGTTGATTGCCTATGGCCAGCGGGCGGATAATCGCGAAGATGATAGTTCCAGAAGCGGGCTGGGGAGGACTTGGCGAATGACCGAAGCTGACAGCCAGGCGTTGCGAACGACCGACGAGGACAGTGACCGGCACGACCATGTCAGGCGCATTCCCGATATCATCTCGCAGGTGAAGGACAGCTATGCGGAGCTGCGGCCGGCCGAGCGCCGCGTCGCCGACGTCGTGCTCGACGACGTCAAATACGCGGTCGACGCTTCCAACGCCGCGCTTGCCCAGCGCGCCGGGGTCAGCGAGCCGACGGTCACCCGCTTCTGCCGCGCCATCGGCTGCGAAGGCGTGCGCGACTTCAAGCTGAAGCTGGCGCAGAGCCTGGTCGTCGGCGCGCTCTATCTCGCCACCAAGCCGCAACCCGCGAACGGCGACAGCGGCATGCCGTTCTGGAACGCGGTGTTCGGCGAGGCGCGGCGCGCGCTGCAAGAGGCGGAACGGCAGATCGATCCCGGACAGTTGCAGAAGGCGGCGGAACTGATCGCCAAGGCGCGGCAGGTGACGGTATTCGGCCTCGGCGGCAGCTCGTCGGCGCTGGCGCAGGAGACGCAATACCGCCTGTTCCGCTATGGCATCACCATCAGCGCGCAATGCGATCCCTATCTGATGCGCATGACCGCCTCGACACTGAAGCCGGGCGATCTGGTGATTGCGATTTCGGCAACGGGGCGCACGCGCGAGGTGATCGAAGCGGTGGAGCTCGCCAAGCATTACCGCGCCAACGCGATCTGCGTGACGGCGCCGGATACCGAGCTGACGCGCGTCTGCGATGTGCGGCTGACGATGGCTGTTCCCGAATATCCCGACACGCTGAAGCCGACGGCGTCGCGCTATGCTTTCCTGGCGGCCATCGATTTGCTGGCGGTGGCAACCGCCTACAGGATCGACGGCCCGGCACGCGAGACCGTGCGCCGGATCAAATACAACGCCCAGATCCATCGGACAGGCAAGGAGATGGAGCCGCTCGGGGATTGAGGCAGCCGATATTCAGGTGAGGCCGGCCTGCAAATGGCGGTTTCCTGCGCTTCCGGTGCTCACGTACTTCAAGTACGCTCCGCTCCGGTTCTCGGAACCCACCATTTTCGACTCGGCCTGACCTGAATCTCGACCGCCTCAAGGCGCACTTTCTTGATGTCGCTAGATGAAGCTTGGCGACATCAATCGACATTCGAAGGGAAGGACAGAAATGCTCGACATCGCACCATCGCAACAGGCGGCAACCTGGCTCGGCGCTTTCGGCCGGGCGCTCGAAGCCGGCGATATCGAGGCGGCGACGAACCTCTTCGCGGAGGATTGCTATTGGCGCGATCTTTTGACTTTCACATGGAACATCAAGACCATGGAGGGGCAGGCCGCGATCCGCGCGATGCTGAAGGCCACGCTCCACCTGGCGCAGCCGTCACACTGGCACCTGACTGGAGAGCCAGGCGTCGACGACGGCATCGTCGAAGCCTGGTTCAGCTTCGAGACGACGGTGGCGCGCGGCGAGGGGATCCTGCGGCTCAAGGACGGCCGCTGCCGCACGCTGTTCACGGCGATGAGCGAGCTCAAGGGTTTCGAGGAGCGGAAAGGCCCGGCCCGGCCGCTCGGCATCCGCCACAAGGCCGACCCCAAGCGCGAAACCTGGGCGGAAGCCAGGGCGCGCGAGGCGCGCGATCTCGGCGTGCACGAGCAGCCCTATTGCCTGGTGATCGGCGGCGGGCAGGGCGGCATCATGCTGGGTGCCCGGCTACGGCAACTCGGCGTCCCCACGCTGGTCATCGAGAAGAACGCGCGCGCCGGCGACTCCTGGCGCAACCGCTACCGTTCGCTCGTGCTGCACGATCCGGTCTGGTACGACCATCTGCCCTATGTTCCGTTCCCGGAAAACTGGCCGGTCTTCACGCCCAAGGACAAGATGGGCGACTGGCTGGAAATGTATACCCGCGTCATGGAGCTGAACTATTGGGTGGCCACCAAATGCATCAGCGCCGCCTATGACGAGGCCGAGAAGGTGTGGACGGTGGTGGTCGACCGCGTCGGCCAGCACGTCACGCTGAAGCCGAAGCACATCGTCTTCGCCACCGGCGCCTATGGTCCGCCGCGGCCGATCGAATTGCCGGGCACGGACAGCTTCAAGGGCGAGCTTTTGCATTCCAGCCAGTATTCCACCGGCGAGAAGTTCCGCGGCAAGCGCGTCGCGGTGATCGGCGCTGCAAGTTCGGGCCACGATGTCAGCGTCGATCTCTGGGAAGCGGGCGCCAAGGTCACCATGGTGCAGCGCTCGCCGACGACCGTGGTGAAATCCGACACGCTGATGGATGTCGGCTTCGAGATCTTCTCGGAGAAGGCGCTGGCCCGGGGCATCACCACCGACAAGGCCGACATGATCGTGGCCTCGACGCCCTTCGCGCTGGTGCCGAAGGGCCAGCGCGCGCTCTACGACGTGATCCGGGCGCGCGACGCGGATTTCTACCAGCGTCTCAGCGACAGCGGCTTCGCCATCGACTTCGGCGAGGACGAGACCGGACTGTTGATGAAGGCCTACCGCACAGGCTCAGGCTACTATATCGATGTCGGCGCCTGCGAGCTGATCCTGAACGGCGAGATCAAGGTCAAGAGCGGCGTCGGCATCAAGTCGCTGACACCGAGCGGCATCCTGTTCGAGGACGGCAGCGAGCTTGCCGTCGACACGATCGTCTGCTGCACCGGCTACCAGTCGATGAACGAGACGGTTGCGGGTATCGTCTCGCGTGAGGTCGCCGACAAGGTCGGCCCGTGCTGGGGCCTGGGCTCCGGCGTCAAGGGCGATCCGGGGCCATGGCAGGGCGAGTTGCGCAACATGTGGAAGCCGACGGCGCAGGAAGCACTGTGGTTCCACGGCGGCAATCTGGCGCTGTCGAGGTTCTATTCGAAATATGTGGCGCTGCAGCTCAAGGCCCGGATGGAGGGGATCGCGACGCCGGTCTACGGCGAGCCGAGTAATGCGCGGCGGTGAAGCTGCAATCTCCCCCACAAGGGGGGAGATTGGCCAATCAACGCCCGAAATGCCTCGCCGCCACATCCACATGCGTGTGGCGCGCAGGCGCCTCGAAGCGCTCGGTCTCATTGTGGTCGGGCGCCTCGTTCGGCCACCATTTGCCGCCGATGACGATGCCGTTGGAGACCAGCCGCTGGTCCGCGACCAGTGACGCTCCGACGGCGTCGACGAAAGTGAAGCGGCCCGGCTGCAACTTCAGCACCGCGACATCGCCGATGCCGCCGACCTTCAGCGCACCGAGCTCGGGCCGGGCAATCGCCTGCGCGGGATTCATGGTCGCCGCGCGCAGTACCTCGACCAGCGGCATGCCGAGCGCCATGAGCTTCGACATGCAGACCAGGATGTCGAAGGCCGGGCCGTCGACGCAGTAGAGATGCACGTCGCTCGAAATCACGTCGGGAGCCAGGCCCTCGGCAAGCATCGCCTTGGCGACCTCGAAGTCGAAGGAGCCCATGCCGTGGCCGATGTCGAAGATGACGCCGCGCTCGCGGGCGAGGCGCATGTCAGGCCGCACCGCGCCGGAGGCGAAGACCGGCGCGTTGGGAAACGGACGGAAGCAATGGGTGAGGATGTCGCCGCGGCGCAGCCGCGGCAGCACTTCCGAGCGTCCCGGCGGCGGCTCGTCGATATGCGCCATCAGCGGCAGGCCGGCCTTGTCGGCGGCCTCCAACGCCAGGTCCACCGGAGCGATGCCGCTCGAACCGCTGGCATGCTTGCCGGAACGGACTTTCACGCCGACGACGACGTCGGCGTGCTCGCGTACCGCGGCAACCGTCTCGCGCGGCTCGCAAAGCCTGAGGTCGCTGCATTCGCCGACAGACACGGTATTCGAGAATCCGAAAATGCCGGCGAAGGAGATGTTGACGTAAGCGAGGATGCGGACCTTCGAGCGCTCGATGACATGGCGGCGAAAGCCGAGGAAATTGCCTGCGCCGGCACTGCCGGCGTCGATGAAGGTGGTGGTGCCGCTCTTGGCGGCGAGCCGGTCGGCATCGACGCCGAGCGAGGTTCCGCCCCAATAGACATGGCTGTGCAGATCGACGAGGCCGGGCGCGACGATACAATCCCTGGCGTCGACCACCTGCGTGGCATGTTCGGCGTCGATGGCGGCCTCGATTGCCGCGACACGGCCATCGGCGATGGCGACGTCGCGTTGCGCGTCCAGGCCCGATGCGGGATCGATGACGCGCCCGCCCTTGATCAGGAGATCGAACTGCATCGGGGCACTCCCTGCTGCTGCGTGCTTGCGATCAGAGCGGCCGGTAGGCGACCGCCTCGACCTCGATCTTGATGTCGATCATCAGGCGGGATTCGACGGTGGTGCGCGCCGGCGGATCCTGCGGGAAATGCCTTGCATAAACGGTGTTGAACGTGCCGAAATCGCGCGCATCCTCCAGCCAGACGGTGGTCTTCACCACATCGTCCATGGTGCAGCCGGCGAGCGCCAGCGCCGCCTTGACGTTCTGCAGCACCTGCTCGGTCTGCTCGGCGATGCCGCCCTTGACCACGAGCCCGTCGCTGCCCACCGGCACCTGGCCTGAGACATAGACGAAATCGCCGGCGCGCACGGCCGGCGAGAGCGGAACATGCGATTTTCCAAAGCATTGCTTGGGCAAGTGAGCCTCCTCCTGGCGATCGAGCGGGACCGTTCGCATAGCCGTCTACGCTTGTCGGCACGATCCTCATAGAGGTAATGTCGGAAAGCAACATTTTTTCGAAATCCATGTTGCTTTATTACAGAAGCCTGAGCATCTTTGCGCTCGACGCGGCTTGAGACCGGCCGCGCATATGAGGGGAGATCGAGCATGACCTTCGACAAGAATCCGTTTCCGGAGGGCGATGCCGACCGCCACGCGCTTTGGGAAATGCTGGTGCGGCGCGATATCGATGCTTTCCTCGGTCAGGACTGGTCGATGGTCGAGGACGATTTCATCGCCGAAAGCTTCTTCGGCATGCACGCGCATTTCCTTGCCAATGCCGATGCCTGGAGGCTGCAATTCCCGAGGCTGGAGGTCTATCGCGACGAATGGCTGCGGCAGGCCAAGGAAACCGCGGCGACGAAATTCGCCGAACCGTTGCGCGAGGCGCTGTTCCGCGTCACCAACATGCGCGACATCGATGTCGATGGCGACCGCGCGGTGCTGCACAAGAAGTTCGACGGCTCGGTGGCCAAGGCCGACGGCGGCGTCGACCGGCTCAAATGGCAGACGCTCTACTTCTGCCGCAAGGTCGGCGGACGCTGGAAGATCGCCGGTTTTGTCGGCTATATGCCGCATCCGCTGGGCTAAGGCCGTTCGGCCTTCGCCAAAACCTGGTTTCTTAGGCGAGAAGCGGCGATCGTTCGTCCGGGGAGCGGTGGTCGAAGACGACGCCCATGGTCTTACCAACGGCAGCCATGACGATCAGTTCGATCAGATGGTCGTCACTGTCCCGGCAGGCCGGGTCGGATCGGCGGATGACGTCGAGCATCGCCCGGGTCGAGACGGTGTCGCCGGCGCGAAATTTCGAAAGAGCAGACGAAACAAGGTCTTGCACCGTCGGGTCCATGACGGGCACTTCCGCAGCGACGTTCATTGGCCTCCTCCTGCCATGAACCCTCCCAGAAAAGATGATACGCCAATGGTTGGATTGCGCCAGTGAAATGGTGGTCCGACCAGTGGGGCTGGCGACAACCTGCCGCCATTCGCGCCTGGGACGGGCTGACGCCCGCCAGGGACGGGCTGAGGCCCGCCCATAGGTGTGGAACACCGAGCCGATGGCTGCGACGCATGCTCGACGCACCGCGCTCAGGTTGGTAAGCCCGTCGCGCGCAGGGAGACGATCCGAGTCGAGAACATGACCGTTGCAATCGAGATGGGGCAGACGACGGCGGGCGCGCCGGCGGCCCTCGACCTGGAGGAGTTGCTGGCGACCCGCCTGCTGGTGCAGGGCAATTCGGGCTCCGGCAAGTCGCATCTGCTGCGCCGGCTGCTCGAACAGAGCGCACCCTGGGTCCAGCAGACCATCATTGACCCCGAAGGCGACTTCGTGTTGCTGGGCGAACGCTACGGCCATCTGGTGATCGACGCGGAGGAGCATACCGAGCGCGGCCTGCAGGCGGCGGGCGAGCGGGCGCGCATCCATCGCGTCTCGACGGTGCTCAACCTGGAAGGGCTCGATGCCGAAAACCAGATGCGGCGCGCCGCGGCCTTCCTCGGCGGGCTGTTCGAGGTCGCGCGTGATCATTGGTATCCGATGCTGGTGGTGGTGGACGAGGCGCAGCTCTTCGCGCCCGCCGCCGCCGGCGAGGTTTCGGACGAGGCGCGCAAGCTCTCGCTGGGCGCCATGACGAATTTGATGTGTCGCGGCCGCAAGCGCGGGCTTGCCGGCATCATCGCCACGCAGCGGCTGGCGAAGCTCGCCAAAAACGTCGCGGCGGAAGCCTCCAACTTTCTGATGGGCCGCACCTTCCTCGACATCGACATGGCGCGCGCCGCCGACCTGCTCGGCATGGAACGGCGCCAGGCCGAAGCTTTTCGCGACCTGGAGCGCGGGCATTTCATGGCGCTCGGTCCTGCCTTGTCGCGCCGTCCGCTCAGCGTGCGCATCGGCCAGACCGAAACCAGCCCGCGCAACGGCACGCCGCGTCTGATGCCGATGCCGGGAGCCGCGCTTGAAGATGCGCGAGCGATCATTCTTGCTGCGCCGCCGCCGGAGACGGTGCGGCCGCAACGCCGGCCTTCGCCCGACCTGCTCGACCAATTGATGGCGGCCAAGGCCGCGCCGCTGGACATCCGCCCCGAGCCGGCGGAGCCGCAGCCAAGCGCCGAGGACCTGGCAGAGCGGCGCGAGCGGATGGACCGCATCCTGCGCGCCATCCTGGCCGAGCCGGATGCCGGGTTCCGCGTCATCGGCGTGCTCTACCAGGAGTTCGTCGTTCGCTGCCGCATCGAAGCGCTTGCCTCGGTGGTGCCTGACCTTTCGGAATTCCGCCGCATGCTGACGCGGGCGCGTGCGGGCGTCGGCTCCGACATGGCCGAGGACGATGCGTGGCGCGACGTTTCCGTGCGCGCTTCGCTGCTGCCTGAGGATATGCAGGGCGTGTTCATGATGATCGCCCGCGCGGCGAAGGAAGGCTGGCCGTGTCCCAGCGATGCCGCAATTGCCCGTGCCTACGGCTCGCATTCGCTGCGCCGCGCGCGCCGGCTGCTTGACTATATCGAGGAGCAGGGGCTCATCGTCTGCCAGGTCGACGGTACTGGCCGGCGTACGGTGACGCTGGTCGAACTTGCCTGGGCGACGGCGCCCGGCGACCCCAACGCCGCGGAGCAGGACAGCTCGGCGGCGTGATTACGGTCGCAGCTCGATCATGCGGGCATCGCGAAGCGGCGGCGCGCGATGAGTTGAGACGACGACGATCCGGTCGCTGAGATGGGCGAGCAGCCGGCCAAGGATGCGCTGGCCTTGCTCGTCGTCGAGGTGCTCGGTCGGCTCGTCGAGCAGCATGAGCGGCTTGGTCGACAGCCAGGCGCGGCCGAGATTGATGCGCTGCACCTCGCCAAGCGAGAACCGATCTTGTCTGATCCAGGCGTCCAGCCCGCCGGCCTCGCGGATGCGGCCGTCCATCTCGACGGCTTCCAGCGCCCGCCAGAGTGCCGCGTCCGGGGCATCGCCGGCGAAGAGGTTGGTGCGGACCGTGTCTTCAAGGATGACCGCGTCGTGCAGGACAAGCGCCGCTTGCGCCCGACGCTCGCTCGCCGACAGGATGCAGTCGCCGGCGGCAAAGGCATCGTCGCCGATCCAGCCGGCAATCTGTTTGAGCAGGCTGGTCTTGCCGGAGCCGCTCGCGCCGACGAGCATGGTCGGATGGCCTTTCGCGAGGAGCAGGGAGATGGGTGCTCCTATTGCCCGGCTGTCTGGCGCGCGGCGCTGCAGCGCGCCGTGGCGCAGCGGTCCGGGCCTGATGTCATCCGGTGTGCCTTCGCGTCTGTCGGCCGTGGCGCCGCGCGTCCATTGGCCGATCTCGGCGCGAGCGGCGTTGCGGCGAAGCATGGCCACCAGCATGCGCGATGCGCCATTGATGGCTTCGCCCAGCGCCAGCCAGGAGAAGGCAAGCAGCATGGGCGTAAGAAGTTCCGCGCCCTGCCTGCCGGCATGCCAAGCGGCCGCCATCACGCTGATGCCGGCGACCGGACCGAAGGCCGAGGCGATCAGGTCCAGCAGAGCCTGCAACCGGCGGAGCGCAAGCAGCGCGCCATCGGCGCGGGAGAGCGCGGCAAGGGCCGCAGTGCATTCGCGGCTCCAGGCGTCTTCCGCCTTCAGCGGGACGGCTGACGCCATGGCGGCGCCAAGCCGGCTTGCGCCCCCGCGACGCAGCGATCTGGTCTCAACCCATGCCATGGCGCCAGCCTTGGCCATCCGGTTCCCCGCGAACAGGATGGCAAGCAGCAAAAGGGTGATCGGCAGGAGGGACAAAGGCGCCAGCACCGCCGAGCCTGCTATCAGGATCGCAAGGCCGCAGCCAAGCGTCAGTGCCGGCAGACCGGCGCGCAGCCTGGCGTAGTCGAGGTCCTCGACGTCGTCGAGATAGTCGGCAAGGCGCGCATCGTCGCCGAGCTGCCATCCGGCCCGGCGCACGGCCGGCGCCGCCGCCATGGCGGCGAAGAGTTCGACGCGCCGCGCCACCTGGTCGGCGAGCGCCGCCTGATGCCCGGTCAGCCGCTCGCCATAGCGCGCGGCGGTGCGGCCGACCGCGAACAGCCGGATCAGCGCCGCCGGGATGTGGAAGTTGAAGGTGAAGGCGGCAGCGGAAAGGCCGGCGATCGCCACCGATCCGAGCAGCCAGGCCGAAACCCCGCCCAGCAAAATGGCGCAGGCCAGGGCGGCGAAGGCGAAGCCCGTCGCCAGCCGCCACGAGTTCCGACTCGAAGACTGATATGCAGCGCTCATGCCGCCACCTCGACGGTTTCGTCGCGGGCGAGATCCAGAACGATTTCGGCGGCAGCGGCAAGGTCCCGGTCATGCGTCGCCACAACGACCAGCCGCGCACGTGAAATCTCAAGCAGCATGCGCCGCACGGCCTCGGCCGTCTCGCGGTCGAGCTTGGCGGTCGGCTCGTCGGCCAGCACGGTCCGTCCGCAAAGCCGCGCGCGGGCGACCGCGATGCGCAGCCGCTGGCCGCCCGAAAGATTGGCGCCGCCCTTGTCCAGCCTGGCATCGAGGCCGCCCGGCAGCAGCGCGTCGTCGAGCAACCCGATCGCGCCGGCGGCATCTTCCAGCCGGGCCCGGTCCACCGCGCCGGCGTTCCACGCAATGGCCTCGGCCAACGTTCCTTCCGGCACATAAGCGTCCGTCGAAATCCAGGCGATTTCCTTGGCTGCCAACGGATGGGTTCGCGGTATCGGCGCTGCCCGCGGCTCGAGGTCGGCGAGGCGGCGCAGCAGGGTCGATTTGCCCGAGCCGCTGGGACCGACGATGGCGACGAGGCCGCGGGCCGGCAGCGTCAGGGACAGCCGGTCGAGCACCGGCAGGGCCTTGGCCGCGACCGGGCCGGCATCGAGCAGCCGGTCCAGCGCGTCGGCCGCCGCCAGCCCTTCGGCCTTGGCGTGGTACTGCTCGGAGAAGCGCCGGAACGGCGCGAAATATTCCGGCGCGATCATCAGGATGAACAGGCTCTGCCAGAGCTCGAGATTGGAGAAGCCGGGGACCATCGCGAGCTTCAGGTGCCCGAGGCCGAGAAAGACGGCCAGGATCGCGATCGAGAGCGAGGTGAAGAAGTCGATGATACCGGCATTGGCGAAGGCGATGCGCAGCATGCCCATCGTGTTGTCCGCATAGGCTTCGAGGCGTCGGGCGAGCTTTGCCTCTTCGCCGGTCACGGCATGGTTGGCGAGGATCGTCGGCAAGGTGCGAATGCGGTCGGCGAACTGGCCGGCTAGCCGGCCAAAGGCGCGTTCCTGCGCGTCGGCGCGCCGGCGGATGGCATCGCCTATCAGCGCGAAGAACAGGATCATCACCGGCGTCAGGCAGATGACCAGCAGGGCCGCCTGCCAGGACACGAGGAGAACGGTTGCCGCCGCGAGCAGCGGCCCGGCCGCCATCATGGCGCCTGCCGCGCGGTGGCCGACGACGAGGGCGGCGACCGCTTCCGGGTGACGTTGCATCGACATGATGACGCCGCCGACGGAGAGCGCCTGCAATTGACGCGCCGGCATCTCGTCCAGCCGCTTGCCCGCCAGCTCGCGCAGGCCGATCGACACGGCTGCCTCCGCCGAAGCTTGCGCCCTGTCGGCGGCAAACCCGGCGAGACAGGCAGCCAAGAGAAAAACGATCGTGATCGCGACGAGCCAGGCGGCGACGGGTCCACCCATGATGAGCTGTCCTGTCGCCATCGCCGCCGTGGCGGCGAAGCCAAGCCGCAGCGCGCTGCGGGCGACTTGCAAGGCGAGCAGCCGGCGCAAACCGCTTTTTGCCAGCCGACTGGCCGAGGCGAGCGCCTGGAAGGCGTCCTGAGCCGAGGCGGCGGGGTTAGAGACTGGTGCGGGAACGACCGGCGTTTTCATGGCCCGGTTTTCGCATGCGCGGAGAGGAAAGGAATTGATCCAGATCAAGTCGCCGGCATTCGTGCCGCGCTATGAGGCGGTATCCAGAAAGGATGCTCCCATGTCCGACTTTCTACTCGTCGACCTGTCGCGACTGCAATTCGCGCTGACGGCGCTCTACCATTTCCTGTTTGTGCCTTTGACGCTCGGCCTCTCCATCCTGATCGCCATGATGGAGACCGTCTATGTGATGACCCGCCGAACCATCTGGCGCGATATGACGAAGTTCTGGGGCGTGCTGTTCGGCATCAACTTCGCCCTCGGCGTCGCCACCGGCATCACCATGGAGTTCCAGTTCGGCATGAACTGGGCCTATTACTCGCACTATGTCGGCGACGTGTTCGGGGCGCCTCTCGCCATCGAGGGGCTGATGGCCTTCTTCCTCGAAGCCACTTTCGTCGGGCTGTTCTTCTTCGGCTGGGACCGGCTGTCGCCGCGCGCGCATATGATCGTGACCTGGCTGATGGCGCTCGGCACCAACTTTTCGGCGCTGTGGATCCTGATCGCCAATGGCTGGATGCAGAACCCGGTCGGCTCGGCCTTCAACCCGGACACGCTGCGCATGGAAGTCACCGACTTCGTGGCGGTGATCTTCAACCCGGTGGCGCAGGCGAAGTTCGTCCACACCGTCTCCGCCGGCTATGTCTGCGCCGCCACTTTCGTGCTCGGCGTATCGGCCTGGTATCTGCTGAGGGGGCGCCACGTCGAGCTCGCCAAGCGCTCCTTCGTGATCGCATCGGCCTTCGGCGTGGCATCGGCACTGTCCGTGATCGTGCTCGGCGACGAGAGCGGTTACGCGCTGACCGACAACCAGAAAATGAAGCTCGCGGCTATCGAGGCCATGTGGGAGACCGAGCCGGCGCCTGCGTCGTTCACGGCGTTCGGCATTCCGAGCCAGAGCGATCGCCAAACGCATTACGCCATCCACATTCCATGGGTGATGGGCATCATCGGCACGCGCTCGTTCGACAAGCAGATCGCCGGCATCGACGAACTCGTCGCCCACGCGGAAGCCCGCATCCGCAACGGCATCGTCGCCTATGACGCGCTGGAGAAGATCAAGGCGGACCGCAACGACACCGCTGCCCGCGCAGTCTTCGATGCCAGCTCCAAGGATCTCGGCCACGCGCTGCTGCTCAAGCGCTACCTGCCCGATCCGCGGCAGGCGAGCGAGCAGCAGATCAAGGACGCGGCCTGGTCGACGGTGCCTTACGTGCCGCTGCTCTTCTTCGGCTTCCGCCTGATGGTGGCCTGCGGCTTCGCGCTGCTGGCGCTGTTCGCGGTGTCGCTGTGGCATACGACGCGCGAGACCGAAGCGCCGCGGTGGCTGTTCCGCGCCGCGCTCATCGCCATGCCGTTGCCCTGGATCGCCATCGAGGTCGGCTGGTTCGTGGCCGAGTTCGGCCGCCAGCCCTGGATCATCGACGGCGTGCTGCCGACCTTCCTGGCCACGTCGGAGCTCGGGGTGAGCGACCTCCTGCTCACCATCGCCGGCTTCACGCTCGTCTACGGCGTGCTGGCGGTCATCGAGGTCAGGCTGATGCTGGCCGCCATCCGCAAGGGGCCGGAGATCGCGAAGGTCATCGACGACCTGCGCCCGAATGCCGACCCCGCAATGCAACCGGCAGAGTGAAAGGATCACGACGATGATCGAATTTCTCTTCGACTATGAAACGCTGCGCGTGATCTGGTGGATACTGCTCGGCGTGCTTCTGATCGGCTTCGCCGCGACCGACGGGTTCGACATGGGCGTCGGCGCGCTGCTGCCTTTCGTCGCCAAGACGGACGCCGAGCGGCGCGTGGCGATCAACACCATCGGCCCGGTCTGGGAAGGCAACCAGGTGTGGTTCATCCTGGGCGGCGGCGCCATCTTCGCCGCATGGCCGGCGCTCTATGCGATGAGCTTCTCCGGTTTCTACCTCGCCATGTTCCTGGTGCTTTTGGCGCTGATCATGCGCCCGGTGGCCTTCAAGTACCGCTCGAAGCGGCCGGATCCTGCCTGGCGCACGCGCTGGGACTGGGCATTGTTCGTGGGCAGCGCGGTGCCGGCGCTGATTTTCGGCGTCGCCGTCGGCAACACGCTCAAGGGCGTGCCGTTCCACTTCACGCCCGACCTGCGGCCGATCTATGAAGGCAGCCTCTTCGGGCTGCTCAATCCGCTGGCGCTCTATTGCGGCCTGGTCTCGCTCGCCATGCTGGTGACGCATGGCGCGGCCTGGCTGACGTTCAAGGCGGAGGGCAGCGTCGCCGACCGCGCCCGCGCTGTCGGCGCGCGCTCGGCAATCGTCACGGCGGTGCTCTTTGCCGGCGGCAGCGTGCTGGTCTCGCTCGGCCTGCTCGGCGGCTACCGCGTGACGTCGCCGATCGTCTGGGATGGGCCGTCCAATCCGCTCGTCAAGACGGTGGTGGCGGACGGCGGCGCCTGGCTGGCGAACTTCCATGCTCATCCGCTGCTCTGGATCGTGCCTGGGCTCGGCGTCGCAGCACCTTTGCTTGCCGCCGCCGGTTTCCAGGCGCGGCTCGAGGGGTGGACGTTCATCGCCTCGAAGCTCGGCGTGGCGATGATCATCGCGACGGTAGGATTGGCAATGTTCCCGATCCTGCTGCCGTCGAGCAGCAACCCCGGTCACTCGCTCGCGGTTTTCGACGCCTCGTCGAGCCGCGCCACGCTGCGCAACATGCTGATCGCCACGGCGATCTTCATGCCGCTGATCCTGGCCTATACTGCCTGGGTCTACAGCGTGCTGTGGGGCAAGGTCGGCGAGAAGAGCATCGAGAAGGCGGGATCGTCCGCCTACTGATCCAAAAGGAGTTTCTGACCATGTGGTATTTTTCCTGGATCCTCGGCCTTGGGCTGGCCGCCTCCGTCGGCATCCTCAACGCGCTCTGGTACGAGCTGCGCACCGTCCGCGAAGAGCCTGTCGAGGACACCGTCGCCTTGCCCACGCCTTGAGCCGAGCAGGGCAGAGGAGCGATCATGACGGGTGAAAGGCCGGAGCCGCTGCGCAACCCGGCGGATATGAGGCGGGCGCATGTGCAGAAACTCGCGCTCTGTCACATACTCGAAGGTATCGCCGACGATTTGCCGTCGCGCGTCGACCGGCTCCAGTGCCTGGCGGTGGCCGCCGACCTCTTGCCGTTGCTGCGTGAATGCCATCGCTTCGAGGAGGAGGTCGTGTTCCCCGCCTTTGCGCGGCAGACCGGCGAGGAAGACACCGTCGCGCGGCTGAAGCTCGAACATCTCGAAGACGAAAGCGCGGCGGCCGATCTCAGCGAGGCGTTGCTGGCCCACGGCCACGGGCGGCCGATCGAGAATCCCGAGGCGTTCGGCTACATGCTGCGCGCGTTTTTCGAATCGATGCGTCGCCACATCGCCTTCGAACGCGACCATGTGCTGCCCGAGATTCTCGGCCGTCGGTAAAGGGATGCGGGTCAGTCACCGGCCCGCGCGGCCAGGCGCGCCATGTCGTCGACAATGACGTGGCGGTTGTTCTCGACGCGGATAATTTTCTCGCCGCGCAGCCGGGTGACCTGCCGGCTCACCGTTTCCACGGTGAGCCCCAGGAAATCCGCGATCTCCGCCCGCGACAGCGGCAGGTCGAAAGCCGCGCCGCGGCCTTCCAGGCCGACTGCGGGATCGATGTTGCGCGCGATCATCAAAAGAAAGCTCGCGATCTTCTCGGCGGCCGTCTTGCGGCCAAGCGCCACCATCCAGTCGCGCGCCTGGTCGAGCTCGCGCAGCTTCTGTTCGAGCAGCCGATGCTCGAGGTTGGGCTGTTCCTTCATCATGCGCTCCAGCGCCTGGCGCGGGAACGAGCACAATTCGACATTGGTCGCGGCCTCGGCGGTGAGCGTGCTCTCGCTCTGGAAGGGCCTGCCGAGGAAATCGGGAGCGAATTGCAGTCCGACGATCTGCTGGCGGCCGTCGGAAAGCGTCTTGGTCAATTTCACGACGCCCGAAAGCACATTCGAGAAACGCTCGACGCTCCTGGAATCGCCCACCAGCTCCTTGCCGGCCTCGGCCTTGTGCCGCTTCGTCGATTTGGCGAGCACCTGGAGCTGCTCGGCGTTGAGCGCTCCGCATATGCCGCGATGCCGCGCCTCGCATGAAGCGCAGAGCACCGGGACGCCTGTCGTGTGAATATCCTCGCGCACGATGGAACACCTATAGTGTTCCCGGCCCTTGGCGGCAACGCAGGGGGTGGGCGCGATAGCGTCGCAGGTCATGCCTTGAGGGCGGTTGCAATCCATTCCGGTCGATTGCCGCATTGCACAATCCCGCCCGGCCTGCACAATAGGCGCATGTC
Source organism: Mesorhizobium sp. B2-4-3 (assembly GCF_006442815.1). Classification (GTDB taxonomy): domain Bacteria; phylum Pseudomonadota; class Alphaproteobacteria; order Rhizobiales; family Rhizobiaceae; genus Mesorhizobium. The sequence goes on from NZ_VFVL01000002.1 coordinate 37,573, forward strand.
CGCCGGTTCGTTGACCATCCTTGTTATCGACGAGAACCGCATCCGTGCCTCGATCATCGAGGCCGGACTGCGGGATGCCGGCCATCGCCATGTCACGGTGATCCATGATGTGGCCGGCATCGCCCGGCGCATCGCCGAGATCGAGCCGGACGTCATCGTCATCGACCTCGAAAACCCCAACCGCGACATGCTGGAGAACATGTTCCAGCTTTCGCGCGCGGTGAAGCGGCCGATCGCCATGTTCGTCGACCGCTCGGATCAGGCTTCGATCGAAGCGGCCGTCGACGCCGGCGTGTCGGCCTATGTGGTCGACGGGCTGAAAAAAGAACGCATCAAGCCGATCCTCGACATGGCGATCAGCCGCTTCAACGCCTTCTCGCGCATGGCGCGTGAACTGGAGGAAGCGCGCAGCGAGCTGGAGAACCGCAAGGTCATCGACCGCGCCAAGGGCATATTGATGAAGTCGCGGGGCCTAAGCGAGGAGGCGGCTTATGCGCTCTTACGCAAGACCGCGATGAACCAGAATCGCAAGATCGCCGACATCGCCCAGAGCCTGGTGACGGCTGCGGGCTTGCTGGGGCCTCTGGAGGGCGAATGAGCATGTCGGTCGCGCATCAGATCACCGCCGGCTTCATGCCGCTTTTCGACAGCGCCGTCCTGGTCGCAGCCGGCGAGATGGGCTTTGCCGCGCGCGAGGGCATCGAGCTCAAGCTGCATCGCGAGACCTCCTGGGCCAACATCCGCGACCGCATCGCCATCGGCCATTTCGACGTCGCGCATATGCTGGGGCCGATGCCGCTCGCCTGCAGCCTTGGCCTCACGCCGCTTGCCTCGGAGACCATCGTGCCGTTCTCGCTCGGCCTAGGCGGCAACTGCGTCACGGTTTCCAATGCGGTGTGGCAAGGCATGGCGGCGCATGGCGCCGCACCTGACCTCGATCCCGCCCGCGCCGGGGCGGCGCTCGGCGCGCTGATCCGCGAGCGGACGGGCGCCGTTCGCGAACCGCTGCGTTTTGCCGTCGTGCATCCGCATTCCGGGCACAATTATGAGCTGCGCTACTGGCTCGCCGCCTGCGGCGTCGATCCCGACCGCGATATCGAGATCGTCATCGTGCCGCCGCCCTTCATGGCAGACGCATTGGCCGCCGGCCGGATCGACGGCTACTGCGTCGGCGAACCCTGGAACAGCGCCGCCGTCGCGGCAGGCACCGGCCGCATCGTCACCGTCAAGGCGCTGCTGTGGCGCAACAGCCCGGAAAAGGTGATCGGGGTGCGCAAGATGTGGGCCGAAGAGAACCCGGACGCGCTGGCGGCGCTGCTGAGGGCGCTGCATCATTCCGCCCGCTGGTGTCAGGATCCGGCGAACCGCGGCGAACTGGCCGCGCTGATGGCCAGGCCCGCCTTCCTCGGCCAGCCGGAGGCGATCCAGATGCCGGTCCTGACCGGCCAGCTTCAACTCGGTGGCGGGGTGGAGCGGCGTGTCGAGGATTTCTTCCTGCCCTTCGACAAGGCGGCGAATTTCCCCTGGAAGAGCCATGCGCTGTGGTTCTACACGCAGATGGTGCGCTGGGGCCAGTTGCCGCATACGCCGCAAAATCTTGCCATCGCCCGCGACTGCTATCGGCCCGACCTCTACCGCTCGGCGCTGAAGCCGCTCGGTGTGGCGCTGCCCGGCGCCAATGCCAAGGTCGAGGGCGCATTGAAGGTCGCGACGCCGGTCGGGTCCGCAGGGGCGAGCCTCGTGCTTGGTCCTGATGGATTCTTCGACGGCCAGATCTTCGACCCGGACCGGATTGACGCCTATATCGACGGCCAGCGGCGCGCCTGATCATTTGCGCGCCATTCTTGTGCATTGCACAAAATTTATGCGCAATGCCTGCGCCATTGATCAATGTTTGACCTCGCTCCCGATCGGCCCAACCAGCGCCTGATTCGCGGATCGCCTTGATTTTCCTTGAATTTCTCTTTCGACGCAAAACTGGCACGCTTCGTGCTTTGGAATAACCAAGCCCCTCGCGGGCAATAGAACAGGCGTCCAATGGCGGGCGCCCCAGGCAAAGCTGCCGCTCAGGTCGATACGCGATCCCGGATGTACGGACGCGCGAGGCCTGGACGGCGGCTTTTTTCGTTTTTGGAGACCCGACCACGCAAATCGATGGTGCCGATCCAGCCGGCGCCGAGCGGAGACGACGATGACGAAACGGATCGCAAGAACAATGCTCAAGGATTTCACCCGTCGCGATTTCCTGGTGAGCAGCGCGCTGACCGCGGCGCTCTTCACGGCCGCGCTCCTGCTGTTTCCCGCCAATCACGAAACCGAAGGCAAAAGCCCGCAAGTGATCGCGCAAGTCCCGGGCTCGCCCCGCTGATACCGCGCCTCTGATCGACACAACATGAGCGGCGCCTCCCACGCCGCAAACCGGAGCCCAAGATGACCGCAAATCTCCCAGCCGCGCCCAGCCAGGACAGTGCTTCCCGGCAGGCGCTCGTGATGTCCACCATCGCCTTCACCGTGTGCTTTGCGGTGTGGACGATCTTTTCCATCATCGGCGTGCGCATCAAGCAGGAGCTTGGGCTCAACGAGACCGAGTTCGGCCTGCTCGTCGGCACGCCGATCCTGACGGGCTCGCTCGTGCGCATGGTGCTCGGCGTCTGGACCGACCGCTATGGCGGCCGCCTGGTCTACACGGCGACCATGCTCGCCGCGGCAATCGCGACCTTCCTGCTCGCTTTCGCGCACACCTACGGTCAGATGCTACTGGCGGCGCTCGGCGTCGGGCTCGCCGGCGGCTCCTTCGCCGTCGGCGTCGCCTATGTCTCGCGCTTCTTCCCGGCCGGAAAACAAGGCACGGCGCTCGGCATCTTCGGTGTCGGCAATGTCGGCGCCGCGGTCACCAAGTTCCTGGCGCCGTTCGTGCTGTTGTCCTGGGGCTGGCAATCGGTGGCGCTGATCTGGGCGGCGGCGCTGGTGGTCATGGCCGTCGTCTTCTGGTTCACCACCGACGACGATCCGGTCATCCGCGAGCGCCGCGCCGGCAAGGCGGCGCCGGTACGAAGCTTCTGGCAGGAATTCGCGCCGCTGAAGAACCTGCGGGTCTGGCGCTTCGCCTTCTACTACTTCTTCGCCTTCGGCGCGTTCGTGGCGCTGTCGCTCTGGCTGCCGCGCTACCTGATCGGCGTCTACGGCTTCGGCATCGCTACCGCCGGCATGATCGGCGCCGCCTATTCGATCCCCGCCAGCATCTTCCGCGCCTATGGCGGCGTGCTTTCCGACCGCATCGGCGCCCGCACCGTGCTCTACTGGACCTTCAGCGTCTGTGCCGTCGCGACACTCGTTCTGTCTCTCCCCTCGGCAGACTATGTCGTGCGCGGCATCAGCGGGCCGATCCCGTTCCACTTCGAGATCGGCCCGCTCGCCTTCATCGGCGTCGCCTGCGTGCTCGGCTTCTTCATGAGCCTCGGCAAGGCGGCCGTCTACAAGCACATCCCCGTCTATTATCCGCAGAGCGTCGGCGCGGTCGGCGGCGTCGTCGGCATGATCGGCGGGCTCGGCGGCTTCATCCTGCCGATCGCCTTCGGCGCGCTGAACGACCTCACCGGGGTGTGGTCGAGCTGCTTCATGCTGCTCTTCGTCATCGTCGTCTCCTGCATGGTCTGGATGCACGTCACCATCCGCCGGATGGGGCGCGCCGCCGTCGACAACGCCTCCCTTTCCTATGCCGCCGAATAGATCGGAGCAGAGCGACATGAGCGAAAAACTCGTCATCATCGGCAATGGCATGGCGCCGGGCAGGATGCTCGAGCACCTGCTGGAGGCCGCGCCCGACCGTTACGCCGTCACCATCTTCAACGCCGAGCCGCGCGTGAACTACGACCGCATCATGCTCTCGCCGGTGCTTTCGGGCGAGAAGGCGTTCGAGGAGATCGTCATCCATGGCGACGGCTGGTACATCAAGCACGGCATCACCCTCTACAAGGGCCACCGGATCGTCGCCATCGACAGGGAGGCCAAGACCGTCACCTCGGACCACGGCGTCACCGAGAGCTATGACAGGCTGGTCATTGCTACCGGCTCGGTTCCCTTCATCATTCCGGTTCCGGGCAAGGAATTGCCCGGCGTGCTCAGCTATCGCGATCTCGACGACGTCAACGCCATGCTGCTTGCCGCGCAGTCGCGCGCCAAGGCGGTCGTCATCGGCGGCGGCCTGCTCGGTCTCGAAGCCGCGGCCGGCTTGAAGGAGCGCGGCATGGACGTCACCGTGCTGCATGTCATGCCGACGCTGATGGAGCGCCAGCTCGACCCGGCCGCCGGCTATCTGCTGCAGAAGGCCGTCGAGGCGCGCGGCATCAAGGTCGTGACCAAGGCCAACACCAAGGCCATTCTCGGCAACGGCAAGGTCGAGGGTGTCGAGCTCATGGACGGCACGGTCATTCCGGCGACGCTGGTCGTGATGGCGGTCGGCATCCGGCCCAGCACCACGCTCGCCAAGGAGGCCGGGCTCGAGGTCAATCGCGGCATCGTCGTCGACGACCGCATGCGGACTTCCGATCCCGCCATCATGGCGCTCGGCGAATGCGCCGAGGTCGGTGGCCACGTCTACGGACTGGTCGCGCCTCTCTACGAGATGGCACGGGTGGCGGCAGCCAAACTGACGGACAGTGAGGACAGGCGCTTCGTCCATTCCGACACGCCGACCAAGCTCAAGGTCACCGGCATCGACCTCTATTCGCTTGGCGACTTCGCCGACGGCGATGACCGCGAGGAGATCATCCTGCGCGACGCGTCGGCCGGCGTCTACAAGCGCGTCGTGCTGCAGGACAACCGCATCATCGGCACCGTGTTGTTCGGCGAGACGGGCGACGGCGCCTGGTTCAACGACCTCAAGAAGAAGGCGACCGATATCTCTGAGATGCGCGACACGCTGATCTTCGGCCAAGCGTTCCAGGGGGGCGCTTCCTCGGACCCTTTGGCGGCCGTTGCGGCACTGGCGGATGATGCGGAAATCTGCGGCTGCAACGGCGTCTGCAAGGGCAAGATCACCGGCGCGATCACCGGCAAGGGGCTGACCGGCCTCGACGACGTGCGCGCCCACACCAAGGCCTCGGCCTCCTGCGGCTCATGCACGGGTCTCGTCGAGCAGCTGCTGAAGCTCACGCTGGGCGAGGCCTACAATCCGGCGGCGGTGCAGCCCATGTGCGGCTGCACGAGCCTCGGCCATGACGACGTGCGGCGCATGATCAAGGCAAAGGGCCTGAAGACGATCCCCGCCGTCATGCAGGAGCTCGAATGGAAGACCTCCTGTGGCTGCGCCAAGTGCCGGCCGGCGCTCAACTACTATCTCGTCTGCGACTGGCCGGACCAATATGCCGACGACTACCAGTCGCGTTTCATCAACGAACGCGTGCACGCCAACATCCAGAAGGATGGCACCTATTCGGTGGTGCCGCGCATGTGGGGCGGGGTGACCAGCGCCGGCGAATTGCGCGCCATCGCCGACGTGGTCGACAAGTTCGATATTCCGATGGTCAAGGTGACGGGCGGCCAGCGCATTGACATGCTTGGCATCCGCAAGGAAGACCTGCCGGCGGTCTGGGCCGATCTCGGCAAGGCGGGCTTCGTCTCCGGCCATGCCTATGCCAAGGGCCTGCGCACGGTGAAGACCTGCGTCGGCTCGGACTGGTGCCGCTTCGGCACGCAGGATTCGACCGGCCTCGGCATCCGTATCGAGAAGTTCATGTGGGGCTCCTGGACGCCGGCCAAGGTGAAGATGGCGGTATCGGGGTGCCCGCGCAACTGCGCGGAGGCGACCTGCAAGGATGTCGGCGTGGTCTGCGTCGACTCTGGCTACGAGATCCATTTCGCCGGGGCCGCCGGCCTCGACATCAAGGGCACGGAAGTGCTGGGTCTCGTGAAGACCGAGGACGAGGCGCTGGAGGTAATCGTGGCTCTCGTCCAGATGTACCGCGAGCAGGCCCGTTATCTGGAGCGCATCTACAAATGGGCCAAGCGCATCGGCACGGCCGAGATCAAGAAGCAGATCCTGGACGATGCCGAGCGCCGCAGGACGCTCTTCGACCGCTTCGTCCTCAGCCAAAAATTCGCGCAGGTAGACCCGTGGTCGGAGCGCGTCTCCGGCAAGGACAAGCACGAGTTCCGGCCGATGGCGTCGGTCGGGTTCGCGGAGGCGGCGGAGTGACCAATATGAACTGGACCGCCATCGGCTCGATCGCCGACATACCGCTGCGTGGCGCGCGTTGCGTTGCGACACCGCAAGGCAAGATCGCCGTCTTCCGCACGGCGGACGACCAGGTCTTCGCCATCGACGACCACTGCCCGCACAAGGGCGGACCGCTCAGCCAGGGCATCGTCCATGGCGCGGCGGTGACTTGCCCGCTGCACAATTGGGTGATCTCGCTGGAGACCGGCAAGGCGCTCGGCGCCGACGAGGGCGCGGTGAGGACGATCCCGGTCAGGATAGAGGGCGAACGGCTGTTCATCGCGCTCGAAGCGCTGGCCTCGAAAGCGGCTTGAGGCATGCAAGAAGCACGCGAGGTGAGGACCGCCTGTCCCTATTGCGGGGTCGGATGCGGCGTGCTGGCCGAGGTCGCCGCGGACGGCACGACTGCCGTTCGCGGCGACCCCGATCATCCAGCCAATTTCGGCAAGCTCTGCTCGAAGGGTTCGGCTCTCGGCGAGACGCTCGGCCTCGAAGGCCGTTTGCTGCGGCCGGAAATCCGCGGCAAGCCGGCGAGCTGGGACGAAGCGCTCGACCTCGTCGCCGGAGAATTCTCGCGGGCGATCGCCGAGCATGGACCGGACTCTGTCGCCTTCTACGTCTCCGGTCAGTTGCTCACCGAGGATTATTACGTCGCCAACAAGCTGATGAAGGGCTTCATCGGCTCCGGCAACATCGACACCAACTCGCGGCTCTGCATGGCATCGTCCGTCGCCGGCCACCGCCGCGCTTTCGGCGAGGACATCGTTCCCGGCGCCTATGAGGATTTCGAGTGCGCCGATCTCATCGTGCTCACCGGCTCCAACACCGCATGGTGCCATCCGGTGCTCTACCAGCGCATGCTGGCGGCGCGAAGGGAGCGGGGGACCAGGATCGTCGTCATCGATCCGCGCCGCACCGCCACGGCCGACGAGTGCGACCTGCATCTGGCGCTCGATCCGGGCACGGATGTGCTGTTGTTCAACGGGTTGCTCGCGCATCTCGCGCAAGCCGCAAAGATCGATGCCGGTTTCATCCGCAACCATACGTCGGGCTTCGATGCGGCAGCTTCGCTCGCCGGCGCCGACGCGCCGTCTATCGCGCGCGTCGCGAAAGGCTGCGGATTGGCGGTCGCCGATGTCCAGGCCTTCTACGATCTCTTCGCCGAGACCGGGCGGACGGTCACCGTGTACAGCCAGGGTGTCAACCAGTCGGCGCATGGGACCGACAAGGTCAACGCCATCATCAACTGTCATCTCGCCACTGGCCGCATCGGCAAGCCAGGCACGGGGCCGTTCTCGGTCACCGGTCAGCCGAATGCCATGGGCGGCCGCGAGGTGGGCGGCCTGGCCAATCAGCTTGCGGCGCATATGGACTTCGCGGACGAGGCCAATGTCGACCGGGTCTCGCGCTTCTGGAAGGCGCCAAGCGTCGCGCGGCGCGGCGGCCTGAAGGCGGTGGATATGTTCCAGGCGGTCGCCGACGGCCGTATCAAGGCGCTCTGGGTGATAGGCACCAATCCGGCGGTCTCGATGCCCGATGCTTCGCGCGTGCGCAGCGCTTTGTCCAAATGCGATTTCGTCGTTGTCTCGGATGTCACCCGTACCGACACCACGCGCTATGCCGACGTGCTGCTGCCAGCTGCCGCCTGGGGCGAGAAGGACGGCACGGTTACCAATTCGGAACGGCGCCTCTCGCGTCAGCGGTCGTTCCTGCCGCCGCCGGGCGAGGCGAGAGCCGACTGGCGCATCATCTGTGATGTCGCCGCCCGCATGGGCTTTGGCGATGCCTTCGCCCACCAGGCGCCGGCCGACATCTTCCGCGAGCACGCCGCGCTCTCGGCTTTCGAGAACAGCGGCGAGCGCCTGTTCGATCTCGGCGGCATGGCTGACCTCAGCGACACGGACTATGCCGCCTTCGCGCCGCGTCATTGGCCCGCATCGGAGCCAGGCGAGCAGCAGATACGATTGTTCGGCAACGGCCGTTTCCCGACGCCCGACGGCCGCGCGCGTTTCGTGCCGGTGCGGCAGGAGGCGACGGCCTTCACCGTCGATGCCGACTATCCGCTGGCCCTGAACACCGGCCGGCTGCGCGACCAGTGGCACACCATGACGCGCACCGGGACCGTGCCGCGTTTGATGGCGAACGCGCCGGAGCCCGCGGTCGATCTCCATCCAGCGGATGCGGCCGCGCACCGTCTCAAGGACGGCGACCTCGCTCTGCTTTCGACGCGCTTCGGCTTCGTCCGTGCACGGGTGCGGGTGTCGGAAGCACAGCGACGCGGCCAAGCCTTCATGCCCATGCATTGGAGTGGCCATTTCGCGGCGAAGGCCGCGGCCGGTCTGTTGTCCTCGCCGATCACCGATCCGCATTCCGGCCAACCTGAGCTCAAGCATGTTCCGGTCAGGATCGTGCGTGAGAACACCGGCTGGGCCGGCGTGCTCATCACACGCCGCGATCTCAGGCCAACGGGTTTCGTCCATTGGAGCCGGCAGGCGGTCGAAGGCGGCTGGGTCTACGATCTGACCGGAACCGAGCCGCCGGATCAGGGCATTCTCCTGGCGCGCAAGCTGCTCGGGGCCCAGCGACGGGATCATCTCCTGGAATACACCGATCGTCGCGGGCTCGCCTATCGCGCGGCGGCCATCGACGATGGCGGCGCCATGGCCGAAGCCTTGCTGGTCGCCGCCCCGGATCAGCTGCCGATGCGGGACTGGCTGGTGTCGCTGCTCGCCACGCGCCAGAAGCTGTCAGCGACCGATCGCCATGCGCTTTTGTCGGGACGCTCGCCCGTGCCCATGCCCGCCATCGGGCGCGTCGTGTGCGCGTGCTTCCATGTCGGCGTCAATCAGCTTGCTTCGGCGGTCGCTTCGGGATGCGACAGCCTCGAAGCGATCGGCTCGACATTGCGGGCCGGCACCAATTGCGGCTCATGCCGCTCCGAGATCAGCGCGATCATCGACTCGCGCCGTGTGCAGGCTGCCGAGTAACCCATGCGTGTCGCCGTCGCCGGCCTCGAAATGTTCTACCTAGACCTTTGCTCCCGCGTCTTCCTGTACTGGTCCCGCATAAGGCCACAGCGCGGTTTTGGCTCAGGCGCCCGCGATCGCCAAGAGCCAGGCCAGAATGTTGAGCAACAGAAAGAGCAGCGCGATCTGCAACGCCACCCGCAGGCGCTGGATAATTCGCCAGTTGGCGGCCATGTCCGCCTTGATGCGTAGAGCAAGGGCGCGGTGCATCGCCGACATCGATGCCGGCCCGTCGCCATCGACATATTGATGCAGCAGTTCTTCCGGATCGAAGCGGAATGAGTATTGGTGATAAGGCCAAAGCATGAAGACGATAAGCCCGCCGATGCTGAACAGCAGGGACACCGCAATCCATTCCCAAAGCCCAAGCCCGTCGGAAAGGGCCGCGCCGCCGAGCAGCGAGTTCGCGAATGCCGTGGCGAAGATCAGGCTCCCGGCGCGGGTGCTCATATTCTCCACCACGGTCTGCTGATGGGTGAGACCTCTCACCGCCTCCTGATAGATGAACGCGAGACGCGGGTCATCATCGGCAGGACTGTTTGCAGTAACAACACGCGAACGCTCGGCCATAGGGGGTGCCTCTCGACGCGACGGGGATGAGCCGCCTTAAAGCGCGTCACCCGAAAACCGATTCGGGCGACGCACTTTAAATCCCTATTTTATGCATGTCGTTGCCGCAAAACCGCTGCGCACTTTTGCGCGACATGCCTTAGCTCAAATACTACCGATCCTCGACGATCCTCAAATACGCCGCCGTCACGAACAGCACGATGAGGCCGAAGAGGATGCGGCGGCCGCCTTCGGGCATCTGCAGGATGGTGAGCAGTGTCGTCAGCACGGTCAGGATCAGCGCGCCGATGATGGTGCCGGTGTAGCCGCCGCGGCCGCCGAAGATCGAGGTGCCGCCGATGACGGCGGCAGCCACCGAAGGCAGCACCAGCGGCTCGGCGAGCGACAGCGAGGGCGCTTTGATCAGGCCGATATAGAGCAGGCCGGTGATGCCGGCGAGCAGGCTGGAGAGGACGTAGAGCGCCGTGATCACCTGCCAGTAGCGTACCCCGGACAGGCGCGCGGCGCGTTCATTGTCGCCGACGGCGTAAAGCAGGCGGCCGAAGCCGGTGCGGTTCAGCATGAAGACGATCAGCACCGCCACCGGCACGAACAGGAGGAGCGCGTTCGGAAAGCCATAGGTGACGCCGGTGCCCAGCCAGTTGAGGAAATCGGGAATCCTGGCGCCGGACGCGATGACGGTGCGCTGGTAGACCTGCAGGAAGCCGGTGCCGATCAGGCTGGTGCCCAATGTCATGATCAGCGGATGCACGCGGAACACGCCGACGCCGATGCCGTTGACGAGGCCGATCAGCACGGCGGGCATCATGGCCAGCAGGAAAGCCACCGTCGGATCCTGGTTGACGATCTGCGTCGCCATGATGAAGGCGCTCATCGTCGCCACGGTGCCGACCGAAAGGTCGATGCCGCCGGTCAGCATCGTCATGGTCTGGCAGCCGGCGAGGATGGCAAGCGGGATGGCGAACTTCGCCGTGTTGGCGAGCCAACGCTCGTTGACGATGCCGGGGCGCAGGACCTGCAGGATCGCCACGAGGATGATCAGCAGGATGATCAGCGGGATCAGCGGCCGGTCCGCCATGAAGCGCCTCAGGCGGCGGCCGAACGAGACAAGCTGGGGCATGGTCGCGGTGTCGGTCATGACGTTGCTCCCACCGGACGGCCGCGGATGGTGATGAAGGCGCCGAACATCACGACCGCAACCATGATCGCGCCTTCGATGATCGCGGTGACGTTCGGATCGATGGCCAGAAGCGTCAGGTCGGTGCGCACCAGCCTTAGCACGAAGACGGCGATGATCGGCCCGAGCAGGCCGCCCTTGCCGCCGCCGAGCGCGACGCCGCCCAGCACCACCGCGGCGACACTGGCGAGCAGATAAGGCCCGGGGATGGGCGCGCCGATGCCGGTGCTGATGGTGAGAGACAATCCGCCCATCGCCGCGAACAGGCCGGAGAGCGCATAGGCGACGATCCTGGTGCGCGCCACCGGCACGCCGCTGCGGAAGGCGGCGAGCTCGTTGCTGCCGATGGCGTAGATGGAGAGGCCGAGGCGTGAGCGCCTAAGCGGAATCCACACGATGCAGAGGCAGACGACGAGCAGCACCAGCGCCTTCGGAACCCAGGCGTCAGCCCAATCCGGCAGGCCGGGGATCGGCACGGTGCCGATGACGCTTGCCTTCAGCCATTCGGCGGCGGCGCCGCCGGGGGCGCCCAGCACAAGCAGCGCCGCGCCCTGGAGCACGAACAGCATGGCCAAAGTGACGACGATGTCGGGCACCCGGGTGACGACGATGAGGACGCCGTTCAGCGCGCCGAGCACCAGTCCCATGGCCAGCACGAAGGGCACGACGAACAGGGCATATTCCTCGCTGGCGCCGTCCATCATCGAGGCGGCGGTAACGCTGGTCAGCGCCATCATGGCGGCGACCGACAGGTCGATGCCGCCGGCGATGACGACGACGGTCTGGGCCGCGACGGCAAAGGCGTAAGGCAGAACCGCGCGCGCCAGCGAACCGAAGTCGCCGCTGCCATAGCCCGGCTGGATCAGCTTGGTGACGACGAAGAGGAAGATCAGCAGGGCGAACAGGCCTGCGACCCAACCCTGGTTGCGGAGAAAGCGGCTCATGACGCGGCCTCCGCGCTGGAACCGGGTTTGACTTCGGCAAGGATGCCGACATCCGCCTTGGCGCCGCGCGGCAGGCCGTAGGCTGCGCGCATCAATGCCGCTTCATCGGCTTCTTCGACCGGGAAAGTGTCGACGACGCGGCCGCCGAAGATGACGATGACGCGGTCGCAGACACGCTGCACCTCTTCCATTTCGGATGTGTAGAACAGCACCGACTTGTTTTGGCTGGCGAGCTCGCGCAGCAGCTTGTAGATTTCCTGCTTGGTGCCGACATCGATGCCGCGCGTCGGGTCGAAGCACAGGATGGTGCGGGCACCGGCTGCAATCCAGCGGGCGATCGTCACCTTCTGCTGGTTGCCGCCGGAAAGGCGCTGCACCTCGCCCTGCGCGCGTGTGTCGATCTGCAGCCGGGCGATGGCGCTGGAAACCACCATTTGCTCGCGGCGCATGCGGATAGGGCCCCATTTGCGCAGCGCGGCGCTGAAGGGCAGGGCGATGTTCTCGCGCACCGAGCGTTGCATGGCCAAGGCCTCGGCTCGGTCGCCCGGCACATAGGCGATGCCGGCCTGGATGGCGTCGCTCGGATGCGAGAATTTCACCGGCGCGCCGTCGACGTCGATGGTGCCGCCGGTCGGACGGATCGAGCCGGCAAGCGCTGCGAAGAGCTCGTCCTGGCCCTGGCCCTCGAGCGCAAACACGCCGGCGACCTCGCCATTGGCGAGATCGAAGGAGACGTCGTTGAGCTTGGTGCCGAGCTGCAGGTTGCGGACCGACAATCGCGGGCGGCCGCCGTCGGCAACCGCCAGATCATTTGCCGCGCGCGCGGTGACGCGTGTCTTCTCGATGCGGGTGCCGAGCATCATCTCGACTATTCTTTCCTCGACGCCGGGCTCGATGTCGACGACACCGACCGTTGCGCCGTCGCGCAGCACGGTGGCGCGGTCGCAAAGCGCGGAGATCTCGACGAAACGGTGCGAGATGAAGATGACGGAGCGGCCGGCGTCACCCTGGCGGCGCACGACTTCCAGCACCTTCTCGGCAAGGTTCGCGGGCAGAGCCGCGGTCATCTCGTCGAGCAGAAGCACGTCGGGTTCGACGGCAAGCGCGCGCGCCAGGTCGAGCACGCGCAGGATGGCCAAGGGGATATGGCGGGCCGTCTCGCGGATATCGAGGTCGGGAATGCCGAGCTCGCGCACCCAGGCGCGGAACGGCTCGACCGGCGTGCCGGTCAGCCGCAAATTGGACAGGACATCGAGATCGGGGATCAGCGCCGGTTCCTGGTAGACCGGCAGCAGTCCGGCGCGGCGGGCGTCGGCGGGCGAGCGGATATCGAGCTGCTGGCCGCGGATCAGGATGCGCCCCGCGTCCGCCTTGATCGCCCCCGTCAGGATCTTCACCAATGTGGACTTGCCGGCGCCGTTGGCGCCCATCAGCGCATGCACCTCGCCCGGCAATACGGACAGCGAGGCAGTGCGCAGCGCGGCAACCGCACCGTAGTTCTTCGTCACGCCGGTGGCGTCGAGGAGAGGGCTTTGCGGCAACGGGTTTGTTGTCAAATGGTGTGGTTCTCGTTCCAGAAACTAATGCAGGCGGTGGCTGACTTCTACTTCTCCCCTTGTGGGAGAAGGTGTCGCCGAAGGCGACGGATGAGGGGTGTTCCAGCGGAGTGAGACGTTGGCGTTCCCTGGAACACCCCTCATCCGTCTCGGCGCTATGCGCCGATCCACCTTCTCCCACAAGGGGAGAAGGCAGAAGGCGTCTCGTTTCTTACTCGCCCGGGCCCTTGCAGGCGACGATCTGCTCCTTGGTGTAGGTCGTCCAGTCCGGGATCGAGATCGAGACCGGCCATTCGGGGCTGAGCGAGGGATCGACGACGCTCTTCAGCTTGGCCTTGCCTTCGTCGGTGGCGTTTTCCCAGAGCTGCGGCTCGACCAGCACGGTCTGCTGCGCCGGCTTCTTGCCGTCGAGGATCTGGAGCGCCAGCGTCACGCCGGCGCCGCCGATCGAGCCGGGATTGGTGACCGCAGCGCCGACCAGGCCCTTGACCGAGCTGAGCTGGCCGACGAAGCCGGCATTGTCGGCGCCTACCACAGGCACCATCGGCGCCTGCTGCTCGACCAGCGCGTCGACGATCACGTTGTCGATGCCGGAGGTCCAGATGCCGTTGATCGGGGTGCCGGTGGCGAGGAAGGACAGGATCTGCTGCTTGGCCTGATCCTGCTGCCAGCCGGTGAAGACTTCCTGCGCGACCTTCACGTCGGGGAATTCGGCGAGCGCCTTCTTGAAGCCTTTGTCGCGATCCGAGTCGGCCGAAGCGCCGGCGGCGCCGCGCATGTAGAGCACCTCGCCCTTGCCGCCCATCTGCTGGAACAGCCACTTGGCGCCGAGATAGGCATATTGTTCCTGGTTGTTGGAGATGATGTAGGCGGACGGCTCGGTCACCGCCTGGTCGACGGCGACGACGACGATGCCGGCCTTGGTGGCTTCCTCGAGGCCGGCCTTGATGCCGGCAGGATCGGCCGGATTGACGACGATGGCGTCGACCTTGGCGCTGATCAGGTTGCGGATGTCCTCGAGCTGGCCGGCGGCGTCGGTGTTGCGATGGGCGATGTTGAGTTTCGCCACCTCGCCGGAAGCAAGCGCCTGCGCCTTCATCGCGCAGATCATCTCCTCGCGCCAGCCATTGCCCTGCACGGTGTTGGAAATGCCGATCGTGTACTTGCCGGCGGCGGCCGAGGCGCCCACCGAGGCAAGCAAGGCGGCGCCGGCAAGAAGCGAGGCCACGGTCAGATGTCTTTTCATTTCAGTACTCCTCCACATTGATCTTTTCAGTTCGATTTTTTCGTTCAGTTCCTGGGCGCCGATGCGGTCGGCGCCAAGCTCTTCCTCATTTGATGAAGGGGCGCAGCACGTCGCGGGCAAGCAGGAAGCCGCGCTTGACCTTTTCATCCGTCCCCTCGAAGCGCCGGTCCTCATGCTCGATGACGACCGGCCCGTCATATCCGGCCCGGTAGAGGCCCGAAAAAATCCTGCTCCAGTCGATGTCCCCAAGCCCCGGCATGCGCGGCACCTGCCAGCCTATGCCAGCCGAAAGGATTCCGCGCTCGTACAAACCATCATGATCAATCATCAGATCCTTGGCGTGCACATGCAGCATGTTTGCGCCGAACTCGCGGATGAAGCGCTCCTTGTCGATCATCTGCCAGACGAGATGCGAGGGGTCGAAGTTCATGCCGACATCGCCGCTCCAGGCTTCGAGGATGCGGCGCCAGACATAGGGCGAATAGGCGATGTTGTGCCCGCCCGGCCATTCGTCATAGCTGAAGATCATCGGGCAGTTCTCGAAGGCGAGTTTTACACCGTGCTCGCGGGCGTGGGCGACGATCGCCGGCCAGACTTTTTGCGCATCCTCCCAGTTGGCGTCGACGTTCTTCGAAGCGTCACCGCCGCAGAAGGTGTTGACGAGCGGCACGCCCATGCGGCTCGCGAGCACGATTACTTTCTTCAGATGGTCGATCACCGCTTCGCGATGCGCCCGGTCGGGATGGAGCGGATTGGGATAGAAACCGAGGCCGGAGATGGTCAGACCTTTGCCGGCAAGCTCGGCGGCGATGTCCTTGGCCTGTGCGGCCGGGATGTCCACGTCGATATGGCTGGTGCCGGCATAGCGGCGGCTGGCGCCCGACGTTTTGGGCCAGCAGGCGATTTCCAGCGCCTCGAAGCAGGCCGAGCGCGCCCAGTCGGCGACCTCGCCGAGCGGCGTGTCGGGGAATGGTGCTGTCAGCAGTCCAAGCTTCATGTTCCCTCCGGTAGCTAACTATGCAGATCGCGCCGGCTGCTTCAACGGCGCATCGGTTGGCCCAGCGCAGACCTGTCCGACAAAGCCCATCGGATCGCCCGAAAGCAAACCATCGAGCCCGGCGATGATATGCGCCCGGAATGTCGCGTTGGCGGCCAAGGCCGGGTCGAAGATAGCGTCGATGGCTAGGATCGAATCGACGAGCGCCTTGCTGTCCGCACCGATGCGGTCGGCGATCGCCGCAATTTTCTCGGCAAAGGGGTCGGACACCTGCCAGGCGCGGCCGAAGCGCGCGGACGCCTTGATCAGATAGGCCATCCAGCCGGCGACCGGGACCGACAGCAGCGCAATGCTCTCGCCCTTTGCCAGGCGGTCGCGGATCGGGTTGAGCAGGCGCTGCACGATCTTCTGCGAGCCGTCGGTGGCGATCTGGTGGTTGCGATGGCGGATCGCCGTGTTGGTGAGGCGCGAAAGGCTCTGCTCGACATAGGTTGTTGGCGCTATGCCGGGCACGGGCATCAGTGTCGGCAGAGTTTCCTCGCTCAGCATGTGGCGGACGAAACCTGCCAGAAGCGGGTCGGCGATGGCCTCGAACGTGTGCTCGAAGCCGCCCAAAACGCCGAGATAGCTGAGCGTCGTCTGGGCGCCGTTCAGCACGCGCATCTTGAGATGCTCGAACGGTGTGACATCGTCGGCGAAGGTCGCGCCGACGCGGTCCCAGCGCGGCACGCGTCCGGCGAAGCGGTTCTCGATCACCCATTGGCGGAAGCGCTCGCCCACCACCACGGCGTCGTCACGATAGCCGAAGCGCTGCTCGACGGTGCCGATATCGGCCTCGGTCGTCGCCGGCGCGATGCGATCGACCATGGCCGAGGGGAAAGCGACATTGGCTTCGATCCAGTCCGCCAGCATCTCGCCGCGCCGCTCGGCGAAGGTACGCACGACGTTGCCGAGGATAATGCCGTTGGTTGGGATGTTGTCGCAAGACAGCAGCGTCACCGGCCGGCCATGCGTGGCCATGCGCAGCTCCAGCGCCCTTGCCAGGATGCCTGGCACGCTGCGCGGCGTCTCGGGGCTGGCGAGATCGTGCGCGATGTCGGGATGGTCGAGGTCGAGCACGCCGCTCGACGGGATGTGGCAATAGCCTTTCTCGGTCACGGTCATGGTGACCATCTCGATGCCAGGCGAGGCGAGCACATCCAGCGCCGGCGCAGCACTTTGCTGGCTGTCGACGACGCGCACGATGCTGCCGATGACGCGCGCTTCGACCTCGTCGTTATGACGGATCAGCCGCGTGTAGAGGCCGTCCTGCCGGCCGAGCGTGTCGGCCAGCAGGGGAGGGCGGATATTGATGCCGACCAGTCCCCAGTGGTGGAAATCCTTCGCCAGCAGATCGTCGGTGTATTCGGCCTGATGGCAACGGTGGAAAGCGCCGACACCGATATGGGCGATCCCAGGCTTCAGCGTAGCGCGATCGTAAGCCGGCTTGCGGACCTCGGACGGCAAGCGGCCGAGCAGGGCAGGGCTAAGGCTTTCGGGCGGTGACACGCTCACCGGTTGGCTCCGATCACCCATTGCTCCTGGTCGATCAGCGCGCCGGTCATCGGGCCGGCCGCCTCGGAAAGCAGGAAGACGGCAAGGTTGGCTATGTCGGTCACGGAGAACAGCCGGCCGAAGGGCTGCGTCGCATTGGCCGCGTCGAGCCAGCCCGGCCCCTGGCCGAGCGTCTCGGCTTGCATGACCCGCTCCGCCGGCGTGTCTGTCCAGCCGACATTGATGCCGTTGACGCGGATGCGGTCGAAGCGGTGGGCATTGGCGGCGTTCTTGGTCAGCGTCGCCAGCGCGCCCTTGGTGGCGGAATAGACGGCCAACTCCGGCGAGCCGCAATGCGCGTTGATCGACAGGATGTTGACGATCGAGCCGCCCTGCCCGCGTTTCCTCATGTCGGCGATCGCCGCCTGCATCAGGAAGAAGGGCGCGCGGGCGTTGACGGCAAACAGCGATGACCAGTCGTCGAGCGTGGCGTCGACGAAAGAGGCGCGGTCGGTCAGGCCGGCGGCGTTGACCAGGCCGTCGATGCGGCCGAAGTGGGAAATACAATATTCCACCAGCCGCGCCGCTGCAGCGGGGTCGGCGAGATCGGCCGGAACAATGACTGTCGGGGTGCCCATCCGCGAAATAGCCGCCGCGGCCTCTGCGCCGCGCAGCTTGTCGCGACCGGTAATGACGAGACCTTCGGCGCCGGAACGCGCAGCGATCTCGGCGATCGCGCGGCCAATGCCTTGCGTCGCGCCGGTGACCAGCACCACCTTGCCGTCGAGACGAACCTCCATTCCTCCTCCCGGAACAAAG
Source organism: Mesorhizobium sp. B2-4-3 (assembly GCF_006442815.1). Classification (GTDB taxonomy): domain Bacteria; phylum Pseudomonadota; class Alphaproteobacteria; order Rhizobiales; family Rhizobiaceae; genus Mesorhizobium. The sequence goes on from NZ_VFVL01000002.1 coordinate 55,658, forward strand.
TTTCCATTTTTTCAAATATGGAACGATGGTTCTCTTTAGTCAATCGTGCTGGAGCGGTTACCGTTTCATGGAACCGGTGAACCGCTCCATCTCCTTATCTTTTCGCAATTCCGGACGGAAGGTTACGGCGAAGACGCCGAACTTAACCGCTCACACTTTTCCTGGAATTGCTCTGGTCAACCTGTCCGTTGCGCGACGACGCCGTGAACCAAGGCCATGCCGACGGCGAGCGAGGCGGCGAGCGAACGGAAGCCGCCGAAATCCTGCTCGACCACTTCCAGCCAGGTGTCGGAGAGTTTCACCAGCGGCGAAAACGTGCTGTCGGTGATGGTGAGAATGCGCGCCTTGCGCTCATGCGCGACGGCGACGAGGTCGGGCGTGATCGAATTGTAGGGGCTGAAGGACACGGCCAGCACCGCGTCGCGCGGCGTGATGCAGCCGACCTGGTCCAAGGCGGTCGAGCCGACATTGTCGACCAGCACGTTGCGCACGCCCTGCTGCGAGAGCGTCAGCGACAGATAGGTGGTGACCGGGAAGGCGCGCTTGCTGCCGATGACATAGATCAGCTCGGCCGCCGCCAGATGATCGACCATCGTCTCGAAAGCGGCGATATCGAAATTATTGCCGATGCGGCCGAGCGAGGCCTGGCAGGCACCGACCATGCCATTGAGGAAATGCAGGTTGGCATTCGGTTCCTCGGTCTTGTCCGGGCTGCCTTGCATGTCCGGCCAGGAGCCTTTCATGCGGTCCTTGAACAGGAGCTGGAAATCGGAAAAGCCGGAATAGCCGAAGATCTGCGCGAAGCGCACCAGGGTCGAAGGCTGCACGCCGGCCTGGTCCGCCACCTGCGCGATCGTGCCCAGAGCCACTTCGCTCGGATGCTGCCAGAGGAAGATCGCCACCTGGCGAAGCCGCTTCGGAAAATGCACGGTGCCCGACGAAAGCACCGCCCGCAATTCCTCGTAGGTTTGCGGCTTGGTGTAGCCAAGTGCCGCCAGCGACCGGCTCCGCTTTCTCGCCGCCGTCTCCAAACTGTGTGCAGACTGTTCGTCGGCCGCCTTGCTGCGGCCGCTCATAGGATATGCCTCATCGTGACCCCAACCATCGGATGCGTCATCCGATCCCTGCCCTCCGGATGCGGTCCGTTGGATCGGGACGACGTTTCGTTGAACCGTCGTCCCGATCCAGCTCGTTGTTGAAGCATGATCTTTTCCGAAAACCGGTTCCCACTTTTCGGGATCATGCTCTAGCTGGACCTGGATCAAACGCTAACGCGGCACAATCGTTTTACAAAACAAAAAATAGAAATATCATTCGAAAACAACCACGGTCGTTCCGATAAACATCGGCGACGACCGGCACATCGAACTTGGGAGAATAATCGCAATCATGGTCTATGCAACCGCCGATGGTACGTCGCGCCAACGTCTCCGGGTCGGCATGGTCGGAGGCGGCCGCAACGCCTTCATCGGCGCCGTGCACCGGCTGGCCATGCGGCTCGACGACCAGATCGCGCTGGTCGCCGGCGCATTGTCCTCGGATCCGGAGAACGCAGCCGCCTCCGCCGCGGAGATCGGCATCGCGCCCGAACGCAGCTATGCCGACTACCACGTCATGGCGAAGGCCGAAGCGGCACGGCCGGACGGCATCGAGGCGGTGGTTATCGTCACGCCCAACCATTTGCACGCGCCGGTCGCCGCCGCCTTCCTCGAAGCCGGCATCGACGTGATTTGCGACAAGCCGCTGTCGACGACGCTTGCCGAGGCCGAAGCGCTGGTTGCGCTGACCAAAGCCAGGAAGCGCCGCTTCGTCGTCACGCTGAACAACACCGGCTACGCCATGGTGCGCCAGGCGCGCGAGATGGTGGCGGCGGGCGAGCTCGGCCGCATCGTGTCGGTGCACGGAGCCTATATCCAGGACTGGCTGACCAAGCCGATCGACGCCGAAGGCCAGAAGCAGGCCGAATGGCGCACCGATCCGGCGCGCGCCGGGCAGTCGGCGGTGCTCGCCGACATCGGCGTGCATGCCTTCAACCTGGCAAGCTTCGTCTCCGGTTTCGAGGCCGAGGCGGTTTCCGCCGACCTGTTCACCGCCGTGCCGGGGCGGCGCCTCGATGACAACGCGCATGTGCTGCTGCGCTGGACAGGCGGCGCGCGCGGCACGATCCTCGCCAGCCAGACTTCGCCCGGCCACTACAACGACCTTTCGGTGCGCATCTATGGCGAGAAGGCCGGGCTCGAATGGTCGGGATCGCGGCCGGAGGAGTTGCGCTTCTCGTCCTACGGCGAGGAAACGCGCACGCTGGTGCGTGGCGGCCATGGCTCGACGGCGGAAGCCCGGCGCGTCTCGCGCATGCCGGCGGCGCATCCCGAAGGCTATATCGAGGCCTTGGCCAATTTCTACCGCGACGTCTCCGACATCATCCGCGCGCATCGATCGGGCGGGGCGGTCGACGCCGCGCGGGCGGCGCAGGTGCCCGACGTGGTCGACGGCGCGCGCGGCGTGAAGTTTGTCGCGGCGGCGGTGGAGTCGAACGCGGCGGGAGGGGCTTGGACGGCGGCGAGGTTTGAGTGAGGGCCAGTCGCACTCTTGACGGCTTACCAAACTCAGCCTCCGATGGCCGCAACGCAATTTGATGAAGCTGCCTCGGTGAATCATGAAGCGCGCGCAGATCGAAGAGCAGAACCGTTACCTCTTGCGGCGCCAGCGCGAATTCCGCCAGGCCGCCGATGTCGTCACGCAGTCCTGGATGGCGTTCCCCGAGATAGAAGCGATCGCTGTCATAGGATCAGTGGCAAAATCACTCTGGAAGGAGATTCCCCGGTTTAGCGAATTTCGTCGCGCGCATTGAGGTCTGGCATGAATGCAGCGATCTCGACTTGGCCCTTTGGATCAGTTCGCAACACCGGCTCGACGAGCTGCGCCGCGCCGGCGCTGCAAAACTACGGCAAGCCTTCGAGGCGGGCGCAGGCATCAGTGTCGCCGACCATCAGCTCGACGTATTCCTGTTCGAGCCCGGCAGCGACCGCTATCTCGGCCGGCTTTGTTCCTTCAACCAATGTCCGAAAGGAAAGCATGACTGCCTGGTTCCCGGCTGCGGAACAATACCCTTCAACAAGCGCATCGCGGATTTCCAGCCTTACGCCGATTTGTTGGAGCGGTCACATATTCTACTCTCTACCGGCGGGATCGCGGCTTACTGCGTTCCGCGCTTGAATTGCCGAATGTCGATGAGGCTGGCTGAGCGACTCTCGCAAACTAGCCCTTGATCGCGGACCCCACGATCGAATCGACGAAGAAGCGCTGCAGGAAGACGAAGAGCACGAGCGGCGGCAGCACGGCGAGCGTCGCGCCGGCCATCACCAGGCCGGTGTTGATTGCGCCGCGGTTGTAGCTCAAGAGCCGGCTCAGGCTGATGACGATCGGATAGGCGTCGGCATTGCCCTGCAGCACGGTGAGCGGCCAAAGATAGCTGTTCCAGTGATAGACGAAGGCGAACAGAGCCAGCGCCGCGATGGCCGGCGCCACGCTCGGCGCCACGATCTTGAACAGGATGAGCAGCTCGGAAGCGCCGTCCATGCGGGCGGCGTCGATCAGTTCGTCGGGCACGCTGGCGATGAACTGGCGCATCAGGAAAATGCCGAACGCGTTGGCGAGGTTGGGCACGATGATGCCGGCAAGGCTGGCGTTCAGCCCGATCGAGCCGACCATGCGGTAGAGCGGGATCAGCGTCACGATCGGCGGCAGGAACATGGTGGCGATCAGCAGCGAGAAGAGCAGCGAGCGGCCAGGGAAGGAATATTTGGCGAAAGCGTAGCCGGCCATCATGCTGGTGACCAGGATGCCGGCGGTGGTGACCGAGGCGATGACAAGCGAGTTCCACATCGAGCGTCCAAGATTGATGACGCCGGCGACCTTTTCATAGGCCTGCAGGGTCGGCGTATGTGGAAGCCAGACCGGCGGCACCTGCATGGTCTCGCCCGGCGTCTTCAGGCTGGACAGCACCATCCAGGCCAGCGGGAAGGCGGAGGCGACGGCGACCAGAAGCATTGCGGTCGCGAGCAGCGCCTTGCGGCCCGATGGGCGCTTGCGGGTGAGCGATCGGGTTATCGCGCTCATTCGCCGTCCTTGCGGTTGACGAAGGCAAACAGCGCCGAGACGCAGACGATCAGCGACAGCATCAGCATCACCGCCATGGCAGAGCCCAGCCCGCCCTGCGCGCGTTCGATGCCGACGCGGCGGATGTGGTAGGTGAGGACGTTGGTCGAGCCGACCGGTCCGCCTTGCGTGATCAGTGCCACCGGCTCGAACACCTGCACCGCATTGATGATGGCGATGACGGCGCTGAAGAGAAGCGTGCGGCGAAGCAAGGGCAGGGTGATGAAGCGGAACTGCTCGCGGCCGTTGGCGCCGTCGAGCGTCGCCGCCTCATAGAGGCTGCCCGGGATCTGCGTCAGCCCGGCGATGGCGAGCACCGTGAAATAGCCGACCTGCTGCCAGACATTGAGCAGCACGATCGAGATCAGCGCCGAGCGCGGCGAGGAGAGCCATGGCTGCGGACCGATGCCGGCCAGGCCGAGCAACTGGTTGAGCGGTCCCTCGCTCGGCGAATAGAGCTTCGACCAGACCAGCGCGACCGCGATCATCGGCACCATGTAGGTGGAAAACAGCACCGTGCGCAGCAGGGTGCCGCCGGCGACCTCGCGCTGATGGACCAGCAGGCCGAAGACGACCGACAGCGGCAGGATGAGGGCGACCGACAGCGCGGTGTAGATTGCGGTGTTGAGCAGGGCCGTCTTGAAGTCGCGGCCGACCGAGGTGGGGCCGAAAATCTCACGGAAATTGCCAAGCCCGACGAAGCTCGCGCCGGAAAAGGGCGTCTGCGTCGACCAGTCCTGGAGGGACAGCCATACGGTCAGCAGCATCGGCAGCAGCACAAACACGCCGATCAATGTCACGGCGGGCGCAAGCATGATGCCCGCCGAGGCACGAAAAGCTTTGGCCATTCACCTGCTTCCGGTCAGGGACCCGAACTTACTTGGCGGCGCGCTCCAGGATCGACGTGGCGTCGGTCTGCGCGTTCGCCTGCGCATCCTTGGCCGAGACCTGGCCATACTGCAACGCCTCGAGCGTCTGCTGCAGGGATTCCGAGAATTCCTGGCCGCCGAGCACGACCGGGAAGGGGCGCGCATCGGCAAGCACGGAAACATAGCCGGAGAGGAATTCGGAGCCGAGCTTGTCCTTGTGCGCCTCGATGTCGGAGTTGCGTGACGGCAGGATGCCCATCGACATCAATATGTCGGACATGGCCGAGGCGCCGTTCTTGCCTGACTTTGGACTGTTCAGCCAGGCGAGGAACTCCCAGGCCGCATTCTGCTCGGCCTCGCCGGCCTTGGCGTTGACGACGGTCATCCAGGAGTAGGAGATCGAATGCGGCTTGTCGCCGCTTGGACCGACGGGGATGGGGGCGGTGGCGACGTTGGCGAACTTGTCGGCCATGCCGGTCTTCAGTGCGCTTTCCCACCAGTTCGCCATGATGATCATGCCGGTCTTGCCGGAGACGAAATTGTCGAGGAACGGGCCGGTTGTGTTGGCGTCTGCCGTCGCCATCGCCGGATTGCTCGCGCCGGACTTTATCAAGTCTTCATAGAGCGCGAAGGTCTCGCCGGCCTGGCGACTGCCCAGCGCCGGCTTGCCGTCCTTGACCAGGTTGCCACCATTGGAGACGAGCAGCGAGGCGAAAGGATGGACCACCCCCGCCGCCCATGAGTTGATCATGCCGAAGCCCTGCTGGCCTTTGGCCTTGTCGGTCAGCTTCGCGGCGGCATCCTTGAATTCGGCCCAGGTCTTGGGCGGAGCGGCGATGCCTGCTTCCTTGAACAGTTCCTTGTTGTAGTTCAGCGCATAGACGTCGATCTCGTTCGGGATGCCGTAGAGCGTGCCGCCTACCGAGGCGGCGCTGACGACGCCCGCCGGCCAAGCGCTCTTCACCTCGCCGGCAACGGCGTCGGGAGCGGGGGCGACGAGCTTGTCCCTGGCCAGTTCCGGCAGCCACAGATCGTAGATGCCGCCGATCGTCGGACCGTCGGAGGAGCCGCTCTGCGAGCGCAGCGTTGTCAGCAGATCGCCGAACGGAACCGCGCGGACGGTGATGGCGACATCGGGATTCTGCTTGGAAAAATCCTTGGCCGCCGCCTCAAGCAGCGCCACCGTCTCGGGCGACCAATGCGTCAGGTAGGAGATGTTCACCGCTTGCGCCCAGCCGGTCGCGGGCAGCGCAACCAGCCCCACGGCGAGAGTCAGTTTCGAGATCCAGGCAAGCGACATCGACATCCTCCACACAGGCCGTGACAAGAGCGAATGACGTTATGACAAGTTTGAGCAAAGGCGCAAGCCCCCTTGCATGGGAACGTTCGGATCATGCTTGTGGGTCAAAAATCCAGACAATGTCGGATTCATTAGATTATTCATATGAATCAGATAGATAAAGCGACATTCCCCTCACCGTTGCCGATCGACCGGCGGCCGCAAACGTCTTGGCGGCTCTTGCGGATGGCATCATGTCGTTATAATGACTTTGTGGAAAAGCAGACGAGTGGCGACGAACGCCTTCGTGCCGCTTGCCGCGCGGACCTCAAAACCGAAACAATGGGAGAACTGGCAATGAGCATGCTTTCCATACACCGGCGCGCCGCGCTCAGCCTGATCGGCGGCCTTGCCGCCGCCGGCGCCGGTATCCTTACGACGCTGCCGGCCCGCGCCGACTCGACGGTGACGCTATGGAGTTGGCGCACCGAGGACGAGGCCGCGATGCACCGCATCTTCGAGGCCTTCGAGAAGAAGAATCCCGATATCAAGGTCGACATCCAGTTCACGCCCGACGCCGATTACCAGAATCGCCTGAGCACGGCGCTGCGCGGCGGGCGCGGTCCCGACATCGCGCAGCTCAAGGCCTATGGCGAACTGCAGCCCTTCATCGAGGGCGGCTACCTCGACGCGCTCGACGACAGCGTGGCGGAGCTGAAGAACATGCCGGATGCGGCGCTTGGCGGGGCGCGCGGCCGCGCCGACGGCAAGCTCTACGGCGTACCCTATTCGGTACCGATGATGGGCGTCTTCTACAATGAGGAGATTTTTGCCGCGCAAGGCATCGAGATCCCCAAGACCTACAAGGACTTCGTCGCTGCCTGCGAGAAGCTCAAGGCGGCGGGCATCACGCCGATCGCCAATGGCGGCGCCAACGGGTCGGCCTGGGAGCTGGAGATCGGCGTCGGCGTCATCGGGCCGACGCTCTATGGCCCCGGCTTCTATGACGAGATGATGAGCGGCAAGGCCACCTTCGAGGATCCTCGCTATGTCGCGGCGCTGAAGCGCTTCGCCGAGCTGAAGCCATACTATTCCGACGGCTTTGCCGGCATCGACTACACCACCGCGACGCAGCAGTTCATCGGCGGCAAGGCGGCGATGTTCTTCGGCGGCTCGTTCGAGAACGGCAGCTTCAAGTCGCAGAACCCGAAGCTGAAATTCTCGATCTTCCCGTTCCCGGCCGACGACGCCTCGACCAAGCTCTACACCTCGGCTTTCTCGGACGGCTCCTACGGTCTCGTCTCCGAAAGCCAGAACAAGGAAGCGGCGACCAAGGTGCTGAACTACATGGCCTCGGCCGAGTTCGCGCAAGCCTTCGCCGACGAGCTCGGCTGGCCGCCGGCCCGCACCGACGTCACCGTCAAGGACCCGGTGCTTTCCAAGATGATGGAGATGGCGAAGAACTCCACGCCTTACCTGACGCTGGTCGGCTTCCGCTGGCAGACGCCGACGGCGTCGTCCGTGCTGCAGTCCGAGATCATCGACATGGTCGAAGGCAATGTCGCGCCGGAAAAGTTGGCGGCCGACATGCAGGCGGCGGTCGCCACCTGGTTCAAGCCGAAGCAGTAAGACATTGCGCCGGCCGTTCTCATCAAAGGGATGGAGTACGATGTGGTCCGAAAACCGCTTCACACTTTTCGGCATCATGCTCCGGTCGGTCGGCGCTTCATCCCGATAGAACAGAGCGCATGATCAAGCCCCGCCGCACGACCAGCCTTCAGCGCACGCAGCAGTGCATGGCGGTGCTGTTCATCCTGCCGGCCTTGGCCGTCTATGGGCTATTCGTGCTCTATCCGCTACTCATGTCACTATGGGGCAGCTTCTTCGCCTGGAAGGGGCTGCGCATGCAGGAGTTCGCGGGGCTCGCGAACTTCTCGCGCCTGTTCGTGTTCCCGAGCGGCGCGCGGCTCCACGGGGCGCTCTGGCACAACATCGCCTGGTTCTTCGGCATCATGGTGCTGCAGAACGGGCTCGGACTGTTGTTCGCCTGGCTGCTCTTCCTGCGCGGCAAGGGCGCGGCCTTCTTCCAGTCGGTGTTCTTCTTCCCAGCTGTGCTCAGCCCCGTCATCGTCGGCGCGCTGTGGCGCCTGCTGCTGGCGCCCGGCGGCATCGTCGAATGGGCGCTCAATGGTCTGGGCCTGCATCAGGGCAGCCTGACCGTGCTCGGCAACAGCCACACCGCGCTTGGCATGCTGATCGCCGTCGACGCTTGGAACTGGATGGGCCTGCCGGTGCTGATCTATACGGCGGGCCTGAGGCAAATCTCGCCGCAGGTGTTCGAGGCGGCGAAGCTCGACGGCGCCGGCAACGCGCGCATGCTTTTCTCAGTCGCGCTGCCGCTGTTGATGCCGGCGCTCGGCACGCTGACGACGCTCTCCTTCATCAACACCTTCAACCAGTTCGACATCGTCTATGTGATGCAGGGCGTGCAGGGCAATCCGAGCTATTCGACCGACACGCTGGTCACCTATTTTTACCGTCTGGCCTTCGGCGCGGAAGGCGCGGTCGGCATCACCGATATCGGACTGGCGCTGGCGCTCGGCACGATGCTGTTCCTCATCCTCGGCATCGGCACGCTGTTGATGCTGCGCTTCTTCGACAAGCGGACGGTCGAGCTATGAGCGCGCTGTCCTTTCAGCAAACATTGGCTATTCCGCAAAGACTGGCGCGGCTGCCCGGCTGGATCATCCTTTTGGTCTGGACGGCGGCGGTGCTTTTGCCGCTCTACATCCTCGTCATCTCCTGCTTCAAGACGACGGCCGAAATCTACGACAACCGGCTCGGCCTGCCGCAGAGCTTTGCCTTCGACAATTTCGTCCGCGCCTGGACGCGCGCCGATCTCGGCCACAATTTCATCAACAGCCTGATCGTCACCGGCGGCGCGGTGATCCTCACCATCGTCGTCTCGGCGATGGCCGCCTATCCGCTCAGCCGCTACAAGCTCGGCTGGAACAGCATCATGCTCGGCCTTTTCCTGTCCGGCATCATGCTGCCGATCAGGCTGGCCTCGGTCGAGCTGTTCACGCTGATGCGCACTCTCGGCCTGCTCGATTCGCTCACCGGGCTGATCCTCGTCTATTCGGCGATCCGCATCCCGTTCGCCGTCTTCATCTTCGCCAATTTCATGCGCGTGCTGCCCTCCGAGCTCGACGAGGCGGCGCGGATGGATGGCGCCGGCGAGGTCCGCATCCTGTTCCAGATCGTGCTGCCGATGGTGAAGCCGGCGGTGTCGATCGTCGCCATCTTCACGGCGATCGCGGTTTGGAACGACTTCTTCTTCCCGCTGATCTTCATCTTCGACGACCGCTACAAGACGGTGCCGCTGGCGATCAGCGTGTTCGTCGGACAGTTCCGCACCGATTGGGGCCTGGTGTTCGCTTCGCTGGCGATCTCCATGGCACCGATCCTGATCATGTATTGTTTGCTGGCGCGCCAGATTCGCGAGGGCGTCGGCGCCGGGGGAGGCATGAAATGATCGAGGACAAGGTCTATGCGGCGCGCTCGATCCTGGTCGTCGGGGCACACGCTTTCGACGCCGAGGTCATCGCCGGACCGCTGGCCGCCGCGGCCGCCAAGGGCGGCGCCCAGGTCACCTTCCTGCATCTGTCGATGGGCGAGCAGGGGCATCCCTGCCTGATCCCGGAGCACTATTCGGCGCAGAAGGAGGACGAAGCGGCGAAGGCGGCGGCGCGGCTCGGCGTCGACATGCGCAACATGAAGCTGCGCGACGCCTTCCTGCCCAACGACAATGCGACCGCCCTGCAGGTCTGCGACGTCATCCGCGAAGTGCGGCCGGAGGTGGTCGTCACCCACTGGCACGGCAGCTGGCACAAGGACCATCGCGCTGCGGCGCATCTCACCCAGACCGGCATCTTCTTTTCCGCGTTGCCGACGCTGAAGCGCGCCCATCCAGCGCACACGCCGCAGCTCTTGCTGTTCGGCGAGAACTGGGAGGATGACGAGGGTTTTCGCCCCGAGCACCTCGTCGATGTCAGCGCCGGCTTCGACGCCTGGCGGGAGGCCGTGATGGAATATGAGCTGGCGCGGGGCTTAAGCAGCTTTCCCTATGTCGACTATTACAGCGCGCTCTACCGGCTTCGCGGCTGCCTGCGCGGCACGCGCCATGCGCAGGCCTTCGCGGCGGCCTCGCATTCCTGGAATGCCGGCAGCGGCCTTTTCGCGCCGCCCGCCGACCGGAGCCGCGAGACATGACACGGGTGCTGGCCATCGATCTCGGCGGCACCAATCTGCGCGCCGCGATCCATACGGGCGATGCCGGCGCTCTTGCGCCGCAGGTCCGCGAGCCGGCGCCGCAGAAGCTCGACGCGTTCGTGGCGCGCGTCCGCGCGCTTGCGGCCACCGGCGAAGCCGAGGCGCTCGGGCTTGCCGTGCCGGGCTTGGCCGAAGGATCCGTCTGCCGCTGGATCCCGAACCTGCCCTGGCTCGACGGCGTCGATATTGCGGCGCTGTTTCCCGACCTTCGCGTGGCGGTCGGCAATGACGCGCAGATCGCGCTGCTGGCGGAAGCGGCGCAAGGCGCGGCCAAGGGCGTCTCCGATGCGATCCTGCTTGCGATCGGCACCGGCATCGGCTCGGCGGTTCTGGCCAATGGCCGCATCGTCGCCGGCGCGCATGGCGGCGCCTGCTCCTTCGGTTGGGCCAGCGCCGACATCAGGGACCATGGCGAGGAGCGCAGCGGCTGGCTGGAGCGTGTCGCCTCCGGCCGTGCGCTGGACGCCCTTGCCGGAGAGATAGGACTGGCCGACAGCCGCCAACTGATCGCAGCCGCCAAGGCGGGTCAGCTTGCTGCGCAGACCCTGCTCGAGGTGCCTGCACGCCAGCTCGGCACGGCGCTGGCCGGCGCAGTCGGGTTGCTCGATCCGGGCGTCATCCTGGTCTCGGGCGGGCTTGCCGATGCGCTGGATGTGATCGCGCCGCCGCTGCTTGCGGCGCTTCGGCGTCAACTGCCGCCGCATATGCGCGGCATCGACCTCAAGCCGGGATTGTTCGGCGCCCGCGCCGGGCTGGTGGGTGCCGCACTTGCCGGGCAGGCGGGCAGCGGGTGGAGGCAGATCCGATGAGCGAAGCGAGTTTTCAGCAGCCCGACCGCAAGCGGCCCGAGCCGCTCTGGTATCAGGTGGAGGAGGCGATCCGCGCCATCGTCAAGAGCGGCGAATGGGCGACCGGCGACCAGATCCCTGCCGAGGACCGGCTCTGCGCGCTGTTCGGCGTCAGCCGCATCACCTTGCGCCATGCGTTGCGCAATCTCGAGGAAAGCGGGCTGCTCAGGCGCGAGCACGGCAGGGGCACTTTCGTGCGCTCGGCCACGCTGGTCGCCGGCACGCGCGAGCTCACCTCCTTCACTCAGGAAATGGGCAATATCGGCGTGGTGGCCGGCTCGCGCCTGCTCGACTGCAGCCTGACGACCGCGAATGCGGCGGCGGCCGGCGCGCTGGAGATCGAGGAAGGCGACCCGGTGGTGCGGATCAGGCGGCTGCGGCTCGGCAACAACGAGCCGATCGGCATCCAGACCGCGCAATTGGCGGCCGCGCGGGTGCCGGGCTTCCTCGATGCCGGGCTGCTCAAGGGCTCGCTCTACGAGGCGCTGGAGCGCCAGTACGGCATCGTGCCGGTCGAGGCGCGCGAGAACTACCGCGTCGGCGTCGTCAGCGCGGCGGACGCCGAATTGCTCGACCTGCCCGCGGGCAGTCCGGCCTTCGTGGTCGAGCGCATCACCGTCGACGAGCGCGGTCCGTTCGAATTCACGGTCTCGGTCATGCGCGGCGACCGCTACGAAATCCGTTCGACGCTGCGCGCCGGCCGCCTCCCGAACACCAGAAGCTGACACGATCAACAGGAGTACCAAAGTGTCCGATCTCTATATCCCACGCCTCACCGCTCTTCTCGAACAGGCTTCGAAGGCGAATGCCGAAGCCTTCGGCCAGGCGGCGAGCCGCTTCGCCGACACGCTCGAGAATGGCGGGCTGGTGCATCTCTACGGCTCGGGCCATTCGGTGCTGCCGGCGCAGGAGATGTTCCCGCGCTATGGCAGCTTCGTCGGCTTCAACCCGCTGACCGACCCGCGCGTGATGTGGCACAACGTGCTCGGAGCCGGCGGCGTGCGCGAGCTCCTGTGGCTGGAGCGGACCGAGAAATATGCCGAGAAATTCCTCGACCATCAGCCGCTGAACAAGGGCGATTCCATCATCATCTTCGGCCATAGCGGCCGCAACTCCTCCGGCATCGACACCGCGCTCTACGCCAAGAAGCGCGGCATCTTCGTCGTCGCGGTCACCAGCAAGAACAATCTCGACAAGCCGGCCACGCATTCCTCCGGCAAGCGGCTGGCGGACGCCGCCGACCTCGTCATCGACACCTGCTCGCCGATCGAGGACGCGGTGGTGCCGATCGAAGGCTGGAGCCGCCCGGTGTCGGGTTCCTCGACGGTGCTGGCGATGATCATGGCGCATGAGCTGCTGGCGCGCACGGCCGAGCAATTGTCGAAGCGGGGCATCGAGCTGCCGGTCTTCGCCTCGCCGACCATTGCGGGCGTGACGCTGCACGACACCGATGTCATCTACGGCGTCTACCGCGAACGCATGATCGAGGCACAGAAGAAGCACCTGCCGACCTTCCAGGCGACAATGCGCGGGGAATGATCAGCCTTATGGGAGGCGCATCAGGCGCCTCCCATGAGCGTTCAAATCCAGCGCCGCCTGGTTGCGGAATGCCTGGGCGGCGCGTCATTCTCATCGGGATTGGGGATCGGCTCCTCGTCGGGCAGCCGATCCGGATCCGGCTCGCGCACCGGTTTCGGTTCCGGGATGGGCGGCGGCGTGGGCACGGGCGTGGGAGACGGGTCGGGATTGGGGAGAATGGCCATCGCGTTTTCCTTCCGTTCGATGCCTTGGCAAGGCCTGCTGCGAATCCCAAAAACCGGGATGTCCTGCCCGACCTGAACTGATGGAGGTGACCGCTGCATTCAGACGCTTCGCCTGGAGCGATCGGCGGCGCAAGCTGGCAGAACGGTCGCGCCCGCGGATGGTTCCAACACGATCGGGCCCGCGCGACGGCGGCAGATAACGATCAAATGATTCTGCGTGCCTGTTTCGGCTCTTGCCGGCGTCGGTCGGCGCCTTAAATCCCGTTGTGGACGGGGGCCATCTGCCGACACAGGAGACGGCCGTGAAGCACCAAACCCTTGACCAGATCAACGCTGTTGCCGACGTTCATGCCGAAGCACCGGCTCTCATCGCCAATCGCGGCCAGCGCCTCGAGCGCTGGGCGCAGCTCCTTGAACAAAGTCCCGGCCGCCGCCTCACGGCGCTGGCGGGCACCGAATACGCCGCAGCCGATGTGCGTCAAAGAATGCGTATCGACGGCTCGGCGATCACCATCGCTTTCGAGGATCCGATCTTCCGCGCGCAAGGCCTGCGGGACGACACTTACGGCGAAGCCAAGCGCTTCTTCGAAATGAGCGACTGGCAGCTGCATGAAGTCGTCTGCCATTGCCATGTCGGCGCCAATATGCCGGCCCGCTGGGCGGCCTCGCGCGTGCGCGCGGCGATCTCTCCGGGCGCCGGCATTCTTGCGTGGCTGAGAGCGGTGTTCATGCGTTAGAGCGGTTGCGTCGGCGGGATCGCGTCGGGCTCGATGGTTGACGGAGACGAAGGAGAGGCGCCGGGCTCTCCTCCGCGTCAGCGATCGATCTCGCCGAACACGATGTCGAGCGAGCCGATGATCGCCGCGACATCGGCCACCATATGCCCGCGCGACAGGAAATCCATCGCCTGGAGATGGGCGAAGGATGGCGCGCGTATCTTGCAGCGATAGGGGACGTTGCTGCCGTCCGAGACCAGATAGACGCCGAACTCGCCTTTCGGCGCCTCGACCGCGGCATAAACCTCTCCGGGCGGCACGCGGTGGCCTTCGGTATAAAGCTTGAAATGATGGATGGTCGCTTCCATCGAGCGCTTCATGGTGGCGCGCGGCGGCGGCGTGATCTTCTGGTTCGGCACGGCGACAGGACCCTGGCCATCGGATGAGCGCAGCTTTTCCAGGCACTGCCGCATGATCCGCACCGACTGGCGCATCTCTTCCATGCGCACCAGATAGCGATCGTAGCAGTCGCCGTGCTTGCCGATGGGGATGTCGAAATCCATTTCGGGATAGCATTCATAGGGCTGCGCCTTGCGCAGATCCCAGGCGGCGCCCGAGCCGCGCACCATGGGGCCGGAGAAGCCCATGCCCCAGGCGTCGTCGAGCGAGATCACGCCGACATCGACATTGCGCTGCTTGAAGATGCGGTTGTCGGTGAGCAGGCCCTCGAGATTGTCGCAGACCTTCAGGAACGGATCGCAGAAATCCCAGATGTCGTCGAGCAGCTTTTCCGGCAGATCCTGGTGGACGCCGCCGACGCGGAAATAGTTCGCGTGCATACGGGCGCCGGAGGCGCGTTCATAAAACACCATCAGCTTCTCGCGTTCGGCGAAACCCCATAGCGGCGGCGTCAGCGCGCCGATATCCATGGCCTGCGTGGTGACGTTGAGAAGATGCGACAAGAGCCGCCCGATCTCGCAAAACAGCACGCGGATCAGTTGGCCGCGTCGGGGGACGGACAGTTCGAGCAGCTTTTCGGCAGCGAGGCAGAAGGCATGCTCCTGGTTCATCGGCGCGACATAGTCGAGCCGATCGAAATAAGGCAGAGCTTGCAGATAGTTCTTGTATTCGATCAGCTTCTCGGTGCCACGGTGGAGCAGGCCGATATGCGGATCGGCACGGTCGATAATTTCGCCGTCCAGTTCCAGCACCAGCCTGAGCACGCCATGCGCCGACGGGTGCTGCGGCCCGAAGTTGAGCGTGAAGTTACGGACCGCGGCTTCGGTCATGACGACCTCGCAAGAGTGAGTATCGAAGGCGGACCGCGGCCCGTCAGCCGCCGTCCAGCCGCGTCATGCCGTCGTCTGGATGATCAGCGTCAGCGTGCCGTCACCGTCGATGTTGGCGGCGACGACCTGCGAGGAATTCAGTCCGTTCGCATGCAGAACCGACGTCGCCTCGGGCGAGGCGTCGACCGAGCTCTGCAGCTTGGCCAGCTCCTTGGCGGTCGTCCTGGTGACTATGGCCTCGGCCTGCGCCTTCACTTCCGAAGGCAGGTCCTCCATCGCCACCACGACGATGTTGGTGACGTTCTGGGCGGCATCGTCCTGGCCGGGGTTCTGGCCGGGCTGCGGCTGGCCGGGGATGGGCTCCTGGGCAGGGGGCGTCGCTTGCGGCGGCTGCGGATCGGCGCGTTGAGCGGAAGCGGGTTGCGCCAATGCCATTGCCGACAGCGTCAGGACCATCGTCAACATGCGCATCGTCTTTCCTTTCCATCTGGAAACCTGACGACACAACCCCTGGGGCAGGACGATGGTTCCCGGATAATCATCGGTGCGGCTGCTTAAAGAGTCCGCATTGTCCGCAACGTCACCGAATAGCGATGGCGTTCGACAGGCGGGATGCTGTGTTCCCACTCGTTCCGCGCTGGCCCAGCCATGAGGTAGAGCGATCTGGGCTCTACCTCGATCGTTTCACGGTCCCATGCCGCGCCGTTCTTGCGGCGCAGCCGGAAGCTGCAGGGCGCCAGCAGGGAAACGCCGGCAACCACCTCGAAATGCGGCTTGTCCCGATGCCAGCCTATGCCGGCGCCCGGGCGATACTCGTTGATCAGCACTTGCGCGAACTCCGCGGCGGGGATGCGCGCGACAGCAGCGACCTTGGCCCGAAGCGGCAGCAGGAAGTCCGGTATGGGCGGCGCCTCCACGACCTGGCGGCGTTCGTAATCGTAGCGCAAGCCGAAGCCGACGACCTGCCTGTTGGCAAGATGGCCGTGAAAATCGAACGGCTTGAAGGGCAGGCCCTGGATGTGACGGACCAGCTCGTGTTCCTCGTCGCAGGCAATCAGGTCCTGCTGGTAGGAGAAGCCTTCGGGCATCGGTGGCAGGCTTACGGGCGCACCGAAGAGATCGCCTTGGAAAGCGTCGGCGGCGGCTCGGCTTTTCAATGATGTCATGCGGCTCAGATAGGCAATCGCGGCCCTTGTGCAAGCCGGCACGCGGAACCTCGCGGCGCACGACGAATTAAGGGTTGGAAGCAGGAGGCGGCACATGCCTTCCACCGCGATCCGGAATATCCATTACGATCGGTCGACGCGGGTCCTTTCGGTATGGTTCGTCCCGACCGGCAAGCGCTATGACTATGAGGACGTCGGACCCGAGGTCTACACGGCTTTCAAGGCGGCCTTCTCAAAAGGGCAGTTCTTCAACGAATTCGTGCGCGACCGTTTCCGATATCATCTGGTCGAGCATGAAGGCTCGGCCTGCTCCGAAAAATATAGAAAGGGTGGATGCCGAATGTAGGGTAGTTGCTCACTCACTGCAGGCGAAGCCAGGCATCATCGAAGGATCCGAGGCGGTGTCTCAACCCAATATTGAAGTTGTCAACCCAGCTCCCGCTTAAACGATCCATTCTCTTTAAGACCGCTGGCCCCATGAAAACCGACATTCAGGTGCCAACCCGATTGGCTGTGGTCAACTGCTATCAGCGCGAAGCCATCGCCCGGCACAAAACTTGTACGGACTTCGCAGCGATATGGCCCGCTCGTCAAATTGGGGAAGAGGAAGGTTTCGTCAGCCTGGAAATTATCGGGAACGCCATTTGCGAACGGGTAGGGCGAATACAAGCCCGAGCTATGGACCGAATGCAGGGTACACTGTTTTTGAGTAATACAGTTTGTTACCCGGGCGGTGACAACGTTGCACAGGTGCTCATCACCTGACAGGAAGACCACACGCTCGACTTCCTTGTCGCAAACAAACTTGAGCAACGCATGGAAGGAGCGTGGGTATCCGTCCCATGCGTCAGAATGCAGGGCACAGCTGGGGTGTTCGGCCACTTCTCGCCGACGTGGTAGAATGGCTGAAGGTGTAAGAACAAATTTAGGCAGTTCGGCGTATTCGGGCTTGGTCAGCCATGCGCATAGCTCGTCGAACTGTTTCTGCCCCATGATCTTCGCTTTGTGGCAATTCAAAGCTGTTCTCCCCTCACGCTCGGTGCGGGTATCGCTGAGGAAAAACGGCACGCCATCGTGGGTGAAATTGCGCCAAAGATGAGCCGGAAGGCGCCCGGTCTTGCCGCGTTGATATTTAAGAAACGCTTGTTTTCCCGCCTTGAAATCGGTGTCTTTGCCACGCATTTTGGGATCGGGGTCATTGGCCCAGTTGTCCCGGATTTCGTGATCGTCCAACATGGTTTCGACCACCAGATTCAGGCGCTGCGTTACCGCCATCACACCGCGGCTTTGACCGCGACGTTCATATGCCATTCGGAAGCGATCATCGGTCACCTTGGGGTCGAAGAGACCGGCGGTTGCGTCGATGTATACCTGATCACCGGCCAGAAGCAGCAAGGTCGGCGCGCCGCTTTCGCCCAGCAGATCGGCAAGTGCGAGCAGGGAGGCATCGGCAGGCCCTCGTGTGGCGTGCTCGCCGTTGGGCATATGGTCGAGGAAGTCACTGGGATACTGGCAGCTAGCGAGGGCGAAGCGAATTTGCGTTGGCCGGCTGCCTTTCTTGCGGTCGTAACTTCGGCGTAACTCCTCAGGATCGCCTATGATCAAACCGCCACGCAAGTCGTCAAACGTGTCGGCCTCCAGCGCATCACGAACCGCCTGGACAGCCTCGTTCGTGGCCTTCCGCGCATGTGGAACGGTATCGAGGACATCAGGCGTTTGACCTGTCAAATCGGTTAGTCGCGGCAACCGGGCAAGACCGCCGATACCCTCGGCCTGCACGTATAGCAACAGCACCAGGACGTGCTCCGCGAGAGGCCATTCGTGAAGCGGGACATCGAATACGTATGGGGATGGACCTTGCGGCATGTAAAGACCAACCAAGCTCTCGCCTTGTTCCATCTGGTCGGGACCAGGTGCGGGCGCTGTCTCGACCATGTAGAGTCGATTTCCTGCTCTGCGAACAGGGACAAGAAGGGCGGCATGAGGGGCCCCGCGCCCTCCGCTGTCTGCTGCCTGAACTCGGATCTTGCCAGCTTCGATCCCGATGCGCACGCCGAACGCTGGGGCCCTGGCCTCGTAGGGGAGAGAACGCGTCAAGCTCAATACTCCACCGCTTGTGTAACGGGACGCCTAATCAGACCGACCTGTTGTCTGGAATTCCAAGGTATTTTGCTATGACGGCGCAGATTGACGCGGCGTCTTTGCCGATCAGGCAGTCCTGATGACCGTGGCCAGGTATGCACCAGGTCAGATAGGAGGGCTGGCCGAGACCCAGACGCGACCGGTTTTCATCGATAACCTGCCTGATCGCTTCCTCTGATTGTGGCTCTTCGACGGCTTTTGAGGATGAGTTCAAGTGCGGCACACCGGCCTCGCTCAGCATATTTCGCATCAGCCTCAGCGTCGAAGGGTCAACCAAACCGTTTTCCGCCCCATGGATCGACATCATGGGAAACCGCAGTCGATCCCTTACCCGATTGGGCAGCACGTAACGGTTCATGCCGGCCCTATCTGTGACGGTGTTGAAACCGGCGAAATGGATAACCTGCGAGACCGTCTCGACGCTAAGCGGGCCGAAGAAGTCGTCGATCTGGTCGAGCACGGTGTCGGAGAGGTTTCTGAGTGAAAAGGTGCGCGAGTAGAGCGCGTCCATCCGATGCCTTGTCCCGACCCAGGGCGTCACCTTCCCCGGAGGCCAAATCGGATTTTCGCGCCGAAACTCGTCGGGCGGCATTCTCGTCGCTGCAAGGGCGCGGTCGAGCAATTGACCGGGCAGTGAGATTTCACTGCGCGGGCTAAACACATAATCCTGAACTTGAAGGAAGTATTGAATATACCGCATTATATAGGCGGCGAGCACATTGGACGAGCTTAAGAGCATCGCCGGTCCGACCTGCGAAAAAACCACCCGCCCAATCTTCTGATGTAGATCTTGTTGATCCGATCCGCCAAGTATTGCCATGCTGAACATGGCCGCACCCATGCAATGGCAGACGACATCGAGCTTTTCCTGCTCGGTGACAGCCAGCACATGGCGGATGGCGATCGGAATATCCTGCTCCGCCATCGTCTCGAATGGCCAGTTGCCAGTGGCTGTTGTCAGGCCCGAGCTCGAGCGCATGTCGAGCACCCACACGTCGCGGCCGGCATCGCACAATGTCTGGGCAAGATTGCCGGGCACGGCGGCGTGGGCAAAGGTGGTGCCGCTTGCGCTGTAGCCATGGATGAGCAGTACCGGGCGTTTCGAAACACTGCCCTGGCCAAATCTGGCGTGTGCACCGTTGTAGCGCGCCAGGCGGATGCGAATCGACGGCATCGCCTTGTCCAAGGTCAGCCATTCGATTTGAGGGGTTGGCAGGCCCGTTATCATCCCGGGCAGCCTTTGTGGGACACGCTCTGAAGGAGGGTCGGGTCGGCGAAAGCTCAGCGCATGTATCTGAAGGACGATGCGCAAGCCATAAAGCAGGAAGGACATCAAATCCGCCAGCGCGGCGACCCTGTTTTCCTGGTCGACTATTCGCAGCAGGGGCACCTGCTGCCGGGCCAGGTAGCGTTTATTAAGTTCCAGCACCGGCAGCGTCTTGCCGAACAAAGTCTTAGGCATCCGTGGGAATGCCGCGACCGACATCTCTATCAGCTGAGTCCATGGACTGGCGCCGCGTCCATAAGTGAGCCTCTTGATCGCTCGGATCTTCCCGTTTCGGAACATCGAGCTGTCAAGCCCAGTGACCATAGCGGCGTTCGCTGACGGCAGGTCATCCGCTTTGACGATTTTGCCGATGTGCAGATCATATTCAATTAGCCGCACCCCACCGGCACGCGAGCACAGGCGCAGAATATCCAACAACCAGGCACCTGATGGCCCTCCACTGTCCGGAGGCTTGAGACGTAACCATTTCTGGCCGTTTTGGATCACAGTGTAAGCGAGGTCGCGAAAGCCACGGTTGACCATCCAAGCCAGCAAAGCACGCCAGGTGCGAGCAACAGGACCAGATCTTTCGCGATCGAAAAGGCGCAGCGTGCCCGAAATCTCGGCTTCGACGGCGACATCGCTTTCATAGGCCTGGTCCGCGACAGGGTCGAACCGCTTTCCTGCTCGCAGAATGCGTAATCGACCCTCGGCGATCGGCAAACAGCGGCCTCCCGGCGTATGTAGGGAAAAAAGATTGGATAGGACCACCGGCTTGGTGGTGAGTGTCACCTCGACCATATGCGGTTTTGTTTTGCCGCTGCCGCGCGTCGCCAGGGGTATCTGGCCTCTTACCTGTTCAGTCAGTTCGATCCTGGTTGGAGTGGGCGTGGGGTTGATCCGCGGCGTGGAATAAACTGGTCTCGTGAAGCCGGCGAAATTCCCGGGCACAGGACTATCGATCAAGCGACCACCGCTGAGCTGCCACTCCTCCTTGAGCGCGCTGATTGCACGCAACGCAAGGACGGCGATAGTCAGGGCAGGGTTGATGCCCAATGACGTGGGCACGATCGAGCCATCGAGCACGATCAGCCCCTCATGAAGACTGTTAGGGCCAACCCCGGCTGCGTTGAAGACACGGCCGCAATGGTCCGTGACGCCTTGCCGGACGTCATCACCCATAGCGCATCCCCCAAGCGGGTGAACCGTAACCAGGGGGCCGCGTTGGCGGCCGAATACGGCTTCCAATCGATCTGACAACGGACGCCAAAGCAGATTGTTCACAATACGCCCACCCAATCCCGATCTTTGAAGCAAATCGCCAAGGCGTGCATGATGCTTCTCGAACCGCGGATCCAATCGCAACTCCGGCCATCGCACGGTGAGCATTCCATCGCTGTTGTCGTGTATGGCACCGCCCGAGGCCAGTTCGCCCTCCGCATCGTCGCGGCCGATCATCGCCAGCACAAGGGAGTTCGCGATAGCGTTGGGATCGACAGCAGCGTCGTCG
Organism: Mesorhizobium sp. B2-4-3; assembly: GCF_006442815.1. GTDB lineage: Bacteria > Pseudomonadota > Alphaproteobacteria > Rhizobiales > Rhizobiaceae > Mesorhizobium. The sequence continues at coordinate 76,997 of NZ_VFVL01000002.1, forward strand.
GCCCATGAGGGATTTGGCACGTGCTTCCCCCAATCGCCATCGGCCACGCGATTGAGCACATCGAACGTGGTGGTGCTCTCTTCAAAAATGCGCCGCAGCGGTCCCGGCACCGCCAGATCTTGAATCACCAGATCGGTGTCCGCGTTGCCTTCGCGCAGATCGATCATCGCGGTTATGGTCGGACCGATCGCGAGGCCACTGTCGTCGGCAGGATCAGGAGCCGGACACTGCGTTTCATCGGCCACACCATTGACCGGCGTCGCCAGGGCGTGGGCTACCACCAGCATATCCCCGTTCGCGGAAAACTTGCGACCCAGTTGGTCGGAGAATCTTGTCCGGTCATCCTGCGAGCGCATCAAGATTTCCGTCGAGCCGAAAGTTCCGGCAGCGAGAACCACCCGCCTTGCCCGCAGCGCAAACGGCTTCCGTTGGCGGTCTCTCAACTGCCCGTCCGTGTGGTTGACGTCCACCTGCCATCCATTCTTCAATGGCCAAACGCGCAGGGTGGTTGCGCCGGTGACGATGCGGACTCCGCTTTGTTGGGCAAGGCGCAACAAGTTAAGATCGAGGGATTCCTTGGCGTTATAGTTGCAGCCCGTCGCGCAGTCGCCGCAGCGGCGGCACGGACTCATCGCAACCCCGGCGGAATTTGTGCGGCAACGGGACGCAACGGTAATATGGGCGGATCGTGCCTTACCGTCAGCCAACCTGCCAAGTGTCTCGGTTTTGGCTAAGGAAGGGGTGTCGGCGACATCCATTGCCTTGGCTCCTAACCAAGCGCGCAGTCGTTCAGCTGTCTCTGCAAGCTTGGGTTCCTTGCGAATCTCGGAAGGCCAGCGAGCCTCCTGGAAGATCTGCGGGTGAGGCATCTCCATGACACCGGCATTGATCAATGAGCCCCCGCCCAAGCCAGAGGCGACAAGCGCAGCCGCGTCGTCGCTCCAGCGCATGTCGTACAGTCCGTCGAACACCCCGCGCTGCCGCTCCGCGAATGGTGTCGTGAAGCGGACGTGCCCCGCCAGGTCGGCCATGCGGGCCGGGAACATTCCCGCCAAGTACTCCCTGCCGCGCTCCAGAAGGCAGATACTCAACGGGTTTCCCTGAGCATCCTTGCAGGCGCTAAGTTCGGCGGCGGCAACAGAGCCGCCATAGCCGCTGCCAACTATGACAATGTCGAAATCAAACTCGTCCTTGGCGCGTCTTCTCCGCGGGTTTGCGATCTGAGGCAGATCGTGGACCAATGCTTCGAGACCCCGGGAGAGCCAAACTGTTGCACTTGTGGGTTCGGCCTCCCCGAGATGAATGGACACTGGCCCCTCCCCAAATTAGGCCTGAACTATACGCGAAATTTGCTGTAACGTCAGGAAAGTCGCGCCCGGCATATTGTAGTGGTATTCTTCAAGGTGTCTGCGACGTTCTGTTCCCCGGGTGCTGTTGGCCGCGACTGCGGGGGGGCCATGACGGAAACTCACGAGCTACTGGGGAGTTTCCTACCCCTAAAGTTACTCGGGAGAATTTACGCGGTTCGCTCCGACGGCCCTGTGGCCGTCGAGTTTCCGGCTGCCGTGATGTTTGTCGATGTGTCGAGGTATACCGCCCTGGTCGAGCAGCTGGCGCGCCGGGGGCAGGCAGGGCTTGAACGAATTCCAAACCTGCTCAGCCGGTCGTATTCGCGCTGCGTGGAGCAAGTCCACGAGCGTGGAGGCGAGGTTCTATACCTCGCAGGCGACGAGTTGCTGGCCTATTGGGCGGCGGACGCCGCCGGACTTGCAAGCGCTGTCCGAGCGGCGACTGCTTGTGCCGAGGCTATCTGCGGTAACCAGAACGACCGCTCAGACAACGGCGAAGGCGATGTCGCACCAGCACTGCATGTTGGTGTCGGCGCCGGGGCGCTCTGGGCCGCAGCGTTGGGTAGTCAGCGCATCTGGACTCTCTTCGCAGGGGGAAGCGCGGTTGTGCAAGCCGCTCGCTCCCAAGCTGCCGCACGCAGATGGGAGTATGTGGTTTCGGAAAAGGCTGGCCTGGCTCTCGCGGGGATGAGCGAATCGCGACCCCATTTGGATGCCCGAGCCACAATCCCTCCGCCAGTCGACTGGCTGGCGAGGTTTCTGCCTTTGCAACTCAGGGACCTGATCCCTGACGTTGGATCGGGCCTGGCAGCCGATGGCAGCGCCGTCCCTGTTCGCTCCTCAGAACATCGCCGGACAGCCGTGCGCCTGGACACACTTGCCGAAATAAGGCCGATCACTGCCCTGTTCGCGCGAATAGTCGGACTTGACTTTCGCCAACCTCAGGACCTTGCTCGCTATCAATCGTTATACACAGCCCTGCAGGAAGATTTGCGTTCGCGAGGCGGGCCGGCCGGCGAACTGGTCCTGGATGACAAGGGTTTGGTTTTCTTTGCGACGTTCGGAGCGCGAGGCAGCTTTCACCGCGATGACCCAAGCCGAGCGGTCGATGCTGCGCGCGCGATCAGTCTGACAGCTCGACATTTGGGACTTTCGGCGTCCGTGGGAGTGGCTACCGGCGATGCGCATTTTAGTGTCGTCGGCAACGCCCGTAGGCGGCAGCTCATGGTGTTCGGAGCTCCGGTGAACCGGGCGGCTCGGCTGATGACCGCATCGACAAGCATTTTGTGCGATGCACCGACCGAGAGAGCTAGCCGGAGGTCATTTCGCTTCGAGGAACGCGGCACCCTGCAACTCGAAGGACTGGGGGAAATGGCGACGGTCTTTTGTCCGGCGGACCAACGCGCTCCCGAAGACAACACCACCGCGCTCCTCGGCCGGCAAAGCGAACTGGGGGCCTTGGAACGCGCATTTCACGAAGCCCGGGGAGGAAGCAGGCGTTTGGTGGTGATCCTGGGCGAGTCAGGGATCGGCAAGACTGCGTTGATCAAAGCTTTCACAGACGAACTGCGGCTGATGCCGACCGCCGTCTTTGTGGCTGGGGCCGAACGTGACGATCGCCGCACATCGCTCTTGCCTTGGCGACGGCTGCTTGCGGCCGTTCTCGGGCTCTCTTCCGAAAGCGATGGAATTACGATTCTTCAACGTGTCACCGAGCGTGTTCAAGGCCACCCGTCGGTCGCCGTGCGACTGCCGTTGCTCGCTGATGTGCTAGGCGTCGAAATCCCGCAGAACGACGCGACAAAGCACTTGGAAGGAGCCAATCGGGCTGATGCGACCATGCGACTTCTGGGCGATCTTATGGATATGTTGTCACAGCGCCCGCTGGTATTGGTGCTAGAGGATAGCCAGTGGCTTGATTCGGCATCCTGGCGTCTCGTCGAGTGGGTCCTCTCCTCCTTAACGTCACTGCTTTTGATCCTGTGCGTGCGCTCGGACGAGGTACCGGAGGAACTGAAGAACCTGCGCAAGCGGGCCGAGGCACTTGGCATGAATACGGGCGGAACCGACGCTGACGATCCGGCGCGCTTTTGTCGTATCTTGGATCTCGAGGAACTCAACGACGTATCGATCTGCGAATTGATCGCCCGTACGCTGGGGGATGTGCCGCCACATGACGAACTCTTGCACCGGGTTTGCGCATTGGCGGGCGGCAACCCGTTCTTCGCAGAGGAGATAGCCCTCACTCTCAAGAGCCAGGGCCTCATCGCTGTGCGCGATGGCTTCTGGCGCCCAATTCGGCCACTGGATCGCCTTAGATACTTCGACGGTGTCGAACGGGTCATTCGTGAGCGCGTCGATCGGCTTGAAGCCGCCGCGCAAGACGCGATCAAGGCGGCGGCCGTGATTGGCCGTACCTTCAGCCGCGAGGCCCTTACGACCTTGCTCAAGGGCGTGCTGCATAGCGACACGGTTGCCGCGGCCGTCGACTCGCTAGCGGCCGCGCACCTCGTGCGTCAAGTCGTCAGTTCAGGGAATTATGAATTCCGCCATGATCAGATCCGGGATGTCGTCTACGGCGCAATCCCCAGTGAGGTGCGCCAGGGGCTTCATGGAGCATTGGCTGCATGGATAGAGTCAAACCAGTCGGCTGCCACGGGCACTGACATTGCGGCTCTTGTCCAGCACTTTGAGGCTGCGGGGAACGGCCTCAAAGCAGTGAGATATGCAAATCTCGCTGCGACAAAGGCCCTGCAGATCGGTGCATTTCGCGAGGTCGAGTCATTTCTGGGAATCTGCCTGAACTACGAGTCCGAGCAGCCTTGGACTGCCGTTCAAAGGCTCCAGGCAGTGCGTTGGCGCAGGCAACTCGGCGAGGCTCACTATAGCCGTGGCGACCTTCACGGTCAGGGCATTTCTGTCAGACGTGCGCTGAAATTGGCGGGCGAGCCAGTTCCACGCTCGTCAATGGCTCTTCTGACCCGGCTGCTCGGAAGTGGATTGCGCCTCGCGTTCCAACAGATATTTCCTCCCTCGGCCCCACCAGGTCAGGATGATGCTTCAGGCTCTTGGGAGCAGGAACTCACTCGCTGCCTGAACCAGGCTGCTGTCGTGGACTTTTTCGAACTTCGTTTCTCACGAGCATTCTCACACACCCTCGCAGCCGTCACCTATGCAGAGCGAGCTGGGGTCACAACCGAGATGGCGGTGGCGTCAGCACAACTAGCCTGTGGTTTGGGGATTCTCGGGTGGCGGCGCGCCTGCGACTATTTCATGGCGCGAGCGGAACGGGTCGCGATCACGCTGGCAGACCCATCAATCCATTCGCACCTGTGCAACCTCGATGCGTTATGGCGTATCGGACATTGCGATTGGATGATGGTAGATCGCCGTCTCGATCAGTCCCAGGAGCTTTGTCTCCAGGCGGGAGATCAACTAAGTTGGTGTAACGCGCAGGCTATCCGCTTCTGGTCCTTGTACTACCGGGGTCACTCGGGCGAGTTGGAGCACACTGCCCAGGCATTGCTTTCGCGGGCGCAGAACAGCGGAAACCTCCAGCAGGAAATCTGGGCGCTGCGATGCAAGTCCCTGTGCGTCCTTCTGTCGGATAGTCCTCGGGAGGCGGTCGACATTCTGCGGCTGACAACGTCCGCTATGGTCGGGTCCGCCGATCTCGCCGACATGGTTTCGGCGAAAGGCTCCCTCGCGCTCGCACTCGCGCGGATTGGGCAACATGCAGAGAGCATTAGGACCGTGGTGGAGACGCTACGCCTACTGCGCGATATGGGTCGACCGACCGTACACAGCACGCTGCCCGGCATCACTGGTGTGATAGAAGTACTCCTGCGCGGCCGCGAGGCAGGCTTGTCCCGAGAGTACGACCAATGGCGCCATTGGGAGCAGCAAGCGCTGCACGAGCTCAAGCGCTATCGTGGCGTGTTTCCCGTCGGTGCCCCGCAGCATGAGCTGTGGGTCGGTGTGGCGCATTGGCTGGATGGACGCAATGAACTCGCTGTCTCTGCATGGCAACGTGGGCTCGCGGCCGCCAAGCGCCTTGCATTGCTTCGGGACGCGTCGATAATCGCGGCCGAGATAAGACGCCGACTAGATCGGGTCTAGCAGCTCGTTTCGCGAATGTTCGGACGTTCGTCTCCACACCCGCCGCGACTGGCGTACCTGCCGCTTAGCTGCCTGTCCGCTTCCGGCCCAAACGAGAAGCAGACTGGCTCTCAATGTCGATCGTCAACGCCTGCCGGTTGCAGGTAACCGTTCGCCACCGCGGCCGCCCCGGGGAAGGCCATCTTGCCCGACGGCTTGGCGGACTACGCGGGTTCTTGGCCAGTTTGTTACACAGATCAAGGACGTCTCAGCTTTGAAGTGTTCGTCGATTCCTTTAAACTATTGAAAATATTGTACTATTAGGAAAATTTCTGGCGGAGAGAGCGGGATTCGAACCCGCGTTACGGTTTCCCGTAAACACACTTTCCAGGCGTGCGCCTTCAACCACTCGGCCACCTCTCCGTCTTAGCATCTCGCGTCGGCCGGTTTCGCCGCGCGGGTTGGGGAGATGCTCCCGTGGGAAGTCCTTGACGGACATCTGGTGCCTTCAACCGGCAGGCAACCTTCCCGGCACCGCTAGCCGTCTAGGCAAACAGGCGCGGGGCTCATCTAGTCGATCCGAAAGCGAATGCCAAGCCATATTGGCGTTGCCGCGGCTTTTGCCGTGTATGGCCCAAAGGCGAGGTTCGGGAGGGGCGATGCTTTCGAATGATGTGTACAGGCCGATCGCCCCCTCCAGCGACGCTTGACTTCGGCTGCGCCCGGCTGTCGACTGCCGTCAATCATGCAATCCCGGTGAACGGTTGCGGGCTTCCTGGAATTGCCGGTTCGGTTTTGCAATCCCGACGAAAGCCGGCAGGCGGCCTTCCTGGAATTGCTTGGGCGAGGGGCGTCGTCCCGACATGGCATCGATCGACCAGCAACCCGTGGGGCGACCGGACGGCGGCCTGTCCTTCATCCCGGTGGCGTGGCTCGTCATCGTCATGGGACTGTCGGCCTACGGGCTGATCGCAAACTGGCGGCTGATCGGCGACTTCAGCCTGCCGGAAAATGCATTCTTTCTCGTTTATGGCGGCTTGACCGGCGGTGTGATCACCATCCTGTGGGGATTGTACCTGCTTGGCCTTGCCTTCAACCGCTCGGCCCGCTTCCCGCGCCATTACACGATCTGGCAGGTCGCCATCATAGTCTGGCTCGTCGTGCGCCAGGCCTATGTGTTTTACAGCTTCGCCTTCTCGGCTGAAGCGCTGGGCTTCACCGTGGCCGAGATCGCCATCGGCCTGCTCTGCATCTATCTGCTGCGCAATGGTGCCGGCGCGGACACGATCTACGCCAATCCGGAGACCGAGCGGCCGCCGGTCTTCGTCTCGATCCTTGCCGCGCTGCTCGGCATCATCCTTGGCGGCGCGATCGGCGCTTGCGCCGGGTTCTTCGCCGGCTCGCTGATCGCGGACCTGACGCATATGAGCTGCTTCGAGGGCGCCTGCGGATTTTTCGCCGCTTTTGTCGGCCTGGGCGGCCTGATCGTCGGCGCGATCGCCGGCGGTATTTTCGCCGTCTGGCGGGTGAACCGGCGCGGACCGGCGCGGGCTCGCTAATTTCACGGGCCGCGATTGCACGGGAACCGCGCACGCTCTATGTCGATTGCGGGGTAGACGGGGAGCTTTCCCGGGGAGAGCGTCGATGTTGCGTTTCATCTTTCGGCTGGCAGCCATGGTTGCGCTGTCAATCGCCGTCATCATGGCGGTGATCGACACGACACGCTCGGTCGCAGCATCGTCGCTGGTGATGACGCCGCTCAACGCAAGCTGGCTGGCGGTCTCGCCCGATACCCGTGCCGCGTTCGAGACTTTCGTGCGCGCCAAGGCAAGCCCGCTGGTCTGGGACGGCGCCGTCGCCTGGGTGCTTGCGCAACCCGGTTTTGCCATCTTCGCGGTGCTGGCCTTCCTGCTCTACGCCATCGGCTACCGGCGCAAGCGCGGCGGCGCGAAATTCGCTCCAAGCCCCTGAAGGCTCTTGTTTTGACACTGCTGCGGGTGGACGGCTACTGCGAAACCGCCGAGCCCTACCGCCGGTAACCGCTTTTTCCAACAGGTCAAAATTCCACGTGAATTTTGTTTCGCGCCGTGCCAGATTGACCGCGAGCGGGAGGGGCAAACACTTCCTGCCTGGCCTCGCCAGCCCGCCGGAGAACCGGGCGGGCAGGCGGTGCAAAAACGGAAAAATAACCGACAGGGTGTGGATCACATGAAACGTATCGTTCTCGGCCTTCTGGCCGCAACCGCAATGGTTCTTCCGGCTTTCGCCGCGGACGTGCAGCCGGCCATCCTCTACGATCTGGGCGGCAAGTTCGACAAATCCTTCAACGAGGCGGCCTATAACGGCGCCGAGAAGTTCAAGAAGGAAACCGGCGTCGCCTATGTCGAATTCGAAGTCTCCAACGCCTCGCAGCGCGAGCAGGCGCTGCGCCGCTTCGCCGAGGACGGCCGCAATCCGATCGTCATGGCGGGCTTTGCCTGGGAGGACGCGCTGAAAGCGGTCGCGAAAGATTATCCCGACTTGAATTTCGCCATCATCGACGATGCCGTCGACCTGCCCAATGTCCGCTCGTTGGTGTTCAAGGAGAACGAAGGCTCCTACCTCGTCGGCATCCTGGCGGCGATGGCGTCGAAGTCGAAGAAGGTGGGCTTCGTCGGCGGCATGGACATCCCGCTGATCCGCAAGTTCGAATGCGGCTATGTCGGCGGCGCCAAGTCGGCCGGCGCCACCGATGTCATCCAGAACATGACCGGCGACACGCCGGCCGCCTGGAACGACCCGGCCAAGGGCGGTGAGATCGCCAAGACGCAGATCGACCAGGGCGCCGACGTGGTCTACGCGGCGGCCGGCGGTACCGGCGTCGGCGTGCTGCAGGCGGCTGCGGATGCCGGCAAGCTCGGCGTCGGCGTCGATTCCAACCAGAATGGCCTGCAGCCCGGCAAGGTGCTGACCTCGATGATGAAGCGCGTCGATGTCGCCGTCTACAACGCATTCACGGATGGCAAGAACGGCACCTTCAAGGGCGGCGTCCAAAATCTAGGCCTCAAGGAAGGCGGCGTGGACTACGCCATGGACGACAACAACAAGGCTCTGGTCACCGACGAGATGAAGGCGGCCGTCGAAAAGGCCAAGGCCGACATCATCTCCGGCAAGGTCCAGGTGCACGACTACACCACCGACAACGCTTGCCCCTATTGATCTGCGACTGAAGCAGGGTTTGAACCGCCGGGCCAACGCCCGGCGGTTTCGTTTTGGAGATGGAACGATGCGGCCGACGATCGAAGCCATGGCTGAAGGCGACATCGAGATGATCGCACGGCTTCGCCTGAAGGCTTTCTTCGAGGGCACTGGACGGACGCTCGACGAAGACATGGCCGGGCTGCGCGGGCTGATCGCCGGCGACGGCTTCGAGGCGGCCTTTGTCGCCCGCGACCGCGGCCGGCCGATCGGGAGCTGCCTGCTCGTCCGCGACGAAATCAATTCGCCGCACGATCTGACGCCATGGTTGGCCGGACTGATCGTCGAGGAAGCCTATCGAGGCGGCGGTGTCGGCACGGCGCTGGTCAGAACCGTCGAAGCTCATGCCACTTCGGCCGGTGTGGGCAAGCTCCATCTCTACACATGGCAGGCGCGCGGCTTCTACGAGGCGCTTGGATGGACGGCGGTCGAGACCTTCGAGCAGGACGGCGCGCCGATGCTTCTGATGTCGAAGTCTCTACTGTGACGCAATTCCGGACGGAAGGCTACGACGAAGGCGTCGAGCCCAACCGCGCGCACTTTTCCTGGAATTGCTTTTATAGCGTGCCGGCGAGATAGCCGAGCGCAAAGGCCGCCACCAGGGCAAGTGCGATGACAAATCCCAGCCTGCCGCCAAGCGAATGCAGGCCGACGCCGTAGGGCTTGCGCTCGAGCCGGTGGATCATCGGTGGCGGCGGTTCGGCCTCGGAGGCCGCGGCGCCGGCAAGGCGCGCCTGCATCTGCGGCAGTTCGGCAAGGCGTTGCGTGACCAGTTCCCAACGATCGCCGCGCGCTTCAGGTCCCGCGGGATCGAAGGCGCGCAGGCGTTCGGCCAGCCGCAGCACCGTATCGCGAAAGGCGGGATCGATCTCGAGGTCGCGTTCGGCGCGGGCGCGTTCCCTGTCGTTCATCAAGCCAAAGACATAATCGCCGGCCCGAGCGACGCGGTCGCTTTCACTGGACATGGCCGTCGTTCCCCATGGCTCCTCACCAATGCGGCGGCTTGGTCACCGGAACATCGGAGGCGGTCTGCTCCTCCAATTCCAGGAAGCGGTCGGTGAGCGCTGCGAGCTTGCGCTCCATGCGCTCGATCACCTTCCACTGCTCGGCGATCTGGCCGGACAGCTCCTCGATGGTCTTCTCCTGCTCTGCGGCGCGGATTTCCAACGTCGTCAGCCGATCGTCAGGCATGGCCATGCAAAACCGATCCTTGCGAATGTGAAGCCTCCAGCTAAGCAGATATTCGTGGGATGCCCCACGAATATCTGCTTAGCTCTGTTGGTTTTCGCAGGTTCAGATCGCAAAACCGTGGGACACATTTGCGGAACCTGCTCAGGTTCGAAATTGACAAGGACGCGGGGATTTGTCGAGAGTGAACGGCCGATTGGCATAAGCGGGGCATCATGCTAGGCATTTTGACCAAGCGATAAAAAAATAACAGTGGGAACAGGCTGCATGGCGCAAGCCGCAATCGAGCTCATAGGCATCAACAAGAGCTTTGGCGCGGTGCGCGCCAACCGCGACATCAACCTGGAAGTGGCGCGCGGCACCATCCACGGCATTGTCGGCGAGAACGGCGCCGGCAAGTCGACGCTGATGTCGATCCTCTACGGCTTCTACCAGGCCGATAGCGGCGAGATCCGCGTCGGCGGCAAGCCGGTGTCGATCAGCACCTCCAACGACGCCATCGCGCTCGGCATCGGCATGGTGCACCAGCATTTCATGCTGGTCGACAATTTCACGGTGCTGGAGAACATCATCCTCGGCGCCGAAAGCGATGCGCTGTTGAAGAAAAGCATCGCCAAGGCGCGCTCGGAGCTTGACCGGCTGGAGCGCGAGTACGGCCTCGAGGTCGATCCCGACGCCGTCATCGAAGAGCTGCCGGTCGGCCTGCAGCAGCGTGTCGAAATTCTCAAGGCGCTCTATCGCGGCGCCGAGATCCTGATCCTCGACGAGCCGACGGGGGTGTTGACGCCGGCCGAGGCCGATCACCTCTTCCGCATCCTCAAGCAATTGAAGGACCAGGGCAAGACGATCGTGCTCATCACGCACAAGCTGCGCGAGATCATGGCGATCACCGACACGGTTTCGGTGATGCGCCAGGGCACGATGGTGGCAACGCGGGTGACGAAGGAAACCACGGTCGGCGAACTGGCCGAGCTGATGGTCGGCCGGCGGGTGTTGCTCAGGGTCGAGAAGGGCCAGTCGGAAGCCGGCGCGGTAAAACTCTCGGTCAAGAACCTGACGGTCAAGGATTCGCGCGGCGTCACCATGGTCGACAACGTCTCCTTCGACGTGCGCGGCGGCGAGATCGTCGGCATCGCCGGTGTTGCGGGCAACGGCCAATCCGAGCTTCTGGAGGCGATCTCCGGCATCCGGCATGCGGTGTCCGGCGAGGTGATGCTCGACGGCAAGCCGATCGACCTCACCGGCAAGGCCGATCCCGGCGAACTACGCGACCGCGGTCTCGCCCATGTGCCGGAAGACCGTCACCATGTCGGACTGGTGCTCGCCTTCGAGGAAAACGAGAACTCGATCCTCGGCTATCACGACGACGAGCGCTATTTGAAGGGGCCGTTCCTCGACATCGATGCCATCATGGCCGACGCCAAGGACAAGATCGAGAAATACGACATCCGTCCAGGCAATCCGCGCCTGAAGACGGCCAATTTCTCCGGCGGCAACCAGCAGAAGATCGTGCTGGCCAGGGAGATGGAGCAGGATCCCGGCGTGCTGATCGTCGGCCAGCCGACGCGCGGCGTCGATGTCGGCGCCATCGAATTCATCCACAAGCGGCTGATCGCCATGCGCGACCAGGGCAAGGCGGTGCTGGTGGTCTCGGTCGAGCTCGACGAGATCCGCTCGCTGTCCGACCGCATCCTGGTGATGTTTGCCGGCCGTGTCGTCGGCGAGCGTGGCCCGGACGCGACCGAAGGCGAGCTTGGGCTGTTGATGGCCGGCGTCGAGCACCAGGAGGCCGCCGAATGAGCACGCCTTACGCCAAATTGCCGGCCTGGGCCGATTATGGGTTGATTCCGTTGATCAACCTATCGGTCGCCTTCATCGTCGCCGGCTTCGTCGTCATGCTGGTCGGCGAAAACCCGTTCCGCGCCGCCGTCATCCTGGTCGAGGGCGCCTTCGGCAAGGGCACGGGCATCGCCTTCACACTGTTCTACGCCACGACCTTCATCTTCACCGGGCTGTCGGTGGCGGTGGCGGCGCATTGCAGCCTGTTCAACATCGGCACCGAGGGCCAGGCCTATATAGGCGGCCTGGGCATCGCGCTCGTGTGCCTGAGCCTCGACAGCGTGCTGCCCTGGTGGGTGATCTTTCCGATCGCGATCGTGGCCGCGGCGGCGTTCGGCGCGCTGTGGGGGCTGATCCCGGCCTATCTGCAGGCCAAGCGCGGCTCGCACATCGTCATCACCACCATCATGTTCAACTTCATCGCCGCCTCGGTGATGGTCTATCTCTTGGTCGGTGCGCTGAAGCCGGCCGGGTCGCAGGCGCCGCAGACGCGCAATTTCCTCGCCGGCGCCGAACTGCCGAAGCTCAACTGGGTCATCGAATTGTTCGGCGCCAAGATCCGTTCGGCGCCGCTCAACATCTGCTTCCTGCTGGCGCTGGTCATGGCCTTCCTGGTCTGGCTTTTGATCTGGCGCACGAGGCTCGGCTATGAGATGCGCACCTATGGCCACAGCCCGAAGGCGGCGCGCTACGCCGGCATTTCGGAAACCCGCATCATCATCACCGCGATGATGATCTCGGGCGCGCTGGCCGGCATGATGGCGCTCAACCCTGTCATGGGCGACCAGCACAATGTCGCGATCGATTTCGTGTCCGGCGCCGGCTATGTCGGCATCGCGGTCGCGCTGATGGGCCGGCTGCACCCTGTCGGCATCGTGCTGGCGGCGATCCTGTTCGGCATGCTCTACCAGGGCGGCGCAGAGCTTGCCTTCGAGATGCCGGCGATCAGCCGCGACATGATCGTCATCATCCAAGGGTTGGTCATCCTGTTCGCGGGCGCGCTGGAACACATGTTCAGGCCTTACATCCAGGCGCTGTTCGCCTCGGTCAGCCCGAAATCGGTCGGCATGCAGGCAGTGAACGGGAAGGGGGCCTGAGATGGACATGTTCAACGCCATCATCCAGGTGCTGGATTCGACCATCCGCCTTTCGGTGCCGCTGCTGCTCGCCTGCCTGGCCGGCCTTTATTCGGAACGGGCCGGCATCTTCGACATCGGGCTCGAAGGCAAGATGCTGGTCGGCGCCTTTGCCGGCGCTTCGGCGGCCGCCGTCTTCCATTCGGCGCTGATCGGCCTCGGCACGGCGGTGCTGATCTCGGTCGCTTTCGCCCTGGTGCACGGCTTCGCCTCGATCACGCATCGCGGCAACCAGATCGTGTCCGGCGTGGCCATCAACTTCATCGCCGCAGGATCGACCATCATCCTCGGCCAGGCCTGGTTCCAGCAGGGCGGGCGCACGCCGGCGCTGCAGCCGGGCGAACGCTTCGCAGCGATCACCTGGCCCGGCGCCGACGCGATCAAGGATGTGCCGATCATCGGCCCGATCTATGCCGAGCTGATCTCCGGCCACTCGATCCTGGTCTACTTCGCCTTCGCCATGGTGCCGTTCACCTGGTGGGTGCTGTTTCGCACCCGCTTCGGGCTGAGGATGCGCGCCGTCGGCGAAAATCCGGCCGCCGTCGACACCGCCGGTATCTCGGTCGCCTGGCTGCGCTACCGAGCGCTGATCTGCACCGGCGTGCTTACCGGCGTCGCCGGCGCCTATCTTTCCATGGTGCAGAATGGCGGCTTCGTGAAGGACATGACCGCGGGCAAGGGCTATATCGCGCTTGCCGCGCTGATCTTCGCCAAATGGAAGCCGGTCAACGCCATGTTCGCCTGCCTGCTGTTCGGTTTTCTCGATGCTGCGGCGATCCGCCTGCAGGGTTCACCGCTGCCGATCATCGGCAAGGTGCCGGTGCAGTTCATGCAGGCACTGCCCTATGTGCTGACCGTCATCCTGCTCGCCGGCTTCATCGGCAAGGCGATCCCGCCGCGCGCCGGCGGCGTGCCTTATGTCAAGGAACGCTGAGGCTGGATTTTCGTCCGGCGGCGACCGGCATTTGAACAAGATCGTGGGAGAGAAGAACCGGATGTCGCATGATCTGTTCGAAGCGGCGAAGACGGCGATGGCCAAGGCCTACGCGCCCTATTCGAAATTCCCGGTGGGTGCGGCGCTGCGCACCGACGACGGGCGCGTCTTCACCGGCGCCAACATCGAGGTAGCGTCCTATCCGGAAGGTTGGTGCGCCGAGACGACGGCGCTCGGCCACTACATAATGGGCGGCGGCGGCAGGATCGTCGAGATCGCGGTGATTGCCGAACGCATGGCCAGATGCTCGCCCTGCGGTGGCTGCCGGCAACGGCTGGCGGAATTCTGCCGGCCGGACACGAAGCTCTATCTGTGCGACAACGCCGGCGTGGCCGAGACCGTGACCATGGGCGACATGCTGCCTTACGGCTTCAGGGGCGACATCTTGAAATGAAGAGCGGGTTGAAATGAAGGAAGCGCTGGATCATCTGGTCGAGAAGCTGGACGGGCTGGCGCCCGCGGCCGCGCTTGTGCTGGGCTCGGGCCTTGGCGGTCTGGTCGACCAGGTCAAGGATGCCAGGCGCATCTCCTATGCCGAACTGCCGGGCTTCCCGCGCAGCGGTGTTTCCGGCCACGCCGGCGAGGTGGTTGCCGGGCATTTCGCCGGCACGCCGGTGCTGATGCTGTCCGGCCGCGCGCATTATTACGAGCATGGCAATGCCGCGGCGATGCGGCCGGCGCTGGAGGTGCTCGCCGGCATCGGCATCTCGCGCCTCATCCTCACCAACGCCGCCGGTTCGGTCGATCCTGACATGGGGCCGGGTTCGGTGATGCTGATCACCGACCACATCAATTTCTCCGGCTCCAACCCGCTGATCGGCGAGCCGAGCGACCGCCGCTTCGTCGGTCTCACCGAGGCTTACGATGCCGACTTGCGCGGCGCGATCGAGAAGGCGGCGAAGGCGACCGGCACGGCATTGCACCAGGGCGTCTATATGTGGTTTTCCGGACCCTGCTTCGAGACGCCGGCCGAGATCCGCATGGCGCGCGTCATGGGGGCGACGGCGGTCGGAATGTCGACCGTGCCGGAGGTCATCCTCGCCCGCTTCCTCGGCCTCAAGGTCGCCGCCTGCTCGGTGATCACCAACCTGGCGGCCGGCATGACCGGAGCGGAACTCTCGCACCAGGAAACCAAGGACATGGCGCCGGTCGGCGGCGCGCGGCTGGCGACGATCCTGCGGCGCGTCTTCCAGGACGGCTTGCCCGACTGATGCTGCCGCAGGAAATCATCCGCCGCAAGCGCGACGGCCACAGACTCTCGGCCGACGAGATCGCGGCCTTCATCGCGGGTCTGGCGGCCGGCACCATTTCCGAGGGCCAGGTCGGCGCTTTCGCGATGGCGGTTTTCCTCAACGGCATGAGCCGCGAGGAGGCGGTGGCGCTGACGCTCGCCATGCGCGATTCCGGCGACGTGCTCGACTGGTCCGACCTGCCGGGGCCGGTCACCGACAAGCATTCGACCGGCGGCGTCGGCGACAATGTCTCACTGATGCTGGCGCCGATCGTCGCGGCCTGCGGCGCCTATGTGCCGATGATCTCGGGCCGCGGCCTCGGCCACACCGGCGGCACGCTGGACAAGATGGATGCCATCCCCGGCTATGCCAGCCAGCCGGACGTGATGCTTTTCCGCAAGGCGGTGCTGGAAACGGGCTGCGCCATTATCGGCCAGACCGCCGATTTGGCACCTGCCGACCGCAGGCTCTACGCGATCCGCGACGTGACGGGGACCGTCGAATCGGTGCCGCTGATCACCGCCTCGATCCTGTCGAAGAAACTTGCCGCGGGCTTGGGCTCGCTGGTGCTCGACGTCAAGGTCGGCAACGGCGCCTTCATGGAAAAGTCGCGCGATGCGGTCGCGCTGGCGAACAGCCTGGTCGAGGTCGCCAATGGCGCCGGCCTGAATGCATCCGCGCTGGTGACGGGGATGAACGAGCCGCTGGCTTCGGCGGCCGGCAACGCGGTCGAGGTGCGAAATGCCGTCGATTTCCTCACCGGCCGTTATCGCGACCGGCGGCTGGAGGATGTGACGCTGGCGCTGGCAGCCGAGATGCTGCAGTCGGCGGGGCTCGTCTCGTCTCACCAGGACGGTATCAGGCGCGCCACAGAAGCGCTTGCCGGAGGCCGTGCGGCAGCCGTCTTCGCGCGAATGGTGTCCGTGCTTGGCGGTCCGGGCGATTTCATCGAGAACCCGGAAAAATATCTGCCGACGGCGCCGGTCGAACTGGCCGTGAAAGCGCAACAGGATGGGTTCGTGACCGGCATCGCCAC
Source organism: Mesorhizobium sp. B2-4-3 (assembly GCF_006442815.1). Lineage (GTDB taxonomy): Bacteria > Pseudomonadota > Alphaproteobacteria > Rhizobiales > Rhizobiaceae > Mesorhizobium. Next base: position 93,106 of record NZ_VFVL01000002.1, read on the forward strand.
GCGCGATGTAGGGCTTGCCGTCGTCACGCTCGGCGGAGGGCGTTCGCATCCCGACGACAAGATCGATCATGCCGTCGGTCTGACCAGGCTGTTGCCGGTCGGCGCCGAGCTGCGCTCGGGCGAGGCACTGGCGCTGGTGCATGCCCGCACCGACGCCCAGGCTGCGGCGGCCGCGGCCGCTGTGCGTGCCGCTTATACGATCGGGGGTTCCAAGCCGCCCGCCGAAAAGACCGTGCTCAGGCGGATATTGCCTCGATAGGGCAGTTCATCGTTTCGGGGAAACGATGAACTGCCCTATCTTTTGTTTTTGACGCAATTCCGGACGGAAAGGCTACGGCGAGATCGCCGAGCCTAACCGCTGCACACTTTTCCTGGAATTGCTTACGCGGCCTTACTGAACGAGCAGCAGCGAGCCGGCCTGGACCTGGTATTTCTGCAACCGCTGCAGGAAGCTCATGCCGATCAGGTTGGTCTGCAGCGCCCTGTCGTCGAGCACCATCGCCTGGACGTTGTCGACCGATATCTTGCCGATCTGCAGGCGGTCGACCGTCACCACGGCGGCCTTGATCGCCCCGTTGGCGGTGTTCACCTGGCGATTGAAGTCGGACGGGTTGAGCGAGATGCCGATCCTGCGGGCGGTCGAGGTGTTGATGGCGACCAGCGTCGCGCCGGTGTCGATCATGCCGTCGATCTGGCGGCCGTTGAGCTTGAACTGCGACATGAAGTGACCGCGCCCGTCGGCATTGACCAGCACCTGGCGGCCGAGCGGCATTGGCGTTGCCGGCTTGTCCGGGACCGAAGCGAGATTGACCTGCGACTGAGCCTCCGGCGCAGCCGGCTGCGAGGCAACGGTCGATTTCAACAGGCCGTCCACCAGATGCGGATTCGCCTGATAGACGATCGGAATCGAGGCTGAGGTTCCGGCAAAGATGCCAAGGATGAGAAGCTTGCGCAGCATGGATGCCCCTTAGATCGAGGTCGCATCCTTTACGCCGACATGGTGTTTTCCGCTTTAACGTGCGCTGGAACCGCGCGGTTTTGTAAACGCGTGGTAAACGGATGCGCTCATTTTGTCCCGTACATGCGGTCGCCGGCGTCGCCGAGGCCGGGCATGATGTAGCCCTTGTCGTTCAACTGGCGGTCTATCGAGGCGGTGAAGATCGGCACGTCCGGATGCGCCTTGGTGAAGCGCTCGATGCCTTCCGGGGCGGCAAGCAGGCAGAGGAAGCGGATGTTGGTGGCGCCGCGGCCCTTCAGCTTGTCGATCGCGGCGATCGCGGAATTGGCGGTCGCCAGCATCGGATCGACGACGATCACCAGGCGGTCGGCAAGATCGCTCGGCGCCTTGAAGAAATACTCGACCGCTTCCAGCGTCTCGTGGTCGCGGTAGAGGCCGATATGGGCGACGCGTGCCGCCGGCACCAGGTCGAGCAGGCCCTCGAGCAGGCCGTTGCCGGCCCGCAGCACCGAGGCGAAGACCAGCTTCTTGCCTTCCAGCGTCGGCGCTTCCATCTCCTCGATCGGCGTCTCGATCATGGTCGTGGTCAGCTCAAGGTTGCGGGTCACCTCGTAACCGAGCAGCAACGAGATCTCGCGCAGAAGCCGCCGGAAGCCGGCCGTCGAGGTCTCCTTCTTGCGCATAATGGTCAGCTTGTGCTGGACAAGGGGGTGGTCGACGACGGTGACGCCCTGCATGATGTGCTCCGACTGGTTCGCAGTGGGTGTTAGTCAGTAGTGAGTAGTGAATAGTGAGCCGATTTGCGAGTCCTCGCCCTGGGGAAAGCTCCTGCCTTCAACCGCTCTATGCGCGCTCGACCAAATCCATAACTACTGACTACCGACTACTCCCCTACTCACTCACCGCACCTTCGCGTCCAACCGGCCCAGCAGCATCGCCTTGGTCTTCTTGTCCACGAAGGCCGCCTCGATGGCCGTTCTGGTGATCCCGGCGAGCGCCTTGTCGTTGATGGCGAAATGCTCGGCGGCGATATCGTATTCGCGCTTCAGCGAGGTCCAGAAGTAGGGCGGGTCGTCGGAGTTGAGCGTCACCTTGCAGCCGGCGGCGCGCAGCGCTGGAAAGGGATGGTCGGCGAAGCTGTCGAACACTTTCAGCGCGATGTTGGAGCCCGGGCAGCATTCCAGCACCACGCCTTCGGCGGCGATGCGGCGGACCAGGTCCGGGTTTTCGATGGCGCGAACGCCGTGGCCGATGCGGGAAGGGCGGATATGGTCGAGGGCGGCCGCCACACTTTCCCAGCCCATCAGCTCGCCGGCATGGATGGTGATGCCGAGGCCGGCTTCGCGCGCGATCTCGACGGCGCGCACATAGTCCTCGAAATCGCCGATGCGCTCGTCGCCGGCGACGCCGAAACCGGTCACCAGCGGATGGCCGCAGCGCGCCGCGAAGCGCGCCGCCTGCTCGATCGCCTCGACCCCGACATGGCGCACGCCGGTGACGATCATGCGGCCCTCGATACCGGTCTTGGCCTTGGCGCGGGCCATGCCTTCGCCCAGCGCGTCCGTATAGGCTTTTGGCGACAGGCCGGCCTTTTTGGCATGGTCCGGCGAGGTGAAAACCTCGGAATAGATGGCGCCGTCGCGGGCGAGGCTGGTCAGGTAATAGTCGGCGAGGCGGGCATAATCCTCCTCCGTGCGAAACAGGTCTGAAGCGAAATCGTAAGCCGCGAGAAACGAGGTGAAGTCCTGCCAGACGAAGGAGCCGTCCCGGATGTAGGGCGAAGGGTCCTCGCCGTATTTGCGGGCCTGGTTGACGACGAGCTCCGGCGCCGCCGCCCCTTCGATGTGGCAATGCAGTTCGGCCTTCAAAATCATGCGGTCATCCCGTCCGATATGCTGCTCTCGCGCAGATTCTGGCCGGAAAATCATGCGTGACCTTTCCCTGCCGGGTTTTGAAGGCGCGGCCGAAAACCGCGCCCTGGACAATAGCGTCGGCACCATCGATCGGCTATGGTCCCGCCGGTTTTATGGCGGATCAAAATAATGTCAGTTGAGAGAACCACGGCCGCGGGCGGCATGGAAACCTCCTATGGTTTCAGGAAGGTCGGGGAAGGCGAGAAGCAGCCCCTCGTCAACGACGTCTTCCACAAGGTGGCCAATCGATACGACCTGATGAACGATCTGATGTCGGCCGGGTTGCATCGGTTGTGGAAGGACGCGATGGTCGCCTGGCTGAACCCTCCCAAAAAGGTGGGCTGGAAGGTGCTCGACGTTGCCGGCGGCACCGGCGATATCGCCTTCCGCATCGTCGAGGCCAGCCAGCGGCAGGCTCATGCCACGGTGCTCGACATCAACGGCTCGATGCTGGCCGTCGGCCGCGACCGCGCCGAGAAGCATGGCCTTGCGGCAAACACCAACTTTGTCGAGGCCAATGCCGAGGAATTGCCTTTCGAGGATGGCACCTTCGACGCCTACACGATCGCGTTCGGCATTCGCAACGTGCCGCGCATCGAAGTCGCCCTTGGTGAAGCCTATCGCGTGCTGAAGCGCGGCGGGCGGTTGCTCTGCCTCGAATTCTCCGAGGTCGATATGCCGCTGCTCGACAAGGTCTATGAGGCCTGGTCTTTCAATGCGATCCCCAAGATCGGCAAGGCGGTCACCGGCGAGGGCGAGCCCTATTCCTATCTTGTCGAATCCATCCGCAAATTCCCCAACCAGCAGAATTTCGCGGCGATGATTACCCGCGCCGGCTTCGACCGTGTCACGTTCCGCAACTATTCTGGCGGCATCGCCGCCCTTCATTCCGGCTGGAAGCTTTGAGGCGCGGCCCCTTGCAGCAGGCCCCTTTGACACAGGCCCCTTTGAAGCAGGCTGGCCTATGAGCAGCGTCGGCGCCGCCTTCAGGCTCGCCAGGGCCGGCTGGGTGCTGGTCCGCGAGGGTGTCGTCGCGGCGTTGCCGGGCGAAGAGCTCTCCGGCATGCCGAAATTCGGCTGGCGCGTGGCGCGGCTTTTTACCCGCCGCCGGGCGCTGAGCTATCAGCGCGGCGACAGGCTGGCGCGGGCGGTGGTGCGGCTCGGACCTTCCTACGTCAAGCTCGGCCAGTTCCTGGCGACGCGGCCCGATGTCGTCGGCAACGACATGGCGCTGGACCTCGCGCTGTTGCAGGACAAGATGCACACCTTCCCGAAGGCAGAGGCGGTTCACGCGATCGAAGCCTCGCTCGGGCGCAGGATAGACGATCTCTATGCCAGCTTCGGGAATCCCGTTGCCGCCGCTTCGATCGCGCAGGTGCACAGCGCCGACGTGGTCAGTGATGGAACGGCGTCGCGCGTGGCGGTGAAGGTGATCCGGCCCGGCGTGCGGCACCGCTTCTTCCAGGATCTCGAAAGCTATTTCCTCGCGGCCCACCTGCAGGAAAGATACATCCCTTCCTCGCGCCGGCTGCGACCGGTCGAGGTGACCCAGACGCTGGCGCAGACCACCAAGGTCGAGATGGACCTGAGGCTCGAGGCGGCCGCACTTTCCGAACTCGGCGAGAACACCAAGGACGATCCGGGTTTTCGCGTGCCGGCGGTCGACTGGGAGCGGACCGGCCGCGACGTGCTCACGATGGAGTGGATCGACGGCATCAAGATGAACGATCTCGCCGGCCTTGCCGACGCCGGCCACGACCTCAAGGCGATCGCCGCCAATCTCATCCAGTCGTTCCTGCGGCATACGCTGCGCGACGGCTTCTTCCACGCCGACATGCATCCGGGAAACCTGTTCGTCGAGGCGAACGGCACCATCGTGGCGGTCGACCTCGGCATTGCCGGCCGGCTCGGTAAGAAGGAGCGACGCTTCCTCGCCGAGATCCTCTACGGCTTCATCGTGCGCGACTACCAGCGCGTCGCCGAGGTGCATTTCGAGGCGGGCTACGTGCCGCGCCAGCACAATGTCTCGGCCTTCGCGCAGGCGATCCGCGCCATCGGCGAGCCGATCCATGGCCAGTCGGCCGAGACCATCTCCATGGCGAAGCTCTTGACGCTGCTGTTCGAGGTCACCGAGCTGTTCGACATGGCGGCGCGGCCGGAATTGATCCTGCTGCAAAAGACCATGGTCGTCGTCGAGGGCGTTGCCCGCACGCTCGATCCGGGCTTCAACATGTGGAAGACCGCCGAGCCGGTGGTCGGCGACTGGATCGCCGGCAATCTCGGTCCGCGCGGGCTGCTCGCCGACGCGCGCGACGGCGCCAAGGCGCTGTTGACGCTGGCACGGCAGGCGCCGGACCTCGCCGCCCGTACCGACCGGCTGTCGCGCGAGATCGACCTGATGGCCGAGAACGGCCTGCGCTTCGACGAAGCGACGGCCCGCGCCATCGGCAAGGCCGAAGCGCGCCACACCCGCTCCGGCCGCGTGGCGTTATGGGTGATCGCGCTGACCTTGATCTACATCGCGTGGAAATTGCTCTGACCGCCATGCGGCTTGCCGCCGATTGATTGCATTGCTATCATTGCAAGCGCTATCTGAAGCGAGTGCAATCACATGGCCAGCATCACGATCCGCAATCTGGATGACGAGGTCAAGGACCTGCTCCGGCAACTCGCGGCCGAGAACGGCTGCTCGATGGAGGAGCAGGCGCGGGCGATGATTCGCGCCGCGGTCGAAGGCCGGGCGGGGCAGTCCGACCGCATCGGCCAGATCGAGCAGACCCTGCGTGCGCTGACGGTTTCGAAGGAGCAGGCGAAGCCGGTTGTCGCCGCTGCCGGCAGACCAGTCCCGCGAGGCTCTCTCTCCGGCAAGCGCATCCTGCTCATCATTGGCGGCGGCATTGCCGCCTACAAGGCGCTCGACCTCATCCGGCGGCTGCGCGAGCGCGGCGCGTCGGTGCGGGTGGTGATGACGTCGGCCGCGCAGGAATTCGTCACCACGCTTTCGGTCGGCGCGCTTTCGGCCGACCATGTCTTCACCGCGCTGTTCGACCGCAAGGACGAGCACGATGTCGGCCATATAAGGCTGTCGCGCGAGGCCGATCTGCTGGTGGTGGCGCCGGCGACCGCGGACCTGATGGCGAAGCTCGCCAACGGTCATGCCAACGACCTTGCCTCGACGGTGCTTCTGGCCACCGACAAGAAGGTGCTGATGGCGCCGGCGATGAACCCGAAAATGTGGGCGCATGCTGCCACGCGCCGCAACCGGGCGACCTTGCTGAAGGACGGCATCGCCTTTGTCGGTCCCGCCAAGGGCGAGATGGCGGAAAGCAACGAAGCGGGCGAGGGCCGCATGGCCGAGCCGCTGGAGATCGTCGCTGCGATCGAGGCCATGCTCGACGAGAAGCCGAAGCCGCTTGCCGGGCGCAGGATCATCGTCACATCCGGGCCGACGCATGAGCCGATCGATCCGGTGCGCTACATCGCCAACCGGTCTTCCGGCAAGCAAGGTCATGCCATCGCGGCCGCGCTGGCAAAGCTCGGCGCCGATGTGCGGCTGGTTTCCGGTCCGGTTACCATCGCCGATCCGGCAGGCGTCGCGACCACGCATGTCGAAACAGCCGCGCAGATGAAGCAAGCGGTCGAGAGCCTGTTGCCAGCGGACGCCGCCGTGTTCGTCGCGGCGGTCGCCGACTGGCGCACGGCCAACGCCGCCGGCGAGAAGATCAAGAAGGTGGCTGGCGAGGGGCCGCCTTCGCTACAGATGGTCGAGAACCCCGACATCCTGGCCGGCATCGGCCATCATGCTCGACGGCCCGGACTTGTCGTCGGCTTCGCCGCCGAGACACAGGACCTCATCGCCAATGCCGAGGCCAAGCTCAAGAAAAAAGGCGCCGACTTCATCGTCGCCAACGACGTCTCGCATGAAAGCGGCATCGGTCCGTCCGGCGTGATGGGCGGCGACCGCAACAAGGTGCGCATCGTCTCCAGGACCGGTGTCGAGGAATGGCCGGAAATGGGCAAGGACGAGGTGGCGGCCCGGCTCGCCGCGCTGATTGCGGAGCGGCTGCAGACCGTCGTGGTCTGAGCGGAAAGCCCTGTTTCGGTCGTTGCCGTTGCCGGTATCAACCCGCCGCAAGTCGCGGCCGGTTCGCTGTGGAGAAGATCCTCAGCGCCGCCAGGCACCCGAACACGCCGAGCGGCACGAAGGCTAGGTACAGCCAGCCGGCGACGGAAGCGGCCGCTTCCCGGTTCAGCCCTTCGGAGAAGCCGCTGGCATTGGCGATGATGCCGGCAAGCGCGGCGCCGACGGCATAGCCGATGCGCTGCATGGTGGGCACCGCGGCCGAGGCGATGGTTTGCTCGTCCGGCGCCGCCGACGCCACGATGATGCGGGTCAGGAACGGCCAGGCGATACCGAAGCCGCCGCCCTGCAAAAGGGCGCAGAGCAGGATCAGCGGGATCGAGCCGGCAGGGATCGTGTAGGCGAAGCCGGCAATGCCGCATGCAATCATCAGCGCGCCGACGAGGATGATCGAGCGTTCGCGCTCCGGCGGGGCATTGGCGACGAGGATCGATAGGATCGACCATGAAATCGACTCGGCGGCGATGATGTAGCCGCTGGTGAGCAGAGGTATGTCGTGCAGCGTGGTCAGGAGCAGCGGCCCGTATATGCCGAAGGAACAGGTCGCCACCGAAAAGGCGGCGACCATGGTCATGCCGGTGCCGAGCGGCGCGCGCCATGAAAACAGATCTGACGGGAACAGGCGCGACCGGGGTCTCAGCCCATCGATCCGGACGAAGAGCGCCAGGCCGGTCAGGCCAAGGCAAAGCAGCAGCGACGAGCGCAGCAGGGCGATGTCGACGCCGGCGGTCGCGATCAGCACCACGCTGACGGCAAGACAGGCGAGCGCGCCATAGGGGAAGGGCGGCGCGGCATCGCCCGAAGCCTGTGGACGCGACGCGCCGGCGGTGTTGAGAACGGTGAGGCTGGCAAGCGCGACCGCGATGCCGCCCAGCGTGAAGATGCCGACCGCCCAGCGCCAGGACAGAAGCTCGACCATGATCGCCCCGATCATCGGGCCGCTGAAGGCGGCGATGCCCCAGATCGCCGACATCACGCCGAAAAGCTGCGGCCAGATGTTGCGCGGAAAGAGCCGCTCGACGGAGACGAAGGCAAGCGACACCAGCGCGCCGCCGCCGAGGCCTTCGATCAGCCGCCCGGCGAGGAACTGGGTCATCGAGGGCGCAACTGCGCTCACCAGCGCGCCGGCCGCGTAGAGGGTGGCGGCGATCGCCATGTTGCTGCGCAGGCTGACATAGCTGACGAGCCGTCCGGCCGCGGCGCCGGCGGTGATGGCGCCAAGCTCGTAGATCGCCAGCGACCAGCCGACCAGCTGCACGCCGTCCAGCTCGCCGACCATCGCCGGCATCACCGTCGCCACCATCGTCTCGTTGGTGGCGTAGAGCAGGATGCCGAGATTGATGAAGCAGAACCGCGCCAGATCGCCGCTCGCCCACAGCGCCCGCCAATCCACCCTGTTGCTGGCCACCTTGTTGCGGCTCGCTGCCGTCATGCCGATCTCCTGCCTGTTTGCGCACCTCATCCGCGTTGCGAACGAGGCGCTATCGGGTCGAGCATGACCGCCTCCGAGAACCGGATTCCACGTTCGGGATCATGCTCCAGATCCAGTTCGGCGGAGCTTGTAAAACCTCAAGCGCGCTTGGGCTCAAGAGGTTTTTTCACGTTCACGGAACGATGTTACGGCAGAAGGGGCCCCGGCCGGTCCCGGGTCGGCCAGTCAGTTTGCCGTGCACAGGAAGGTGAATGCACACGGGATAATGTTCCGGGAGATCAGTGAATGGGGTTCGGCTCGGTTTCGGATCTACGCCGGCAGCCGTCGATGACGGGGTGGACGGTCCACTGGTTTTCCGGATCCTGCTGGGCTGCGACGGTCAGCGGCGAGCCGGCCGAATTCACGGCCTCGCACCAGCGGGCAGAGCTGCCGTCCGGAACCGGAGATTCATTCCAACTGCCGTTCCAGGTGCCGATCTTCTGACAGTGCTTGATCGGATGGATCTCATTCCAGCCGTCGTGGGCGGAATCATAGACCCACGTCCCTTTGACGAACAGGATGTCGGCGCCTCGCCTAGTCGGATCATTGACGTGAAGGTCGCCGAGATTTTCGTCGGCATCGGTTGGATTGGCTGTGTCGAGAATCCCAACGATGCCCCCGACCAGGACAATTGCGGCCGCGATGACCGTCAGGATCGCACATGCGATCCAACCGAAGAAGGGAATGGCGCAAGCCACCACCGCCGCGGTGGCCACGGGGATCGCGGCGAGGCATGCGATCATCAGATCGTAGATGCCGGCTCCTTCGAATTCACAGTGAAGCACCGCGGTAGGGTCGTCGTTGGCCCACTGACGTGCCTCCAGTCCCTGCCAATCGAGGCCCGCGTTCTTGATCGCGGGCGTGTTGGCGATCAGCCGCCCGAACGGCGTGATCTTCTCGGCCTCGGCCTGCGGCGTGAATTCGAGGACGTTTCCCGGAACCAGATTGAGACTGTAGTCAGTGTCGAAGCGATCGAGACCGGACTTCTCCTGGGGCGGATCGATCTTGAGCAGCCAGCCGACTGCGCATTCGTCGCCGCCGAGGCAGATCAGCCGATCGTAGAGCCACCAGCGGCAGTATGCGAGGATGGCCGCGAGCGCGACCAGCATGACCGCCGGTCCGGCAACGACGCCGACCAGGATCAGCGGAAGCGCAACCACGGCGGCAGCAATGATCACCTGCGCATATTGCTTGCCGATATGATTTCCGACCGAAATGCATTTTGTGTAGTGCCGGTAAGCCATGGCGGTTCCTACCGTTCGACATAAAGCGTCACGCCGCCGGCAAGGCCGCGCGCCGAGAAGGCATGGACGTTGACCGCCTTGCGGCCGGTGAAGCCGGCAGGTGGCTCGATATTGACGGCGACGGAAATCTCTTCTCCGGGACCGAGCGCGGCTTGCGCCGGGTCGAAGGTGACAAGCCAACCGGCAGGGATGGGATGTGCCCGGCGGGTATGGCCGGCAGGCACTGCCGCTATGGTGCCGGGAAAGGTGCGCAGCGGCCGGCGGGAGGGCCTCGGGCGGGGCCGCTCGCCGCAGACCGGCAATTCAGGCAATGCATAGGTGTCAGCTTCAAGCCGAAACTCGGCCCTTTCCCGTTCGCCGTTGCGCAAACGGAATTCGAACTTTGCCGGGGAATGGGCGATGCCGACGGTGGTGTTGTCCTGCCCGAGGTTGTTGTTGGGGTTCACGTCGTCCAGCCAATCGAGCAGCACCTGGATGCAGTAATGACCCGGCTCGGCCGGCGTGCGCCACTTGACCGAAGCAAAGGCCGGATGATTTGCGCCGCCTTTGACTCCGAGATCGGTCTTTGTCTCGTCTATCCAGGTCGAGGTGGTTCCGATGCCGAAACTCAAATAGGAGAACTTCACTGGCAGGCCGACGACCGGCGCCTCGGTCGAGTTGTTCCAGATGCGCGCGACGACCTCATATTCGGTATCTGGCTCCAGCATATGCGGCGGTAGGGTGACGCCACCGCGCTTGATCTCGATATCCGGATTGTCCCAGGTGACGGCCAGGCCCTGGCCCATCAGATAATACTGAGCGTAGATCAAAGGGTCTGGCCGCTTGTAGGCGGGATCGCTGATCTTGACGCAGCGTTGCGGCCCGCTCCGATCGAGCCGGCTGGGAAGCTTGGCTCTTTCGCAGATCAACCTGATGAGCGCGCAAATCTGCCCGGCTATCCGGCGCAGATTGTCTGGCCAATGCCTGAAGGCGTCGACGATCGCCTTCAGAAATTCCAGTATTTTGGGGACCGGGGTCACGGCCTGTCTCGGGCCGTCAGCGTCGTTGCCGACGCATATAGAACCAGATCGCAGCGACTAGGAACGGAGCAAGGATCAAAAGAAGTTCGAAAGATCCTGAACCACCGTCAGGCGAAAAGCCGAATAACTTCTCGATGAAATCCACCACAGCCTCCCCGGCCTGCAACAAGAATTGCAGTCAACGATGTCTTTGCATCTGTTTGGAGGCTGCCCCTCTGCCGGCGATCACCACCAACACCTCGGCTTGATAACACAAGATAAGCAAAGCCGCCACACGCAATTGACATTCTCGCGAGTGCTTGTGTTTCCAACTGTGTTCGGGAGCTTCATATGTGCGAAGGCCGCGCCCTTCGTGGAAGGCGCGGCCCTGCGGAGTGCCGTGGTTCCGCGGCGGCTACTTGTAGGAGTGGACGAGATCCAGCGAGGCCACCGCGACGGCCAGGTTGAGGCCGGTCTGTGCTTGGACGCTGAGCGGCTCCAGCATGAAGGCGCCGTCAAGGCCGCCGACCAGGAGGTTGGCGCCGCCGCCCGTCACGACGCTCGCCTCGGCGTTGACGCCGTAATAGCTGCCGGCGAGATCGCCCGCATCATGGCTGCGGGTGGCGGCAAGCACCGCCCAGACGAGCTGACCCTGATGCGTCTTGCCGACGTCGACGCCGAGCTTGGAGATCATGCCGGTATAAATCTCGGCCGGGCCGTGATGGGAGGGGCGGAAGACGCAGGAGACGCCCTTGTTCGACGTGATGACGTAGCCGACGCCGCCGTCGATGGTGCAATCGAGCGTGCCGAGCCGGAGCGTGCCGGCGCTGACCGGGAAAGCGAGGACCGTGGCGGCAAGCGCGGCAGCGGCACAGGCAAGGGATTTGATCATTGGAAAGGTCCTTTCGCGAAAATCTTGGCCCCGGCTTAAACGATCGAGGTGCACGGAGCGTTCCGCCGAAAACTTGGCGCGAACATGGCGAGGGTTAACGCATTGCCCCGGGCGGTTAACGGATCGCTATCGGTGTCTCCGCAGCGCAACATCGCGGCCGCCGACGGCGACCGGGAACGGCGCCCAAGCGTCGTGCAATAGACCTTCCGGCGCCAGCTTCCGATCAGCTCGCGTTGCCGCCGGTGCGCGACAGGCCGTCCTTGGCCGGCTGGTAGTTCGGGTTGAGGTGGATAGCCTCGCGGTAGGACTTGGCGGCCCTTCCCTTGTCGCCGCGCTTTTCGTAGATCAGCGCCTGGTTGGCCCAGGCCTCGGCGTTCTTGCCGTCGAGCTTGATGGCCATGTTGAAGTCGGAGAAGGCGTTGTCCTCGTCACCCGTCGCCAGGTAGGAGAGGCCACGGCCGTTGTAGGGCTCGGCGGCGTCCGGTGCCAGCGAGATGGCGGTCGAGAAATCCTCGATGGCGAATTTGTGCTGGCCCTGGCTCTGATAGATCAGGCCGCGATTGTGGTAGGCGCGGGCATCGGTGGTGTCGAGCTGGATCGCCTTCTGGAAGTCGTTGAAGGCATCCTGGGTGCGGCCTGCCTTGCGGTAGAGATTGCCGCGGCCGATATAGGCTGCGTCGTAGTTGGCGTTGATCTGGATCGAGCGGTTGTAGTCGGCTAAAGCGGCTTCCTGATTGCCGAGGAAGCGCTGGATCAGCGCGCGGTTCGAATAGGCCTGGTAGAAGTTCGGGTTGAGCTGGATCGCCTGGTTGAAGTCCTTGAGCGCCGCCTGGTACTGGCCGCCGCGGCCGTAGGCGGAGCCACGCACATTATAGCCCTCGGGATCCTGCGGATTTCGCTGGATGACCGCCGAAAGCGAGGAGATGTTCTCGCTCGACCCTTGCGCCTTGTCGATCGAGTTGAACTCACCCGTCGGGGTCGTCTGGCATGCTGCAAGCGTCAGACCCGAAAGCAGGGCCGCCGTCAGGGCGAAGCCGCGAAAAGCGGTTTTGCGCTCCACGGAAATTGCGTTCATCTTTGTCCTCACTGCCGCAGCGCCGTCAGTCCGTTCCCTCTCCGAACCGGCTCCTATGCATAAATAAAAAGGTGGCGGCGATTCCGCATCGCGCCACCCTCGGTATCCTTCGAAAAGGACGAAAAATAGGCGTTATGAGCGCGGCGGGCGCGATGCGCCGGCAGCACCAGCCGGAGCCGGGCGCGGGGTCATCGGCAGCAGGCCTTCGCGCTGGGCGCGCTTGCGGGCCAGCTTGCGGGCGCGGCGCACGGCCTCGGCCTTCTCGCGGGCACGCTTCTCGGACGGCTTCTCGTAGTGACCGCGCATCTTCATTTCGCGGAAAATACCTTCGCGCTGCATTTTCTTCTTCAGCGCGCGAAGCGCCTGATCAACGTTGTTGTCGCGGACGAGTACCTGCACGGGCAATCCTGTCTTCGGGTTTGATCGATAGGCATACAGCCATAGCCGCCATGCCTCCGCGGCGGGTTGCACCGCGAATTGTGGGCGGCTGATAGCAGAATCATGCCGCCCTGTCCACCGCTGATTGCAGGAAACCGCGATCAAAATCCCGCGTGTCCCGGCGTGACGGCCGAAGCACTATGCGGTCGCCAGATGCAGGCGGGCGAAATCCTCGAAAAACTCGCCGTAATCGCAGGTGATTTCCTCGCCGGCGGCGATGTCGCGAATGGCGGTGGCGCCGCCATATTGCGAGAAATCGGTGTTCGGCCGCTCGGAATGGTTCATGAAGCGGCCATTGTCGACCTCATAGACCATGAAGCCGGGCTTGTCCGGACTCGGATAGGCGTAGCGGTCGAGCAGTTCCTTGAGATGCGGGGGTGCCGCCTCGTATTCCTCCATCGGGACCAGCCGGTCGAAATCGGGATCGAGCCGCCAGATCGAGGCGCCTTTGCGGATCGGTTCGGCGGCGAAAACGCCGACGCCTTCGATGGCGCTCTGGGCGACATAGGTTCTGATCAGCAGCATCGTTCCGGTCCGTTTTTCGACGGGAACCGAAAATCGTCAAAACAGACCGGAATGCAAGGGTACAGCCGCAAGATTTTAGCGGATGAGCAATGTCTGCCGTCCGCCAAACGGATCACGTCCGGTTGATTGACACGCCGCCATCGGCAAACAGCGCGGTTCCGGTGGTGAAACTCGACGCATCCGAGGCGAGATAAAGCGCCGAGCGGGCAATCTCTTCCGGTTGCGCCATGCGCTTCAAGGCATGGATGCCTTCGACGAAGGCGCGGGCCTCCGGCGTCGTGGTCGTGGCGCCGGGCGTGTCGGTGCCGCCGGGCAGCAGCGCGTTGACGCGCAGACCTTTTGGACCGTATTCGGCGGCCAGCACCTGCGTCAGGCCGATCAGTCCGGCCTTGGCAGCGGCATAGGCCGCCATGCCAGGCATGCCGGCGGTGTAGGCGACGAAGCTCGAGGTGAAGATCAGCGAGCCGCCGCCGCGTTGCAGCATGGCCGGGATCTGGTGCCTTGCGGCGAGGTAGGCGCTGGTCAGGTTGGTGTCCATCGTCTCCTGCCAAGTGGCCGGCGCCATGTCGGTCACCGGTCCCATCACGCCGACGGCGCCGGCATTGTTGAAGGCGATGTCGAGGCCGCCGAACCTTTCGACCGCGAGTTCGACGAGCGCCTTCGCGTAGGCCTCGTCCCTCACATCGCCGGCAAGCTTAACCGCTGCGCCGCCGGCATCCTCGATCTCGCCGACGAGCGCGTCGAGTTCGGCCTGGCGGCGCGCCGCGACGACGAGGCTGGGCCCTGGTCGGCGAACAGCCTGGCTGTGGCGCGGCCGATACCGGAGCTGGCGCCCGTCACGATGGCGACCTTATCTGTGAGTGCGAACATTCTCGTCATCCTTCCTTTGTGCCGAGCTTGCCGGCGGTTGGATGTGAGGTCGCAAATCGGGATGGCCGCGGCCACCCGAAACCGGCAAAGACCGCGGTTGGTCTATTGCCGCAACAGCCAACCCAGTCGGTCCCACGACAAGGCGTAGCTGAGGGCAATCAGCAGCGCCATGACGATGCCGGCGGCCGCGTGACCGGCCAGATAGAATCCAGCGGCGCCGCCGAACAGCATGACAAGTTCCAGCATCAGCCTGACGGCGCCCGGCACCGGCACCGGCGCGCGGCCTGACCGGCTCGGATCATTGAGCACGGCGAAGGTGCTCCACAGCACAGCAGCGATAAGCGGCAAGGCCAGGGCGAGGACCCAGCGCCACCATACGTCGGAAAGACTCCAGCCCGCGATGCCGAGGCCAAGCAAAGCTGCAAGTTCCAGCAGGAAGCGTAACGTCAGATTCCACCAGGCGTTGCCCATATCCATCCTCCAGGTCTCACGATAGTCGGGTATGGCCGAAGGCGGCCGTGGCTGCCAGCCCGGATGCGTCTTTTTCGCCACGGCGCAAAACGGCAAGCGCCGTCGCAAACAGCGCAAGGATGACAGCGCGGTTTCGCTAGTGATACACCTCGCGCGCCGAGGCGGGGATGCCCGGCCGCAAATCCGCGAAAGCTACTGGCGCGAGGCCTGAAACGTGAAGAAATACTCGGTATTCGCCATTGCCCGCGAGGCCATGCGCGGCCACAAGGGCTGGGAAGAGCAGTGGACGTCGCCCGAGCCGAAGAAGGAATACGACGTCATCATCGTCGGCGCCGGCGGACACGGCCTGGCGACGGCCTATTATCTGGCAAGCGAGCACGGCATCACCAACGTCGCGGTGCTGGAAAAGGGTTGGCTCGGCGGCGGCAACACCGGCCGCAACACCACCATCATCCGCTCCAACTATCTCTATGACGAAAGCGCCGGCATCTACGACCATGCGCTGAAGCTGTGGGATGGGCTGAGCCAGGAGCTCAACTACAACGTCATGTATTCGCCACGCGGCGTCATGATGCTGGCGCACAATGTGCATGACGTCCAGGTGTTCAAGCGCCATATCCATGCCAACCGGCTCAACGGCATCGACAATGAATGGCTGATACCGGAGCAGGCGAAGGAATTCTGTCCGCCGCTCAACATCTCCAGGGACGCGCGCTATCCGGTGATGGGCGCCGCGCTGCAGCGGCGCGGCGGCACGGCGCGCCACGACGCGGTCGCCTGGGGCTATGCGCGGGGCGCCTCGGCGCGCGGCGTGCACATCATCCAGAATTGCGAGGTCACCGGCATCAAACGCGCGGCCAACGGCGCGGTCAGCGGCGTGGAGACGACGCGCGGCTTCATCGGCGCCAAGAAGGTCGGCGTGGTCGCGGCCGGTCATTCGTCGGTCATCATGAACATGGCGGGCGTGCGCATGCCGCTCGAAAGCTATCCGCTGCAGGCGCTGGTGTCGGAGCCGATCAAGCCGGTCGTGCCCTGCGTGGTGATGTCGAACACGGTGCACGCCTATATCTCGCAGTCGGACAAGGGCGAGCTGGTGATCGGCGCCGGCACCGACCAGTATGTCTCCTATTCGCAGACCGGCGGCCTGCACATATTGCAGCATACGCTCGACGCCATCTGCGAGATGTTCCCGATCTTCACCCGCATGAAGATGCTGCGCTCCTGGGGCGGCATCGTCGACGTGACGCCCGACCGCTCGCCGATCCTGGCGAAGACGCCGGTCAAGGGCCTCTATGTCAATTGCGGCTGGGGCACCGGCGGCTTCAAGGCGACGCCCGGCTCGGGCAACGTGTTTGCGCATACGATCGCCAAGGATGACCCGCATCCGATCAACGCGCCCTTCACACTCGAGCGCTTCCGCACGGGACGCCTCATCGACGAGGCCGCTGCGGCCGCGGTGGCGCACTGATCCATCGACTACGGCGAATTGTAGGAACAAACAGAATGCTTCTCATCCGCTGCCCCTATTGCGAGGAAGAGCGCCCGGAACTCGAGTTCCGCAATGCCGGCGAGGCGCATGTCGTGCGCTCGGCCAACATTGCCGGCGAGAGCGACGACGATTTCGAGAAATTCTTCTTCATCCGCGCCAATCCGAAGGGCGTCATCTATGAGCGCTGGCGGCACATCCATGGCTGCGCTCGGTTCTTCAACGCGGTGCGCGACACCGTCACCGACAAGTTCGTCATGACCTACAAGGCCGGCGAGCCGAAGCCGGCGAAACTGCCTGGAGCCGCGAAATGAGCGCCGCATTCCGTATCTCCGGCGCCGGCCGCCTGAGCCAGGCGAAGACCGCATCGTTCAGCTTCGACGACAAGTCCTACACCGGCATCGAGGGCGATACGCTGGCCTCGGCGCTGCTCGCCAACGGCGTGCATCTGGTCGGCCGCTCGTTCAAATATCACCGGCCGCGCGGCTTCCTGTCGGCTGGCGCGGAAGAGCCCAACGCGCTGGTGCAGATCGTGCGCGACGATGCGCGCAAGACGCCGAACGTGCGCGCGACCGTGCAGGAGCTCTATGACGGGCTGACGGCCAATTCGCAAAACCGCTGGCCGTCGCTTGCCTTCGACGTCGGCGCCGTCAACGACATCGCCTCGCCGCTGTTCTCGGCCGGCTTCTACTACAAGACCTTCATGTGGCCGAAGTGGGCCTGGAGGGATCTCTACGAGCCGAAGATCCGCGCTGCGGCGGGCCTCGGCGTTTCACCGGACAAGCCGGATCCGGACCATTATGCCGCGCGCTACGCGCATTGCGAGGTGCTGGTGCTGGGCGGCGGCGCCGCCGGCATTGCCGCCGCGCTCGCCGCAGCGGAAACGGGCGTGCGAGTGATCCTCGCCGACGAGCAGGCCGAATTCGGCGGCAGCCTGCGCTTCGAGAGCGGCGCCAGGATCGACGGCCAGGACGGTTATGCGTGGGCGCGAGCGGCGATCGCGAAGCTCAAGGCGATGGGCAATGTGCGGGTGCTGTCGCGCACGACTGCTTTTGGGTACTACGCGCAGAATTTCGTCGGACTGGTCGAGCGGGTCAGCGACCATCTCAAGAACCCCGGCCGCGAGCTGGCGCGCGAGCGCCTGTGGCAGGTCCGCGCCAAGCGCGTCGTCATCGCCACCGGCGCCATCGAGCGCCACATGGTGTTCGCCAACAACGACCGTCCGGGCGTCATGCTGGCTTCGGCGGCGCGCACCTACCTCAACCACTATGGCGTGGCGGTCGGCAGGAATGTCGGCGTCTATACCGCCAACGATTCCGCCTATGCCGCCGCGATCGACCTCAACAAGGCCGGCGTCAATGTCGCGGCGATCGTCGACCTGCGCGACAACCCCGCCGGACCGGTGATCGACGAGGCAAGGGCGCTCGGCATCGAGATCAATTTCGGCCGCGCCGTGGTCAGCGCCAGCGGCAAATTGCGTGTGTCGTCAATGACGGTGCAGCCGAAGAATGGCGGCGGCGAGCGGACCATCCCGGTCGACGCGATCCTGATGTCGGCCGGCTGGACGCCGTCGGTGCATCTGTTCTCGCAGTCGCGCGGCAAGGTCGCCTTCAACGACGAGACCAAGCGCTTCGTGCCCGGCACCTATGCGCAGGACTGCGTCTCGGTCGGCGCCTGCAACGGCACGGACGGGCTGGACGCGACGATCGACGAGGCCTATGCGGCCGGCGCCAAGGCGTCGAAAGATACCGGCGGCAGTGCCAGGAAGAGCGCCAAGCCGAAGGTCGATGCCGGCGAGAGCTGGTCGCGCGGCATGCTGGGCGCTGCCCCCGGCGCCGGGCCGGGCACAACGGTCAAGGCCTTCGTCGATTTCCAGAACGATGTCACTGCCAAGGACATCCGCCAGGCGGTGCATGAAGGCATGCACTCGATCGAGCATGTCAAGCGCTTCACCACCAACGGCATGGCGACCGACCAGGGCAAGACGTCGAACATGCATGGCCTGGCGATCGCTGCCGAAGAACTCGGCAAGCCGATCCCGCAGGTCGGCCTCACCACCTTCCGGGCGCCCTATACGCCGGTGACGTTTGGCTCGATCGTCGGTCATGCGCGCGGCGCGCTGTTCGACCCGACCCGCCGCACGGCAACGCATGGCTGGGCGGCGTCGCAAGGTGCTGTGTTCGAGGATGTCGGCCACTGGAAGCGCGCCTGGTATTTCCCGAAAGCCGGCGAGGACATGCACAAGGCGGTCGACCGCGAATGCGTGACGGTGCGAAAAGTGGGCGGCCTGTTCGACGCCTCGACGCTCGGCAAGATCGAGGTGGTCGGGCCGGATGCGGCGAAGTTCATGGAGCTGCTCTACACCAATCCGTGGGAGAAGCTGGAAACCGGCCGCTGCCGTTATGGCATCATGCTGCGCGAGGACGGCTTCATCTATGATGACGGCGTTGTCGGCAGGCTGGCGCCCGATCGCTTCCACGTGACGACGACGACCGGCGGCGCGCCGCGCGTCATGAACCATATGGAGGATTACCTCCAGACCGAATTCCCGCACTTGAATGTCTGGCTGACCTCGATCACCGAGCAATGGGCGGTCATTGCCGTGCAGGGTCCGAAGTCGCGAGACATCATCGCGCCGCTAGTCGAAGGCATCGACATGTCGGACGAGGCGATGCCGCATATGTCGGTGCGCGAGGGCAAGATCTGCGGCGTGCCGACGAGGCTGTTCCGCATGTCCTTCACCGGCGAGCGCGGCTTCGAGGTCAATGTGCCGGCCGATTACGGCGAGGCGGTCTGGGAAGCGCTGTGGGCCGAAGGCCAGAAGCATGGCGCGACTGCTTACGGCACCGAGGCAATGCACGTGCTGCGCGCCGAAAAAGGCTACATCATCGTCGGCCAGGACACGGACGGCACGGTGACGCCGAACGATGCCGGGCTCGACTGGGCGGTCGGCAAGAAGAAGACCGATTTCGTCGGCATTCGCGGCCTGATCCGGCCAGACCTTGTAGCCAAGGGCCGCAAGCAGCTCGTCGGCTTGAAGACCAAGGATCCGAAGGTCGTGCTGGAAGAGGGCGCGCAGATCGTCGCCGATCCGAAGCAGCCGATTCCGATGAAGATGATCGGCCACGTCACCTCCAGCTATTGGTCGGAGAATTGCGGCCGCTCGATCGCCTTGGCGCTGGTCGCCGGCGGCCGCGACCGCATGGGGCAGACGCTCTACGTGCCGATGCCGAACGGCACGATCGAGGTGGAAGTCACCGGCATGGTGTTCGTCGACGAGAAAGGAGAACGCCTCAATGGCTAAGGCCGCCGCCAAGACAAAAGCCGCTTCCGCTTCCGTCGAGCGGCGTCCAGCACTTGCCGGCCGCGCGCTGTCGGCGCCAGGCGTGAAGGTGGAGATGCTGCCGCCGGCCGAACGCATCTCGCTGCGCGCGCCGCAGGCTTCGATCGCAGCACTTTCCAAGGCGCTCGGCGTGACGCTGCCGGCCAAGCCGAAGACCTCGGCGACCAAGGACGGACGCACGGCGCTGTGGCTCGGGCCGGACGAATGGTTGATCATCGACGAGGCGGGCAACGATCCGCTCGCCGACTGCGCCAAGGTGACGGCGCTGCATTCGGCGGTCGGCATCTCGCACCGCAATGTCGCGATCTCGGTCACCGGGCCAGCGGCCGCGATGACGGTCAATTCGGGCTGTCCGCAGGACCTGTCGCTCGAGGCTTTCCCGGTCGGTGCTGCCTCGCGCACCATTCTGGGCAAGTCCGAAATCGTGCTGTTGCGCACAGCCGCGGATTCCTTCCGGGTGGAATGCTGGCGTTCCTTCTCGGACTATGTCTTTACTCTGCTGTCGGAAGCGGCGAGCGACGCGGCGAACTGATTGCCAGCGGCCGATGTCCCTAGAGCCGGATGATTTCAGGTCGAATCGACCTGAAATCTGAATCCGTCTCTAAATCAAAGGAGTAGAGCATGATGTCGTCCGAAAACCGCTTCACACTTTTCGGCATCATGCTCTAGGGGGCCGCTGCGGGAACCATCGCCAATCCGGCCCGTTGTTTGCGACCAGCGAGGGAGAAGCCGATGCCGTCCAAATCCGCGCCGAAGTCGTCCAAGAAGACCGCGGCTGTCCGTTCGCTGGAGCGGGAGCGGCATGACGAGGTCGAGGAAGAGGAACTCGAAGAAGGCCTCGAGGACACGTTTCCGGCCAGCGATCCCGTGTCGATCACCGGAACATCCATTTCCGGCGGGCCGGCAAAGCCCGGTAAGGCCAAGACCGTGCCCGGGATGAAACCGCGCAAGAAATAGGCCTGGGCGGGTCGCTCATGGGGACAGGTAAAACGAAAAAGGGCGGCCACGTGCCGCCCGTTTTCGTTCGAGGTCTTGCCGATAGCGATTAGAGGCCGGGCACGAACCAAGGGCTGACGTCGATGCCAAGCTTCGGGCTCTTCGTCTGGGCCTTGGCGGCGTCCGCTTTTTCGACCGAGCCGGTGGCAGTGCAGTCGAGCTTCACATTGGTCTGGACGCAGACAGCCGGGGCATGCTTGACCGGCTGGTTCGTGCCGGCAAAAGCGGCGCCCGAGAAAGCCAGCACGGCGGCGAGGGTAAGAATGGTCTTCTTCATTTTCCGTCTCCAGTCATCTCTTTTCGTACATGTACGATACAACGTACAAATACGGCGTCCGGAAACGGAATTCAAGAGGAAATCTGTACGCGTACGACAACTTTTTTTGAACGTAGGAACTCGCCACGACGAACCAAGCCGATGGTGGCGCAAAAACAGCTAGAGCGTTTCACCGTTTCACAGAAACGGCGAACCACTCTAGCCCTTTGTTTTTACGCAATTCCGGACGGAAGGCTACGGCGAAGCCGCCGAGCCTAACCGCTCACACTTTTCCTGGAATTGCCCCAGGGCGATCAGCAGTCGACCGGGGTTTCGGTGAGCGGCGGGATTTCCTGCTCCGACAGCGAGGCCATCATGAAGTTGCACATGCGCTTCACGTAAGTCTCGGGGTCGCCGAAAGGATAGAAGGGAAAGGTGATCAGCAACGAAATCGTGCCGTGGCCGACCGTCCACAGCATGGTGGCGATGGCGCGCGGATCGCCCTTGAGTTTGCCGGCCGCGACGCAGGCCTCGACGCGTTTGATCAGCACCTTCATGGCCGGATTGCCCTCTTCCATGTCCTCGTAGCTGCGTCCTTCGGGCAGCTTGGTCTTCTCGGTCATGAAGACGGTGCGGTATTCGTTGGGGTTGCCGAGCCCGAAGGCGGCATATTCGGTCATCACCGCCTTGAGCGCCTCGATCGGATCGTCGGCGGAATGCTCCTCGATGCGCCGCGCGAGCGTCTCGAAGGCGTCCTCGGCGAGCGCGAAGAGGATGTCCTGCTTGTCGGCGAAATAGGAATAGACCGACATCGGCGCGTAGCCGACGCGCTTGGCCAGCTTGCGGATGGTCAGGCCCTCATAGCCCTCTTCCTGCACCAGCTTATGAGCCGCCGCGACCAGTTCGGAGCGAAGCTCCGCCTTCTGTTTTTCGCGGCGTTTCTGAACGCTCAGCGTCAATTTCCGCTGCCTTTGTCGTTGGTTGCCTGACGAAATTATATACGCTGTACGGAAACGGACAAGAGAGCGTTCCGGTTCCGCAACGTCCGTTCAGGCTCTTTGGTTAACGCGATTTCGGAGGCTAGAGCGTTTCACCGTTTCACGGAAACGGCGAAACGCTCTATCTTTCTGTTTTACGCAATTCCGAACGAAAGGCTACGGCGAAGGCGCCGAGCCTGACCGATCACACTTTTCCTGGAATTGCTCTAGCCGTCCCCCGGCATGGCTCAAATGGCGCCAATGCCGCCGTCGAGCGCCAGCGCATGACCGGTCATGAAGGAGTTGGCAGGGTCGGCAAGGAACAGGACGCCGGTGGTGATCTCGTCGACCTCACCGACACGCTTCATCGGCACGCCGCGCGTGAGTTCGGCAAGCGCTTCGGCTTCGGGCGCTCCGGTGAAACGCACGAAGCCGTCGACCATCGCCGTGCGGGTGTGGGCCGGGCAGACGGCGTTGATGCGTATTCCTTTGCTGGCATATTCCACGGCGGCCGAGCGCGTCAGTCCGACGACACCATGCTTGGCGGCGGCATAGACCGAAAGTTTCGGCGCGCCCGATAGACCGGCGACCGAGGCGATGTTGACGATTACGCCGCCCTTGCCGCTTTCCCTGAACTGCCGTTCCAACTGAGGAATCTGGTGTTTCATGGCATAGAAGACGCCGAGCAGGTCGACCTCGACCACGCGGCGCGCCTCTTCCGAAGTCACCTGCGGCAGGCGCACGAAGGAGTGGACGATGCCGGCATTGTTGACGGCGACGTCGAGCCGGCCGAACTTTTGCACGGCAAGCTTCACCAGATCCTCCGAGAGCTTTTCGTCGGCAATGTTGCCGGCAAGGTGAGCGGTCTCGGCGTCGAGCGTCGCCGCAAAATCGCCGAGCGCCGCCTCGTCGAGATCGGAGAGCACCAGCCGCGCGCCTTCCGCCGCGAAGGCCTTTGCCGCGCCGCTGCCGAGGCCGCCCGTCGCGCCGGTGACCAGCACCGTCATCCCATCGAAACGGCCCATCGCTCAGCTTTCCTTTCTTCGGTTCTTCCCGCCGACCAGCTCCGCCGCGAGTATCGCGATCAGCTTAACCGCTTGCCCGTAGGTTCTTGCCTTTTCCGGATTGGAGGCATTGCCGTCCAGCGCGCGGCGATAGACGCCCTGGCAGATCGCCGCCAGCCGGAAGAAGGAGAAGGCGAGGAAGAAGGTCCAGTTGTCGATCTTGTCGATGTCGCGCCGTTTGCAATAGGCTGCGACATAGGCCTCCTCGGACGGCAGGCCGGCAGCGGCGCGGTCAACGCCGTCAAGGCCGCGAAAGCCAGAGGCATGCGGCAGGCGCCATTGCATGCATTGATAGGCGAGGTCGGCGAAGGGGTGGCCGAGTGTCGACAGCTCCCAGTCGAGCAGCGCGATGACTTTCGGCGCATCGAGCGCGAACATCATGTTGTCCAGCCGGTAGTCGCCATGGACAAGCGAAACGCGGCCGTCATCGGCGGGCATATGGGTTTCGAGCCACGCAATCAGCCTGTCGATATCCGCTATGATTTCGGTTTCGGAGGCCCGGTATTGGCCGGTCCAGCGCGCGAGCTGGCGCTCGAAATAGCTGCCGGGCCTGCCGAAATCGCCAAGGCCGACGGCGCCGACATCGACATCGTGCAGGGCGGCAAGCGTCGCGTTCATCGCATCGTAGATCACGGCACGCTCTTCATTGCCGGAAACGTCAGGCAGCGACGGATCCCAGAAGATGCGGCCGTCGAGATATTCCATGACGTAGAACATGCGGCCGGTCGGGGAGTCTTCGCCCGACAGATGCAGCATGCGCGGCACCGGCACAGCCGTGCCGGCAAGCGCCTGCATGACCCGGAATTCGCGGTCGACCTGATGCGCGGATTTCAGCAATTGTCCCGGCGGCTTGGCGCGCAGCACATAGCGGCCGCTGGCGGCGGTCAAAAGATAGGTCGGATTGGATTGCCCGGAATTGAATTTTTCAATGGCGGACAGGCCGATAAAACCCGGGATATGCGCCTCGAGATAGGGCGCAAGCGCCGCCTGGTCTATGGCACCGGCCTCGCCGCTCATGCGTTCTCGGGCTGGCGCTCGATCAGCGTCAAGGTCAGCCAACGCGCCGTCAGCGCCGGCTTCTTCGAGCCTTCGATCTCGATGGTCACATCATGCGCCGTCTGCACCCAGCCGGACGGCCGCACCTTGACGTCCGCCAGCACGAAGCGGGTGCGGATGCGCGAGCCCGTCTTCACCGGCGCCAGGAAACGCAGCGTGTCGAAGCCGTGGTTGACGCCCATCTTGGTGTTTTCGATCGGCGGCATGGTCTCGAAGGTCATCGCCGACAAAAGCGACAGCGACAGGAAACCATGCGCGATGGTGCCGCCGAAGGGCGTTTCGCGCTCGGCGCGCTCCGGATCGCAATGGATGAACTGGTGGTCGTCGGTCGCATCGGCGAACTGGTCGATCATGCGCTGCGTCACCGTCCGCCAGGGCGAGACGCCGACCTCCTTGCCAACGCTTGCCACAAGCGTATCGAGACTGATCGGTTCCACGCTGATGTCCTCCGCACCCCGCCCGGATTACGATTCCTCGAACCGGACACCTTATTCCTTGAACCCCGCCCGATTCCTTGAAGCGGGCGCCTTATTCTTTGAACAAAGTCATTCCATGCTGCACCGACTGGCCGCCGTCGATCGGCAGGATGGCGCCGGTGACATAGCTGCCGGCTCGGCTGCACAAATAAAGCGTTGCGCCGGCAATGTCATCCGCCACGCCGATGCGGCCGAGCGGAACATGGTTACCAACATGTTTCGCCTGCTCCTCGGTCGCGGTGGCAAACGCCGTCATGCGGCTCTGGAAAGGACCAGGCGCAAAAGCGTTGACGGTGATGCGGCGGGCCGCGAACTCGATCGCCAGCGTGCGCGTCAAATGATGCACCGCCGCTTTCGAGGCCGCATAGGAATAGGCGTCGTCGGCCAGCGGCTGGGTGCCCATCACCGAGCCGAGATTGATGACGCGGGCAGGATCCTCGTCGCTCGCGGCTGCACCGAGCAACGGCATGAGCTCCCGCGTCAGGTGGAAGACGGCGGTGACGTTGACGCCGAACACCTTGGCCCAGGCATGGTAAGGGAAATCCTGCAGCGGCGCGCCCCAGGATATGCCGGCATTGTTGACCAGGATGTGCAGGCGTTCCGTGCGCGCCTTGACCTCGGCGACCAAAGCGGCGATGCCCGCTTCGCTGGACACGTCGCCGGCAAAGCCCTCGGCATGGCCGGAGCCGCCGAGCGCGTTCAATTCGTTGGCGACTTTCGCGCAATCCTCGCCCTTGCGCGAGACGATCATCACATGAGCGCCGGCGCGTACCAGTCCGGTCGCCACCATGCGGCCGATGCCGGTCGCAGCACCCGTCACCAGCGCGGTCTTGCCGGCGACCGAGAACAGCTTGTCCAGATAGCTCATCGTGTTTCTCCGCATCCTGCCCGGCAGGGGGACTCGCCCAAGGACTCGCGTTGACAAGGCTAACCGAAGTACGGTCATCCTTGCCACGGGTAAAGATTTATCTTTGGAAAGGCCGGAAGCGATGACGGACATGAATCTCGGCATGACCGAGCGGCTGAAGCCGATCCACCAGCGCGTGACGGCGATGGTGCGCGACGAGATCGCGCCGCTCGGCGAAGAATTTCTCGCCGAGATCGGCAAGGGCGGCGACCGCTGGTCGTATACGGCCAGGCAGACGGAAATCCTCGAAGGCTTGAAGAAGACAGCGCGCGAGCGCGGCCTGTGGAATTTCTGGCTGACCGATTCGAGGCGCGGCTACGGTCTTTCCACCGTCGAATATGCTTACCTCGCGGAAGAGATGGGCAAGGCGCATCTCGGCGCCGAGACCTTCAATTGCTCGGCGCCCGACACCGGCAACATGGAAGTGCTGGAGCGTTACGGCTCGCAAGGGCACAAGCGGGACTGGCTGGAGCCGCTGCTCGAGGGCAAGATTCGTTCGGCCTATCTGATGACCGAGCCTGACGTCGCCTCTTCGGACGCGACCAACATTTCGATGCGCTGCGAGCGGCAGGGCGACGACTATGTGCTGAACGGCGAGAA
This sequence comes from Mesorhizobium sp. B2-4-3, assembly GCF_006442815.1. Lineage (GTDB taxonomy): Bacteria > Pseudomonadota > Alphaproteobacteria > Rhizobiales > Rhizobiaceae > Mesorhizobium. The sequence continues at coordinate 119,263 of NZ_VFVL01000002.1, forward strand.
ATGGTGGGCTTCCGGCGCGGGCGATCCGCGCTGCGCCATCTATATCGTCATGGTCAGGACCGGATCGGACGAAGAGCCGCAGCATCGCCGGCATTCGATGATCCTGGTGCCTTCCGACAGCAAGGGCATCGTCAGGCTGCGGCCCATGCAGGTCTATGGCGACGATGACGCCCCGCACGGCCATATGCATCTGCGGTTCGAGAATGTGCGGGTGCCGGCGGCGAACCTGATCCTCGGCGAGGGCAGGGGTTTCGAGATCGCGCAGGGGCGGCTGGGGCCTGGCCGCATCCATCACTGCATGCGCGCCATCGGCCAGGCCGAGATGGCGCTGGAGATGCTGTGTCAGCGTTCGGTGCGGCGCGAGGCCTTCGGCCAGTCGCTGGCCAAGCTCGGCGCGAATTTCGACATCATCGCCGAATGCCGGATGGAGATCGAGATGGCGCGGCTGCTCTGCCTCAAGGCAGCCTGGATGATCGATCAGGGCGACGCTCGCGCGGCCGCGCCCTGGATCAGCCAGATCAAGGTGGTGGCGCCGCGCGTCGCGCTGAAAGTCACGGACGAGGCGGTGCAGATGTTCGGCGCGCAAGGCATCAGTCAGGATACCCCGCTCGCACGCTCCTGGACGCATCTGAGGACGCTGCGGCTGGCCGACGGGCCGGACGCGGTGCACCGGCGGCAGGTGGCGCGCACGGAACTCAGGAAATACACGCAAGAGAAGGTCTGACAGCCATGACGCTTCCATCGCAAATGCAGGGGTTGCTGCTTGTCGGCGACGGTTACACCAGGGCGCCTTCGGCGGCCGCGCTGGAGGCGATGGAGCCTTATCTCCAGCCCGGCAGCGTCGCCGTGCCCGCGCCCGGTCCGTCGCAAGCGCTGATCAAGGTCAGCCTCGCCTCGATCAACCCGTCCGACATCGCCTTCATCAAGGGCCAGTACGGCCAGCCGCGGGTCAAGGGCCGGCCGGCGGGTTTCGAAGGCGTCGGCATCGTCGTCGCAACGGGCGATGATCCCTATGCAAGGAGCCTCGCAGGGAAACGCGTCGCCTTCGCCACCGGCGTGTCGAACTGGGGTGCCTGGGCGGATTATGCGGTTGCCGAGGCCGCGTCCTGCATTCCGCTCCTCGACACCGTGCGTGACGAGGACGGCGCCGCGATGATCGTCAATCCGCTGACGGCCTTGGCCATGTTCGACATCGTCAAGCAAGAGGGCGAAAAATCCTTCATCATGACCGCAGGCGCCAGCCAGCTTTGCAAGCTGATCATCGGGTTGGCGAAGGAGGAAGGTTTCCGGCCGATCGTCACCGTGCGCCGCGACGAGCAGATCCCGCCGCTGAAGGAACTCGGCGCCGCCCATGTGCTCAACGAGAAGGCGGCGGATTTCGAGGCTGCGTTGCGTGAGGCGACGAAGGCCGAGCAGCCGCGCATTTTCCTCGACGCCGTCACCGGGCCGCTGGCTTCCACCATTTTCAACGCCATGCCGAAACGTGCGCGCTGGATCGTCTATGGAAGGCTCGACGCCGAGCCGACGGTGATCCGCGAGCCCGGCCAACTGATCTTCCAGCACAAGCGTGTCGAAGGTTTCTGGCTGGCCGAATGGATGCGCCAGTTCCGCGACAGGCTGGGCCCGGCGGTGCTGGAAGCGCAAAAGCGCTTTTCCGACGGACGCTGGTCGACCGACGTCACGGCGGTGGTACCGCTGGACGAAGCGATGGCGCGGCTGCCGGCCGAGCTCGCCAAGCCCAACGGAAAGGTGTTCATCAAACCGTAAGCACCCCCGGACGCCGATCGCAGCTGTTCAGACCACGGCCAACGCCTTGAACACAAAGCTGTGATCGACAAGGTGGCGGCGGAAAAACGCCGCTGTTGCGCCGTCCTTTGCCCCGCGCCGGTAACGGTCACGCTCGTATGTTCTATTTCATTTCGATGTGATATCTCGCCGGCGCTGAAGGCCAGGCGGCGATGGGAAAGCCATCCTGGTCGGAACGCGGGGTGCGCTATGACGGTAACCAAGCCGGTTTTCGACCGTTTGGGGTTTTGGCTGTGGGTCGGGTCGTTTCTGATTGTGCTTGGCCTGGCGCTATGGTCGCCCGATACGCGTTCGGTGGTCTATATCTACAGATATGGCAGCGAAGCTTTCCTGAACCGTGAGCCGCTGTATCACGTCCAGGACGCGATGGGGTATCTCTACGCGCCCGCCTTCGCCGCCCTCTATGTTCCCCTGCTGAAGCTCGGGCCCTATCTGGGCAATATCTTGTGGCACATGCTGGGCTTTTCGGTGCTGACCTTTGCCGCGATGCGTCAGGTGCGCAAGATCGACGGCCAGGAGCGGACATGGCTGCTGTCCTTCGGCCTGTTCGTCGCCTTGCCGATGGCGCTGGCGGCGCTTCGCAACGGCCAGGCGACGATCCTGCTCACTGGGGCGTGCTGGTTTCTCACGCTTTCGGCACTCGACGGGCGCCGGGCTGAAAGCTTCTTCTGGGCAACGCTTGCGGTCATAGCCAAGCCCACGGCGATCATCATGCTGCTTCTGGTGGGAGCGCTGCGTCCCAGGCTGATACCGGTGTTGGTGCTGGCGGTGCTCGTCGTGCTCGCCATCCCCTATGGTTTTGCGTCGACCGACTACATCAACGCCCAGTACCACGATTTCTTCCGCATGCTGACGTCGATGACGGTCGACCCAACTGGCCCCTTCGTTCCGGCCGACTTCACGGCGCCTTTCACACGGTTTGGGATGCCGCTGTCCGAAGCCGAGGCGACGACCGTGCGCGTCGTCGCGGGGTTGCTTACGCTTTGGGCGGTGCTCCAGTTGGACCGCAGGCTGGACTCCAACATCGGCGGGCTGGCCATATTCCTCGTTGCGGCGTTCTACATGTGCGTCTTCAATCCGCGGGTCGAGCAGAACACCTATGCCATGGTTGCGGTGCCGGCCGGTCTCTCCATCGCCCTGCTGTCGCAGGAGAAGGGGGCCGGGATCATGCGCTGGTTTTTGGCAACGCTCCTCTTCGTCACCGGGCTGACCAGTGTCGATCCGCGACTGCACGATTTCTTCCACCTATGGTTCTGGCCAATCAGCATCACCGTAATTGGCTGCGCGCTCATCGGCTGGTTCTGGACGCAAGGCAGACAGAAGGTGCCTGCCGCCGGAGCTGTCGCGCATGGCTGAGATGCTCGACATCATCGCGCCGTTCTTCAACGAGGCCGAATCCGCCATTGCGTTTGTCGGGCTGCTCGACAGGCTGGAAGTGGCCGTGGCCGAGCGCTTCGGCATGACCGTCCGCAAGATACTCGTCGACGACGGCAGCCGCGACGGCAGCGCCGAGACATTCGCGGCGGCGTTGTCGGGCTCGTGGGAGATCGTGCGGCTCAGCCGCAATTTCGGCAAGGAAGCGGCGGTGCTCGCCGGCCTTGATCATTCCCGTGGCGACATGGTGCTGATCATGGACTCCGACCTCCAGCATTCCGTGGATATCAGCCTGAGGATGATCGGCGAGCTGGTCGAGAATCCGGAGATCGATGTCGTCTACGCGCAGAACGACCGGCGCGAGGGGAGCTGGCGGCGCAGCCAGCTGGCGCGGCTCTTCTACAAGCTGATCAACAGCAGCCAGCGCTTCGATATTCCCGAGAATGCCGGGGACTTCCGCGTCATGCGCGGCGTGGTGGCGCGAGCCTTGACCAGCGTGCGCGACAAGCGCCGTTTCAACAAGGGCCTGTTCGCCTGGGCCGGCTTCCGCCAGAAGGCGGTACTCTACTCGCCGGAGAACCGCGCCGGCGGCACGTCGAAATGGACAAGGTTCAACCTGATCGCGTTCTCCCTGGAAGGGTTCACCTCGTTTTCCGTGATCCCTTTGCGCGTCATCAGCCTCATCGGATTGCTGGCGGCATTTGCCAGCCTCGCCTATGGCGTGAAGGTGCTCTTCGAGGTGCTGTTCTACGGCATCGCCGTGCCTGGCTACCCAAGCATCATGGTCGCCGTCGTGTTGCTGGGCGGCCTCAATCTGGCGCTGCTCGGCCTGATCGGCGAGTATGTCTGGGTCACGCTCAGCGAAAGCAAGGACCGCCCCGTCTACATCGTGCGCGATGTCCTGCACGGCAATGCCGCCGAGCAGGTTGCCGCCGACAAATGACCAGGTCGATCCGCCTGATCGCCGACGATTACGGCCTTGCGCCGGGGGTATCGAGCGCGATCCTCGACCTTATCGAGCGTGGCCGCCTGACCGGGACCAGTTGCATGACCGGCTTTCCCGAATGGGAAGACGCGGCGGCGCGTATCAGGCCGTTCCGTCAACGCGCGGCCGTCGGGCTGCACCTGACCCTCACCGATCAGACCGCCGCAACCGGTTCGTCCAGCCTGGCGCCAGACGGCAAGTTGCCCAGGCTTGCCTCTCTTGCGCTGCCGGTGCGGCGCGGGCGCATCGACGAGCGGGACGTTCATGCCGAGCTCGACGCCCAGTACGACCGCTTCACCGAAGCGCTGGCCGGCCCACCCGACCACATCGACGGACACCAGCACGTGCATTTCCTTCCGGTGGTGCGGACTTGGCTGCTTGCCCGTTTTGAGGAAAGTGCGCGCAGGCCGGCGCTGCGAGGCGCGCCGGGATTTCCCGGCCTGGACGCGGCAGCGGCCAAGATCGCGGCGATCGCCACGCTCGCCGCGGGCTTCAACAGATCGATGCAACGGGCGGGCTTCAGGCTCATGACGCCGCTTTCCGGCATCTATGACTGGCGGCAGCCGCAAAAATTCGCTCCGATGCTGCGCGCCGCGATCGACACCTTGCCCGAACAAGGGGTGTTCATGTGCCATCCGGGCCGTGCCGATGACGTGCTGCGCGCTCGCGACCCGATGCAAAGCGTGCGCGAGGTCGAATTTGACTTTCTGGCTTCAGACGATTTCGGCGTCAGTCTCAAGCAGGCCGAAGCCCGTGTCATGGACGGCAGTGCATGAGCGGGGCCGGCCAGCCGCGGCGTTCGACCGGCAACAAGATCGTCCGCTTCGCTTTGGTCGGGCTGGTGAACACCGGCATCGACCTTGCCGCTTTTTTCCTGTTGCTCAAGCTCGCGGTGCCGGCTTTGGCCGCCAATGTCGGCGCCTGGTTCATCGCCGTGCTCTTCTCCTTCGTGGCGAACGGCTTCTGGTCGTTCGAGCGGGACCCGAATATCCGGCTGCACCATTCCTTCCTGCGCTTCGCCTCGCTTGGAGCGCTGATTTCGCTTGGAGTCTCCAGTCTCTCGATCGCCGTCCTGGCCGGGGCCACGGGCGTGTGGCCGGCCAAGATCATCGGCGTCGTGGTGGCGGCGGTGCTGAACTTCCTGGCGGCGCGCTGGTCGATCGAAGGCCGGCTGCTGAAATAGCGGAGGCGATGGCGTGAGTTGACCACGCCGAATGGCAAGGTGTCTATTAAACTTCAGAAAATAGCGCGAGGCTTGGCCCATGAAACTACTGTTGTTTGCCGGGATAGTCGTTTTGTCTGCGACAGCTACATTTTGTGCTGAAGCTGCTGACAAGGTTCCCCCTACTTGGCGCAAATCGATGACCAACGATCCGGGCACAAACTATTTTCTCAACAAAAATTCGGCCTCTTTGGGTGATCCAGCATCGACGGCAATCAGAAATATCATGCTGGCACGTGTTGTCGCCTCAGAGTGCCAGTCAGCGCGGCTCAATAATGCAAAGGTCAAGGCCTATCGCGATAGAATGCTCGGCTCGCTTCTGCAGGATGCAATGAAAACGGCAGCATTTACGGCCGGCAGTGAATTGCGCAGCTTCGACTATGAAACGCTCGCGCATCTTTGTGCCGGTATCGACTATCAATTCGGGCCGAAAGGCGTGCTGATAGCAGGAGCCGTTTCACCCGGTAAGGGTGAGCCAAGATATCGCTATGACCCGAGCATTCCATACATTCGATTGCCCGATTTCACCGGCAAGTAGCGGAGCAGCTTAGTTCTGGCTGATCGCTATTCGGCCGGCTCCGCGTCGATGTAAGCAGCTTCCTCGAGCTCGCGCTTCAGGCGCGCTTCCTCGTGCGCTTTCGGCGTGACGAAGCGGCCAAGCAAGAGATAAGCGACAGGGGTCAGGAACAAAGTCGAGACGGTGGCGAGCCCAAGGCCGCCGACGATGACCCAGCCCAGCGCGACGCGGGCTTCCGCGCCGGCGCCGGCGGCGAGCACCAGCGGCACGCCGCCAAGCACGGTGCAGATCATGGTCATCATCACCGGGCGCAGCCGAATGGTCGAAGCCTGTTCGATCGCTTCGCGCACGCCGAGCCCACGGTCGCGCAACTGGTTGGCAAACTCGACGATCAGGATGCCGTTCTTGGCCATGACGCCGACCAGAAGCACCAGTCCGATCTGGCTGTAGGCATTGAGGCTGGTGCCCGACAGGAGCAGCGCGAAAATGGCGCAGGCGAGCCCGAGCGGCACCGTCGCCATGATGATGACGGCACTGACGAAGCTCTCGAACTGGGCCGCCAGCACCAGAAGGATGATGACCAGCGCGAAGCTGAAGACGGCAATCATGGCGCTGTTGCTCTCGCCGAGCGTGGCGGCTTCGGCAAGCGGCAGGATGCGCGCGCCGGGCGGCAGCAGCGGCGTCGCGATCTCCTCGGCTCGGGTCAGCGCCTCGCCGAGCGCGAAGCTGTTGTCGAGATTGGACGTGATCGCGACAGAGGGCTGCTGCTGCTCGCGTGTCAGCGACGGCGGCACGGCGCGCTCGGTCAGCGTGGCGATGGTCGACATCGGCACGAAACGGCCATCGGACGTCTTCAGGAAGATGTTTTCCAGATCGGTCGGATCGTTGATCGGGTTGGTGGTCGAGACCAGCTTCACGCCATAGCTGCGGTCGGCGATGTAGACGTCGACGACATCGTTGCCGTCGAGCATGGCCTGCAGCGTGTCGGCGAGCCCGGTGATGTCGATGCCAAGATCGGAGGCGCGTTCGCGATCGATGGCCACGGCAAGCTGCGGCTGCGTCGGGTCGACGGAGAGGCGCGGCGTCTGGAAGCGCGCATCCTGACGCATCTCTTCGACGATCTTCACAGCCGCCTCGCTGAGCGCCTTGCGGTCGTTGCCGACCAGCGCGAATTGCAGGCCGTTGCCGGCACCGCGAATGCCGAGGCTGTTCGGCTGCACCGGAAAGACGCGCACGCTCGGCACCTGCCTGGTCAGGCGGCTGATGTCGGCCATGATCTCCTGCTGGCTGCGGCTGCGCTCGTCCCAGGGCGCCAGCGTCATCACCATGAAGCCCGAATTGTAGGAGCCGTTGTTGCCGGCGTTTTCGAAGGTCGAGCGGATCTCGCCGGAATCGCGCAGCGGCTGGATCAGCCGCTCGATCTTGCGCATCTGCTCGGTCGTGTAGTCGAGGCTGACGCCTTGCGGCGCGCTGATGCGCAACAGCACCACGGCACGGTCTTCCGTCGGCGTCAGTTCCTGGCGGATGGTGCCGAACAGCGCAAACGCGGTGCCGGCGAAAATGAGCGCGACCAGGACAACGATCCAGGGTGCGTCGAGGCAAAGACGCAGGCAGTGCCTGTAGAGCCGATGCAAGGCGCCGCCGATGCGCGCGCCGATGCCGGTGCCGCCTTCATGGTGAAGCGATGCGCTGGTCAGCATGCGCGAGGCAAGCATGGGGCAGAGCGTCAGCGCGACCACGCAAGAGAGCAGCACGGCCATCGCCAGCACGAAACCGAATTCGCGGAACAGGCCGCCTGTCTGTCCCGGCAGGAAGGAGATCGGCACGAAGACGGCAACCAGCGTCAGCGTGGTGGCGACGACGGCGAAGAACACTTCCTGCGTGCCAAGCACCGCCGCGGCGCGGGGCCCCATGCCTTCGTTGCGGCGTCGCACGATGTTTTCGAGCACGACGATGGCGTCGTCGACGACAAGGCCGGTCGCCAACACCAGCGCCAGCAGCGTCAGGATGTTGACGGAGAAGCCGGCGAGATAGATCGCCGCGATGGTGCCGATCATGGCGACGGGCATCGCCAGGCCGGGGATCAGCGTGGCGCGCCAGTCGAGCAGGAAAGCGTAGATGACGACGAGCACGATCGAAACCGACAGCGCCAGCGCGATCTCGACTTCGTGCACGGCGCCATTGACGAAGACGGCGTCGTCGCTGGTCACCTTGATGGACATGCCGGCGGGCAACGTCTCCTGCAGCTTGGCGACGGCGGCCCTCACGCCGGTCGAGATGTCGAGCGTGTTCGATTCCGCCTGGCGGATGATGCCGAGGCCGATACCGGTCTTGCCGTCGGAGCGCAGCGAGGTCTGGCCGATATCGGGCCCGAGCGTCACGGTGGCGACGTCGCGGATACGGGTCGCGCCACCGATGACGATGTTCTCGAACTCCTCCGGCGTGGTCACGTCGGCGGTCGTGCGGACGATGAGGTCCTGATTGGTCGTGGTGATCGAGCCGGCCGGGGAATCGAAGGCGACCGAGGCCAGCGCCTTTCGAAGGTCGGCGACGGTGAAGCCCAGGCTCGCCAGCTTGTTCTGGTCGACGTCGATGCGGAAGATCTTGTCACGGTCGCCGGAGACCTGGACGTCGGCGACACCCGGCACCGCGGCGAGCTCGTCCTCGATGCGGTCCTGCACGAACACCGTCATGTCCTGCACCGACATGGTGTCGGAGGTGACGGCCAGCCGCATCACCGGGTCCGAATTCGCGTCGGCCTTGACGATGCGCGGCGCGTCGGCAGTCTCGGGCAACTGATTGGTGATCCGGCTGACGGAATCACGCACGTCGGAGGCCGCGACGTTGAGGTCGACGCCGTCGTTGAATTCGATGGTGACGCGGCTTTGGCCGAAGGAGGAGGTGGACGAGATCGACTTGACGCCGGAAACGCGCGCGACGGCGCCTTCGATCGCGTCGGTCAGCTCACGGTCGACGGTTTCGGCGGCTGCGCCCTCGAAGGTGGTGTTGACGGTGATGACGGGGCGGTCGACATCCGGCAATTCGCGGATCTCGACGCCCCAGAAGGCGGCAAGCCCGGCCACCGCGATCAGCGTGTTGAGCACGAAGGCCATGACCGGCCTGCGGATGAAAAGCGCCGTCAGGCCAGATCCCGCTGCGGCGTCGCCGCCGCGGCTCATGAGCCCTCGGTCCCGGCGGCGCGATCCTGGCCGGCGATGCGGACATCGCCGCCTTCGCTGACGCTCTGCGTGCCTTCGGTCACCACCATGTCGCCGCTCACGACCGGAGCGTCGATCAGCACGGTCTCGGTGTTGCGCTGGATGATGCGCACCGGAACGCGCTTGGCCTTGCCGTTGGCGACGGCCCAGACATAGGCGCCGTCGGTCCCCCACAGGATGGCGAGCGGGCTGACGGCCGGATAGGTATCGCCGGGGAAGCGCATGCCGATCTGGAAGGACATGCCGGCGCGCAGCGAATCGGCGGGGTTGGCGATCGTCGCTTTCACGAGCAGCGTGCGGCTGTTCTCGTCGATATGGTTGTCGATGGCCGAGACGGTGCCGGTATAGACCTGGTTGGGGTTGGCCAGAGGCGTGGCTGACAGCTGAGCGCCAACCTTGACCGCGGCGGCGAAGCGTTCCGGCACCCAGAAATCGACCAGGATCGAGGAGCGGTCGTCAAGCGTGGCGATCGCCGACTGGCTGCTGACGTAGTTGCCGGCGGCGATCGGCAGGATGCCGACGGTGCCTTCGATCGGCGCCACGACCGAGCGGCGCTCGAGCGCGAGCTCGGCATCGCGGAGCGCCAGCCTGGCGTTGGCGAGCGTCACCTGGGCGTCGGCGACGGCAACGGGCGTGGCCGCATTGGACGCCCTGAGCGACTTCACCCGGTCGAGCTTGGACTGCGCATCCTCGATCGCCAGCTGGGCGCGGTCGCGCGCGATCACTTCCGTCTCGGAATCGAGCCTGGCGATGACATCGCCTTTTTCGACATGCGTGCCGGACTGGACCAGCAGCTCGGTGAGGCGTCCGGACGAGTATGGATTGACGGTGACGGTCGCGTTGGCGCGGCCGGTGCCGATCGCCTGCAGCCTGTCGTTGATGGTGGCGGTGCCGGCGGGCGAAGCGACGATGGTGACGATCTGACCGTCGCGGTTACGCCCGGACTGGCCGGTGCCGGCGGCGCTTTCCGTCGCGGGAGGTGTCGCGGCGATAGCCCAATCCATTCCCCAACGCGCCAGTATCTGAGGCGCGCCGGGATAAAAGCGCGCCCAGGTGGCCACGGCGGCAACCAGAATCACAAGCGCTGCGACAATCTGTTTCCAGCTCGGCATCGACACTCCAGCGGCAGGACTCGTCTGCCGGATTCCAGCCGAAGCAGGCACTTCGACGACACGGGCTGGGGGCAAAAAAACCGGCCACGCCACACCCCGATATCAGCGGTTTATGGCAATTATCACGCAATCGTGCACATTAAATCTCGGTAACGTGAGGTTGGGACGCGGTTCGGACTCTTGCGTTTTGCCGCATTTCGCCGCCCGCAACCGGCTTCCGCCTCGCTAGACCGTGATGGCGTTTCGTTGAATCGCAATCCCGGTCCAACTCTTTGTTGGAGCATGATCTTTCCCCGAAAACCGGTTCCCACTTTTCGGGATCATGCTCTAGCGGAGGCTTTCGAGATCGCGGATGCGCTTGGCGCCGGCCGCTTCCAGTTGCCGCGTCACGGCACCGATCAGCGTCTCGGCGACCACGAACAGAGCGGCGGAGGAATCCCAGGCCGAAGGCACGGCGGTGCGCCCGGCGATCACATGGCGGGCGAAGCGGGCGATCGGCGACAGCCACTGGTCGGTGAAGAGAATGATCTGCACGCCGCGGTGATGCGCCTTCTCGGCGAAGCGGACGAGACTTTCCTGGTAGCGGCGGATGTCGAAGATCACCAGAACGTCGCGCTTGCCCATGTCGATGAGGCGGTCGCGCCAGATGCTCTCCTGGCCGGCGAGATGATAGACATCCGGCTGGATGATGGCCAGGTGAGCGGCCATGTAGCGCGCCAGCGGATCGGTGAAGCGGCCGCCGATGAGGAAGGTCTTGCCGCGCCGTTCGGCAAGCCGCGCGGCTATGTCGGCGAGCTGTTTGTCGGAAAGGTGCCGGAAGGTCTCGCGCATGTTGTCGAGCGTCGCCTCGAGCATCGGCGAGACGGCGCCGCCGGTCGAACTCGGATCGAGCGTGCGCGAAGCGGGCGACTGCAATTGCGCCGCCAACTCATCCTGCAGCGCCGACTGGAATTCAGGGTAGTTCTGGAAGCCGAGCCTGGCGACGAAGCGCAGGATCGTCGGCGAGGACACGCCGGCCGCGGCCGAGAATTCGGCGACCGTCTTCAGCCCGGTCAAGGGATAGTTGGCAATCAGCGTCTGGGCGGCGCGGCGCTCGCCGGCCGGCATCGTCCCGATGCGGTCCGAGATCAGTTCGGCAATGCTGGAAATCATGGTTTTCCCCCGCCTGTTCGCCCGTCGCCGCCGTTTTCCCGAATTCGCGTTTGACAAAGCCGGTCAAACTGTATGAAATCATTCACAGGGACGCAATGAGACAAAATACGTAACATACGATACAGCGCTCCCCCAGGGGACGGCAGTATGGAGAAAGCACGGCCCGCCAGCCTTGCACCGTCTGAAACCGTAAGGGTGACGAACCCCGGCGGCTCAAGCCCCTTCGTCTTCACCTGCGATCACGCTTCCAATTTCCTGCCTGCCGAGTTCGGAACGCTTGGCCTGCCGGCCGAGGCGCTTTCGCGCCATATCGCCTGGGACCCGGGCGCGCTTCCCGTCGCCAGCCGAATGGCCGAGGCGCTCGACGCGACCTTGATCGAGACCCGCGTGTCGCGGCTCGTCATCGACTGCAACCGGCCGCTGGACGCGCCGGACCTCGTGCCGCCGGTCAGCGAGACGACAGCCATTCCCGGAAATTCGGGCCTGTCCGACAAGCAGCGCGCCGCGCGGGTCGATCTTGCCTGGCGCCCGTTCCACGACACGGTCGCTGAGATCATCGACAGGCGGCTGGCGCGCGGCCAGGAGACGCGGCTGGTGTCGGTGCACTCCTTCACGCCGGTCTACAAGGGCAAGAGCCGGCCATGGCATATCGGCATCATCCATGACGAAGATCGCCGGTTGGCAGCGCCGCTGATATCGGCGCTGCAGCGGCTCTCCGGCGTCACCGTCGGCGTCAACGAACCCTATTCGCCGACCGACCGCGTCTATTTCACGCTTGAACGGCACGCGCGTTCGCGCGGCCTTGCCTGCGCGATGATCGAAATCCGCAACGACGAAATCTCCGGCGAGACCGGGCAGCGGAAATGGGCGGATCTGCTCACCGGCATATTCTCGAATCTGGAGCCCGACGAGGCCAGGGGCTCCCGACAACGCGCAATGGGAAAGTCAGTACAATCGGCCAGCTAAGAACCAGATAGGGGACTTCCAAAATGAGACCTGAAGAAATCGACAAGTCTGAGGACGTAAAAGTCCTTCACAGCATGGGATACGCCCAGGAATTGGCTCGCCGCATGAGCGGCTTCTCCAACTTTGCCATTTCCTTCTCGATCATTTGCATTCTGGCGGGTGGCATCACCTCGTTCCCGCTGGCCATGGCCACCGGCAGCGGTTTCGAGGCGACCATCGGCTGGGCCGTCGGCGGCGTCTTCGCGCTGGTCGTCGCCGCGTCCCTCGGCCAGATCGGCTCAGCCTATCCGACCGCGGGCGGTCTTTACCACTGGTCCTCAATCCTTGGCGGACGTGGCTGGGGCTGGGCCACGGCATGGATCAACCTGCTTGGCCTGATCTTCGTTGTCGCGTCGGTCAATGTCGGCGTCTATGCGCTCTTCAAGGACCTCGTCTGGGCCGGCGTGTTCGGCCACGATGTGTCGGCTTGGGGCTATCAGGAGCAGGTGATCGGGGTCGTGATCATCACGGTGACGCAGGCGCTTTTCAACCATTTCGGCATCAAGTTGACCACCGCGCTGACCGACTTTTCGGGCTATCTTATCCTGGTCGTCGCGGTGGTGTTGACCGCGATGTTCCTGATCTGGGGTGCGAGCTGGGATTTCTCGCGACTGACCACTTTCGTCAACAATACGGGTGATGCGGGTGGCGGCTATGTGCCGACGGCACGGACGGCGCTGGTCGCCTTCCTGATCGGTCTTCTCTATCCACTATACACCATCACCGGTTTTGACGCCTCCGCCCATACCTCGGAGGAGACCCACAACGCCCGGGTGGCGGTGCCGCGCGGCATGATCCATTCGGTCCTCTGGTCATTGGTCTTCGGCTTCGTCATGGCCGTCTCTTTCGTGCTGGCAAGCCCGGATCTGGCGGCGACTGCCAAGGACGGCGCCAACGCTTGGTTCAATCTCTTCAACAACCTGCCGGCGCCGTTTTGGTTGAAGAGCATCATCGCCATCGCGATCGTGGTAGCGAACTACATCTGCGCGCTGGCCGGACTGACCTCCACCTCGCGCATGATATTCGCCTTCGCGCGAGATGGCGGCCTGCCCGGCTCCTCCATGTGGAAAACCGTCAGCCCGACATGGCGCACGCCGGTGGCGGCGATCTGGCTTGGAGCCGTCCTCTCGATCGCAGCGACGCTTTACTCGCCGGCTTTCGCGGCTTTGGCGGCCGGCTGCGCGCTGTTCCTCTATGTGTCCTATGCGATGCCGGTGGCGGCTGGCCTTTTTGCGGAAGGCAAGAGCTGGACCGAATTCGGTCCGTTCCGTCTGGGCATGTGGTCCAAGCCGTTCGCGATCATCACCATCCTCGGCGTGCTGATCCTGATGTATGCCGGTATCCAGCCGCCCTTCGATATCTTGATCAACTATGCCATCGGCTTGATCATCCTTCTCGCGGTGCTGTGGTTCGGACTCGAATCCAAGCGGTTCAAAGGCCCGCCGATCGGGGCCGATATTGCTCGCCGTCAGGCGGAAATTGCGGCAGCCGAAGTGGCGGTCGGCGAGACCGGCCACTGATACTTCGCTTCATGGCCATGGCCGGCGCAACGCCGGCCATGGTTTTGTTTCTCCCTTTCAATCGACAAGCGCTGGAGTGCCAAAGGAATGGCCGGGAATTTCTCGTTCGATCAGTTGAAGAAAGCGGTCTCTAACGGCGAGATCGACACGGTGTTGGCCTGCATCGTCGACATGCAGGGCCGGCTCTCGGGAAAACGCTTCCTGGCCCAGTATTTCGTCGATTCCGCGCATGGCGAGACGCATGGCTGCAACTATCTTTTGGCCTGCGACATCGATATGGAGCCGGTGCCGGGCTACAAGGCGGCGAGCTGGTCGAAGGGTTATGGCGATTTCGTCATGAAACCCGACCTGTCGACGCTGCGGCGCATTCCGTGGCTGGAGAAGACGGCGCTGGTCATCTGCGACGTGCTCGACCATCACGACCATGAGGATTTGGCACACTCGCCGCGCGCGATCCTGAAGAAGCAGGTCAAGCGCCTGCAGGAGCGCGGCTATATCGGCTATTTCGCTTCCGAGCTCGAATTCTATTTGTTCAGCGAAACCTACGATTCCGCGCGCAAGAAGCACTGGCAGGGGCTCGACAGCGCCTCGCCCTATATCGGCGACTACCAGATCGGCATCACCAGCAAGGAAGAAGGCGTCATGCGCCGGCTTCGCAACGAGATGGAAGCGGCCGGCATTCCGATCGAGAATTCCAAGGGCGAGTGGGGCCCTGGGCAGGAAGAGATCAATGTGCGCTATGCCGAAGCGCTCGAGATGGCCGACCGTCACGTCATCCTGAAGAACGGCGCCAAGGAGATCGCCGATTCCGAGGGCAAGGCCATCTCCTTCATGGCCAAGTATAATTACGGCCTCGCCGGCAATTCCAGCCACATCCACAATTCGCTGTGGAGCGCCGACGGCAAGACGCCGCTGTTCTTCGACAAGAAGGCCGATTGGACGCTGTCGAGCCTCGGCCAGCAGTGGGCGGCCGGGCAGCTCAAATACGCCAAGGAGTTCACCTGGTTCCTAGCGCCCTACATCAATTCCTACAAGCGCTTCCAGGCCGGCACCTTCGCGCCGACCAAGATCATGTGGAGCGAGGACAACCGCACCGCCGGCTTCCGGCTGTGCGGCGAGGGCACCAAGGGCATCCGCATGGAATGCCGCATCGGTGGCGCCGATCTCAATCCGTATCTCGCCTTCGCCGCTTTGATCGCGTCCGGCCTCGCCGGCATCGACGAGAAGCTGGAGCTGCAAAAGCCGTTCGTCGGCGACGCCTATCAGGCCTCACGCCTGCCCGAGATTCCGAAGACGCTGCGCGACGCCACCGAGACGCTGGCCAAGTCGAAGATGCTGAAGCAGGCCTTCGGCGACGACGTGATCGAGCACTATGTGCACACCGCCCGCTGGGAGCAGTTCGAATACGACCGCCGCATCACGGATTGGGAGCTGCACCGAGGTTTCGAGCGGTACTAAAAAGATAGTAATATACTATCAAAACTTGACCGGAAATTCGGACCGAACTAAATTTATCAGATGACCGAAGGAACCAAATATCATCCGCTGTTCGAGCATCTGCTGTTCTCGGGCCAGGGCCATTTGTCGATGAGCTTCGGCGAGATCGAACAAATAATAGGTGGCCGCTTGCCGCCGTCGGCGCGACAGCGCGAGGAATGGTGGGCGAATAGTCCGAGCGGCCACAGCCAGGCGCGCGCCTGGCTGCGCGCAAATTACAGGGCGTCTCATATCGATCTCGCGAAGGAACGGGTGGACTTCAATCTGGAGGGATGGCCCGAGGGCTATCGAAAGCCGAATATGGCTATCGCGGATAAGGGCCGTCCGGGAATGGCGGAATCAACGCAGGCCAGCTACGAATCTCCGCGCGAAGCCGCCGACCATCCGCTCTTCGGCATATGGACCGGCAAGGTTACACTCCGCGAAGGGCATGACTATACCAGACCGGCCTTTGAGCCAGACGTGTTGCCGTGACGCATAGGCTGCTGCTCGACACCTGCGCGATCATATGGATCGCGCTGAACGAGCCGATAAGGCCGGAGGCCAAGATCGCCGTCAACGAGGCTGCCGCCGTTGACGAGAAGATCCGGGTCTCGCCGATTTCGGCCTGGGAGTTGGGCCTGCTGAGCTCCAAAGGCCGGCTGGCGGCGACAAAGTCGCCGGCAGCCATTTTCGGCGAAGTGATCGCCACGCCTGGCATCAAGGTAGAGGCTCTTTCGCCGGAGCTATTGATTGAATCGTCTTTCCTGCCGGGATCGCTTCATGGCGATCCGGCGGACAGGATACTGATCGCAACAGCGCGGGCGTTCGATTTGACGCTCGTGACGCGCGATCAGTCGATACTTGACTATGCAAGAGCAGGGCATGTTCGCGCCCTTGCCTGCTAATGCCTTACCTTTCGATAGCTGGAGAGCGTTTAATTGGAAACCATAAAACTCAAATCCCCCATCGACGGCTCGATCTATGCCGAGCGGCCGGTCGCGAGCGACCAGGCGATCAACGCGGCCGTCGAGCGTGCCAGGGCGGCGCAAGAGAAGTGGGCCGAGACGCCGGTCGTCGAGCGCGGCAAATACATGCTGGCGATGCTGGAAGCCCTGGTTGCGATGAGCGACGAGATCGTGCCTGAGATCGCCTGGCAGATGGGCCGGCCGGTGCGCTATGGCGGCGAGTTCGGCGGCGTCAAGGAACGCACCAGCTATATGGTCGAGATCGCCGAAGCCGCGCTGAAGCCGGTGCTGGCCTCCAATCCGAAGGACGGCTTCCGCCGCTATGTCAAGAAGGTGCCGCTCGGCGTCGTCCTGGTGATCGCGCCCTGGAACTATCCGTATCTCACGGCAGTCAACACGATCGTGCCGGCTTTGATGGCGGGCAGCGCCGTTATCCTCAAGCATGCCGCGCAGACGTTGCTGGTCGGCGAGCGCTTCAGCCAAGCTTTCGACAAGGCCGGCCTGCCCAAGGGACTGTTCCAGAACCTGGTCATGAACCACGCCCAGACCGAGAAGCTGCTCGGCTCCGGCAAGATCGACCATGTCAATTTCACCGGCTCGGTCGGCGGCGGCCGCGCCATCGAGAAGGCGGCGGCCGGCACTTTCATGACGCTCGGCCTCGAGCTCGGCGGCAAGGACCCCGCCTATGTGCTGCCCGACGCCAAGATGGATCATGCGGTCGCCAATCTGGTCGACGGCGCTTTCTTCAATTCCGGCCAGTGCTGCTGCGGCATCGAGCGCGTCTATGTGCATGAGAAGGTCTATGACGAGTTCGTCGAGGGTTTTGTCGCCGAGACCAGGAACTATGTCGTCGGCAATCCGCTGGAGCAGGCGACGACCATGGGGCCGATGGCGCAGGCGCGCTTCGCCGACCTGATCCGCGAGCAAAAGGCCGAGGCGCTGCGCAAGGGCGCCAAGGCGCATATCGACATGAAGGTCGAGAACGACAAGCCGGGTTCGCCCTATCTGGCGCCGGAAGTGCTGACCGAAGTCGATCACCAGATGAGCGTCATGCGCGAGGAAAGTTTTGGGCCGATCGTGGGCATCATGAAGGTGCGCAACGACGAGGAGGCGATCGCGCTGATGAACGACAGCCCCTACGGGCTGACCGCCTCGATCTGGACGCGCGACACCGAGCGCGCAATTGCCATCGGCGACCGTGTCGAAACCGGCACGGTGTTCATGAACCGCTGCGACTATCTCGACCCGGCGCTGGTCTGGACCGGCGTCAAGGACACCGGCAAGGGCGCCGCGCTCTCGGCCATCGGCTACGACAATCTGACCCGGCCGAAATCCTATCACCTGCGTGAAGCAATCTGACTTTTTGAAAGACAAGACATGTCCAAGCTGATCTCCAAATGGAACTACCCCACCACCGTCCGTTTCGGCGCCGGGCGTGTCAAGGAACTGCCGGACGTGCTGGCTGCCACGGGCATCAAGCGCCCGCTCTTCGTCACCGACCCGGGCCTGGCAAAACTTCCGGTCGTCGCCTCGACGCTGAAGATCCTCGACGACGCCAAGGTTCCCTATGGCGTGTTTTCGGAGGTGAAGCCGAATCCGGTCGAGTCCAACCTCACGGCCGGCATCGCCGTGTTCAAGAAGGGCAAGCATGACGGCGTGATCGCCTTCGGCGGCGGCTCGGCGCTCGACCTTGGCAAGCTGATCGCCTTCCAGGCCGGACAGACCCGGCCGGTATGGGATTTCGAAGATGTCGGCGACTGGTGGACCAGGGCCAATTCGGACGCGATCGCGCCGATCATCGCGGTGCCGACCACGGCGGGAACCGGCTCCGAGGTCGGCCGCGCCGGCGTCATCACCAATGAGGCGACCCACACCAAGAAGGTCATCTTCCATCCGAAGCTTTTGCCGGCGATCGTCATTGCCGATCCGGAGCTGTCGGTCGGCATGCCGGCCTTCATCACCGCCGGCACCGGCATGGACGCGCTCGCGCATTGCCTGGAGGCCTATTGCGCGCCGGGCTATCACCCGATGGCCGACGGCATCGCGGTGGAAGGCATAAGGCTGGTGTTCGAGAACCTGCCCAAGGCTTTCGCCAACGGCAAGGATCTGGTTGCCCGCGCCCATATGATGAGCGCTGCCGCCATGGGTGCCGCCGCCTTCCAGAAGGGGCTGGGCGCCATCCATTCGCTGTCGCACCCGATCGGCGCGCTCTACGACACCCATCACGGCATGACCAATGCCGTGTTCATGCCCTATGTGCTCGCCTTCAACAGGGAGAGCGTCGAGGAGCGCATCGCCCGGCTCGCCGCCTATTGCGGCATCAAGGGCGGCTTCGACGGCTTCGCCAAGGCAGTCATCAGGCTGCGCAAGGAGCTCAAGGTGCCGCATGCGCTGCCCGGCCTGATCAAGGGCCTCGACATGGACAAGAAGCGCAAGGCGCTGATCGCCGACATGGCAGTGGTCGACCCGACCGCCGGCGGCAATCCGGTCAAGCTCACCAAAAAGGCGGCGCTGACGCTGCTCGAAAATACGATCGCCGGCTCCGTCTGAGAGCCGGCTTTCAATGCGAAGAGTTGAATGAAGAGGCGTTCCAAAGGGGAAGGGAGAGGGCAAAGGGCAAGGTGAATAACCATTAGCCGGAAAATTAAGCGCGGGCTAATTGCTACAGTCCGTTAAAAAGAGTTAACTTTTTTGGCCGCGGGGCTCGGGTTTCAAAAAGCCTTCATCTGGCTGTCACACGAAAACGATACCCGCATCGCAGGCGCTTAAACGCGCCAGTTCAACGGAGAGAACACATGTTCAAGTTCACGGGGAAAGTGCTTTCCCTCTCGGCCGCGGCGCTCTTCGCGTCGACGGTGATTTCGTCCGCGGATTCGCTGGACGATCTCGTCAAGGCCGCGAAGGCTGAAGGCCAGCTCACCACCATCGCGCTTCCGCATGACTGGTGTGGCTACGGGGCAGTGATCGACGCTTTCAAGGCTAAGTATCCGGAAATCAAGATCAACGAGCTGAACCCGGATGCCGGCTCGGGCGACGAGGTCGAGGCGATCAAGGCCAACAAGGACAACAAGGGCCCGCAGGCGCCCGACGTTATCGACGTCGGTCTGTCCTTCGGCCCGACAGCAAAGGCCGACGGCCTGCTGATGCCCTACAAGGTGTCGACCTGGGACTCGATCCCGGACAGCGCCAAGGATGCCGATGGCGCCTGGTACGGCGACTATTACGGCGTGCTGTCGTTCATGGTGAACAAGGACCTGATCAAGGAATCGCCGGCCGACTGGGCCGACTTGCTGAAGCCGGAATTCGCCAATTCGGTCGCGCTCGCCGGTGATCCGCGCGCTTCGAACCAAGCCATCCAGGCAGTCTATGCCTCCGGCCTGTCGTCGGGCGCCGCCGCTGGTGAAGCCGCCGGCACCGCTGGTCTCGACTTCTTCAAGAAGCTCAATGCCGCCGGCAACTTCGTTCCGGTCGTCGGCAAGCCGGCGACGCTGGCCCAGGGCCAGACACCGATCCTGATCAACTGGGACTACAACGCGCTTGCCGGCCGCGACACGCTGAAGGGCAACCCGCCCGTCGACGTGATCGTGCCGAAGACCGGCGTCGTGGCCGGCGTCTATGTGCAGGCGATCAGCGCCTTTGCGCCGCATCCGAATGCCGCCAAGCTGTGGATGGAATACCTCTATTCCGACGAAGGCCAGGTCGGCTGGCTGAAGGGCTATTGCCACCCGATCCGCTTCAACGATCTCGCCAAGAACGGCAAGATCCCGGCGGACGTGCTGGCCAAGCTGCCGCCGGCGGAGTCCTATGCCTCGGCGGCTTTCCCGACGCTCGACGAGCAGGGCAAGGCCAAGGAAGCCATCAGCAAGAACTGGGACGCCACTGTCGGCGCCAACGTCAAGTAAGACTTGAAGTCCACCGGGCGGCCACTTGGCCGCCCGGCTTTCCCTCGAAGACGGTGCCCGGGCGCATGACCGATCTATCGCTGTCAAATCAGTCAGTTGCCACCAAGCCCGCGCCGCCGAACGAGGCGACCGCCTTTCGCCTGCCGACGCAATGGATCGGCGTGGCGCCATTCTTCGTCTTCACCCTGATGTTCCTGATCATGCCGACGCTTTATCTTGTCATCGGCGCGTTTCAGACCGGGGAAGGCGGGTTCACGCTCGACAACGTCCTGCAATTGGTCAGCGATCCTTCAATCAGCAACTCCTATTGGGTTTCGATCAAGATCAGCTTCTGGTCGGCCATCGTCGGCGCATTTGCCGGACTGGCGATCGCCGTGGCCATCGTGCGCGGCGGCCTGCCCAGCTGGGTTCGCTCCGCGACGCTGACCTTCTCGGGCGTCGCCTCGAATTTTGCCGGCTTGCCGCTTGCCTTTGCGTTCATCGCAACGCTCGGCCGCGTCGGCATCGTCACGGTGCTGCTGCGCGACATATTCAACCTCAACATCTACGCGATGGGGTTCAATTTCCTGACCACGTGGGGCCTGATCGCGGTCTATCTCTTCTTCCAGATTCCGCTGATGGTGGTCATCATCGTGCCGGCGGTCGATGGTTTGAAGAAGGAATGGAACGAGGCGGCCGCCACGCTTGGCGCCACCCAGTGGCAGTATTGGCGCATGGTGGTGATACCGGTGCTGTTTCCGAGCTTCCTCGGCACCGTCATCCTTCTGTTCGCCAACGCCTTCGGCGCCATCGCAACGGCCTATGCGTTCGCCGGCCCGCAGCTCAACATCGTTCCCATCAAGCTCTATTCGCAGATCAACGGCGATGTGCTGCACAATCCGCAGCTCGGCTACGCGATCGCCTTCGGCATGATCGTCATCACCGGACTGGCGAATGTCTTCTACATCTGGTTCCGGACCCGGTCCGAGAGGTGGCTGAAATGAAGTCGGGCAAATTCTGGGCCTGGGTCGTCTTCGGTATCGGCACGGCCTATTTCTTCATCCCGCTGCTGGCGACGTTCGAGTTTTCGCTGCGCATGCGGCGCGGCGTCCATTCCTTCGACGCCTATCAGGTCGTGCTCGGCGATCCGCGCTTCCAGGCGACGTTCCTGTATTCGGTGGTCGCCGCGATCTTCACCATCATTCTCGGCGTGCTGATCGTGGTGCCGGCCGCCTACTGGATCCGTCTGCGCTTGCCTCAAATCAGGCCTGTCGTCGAATTCATCACGCTGCTGCCGCTGGTCATTCCGGCGATCGTCATCGTCTTCGGCTATATCCGTATGTACGGCTCGAATTCGCCGCTGCCGTTCCTGGCCAGCGATCTCGGCGCCAGCGCCTTGCTGGTGATCGGCTATGCGACGCTGGCGCTACCCTATATGTACCGCGCCGTCGACACCGG
The DNA here is from genome assembly GCF_006442815.1 of Mesorhizobium sp. B2-4-3. GTDB lineage: Bacteria > Pseudomonadota > Alphaproteobacteria > Rhizobiales > Rhizobiaceae > Mesorhizobium. The sequence goes on from NZ_VFVL01000002.1 coordinate 140,957, forward strand.
CCTTCGTACCATCGATGTCAGAACGCTGACGGAAGCCGCCCAAATCCTTGGTGCCGGCTGGGGCACGATCATCACCCGCGTCATCCTGCCCAATGTGCTGATCGCGGTGCTGTCGGGTGCCTTCCTGACCTTCGCCATCGTCATCGGCGAATTCACCATGGCAAGCCTGCTCAATCGGCCGGCGTTCGGCCCTTACCTGCAGAATATCGGCGCCAATCGTGCCTATGAGCCGGCTGCACTTGCGATCATCGCCTTCGCCATCACCTGGGGCTGCATGTCGCTGATCCAGATCCTGTCCCGCTTCGCGCCGAAATCGGCGAACCGCCCAAATTGATCGAGAGAACCACGCCATGGCCGACCCATTCCTCTCCATCCAGCACGTTCGAAAATCCTTCGGCGCCACTACCGTGGTGGAGGATTTCAATCTCGACGTCGAGCCGGGCGAATTCGTCTCGTTCCTGGGGCCGTCCGGATGCGGCAAAACCACGGTGCTGCGCATGGTCGCCGGCTTCGAGGAGCCATCGGCCGGCAGGATCGTCGTCGGCGGCAAGGACATCACCAGGCTGAAGCCCAACCAGCGCAATGTCGGCATGGTGTTCCAGGCCTACGCGCTGTTCCCGAACCTGACGGTGGCGCAGAACATCGCCTTCGGGCTGAAGGTCGGCGGCATGCCGAAGGCCGATGCCGACAGGCGGGTCGCCGAGATGCTCGACATCATCAAGCTGCCGCAGATGGCCGACCGCTATCCCTATCAGCTGTCCGGCGGCCAGCAGCAGCGCATCGCGCTCGCGCGGGCGATTGCTCCGAAACCCAAACTGCTCTTGCTCGACGAGCCGCTGTCGGCGCTCGACGCCAAGGTGCGCGTGTCGCTGCGCGAGGAAATCCGCTCGATCCAGAAGAAGCTCGGCATCACCACCATCTTCGTCACGCATGACCAGGAAGAGGCGCTGTCGATCTCCGACCGCATCGCGGTGATGTATGGCGGCAGGGCCGAGCAGGTCGGCACGCCGTTCGAGATCTACAACCGGCCGGCGACCAAGTTCGTCGCCAACTTCGTCGGCACGCTCAACGTGCTGGAGGGCAAGGTCACCGACGCCGCGTCCGGCAAGGTGCAGGTCAACGCGCAGGAAGTCTCGCTGAAGGGCAAGCTCAACGGTTCGAAGTCAGGCGACACGCTGTCGCTCGCTCTGCGGCCCGAGGCCATTTCTCTCGGACGGCAGCCTGGCCATGACACCAGCCTTTCGGGCGAGATCGCCGAAGTGCATTTCCTTGGCTCAGTCATCCGCGTGCGTGTCGGCATCGGCGGCAAGACGGTATCGCTCGATACCTTCAACAACTCCACGACGCCGCCGCCTGTCGTAGGCGACAAGGCGGATATTTCGTTCTCATCAGGCGATATGCTGGTTCTGCATTAGGCTATGTCGATATTCAGGTGAGGCCGGCCTGCAAATGGCGGTTTCCTGCGCTTCCGGCCTTCGCCGGCCGAAGCACTTAGGAGTGGCGTGGCAGTTAAATTAAGGCTATGGCCGGCGTAGGCCGGTGCTCACGTACGAAAAGTACGCTCCGCTCCGGTTCTCGGAAACCACCATTTTCGACTCGGCCTGACCTGAATCTCGACATAGCCGAGCCAACTGGACTGAAGTCCTTGAGCCGATGCAAAGTCCACACAGGTGGCGATAGCGGCGCGATGGATAAATCAAGCCTAAGGGTACTGCCAAGCGTCGTGGTTCGCCGCTACGATGAGCCATGGCGCTTTTCGAGCTCACTCTGATCCTGCTTCTCATCGCGGTCGCACTGACGGCGGTATCGCGATGGCTGGAGGTACCTTACCCGTCGCTGCTGGCGCTTGCCGGGGTCGGGCTTGCCTTCGTGCCGGGCGCGCCGACGATCGAGATCGATCCGGAACTGGCGCTGGCGCTGTTCATCGCGCCGGTGCTTCTCGACGCCGCCTATGACACCTCGTTGCGCGACCTGAAGCGCTACCGGCTGTCGCTGGCCCTGCTGGCGCTCGGCGCGGTCGTCTTCACCGCGGTGGTCGTTGCCTTTGTCGGTTGGAAGATGGCCGGCCTGCCGATCGCGGCGGCAATCGCGCTCGGCGCCATCGTCGCGCCACCGGATGCGGTCGCCGCAAGCGCGGTGCTCAACCAGTTCAAGGTGCCGCACCGTCTCACCGCCATCCTGCAGGGCGAGAGCCTGCTCAACGATGCCACGGCGCTGCTGATCTACCGGATTTCGGTTGCGGCAGCGGTCGGCACGCTCATGCTCAAGGACGCACTGCCCGTCATCCTGCTTGCAACGGTCGGCAGCGTCATCGCCGGCTATCTGTTCGGCCGAGTGTCGCTGCTCACGCTGACGCGCATCGAGGACGCGGCAAGCAGCACCGTGGTGCAGTTCGCCGGAACCTTCGCCGTCTGGATCATTGCCGACAAGCTCGGTCTCTCCGCCATCATCACCATCGTCGTCTATGCCATCACCATCGCGCGCACCGGGCCGCGCCGCATGTCGGCCAGACGCCGCGTCAGCGCCTATTCGGTCTGGGAATCGGCCGTGTTCGTGCTCAACGTGCTGGCCTTCGTGCTGATGGGCCTGCAGGCACGGTCGATCATCGGCCGCCTTGCCGGCGATGGGCAAGGCGAGGCCTTTCTGTTCGCCGCAATCGTGCTCGCGGTTGTCATCGGTGCGCGTCTCGTCTGGGTGGCAGGATACGTCGCGATCATCCGATGGTTTGCCCGCAACGACAGCGAGGAAGAAAGGCAGGATGCGCCGACGTTTGCCGGCGCCGTGCTTGTGGGTTGGTGCGGCATGCGCGGGCTGGTGACGCTGGTCGCCGCCATCGCCTTACCGGCCAATTTTCCTGGGCGTGACCCGATCGTGCTTGCCGCTTTCGCGGTCGTGCTCGGCACGCTGGTGCTGCAAGGCATGAGCCTGAAGCCGCTTCTGCGCTGGCTCAATTTCCCGCGCGATACGACCGTCGACCGCGAGGTGGCCGAGGCGCGCGTCGCCATCATGCAGGCCGCGCTCGACGTGCTGAGCCGCAAGACCTCGTCGGCTGCCGCCGTCGTGCGCGAGCAGTACGAGGCGCAGCGGCGGATCGCCGAAAATCCCGACGACGCGCAAGCCGCGACGGAATACGACCGGTTGCGCCTCTACGCCATCAAGCGGCAGCGCGACACGCTGGAGGAACTGCGCAGCAACGGCACGATCGGCGACGAGGCCTATCACCGGCTGGAAGAGGAGATCGACTGGTCGGAATTGGCGGCGTCGCCCGCCGGAAGCTACCAGCCGCTGACGACCTATTAGAGAGTGCCGGTTCGCCGGTCTCCGTTGGACTATTCCGCTTGCCCTCACGGTCCATTGCAACGCGGCAGGTGGAGCGCTACTGCGATCACCAGAAATGAGCCGGTTAATCAATGAAGCTGATCAGCTACAACATCCAGTATGGCTATGGCAGCGACGGGCGCTACGATCTGAGCCGCTGCGCCAGGCTGGTGGACGGCGCCGACATCGTCGCGCTGCAAGAGGTCGAGCGGCACTGGCAGCGCAGCAACGAGGACGACCAGCCCGAGATCCTGTCCAGCCTGCTGCCCGGCTACTACTGGGCCTATGGCCCCGCCTTCGACATGGACGCCAGCGAGAGCCGCGACGGCCGCGTCGTCAACCGCCGGCGGCAGTTCGGCACGATGGTGCTGTCGAAGCTGCCGATCGTCTGGTCGCGGCTGCACACTTTGCCGCTTTGGCGCACGCTGAGGCCGCTCAACACCCGCAACGCGGCGCTGGAGTGCATGATCCGCACGCCGGCGGGGCCAGTGCGGGTGCTTTCGCTGCATCTCGCTCACATCGCGGCCGAGGAGCGGCTGGAGCAGATCGATTATCTCCTTGCCGAGCATCGCCGCGCGCCGTCCGACGGCGGCCCCTGGAGCGGCGTCGACGACGAGCCACAGCGCAACTGGTCGAACGGCCAGCCGGAACCGGAAAACCCGTTGGCGGCGATCTGGCTGGGCGACTTCAATATGGAGCCGGGCAGCGCCGAGTACCGGCGCATCGTCGGCAGCGCGCCCTACCATCGCGGCGCCGCTTATATCGACGGTTTCGTCGATGCCGCGGCCGTTGCCAGCGAGTCCGGGCCGGACTTCCATACGCACGAAAAGATCATCGATGGCAGGCTGGCGAAACGACGGCTCGATCATTGCTTCGTCGGCGGCATGCTGGCCGGGCGCGTGCGTTCGGTAGTCGCCGATATCGGCGAAGTGGCTTCCGACCATTTCCCGCTCAGGATCGATATCGATCTGGAAACGCAGGGCGTCGCCTCCGGCCTGGCGGGCAGGTGAGGCGGGCATGACGCTGTTCGTCTTCCTGGCGGTGCTTTCGGCCGCTGCCATGCATGCGATCTGGAATGCGCTGGTCAAGGTCCATCTCGACCGCTTCCTGTCGATCACCCTGATGACGCTCGGCATGGGTTTTGCGGCGCTGTTCGCGCTTCCCTTCGTCGAGTTTCCGAAGGCCGAAGTCTGGCCCTACATCATCGCCTCGGTGATCTTCCACATGGGCTATCGTACCTTCTTGATCAGCGCCTACAAGGCCGGCGATTTCGCCCAGACCTATCCGCTGGCGCGCGGCACCGCACCGCTGCTCTCGGCGCTCGGCGGCATCGTCGTGGTCGGCGAGGTCCCGGCGCCGTTCGCCATCCTCGGCATCGTGCTTCTGTCGGCAGGCACGCTTGTCATGTCGTTCCGCGGCGGGGCATATCTGGAGAAGCTCAATCTGCGCGCGGTCGGCTTCGCGCTCGGCACATCGATCTTCATCGCCAGCTACACGCTGTCAGACGGCAGCGGCGCGCGGCTTGCGGCAACCGCGCAGAGCTATGCGGCCTGGCTGTTCGTCTGCGATGCGACGTGGGCGCTGTTGTTGTGCATCTTCTTTCGCGGGCCGCGGTCGCTTCCGGTGCTGGCGCGCGACTGGAAAGCCGGCCTGTTCACCGGCGTTCTCAGCGGCGCGGCCTACTGGATCGTGATGTGGGCAATGACCAAGGCGCCGATCGCCTCGGTCGCGTCGCTGCGCGAGACCTCGATCCTGTTCGCCATGCTGATCTCGGTGCTGGCGCTGGGCGAAAAGATGACGGCCTGGCGCGCAGCGGCGGCGCTTGGCATCGTTGCCGGTGTCGCGGCGCTCAGGATGGGATAGAGCGGTTCGCGTTTCACGGAAACGGCGAACCGTTCTATCTCTTGTTTGACGCAATTCCGGACGGAAACCGTTTTCCTGAAATTGCTTCGGCAGCTGTCCGTCAGCCGAGCACGGTCATCACCTGGCCGCGCTTTTCCGGACTGAAGCGGATGACGACGATGATACAGACGGCGACCACGCCGGCAAACAGGGCCAGCGCATAGCCATAGCTGCCTCCCGGCGCTTCGGCGATGCCGGCCTGATACGGACCGCCATAGGAAGCGGCGAGATTGCCGGCCTGATAGATGAAGCCGGGCAAGGTCGCCCGCACCGAGCCCGGCGACAACTCGTTGAGATGCACCGGGATGACGCCCCAGGCACCCTGCACCGCCACCTGCATGATGAAGGCGCCGATCGCCAGCATGAAGGGCGTGGTCGTATAGGCCCAGAGCGGGATTGCCGGCAGGGCGATCAGGCAGGCCAGCGTGATGGCGTTGATGCGGCCGATCTTCTCGGACAGAGCGCCGAATGCCAGGCCGCCGACAATCGCGCCGATATTGGCGACGATGGTGATCCAGCTCACCGTGTGCGGATCAAAGCCGTGCTGCTTCTTCAGGAAGGTGGGATAGAGGTCCTGCGTGCCATGGCTGAAGAAGTTGAAGAACATCATCAGCACCACGGCATAGAGCGCGATGCCCCAGTGGTTCCGCAGCGTTTCCAGCAGTCCTGGCCGCGTCTGGGCGCGGCCCTCGACGAAGGCCGGCGATTCCGGCACATGCGAGCGGATGAAGAGCACGATCAGCGCCGGCACGAAGCTCAAGAGGAACATGGCGCGCCAGCCGAAGGTGAAGTCGCCGATCTTCTGGCCGTAGAGCAGCCCGTAGACCACCGCAGCCAGCAGGTAGCCGGCCGGATAGCCGCATTGCAGGATGCCCGAGACCATGCCGCGCGCGCTCGGCGGTATGGACTCCATGGCAAGCGAGCTGCCGAGGCCCCATTCGCCGCCCATGGCGATGCCGAACAGGGCGCGCAGCGCCAGGAATATGCCGAGATTGGGCGAGAAGGCGGCTAAAGCGCCGATCACCGAATAGCTTACGATATTCAGCATCAGAATGGGCTTGCGGCCGTATCTGTCGGCAAGCATGCCGAAGAAGAACGCGCCGATGAAGCGCGTCGCCAAGGTCAGGAACAGCGCTTTGGAGACCGCCGGCACGTCGGTCTGGAATTCCGTTGCAATATCGGTGAGCAGGAAAGTCAGAAGGAAGAAATCAAAAGCGTCGAGCGTCCAGCCGAGGAACGATGCGATTACGGTTTTCTTCTGCTCGGGGGTGAGGTTCAAGGCAGTCCTCCTTTTGCATCCCCCAGAGGAACGATATGTTCCAGGGCGGGCAAAAGAGAACGGGACAGCTGCCGGTTTTAAGCCGGCGAGCGGTCACATTTGCGTCACGTCGAGATCGATGACCATCAGCCCCTCGGTGCCGTCTTCGAGGGCGGCGACCAGACGGGCGCCGGCGCGCTGATGCGCCTCGTGCACCAGATAGGCGTCGCGGGCCGCGGCGTCGCGGAAGTCGATGGTGAAGCCGTGGCCGAAGCCGCGCCCGAACGGCTCGGGGCTGACATTGGCGCTGAACTGCACCTTGCCCACGCCTTCGATGACGGCGCGCAGCGCTTCGAGATCGGCGTGGATCGCCGCGCGCTCGGTTTCAGGAACGTCGTCGCGAAAGCGGACAAAGACGCAATGCCGGATCATCGTTGTTGCCTCATGCCGCCTGGTTGCCCTTGAACACGGCCGGCGGCAGCGGCTCGCGGCCGAGGATGAGGTCGGCGCCTTTTTCCCCGACCATGATCGTCGGCGCATTGGTGTTGGAGGAGGGGACGCGCGGCATCACCGAGGCGTCGCAGACGCGGAGACCTTCGATGCCGCGCAGCCTCAGGTCCGGCGTCACCACGGCCATCGCATCATGGCCCATGCGGCAGGTGCCGACGGGGTGGTGGTCGGTCTTGGAGGAGCGGCAGGCATAGTCGATGAGGTCGGCATCGCTCTGCAGGTTTGGCCCCGGAAGCACCTCGCGAAGCACGTAGGGGGCAAGCGCCTTCTGCCGCATGATCTCTCGCGCCAATCTAAGGCCCTTGATCGACATGTCGCGATCATAGGGATCGGACCAGTAGTTTGGATCGATGAGCGGATGATCGGCCGGGTCGGCGCTCTTCAGCCGCACCGTGCCGCGCGAGCGCGGGCGCAGGAAGGCGGAGTTGAGCGTCACGCCGGGGTTCTTCAGCTTCTCGACGCCCGCCTCGATGCCGGAGCCGAGGCCGAGATGGAACTGGATGTCCGGCGAGGCGGCGGTCGGGTCGGCGTACCAGAAACCGCCGGTTTCGAACAGGCTCGAGGCGACCGGCCCCTTCTTGAGCAGCAGGTACTGCAGACCGGCCCATAGGGTGCGGTGCAGCTTGGCGTAATTGTCGTAGGTGTGGTCGCCAGTGCATTCAGCGATCACGAACAGGTCGAGATGATCCTGCATGTTGGAGCCGACGCCGGGCAGGTCATGCACGGGCGTGACGCCGGCAGATTTCAGGTGGTCGGCCGGGCCGATGCCCGACTGCATCAGGAGCTTGGGCGAGCCGATCGCGCCCGACGAGACAATCACCTCGCGTTCGGCGCGCAGGATCGTCCTTTCGCCGCCAGGTTTGTCGACGATCTCGACGCCGATGGCGCGACCCTTCTCGACGACGACGCGGGTGACCAGCACATCGGTCCTGACCGTCAGGTTCTTGCGGGCGCCGATCGGCTTCAGATAGGCGACGGAGGCGGATGAGCGCCGTGCATTCTTTTGGGTCAGCTGATAGTAGCCGACGCCCTCCTGGCTCGCGCCATTGAAGTCCGGGTTGAAGGGTATGCCCATTTCCTGGCCCGCGCGGAAATAGGCCTCGCAGATCGGCAGCGGCGAGATCGGGTTCGAAACGCCGAGCGGGCCCTGGTCGCCATGGAAATCGTTGGCGAAGCGCTGGTTGTTCTCGGCGCGCTTGAAATAGGGCAGCACGTCGCGAAAGCCCCAGCCGGTCAGCCCCTCTTCCTTCTCCCAGGCGTCGTAGTCGCGGGCATTACCGCGCGTGTAGATCTGGGCGTTGATAGACGAGCCGCCGCCGACGACCTTGGCCTGCGTGTACCAGAAGACGCGATCCTTCATGTGCCTCTGCGGCACTGTCGACCAGCCCCAGGAGGCGATGCCCTTGGTCATCTTGGCGAAGCCCGCCGGCATGTGGATCAGCGGATGCCAGTCCTTGCCGCCGGCTTCGAGCAGCAGGACGGAATTCGACGGATCCTCGCTCAGCCGGTTGGCGAGAACGCAGCCGGCCGGACCGGCGCCGACGATGATGTAGTCAGCCATTGTTCCTCACAATCGTGGCACGGAGAGCGCGCCGTCGACGTCGATGACCGATCCTGTCGAAAAGCCGAATTTTCCGGACGCAAGCGCGGCCACCACAGCGCCGATGTCACTGGCCTCCCCCCAGCGTTTTGCCGGCACCAGGCCGTCGTCGATCAGCGCGTCATATTTGGCGGAAACGCCAGCTGTCATCTCGGTGCGGATGATGCCCGGCCGGACCTCGAACACGCCGATATTTTCGGGTGCAAGCCGCAGCGCCAGGTTCTTCACCCACATCGAAAGCCCGGCCTTTGAGATGCAGTAATCAGCGCGTTCCGGCGAGGCCATTGCGGCGCTGACCGAGGTGTTGGTGATGATCGATTTGGCATGGTCGCCCGGTGTTGCCAGCATGGCCTTGGCGACGGCCTGGCTGAGGAACACCGTGCCACGCAGGTTGATGTTCAAGGCGCGATCGAAATTCTCGGGCTTCAACTCCAACAGGTCGCCGCGAAGCACGGCGCCGACGCCGGCATTGTTGACCAGACAATCGATGCCGCCGAAAGCTTTCGTCGCAGCATCAACGAGCGCAGCGTGGCTTGCGAGATCAGCGATGTCGCATTGGGCGTAAGCGAACTTCGCGCCGCGCGTATTGATGTTTTCGGCAAGTGCGGCCGCAGGCTTCTCAGCAAGATCGGCGATCAAGAGGTCGAAACCGGCATCCGCCAGCGCTTCGGCGCAGGCCAGCCCGATGCCGCGCGCGCCGCCGGTGACGATAGCTGCGGGGCGGCTCATGCGGCAAGCTCCGTCCTGCGGATGTGATCGGCAACCCGCAATGCTTGCGCCGCGATCGACAGCGCCGGATTGACCGCCGCCGAGGTCGGCAGGAAGCCACCGTCGACGACGAACAGGTTTTGATGGTCCCAGGCGCGGCAGAAGGGATCGAGCGGCGACGTTGCGGGGTCGTTGCCCATCTTCACGGTGCCGCATTGGTGCGAAGGCGTGCGCTTGTCGAAGGGGCGCGACAGCACGATCGGATAGCCGCAGGCGCGAAGGTTCTGGCGCATCACCTTGGTCAGGCCTTCCAGCGACTGCATGTTGGAGCGTTGCCACTGCATGACGATCTCCTTGCCGTCGACCATGATGCGGCTTTCGGGATCGGGCAGGTCCTCGCACATCAGGTACCAGTCGACGGCGTGGCCGGCCATGTAGTCGAGCGCGAATTTCGGCATCGTCTTCACATTGGCCTTGAGCATGTTGCCGTCGATCTTGCCGAGCAGCTGCACATTGCCGAGCGGCTTGCCGTCCTTGCCGTCGGACAGGTAGTAGTCGTTGAGCATCAGCGTCTTCTGGTAGACGCTATCGTTGCGACGGCGCGGGTCGATCGCCAGCATCGCGCTCGAATTGTGGTTCATGAAATTGCGCCCGACCTGGTCGGAGCTGTTGGCGAGGCCTTTGCCCGTCGCGGAGGGCGAGCGCAGCAGGATGGCGGCCGAGTTGATCGCGCCCGCCGACAGGATGACGAGCTTCGGCGACAGCGTCTTTTGCGCACCGTTCTGGGTATAGTGGATGGCGGCGATTGACCCGCCGTCCGGGGTGGTTTCGAGCCAGTCGACATGCGCGCCGGTTTCGAGCCGGATGTTCTTGTCGGCAAGCGCGGCCGTCAGCGGTCCGGTCTGCGCGTCGATCTTGCCCTGGCCGGTGTTGGGGAACGCATCCCAGCCAGTCCTGCCTTCCTTCAGCCAGGCCTCGATGTCGACGCCGAGCGGCAGCGAGGCGGGATGCAGGCCGAGGCTCTTCAACTCGGCGCGGGCGCGCGCGATCGGCGGCTCGTCCGGCACCGGCTTGAAGGCGTAGGGGATCGAGTGGAACGGCTCCGTCGGATCCTCGCCGAGCGTACCGCGCACGCGAAAAAGCTGCTCGGCTTTCGAATACCAGGGCTCGAATTCGTCGTAGGAAAACGGCCAGGCCGGCGAGACGCCGCCGAAATGCTCGAGCTCGGAAAAATCCTCCTTGCGGTAGCGGATCAGCACCGCGCCGAAGAACTTCGAATTGCCGCCGACATAGTAGTAGTTGCCGGGGTTGAAGGCAGCGCCGCCAGCCTCGCGCCACATCTCCTTCGGCCGGTAATGCTCGTCGACGAAGATGGAGCGCGTCGAGCGCGCATGCGGCGTCGCGGGCAGCGGTTCGCCGCGCTCAAGGATCAGGATCGAGGCGCCGCTGCCGGCCAAGCCGGAGGCGATCGTGGCGCCGCCGATGCCGGAGCCGATGATGACGATATCCGCGTTTGCCATAGCTTTTAAAGAATGCGCTTCTCGGTCGCGGGGTCGAAGAACACCGCCTTGCTGAGGTTGAAGGCTAAAGGCGTGCTGGTACCGGGCTGGATCCTGGCATCGGCCCTGAGCCGCGCCACCACGCCTTTGCCACCGAGATTGGTGACGGCGAAAGTGTCGGAGCCGGCCGGCTCGACCACTTCGATATGGCAGTCGGCGGTGGCGATGTTCGAACCGTTGCGTTCAGCACCTTCCGGGTCGGTCAGCGCTTCGGGGCGCACCCCGAAGATCACCGACTTGTCCTTGAAAGCCGCAAGGCCGGTGGGCGCGCCCGGTATCGGCAGCACGATCGGCTGGCGCGCCTCGCGGTCGAGCACCACGGAGAGCCCATTGCCATTGCCGTCGATCTTGGCTGGGATCAGGTTCATCGCCGGCGAACCCATGAAGTCGGCGACGAAGATGTTGGTCGGGTTGTTGTAGATCTCGGCCGGCGTGCCGAATTGCTGCACCTCGCCGTCGCGCATCACCGCGATCTTGGTCGCCAGCGTCATCGCCTCGATCTGATCGTGCGTGACATAGACGATGGTCGTGCCGGTCGTGGCGTGCAGGCGCTTGATCTCGATGCGCATGTCGACGCGCAGCTTGGCGTCCAGGTTGGAGAGCGGCTCGTCGAACAGGAAGAGTTTCGGGTCGCGCACCAGCGCCCGGCCCATGGCGACGCGCTGGCGCTGGCCGCCGGAAAGCTGGCTGGGCTTGCGGTTGAGCAGGTGGCCGATCTGCAGGACCTTGGCCACCTTGTCGATCGCAGCCTGACGCTCCGCCGCCGGCACGCCGCGCATCTCCATGCCGAAGGCGATGTTGCCGGCCACCGTCATGTTGGGATAGAGCGCGTAGCTCTGGAACACCATGGCGATGTCGCGCTTCGAGGGATGCAGGTCGTTGATCGCGCGGCCGTCGACGCGGATCTCGCCCTCGGTGATCTGCTCCAGGCCGGCAATGGTGTTGAGCAGCGTGGACTTGCCGCAGCCGGACGGGCCGACCAGCACCAGGAAGCCGCCCTTTTCGAGCTCGACATTGATGCCCTTCAGGATCTCGACATTCCCGAAGCGCTTCTTCAGCCCATCAATTTCCAGAAAAGCCATGATCGTTCCTTCAGAAAAATAGGGTCAGCCCTTGACCGCGCCCGCCATCAGCCCGCGCACGAAATAGCGGCCGGCGACGACATAGACGATCAGGGTGGGGAGCGCGGCAATCATCGCCGCCGCCATGTTGACGTTGTATTCGACGACGCCGGTCGAAGTGTTGACGACGTTGTTCAGCGCCACCGTCATCGGCATCACGTCGCCGGACCCGGCATAGGCGGAGGCGAACAGGAAGTCATTCCAGATGTTGGTGAACTGGTAGATCACCGTCACGACGATGATCGGCAGCGAATTGGGCAGCATGATGCGCCGGAATATCTGGAAGAAGGAGGCGCCGTCGACCTGTGCCGCCTTGACCAGCTCGGTGGGGAAGGCCTCGTAGTAGTTGCGGAAGAACAGCGTGGTGAAGCCAAGGCCGTAGACCACGTGGACGAAGACGAGATTGACGGTCGAATTGCCGAGACCGAAATTGAAGCCGGTGGCGTTTTGCAGGGTGACGCCGAAGCGGCCGAGGCTGCCGAGGATCGTCGCCATCGGCAACAGGACCGACTGGAACGGAATGAAGCAGGCAAACAGCATCATGGCGAAGACCAGCGTGTGGCCGCGGAAGCGCCATTTGGTCAGCACATAACCGTTGAGCGCGCCGAGCAGCGTCGAGATCAGCACCGCCGGCACGACCATCTTGATGGAGTTCCAGAAGTAGCCCTTCATGCCGACGCAAGTCAGGCCCGAGCAAACTTCGCTCCACGCCTTTATCCATGGCGCGAAGGTCGGCGCATGCGGCAGCGACAGCATGTTGCCGTTCTGGATCTCGTCCATGGTCTTGAACGAGGTGACCAGCATGACGAAGAGCGGCATCAGATAGAAGATCGCGAACAGCGCGAGCAGCCCGTAGATCACGATGCGGTTGAGCGTCCTGGCGCGGACGCCGCTTGCGGCCTGGCGGGCGGGTGATGCGACGGCGCTCATCGCGACTTCTCCCTGAGCTCGGAATAGAGATACGGAACGATGATGGCCGTGATGGTCATCAGCATGATCACCGCGCTCGCCGAGCCGACCGCCATTTCGTTGCGCTTGAAGGTGAACTCATACATGAAGTTGGAGGGCAGCCAGGCCGAGCCGCCGGGGCCGCCGCTGGTCAGCGCCACCACCAAGTCATAGGACTTGATGGCGAGATGCGCGAGCACGATGAAGGCCGACAGGAAGACGGGCCGCAGCAGCGGGATGACGATGCGGCGGTAGAGCTGGAAGGCGGATGCGCCGTCGATCTGCGCCGCCTTCATGATCTCGCCGTCGATGCCGCGAAGCCCGGCCAGGAACATCGCCATGACGAAGCCGGAAGCCTGCCAGACGCCGGCGATCACCACCGTGTAGATGACGAAATCCTTGTTCTTGATCCAGTCGAAATGGAAGCTCGTCCAGCCCCATTGATGTAGCGTCTGCTCCAGCCCGAGGCCAGGGTCGAGGAACCATTTCCAGGCGACGCCGGTGACGATGAAGGAGAGCGCCATGGGGTAGAGGTAGATCGGCCTCAAGACACCTTCGCCGCGGATCTTCTGGTCGAGCAGGATCGCCAGGAACAGGCCGAGCGCCAGGCAGATTCCGATATAAAGGAAGCCGAAGATGCCCATATTGGTGATCGAGGTGTACCAGCTCGACGGCGGGTCGCTCTCGAAGGTCCAGCGCCACAGCCGCTGATAGGCGCGGGGGCCGGTGATGGCATAGGACGGGAAGGTCTTGGAATTGGTGAAGGACAGATAGATCGTCCACAGGATGAAGCCGTAGACGAAGACGATCGTCGCCGCGAAGCTTGGCGCCAACACGATCTTCGGCAACAGGTCCTGCAGCCGCGAACGGACCGACGCGCCAGGCCGGGCGTCGTGCTCCGGTGTCAGCTTGATCTGGGTTTCGGCAACTGTGCTCATCGGCTTGTCCAGTACCGGTTTGTCACGAGACCGACCGGCGCGAACCCGCGCCAGCCCGAGCAATCCCGGACCTTGCTTCGGTAAGAGACCTCCTCCGCCAGGGCAGGGGAGGCTCAGTTCAAGGCACGCTTACTTGGCGTCGTCGATCGCCTTGACCAGCTCGGTCACGGCTTCGTCGGAGGTCTTGATCTGACCATGGACGAACTTCGACACGACATCCTTGTAGGCGTTGGCGACGGCCGGCGGGGCGCCGTAGCCCTGCGCCAGCGAACCGAACAGCGTGCCGCCTTCATTGGCCTTCTTCAGGTCGGCGATGCCCTTCTTGCCGCAAGCGTCGAAGTCGGTGTCCGGCACGTCGGTGCGGGCCGGGACAGAACCCTTCACCACGTTGAAGGCCGACTGGAAGCTCTTCGACAAAGTGGCGGTGGCCAGCGCGACCTGGGCGGCCTTGCGGTCGTCCGGAACGTTGAACATGCCGAACATGTCGGAGTTGTAGATCACCGAGCCGTCGGTGCCCGGGAAGCGATAGCACAGGAAGTCGGTGCCCGGGGTCTTGTTGGCGGCGTGGAACTCGCCCTTGGCCCAGTCGCCCATGACCTGAACCAGCGCGTCGCCCTTGATGACCATGGCGGTGGCGAGGTTCCAGTCGCGGCCCGAGAAGTTCGGGTCGACATAGGTGACCAGCTTGGCGAGGTTGTCGAACGACTTCTTCATCGTGTCGGACTTGAGCGACTCTTCATCGAGGTCGTTCATCGCCTTCTTGTAGAACTCCGGACCGCCGGTCGACAGCACGACGGAGTCGAACATGGTGGCTTCCTGCCAGTTCTGGCCGCCGAGTGCCAGCGGGGTGACGCCGGCCGCCTTGGCCTTGTCGAGCAGGGCCACGAAGTCGTCGAAGGTCTTCGGCTCGGTGCCGCCGATCTTGTCCATCACCGCCTTGTTGATCCACAGCCAGTTGACCGAGTGGACGTTGACCGGAGCCGCGACCCACTTGCCGTCATAGACGGAGAACTTCTGCAGGGCGGCCGGAACCGACTTGTCCCAGCCTTCCTTCTTGGCCGTCTCGGTCAGGTCGCCCATGACGCCGGCGGCGGCGTAGTCGAGCACGGTGTAGCCGAGCATCTGCGATGCGGTCGGATAGTTGCCGGCCGCGACCATCGCCTTCAGCGCGGTCATGGCGGCGTCGCCGCCGCCGCCGGCCACCGGCACGTCCTTCCAGGCATAGCCTTCCTTGGCCAGATCCTGCTTCAGCACGTTCAGAGCAGCCGCTTCGCCGCCCGACGTCCACCAATGCAGCATCTGCACTTCCTTGACGTCCGCGGCATGCGCCGAGAACGCAAAGCTCGTCGCAAGAGCCGTTCCGATAAGCAGTTTGCGCAACATGTACTACCTCCCTTGTTGCATGCACATGACCGGCGGGTGTCCGCCGGGGTCTCCCAACTCAGCCGACCCACCAACCGGTGCGCTGGCCGCGATGAAACTGGATAGTCTTTTCCTCGGTATAATCCTCGACGGCGCGCTTGCCGAGTTCGCGTCCCAGACCGGACTGCTTGTAGCCGCCGAAGGGCAGTTCGGGATAACCTTCCATGAACGTATTCACCCAAACCGTCCCCGAACGCACACCGCGCGCCACCGACATGCATGTGTCGACGTCGGCGCTCCACACCCCTGCAGACAAACCATAGGGCGTGTTGTTGGCAATGTGCAATGCCTTTTCAATCGTTTCAAAAGTGAGCACGGACAGCACCGGTCCGAACACTTCCTCGCGCGCGATCGCCATATCCTCTGTAACGTTACGGATGATGGTCGGATCGAGATATTGGCCGGCATTGGATGCAAGCCGGGCGCCACCGGTGAAAACGTTGCCGCCGTCGGTTTTCGCCGCCATTACATAGCCGGCTACCTTTTCCACATGATCGGCCGAGATCATCGCGCCGACCTTGGTGCGGTCGTCGAGCGGATCGCCGACGCGGACCTTCGCGGACAGCGCCTTGACCGCGTTGAGGAAGTCGTCGGCTATCGCCTCATGCACGATCAGACGGCTGCCGGCATTGCAGCATTCGCCGGCGTTGAAGAAGCCGCCGAACACCGCCGCGTCCGCCGCCGCCTCGAGGTCGGCGTCGGGGAAGACGATCTGGCCGTTCTTGCCGCCGAGCTCCATCGAGACCTTCTTCAGCGAATTGGAGGCGGCCGCCATGGTTGTCTTGCCGACACGGGTCGAGCCGGTGAAGGAGATCATCTCGACCAGCGGATGGCTGACCATCGGCGCGCCGACATCGGCGCCGAAGCCGGCAAGGATGTTGACGACGCCTGCAGGAAGCCCTGCCTCGAGCAGGATGTCGCCGAGCACGAAGGTCGAGGCTGAGGTCATCTCGCTCGGCTTCACCACCGCCGTGCAGCCGGCGGCGAGCGCGAAGGGCAGCTTCTGGCTGACGATCAGGAAGGGGAAATTCCACGGCGTGATGATCGAGACGACGCCGATCGGCTCGCGCAGCACGACGCCCAGCATATCGTCGCCGAGATTGGCGTAGCTTTCGCCATGCAGCGTGCGGGCGAGCGAGGCGGCATAGCGCCAGATGTCGATCGCGCCGCCGATCTCGCCGCGCGCCTGGGCGATCGGCTTGCCGGATTCCAGCGCATCGAGGCGGGCGATGTCTTCCAGCCGAGTCTCGATCAGGTCGGCCGTCTTCATCAGAACCGCCGCGCGTTCCGAGGCCTTCATGCGCGGCCATGGGCCGGTCTCGAAGGCCTTGTGCGCGGCCTGGACCGCAGCCTCGACGTCCGCCGCGCCCGCTTGCGCATAGCGGGACACGACGAAGCCATGGCCGGGGCTGGCGCGCTCGATCGCGCGGCCATCGCGCGCTTCGATATGCTTGCCGTCGATCAGGAGCTTGTAGGTCTTGGGCGCCTGGGACGCCTCGGCCGGCATGGCAATGTTGAGCGGTGCGTTCATCGTCTCTTCTCTAGGATCTCGAAAAGGCAGGTTTCTGCTTGGCCTTGAAGGCGCTAACGCCGGCTTTCAGGTCGGCGGTGAGCGCTATGAAACCGCTGGCCAGCGCCTCGGTCGCGGCGGCGTTTTCCTCGCCCTCGGCAATGCCGATCATCAGCTTGGCGGCCTCGGTTGCCAGCGGCCCGCGCTCGGCGATTTTTTCTCCCCAGGCTTTCGCCTCGTCGAACGCCTTGCCCGTCTCGACCAGCCGGTCGACGATGCCGTGCGCGAGTGCATCGGCTGCCATGAAAATCTCGCCGCTAATCGCCATCCGGCGCACGATCTGTGCACCGAAACGGCGCACGGCGCGCTGGGTGCCCGACCAGCCCGGCACGACGCCGATCGAGGTTTCGGGGAAGCCGAGCTTCACGTGGGGTTCGGCGACGCGGAAATCGCAGGCCGCCGCCAGCTCCAGCCCGCCGCCCAGCGCATGGCCGGACAGCACCGCGATGGTCGGCTGCCGCAGGCGCGCCAGGCGATCGAAGACGCGGTGGCCATAGCGCACCCATTGCACCTGGAAGTCGGCGGCGCTCATGGCACCCCAGGCCTCGACGTCGCCGCCGGCGCAAAAGCCCTTGCCTTCGCCGCTGAGGAGCACGGCGCGGACGCCTTCGGCCAGTTCCGCTACGTCGAGCGCTGCTTCGAGCGCGCGCAGCATCGGGATGTCGAGCGCGTTGAATTTATCCGGCCGCCGCAGCGTGACGATGCCGATGGCGCCATCCTGTTTGAAGGTGACGAGACGCTCAGCCATGCGCGCCTCCGAGCGAGGCGCCGCCGTTGAGCGACAGGCCGATCGGCCTGTCCCGATAGAGTGCATCCGGCGTCACCTTGAGGTCGTTGGCGACGCCAAGCGGAATCTCGGCCTGCGCGAGCACATCGCGTTCGAGGTCGATGCCGGGCGCGAGTTCCGTCACCATAAGACCATCGGGCGTCAGCTTCATTACGCAGCGTTCGGTGACATAGGTGATGTCCTGGCCTTGCGCGACGGCGCGTTTTCCCGAGAAGGAGATGTGCTCGACCTCCTCGACAACCTTCTTGACCTTGCCTTCCTGGTCGATGCGGATGGCACCGTCAGCCAGCGAGAGCTTGGCGCCGGCATTGAAGAAGCCGGAGAAGACGATCTTCTTCGCCCGCGCGGTGATGTCGACGAAGCCGCCGGCGCCGGCGGTCACATGCGGCCGCGCCGAAAGCTTCGAGACGTTGACCGAGCCGTGGCGGTCGATCTGCAGGAAGGAGAGCAGCGAGGCGTCGAAGCCGCCGGCCTGGAAATAGATGAACTGGTGCGGCGAGGGCATGATCGCCTCGGCGTTGGAGGCGCAGCCGAACTTGAAGTCGAGCAGCGGCACGCCGCCGACCGCACCCTGCTCGATCACCCAGGTGACCTTGCCGTGCTGGCCTTCCTCCAAGAGGATGCGCGGCACGTTGGCCGAGATGCCGAAGCCGATGTTGACGGCCATGCCGTCGCGCAACTCCATGGCGACGCGGCGCGCAATCACCTTCTGGACGTTCATCTCCGGCGTGCGGAAGGTCGACAGCGGCCGGAAGATCTCGCCCGAGATCGCCGGATCGTAAGGGGTTTGTGTCGTCTGCAACTGGTCGGGCGCCACCACGATGTGGTCGACCAGAACGCCCGGCACGCGCACGTCATGCGGCTTCAGCGTGCCGTTCTCGACGACGCGCTTGACCTGCGCGATGACGATGCCGCCATTGTTGCGGGCGGCAAGCGCCTGCTCCAGCCCGCCGAGATAGGCGCCCTCATGCTCGTAGGTGAGGTTGCCGCGTTCGTCGGCCGTGGTGGCGCGGATGATCGAGATGTTAGGGACGATGGCGCGGAAATAGAGCCATTCCTCGCCGTCGAACTGCTCAACCGAGACGATCGGCTCGCTGGCCGCCGCATTCATGGCGCAGCCCTGGTGACGTGGATCGGCAAAGGTGTCGAGGCCGACCTTGGTCAGCACGCCGGGACGTTTGGCGGCGGCCTCGCGATGCATGTCAAACAGGATGCCGGAGGGCACGTTGTAGGCCGCGACCGAATTGTCGCCGATCATCTTCCAGATCTGCGGCGGCTCGGCGGAGGAGGGGCCGGACGGATAGGAGCCGCAAAGCGTGCGCTTCAACAGACCCGGCTTGGCGAGATGGTCGATGCCCTTGATGCCATACATGTCGCCGGCGGCGATCGGATGCAGCGTGGTGATCGCCTGCGGATGGCCTTCCGCGTCGAAACGCTCGCCGATCGCGGCAAGCACGGCATCCGGGCAGCCGAGCCCGCTCGACGACGACACCGAGACGACCATGCCGTCCTTGATCAGGCTGGCGGCGTAAGTCGCGGAAACAACCTTGCTCAATTTCCGCTCCCGAGTTTCGGATCGATGGAAACGGTCTTGCCGGTCTTCGCCGACTGCAAAGCCGCTTCGGCGGAGGCCAGCGACCAGATGCCGTCCTCGCCGGTGGCCGAAGGCTGGCCTTCGCCGCGGATCGCGGCATGGAACTGGCTGAGCGAACGGGCGTAGAGGTCCTCGCGGTCGAAGCTCAATTCTTCTTCGCCTTTGGCCGTGCGCAGGAGCACCGAGCCGACCGGCTTCTGCGTCATCACATTGCTGGCGATCAGCGAGCCTTCCGATCCGTGCACCTCGAAGCCAGTGCCGGCGAATTTCGTCGTGAAGCCTTCATGCGACTGCGCGATGACGCCCGACCTGAAGCGCCAGATGCACATGGCGCCGTCCTCCAGGCCGCCGCCGGCCATGCCGGCCGACTGCGTGAAGGCCGAAATCTCGACGGGATCGTCGCCGAGCACGAAGCGCAGCGTGTCGGCGTCATGCACGGTGATGTCGAGCACCACGCCGCCGCCGGCCTCAGGTTTGGCGATGCGCCAGCCCTGCAGGTTTTCCGGCAGGTAGACGGAATGGAAGACGCGCGCCGCGACCGGCTTGCCGATACGGCCGGCGGCAATCGCCTCGCGCATGGCGCGATGGGCGCCGGCATTGCGCAAATGGTGGTTGGTGCCGAAGACGATGCCGGCGATCTTGGCTGCCGCAACCATCTTGCGGGCATCGGCGCTGGTCAGCGCCAGCGGCTTTTCGCACAGCACATGCTTGCCGGCCTTGATTGCGGCAAGACCCTGCTCGAGATGCAGTTCGTTGGTGGTCGAGATGTAGACGGCGTCGATGTCCGAGTTGAGCAGCGCGTCGAGGGTCGAGACGGCGGCCGGAATGCCGTTCTCTCCGGCATAGGTCTTGGCGCGCTCGGGATTCGAGCTCATCACGGCGGCGACATCGCCATCGGCCTGCGCGCGAATGGCGTCGATCATGAACTGTCTGGCGATCGTGCTGGCGCCGATCAATCCCCATCGCACGCTCATGCCGCGTCCCCCACCTGGCTGTTGCGGTCCGGGCCGCTGCTTTCCCGCACGACCAGGCTGACGGCGCCGATATGGTCCTCGGCGCGCGTGGTGCGCGACTGGATCATCTTCAGCATAACGTGGGCCGCGCGTTCGCCGAGACCCGCGGTGTCGACGGCAACGCTGGTCAGCGCCGGACTGTAGTGCTCGGCCTCGGCGACGTCGTCGAAGCCGACGACGGCAAAGTCCGCTCCCGCCTCGAGACCGCGTTTGCGCAATGCCAACATGACGCCGAAGGCTACCGCATCGTTGAAGCATAGCGCCGCGGTCGGCGGTTCGGCCGCGGCGAGCGCCGTCTCCAGGCAGGCCATGCCGCCCTTGCGGCCGGTCTCGCCCTCGACGATCAGCCGGTCGGAAGCAGGGATACCGAGCGTTTCGCAGGCTTCGAGGAAGCCGCCCAGGCGCTCGTGATAAACAACGAGATCGGACGAGCCGCCGAAGAACGCCAGGCGGCGATGGCCCTTGCGGATCAGATGCTCGGTGGCAAGCACCGCGCCGCGATGATTGTCCGGCGTGATCACCGGGATGCGGCTGTCGGGCAGGCGGCGCATGGCAAAGACGATCGGCACGCCGACCGTCTCGATGCGGCGGAAGGCGCCCGGCGTGGTGCCGCGCGCCGGCGAGACGATCAGGCCGGCGACGCCCTGCTCCATCAGCGACTTCAGCACCTCTTCCTGGCGCACCGGGTTTTCCGCCGTGTTGGCGATGAAGGGGACGACGCCCGCCGCCTGGAAGACGCGCTCCATGCCGACGGCAAGCTCGGCGAAGAACGGGTTGGTGAGATCGTTGATCACCATGCCGATGACGTTGGAATGGGCCTTGCGCAGATTGGCGGCGCCGCGGTTGTAGACATAGCCGACATCCTCAATCGCCTTGCGCACCTTGGTCGCGGTTTCAGGCCGGATCAGCCCGCTGCCCTGCAGCACGAGCGACACCGTCGATTTGGACACGCCGGCCTCGCGGGCGATGTCCAGGATCGTCGCCTTGGCCCGGCTGGCCATCCTCGTCCCGTCCTCCGAGTTTTTTGAACTAGTTTATTGGAACGTTCTAATCATCGTTCGAAATCAGAGTCAATTGCGATTCCGATGAGATTCAAAAAATTGATTGGAGCGGTTCAAAATCTCAACGAATGCAAGGATTATTCTCTAGAGGCACGATGCTGTACCGACGCGGGTGCCTTGAATCATAAAGGTTCTTGATTTATTGGAACGTTCCATTTATAGCGGCCGCAACGGGAGAGTTCCATGGACATCATCTTGCCTGTGGCAAACGGCGACCTGGTCAGCTACCGGCTCGTCGGCAAACCAGTCGAGCCGAGCATGGGCGCGCGGTTTTCACGCATCGCCTATGCCGCCGCCCACGTCGTTGCCGACCCCATCGCCATGACCGATCCATGGTCGCGGCCAGCAGTCGACTGGGACAGGACGATGGCGTTTCGCCATCATCTGTGGCGGCTCGGCTTCCACATCGCCGAGGCCATGGATACCTCGCAGCGCGGCATGGGTTTCGACTGGGCGAGCGCGAAGGAGCTGATCCGCCGCTCGATCGCGGAGGCCAAAACGGTGCCAAGCGCCGACCTCGCATCGGGAGCGGGGACCGATCACCTGGCGCCGGCGGCGGCCAAGACGCTCGACGACGTCATCCACGCCTATGAAGATCAATTCGCCTTCATCGAAGGCGAGGGCGGCAAGGCGATCATGATGGCGAGCCGCGCGCTGGCGAAGGTGGCAAAAGGGCCGGACGATTATGCCCGCGTCTACGGCCGCATGCTCTCCCAGGCGTCGGGCAAGGTCATCCTTCACTGGCTGGGCGACATGTTCGATCCGGCGCTCAGGGGCTACTGGGGCAGCAACGATTTCGACGCCGCGCTCGACACGGTCGTCGCCATCATCGAGCGGCACGCCGACAAGGTCGAGGGCATCAAGATATCGCTGCTCGACGCGGAAAAGGAAGTGCGGCTGCGCGACAGGCTGCCCGACCGGGTGGTGATGTTCACCGGCGACGATTTCAGTTATCCGGAACTGATCGCCGGCGATGGCAGGCGGCATTCGCACGCGCTGCTCGGCATCTTCGACGCCATCGCACCCGTGGCAAATGCCGCGCTGGCGAAGCTGGCAGAAGGCGACAAGGCCGGTTACGACGCACTGATGGCGCCGACCGTGCCGCTGTCGCGCAGGATCTTCGAGGCGCCGACCGAATACTACAAGGCCGGCATCGTCTTCATGGCCTGGCTGAACGGCCACCAGGACCATTTCACCATGATCGGCGGCATGCAGTCGGCGCGCGGCATATGCCATTACGCGGACGTCTTTCGCCTCTCCGACCAGGCCGGCCTGCTGGCAGACCCCGATCTTGCTGCCGCCAGGATGAAGACCCTGCTGGCGATGTCGGGCATCTGAGCCTATCCCCCGCGCGGGGGATTTGCGTTCCGCCGGTAAATCGTATTCGCTTGCCGAAAATAGGTGCGGACGAATATGGCAATGCCGGACAAAGTCGCCCTGGCAGGCAAAGTCGCCCTGGCAGACAAGGTCGCCCTTGTCACCGGCGTTACCGGGCAGGACGGGGCTTATCTGGCTGAGTTGCTGCTCGGCAAGGGCTATGTCGTCCACGGCGTCAAACGCCGGTCGTCCTCTTTCAACACCGAGCGCGTCGACGACATCTATGTCGATCCGCATGAGAGCGGGGCGCGCTTTTTCCTGCATCATGGCGATCTGACCGACGCGACCAATCTGATCCGCCTCGTGCAGGAGACGAAGCCCAGCGAAATCTACAATCTCGGCGCGCAAAGCCACGTCCAGGTGAGCTTCGAGACGCCGGAATACACGGCCAATGCCGATGCGCTGGGGACATTGAGGCTTCTGGAAGCGATCCGCATTCTCGGCCTGGAGAAATCGGTGCGCTTCTATCAGGCTTCGACCTCGGAGCTTTATGGCGAGGCGGCCGAGGTTCCGCAAAGCGAGAGCACGCCGTTCCGGCCGCGCTCGCCTTACGCGGCGGCCAAGCTCTATGCCTACTGGATCACGGTCAATTACCGCCAGGCCTATGGCATGTTCGCCGCCAACGGCATCCTTTTCAACCACGAGAGCCCGACGCGCGGCGAAACCTTCGTCACCCGCAAGATCACGCGTGCCGTCGCCGCGATCCATCACGGGCTGCAGGACACGCTCTACCTCGGCAATATCGATGCGCGTCGCGACTGGGGCCATGCGCGCGACTATGTCGAGGGCATGTGGCGCATCCTGCAGCATGACGAGCCGGACGATTTCGTGCTTGCGACCGGCGAGGCGCATTCGGTGCGCGAATTCGTGGAACTCGCCTTCGCCGAGGCCGGACGCACCATTCGCTGGCAGGGCAACGGCGCCGATGAAGTCGGCATCGATGCTGCCACCGGCGCCGCGCTGGTGCGGATCGATCCGCGCTACTTCCGGCCGACCGAAGTGGACACGCTGGTTGGCGACGCCGCCAAGGCAAGGAGCCTCTTGGGCTGGTCGCACACCGTCGGCTTCAAGGACCTAGTGGCGGAAATGGTCCGCGCCGACCTGGCGCGCGTCGGCAGCGCAAGACGTAACGGTCGTTCCACCTAGAGATTGCGTTATGGACAAGAGCTTCGATCTAAAAGGAAAGCGAATTTTCGTAGCCGGCCATCGCGGCATGGTCGGCTCGGCGCTGGTGCGCCGCCTGGCGGGCGAGGATTGCGAGATCGTGACGGTGGCGCGCAGCGAGCTCGACCTTCTAGACCAGGCCGGCGTGCGCCGCTGGATGGAGGACCGGCGGCCGGACGCGGTGATCATGGCGGCCGCCAAGGTCGGCGGCATCCTGGCCAATGACAGCTTCCCGGTGGATTTTCTCTACGAAAACCTCGTCGTGCAGACCAACGTCATCGAGGCCGCCTTCCGCAGCGGGGTGCGGAAGCTCCTGTTCCTGGGCTCGTCCTGCATCTATCCGAAGCTTGCGCCGCAACCGATCCCGGAAGATGCGCTGCTCACCGGCCCCCTCGAACCCACCAACGAATGGTATGCCGTCGCCAAGATCGCCGGATTGAAACTTTGCCAGGCCTACCGACGGCAATATGGCGTCAACTACATCTCGGCCATGCCGACCAACCTCTACGGCCCGGGCGACAATTTCGACCTCGACAGCAGCCATGTCGTGCCGGCGCTGATGCGCAAGGCGCATGAGGCGAAGCTCACCGGTCAAAAGACCCTGCAGGTGTGGGGGTCGGGCCGGCCGATGCGGGAATTCTTGCATGTCGACGACGCGGCCGACGCCTTTGTCTGGCTTTTGAGGAATTACTCCGGCGACGGCCAAGTCAATGTCGGGAGCGGCGAGGACGTCACCATCGCCGAGCTTGCCGGCACCGTCGTATCGGTCGTCGGCGCCGGCGCCGCCATCGTGTTCGATCCGACGAAGCCGGACGGCACGCCGCGCAAGCTGATGGATGTCTCGCGCCTGTTCGCGACCGGCTGGCGTCCGAAATACGCGCTGCGCGATGGATTGAAACAGACCTATGCGTGGTTCCTCGAACATGTCGAGAAGGGCGACATCCGTCTTGGCGCGGTATGACCCAGCCTCGACCGTGATCGCCGCCACCAGGACCGACGGTTTGGGCGGCCGCCTTCTGGCAATGGCGAATGCGAAGGCGCTGGCCGACACCTTCGGCTACCGCTTTGGATTCACCTGGAACCGAAGGGCCGCGGCCGACAAGACGTTCCATACCGTTGAGATCGCCGACAGGATCTTTTCGCCCGATTTCATCGAGAAGCACTGGCTGGGCGAGAGCATCAAGGCGTCCGACTTAGGCATTCTCGACCCAGCTGCCCTCGCTGGGCGCGACCTTGGCGAAGTTGCGAAAGAAAAGAAACTGCGCGGCTGGATTTGCGACGATATCGATGTCCTGCAAAGCGATGCGCCGCAGCTTGCCAGGCGGGCGCAGGCGTTGCGCAGTTTCGACTATTCGGCGCCTGTGAAGGAGGCAATCGCCGCCGCCGATCGAAGCCGATTTCCTGGCCCGATGGCGGCACTCCATCTGCGCAGCGGCGACATCGTGCATGGCAAGCACCGCGCCAGCCTGGTGTTTGCCGACAAGGTCATTCCTTCGACGCTTGCGCGTGCAATCGTTTCGGAGCTTTCGTCGCGAGGCATGACGTCGCTGCTGATCGGGCAGCACCGTCCGACGCTGGATTATCTCAGAGCCGAAACCGGAGCGATGCTGACCAGCGATTTCGGCGCCGACGCATTCACGGACGAAACGCTAAACTCGTTTTTCGAGATGGCGCTGATGGCGCGCTGCCGGCAAATCCATTCGGGAAGCAGTATCTTCGCCGAGATCGCGTCGCTGATGGGCGGTGCGCCTCTCACGCATGCGACTGCCTTGTTCGATGCGCCGCGCGCGGCGTCGATCATCATCGACGAGCTGAAGGAGCGCCAGGCGGATTATCATCCGCGCGAGGCGGCCTTCGGCTATCAGGCGGCGTTCCTGGCGATGGAGGATAAGATCTCGCCCGAGCAGACGCGTGAGCTGCTGGAAGAGGCCTATGCGCTCGATCCGGAAAACGATGCCTATGCCCTGAAAATTGCTTCGGCGTGGTTTCGCGAGCGCGATTATGCCGCGGGCGAGGCCGTGTTGAAATCCGTGATGACCCGGCAGTTTCGAGAACGTCCCAAAATCCCGCTGGTGATCATGCGACTGCTTGGCGACTTGCTGTTCCGCAGATATCCGTTCGCGCGGGATTTCGAATTCTTCTTTGCCGCCGGGGAAGCAGGTTGTCCGTATGCCGCGGCATGTTCGGCCTGGATACTCCAGGAAACGACGGCGGACCGGGAGAGGGCGCTGGCGATGGCCGAGCGCGCGGTCAAGGCTGCCCTGGCGGATCCGATCGTGGGGAAGGTCAGGCAACGCATCCTGCAAGGCAAGAGACCGAAGACCGGTCTGCTTGCCAAGGCAAGATGGCGGATCGCCTGGCTGCGCGGTCTTGGAGCGTGGTAGTCAGGGCCTTCGCCATATCCAGAATGGCGGGATCGCGCAGTCCGGATGGAAGATCAGCGTCGTTGCTTCCGGCTGCACGACCGCGGGCGCGGTTTCGTCATGCCGCGCCAGATCGTCCAGCAAGGGCCGGATGCGCTCCTTATCGAACGTTTCGCCCGGTATCGTGGCCAGCGTATCAGCATGTGCCGCCGCCCAGCGCAGTGCCCCGACCAGCCCCGGTCCGTCCTTAGCCCGATATGCCCAGAGATCGTCGTCGACCGAGGACAGGATTCGCGCCAGCGATGTCCAGCCCTGCAAGGCAAACATGGCATAGTGCCTCGGGCGGGTGCGCGACAGCTCCTCCGGCTGGGAACCGTCGGCCGCGATCTGGTCCGCGATCCTTTCGCGGGCATGGAGGCCCGCTTTCGCAAGCGCCGCGCCGTCGCCCAGGAATGCCGCGATGGCCGCCCGCTGCAGATCGAAGAAAACGCCGTGATTGTTCAACCGGTAGAATTCGAATTGTGCGGCCGGCGCGGTATCCAGCCATTCGCAATATGATCGAAGCCATGCCCTGAAGGCCTGGCTGTCCCGCTCGTCCAGCGCGCCGCTTCGCTCGATCAACCGGACGGCATCGAGAAAGAAGTAGAGGTCCACGAGTTCGAGGATGCCGTATCCCGGGCCTTCATTGTTGTCGCGGCCCCAACGCACCTGCGCATAACGCATGTTCGGGTTCATTGCGGTCGCGGGGTCCAGGAACCATGTGCGCACGAGCCGTGCCGCATGACCGGCGTAGCGTGGCTCGCCAAGCACGGTCGCGGCCAAGGCAAGCACGGCGGTGTCGTCGAGAACTTGTTGCAGACGTGTTCGATCGTAAGCTTCGCTTCCCACCGCATATAGTGCCGTACCGGGAGCATGCTCGCCGTCGCGCCGGATATAGGGAAGGCCATCCGGCTTGCGTGGATCCGGCCACCAATATGGCGCCGGCTGGAAATAGTCGTGTGGATCGCCGCTGGGCGCACAGCCGCTCTTGTCCATGACGCTGAACGGACCGCGCAGAAGCGCTTGCTCCGCGCAGGCACGCAGCTCCTGTCGAGCATGCGCGTCCTGTCCTTCGCGCGCGGCGACGAGCCTGTCCTCGTCGTAAAAGGCCAGGCGGGCCGGATCGAGCTTTTGGCCGATCGCGGCGGCGTCGCAGCGGTCGAGCATGGCGACGATCGCCTCATCGCGCTTGCCCAGCCGGGCGCGGAAGCCGGCCCGGCCGATTTCCAGATGCGCATGCCCGGAATCCAACCGCGCGACCCAGCCGGCTTTCTGGAAAAGCCCGGCATCCTGCGAAAGGCGTGGGCGCGAAAAGTCCCATGCGTCGTCGCGAAAGCGGTCCCATGGTCCGGGGACGCCGAGACGCCAGAGCATTTCGATCTTCGGACGGCGCCCGTAGCCGTATTGTTCATCGAACAGCTCGACCGTATCGTTGCGAAAAATGATCTGCGGCTCTTCGTTCGCCGGCGGAATGAATGTCTCGTCGAGGAGGAGCGCGTTGTCGACGATGCGCGCCATTGGCACGACGACATAGTGAAAATAAGGATCTTGCTCGATCGCCGCGCGGATCTGCCGGAAGGCCGGCCGCGTCAGATAGCAATTGCCGTCCCAGGGCAGCAGCCATTTGGCACGCCCGCGGGCAATCTCGAGCGCCGCGTTGCGCGCGCCGTTGTTGTTCATCGCATAGAGGTTCTTGCGGTGCCGGACATGCGTTTCGTAACGCGACGCATTGTGCCCACCTGGCCGGTTGTCGGCGCTGGTAAACCTGGATTCGTTCGCCGCCAGCCCGTCGGTGTTCCAAGGAATTTGCCGATAGGCGTCGGGCTCGAACGGAATTGTGTGAAAGCCCTGGCCACGGCTTTGCAGGAGTTCGACGATGCGCGCCTCTTCGTCGGGGGCCGTTATCCGGTTGACGATCCAGAATTTCTCGCAGTCCGCGAACTCAGGTTCATTGTCCAGGATGAACCGGACATTGTCGTATGACTGGCCTTTCCGATGCCGCGGCTCCAGGTCATTGCCGATGATGCGGACAAGCATGAAGCTGTCCTTCTCGGGAGCGGATTGCGACGCTTCGTGAGCTCGACGGGCGGCATCGACGCGCTGTCGTGCCAGACGATCGCGGGCGGCCTGCTTTTCCGCCCGTTCGCGTATCCGGGCGAGAGTGGCAATCGGCGCGCCGCCATGTTTGCCCGCCCGCTTGAGCTCGAGATAGACGCGCAACCAGACCGGCCGCTTTGTCGGGCCGGCACTCATGCGCCGAGACTGGCGGCTGCTGGCTGGCCGAAGAGCAGAGTCTCTATTGGAATTATGATGATCCTCCCGAAATCGGATTTGCGTAACCTGTTATTCGGGTCGTGTCACGGTTCCATTCAACCGATGCGTCGCGAATGAGCCGACTGAAAGCCACGGTGCCCGACGCTGGGAACGGCCGAGGACGTCGCCAATGCCTTTATCTCGTATCGGACATGGGCGCTGGAGATTGCCAAAGCCTTGCTATACTGACCCGGCCTATGAGGAAGCCA
This sequence comes from Mesorhizobium sp. B2-4-3, assembly GCF_006442815.1. Taxonomy (GTDB): domain Bacteria; phylum Pseudomonadota; class Alphaproteobacteria; order Rhizobiales; family Rhizobiaceae; genus Mesorhizobium. Next base: position 169,731 of record NZ_VFVL01000002.1, read on the forward strand.
AGCGCTTCGCGCTCAAGGCGTTGAATCGTGGTGCTCGTGATACTCGAAGGGGATCTCGGGTAACCGCTAACTGCAGTGCGGCCAGCCAGTCAGGGCAAGGTTCTGTGCTCGCCAGATACTTAAGTTATTGGAAGGATGGTGGGCGTGACAAGGATTGAACTTGTGACCCCTGCAATGTCAATGCAGTGCTCTCCCGCTGAGCTACACGCCCATCCGAAGCCGCGCATACACCACTTTTGATCCGGCGCGTCAATAGCGGGAATGTGGAAAGACGGCTTCCGTTTGTCGCATCGGCGCGGCACGCGCCAATGCTTCCCTAAGGACGGCTCAGGCCGCCTGCAGCATCTTCTCGACCTCGTTGACGAGATCGCGCAGATGGAAGGGCTTCGACAGCACCTTGGCGTCTTTGGGTGCCTTGGAATCGGGATTGAGCGCGACCGCGGCAAAGCCGGTGATGAACATCACCTTGAGGTCCGGATCGATCTCGGTGGCGCGGCGGGCGAGCTCGATGCCATCCATCTCCGGCATGACGATGTCGGTCAGGAGCAGCGAAAAAGGTTCCTCGCGCAGCCGCTCATAGGCACTGGCGCCATTGTCGAAATCGCTTACCTGGTAGCCGGCGCGCTCCAGCGCCTTGACGAGGAAGCGGCGCATATCGTCATCGTCTTCCGCCAGCAGAATGCGTGCCATCATATCCCGTCCGAATCACCCGCCCCAAGCCTGTCGCCGGGCAAGGCCGTTAACCATCCTGTATATGCGGTCGAGCCGGTAAACATCAAGTGAATGAAGGGCATTCGACATCCGGCTCGAGGCGCGGTTTCACCGCCTGAAATGCTGGACATGCCGGGCGCAAGGTGGCAATTTCATGCCATGATGCAGTGCTGTTTCCTGGTTCGTACAAATTGAAGACGGCAGCCGAGGATTTTTCGGTCGTTCCACCCTTCGAAATCCGATCGGGCGCCGAACAGCGCGTGCCTTTCCTGTTCAACTCACCGCATAGCGGCCGCCACTATCCGGAGCGCTTTCTGGCCATGGCGCGGCTCGACCGCAACGCCATTCGCCGGTCGGAGGACTGCTATGTCGAGGAGCTTTTCGGCGGCGCCGTGGCGCTCGGCGCGCCGTTGCTGGCCGCCAATTTTCCGCGTGCCTATCTCGACGTCAACCGCGAGCCCTGGGAACTCGATCCGCGCATGTTCGCGGAGCCGGTGCCGTCCTTCTGCAACATCCGCTCGGCGCGTGTCGCCGGCGGGCTCGGCACGGTGCCGAAACTGGTCGGCGAGGGGCTCGATATCTATCCCGGCCGGCTGCCGCTGGCCGAGGCGGTGGGACGCGTCGAAGCGGTGTACAAGCCCTATCACGAGACGCTTAAGCGGCTCCTGACCAGGACGCATGCCAGGTTCGGCTATGCCGTGCTGATCGACTGCCATTCGATGCCGGCCTCGATCCGCGTCGGCGACAACGGTGTGCGGCCCGACTTCATCATCGGCGACCGGTTCGGCATTTCGGCATCGCCGGCGCTCACCGAGATGGCGATCAGCCTGCTTGTCGACATGGGCTACACGGTCGCGCACAACAAGCCCTATGCCGGAGGCTTCATCACCGAGCATTATGGCAGGCCGGCGCGGCATCTGCATGCGTTGCAGATCGAGGTCAATCGCGGGCTTTACATGGACGAGCGGACGTTCCAGAAATCGGCCGGCTTCGACGCTTTGGCCTGCGACCTGACCCGCTTCTCGGCCGACCTGATGTCGATGCCTGATCATCATTTCGTCGATTTGCCGCTCGCGGCGGAATGACGGCGCGGTCGGCGCGCCGAGTTCTTATAAACGCAATTCCGGACGGAAAAACCGCTTCACACTTTTCCTGGAATTGCTCGAAAAAAAGACCGCATCGTTTTCACGACACGGTCGAAGTCTAGGGAGGAAACGCCCAAGGAGGGCATGGACAGGAAAACCTGTCCGATGACAAAATTATTGTGCGCCGCACAAATGTCAATCGACAGCAGGCTTTTTTAATTCAATATGATGTGGAAATTCCGCTTCGGCGGCTCAGATGTGACATTCGGGCAACAGAAAACGGGCGTCTGGCCGGTCTTCAACGCGCCTGTTCCGTGAGAAAGAGCGGCTGGCAAAGGCCGCGATGGGGAGAGCGACTTGGATATCAGCACCGATTTCATGCGGCGCATCGCGCATGCCGCCGCCGCCGAAACCTTGCCGCGCTTCCGCAGCCAGGGGGCGGTCACCAACAAGCTTGCGGGAAGCTTCGATCCGGTGACGGAGGCCGATCGCGAGGCGGAGCGCGCCATCCGGGCGCTGATTTCCGCCGAATATCCCGAGCACGGCATTCTCGGCGAGGAGCATGGCAGCCAGAACCTCACCAGCCGGCATGTCTGGGTGATCGACCCGATCGACGGCACCCGCGCCTTCATTTCCGGCATCCCTGTCTGGGGGACGCTGGTCGGGCTGACAGTCGACGGCGACGCGGTCGCCGGCATGATGTCGCAACCGTTCACCGGCGAGTTCTTCTACGCCAACGCATCCGGTTCGCACTACGAAGGACCGGGCGGGCCGCGCCGGCTCGCGACCCGCAAGACGACCGATCTCGCGCAAGCAACGCTGTTCACGACCACGCCGGCCCTGTTCAAGGACGATGCGCGCAAGCGCTACGACCAGTTCGAGACAAAGGTGCAACTCGCCCGCTACGGCACCGACTGCTACGCCTTCGCGATGCTGGCCGCGGGCAGCGTCGACATCGTCGCCGATCCGGGCCTGAAGCCCTACGACATCGTGGCGCTGATCCCGATCATCGAGAAAGCCGGCGGCGTCATCACCACTTTCGAAGGCGGGCCGGCGGAAAAGGGCGGCGACATACTGGCGGCCGCGACACCGGAACTGCACGCGGCGGCGATGGCGGCGCTGCGCGGCTGATGCGCCCAAAGCGCATCGCCCTGAAGCGGATTCGGGCGACGCGCTTTAGGGCTTTGTTTTCATGCATGTCGTCATCGCAAAACCGCTGCACACTTTTGCGCGACATGCATTGGCGGCAAGGGCTGGTCGCCGCAGGATCTCGATCGCGCTCAGGGAGCGTCGCCGGTGCCTGGAATGAAGGCGTCGAAGGCGGCCAGGAGCTGCTCGCGGTAGATGTCCTTCTCCTGCAAGATTTCGTGCTCGGCGCCGTCGATCATCAACAGCGAGCCGACGCGCAGTTTCCTGGCATAGGCTTCCACCGCCCTGGTCGAGACAACCCGGTCGGCGCCGGCGGCGACGATCAGCATCGGCACCTTCACCCTTGCCATGAAATCCGGGTCGCTGACGGCTTCCGCGGCGGCGGCGGCGGCCTTCAGCCAGCGGATCGTCGGGCCGCCGAGCGCGAGCTGCGGCCAGGCCTCGTAGATCCCGACATTGCGCCGGTAGCGCTCGGGATCCGAGGTCACCTTGTTCATTTCGAAAGGCGGCGGCACTTTCGGCCGCGGACCGAGCGCGGCATACAGCCAGCCGAGACCCAGCGCGCAGAAGACCGCGCAGACGCGCCGCACCGTGCTTATCGAAACCGGCAGGTCGGGCACCGCGAGGAAGGGCGTCAGCAGCACCATGCGGCGCACGCGGTTGACCATCGATGGCGAGGCAAGCAGCGCAATCACCGCTCCCGTGGAATGGGCGAGGATGTAATAGGGGCCGCGGCAGTCGGGGAGCACGATCTCCTCGAAGAATTGCTCGAGGTCGCGCGTATAGTCGCGAAAGCTACGGACATAGCCGCGCTGGCGGTCGCGCAGCAGGCGGCTGGAATCGCCCTGGCCGCGCCAGTCGAGGACAGCGACGCTGAAGCCGCGATCGGCGAGATCGCGAATGGTCTCGAAATATTTCTCGATGCATTCGTTGCGCCCGGTCAGCAGAACCACCGTGCCCTGCAGCGGGCGGCTGACAGCGGCAAAGACGCCGTAGCGGATCTTCTTGCCGTCGCGTGTGGTGAAGAAGCCGCCCGCGGCATTCTGCGGCGCGGGATTGTCTTCTGTGCGATGGAAAAGATCCGTCATTCGGCGCGTCGATGGTTGCTCTTTTGCCCGGACGGGCGGAGGCGTCGGCATGGTGATAGACGGCCAGGCGGCAAAAGCAAAGGCGTTGCGAGGATTTACGCGGCTGCCCGCGCATGACCCCGAAAATCGGAATCGATTTTCGGAAAGGATCATGCGCGAAATCAAAAGTGCTACAGCGTCCTTAGCGCGTCCGGAGGACGCGCGGCGCTGTAGTGCGCGGGGGAAGGCCGGAAGTGCCTGCGGCGCACTTCCGGCCTCTGTCGATCCGGGAGGAAGGGACGTTGCACCCGGTTCGGCCTCGTCGCGGCGCAGGGAAGAGGCGCCGCTTGTCTCTCTGTCTCGACGCAATTCCGGGCGGAAAACCGCTTCACACTTTTCCTGGAATTGCTCGAACTTGACCAAGCCTAGCGCTGCACGACTGAACGCATGCCGAAGCGGTGGTTCATCCACCGTTCATGAACGTGGCCGCATTGCGACCAAGGAAAACCTTGAAATGGCTTTTTGAGCTTCCCAAATGAGGGTTGCGGCCGCCGATGTCGGGGCCGCTGGCCTACCCGGAACGCCTTTCGAGGGTTTCGCACCGGGTCATACGCAAACCATGTTGCTCAACAGGAGAACACTCATGCGTCACGTTGATTTTTCCCCGCTTTATCGTTCGACCGTCGGCTTCGACCGGCTGTTCACCATGCTCGACTCGCTCGGCCAACCCGACGGCGCGCAGACCTACCCGCCCTATAATATCGAGCGCACGGGCGAGAACGCCTACCGCATCTCGATGGCCGTTGCCGGCTTCTCGGAAGACGAGATTTCGATCGAAGCCCACCGCAACGTTCTGACCGTCAAGGGCGAGCGCAAGGAAGAGAACAACAGCGAGGGTTCGGAGCTGCTTTACCGCGGCATCGCCTCGAGGTCCTTCGAGCGCCGCTTCCAGCTCGCCGACCACGTCGAAGTGGAAGGTGCCACGCTGAAGAACGGCCTGCTTTTCGTCGATCTCACGCGCAACATTCCCGAGGAGCTCAAGCCGCGCAAGATCGCGATTACCCAGTCTTCGGACAAGGCCAAGCAGATCGAGGCCAAGGCCGCCGCGTAACCCGCGGGCTCCATCCTGGACAACGTCTCCCTCCCGAGACGAAAGCGGCGCCGCGAGGCGCCGCTTTTTATTGTGCCACCGGCAACGGGCCTTTCTGGCTCTTTTGAAGCATGCAGCGGCGGATCATGAAGGACTATGTCCGATTTTTCCCTGCTGCTGACTCTCACCGTCGCAATCACTTTCCTTTTGGCCGGGATCGTCAAGGGCGTCACCGGGATGGGCCTGCCGACGCTGGCCATGGGATTGCTTGGCACCATCATGCCGCCGGTGACCGCGGCATCGCTGCTGATCGTGCCGTCCTTCGTCACCAATGTCTGGCAGCTTTTCGCCGGCCCGAGTTTTTCGGCGATCCTGCGCCGGCTTTGGCTGATGATGGCGGGCATCCTGATCGGCACGATCGCCGGCTCGCGGCTGCTCGCCAGCGACAACGTCAAATGGACGACCGCCGGCCTCGGCGCGGCATTGATCGTCTATGCCGCCTACAGCCTGCTCGCGCGGCAGCCGGTCGTTCCCGCGAAAGCGGAGCGCTGGTCGTCGCCGTTTGTGGGTTTCCTCACCGGCCTGGTCACGGGCGGCACCGGCGTCTTCGTCGTGCCTGCCGTCCCCTACATCCAGGCGCTGGGCTTGAGCCGGGACGATCTGATCCAGGCGCTCGGTCTTTCCTTCACGGTATCGACGATCGCCCTGGCGCTGGGTCTTGCCTCGCACGGCGCCTTCGAGGCCGGATATCTGGCATTGTCTTCGCTTGCCGTGCTGCCGGCCCTGCTCGGCATGTGGCTGGGGCAGGCGCTGCGCCAGAAAATCAGCCCGGCGACTTTCCGTCGATGGTTCCTGATTTTTCTGGTCCTGCTCGGCGTCGAGCTGTTGCTGCGGCCCTTCCTCGCCTAGCGCACATTACCGGCGCTTCGCCGCGATAACGGCCTCCACGTTCTGCCGGTGAACGGGTTCATAAGGCGCAAAATACTCAACCGCCTTTGTCGCAAAAATGTCGACGCCGAAGGTCCTCAAATCCTGCTTCGCCAGGTCGGGGTCCTGCCGGCAGGCAAGCAGCTTTCGGACATAGGCCTCGGTCGCCGCGATGAAGCTTCTGTCATAGCCGCCGGCTTCGATTGCCTCGAAGGAACCGTGGTTGGGCAGGATTCGATCGAACCGCCAGCCAGCCATGCGCTCGAGGTCGATCAAGTGTTCGGCCAGACGCTCCGGTTCCGAGACATAGGTGACGGAATCTTCCAGCGTATCGCCCGCAAGCAGCACGCCAGCTTGGGGCATCAGCAGCACCGTGCCGTCATGGCTGTGGATTTCGACCCGGCGCAGTTCGATCGGGATCGCTCCCACCGTCAGGCTGAGGCTGTTGTCGAACGTCCTGTTCGGCATGACGAGCGGCTTGATCGGCGGATTGCCGCTTTCGATCTCGGCGCGGCCGCGTTCGAGCGCCGAGGCGGTGAGGGTGTTGGCGATGATCTCGCAATCCTTGAACACCTCGTTGCCGGCGATATGGTCGTCATGCCAATGGCTGAGCACGACGCGTATCGACGTCACGCCCAACTCTTCGAGGGTTTTCCGGATGAAGCGGGCATGGGGCAGGGAGATGTGCGTGTCGTAGACGAGCGCCTGCGATCCATCGACGATCGCATAGGTGCAGATGCCTAGCGTATAAGCGCCGTCGTCGAGCCAATTCGGCTCGTCCGACCAGATGCGAACGCCATCGACGCGGCCGTCATAGAAGCCGAGCACGTTCGGCGCCGGACGGACCAGCCGCATCGTCGAGCCGAGAGACGGTCTGGTCATCTGGCTGCTCCCGAGTGCTGCAAGCTCAGCCAAGCAACCGGCCGAGACGGTCGATCTCTTGCGTCGTGGTCGCGAAGCTGGCGACGAAGCGGTAGATCGCTTCGTCGTCGCCGAGGTGGCCATCGAAACCCTGCGGCACGCCCCATTCATAGAATTTGGCGCCGGCCGCCTGCAGCTTTTCCGCCGTGGCCCGACCGAGGATGGCGAACACTTCGTTGGCCTGCGGCAGCCAGGCAAGCTTGCCGGCCGGCGCATCCTCGATCGTCTCGGCCAGATGTGCGGCCATCTGATTGGCGTGGCCTGCCATCCTCAACCACAGATCGTCGGTTAAATAGGCCTCGAACTGGGCCGAGATGAAGCGGGCCTTGGAGAAGGTCTGTCCGGCGCGCTGGCGCAGCAGGCGCAGATCCTTGCCGACGTCCGGATTGAGGACCACGACCGCGTCGGCCATCCAGCAACCATTCTTGGTGCCGCCGAAGGAGACGAGGTCGACCCCGCTCTTCCAGGTCATTTCGGCCGGGCTGACGCCGGTCGCGGCAATCGCATTGGCGAAGCGCGCGCCGTCCATGTGCAGCGGCAGCTTGTGGCGGCGGCTGACCTCGGCGATCGCCTTGACGTCGACGACGCTGTAGACCGTGCCGACCTCGGTCGCCTGGGTCACGCTGACCGCCATCGGCTGACCGGCGGGGGCCAGATCCTGCGAATAGCGCCTTATCGCGCGGTCGAGAGCCTCCGGGTTCATGCGCCCTAGCGGTCCCGGCACCGGCGCCATGCGCGCGCCGCCGGTGTAGAAACCCATGGCGCCGAACTCGTCGACATTCATATGCGCTTCGGAATGGCAGAGCGCGATGCCGCCGATGCGGTTCAACGCAGCCATCGAAAGCGCGTTGGCCGCCGTGCCGGTCGCGACGAAGAAGACCTGCACTTCGCGCTCGAAGATATCGTTGAAGCGGCGATAGACAGCGCGGTCCAGGTCGCCGTCGCCGTAGGCGGTGGCCGTGCCGGCGGCATGGCGCGACAGGTTGGCCGAAATGTCGGGGTGGACGCCCGCCCAGTTGTCGGATGCAAAGAACATCGAGAGGTCCATATCGTGATTGGCAAAAGCGGCGGGACTTGACCGCTTCGGCAGCCGAAGCGCAAGGGCCAATCAAATGCAAAGCGGTGAAGCCAGCAATCGAGGCCAAAGGACCCGGACCAAAGCTTGCGTTTCTTGTGCTTGTCACGAAATTTTGTGTCGCGGCACGCCCAAGTTTTTTGTGAATCGGTCTTGTGTGGCTGCCTGATTTCTGCCATAAAAAATTTAGGACAGTAGTGCTGTCTTATTTTGTCGCACAAAACAGGCTGGACTGGCGTATGATCGTTGCCATTCCGGCCATTGTCGCGAGCGGCGGGTAGACGGCCCGGCTCTGGCCTGTACGATACCGGATGCGAACCGGCCGTATAGCCGTATGGTTCGATTGATTTCGCGAGACGTGCCGCAGGATGAAGGGGAAGCATCATGCTTCCCAAGGCAAACCAGCGCCCTGAAACAGTCGGGGCCAAGGTGGAGAACGGAGGATAGGACGATGACGGAACTGACGCCATCTGCGATCAACGGCCGGGCCGCGCAGACGAAAGCGACAGCCGTTAAAAATACCGTCCTGACCAAAGAGCTGCGAACTGCCAACGGCATGACCGCGCAGGGCCTCTATGATCCGCGCAACGAGCATGACGCCTGCGGCGTCGGCTTCATCGCCAATATGAAGGGTGTGAGGTCGCACCAGATCGTCGAGGACGGTCTGGCGATGCTGGAAAACCTCACCCATCGCGGCGCCGTCGGTGCCGATCCGCTGGTCGGCGACGGCGCCGGCGTGCTGGTGCAGATTCCGGACAGCTTCTTCCGCGATGAGATGGCCGCCAAGGGCGTCGAACTGCCGCCGGCCGGCCAATACGGTGTCGGCCATTGGTTCATGCCCCAGGACGCGGCACTGCGCACTCATATCGAAGAAATCATCGCCGAATCGGCGCAGTCGGAAGGGCTGCCGCTCATCGGCTTCCGTGACGTCCCGGTCGACAATTCGTCGCTGTCGAAGGCGCCGGATATCGTGGCGTCCGAGCCGTTCCATCGGCAGGTGTTCATCGGCCGCACGTCCGACATTACCGACGACGAGGAATATGAGGCCAGGCTCTATCTGCTGCGCAAGGTGATCTCGGGCCGCATCTATGCCGAGAATGACAACAAGGACATCGGCGCCTATTGCGTGTCGCTGTCGGCGCGTACCATCGTCTACAAGGGGATGTTCCTGGCCTATCAGGTCGGCGCCTATTACAAGGATCTCACCGATCCGCGCTTCGAGACCGCGCTGATCCTCGTCCATCAGCGTTTCTCGACCAACACCTTCCCGTCGTGGAAGCTCGCGCATCCCTACCGCATGGTCGCGCATAATGGCGAGATCAACACGGTGCGCGGCAACAACAACTGGATGGCGGCGCGCCAGGCCTCGGTCGATTCCGAGCTGTTCGGCAACAACATCTCGAAGTTGTGGCCGATCTCCTATGACGGCCAGTCCGACACGGCGTGCTTCGACAACGCGCTCGAGTTCCTGTTCCAGGGCGGCTATTCGCTCAGCCACGCCATGATGATGCTGATTCCGGAAGCCTGGGCCGGCAACAAGCTCATGGACGCAGACCGCAAGGCTTTCTACGAGTACCACGCGGCGCTCATGGAGCCCTGGGACGGACCGGCGGCGGTGGTCTTCACCGACGGCCGCCAGATCGGCGCCACGCTCGACCGCAACGGCCTGCGCCCGGCGCGCTACATCGTCACCGACGACGACCGCGTCATCATGGCGTCCGAGGCCGGCGTGCTGCCGGTGCCTGAGGACAAGATCGTGCAGAAGTGGCGGCTGCAGCCGGGCCGCATGCTGCTCATCGATCTCGCCAAGGGCCGCATCGTCTCCGATGAGGAGATCAAGTCGGAGATCGCGACCAGGCACCCCTACAAGACCTGGCTCGCCAACACGCAGCTCATTCTCGAAGACCTGAAGCCGGTCGAACCGCGCGCGCTGCGCAAGGATGTTAGCCTGCTCGATCGCCAGCAGTCCTTCGGCTACACGCAGGAAGACACCAAGCTTCTGATGGCGCCGATGGCCACCACCGGCCAGGAAGCCGTCGGCTCGATGGGCACCGACACGCCGATCTCGGCTATGTCGGACAAGTCGAAACTGCTCTACACCTATTTCAAGCAGAACTTCGCGCAGGTCACCAACCCGCCGATCGACCCGATCCGCGAGGAGCTGGTGATGAGCCTGGTGTCGTTCATCGGGCCACGGCCAAACATCTTCGACCTGGTCGGCACATCGCGCCGCAAGCGGCTCGAGGTGCGCCAGCCGATCCTGACCAATGGCGATCTGGAGAAGATCCGTTCCATCGGCCACACCGAAGACCGTTTCGATACCAAGACGATCGACATCACCTACGGCTCGAACGAGGGCGCTGCCGGCCTGCAGGGCGCCATCGACCGGCTCTGCGAACGGGCCGAGGCGGCGGTCGCCGGCGGCTACAACATCATCATCCTGTCCGACCGCCAGGTCGGGCCGGACCGCATCGCCATTCCGTCGCTGCTGGCGACGGCGGCCGTGCACCATCACCTGATCCGCAAGGGCCTGCGCACTTCGGTCGGGCTGGTTGTGGAATCCGGCGAGCCGCGCGAGGTGCATCATTTCTGCTGCCTGGCCGGTTACGGCGCCGAGGCGATCAATCCCTATCTTGCCTTCGACACGCTGCTCGACATGCACAAGCGCGGCGAGCTGCCGGAAGAGGTCGACGAGTACGAGGTGGTCTCGCGCTACATCAAGTCGATCGGCAAGGGCATCCTCAAGGTGATGTCCAAGATGGGCATCTCGACCTACCAGTCCTATTGCGGTGCGCAGATCTTCGACGCCATCGGGCTGAAGTCGGATTTCGTCGAGAAGTATTTCACCGGCACCGCGACGCTGATCGAAGGCGTCGGCCTGGACGAGATCGCCACCGAGACGCTCAGCCGCCACAGCGATGCCTTCGGCAGCGATCCGGTGCTGCGCAACAACCTAGAGGTCGGCGGCGAATACATGTTCCGCATGCGCGGCGAAGCGCATATGTGGTCGCCCGATGCGGTCGCCACCTTGCAGCACGCCGTGCGGCAAGGCTCCTGGGACACGTTCAAGGACTATTCGGCGCACATCGACAGCGCAACCGCGCGCGCCCAGACCATTCGCGGCCTGTTCAAGCTCAGGACAGCGGAAGAGACCGGCCGCAAGAAGGTCGCGATCGAGGACGTCATGCCGGCGGCCGAGATCGTCAAGCGCTTCTCGACCGGAGCGATGTCGTTCGGCTCGATCTCGCGCGAGGCGCACACCACGCTGGCGCGCGCCATGAACGCCATCGGCGGCAAGTCGAACACCGGCGAGGGTGGCGAGGAGGCCGACCGCTATTTGCCGCTGCCCGGCGGTGGCAAGAACCCGGAACGTTCGGCGATCAAGCAGGTCGCGTCCGGACGGTTCGGCGTCACGGCGGAATATCTGGTCAATTCCGACGTCATGCAGATCAAGGTGGCGCAGGGCGCCAAGCCTGGCGAGGGCGGCCAGTTGCCCGGCCATAAGGTCGACGCCACCATCGCCAAGGTCAGGCACTCGACGCCCGGCGTCGGCCTGATCTCGCCGCCGCCGCATCACGACATCTATTCGATCGAGGATCTGGCGCAGCTGATCTACGACCTGAAGAACGTCAATCCGGCGGCCGATGTGTCGGTCAAGCTGGTGTCGGAGGTCGGCGTCGGCACGGTCGCGGCGGGCGTCGCCAAGGCGCGCGCCGATCACATCACCATCTCCGGCTATGATGGCGGCACCGGCGCTTCGCCGCTGACCTCGCTCAAGCATGCCGGCAGCCCATGGGAAATGGGCCTTGCCGAGACGCATCAGACGCTGGTGCTCAACGGCCTGCGCTCGCGCGTCGCGCTGCAGGTCGACGGTGGGTTGCGCACCGGTCGCGATGTCATCATCGGCGCGCTGCTCGGCGCTGACGAGTTCGGCTTCTCGACCGCGCCGCTGATCGCCGCCGGCTGCATCATGATGCGCAAGTGCCACCTCAACACCTGCCCTGTCGGCGTGGCGACGCAGGACCCGGTGCTGCGCAAGCGCTTCAAGGGCGCGCCCGAGCACGTCATCAACTTCTTCTTCTACGTGGCGGAAGAGGTGCGGGCGCTGCTTGCCGAAATGGGCTACACCCATCTCGACCAGATCATCGGCGACACCGACCTTCTGGAAAAGCGCGACGTCATCCAGCACTGGAAGGCGCGCGGGCTCGACTTCTCGAAGATGTTCTTCAAGCCGGACGCGCCGCATGAGGCGCTGCACTGGACCGAGCGGCAGAAGCATCCGATCGATGACGTGCTCGACCGCAAGCTGATCGAGCTGGCCAAGCCGGCGCTGGAAACCAAGCAGCCGGTCACCATCGAGCTGCCGATCCGCAATGTCGACCGCTCTGTCGGCGCCATGCTGTCGGGCGAGGTCGCCAAGCGCTTCAAGCACAAGGGCCTGCGCGAGGACACGATCAAGGTGAAGCTGACCGGCACCGCCGGCCAGTCCTTCGGAGCGTTCCTGGCGCGCGGCGTCTCGTTCGAGCTGGTCGGTGCCGGCAACGACTATGTCGGCAAGGGCCTGTCGGGCGGCCGCCTCGTCATCCGCCCGCCGGAAGAGGCTAGAATCGTCGCGGCGGACTCGATCATCGTCGGCAACACGGTGCTTTACGGCGCCACCGAAGGCGAGGCCTATTTCGCCGGTGTCGCCGGCGAGCGCTTCGCGGTGCGCAATTCGGGCGTGGCGGCCGTCGTCGAAGGCGTCGGCGACCATGGCTGCGAATACATGACCGGCGGCATCGTCGTCGTGCTCGGCAAGACGGGACGAAACTTCGCCGCGGGCATGTCGGGCGGCGTCGCCTATGTGCTGGACGAGAAGGGCGATTTCGCCGAACGCTGCAACATGGCGATGGTCGAGCTGGAGCCGGTCCCGGAAGAGGACGACCTGATGGAGAAGCTGCTCCATCATGGCGGCGACCTCGACCACAAGGGCCGCGTCGACGTCTCCGGCGATATGACCAGCCATGACGAGGAGCGGCTCTACCAGCTGATCTCGAACCACGTGCATTTCACCGGTTCGGTGCGCGGCCGCGAGATCCTCGACGACTGGCAGAATTTTAGGCCGAAATTCCGGAAAATCATGCCGGTGGAATATCGCCGCGCGCTGATCGAGATGGAACGCATGCGCATGAGCGTGGCGGCGGAATAGGTTTCGGGCACGGCCGGGAAGATGACTTTCCGGCCGGCATCCTCACCAACAATCCTGACCCCGAGAGCATGACCCCGAAAAGTGGGAACCGGTTTTCGGCCAAGGTCATGCTCCAGCAAGGTGCGGTTGCCACGGCAGCCTTATGGGGTTAACGGGTGCGCGACAAAAGCGTGCCTTCGGACAGCAGGGACTGGACTATGGGCAAGGTAACAGGCTTCCTCGAGATCGACCGGCAGGTGCACAAGTACCAGCCTGCCTCGGACCGCGTCCGGCATTTCCGCGAATTCACGCTGCCGATGTCGGACAAGGAGGTCGAGAAACAGGCCGCGCGCTGCATGGATTGCGGCATTCCGTTCTGCCATGGGCCGACGGGCTGTCCGATCCACAACCAGATCCCCGACTGGAACGACCTCGTCTACAATGGCGACTGGGACAACGCGATCCGCAACCTGCATTCGACCAACAATTTCCCGGAGTTCACCGGCCGCATCTGCCCGGCGCCTTGCGAGGAAGCCTGCACGCTGAACCTCGAGGACATCCCGGTCGCTATCAAGACGGTCGAGCAGGCAATCGCCGACAAGGCTTATGAGACCGGCCACATCCGGCCTTATCCGCCGGAAAGGAAGACCGGCAAGCGGGTTGCCGTCATCGGTTCCGGCCCGGCCGGCATGGCGGCGGCGCAGCAGCTGGGCCGTGCCGGCCACGACGTGCATGTCTATGAGCGCGAAAGCCGTCCCGGCGGGCTGATGCGCTACGGCATTCCGGACTTCAAGATCGAGAAGCACTATATCGACCGTCGCATCGAGCAGATGCAGGGCGAGGGGGTGACCTTCCATTGCGGCGTCAATGTCGGCGTCGACATGAAAGTGGCTGATCTGCTCGGGGAATTCGACGCCGTGCTTTATTGCGGCGGCTCCGAAACGCCGCGCCCGGCCGGTATTCCGGGCGCCGATCTCAGCGGCGTCTACGATGCCATGCCCTATCTGGTGCAGCAGAACCGTCGTGTCGGCGGCGAGCCGATCCAGTCGGTGGCGTGGCCTTCGCACCCGATCATCGCCGGCGGCCAGCATGTCGTCGTCGTCGGCGGCGGCGACACCGCTTCCGATTGCATCGGCACCGCCTTCCGCCAGGGCGCGGTGCGCGTGACCCAGCTCGACATCCGTCCGCAGCCGCCGGAAAAGGAAGACAAGCTTGCGGTTTGGCCCTACTGGGCGACCAAGATGCGCACCTCGTCCTCGCAGGCCGAGGGCGCCGAGCGCGAATTCCAGGTGGCGACGCTCGAGTTCATCGGCGAGGAAGGCCAGTTGACCGGTGTGCGCTGCTGCGAGGCCGACGACAAGCGCAAACCGATCGCCGGCAGCGAGTTCGTCATCCGCGCCGATCTCGCCTTCATCGCCATCGGCTTCGCCGGGCCGGCGGGCGACAGCCTGATGAAGGAGCTCGACGGCAAGATCAAAGTCGTCACCGACAGCCGTCGCTCGAACAATGTCGAGGCCAACGACCGCGACTACAGAACCAGCGTCGACAAGCTCTATGCGGCGGGCGACGTGCGCCGCGGCCAGTCGCTGGTGGTGTGGGCGATCCGCGAGGGCCGCCAGGCGGCGCGCTCGATCGACGAGGCGCTGATGGGATCGACGGTGCTGCCGCGCTGAGACCGTTTTGAAATTTTACGCCTGCGGCTTGCCGCAGGCGCTTTCGTTGCTACCAGCCTACCGATTGATCCCGGTTGTCGTATCCGGTTGAGCTGCCGCCGTCGCCGGCTGCGGCTTCGGCGGCCAGGAAAAATCGTCGGCGCGGCCGGGAGAGGCGGCCGGCGCCTTGCCTTGCAGGATCAGCTTTTCACCGGGCAGGTTCGGATCGGCCCTGGCCGGCTGCGCGGCGCCGAGCAGCTCGGTGCCGCCGTCGAGCGACGGGTCGCCGAGCAGCATCGGCGCGGTACGGTCGACGATGACGGGCGCCGCGGCCGGCTTCGGCGCCTCGACCGGAGCGCCGGCCGGCGCCGACACGGTCGTGACGCTTCCCGGCGTCGCCAGCCCCAGGATCTTGGCCAACGGCTTTTCCGTGTAGAAAGCGAGCTTGCGCTTGCCGGCCTTGGTGACGTTGATGCCGTCGTCGGAACGCAACCGAACCGGCTGGCCGTTGATGTCCGGGCCGGAGGTGACGAAAGCGCCGTTCTCGTCGACGAAGCCGTCCCAGACATCGACGAATTCGCCGCCATGCTTTTCGGCGGCTGAGTGATAGATGTCGTTGAAGGCAAGCATGTCCGAGTTCATCTTCGACACGCCGAAAGCCGGCATGCCGACCCATAGGAACGGCACTTTGGTGTCCTGGATGGCCTTGCCGAGCACATCGGTGCGGCGCTCATATTCCTTGGTCCAGTTCTCAGAACGCGGCTGCTCGCGCACCTCGCCGACCCGCATCTGCTGGCGGTCGTTGGAGCCCAGCATGACGATCACGGCCGACGGCTTCTCGGTCTCGATCAGCGACTTGATCTCGCCCGGCCAGTTGTAGACGTCGTCGCGAACGAAGCCCGACGACCCGTTGCTGCGGGCAACGATCCTGACGGCGGGATTGTCGGCAAAGGCGGTGTCCAGGCCTTCGGCCAGACCGCCTGCCAGAAAATCGCCGACCACCAGCACGACACGGGCGTCGTTCGTCTTCTCGACGATCGGCGTTTCCGGCTCGGCCGGCGGGCGCGGCTTGGGTTTCTTCTTCGGTTTCGGCCTTGATTTCTGGATTTCGACCGGTGGCTCGACGCGTTCGCTGCGGCGCGGGAACAGAAGGTCGCGCAGCGACCAGCCGCGGCTTTCCTCCTGCGCGAACGCGGGTGCGTGGAAAGCGCCGGCGGCGGTGACGACAAGCACGGCAAGGGCCAGAATCAAGATCGGCGCCCGGCGAATGCCCTGCCTGATACGCGCGACCGACACCAAACACCTCTCCATCCCTTGGCGCGTGCCCAAAAGGCCACGCACAGATATGAAGCGCTACCGCATCCGTGCCGTCTCTAGAGCGCGTCGCGCTGAAGCGGATTCAGGCGACGCGCTTTAGGCCTTTGTTTTCATGCATGTCGTTATCGCAAAACCGCTGCACACTTTTGCGCGACATGCATTAGAAGGGTGCCCGGCGCTCCCGCGGGCCCTACTGCTTGCGGAGCCATTTGAGCACTTCCATGCTCGGATAGCCATCCTGGTTCAAGCCGACCTTGGCCTGATAGGCCATGATGGCGGCTTTCGAGCCATCGCCTATCTTGCCGTCGAACTTGCCGTCATAATAGCCGTGATCTGAAAGCCGCTTCTGCAGTTCCTGCCGTTCCTCGAAGCTGAGCTTGGTGAAAGGCCGCTGCCAGTCCTGCACCAGGCCGGTGCCGCCGGCGATCTCGTCGGCCAGAAGGCCGACGGCCAAAGCGTATTTGTCGGCATTGTTGTAAGCCTTGATGACCGAGAAATTCCTGATCATCAGGAAGGCGGGGCCGCCCCGGCCGTCCGGCACTTTCAGCGTCGCCTTGTCGGTCAGGTTCTTGAATGGCTTGCCGCTGGCCCTGACGACGCCGAGCGCCTGCCATTGGGCGATCGTCTTTGCGCCGCCGGGCAGCTTGCCGGCTGGTATGGAGACCTCATACCCCCAGGTCTTGCCGGCCTGCCAGCCGTTCTTCTTGAGCAGATTGGCGGACGTCGCCAGCGCGTCGGGGATCGAATTCCAGATGTCACGCTTGCCATTGCCGTCCATGTCGACCGCATAGCGCTGATAGCTGGTCGGGATGAACTGGGTCTGGCCCATCGCACCTGCCCAGGAGCCCATCAGATGGCTTTCGTCGATGTCGCCGGTCTGCAGGATCTTCAAGGCGGCGATCAGCTGGGTACGGGCATATTTCGAGCGCTTCGGGTCGCCATAGGCGAGCGTCGCCAGCGAGCGGATGACGTTGCGCATGATGTCGTCGCGCTTGAGGATCTCGCCATAGTTCGATTCCATCGACCAGATGGCGAGAAGAACATTGCGGTCGACGCCGAACCGCGCCTCGATGCGGTCGAGCCACGGTTTCCATTTCCTCGCCATCGCCTGGCCGTTGGCCACCGACTGGTCATGCACGCGGTTGTCGAAATAGTCCCAGGCGGGCGCGGTGAATTCCGGCTGGCTGCGGGCCTTTTCCAGCACGACCGGGTCGGGCTCGATGCCTCTCATGGACTGATCGTAAACAGCGCCCGAAACGCCGCCCGCCACCGCGGTGGCGCGGAAACCCGAGACCCACTGGCGGAATCCGGCATCGGCGAAAGCGGGTCCGGCAGGCATCAGCAAGGCCAGCGTCAGGCCGGCGGCAGTCGCCAGTGCCGTCAGGCGCCTCGCGGTGTTGCGAACGGACATCATTTCCTCCTTCGTCAAATCAGGAAGGATCATTCAACGCCAAACCGGGTTAGTATTTAGTTTACCATAGGTGCCGCCGGGAACGAAAAGAGGTGTCGCGGCTTTTAGCTTTCACATTCAACTTTGGCCGTTCGGTAGTCCAACATCCCGGCGTGAAAATGATTTCGGCGTGAAAATGTTGGGGGGGATTGCGGAGCGTGCCGCCGAGCGGATAATTGGCCGAAACGCAGGGGGTGTCAGCATGAAGCGCGTTCGCAAGGCAGTTTTCCCGGTCGCCGGCCTCGGCACGCGGTTTCTTCCGGCCACCAAGGCCATTCCGAAGGAAATGCTCACCGTCGTCGACCGGCCGGTCATCCAATATGTGGTCGATGAGGCGCGCGAGGCCGGCATCGAGCATTTCATCTTCGTGACCGGTCGCAACAAGGCGGTCATCGAGGACCATTTCGACGTCCAGTTCGAGCTGTATGACACGCTGGCCCAGCGCGGCAAGGACGACCAGCTCGCCCGCCTGCAACGGCTGCAGCCGGCGCCGGGACAGACAAGCTTCACGCGCCAGCAGGTGCCGATGGGCCTCGGCCACGCCGTCTGGTGCGCCCGCGAGCTGGTGGGCGACGAACCGTTCGCGCTGCTTTTGCCGGACATGATCATGCAGTCGGAAAAAAGCTGCATGAAGGACATGGTCGAGCTTTATGCCGAGACCGGCAACAACATCATCGCCGTGCAGGAATGCGACCCGGCGGAGGCGCATAAATACGGCATTGTCGGCCGCGGCGAGGACACGCATCACGGCTTCCGCATCACCGGCATGGTGGAGAAGCCGAAGCAGGGCACAGCGCCCTCCAACCTCTTCATCAACGGCCGCTACATCCTGCAGCCGGAGATCTTCGGCATCCTGGAAAGCCAGGAACGCGGCGCCGGCAACGAGATCCAGCTGACCGACGCGATGCTGAAGCTGGAGAGAAAGCAGCCCTTCTACGGCTATCACTACAAGGGGCGCACTTTCGACTGCGGCTCGCCGGAAGGTTTCGTCGAGGCCAATGTGGCCTTCGCGCTCTGGCGCAGCGACATGAACGGAAGCATGGCCGGCGTCATCCGCACGCTGCTCGATGAAGTGCAGCCGTCGGAACGGCGCGGGGCGGCATCCTAAGTCGTTAGCCAAGGCCGAACGCGCTTCGTCAATCCTATGGTCTGCTGGTCTGCGCGTCTGCTCCGCCCGTGGATGACAAAGCGTCAGCGCTGGACCTTCAGGCCGAGATAGACGCTGTTGGTCGTATAGTCGCGTCCAGGCAGGTTGCTGGTCAGCTTCTCCGTCCTCACCCTGGTGGTGACCCCGGCATAACGGTTCAACCACCAGGTCAGTCCGGCCTCGGCGCTCAGGATCAAATCGTGGCCGTCGGAGCCGGTGTAATCGCGCCAGTCGAGGCCCAGTGCCGAGTTCGCCGTCAGATTGGCGCGGATCTGGCGCTCGCCGGTCAGACGGCCGGAATAGAGGATATCGCCGCTCTCGTTGGCCGTCGTGGTTGTCTCGACGCTGGTCTTGCCGGTCAGGCCGATAGTGGTGCCGCGCTCGGGCGACCATTTGAGGTCGGCGTTGATGCTCGGACCCGCCACCGCCGGAAGGCGGTTGTCGTCGATCGCTTCGCGCAGCCAGCCGACGGAAAATTCGCCGGACAGCTTCTCGCCCATGTCGAGCTCGAGGCCGGCGCGCGCGCCAAGCCTGGTCGAGGATCGCTCGAAGCCGTCGGTGTCGACGCGCAGGTCATAGAGGCGCCGCCCGGCCTCGACTTCCGTGAACGGCGTCAGCGCCGGCGAGATCTGGTAACCGGTGCGCAAGGTCGCGGTGTAGAGCGTGGAGTCGCGATCCTTCTGCGAAACGGTGGTGCCGTCGGAGAGCTCGGCATCGCCGTAGAAATCATGCGAGACCGCGCCGGTCAGCGCGTAGCGCATCTTGCCGACAGTTTTTTCGAGACCGAGGCTGCCGTCGACGGTCTGGCGCAGCGGCTGCTGGGTGACACCGGCGATCGCATCCGGCGAGGAGGCCGATTCGGGCGCGGCTTCATAGCCCAGCTTGGCGATGGCGCGC
This sequence comes from Mesorhizobium sp. B2-4-3, assembly GCF_006442815.1. GTDB lineage: Bacteria > Pseudomonadota > Alphaproteobacteria > Rhizobiales > Rhizobiaceae > Mesorhizobium. Next base: position 189,386 of record NZ_VFVL01000002.1, read on the forward strand.
AGCTCGTTGTCGAGGTCGACATTGAGCTGGCCCTCGATACGGCCCTGCGCGTCGTTGATCTTCTGGCCAGAGACGGTGTTGCGGAACTGGCCGTAGCCGGTGATCAAGGCTGAATTCTCGCGCCAGTCGGAGGTCGCGGTGAAACGCAGCGCCGTCTCGGACAGAACCGCCGATTTGCCGGTGCTGCTGGAATCGGCATTGGATGTGGCCGTGAAGCCTTGCTCAAGCGTCGGCCGGAAGAGAAAAGTGCCGACCTTGACGCCCGGCGCGGCGAAGGGATCGTCCTCCGGCTTGACCTTCTGGCCTTCGATGGATGCGGTGCGCTCCTGGCCCGGGTCGAGCTTCTGCTTGTCGACGCTGTCGATGGTGACGGCACGGCGGTTGCTGCCGTCATTGTCGTCGGTGGCGGTGGCGTCGGTCCGGTTGCCTGTGCCGGCGGTCGCGGCGGTGGTCGTGCCGTCGGTAGCCTCGCCCGTCTTCTTCTTGGTCTTCTTCTTGTCGGCGGTCTTGGTGTTCGACTTGGCGTCAGCCTTGGCGTCTTGGGCACGCTGCTTTGCCGTCGAAGGTCGGCGGGGTTTTACCGGGGCCTTCGTGTCGGCCAATGGATCGTCCGTAGCCTGCGGCTGGTCGAAGATGCTGTCCGTCGCGCCCGCCTGATCGTCATCGGGAACGGCGCCGGGGCTTGACGGCTGGTAGGTTGTCGATGCCGTGTCCTGAACGGCCGCGGGCGCGGGCGCGTTCTGATCCAGCGACCCTTGCGCCCTCAGTTGCCTGGCCTTGCGCTGCTGGTCGGCGAGTATGGCCGATTCGGAGACCTCGCCGCGCAGCTCGGTTTCCTGCGAAAATGCCGGCGCGGGACGCAGCAAGGCAAGCGCGCTTACCGTCAGCAGCAGTGCCGCAACGGCAATGCCGCTTCGACCGATTTTCGTTTCAGACTGGCCCCCGGACATCGTCACCACTGCTTGCGCGGCGCGGTTGCGCCATACTTACCGAACCGTAAATGCGGATGGTTAACGGAGGGTTGAGACGGGAGCTCCGGAACCGCCCGGATCGGCAGGTCGCGGCAATTCTGTTGGACAGGGGCGCGGCAAAGCGCTAATCGCTTGCGCCATGCACGCGGGGTCCCCAGAAAGAGAGCAGCCGGACAGGCAGGCTGCGATCGAATCGGCGCTGAGAACGGTGGCGACGGAGCAGGCCGGCGTGGCGGCCCTGGCCGCCGCGCTCGCAAACGGGCTGGCCGAGCCTTTTGCCGCCGCGATCGACCTGATCTCGCGGATCGAGGGCCGCGTCATCGTCACCGGCGTCGGCAAGAGCGGCCATATCGGCTCCAAGATCGCCGCGACGCTTGCCTCGACCGGCACGCCAGCCTTTTTCGTCCATCCGGCCGAGGCCAATCACGGCGATCTCGGCATGATCGCCCGGGATGACGCCATCATCGCCATGTCGTGGTCGGGCGAGAGCAAGGAATTGATGGGCATCGTCGCCTATTCGAGGCGCTTCTCCATCCCCTTGATCGCCATCACTTCGGGCGAGAACTCGGCGCTGGCGCGGGCGGCCGATGTCGTGCTGCTCCTGCCGGCGGTGCCGGAGGCCTGTCCGCACGGGCTGGCGCCGACAACGTCGGCCTTGCTGCAACTCGTCATGGGCGATGCGCTGGCGATCGCGCTGCTCGAGGCGCGGGGCTTCACGCCGGACCATTTCCGCACCTTCCACCCGGGCGGGCAGCTTGGCGCCAATCTGACCCAGCTGCGCGAAATCATGCATGTCGGCGAACGGCTGCCGCTGGTGCCGTCGGGCACAGGCATGCGCGAGGCGATCCTGGAGCTGTCGCGCAAGGGCTTCGGCTGCGTGGCAATCACCGCCGCCGACGGCGCGCTGGTCGGCATCATCACCGACGGCGATATTCGCCGCCATATCGGCAACGACATTCTGACGATGAGCGTCGATCAGGTGATGACCAAGAAGCCGAAGACGGCAAGCCCGGACACGCTGGTCGCGACGGCGCTGCAGACGATCAACACATCCGCCATCACCAGCCTGATGGTGATCGAGAGCGGACGCCCGGTCGGGCTCGTCCATCTGCATGACCTGCTGCGCATTGGCGCAGCCTGAGAAAGATCAAACGGCCTCGACAGTCAGCTCCAGGTCGGAGTCGGCGGCGCCCGTCACGCGCACCCGCGTGCCGGCCGGGAGATCGGGACCAGCGACCCGCCACAGCGTGTCGCCGAGCTTGATGCGGCCGCGGCCGTCCTTGATCGGCTCGGCCAGCGTCGCCAGCTTGCCGACCATCTGCGCGCCGCGGCGGTTGAGCAGCGGCTGGTCGGCGTCGCCGTGGCGGCCGCCTACAAGTTTCTTGCCTATGAAGGCCGAAATCAGCGACAGGATCAGGAACGCCAGCACCTGCACCTGCCAGGTCCAGAAAGCCGCATCCCAGATCGCCAGCGACACGGCGCCGACGATAAGCGCGGCGATGCCGATCCACAGCATGAAGACGCCCGGCGCAACGATCTCCATCACCAGGAGCACGAAGCCCAGAACCATCCAGTTCCACGGGCCGAGCTCGGAAACGACACGGTCGAACATGGGAGCAGCCTCCTATGATCTCAGTTTTCGTTCGGCCGAACCAGCGGCGGCCGTGCTGCCTGCCGCTGCGCCCCAGCCGTGCCTTCACTCCTGAAAACTTCCTTGGCGATCTCGCCGATGCCGCCGAGCGTTCCAATCAGCGACGAGGCTTCCAGCGGCATCAGCACCACCTTGCTGTTCGTGGCCGAACCGATCCTGGTCAGCGCCTCGGTGTATTTCTGGGCGATGAAGTAGTTGAGCGCCTGGACGTCGCCCTTGGCGATGGCTTCCGACACGACTTGCGTCGCCTTGGCCTCCGCTTCGGCCGAGCGCTCGCGCGCCTCGGCGTCGCGGAAGGCTGCTTCCCTGCGGCCCTCGGCCTCGAGGATCTGCGACTGCTTGAGGCCTTCGGCGGCCAGGATCTGGGCGCGCTTGTTGCGCTCGGCCGTCATCTGGCGGCCCATCGATTCGATGAGATTGGCCGGCGGATTGATGTCCTTGATCTCGACGCGGGTGATCTTGATGCCCCACGGATGCGCCGCCTCGTCGACGACGCGCAACAGGCGCTCGTTGATGGCGTCGCGGTTGGACAGCAATTCATCGAGGTCCATCGAGCCCATGACGGTACGGATGTTGGTCATGGTCAGGTTGAGAATGGCGTTCTGCAGCCCTGCCACCTGATAAGCGGCCTGCGCGGCATTGAGTATCTGGTAGAAGGCGATGCCGTCGACACCGACGATGGCGTTGTCGCGGGTGATGATCTCCTGCGTCGGCACGTCGAGCACCTGCTCCATCATGTTCATTTTGGCGCCGACGCGCTCGAAGATGGGGTTGATGATGTTCAGGCCAGGCGTCAGCGTCTTGGTGTACCGGCCGAAGCGTTCCACCGTGTAATTGTAACCTTGCGGCACCGTCTTGATGCCTTTGAAAAGAAGGATGATGACCAGGAAGACAAGAACAATGATGGCAATATCGAAACCGCTGAAGCCCATTTCGTTTCTCCCTCAATAGGCACCGACTTCACGGAATCACTTAAGTGTGTTTCCGCAACGTTACAATCAGGTGATCGCTAATATTGGTTAGCGGAGGCTTTTGCGCACCGGTTTCAAGCCTGTCGGTGAAGCCGGTCACACCCAGCCGGAAAGCTCGCGCCGCGCCAGCGCTTCGATGACCGCCATGCCCTCGGCGCTGTCGTTGAGACAGGGGATATGGGCGAAGTTCTTGCCGCCGGCGTGATGGAAGGTTTCGGCCGCCTCGCGGCCGATCTCGTCCAGCGTCTCGATGCAGTCGACGGAGAAGCCCGGGTTGACGACGGCAATCGACTTCACGCCGTCCTTGGCCAGTTTCTCGACGGTGACGTCGGTATAGGGCTGCAGCCATTCCTGCGCGCCGAAACGCGACTGGAAGGTGTTGATGAGCTTGTTCTCGTCCCAGCCGAGGCGCGCGCGCAGCAGCTTTGTCGTTTCCAGGCAATGCGCCCGGTATGGATCGCCCTTGTCGGAATAGGGTTTCGGGATGCCGTGATAGGAGGCGATCACCACCTCAGGCTCGAAATCAAGCGTTGCGATGTGCTTCTCAATCGAGCGGGCGAGCGCCTCGATATAGACGGGCTCGGCGTAATAGGGCGGCACGCTGCGGATTGCCGGCGCGTGCCGGATCTTCATCAGCGCGCGGAACAGCTGGTCGTTCGCGGTCGCCGTCGTCGTCGCCGAATATTGCGGGTAGAGCGGGAACGAAAGGATGCGCTCGCAACCCTGCTCGACCAGCCTGCGGGCGACGCTTTCCGTCGAGGGATTGCCGTAGCGCATCGCCCAATCGACCACCACATAGGGCAGGTCGCCGAGCGCTGCCGCCAGCTTCTCACCTTGAGCGCGGGTAAATGTGCGCAGCGGCGACTCGTTCTTCTCCCGGTTCCAGATACGCGCGTAGTTGGCGCCGGATTTTTTCGGCCTTGTGGTCAGCACGAGGCCGTAGAGGATCGGATACCAGATCGCCTTGTTGAGCTCGATGACGCGCGGATCGGAGAGGAATTCCCGGAGATACCGCCACATCGGCTTGAAATCGGTGCCGTCCGGCGTGCCGAGATTGACCAGCATGATGCCGATCTTGCCCGTCCTGGCTGGCGCAACGCCCGCCGGCGGTGGGCCGGCGGCCCTTGCGGCTTTGGCATCGGTGGGGTTGGCAAGCGTCATGAAAAGTCTCCGGTAGCGCCGCGAAACTAGCGATGCCCTGCCGGTTTTCAATGCTGCGTCTGGCCGCACCTTATCGTGTTTGGCACCGGAAAAGGAACACCCGCCCGTTTCCGGGCGGGTGCCATGAATTCCGGGTGGCCGCTTACTTCGCGGCCGGCGGAATGGTCAGCGTCGCGCCGAGCGGAAGGCGGCGCGGCTTGTAGTCCTTGTTGGCCTCGGAGATGAGCTTCCACTTGGTGGCGTCGCCATAAGCTTTCTTGGCAAGGTCCCAATAGGTATCGCCGGCTGCGATGGTGTGGCTGGTCTCGGCCGACTTGGTTTCAGCGGGCGCCGCGACCGCAGGCTTGGCCGGCTCGGCGGATGGGGCCGGAGCAGGCGTCGCCGGAGCGGTTTCAGCAGGCTTCGTCCCCTCCGATGCCGGAGCGGCCTCGGTCGGGACACTCGGCGGCGTGCCGGCGATGTCGCTAGAACCGGAAGGCAAAGCCGGCATTGCCGGTTCGCTCGCGGCCGGTGCGGTCTCGGCCGGTTTTGCCGTCTCGGCTGCCGGCGCCTGGGCCGCGGCTGCAGGAGCGGCCTCAGCCGGCTTTGCCGCCGCCGCAATTTCGGTGATGCGGCCGTCAAGCTTCGGCGTGTAGGGCTGATGGGCGCCGAGATAGTCGGCCACCACCTGCTCCAGGCCGGGGCCGTAGTCATAGGCGTCCGTGGCCTTGTCGGCGAAAACCTTGTAGCCGTCGCCGCCCTGGCGGACGTAATTGTTGGTGGCGACGAGATACTGCTTGTCGGGATTGATCGGCGTCCAGGCGCCGTTCTCCATCACCTCGACCGATTTGACGCGGCCGGCATTGGGCGCGACCGACTTGTCGAATGAATATTTGAGGCCGGCAACCTGCGGGAAACGGCCGGCGCCGTCCTCGATCTGGCTGAGGCCGCTTTCGAGGCCCGCGACCAGGTCCTTGCCCGAGATCTTGAAGGTGGCCAGCGTGTTCTGGAAGGGCAGCACGGTCAGCACCTCGCCCATGGTCACCGTGCCCTGGTCGATCGAGGCGCGCAAGCCGCCGCCGTTCGAGACGACGATTTCGACGCCCTGGCCCTTGGTGCGGTCGAGGATGGCGTCGGAGACGAGATTGCCCATCTCGCACTCGCGCGCGCGGCAATTCTCGCGGCTGCCGTCGATCGCCTTGGCGGTCGCAGCCACTTGCTTGTTCTTCAGCGCCTCGATCGGCGCCCCGAGTTCCTTGATGCGGGCCAGCACGGCCGGATCGGGCGTGATCGACTTGTCGAGATAGATCGGGTCGCCGCTGGCCTCCTTGACGGCGCCGTTGTCGTCGAACACGACCTTGAATTCGCCGAGATATTTCGAATAGGACGCCGCCTGCACCACCGGCACCTTGTAGCCGTCGGGGTTGTCGACCATCGTTGGATAGGGACCCTCGGCCTTCGGGTCGGTGTTCGACAGAAGCGTATGGCTGTGGCCGCCGACCACCACGTCGATACCCGGGATTTTCGCTATGACGTCGCGCTCGCGCCTATAGCCGATATGCGTCACGGCGATGATCTTGTCGATGCCTTGCGCCTTGAGCTTCTCGACCTCGGCCGTGATCGACTTGACATCGTCGGCGATGGCGATGTTCGGGCCGGGCGAGGCGAGTTCGGGCGTGTCGTTGGTGACGGCGCCGACGATGCCGATCTTCTGGCCGCCGACCTCGACGACGATGGACGGCTTGATCTTGCCCGCCGCACCCGACTTGTCGTTGGGCACGACATTGGCGCTGACGATCGGGAACTTCGCCTTGTCAAGGTAGGGCACCAGGGCGGTCTCGCCGTCGTCGAATTCATGGTTGCCGAGCGTTACCGCGTCGGGCTTGATCTGATTGAGGAACTCCTCTTCCACCGCACCCTTGTAGGTGGTGTAGAACAGCGATCCCTGGAAGCTGTCGCCGGCGTTGAGCAGCAGCACGTTCTGGCCTTCGAGCTTCTTGCGCTGCTCGGCAATCGCCGTGATCAGCCGGCCGGCGCCGCCGATGCATTCGCCCTTGGTCTCCTCGTCGGCGGAACAGGTCGACTCGTATTTGTTGTTGCCTTCGATGCGGCTGTGCCAATCGTTGAAATGCAGGATGTTCAGCGTGTAGTCGGCAAAAGACACGCCTGCCGACAGGCCGAGCGCCGAGGCCGACAGAGCTAGGATCGCGGCAATCTTCTTCATCTTCGTCTCCCGGATAAGCTGACTTCGAATATGCTTAACGCCCTCGCTTGACTGGAAAATAACAGTCAGCTCCAGGTCATGTTCACATCGGGTTCCGGTCGATGCAAGCACAAATCAGGGAGATGTTTGCCGGCACAAAAAAGGACGACGGCTTGCGCCGCCGTCCCTGTCAGCCGAAGATTTGCGAACTCTCAAGCCCGGCGCGTCAGCACGAAATTCTGGCCGCTGGCGCTGGTGCAGTTGAGCTGGCTGGTGGAGATCATCAGGCAGTTGAAGCTGACCGGGGTCTGGCGGATCAGCGAGGTGCCGTGGATCTCGACCGAGGTCGCTCCGGTCATGGTGTAGCTGCCCTCCGACAGCTTCTGGCCGGTGTCGGTGGCGACGGTGGTGAAGCTGCCGGCCGCGAAGGTCGACAGGCCGGTGCCCTTAGCGTCGATCCAGTTGCCCTCGACGCCCTTCGGCGCCGCCATCGAAGGTTGGTCCGCGGGGCCGGTGGTGGTGCAGGCGGCCGCAGCCAGAAGGCTTGCCGCGGCGCCTGCCGAAAGCAGTTTGCGCGCAATGGTCATTTTTGAAAATCCTCTCCTCAGTCCGCATCCTTCAATCGCCCGATTTCCGGGCGATTGCAAGGCGGTGGCTCTGGTCAGTCCCGGCGCTATCGGACCAGAATGTTGCGGAACTGCCATGGATCGTCCTTGTCCAGGTCCTCCGGGAAGAGACCCGGCCGATTGTCCAGCGGCGTCCAGTCAGTGTAGTAGCCCCTGACCGGCCCGAGATAAGGCGACTGCACTTCGAGGCAACGCCGGTAGTCCATCTCGTCGGCCTCGACGATGCCAGCGGTCGGATTCTCCAGCGCCCAGACCATGCCGGCGAGCACCGCCGAGGTGACCTGCAGGCCAGTGGCGTTCTGGTAGGGAGCGAGCTTGCGCGCCTCGGCCAGCGACAGCTGCGAGCCGTACCAGTAGGCGTTCTTGTCGTGGCCGTAGAGCAGCACGCCGAGCTCGTCGACGCCGTCGACCAGCTCGTTTTCGTCGAGCACGTGGTGAACCGGCTGCGGCTTGCCGGCGGCGCCGAACATCTCGTCCAGCGACAGCAAGGCGTCGTTGCAAGGATGGTAGGCGTAGTGGCAAGTCGGGCGGTATTGGAGCTTGCCCTTCTTCGAGCGCACGGTGAAGAAGTCGGCGATCGAGATCGCCTCGTTATGCGTCACCAAGAGGCCGTATTGCGCGCCCGGCGTCGGGCACCAGCTGCGCACTCGCGTGTTGGCGCCGGGCTGCTCCAGATAGATCGCCGACTTGGAGCCGTGCTTGTGCTTCTTGCCGTTCTTCGGCATCCAGTTTTCATGCGTGCCCCAGCCGAGCTCGGCCGGCTGCAGGCCCTCCGAGATGAAGCCTTCGACCGACCAGGTGTTCCAGAACACGTTCATCGGCTTCGGCTTCTTGGTGCGCTGGGTGTCGCGCTCGGCGATATGGATGCCCTTGACGCCAGCCTTCTTCATCAGCCTGGCCCAGGCCTCGCGGTCTTCCTGGGCGGGCTCCGAAAACTCAAGACCGAGATCGGTGGCGAGGTTGACCAGCGCCTTCTTGACGAACCACGAGACCATGCCGGGATTGGCGCCGCAGGTGGAGACCGCCGTCGGGCCGCCGGGCTTGTCCTGCTTTTCCTGGATCATCGCCTCGCGCAGCGCATAGTTGGTGCGGCTGGCATTGTCGGCCTCGGCGTCGAAATAGAAGCCGAGCCACGGCTCGACGACGGTGTCGATGTAAAGCACGCCGAGCTTGCGGCACAATTTCATCAGGTCCACCGAGCCGGTGTCGACCGACAGGTTGACGCAAAAGCCCTGGCCGCCGCCATTGGTCAGGAGCGGCGTCAGCAGCTTCTTGTAATTCTTCTCGGTCACCGCGTCCTGCATGAAGGCGATGCCGCGCTCGTCGAGCAGCTTGCGGTCGGTGTCGCGCGGGTCGATGACCGTCATGCGCGACTTGTCGAACTTGAAATGGCGCTCGATCAGCGGCAGCGTTCCCCGTCCGATCGAGCCGAAGCCGATCATCACGACAGGGCCGGTGATTTCACCGTAAACGGGCCAGTTTTCATTCGCCATTTTTTCGCACACTCCTTCAAACACGCGCAAAACCGGGCATTTTCGCCCGACGGCCAAGCGCTACACCACAGATCATTGTCATAAACCAGCGAAAAGCACCAACCGCCGGCCAGGCCAGGCTGGCACCTTGGTTAAGGCGTGCAGGCCATGCCGCTGAGGAATTCGACCAGCCGGTCGCGGTCGGCGGTCAGGCCCTTGTAGTCGAGCTGGGCTTGGTCGAGCGCGTTGAGCTGCTCCACGAAGGATGCAGCCAGCGCTGCCCGGTCCGGGTGGGCATCGAGCACCTTGAGCGGATCGAGATGGATGCGGATGGTGAAGAGGATGTCGCGCGACGCGGGAAGCTTGCGCAGCGTCTGGCGTTCGACGCGTATGAAGGCGTGGGCGTCGACATCGCCGTCGGGGAAGCGGCTCGGGCGGTTGGTGGCGCGGTCGATGCGCTCGACATTGGAGAGCGGATGATAGAGCGCGTCGCCGGCCTGGATCGACCAGTTGAAGCGTTCGACCGCCTGGCCCTGCAGGCCGTCGAACATGCGGTTGATGAGCTCGGCCGGCCGCGTGCCGGGTCCGAATCCAGGCACCGGTTCGTGGATATCCTGCAGCGGCTTGCCGAATTTCTCCTGCAGCGACCAGGACGAAGGGAAGCAGAGCGAACCGGCGGCGAGCCGCCAGCCGCGCTCGTCGCGGCGCATCAGGATCAGGTCTTCCTGTACGAGCAGGGATGCTCTCGCAAGCGGCGCGTTGCGTAGGGTAGGCGGCAGCCGGTCGGTCGCGCTTGCGAGGCCGATGACCTCGACATCCGAGCCGGTGCAGCGATGGGTGCGCGGGTGTTTCGCGATGAGATGCGGGCTGAGCAGGACCAGCACTTCGCTTTGCGCGTCGCGGGTGTCGACCTCCTCGACAAAGACCTTTTCGGGGATATCGGCATAGAGCCGCTGCTTTTCGGCCAGATGCGGCAGCAGGAATTCATCGACCTCGATCCAGCGCTCGATTTCGAGCGGCTTCAGCCCGACGGTGAAGAGTTTCGAGGACCCATCATAGGGCGTATGGGTCGGCTGGCGAATTGTCATGTCCGCTTGGGTTCTATCCAGTTCCTGTCTCCTGGCTCGATCAGCCCAGTTGCGCCGGGATCAGCCCGCGCAGCGAATTGCCGACGAGGATCGCCTTCGCCGCCTTCAGGTCGTCGAAGCTGTATATCGCTTCCACCGCGCGGCCTTCGTCCAGAAGCTGGCCGCGCAATATTCCAGGCAAAAGGCCGCAGTCGAGCCGAGGCGTGGCGAGCGGGCCGCTGCCGAAATCGGCGAAGAGGTTGGTGATCGTGCCCTCGCAGAGCTCGCCGCGTTCGTTGGCTAAAAGCACTTCGTCGGCGCGGGTGGCGAGATATTCGGCGCGCGCCTGCGTGTAGATCTGGCGCCGGCTTGTCTTGTGGCGCAGCAGCGTGTCGCCGGAATCGAGGCGGATACGCGCCAGCTGCAGCCGCCAGACCTTGTCCGCCGGCAGCGGTTCGTAGGCTTGAGCCGCGGCCGTCGCGTCGCCATTCCGCTGCAAGGCAAGGCGCACGCGTAAGGCAGTTCCGTGTCCGCTGACGGTGTTCGCAAGCACCTCGCCGATTCGCCCGGGATCGCAGGCGAAGCCGAGTTCGGCGGCGGACGCATAAAGCCTGGCAAGATGGCGCTCGAAGCGCAGGAAGCCGGAACCAGGCTCCCAGCGCATGGTCTCGATCAGTTCGAAGCCGGCGCCGTTCCCGTCGCGAAGCGCGCTTTCAACAGACACTCCCGATACTCCTCCTCGGCGGTCGAATCGAAGACGACGCCGCCGCCGACATTGTAGACGGCCTCGCCGTCGGCAAAGAGCGAGATGGTGCGGATCGCCACCGAAAACCGCATCCTGCCGCCGGGCGCGATCCAGCCGATGGCGCCGCAATAGACGTCTCGCGGTGCGTCTTCCAGCTCATGCAGGATTTCCATGGCGCGGATTTTCGGCGCGCCGGTGATCGAGCCGCAGGGAAAGAGCGCGGCGAAGACCTGGCGGATGCCGATACCGGGCAAAAGCCGCGCCCGCACACGGCTCACCATCTGGTGCACCGTCGGATAGGTCTCGATGCGGAACAGTTCCGGCACGTCCAGCGTGCCGACTTCGCTGATCAGCGAGATGTCGTTGCGCAAGAGGTCGACGATCATCCGGTTCTCGGCCTGGTTCTTCTCGTCGTTGCGCAGGAAAGCCTTCAGCCGCGCGTCCTCGGCCTTGGTCGCGCCGCGTGGCGCGGTGCCCTTCATCGGGTGTGTCTCGATCATGCCGTCGGCATCGATCTCGAAGAACAATTCGGGTGAGCGCGACAGGACGATCGGATCGCCGAGCGAGACCAGCGCGCCATATTTGACCGGCTGGCGTTCGGTCAGCGCGTCGAAGGCCGCAAGCGGATCGCCGGACCATTGCGCACGGACCGGGAAGGTGAGGTTGCCCTGGTAGCAATCACCCTTGCGGATGTGGTCGTGGAGGCGCGCGAAGCGGCCGGCATAGTCCTCGACGGACCATGTTGCCCTTGCATCGAAGATCGGGCCATTGCTGGCGGGTCCCGCGTTTTGCGGCACCGCCTGCTCGACAGGCGCATCGAAGACGCCAAGGCAGACCAGCGGCGCGCGGCGGCCTTCGGGCAGCAGCGGCATCAGTTTCGGCTCGAGCAGGTAACCGGCTTCGTAGGCGAAGTAGCCGGCCAGCCATTTGCCGGAGTCCGATGCGGCCTGCGCCCTTTCGAGCGCGGACATGAACTCTTCGGCGTCCTGCGCAATGATGATCTCGCGCGGCCGGTCGAAAACGAGCTGGCGAGCGGTCGCGTCGTTGCGGAAAATGGCTGCGGGCAGGGACATGAGCCTCGGATGCGGACAATTCAGTCGACCGCTCTATATGGGGGCCCGGCGGGGCGCAATCGAGGGAGCGGCGTCCGGAGGCGCAAAGGTGGCTGGCCCAAAACAAAGACGGCGCCCGTAAGGACGCCGCCTTGCTGCCAACCAGGCTGGCTCGTCAGGTGTTGCTTACGGTTCCGGCCGTCGGGAACTGGCGGGCGAATTCGGCCTCGTTGCCGGCGGCGAGCAATTTCGCCTGCTCGATCCATTTTTCGCGCGCGATACGGCCGTCGAAATTGAGCACCTCCTCAATGCGCTTGACGTCGGCGGCGGTCCAGGCGGCGATCTGGGCATAGGTGGTGACGCCCAGGCCTTTGAGCAGCCTTTCGTTGACCGGGCCGATGCCGATGAGGCGGCGCAGATTGTCGGCCTTGCCGGTCGCGGCCTGCGGCGCGGCGGCTTTCTTGGCCACGGGCGCTGCCGCCTTCTTGGGCGCGGTGGACTTGGCCGCCGGCTTCGGTGCCGCTGCAGTCTTCGTTGCGGCCGGCTTCGTTGCGGCCGGCTTCTTTGCGGTGGCGGGCTTTGCGGGCGCGGTCTTTGCCGCCGCCGATGTCGCGGGCGTCGACATCAGCGCCGCCGGCGCCGGTGTGGCGGCCTTATCGGCGCCGGCCTTGGCGGAAGGCGCGTCGCGCAGCCGGCTTTCGAGATCGGCGCGGGCGCGGCCGCAGGCGTCGAGCTCGCCCTTCAACCGATCGCTGTCGGCGCGCAGCCTATCGCGCTCGCTTCGCGTGCGGTCGAGATCGCCACGCAGACTGTCGAGCTCGCCGCGCAAGCGGCCCCAGATGAACCAGCCAACCAGGATACCCACAACGAACGCCAGGAGCATGTAGAAGAAAGTGCTCATTTCTCTCTCCAGTCCGATCTGTCGGCCGAGGCCCGGAAAGGCGAGCTCACGCCAAGAATCGTCAAAGGTTCCATGGTCGGCGGAATCGCCGGCTTCAATCGAGCCATCGGCGTTCGGCCTTGTCCGGGCCGACGGCCATCATCGCATTCGCCGTGGCGTAGCGGCCGGCCATCTCTGACCCGCGCGATGCGTCCGGCTGAGCTTGAGGCCGGACGCTATCATATGGCTTGTCGAAAGCTAGTTGAAAAATGCGCCGGAGAGTTATTCAAGAACAGCTATTTAGGGCAAGAATAGACCCTTGCTAATATGCATCCCGGCTAAACTATTGCGACCGATGCCTGCGCTGTTGCTGTCGTCAATTATCGAGCGCTTCCAATTCGTCGATCAGCGAACCGATCACGCCGAGGCCGATCTGCCAGAAAGCGGGATCGGTGGCGTCGAGGCCGAAGGGCGCAAGAAGCTCGGAGTGATGCTTCGTGCCGCCGGCGCGCAGCATCTCGAAATACTTCTCCTGAAATCCGCGCTCGGCATTCTGGTAGACGGCATAGAGCGAATTCACCAGGCAATCGCCGAAAGCATAGGCATAGACGTAGAAGGGCGAGTGGATGAAATGCGGGATATAGGTCCAGAAGACCTCGTATCCCTCGCGCAGCTTGATCGCCGGCCCCAGGCTCTCGGCCTGCACTTCCAGCCAGAATTCGCCGAGCCTGTCCGAGGTCAGCTCGCCGTTCTTGCGTTCGGCATGCACCTTGCGCTCGAACTCGTAGAAGGCGATTTGGCGCACGACCGTGTTGATCATGTCCTCGACCTTCTGGGCGAGCATGGCCTTGCGCTCGCGGCGGTCAGCGGTCTGCTCGAGCAGCGAGCGGAAGGTCAGCATCTCGCCGAAGACGGAGGCGGTTTCGGCCAGCGTCAGCGGCGTCGAGGCCATCAGCGCGCCCTGGCCGGCGGCCAGCACCTGGTGCACGCCATGGCCGAGCTCATGCGCCAGCGTCATCACATCGCGCGGCTTGCCCATGTAGTTGAGCAGCACGTAGGGATGCGCCGACGGCACCGTCGGGTGGGCGAAGGCGCCGGGGGACTTGCCGGGCCGCACCGGCGCGTCGATCCATCTGCGATCGAAAAAGCCTCGGGCGATTTCGGCCATGTCCGGCGAGAAGCGCTGGTACGCCGAGAGCACCGTGTCCCTGGCGACGTCCCAGCTGATCACCGCCCGCGGCGTTTCCGGCAGGGGCGCGTTGCGGTCCCAATGGTTCATCACCTCCATGCCGAGCCAGCGCGCCTTCATCGCATAATAGCGGTGCGACAGCCGCGGATAGGCCTCGCGCACAGCCGCGGCCAGCGCATCGACCACATCGCGCTCGACACGGTTGGCGAGGTGGCGCGAGTCGGCGATATCCTGGAAGCCGCGCCAGCGGTCGGAGATTTCCTTGTCCTTGGCCAATGTGTTGGTGATGAGGGTGAAGGTGCGCAGGTTCTTGCGGAAGGTCGCCGCGAGCGCCTCGGAGGCGCGGCGGCGCACTTCGCCGTTCGAATCCTGCAGCCGGTTCAGCGCCGGCTCGAGCGTCAGTTCCTCGCCGTCGACGTCGAAGCGCAGGTCGGTCATCGTCTCGTCGAACAGGCGGTTCCAGGCGCCGCGCCCTGTGACCGACTTTTCGTGGAACAACTGCTCGACGCGGTCCTCGAGCTGGTAGGGTTTGTCCTTCCTGAGGTCGAGCACCCAGGGCCGGTAGTGGTCGAAGACCTTGTCGGCGGCCAAAGCGCTTTCGATCGCCGCATCGTCGATCAGGTTGAGCTCGAGCGCGAAGAACAGGAGATGCGCGCTGGCGTCCGTCATCTTTTCCTGGACGTCGCCATAGAGCTTGGCGCGCTGCGGATCGGACGTGTTGCCGGCATAGACGAGGCCGGCATACGAAACGATGCGGCCGATCAGCTCCTCGAGCGCCTCATAGGCCTTGAGCGCTTCGCCCAGCCGGCCGGCGGCGCCGCGCCCGGCTTCCGCGGCCAGCGTACCTTTCCAGCGGGTCTCGAAGGCGATGGCGTCGCTGGCCGCCTTGGCGATGTCGCGCTTCAACTCCGGCGCTTCCATGCCGGAATAGAGATCGGCGAGGTTCCACTCCGGCAGGTCGCCAAGCCCCGCCGCGCCCTGGCCGGACGCTGGCGCCGCAAGCCGCCGACCAAACATCATGCGCATCAACAATACCTTTTTTGAACCAACGGCCAGAATCAAAGGGAAAGGGAGAAGCCGGTCAAATCCTAAGGAATTCGTTCACCGGGTTTTTTGAAACCTTATTTAGAACCCTGTGCCAAGATGATCCACGGGGATTTTCTCGGGCGGACGACTCAAACAGTCATGACAGGTTCCATACTCATAGTCGATGACGATCCGGTGCAGCGCAGGCTGGTCGAGGCCGCGTTGACCAAGTTCGGCCACAGCGCGATCGTCACGGATAGCGGCGAGGCCGGCCTCGACGCGCTCGACGGGCCGAACGCTCGCGAGGTCTCCGTCGTCATTCTCGATCTCGTCATGCCCGGCCTCGACGGCATCGGCGTGCTGAAGGCGATGCGCGAGCGCGCCATCAACATTCCCGTCATCGTGCAGACGGCCCAAGGCGGCATCGAGACCGTCGTCTCGGCGATGCGGCACGGCGCCTTTGATTTCGTCGTCAAGCCGGCGTCGCCCGACAGGCTGCAGACCGCGATCTCCAACGCGCTCAAGGTGGAAGCCGTCGAGGACGAGATGAAGCGCGCGTCGCGGCGACGCGGCGGCGGTCATCTCACCTTCAAGGACATGATCACGCGCAGCCCGGCAATGGACCGGGTGATACGCCTTGGGCAGAAAGCGGCGGCCTCCAACATCCCGATCCTGATCGAGGGCGAATCCGGCGTCGGCAAGGAACTGGTGGCGCGCGCCATCCAGGGCAGCGGCGACCGCCGCTCGAAACCGTTCGTCACCGTCAATTGCGGCGCCATCCCTGACAATCTCGTCGAATCGATCCTGTTCGGCCACGAGAAGGGTTCCTTCACCGGCGCCACCGACAAGCACACCGGCAAATTCGTCGAGGCGAACTCCGGCACGCTGTTCCTCGACGAGATCGGCGATCTGCCGCTCGACGTCCAGGTCAAGCTGCTGCGTGCCGTGCAGGAGGGCGAGGTCGACCCGGTCGGCGGCCGCTCGACCGTCAAAGTCGATATAAGGCTGATCTCGGCCACGCACCGGAACCTCCTGCAGCAGGTCAAGGACGGCAAGTTCCGCGAGGACCTGTTCTACCGGCTGAACGTCTACCCGATCTTCGTGCCGCCGCTGCGCGACCGCCGCGACGACATTCCCTACCTTGTCCGGCATTTCATGGAAAAGGTCGCTCCGGCCGATCCGCGCCGCCGCCTTGCCGGCATATCGGCCACGGCGCTAGCCATGCTGCAGGCCTATGACTGGCCGGGCAACATCCGCCAGCTGGAAAATGCGGTCTTCCGCGCGTCGGTGCTGGCCGAGGGCGATGTGCTGACCGAGGAGGAGTTCCCGCAGATCCGGGCGCAGGTGGAAGGCACGGTCAATCTCGGAGCGCAAACGGCATCCGCAGTCGCCGAAACGATTGCGGACACGTCCCGGCAAGCGGAGGAGACCGTTGCCGATGCAATGGGGACTGGCTTGCCCGATGGCGAGGCGCCAGCCAGGCTGCAGCCGCGTTTCGGGACGCTTCGCGCGCTTGACGAGCGCGGCAATGTGCGGGCGCTGGCCGATGTCGAGCTCGAGATGATCAAGCTCGCGATCGACCACTACAACGGTCAGATGAGCGAAGTCGCCCGCCGGTTGGGCATCGGTCGCTCAACGCTCTACCGCAAGTTGAAGGAATATGGCATTGACCCCGAAGCCGGCCGCGTCGACCGGCTTGCCTCATGACAGGCAAGCCTCGAACCAGCTTGCTTGCCTAGAATCCGAGTCAAATTGTCGCTTTTGACGTGAAAACACAGGGTTTTCAGCGGTCGGCGTTGCCGAGGATCACGCATTAACGCTAACGGTAACAGATCGTGTTCTGGCCGAGGCCGGATTCTTGATCTAAACCAGCGGTTTACCACGAAATGCTGTGCATAATTTTTGACGGGATATCGCCACGGTGTTACCGCATTTCGGCTTCAATAAACGATGATTAACCATTAGGATCGATATTCGGATGTGAAAACCACGCATCCGTTTGGTCAAATCCGGGGACAAACGGCAGCCTGAAAGCCATTTGATTTGAACAAAATCGAACGACGCAAAAACGGGCGGCATTTTCACATGAGCGTCTGGCCGAGGTGGCTGACGTTCGTGATTTTGGCCGTCGGGTTCCTGTCTGTGGTGACGTCGGGCGCCAGGGCCGAAGTGCGTACGCTCAAGCTCTATCACCTGCACACGCATGAGAAGGCCGAGATCGTCTACAAGCGCAATGGCCGCTACGATCCGGAAGGCCTGCGCAAGATCAACATCATTCTGCGCGACTGGCGCCGCAACGAGCCGACCAAGATGGATCCGCGGCTGCTCGATCTCGTCTGGGAAGCCTATCGCGAAAGCGGCGCCACCGACTATATCCAGGTCGTCTGCGGCTATCGTTCGCCGTCAACCAACGCGCTGCTGCGCTCGCGCAGCCGCGGCGTCGCCGAGAAGAGCCAGCACATGCTGGGCAAGGCGATGGACTTCTACATTCCCGGCGTGCCGCTGAAGAAACTGCGCAACATCGGTCTCAAGATGCAGGGCGGCGGCGTCGGCTATTACCCGACTTCCGGCTCGCCCTTCGTGCATATGGATGTCGGCAACGTGCGCCATTGGCCGGGCATCAGCCGCCAGGAACTGGTCAGCCTGTTCCCCAACGGCAAGACGCTGCATGTGCCGAGCGACGGACGCCCGCTGCCCGGCTATGAGCAAGCAGTGGCAGCGTATCAGGCGCGCAGGGGCGCCGGCACCCCGAATATCGAACTGGCCAGCGCCGGCGGCTCGACCAAGCGCTCCGGCGGCCTTTTTGCCTGGTTCGGCGGCGGCGCCGACGAGGCCGATGACGACGCCGACGAAAGTGCCCCGGCGCCTCAGCGGACAGCCGCGAAGCAGGTTCAGGTCGCCAACGCCGCCACGGCACGCGGCAGCAATCTTCCGGGCATCGCGATTGTCGCGCCGAAGGATGCCAAGCGCGCCAACATCCCGCAGATCGCGGATGACAGCGCCGACGAGCAGCAGCAGCCGCAGCAGGATACGCCGGAGACGATCATCGCCGCCCTGCCGCCCAAGGAAATCCCGCTGCCCGACTTCGCGCCGCGTCCGAAGGCCGATGTTGGCCAGCAGACGCCGCAGAACGTGCCGTTCGCCACGGCGGATGCCTCGGCGACGACGGAGCAGGCGGTTGCGACGGCCCAGGCGCCCGTGCCGGACAAGGTTCCGTTCGGCACGGCCAGCGCCGCGGAGGCCACGAGCACCGATCCGGCGCAGGTGGCGGTCAACAACGTCCCACTGCCGACCTGGCGTCCTGACCGCTCGACGCCGGCGGAACTCGCGCCGAAGGACAAGAACGTGCTTCTGGCGCTGGCCGAAACCGCTTCGCAGGACAAGAGCGCGACCGACGCGTTCTCGGTGCTGCCGACCGCCCGGCCGCAGCCCGGCAAGCAGGATGAGGTGAAAGCCGTTCTCGAACAGGCCAATGCCACCGTCGAGGCCGATGGCGTCGGCGGCGCCGAATACCAGCTTGCGTCGCTGACCGAACCGGAACCGCGCTCCGCGTTCAACGATCCGTCGGGCGTCGATGCGGCCTCGCCGCGCCAGGCCATCGCCGCGCTTCCGGCCGGGACCGATCCCGCGAAGGCGATCGGCGCCGGCGTGAAGACGACGGCCAAGGAAGGCAGGGCGTCCGCCCACGATCTGAAGCCCGGACCCAAGGCCATGGTGGTGGCGACGCCGCCGCAAGCCGCGCGCTGGGCGTTGGGCAGCGGCGTCAACATCGCCTCGGTTGCCGACCCGACGACGGCGCCGCGCTATGCCTACAACATCGTGCACACGCCGCCGAGCGAAGTGTATACGGCTGGCTTCGAGGCGGATGGCCAGGTGCCGGACGCAAGCCGGTTCACCGGCAACGCGGTGAAGTTCCTCTCGGTCGCGCGCTTCCAAACGAAATAGCGACCCCGCCAGACCCACGCGGCCATCGATTGCATTCCAGGCCCTATCCCGGTCGGCGCATGCCGGCCGGATTGTTCATGTTCAGTCGACTTCCAGCGCAGCCGCTTCACCCCTGGCCAGGAGCCGCGCGGCGTCGCGCGCGGGCGGCAATCCGAACTGGCGCGCATATTCGCGGCTGAACTGCGAGGCGCTTTCGTAGCCGACGGTGAAGGCGACATGCGCGGCGCTGCCCGGTCGCGCGATCAGCAGATGGCGCGCCTCCAGAAGGCGGAGCTGCTTTTGATACTGGATCGGGCTCATCGCCGTCGCCGCCTTGAAGTGGCGATGAAAGGCGGCGTTGCTCATATGCGACAGCTCGGCCAGTTGCGTCACATCGATCGGCTCGTTGTAATGCGCCCGTATCCACGCCGTGGCGCGGCGGATTTGCGAAAGGCGGCCATCTGCGCGGGCGAGCTGGCGCAGCTTCTCGCCCTGCGGGCCTTGCAAGAGCCTGAACGCGATCTCCCGTTCGAGCATGGGCGCGAGAACAGGAATCTCGGCCGGCCTGTCGAGCAGCCGCAGCATTCGGCGCCATGCGTCGAGCAATTCATCATCGGCCGTATTGGTAACGAAGTTGTCGCTGTTGACCACCGGCCTATGGTCGATGAGCAGGCCGGCGATCAGCTCGATATCGATGGCGAAGGCGAGAGCCATGTAGGGATGGGCGCTGCTGGCCTCGATCAGCTGGCTGGTGGCGGGCGCCTCCACCGCATAGACGAAATAGCTGCCGGCGCTGTAGGCAAGCGTGCGGTCGCCGACAAGCACAGTCTTGGTCCCCTGCAGGACCAGCAGCGCGGTCGGCTGGCAGAGTTCGGGCAGCGGTGACGTCGGAACCTCGCTGCGGCCGATCGTAACGCGCGGGATGGCTGTTTTGGTCCGCCGCCCATGCGCATGCCGGCTGGCGAGAACGATCAATTCCTGAAGCGCTTCGTTCATCGCTTCAGCATGTGCGATCCATGCAAGCCGCGCAACCAAATGACGCGCACCTAAGAGGATTAGGCAAGAGGACGCGAGTATCCGGCGCGCGAAGCAGGTCGGTTGACGCCATGTCTAGGTCGCCAAAAAGGAGACGTGGATATGACGACGAAGAACGCGCTGATTACCGGCGCCAACAAAGGCATCGGCCTCGAGACCGCCAAGCGGCTGGCCGCCATGGGATTCAAGGTGTGGCTAGGCGCTCGCGACGCCGAGCGCGGCGAGACTGCGGCGCAAGCGCTGCGCGGCGAAGGGTTCGACGTCGAGTGGCTTGCGCTCGACGTCATCAGCGACGACAGCGTGGCGGCCGCGGTCAAGACAGTCGCGGCGCAGGCGCCCGGCCTGGACGTGCTGGTCAACAATGCCGGCATTGCGCCTGGCTATGTCGACGCGCTTGGCCCGGACGGCCGCTATGAACGGCCGCCGAGCCGCGAGAGTGTCGCGGACATGAAGGCCACCTATGACGTCAACGTGTTCGGTCCGGTGCGGGTCACCCAGGCGTTCCTGCCGCTGCTCACGGCGTCGCCCGCTGCCCGCATCGTCATGGTAAGCAGCTATATCGGTTCGATCGCGCGCGCGGCGGGCGATACCCGGTCGCCCAATCTCATGAGCTATGGCAGCTCGAAGACGGCGCTCAATGCCGTCACGGTGGCCTTTGCCAGGGAACTTTCGCCGCGCGGCATGACCGTCAACGCCGCTGCTCCCGGCTACACCGCGACCGACCTGAACGGGGGTAGAGGGCACCGCACGGTCCAGCAGGCGGCAGAGATCATCGTGCGGCTGGCGACGCTGGAGCCGGGCGGACCGACGGGCGGCTATTTCGACGAGAACGGCGCGCTGCCCTGGTGAGGCGCTGATTACTTCATGAGCTTGCTCGCCTCACGCGCCAGCGCTTCGATCTCGTCCCACTTGCCGGCCTTGATGAGATCGTCGGGCGCCACCCAGGAGCCGCCGACGCAGATGACGTTGGGCAGGCTCAGATAGTCGGCGGCGTTCCTGGCCGTTATGCCGCCGGTCGGGCAGAATTTCACGTCCGCCAGCGGCGAAGCGAAAGCCTTCAGCGAAGCGATGCCGCCGGACTGCTCGGCCGGGAAGAATTTCAGGAAGCGCAGGCCGGCTTCGCGCGCGGCCATGATCTCGCCGGGCGTGATGGCGCCGGGCAGCAGCGGCACGGGGCTGTCCTTGGCCGCGTCGAGAAGCTGGCTGGTGATGCCGGGACTGACGATGAATTTCGAGCCGGCGCGGGCTGCTTCATCGAACTGCTTGGCATCGAGGATGGTGCCGGCGCCGACGATCGCCTCTTCGACCTCGGCAGCGACGCGGCGGATCGCTTCCAGCGCGTCGGCGGTGCGCAGCGTGATCTCGATCGCCGGCATGCCACCGCGCGAAAGCGCGCGGGCGAGCGGCACCGCGTCCGCGACATTGGCGATCTTGAGCACCGGGATGACCGGTTGACCGTTGAGAAGCGACAGGAGCTTTTCGGCCTTGCTGGTCATGTGCTGGTCTCCATTTCTATCATTTTAAACCGATTAGCAGAAGGGTCCGCTCAAGTCCACGAAGGCCGGCGTGTCGCGATGCCGCGCAGCGGATCGCCGCCGGCCTTTGAGTCTCCTCCGCCTTGAAACCGCTTTCACCACGGTCTAGAGCGCATCGCCGTTTCATGAAACGGCAAACCGCTCTATCTTTTTGTTTCACGCAATTCCGGACGGAAAACCGCTTCGCACTTTTCCTGGAATTGCTCTATGGCATGACCATGACAACAGCCATGGAAATTCAGCCAGTCCGCGTCGCGGCGCTCTACAAATTCGCGCGGCTCGACGGATACGAGACCCTACGCGCGCCGTTCGCGGCCTTCTGTTGCGGACGCGGCATCAAGGGCACGCTGCTCCTGGCGCATGAAGGCATCAACGGTACCGTTGCCGGCAGCGAAGACGCGATTGCTGCGCTGATTGACCATCTGCAAGCCATCGAAGGCCTTGCCGGCTTGGAAGTCAAATACAGCGCCGCCGCCGAAATGCCGTTCCACCGCATGAAGGTGCGGTTGAAGCGCGAGATCGTCACCATGGGCGTCGAGGACATCGATCCGGCGGCGGGCGCAGGCGCCTATGTCGCGCCGGCCGACTGGAACGCGCTGATTTCCGATGCGGATACCTTGGTGATCGACACGCGCAACGCCTATGAAGTTTCGCTTGGCACCTTCAAGGGCGCGGTCGACCCCAGGACCACCAGCTTCCGCGAGTTCCCGGCCTGGGTGGAAGAGCACCGTGAGGAGCTCGAAGGCCGCAAGATGGCGATGTTCTGCACCGGCGGCATTCGCTGCGAGAAGGCGACGGCCTATGTGAAGTCGCTCGGCCTCAAAAACGTCTTCCATCTCAAGGGCGGCATCCTGAAATACCTCGAAGAGGTGCCGGCCGAAGAGAGCCTGTGGCAAGGCGAGTGTTTCGTGTTCGACGAGCGGGTGTCCGTCTCGCATGGTCTGGTCGAGGGAGAGGCTGAGCTCTGCCGCGCCTGCCGGCATCCGCTGACGGTCGAGGACCGGCTGTCGCCGAAATACGCAATCGGCGTCTCATGTCCGAATTGCTTTGAAGCGCGCTCCGACGAGGATCGCGAGCGCTATGCCGAACGCCACCGCCAGGTCGAGCTGGCGCAAGCGCGCGGCGGCAAGCGCCATATCGGCAATTAGAGCGGCCAGCTCCGCGAGCGAAAAACTGCCGCCGTCATTGTAATGTCAAAGCGCGGGGCCTACCTCTTGCCGGTCCGAAACCCTGCCCGGGCGCGTTCGGCCGGGCCCATTCTGGAGGCATTGATGCTCGACCCCAAGAAGCTGCTCGACGACCTTCTCGGCTCGCAAATCCCTGGGACCGGCTCGACTGTCCGCGACAAGGCGGGGCAGGCAGTGCAGATGGCGAAGGACAATCCTCTGGCCGCCGGCGCGCTGGCGGCCGTGCTGCTCGGCACCGGCACCGGCCGGCAGGTGACGGGCGCGGCCGTCAAGCTCGGCGGCCTGGCTGCGATCGGAGGCCTCGCCTATAAGGCTTATCAGAACTACAAGGCCGGCAAGGAGCCGGCGCAGGCGCCGGCTGGCAGCGAGCCAGAACTGCTGCCGCCGCCCGCCGATACCGCCTTCGATCCCTCGCAGGCGCCACAAGGCGAAGCCGAGTTCACGCTGACGCTGGTCAGGGCGATGATCTCGGCGGCGAAGGCCGACGGCCATGTCGACGATGACGAGCGCAAGAAGATCGCCGACAAGCTCAAGCTCGCCGGCATCGGCGCCGAAGCGGAAAAATTCCTGCTCGCCGAGCTCGAAAGCCCGCTCGATCTCGATACGCTGGTCGCCGCCGCCAAGACCGATGCGCAGAAGCTCGAGCTCTATACCGCCTCGCGGCTGACCATCGATCCCGACACGCGCACCGAGCGCGGTTACCTCGACCTGCTCGCCGGCCGGCTCGGCCTGCCGGACGCGCTGGTCGATCATGTCGAGGCGACGGTTTCGGCGGCAAAGGTGCCCGCCGGAAGCGCGCCCAGCTCGCCCTGGTGAGCACCAGCGTTAGCGGGTGTGGTTGCCGTTAACTTCTCGTTAACCCAGCAAGCGCATCATTCTAACCAGTCGGACCGGCTTTTCCTCCTCCCAAGCGCGGTTCAGATCGGGGCGGTCGCCAATGGCCGCCCTTTTTGTTGGCCCTTTTTATCGCCAATAGCTGCTTGCCATCATCCCTGCCATTTGCGATGCAAATCTTTCCATCCATGACCGGGAGGACGGCGATGACAGCCATAGCAGACAAGACCGCCATCGTTACCGGCGCCGGCACCGGCATCGGCAAGAGCGTCGCGACGGCGCTGCTCAAGGCAGGCTGGAACACGGTGTTCTGCGGCCGCCGCAAGAAGCTGCTGGAAGAGGCGATCGCCGGGGCGGGCAAGACGCAAGCCAAGGCATTGGCCGTCGCCTGCGACATCAGCAAGGCCGACGAAGTCGACGACATGTTCGAGACCGTGCTCGAGGGCTTCGGCCGCGTCGACCTGCTCTTCAACAATGCCGGCATGGGCTACAAGTCGACACTGATCGACGAAATCCCTGTCGAGGTCTGGAACGACGTCGTCGGCGTCAACCTCACAGGCTCGTTCCTATGCGCCCGCGCAGCCTTCGGCGCCATGCGGAGGCAGAAGCCGATGGGGGGCCGTATCATCAACAACGGCTCGGTGTCGGCCTATGCGCCGCGCCCCGGCTCCGCGCCCTATACGGCGACCAAGCATGCGATCACTGGGCTCACCAAGACGCTGGCGCTCGACGGCCGGCCTTTCGACATCGCCTGCGGCCAGATCGACATCGGCAATGCGCTGACCGAGATGGCGCAGCCGATGACGGTGGGCGTGCCGCAGGCCAACGGCTCGATCGCCGCCGAAGCGGTGATGGATGTCGAGCGCGTGGCCGATGCGGTGCTGCACATGGCGAGCCTGCCGCTCGACGCCAACGTGCTGTTCATGACGGTGATGGCGACGAAGATGCCGTTTGTCGGGCGCGGGTGAACGGCTGGAGACGGAGCATGATGTCGCCCGAAAACCGCTTCACACTTTTCGGCATCATGCTCTAAGGCGTCACTTTTTCAGAAACGCCTCGATCCGTTCCAGCGCGCGCAGGATGTTCTCCTCGGAATTGGCATAGGAAAGCCGGATATAGCCTTCGCCGAGAACGCCGAAATCGGGGCCGCCGATCAACGCCACGCCGGCATCCTCCAACAGCGCCGAAGCGAGCTTCTTGGCCTTCCAGCCGGTTTCCGAGACGTTGGGGAAGGCATAGAAGGCGCCCTTCGGCGTGATGCAGGAAATGCCGGGGAGCGCGTTCAGCCCCTCGACCACGATCTTCCTTCGGTTGTCGAAAGCGCGCATCATCTTCTCGACATCGTCCTGCGGGCCGTCGATCGCCGCGATGCCGGCGAACTGGCTCGGCGCGTTGACGCAGGACCAGCAGTTGACCGCCAGCTTGCGCACCTTGTCGTAGAGATGCGCGCCCTTGTCGCCGTTCGGCCAGATCGACCAGCCCATGCGCCAGCCGGTCATCGCCCAGGTCTTCGACCAGCCGTTGAGCACGATCAGCCGGTCGCGGATCTCGGGGAAATTGAGCAGCGAGCAGTGGGTCTCACCATCGTAGGTCATCACATCGTAGATCTCGTCGGACATGATGGCGACCTGAGGGTGCTTCTCCAGGCCCTTGACCAGCTTCTCGATCTCGGCCCGCGGAGTGACGCCACCGGTCGGATTGGCGGGCGAGTTGAGGATCAGCAGCCTGGTCTTCGGCGTGATCAGCGCCAGCGTCTCTTCCGCCGAGAAGGCAAAGCCGTTTTCCTCGCGGATCGGCACCGGCACCGGCGTAGCGCCCGTGAACTCGATCATCGAGCGGTAGATCGGAAAGCCGGGATCGGGGTAGAGGATCTCGGCGCCCGCCTCGCCGAACATCAGGATCGCGGCGAACATCGTCGGCTTGCCGCCCGGCAGGATCATCACATTCTCGGGCGACACCTCGACGCCGGTGGTGGTCAGCGTGCGGCGCACGACCGCCTCGCGGGTGGCTAGAAGGCCGTTGGCCGGCGTGTAGCCATGGTGGCCGTCGCGCAGCGCCTTGATCGCCGCCTCGACGATGTGCTGCGGCGTCTTGAAGTCGGGCTGGCCGATGCCGAGGTTGACGATGTCGCGCCCCTGATGGGCAAGCGCGGTGGCCCTCGCCAGCACCGCGAAGGCATTTTCCTCGCCGAGACGGTCGAAGGCCGCGATCGTGTGGAGCATTTTTCCCGTCCCTGTGGTTCTTTCTGTGAGCGAGCGTTTTTGTGACCGTCCGCAGGTAAAAGTCAACGGATTGGAGTGGCCGGTGTCGGAAGATCTGAAGAAATGGCAGCCGCGTCCGCGGCCGGAACGCAAGGTGTTCGAAGGCCACTATGCGCGCCTTGAGCCGTTCAGCGCGGCAAAGCATGGCGATGGCCTCTATGAAACCTCGTCCGTCGCCGATATCGATGGGCGCTTCGCGTGGCTGCCGGACCATCCGCCGAAAAGCCGCGCCGCCTTCCAGCCATGGCTGGACAAGGCCGAGGCGCTTGAGGATCCGCTGTTCTTCACCGTCATCGACAAGGCAAGCGGCAAGGTCGCCGGACGACAGACGCTGATGCGCATCGATGCCAACAACGGCGTCATCGAGATCGGCAACATCTATTGGGGACCGTTGATCTCGCGCAAGCCGGCGGCGACCGAAGCGCAGTTCCTGTTCATGAAATACGTCTTCGACGAGCTCGGCTATCGCCGTTACGAGTGGAAGTGCAACAACCGCAACGAGCCGTCGAAGCGCGCGGCCGAGCGGTTCGGCTTCAAGTTCGAGGGCATCTTCCGCCAGCATTTCGTGGTCAAGGGTGAAAACCGCGATACGGCGTGGTATTCGGTCATCGACAAGGAGTGGCCGGCACTCCGAAAAGCCTATGAGGCCTGGCTCGATCCGGCAAATTTCGATGCCCAGGGAAGCCAGAAACGGCGGCTTGAAGATTTCCGCGCCGAGTTCGGCGCGTAGATCATGATCCTGAGAGCCGGAAAACCGGTTTTCAGGACCATGGTCGGCAGACAGGAGTTTGGCGATGGCGCATGACCATGCTTCGCACGACCACGGCCCGGCCGGTCATAGCCACAGCCATGGCGCCGGGCATGTGCATGGCTCGACCGACAAGAAGCGGGTGCTGATCGCTACCTGTTTGACCGCTGGCTTCATGGTCGCCGAGGCGCTGGGCGGCTGGCTTACCGGGTCGCTGGCGCTGGTCGCCGATGCCGGGCACATGCTGGCTGACGCCATCGCGCTCGGCCTTGCCTGGTACGCCTTTCATCTCGCCGGGCGTCCTGCCACCGGCCGTCTCACCTATGGCTTCGCCCGGGTGAAGACGCTGGTCGCCTACACCAACGGCATCGCCATCTTCGTCATCGCGCTTTGGATCGTCTACGAGGCCTGGGGCCGGCTGATGCACCCGACGCCAGTGCTGGGCGGGCCGATGCTGGTGGTGGCGGTGGCAGGTCTCCTGGTCAACATCGCCTCCTTCTTCGTACTGCATGGCGGTGATCGCGAGAGCCTCAACATGCGTGGCGCCATCCTGCATGTGCTGGGCGATCTGCTGGGCTCGGCCGCGGCCATCGCCGCCGCCATCATCATCCTGGCGACGGGCTGGATGCCGATCGATCCGATCCTGTCGGTGCTGGTGTCGCTGCTCATCCTGTCGACGGCATGGTCGCTGATGCGTGAGGCCGCCAATGTCCTGCTCGAGGGCGTGCCGGCCAGCCTCGACCGCGACCTGATCGCCAGGGATATCGAAGGCGCCGTCAAGGGCGTGCGCGAGGTGCATCATATGCATGTCTGGTCGCTCGACGGCACCTCCAACATGGCGACGCTGCATGCTTGCCTGAACGACGGCGTCGATGCGCATGTGGCGGTGAGCGCCATCAAGAAACGGCTTGCGGCCGAGCATGGTATCGAGCATGCCACTGTCGAACCCGAATTCGGCAAATGCGCGGACAGCCATGACGAGCACGACCACCATCATGATCATGACCATGCGCATGATGCGCCGCGCGATCGCCGGCACTATCACTGACCGCGGCCTGATGACAAAACCGAGCAGCCTCGACATGAAGAACGCCCGCTGATGGATCGTGACACCCGCAACGCCGCGGCCGCCGCGGCGGTGATACTGGTTGTGTTCGGCCTCGCCGCCTATTTCCTGCCGGCCATCATGCTGGCCGTGGGCAAGGTATCGACGGTGCTGGCGGCCGTTGTCG
Source organism: Mesorhizobium sp. B2-4-3 (assembly GCF_006442815.1). Classification (GTDB taxonomy): domain Bacteria; phylum Pseudomonadota; class Alphaproteobacteria; order Rhizobiales; family Rhizobiaceae; genus Mesorhizobium. Next base: position 217,135 of record NZ_VFVL01000002.1, read on the forward strand.
CCGTGGTCTTCATGGTTGGACTGTTCGTCGTCCTGTGGCTACGCGGCCGCAGCCAGCGCAAGAAAGGTCTCTGATGATGAGAATATTGATCACGGGTGCCGCGGGCATGGTGGGCAGCAAGCTTATCGCGCGGCTGGCCAGGGACGGCGCCTTGCGCGGGCGCAAGATCACGGCGCTCGACCTGCACGACATCGCGGCGCCGCAGGCGCCGGTGCTCGCGGGCGTGGACGTCTCGGTCCACACCGGCGATCTGTCCGCGCCCGGCGCTATGGCCGCTCTCGTGGCTACCCGCCCGGATGTGATCTTCCATTTGGCCGGCATCGTGTCGGGCGAGGCGGAGGCCAATTTCGACCTCGGCTACCGCGTCAATCTCGACGGCACGCGCGCGCTGTTCGACGCCGTGCGGCTGGCGGCGTTCATGCCGCGCCTCGTCTTCACCTCGTCGATCGCCGTGTTCGGCGCGCCGTTCCCGGATGTCATCCCGGATGAATTCCATCCGACGCCGCTCACTTCATACGGCACGCAGAAGCAGATGAGCGAAGCGCTGCTTGCCGACTATACGCGGCGCGGCTTCTTCGACGGCATCGGCATCCGGCTGCCGACGATCTGCGTCCGCCCCGGCAAGCCGAACAAGGCGGCGTCGAGTTTCTTCTCCGGCATCATCCGTGAGCCGCTCGCCGGCCAGGAGGCGATCCTGCCGGTGCCGCGCTCGGTGCTGCACACCCATGCCAGCCCGCGCTCGGCGGTCAATTTCCTCATCCATGCTGCCGAAATCGACGGCAACAAGGTCGGACCGCGCCGCAATCTTACAATGCCGGGCGTCGCCGTCACCGTCGGCGAGCAGATCGAGGCGCTTGAGCGCATCGCCGGCGCCGAGGTCGCGAAGCGGATCCGCGAGCAGCCCGACGAGACCGTCTGGGCGATCGTCAAAGGCTGGCCGACACGGTTCGAGGCCAGGCGGGCGAGGGAACTCGGCTTTGCCGCCGAAAGCAGTTTCGACGAAATCATCCGCGCCCATATCGAGGACGAACTGGGCGGAAAGGTGCATTGATATTCAGGTGAGGCCGGCCTGCAAATGGCGGCCTCCTGCGCTTCCGGTGCACACGTACTTCAAGTACGCTCCGCTCCGGTTCTCGGAAGCCACCATTTTCGGCTCGGCCCGACCTGAATCTCAACGCACCTTGGCGAGCCGGCCTTAAATCAGACGCCGCCCGACAGGCTGGCCGACAGAAGCAGCAGGCCGACGATGAAAATGAAGGCGGCGCCGCCGATTTCGACGATCGAGTGGATGCGGTTGCCGATGCGGCCGTCGCCGGCGAAATAGACCGCCCAGTTCTTGGCCGTCACGGCGATCGTCGCCAGCGCCGAGACGGTGATCGCGGTGCCGATCGACATCGCCAGCACCGACAGCAGTCCGCCGACCCAAAGCCCGTTGAGCAGCGCGAAGCTCAGCACGATCAGCGCGCCGGAGCAGGGACGGATGCCGACGGCGGCCACAGCCGACCAGGCGGTCTTCCAGTCGAAGCGGTCGCCAGACAGCATCGCCGGATCCGGGGCATGCGAATGGCCGCAGGTCTCGCAGGCCTCGCCCGGGCCATGGTCGTGCGCCGCCTGGTGGTGTTCATGCGCGCCGCGATCATGGGCGTGCGCATGCGAATGGTCATGATGATCATGATCGTCATGCACGTGCAGGGCATGGGAATGCGCGGCGTGCGCATGTGCGTGGGAATGGCCTGCATGGGAATGGGCGTGCCCCGCATGGGAATGCCCGCCATGCGAATGGCCGGCATGGGCGGCCGCCAGGCTGTAGGCAGGCGCTCTGCCGAACAGGCGCAGCACCGACGGACCGAGCTTGCGCCACAGCAGCCAGGCGCCGAACAGCGTCACCAGCACATAGCTCGAGATTTCCAGGAACCAGGCGGCGTCGGTCATCGAGATCGCGGTGCCGCGCAGCACGAAATAGGCAAGCATCATGACGACCACCGCCGTCAGGCCCTGCAGCAGCGCCGAGACGAAGGAAAGCATGATGCCGCGTCTCAACGCCACTTCGTTGGCGACCATGTAGGAGGAGATCACCGCCTTGCCGTGGCCGGGACCGGCGGCGTGGAAGATGCCATAGGCGAAGGACAGGCCGATCAGCAGCCAGAGCTTGCTGCCGTCCTGGCGCATCGCCTTCATGGCGGCGGCGAGCGAATGGTAGAATTCCTGTTGCCGGAGATTGATCCACATCAGGATATGGGCGAACGGCCCCGTGGCGGTCGGTGCCATGCCGTCATTGGTGCCGATGCCGAGCGAGCTTTGCGCATGCGCTACGGCAGGCATATGGGCGATCACCAGGGTGGCGGCCAAAAGGCCGAGCGCTAAGCGGATATTCGTGGGATGCCCCACGAATATCCGCCTGGATTCCCTTGTTGGTCGCAGGTTCCGATCGCAAAACCGTGGGACACTTTTGCGGAACCTGCTTGCGCGCAGCGACGGTTTCATCACCAAATCATCCTTCCGGCGAGCAGTTCAGTTCGAGCTTGGTGGCGAAGATCTTGCTCATGTCGGTGCCCGTCGGATCGTTGAAGAACGCGTCCGTCAGGGTCTTCTGGTTTTCCTTGATCGCCTCGTCCGGATCGGGACGGACGACTTTCTTGGTACAGGTCGAGGGCAGGCCTTCGACGGTGAGGTTGGCGTCGTCGGTGAAGTCGATCGCCGTGTAGAAGGTCGGATCGTAGACGCCGATGTCGATCTTGCCGGCGAGCTTGATCGGTGTCTTGGGCTGCGACTCGAACAGGATGATCAGCTGGTCATTGTCGAAGTTCGCCATCAGATGCGGCGGCGGGACCATCGGCACATCCTTGCCGTCCTGGGTGACGAGCTGGAAGTAGTTGAACTCGGCCAGCGAGGAATGGACGGTGTCGGCCACTTCCTTAAGTTCTTTGTCGTCAAGCTTCAGATCGGAGTTCTTGTCGAACTCCATCATCACTGTACTCGAAAACAGGTCGTCGAAGCGCCAAAGGTGGCGCAGCGCCGTCACACTTTGGTGATCCTGGCTGAGGATCACGTCGAGCCGGGCTTCGGCGAAGACATGCGGGTGCACTTCGGCCTGCTCGACCGAGGCCAATGTGGCCGCGAGGGCCGAAGCCAGCATGGTTGCTTGCCGTTTCAGATGCATTCCGGGCCGCGATTCCATCAATTTCGGGAGCGAGCCCGAGAGTTAACAGAAAGCGGGCGAAATTGGGACGCGTGCCTCAGCTTTTGATTTGATGCGCGCCGCTGCAAACGTCCGCGCGGCAGCATCAGGCGGTGTCGCGCGTTCTGAACCAGTGCACCAGGAAGTCGACGAAGACCCGCACCTTGGCCGGCAGATAGCGGCGATGCGGGTAGACGGCGAAGATGCCGGTGCCCGCCAGGATGCGGTCGTCGAGCGCGGTGACCAGCTTGCCGGACGCGACGTCGGGGGCAGCGATGAAATCCGGCAGCATGGCGAAGCCCAGACCCGAGAGCGCGGCGGCTCTTGCCACGATCGGGCTGTTGACCTCGATCGGGCCTGAAACGGCGACGCTCATGGAGTCTTCGCCCTCGCCCTTGAAGCGCCAGTTGGCCAGCGAGCGGCCGTTGGTGTCGACGATGCAGGGCATGTTGGCGAGATCCTGCGGACGCGCCGGCGCGCCATGCTTGGCGATCAGTTCCGGCGACGCGCAAAGCCTGACCGAAAACGGCGCCAGCCGCCTGGCGATGAGCGAGGAATTCTCCAGCCGCGAGATGCGCACGGCAAGGTCGAAACCTTCCTCGACAAGGTCGACGAAGCGGTCGTCGAGATGGATGTCGAGCACGATGTCGGGGTGCTGCCTGGCGAAGTCGACCAGCGACTGACCGATCGGCGCGTCGGCGAAGGTGCGGGCGGCCGACAGCTTGATCCTGCCGCGAACGTCGCCGGAAGATTGGCGCACCGCCTCGGCCAGGTTGTCGACCTCGCGCACGATCTCGGAAGCGCGCTGATAATAGGTGTGGCCGGATTCGGTCAGCGAGAACTGGCGCGTGGTGCGGTTGAGCAGCAGCGCGCCCAGCTCGTCCTCCAGCTCGCGCACATATTTAGACAAGAGCGCCTTGGAGCGGCCGATCTTGCGCGCCGCGGCCGAAAAACCTTCCGCCTCGACCACGTCGATGAAGGCGCGCATGCGCGTCAATGTATCCATGGTCAGACCTTTCGTGCCGCGTCGAGAATCTTGCGGCCGAGCCGTATCAGGGCAACGTCGCTGCCGGAAGGCCCGAGCAGCGACAGGCCGAAGGGTGCGCCGTCTATCGCGCCGATCGGCAAGGTGATCTGCGGAAAGCCCGAAAGACCGGAAAGGCACAAAAGATGCAGCGCCCTTTCGCGATAGGCCTGGAACTGTTCCGGCGTGCCCGCGGCGAATGGCGCCGCGCCGGGAACGGTGGGCAGGACGAGGAAGCCGTTGTTGCCGAGCAGCGCCCCGAGCTCGGCCCGGAACGCCAGCCGGCGCGCGGCTTCGGCCGCGGCGGCCCTGGCGTCGATGGTGCGGCCGAAGCCGAAACGCTCCTCGACGCCGGGGCTGAGGCGGCCGCCGGCCGCGATCCAGGGACCATGCTCGCGCCAGGCCTCGAACGCCTGCAAGCGGCGAAAGCACCAGTAAAGCTCGTCGGGGAACGAGGCAAAGGCGTATTCTGTCTCCACGGGCTGGCCGATGACGCCGGCGGCCAGCGCCTTCATGCGCGCATATTCGGCGGCTTCCGCCGGACCCATGACGAAGGCATCCAGCCAGCGGATCGACAGCGGGCGGTTGAGCTGATGCTGGTGCGGATCGCGGCCGAGCAAAAGCTTGCCGACCGTCTCATAGGTTTCGATGTCGTCGGCGAACCAGCCGAAGGTGTCGAAGCTCGACGCCAGCTTCATCGCGCCGTCGAGCGGGATGCGGCCATGGGTGGTGCGCAGCCCGATCAGGCCGCAGAAGCTCGCCGGCGCGCGGATAGAGCCGCCGGTGTCGGAGCCGGTGGCGATGTTCGCCAGGCCGCCGGCAACCGCGGCCGCCGAGCCGGAGGAAGAGCCACCGGTGACGCGATCGGGCGCGGCGGGATTGATCGGGTAAGGGAAATGCGCGTTCTGGCCGAACAGCGAGAAGGCCAGCTCGTCGGTCTGGGTCTTACCGACGAATCGCGCGCCGGCATCGAGGATCGTCTGCACCGCTTCCGCCGTGCGCGAGGCCGCATGCGCCTCCGCGAACCTCTGCGGGTTGCCGCAGCCGGTGCGGTAGCCGGCGACGTCATAGATGTCCTTGACGGCCAGGCGCAGGCCGGCGAGCGGACCCAATTCCGCATTCGCCACAGGCATTTGGCGTAGATCGAGGAAGGCGTTAAGCGGTCCTTGAGTTCCTGGCATCGTTCGATTTCCGGATACAGTGCGACAACATTGTTCGATGCCAGAAATTTTACAACCTGCGCTTACGATTTTTATTGATTGTGAAACCCTTCGCTCCTATATCGCGCTTGCCCAAAGTCGCACGTGCCTGTGGGTGTCCGCCGATCCTCGAATGGTGAGGGCAATCGGTAAGGTAACTGGAGCCAACCCCTCCAGTCGGTCAGTGGCCAACCACAAGACCGAGGACACCTTGAAGCAACGACGGTGCGGGCCTTTCTGGTTCTCTTCCGGTCGTCCAAAGACCGGGGTTACTAAAGAGGCACACCTTCATTGCCGGCAGTGCGGACGGGTCTCCCATCCAAGCCAAGGCAGACAAAGCGAACCGAGGCCGGGCAAGGCCAAGGTTCACCGCCGCGAGACGGCGTTTCATGGTTCCGGGGTCTCCACCGGCTGGTCCCATGGATTTGACGTCCCGCCTTTGTCCACCGCGTGTTCGCGAGGCCGACAGCCCGCGTCCCGCAGCCTTATTGCGCGCCGAAAGGCGTTATGGAGAGACCCCGATGGCCACCCAGCGCATCCTTGATTTCCTCGCCACCCGACGTCCGAACGGCCCCTGCCTCGTCGTCGACCTCGATGTCGTGCGCGACAATTTCCGCGCCTTCGAGAAGGCGTTGCCCGATTCCAGGATCTACTATGCGGTGAAAGCAAACCCGGCGCCGGAAATCCTGCGCCTGCTTGCTGCGATGGGCTCGTCCTTCGACACCGCATCGGTTGCCGAGGTCGAGATGGCGATGGATGCCGGCGCGCCGGCGGACCGCATTTCCTTCGGCAACACCATCAAGAAGGAGCGTGACATCGCACGCGCCTACCAGCTCGGCATCCGCCTCTACGCCGTGGACTGCGTCGAGGAGGTCGAGAAGATCGCCCGCGTCGCCCCCGGCTCGCGCGTGTTCTGCCGCGTGCTGACCGACGGTGAAGGCGCCGAGTGGCCGCTGTCGCGCAAGTTCGGCTGCGTGCCGGCGATGGCCGTCGACGTGCTGCGCCATGCCAAGGGCCTCGGCCTCGACGCCTATGGCGTGTCGTTCCATGTCGGCTCGCAGCAGACCGACCTGACGGCCTGGGATCGCGCGCTGGGCGACGCCAAGAAGGTGTTCGCGACGCTCGCCGAGGAAGGCATCGTGCTCAAGATGGTCAACATGGGCGGCGGTTTCCCGACCCGTTACCTGAAGGACGTGCCGGTGGCCCAGGCCTATGGCCAGGCGATCTTCTCGGCGCTGCGCAAGCATTTCGGCAACGCGCTGCCCGAAACGATCATCGAGCCGGGCCGGGGCATGGTCGGCAATGCCGGCGTCATCAAGTCGGAGGTCGTGCTGATCTCGAAGAAGGCCGACAACGACAATGTGCGCTGGGTGTTCCTCGACATCGGCAAGTTCGGCGGTCTCGCCGAGACGATGGACGAGGCGATCCGCTATCCGCTGGTCACGCGCCATGACGGTTCGGAGACCGCGCCTTGCGTGCTCGCCGGCCCGACCTGCGATTCGGCCGACGTTATGTACGAGAAGACGCCTTATCCGCTGCCCTTGTCGCTGACCATCGGCGACGAGGTGCTGATCGAAGGCACCGGAGCCTACACGACCACCTATTCGGCGGTCGCCTTCAACGGCTTCGAGCCTCTCCGATCCTACGTGATCTGAGCAGTTCGCAAGAAACCGCTCAGATCAACCGGCGCGGACGCCTGTCGCCCGCCCGGGCTCGCTTGTGGGACAGATCTCCGCTCGTGAAGGATCGCGGACATGGAATACCTGACCAAATCGGCCTTCGCGCCCACTGAAATTGCCCCCTCGTCCGGACCGTTGGCTGAGCTTTTCTCCGCGGGGGAGAATGGCTCGACGGCAGTGCTTCTTGGCGCATTTTCTTACGGCGAACCGGTTTCCACTTCGCCTGAAAATGCGTTTGCGCCCTCCCTGGCCCTCCGGGCACAGGCTGGCTCGCGCGGCGCGCCGGACGAGGGGGCCACCCAGGCGCCTGCCTTCGTCATCGTCGGCGAAGGCGCGGGCGACGTGGCGGCGCGCGAAGCGCTGCTCGACCGCGCCATGGGGCCGAAGCGCAAGAAGAAGTCATCCGAGAAGCTGCGGCGCGGCCGCCGGCCCTCGGAAGGCCTGGCCTTTGTCGCCCGCGATGCGTCGGGCGGGGTCGTCGGCACGGTGCGGCTGTGGGATGTGAGGCTGGGCGAGGGCGGTCCGGCAGCGCTGCTGCTCGGCCCGCTCGCGGTCGAACCGGGATTGAAGAGCGGCGGCATCGGCTCGGCGCTGATGCGGTATGCGACCGCCGAAGCCGCGCGGCTTGGCCATGGCGCGATCCTGCTCGTCGGCGACGCGCCCTATTACGAGCGGTTCGGCTTCTCGGCCGACCGCACCGGAGCGCTCGCCATGCCCGGCCCCTATGAGCGGCACCGGCTTCTGGCGCTGGAGCTGAAAGACGGCGCGCTGGACGGCGCCACAGGCACGATCAAGGCCGCCGGCCGCAAGATCAAGGGACAGGCGCTGGACTTCGTCGCCTGAAGCCTTTCGGCTCGACAAAAAACGGCAACGCCGCCCATCGGGCGGCGTTGCCGTTTTTGCGAAGGGTCAGCCGAGCAACTGGCTGAGCGCCATGGCGACGGTCATGTCGCCCTCGACCTTCAGCTTGCCGGACATGAAGGCCATGGTCGGATTGAGGTCGCCGGCAATCAGCGAATCCAGATCGTCGAGCGACAGCTTGATCGTGCAGTCGGTCGGCGCGTCGGCGGTCGAGACGGTCGCGCCGTCGATGACGATGACGCCGTCGCTGCCGGTGTCGAACTTGACCGAATGCTCGAAGCCGGCGCTTGCCACGCGCGACTTGATCTTGTCGGCAATCTCCTGAACGCCCATGGCGGTTCTCCTCGTTGGTTGCGTTGACGCGCACCGGCGCTTGGCCGCTGGGCGAGGTAGACGCGCCACGCCTGCGCGCGGTCGCCTGTCACCGGCGCATATAGCTTCGAGTTGACGTTAACGTCAACGCGGTCACCGTGCGTCATATCGCTTAGGGGAGCTGGGCCATGTCTATAGCCGCCGGACGCGGCGGTGCAATCAATGCTCCGGCGCCGCCTGGAAAGGCTTGGTCATCGCCGCCGCGGTTTCGCCGGCATTCTTGCGGCGGCGAAGCGCGTTGTCGCGGATATCGTCCTTGGACAGGAAGTTGACCTGATCGATCAGCACCTCGTGCACCAGCTCGACGCCGACGCGGGTGTTGATGGTGTCGCGGATCGACTTGCGGAAAGCGTCGAGATCGATCGATTCCTTCTTGGTGAAATCGATCTGCGGGTTGGAATAGAGATAGGAATAGACCTGGTCGGTCATCAGCGCCTGCGCCGGGATCGACAGCTTCTTTATCTGGTCCGGCTCCACCGTGTAGACGAGCTTGGTGAGGAAATAGCCGTCGATCGTGCCGTCGCGCAGCAGCGGCACCGAGATCATGTCGGTCTTGACATAGTCGAGGCCGCCCAGCATCGGCTTCGGCGGCCCGGCCGCGCCGCGCTGGCCCGCCGCCTGGAAGGAATAGAAGACCGCGCCGAGCGTCACGGCGCAGATCCACAGCGCGGCGGCGATGAACTTTATCATGTTCGATTTGCTTCGAGCATGATCTTGTCCGAAAACCGGTCTCCACTTTTCGGGATCATGCTCGGGCCATTCCGAACTCGCCGACCGAATAGGTGCCGTCGGCATCGGCGCGCTGGATGGCGTTCCTCAGAAGCGTGGCGACCTCGTTGACCGCGTTGAGATGGGCGAGGATCGCCGCCTCGTTCCTGGCCAGCTTCTGGCGCAGCCGCAGCAGGCCTTCGCGATGCTGCTCGAGGAATTCGATCTCGTTGGCGCCCTTCATGGCGCGGTTCAGCTCGTAGAGATACCGGCTCTTGCGCGCGTTCGAGGCTTTGAGGTCATAGGCTGTTCCGCTGCGGATGCCGGCGGTCTCCTCGTCCACGACTTCCTCGATGCGGCCGATGATGGCGGCGAGGTTGCCGGGTCGCGCGGCGGCGGGCGCCTCCATTGCGTTGGTGCGTGCGGGAAGGTTGGAAAGGTCCGTTTGGTCGGCCATGTAGGTCCCTAGATCTTGATGTCCGTTTTTGTGGTTGTGTCGTCGCCGGTCATCGACCGTGCGGCTTTGCGCTCAAGCTCCTCGATCATCGAGGTCGAAAGCCGGGTCTGCTGGTCGATCTCGGTTTTCTGCGCTCCGCCGGCGACGGGGCCGACCGGCACCTTGTGCTTGCCGTCGAGATAGTGGTCGGCGAGCATCGATTTGGCGATGCCGATGCCGCCATGCGCGGCCATGACATCGGCCACCTTTTCGGCGAGCTGCGACTTCCACATGTCGCCGGCCAGGCCCTTGCCGTAAACGCCCTCAGTGTCCTTGGGCATCATGTTCTGGATGAAGGTCGTCAGCACCATCGCCTCGAAGCGCTGGAACTTCTTCGCCGGATTGGCGGCTTCCGCCTTGTCGGCCGCGGCGCGCGAGAGGATGGAGCCGGCATCGACCGTCGCGGAGGGATCGAGCGCGAACGGCGCCGAGGCGCCATTCGCCCTTCTCGCGAGCGCCGCGCGCGCGGCCTCGACATCGGCCGGCTCCGCTGCGCGGGCAACGTCCATGACGATGTCGCTGGGTGGGGAAATGGCCAAGAAAGTCCGCCCTTTGCCGGTTTTGTCAGTTGCACAATGACTCAAGAAGCTTGTGGCAGGCTTGCGGGAGGTCAGCCTTCGTCCATTCGCTTCTGCATGATCAGATCGAGGCGTTCGCGGTCGGAGCGCTCGCGCTCGTCGCGGCGGCGCACGTCCTTGTAGGCGCGCTCGACCATGTTGGTGCGCGCCGTCGCGGTGGCGATCAGCGCGGCTTCCTGGCGGGCGTCTTCCAGGTTCTTTTTCTGGCGCTCGAGCGCGACGGTGATGCGGCGATGATAGATTTCCGGAAAGAGAGCGGCCAGCGAAGCGTCGGTGTCGAAATGCTCGATCAGGTCCCTGGCCTCCGCTTCGGCCTTGACGGCGGCGGCGAGGAAGCCGGCATGGCGGGTCTCGTGCAGGACTTTCAACTGCTCCTGCACCTTGACCAGTTTCTTCAGGCGGTCCTTTCGCATGGTCATGGCTATCTCGCCAGCGTGAGGTCGACGAAGCCGTCGACGAATAGCGACAGCAAGGTGCCGACGGCGAAATAGAAGATGATCATGCCGCCGGCGATGACGAAGGGCAGCGAGATGAAATAGACCGGGATCTGCGGCGTCAGCTTGTTGACGAAGCCGATCGTCAGGTTGACCAGGATGGCATAGGCGACGAAAGGGCTGCCCAGCCGAATGACCAGGAAGAAGGCGTCCGACACGGTGTCGGTGACGTCGACCAGCGCCGCCTGCGGATTGAAGAACACGTTGACCGGAGCGACCGTGTAGGAGGCGACGAGCGCCTTGACGATCTCGTGGTCGAAGTCGAAGACGAAGAGCAAAAGCAGCGCCGAGAACGAGATGATGGCGGCGAGCGCCGCCTGCGGTTCCGGCTCTTCGATCGCCGGTCCGCCCGAACCGCCATAGCCGATCATCATGGCGATGGCCGAGCCCATGAAGCGCAGCGCCTCCATGTAGAGCCTGGTCATGGCGCCGATCAGGCCGCCGACCAGCAGCTCGGAGACGATCATGGGCGCCAGGACCTGCGGGCGCGGATCGACGAATGGGTAGATGCGGTCCCACAGGAAAGCGAGCAGGCCACCGGTGGCGGCGAGCGAAACGAACAGCCTGATCTGCAGCGGCACGCGGGCGCTCGACAGGCCAGGCATCAGCATGAAGCAGGCGCCGATGCGGCAGAAGGCGAGGAAGGCGGCGATGACGACGCCTTGCGAGAGCGCGTTCACGAGATGGTCCCGAGCACCTTGATCTCGACGCCCTTGGCGATCTCGACATGGCTCAGCACCGGCAGCGTCGTGAACAGCCGCTCGATGATCATGCGCACATAGGGACGGGCGTCGGGCGCGGTGACGAGCACGAAGCGCTCGCCGGCCTCGAGATGCTTGCGGATCGCCTTGGTGGCGTCCTGGCCGAATTCTTCGAGCTGACGCGGATCGATGTCGAATTCACGCACCTCGCCCTTGGCGTCGCGCTTGAGGCTCTGATGGAAGGCGAGGTCCCAGCGGTTGCCGAGGCGCAGCACCTTGAGCGTGCCGCCTTCGGAGAGGTCGCCGCAGATCTGCTGCGCCATGCGGATGCGCACATGCTCGACGATCTGCTCGGTACGGCGCACATGCGGCGCGATCTCGGCGATCGCCTCGATGATCAGATGCAGGTTGCGGATCGAGACGCGCTCGGCGAGCAGCAGCTTCAGCACCGCCTGCAGGCCGGGATAGGAGATGTGCGAGGTGCATATCTCGTCGGCGAGCTTGCGGTATTCGGGGTCGAGCCGTTCCAAGAGCGCCTTCATGTCCTTGTAGGACAGAAGCTGCGGCAGATTGTTGCGGATCACCTCGGAGAGATGCGTGAGCAGCACCGACATGTTGTCGGCAAAGGTGAAGTTCTCGCGTCTCAGATCCTCGGCGAAGGTTTCGAGCACGGAATAGGCGCGCATGCCGAAGGCCGGCTCGCGGATTTCCTCGCCGGGGATCTCCGGCACGCCGCGCGTGCCGAGCAGCACCATGATCTCGCCGACGCGCATCTGGTATTCGGCGACCACAGTGCCGTGCACCTTGATCTGATAGCTCTTCGGCGGGATGGCGAAGTCGTCGGCAACACGCACCTCCGGCACCACGAAGCCATATTGCTGGGCGAATTTCTTGCGCATCTTCGACATGCGGAACACCAGTTCCTGATGCGCCACCATCAGCCTGGTCGAAAGCTGCTTGCCGATCAGAAGCTCGATCTCGGCGGTGACCAGCGAGGCCTTGACCGAGTTCTTCTCCTCCTCGACCTTGTTAGCCTTCTCTTGCGTCTTCAAGGCTTCGGCGGCGGCGCGCTCGCGGCTCTGGCGCAGCGGGATGATGTAGCCGAGGCCGGCCATGCCGCCGGCAAGCGCGAAGAAGGGGAACAGCGGCAGGCCGGGCATCAGGCCGAGGATGACCAGCAACGAGGCCGCGACGTAGAGCGCGCGCGGATGCGCGCCGAGCTGACCGAACACCGCCTGGTTGGTCGAGCCGCGCGTGCCACCCTTGGAGACGAGCATGCCGGCGGCGAGCGAGACGATGAGCGCCGGGATCTGGGTGACGAGGCCGTCGCCGACCGACAGCTTGATGAAGACGTCGGCCGCCTGGCCAAGACCCATGCCGTGGCGCAGATAGCCGATGGCGATGCCGCCGACGATGTTGATGGCAGTGATGATCAGGCCGGCGATGGCGTCGCCGCGCACGAATTTCGAGGCACCGTCCATCGAGCCGAAGAATGAGGATTCCTCCTCCAACTCGCGGCGGCGCAGCTGCGCCGTCTTATCGTCGATCATGCCGGCGGAAAGGTCGGCGTCGATCGACATCTGCTTGCCGGGGATGGCGTCGAGGGTGAAACGCGCGCCGACTTCGGCGATACGGGTCGCGCCCTTGGTGATGACGATGAAGTTCACCACGATCAGGATCATGAAGACGATGAGGCCGATGACGAAGTCGCTCGACATCACCAGCTTGGAGAAGCCCGAGATGACGTAGCCGGCGGCATGCGTGCCCTCGTTGCCGTGCGACAGGATCATGCGGGTGGTGGCGATGTTGAGCGATAGGCGTAGCATGGTGGCGATCAGCAGCACGGTAGGGAAGGACGAGAAGTCGAGCGGCCGCTGGATCCACAGCGCCACCATCAGGATCAGCACCGAAAGCGCGATCGAGAAAGCGAGGCCGATATCGATAAGGAAGGCCGGGATCGGCAGGAACAGCACCGCCAGGATGAAGACGATGCCCAGCGCGAAGAAGATATCGCGGCCGTTCTTGACCGCCAGGCCGGACGGAAGTGTTTCGCTGATCGCCATGTCGTCCTCAAATCCAGGCCGCCCGCCACGCACAGGGCAGGCCCTTGACCGTAGCCCTCCAAGCTTGCGCGAAGGTGGGAGAGCGGTTAGGGGACCTTGCCACGGTCTTGCGAAGGGAAGGCAGATGCTCCTGATCATCGGCACGATCCGGCTGCCCGCCGATAGGCTCGAACAGGCAAGGCCGGTGATGCAAAGAATGATCTCGTCGAGCCGTGCCGAACCGGGCTGCCTCGGCTATTCCTACGCGCAGGACGTGCTGGATGCCGGGCTCATCCATGTCTCGGAGGCCTGGAGCGACCGTGCCGCGCTCGAAGCGCATTTCAAATCGGCGCATATCGCCGAATGGCGCGCGAGCTGGACCGAGCTCGGCATCGGCGACCGCAAGCTCACGCTTTACGAAACGGACGGCGGCGCGCCGACCTGATCGTCAGAGCATTTACGGCTGTGCCGCATCCGCGGTCGCGACGGCGACCAGCCAGCGCCGCACGGCGCGCTCCTCCTCGGCGGAGAGGCCGGCGGTGAGCTCGCCCTCCAATTTATAAACCCGCTCACGGCATTTCTTCAGCAAGGCGCGGCCGCTGTCCGAAAGGTCGAGATGCTGGATGCGGCCGTGGACGGCATGGGGCCGGCGGAGGAGGGAACCGGCCTTTTCCAGATTGCCGACGATCACGCTCACCGTCTGCGGCGTCAGCACCGCCAACCGGGCCAGATCGGCATTGGATAGGCCGGGATAGGCCGAAACCATGGTGAGCGCCGCGAATTGCGCCTGTGTCACGCCGAATTCATCCAGCGCCCGCTCCACCTTCAGGCGGTAGGCGCCAGCCGCCTGGCGCAGCAGATAGCCCAGATAGCCTTGCTCGCCGCGCTTGCCTTCGCCTGCGGACGGAATGGATGGATTCCCCTTGCGCATGATATCATAGCTCTTATATGGTGTTCGTATTCTGATATTATCGCGTCAAGGAGCGAAAGACGATGGGCCATCGCATTTTTCTTGCGGGCGCCTCGGGCGCGATCGGCCGCCGGTTGGTGCCGCAGCTGGTGGCGGCCGGGCATGAGGTGACGGCGACGACGCGTCAGGCGGCAAAAGTAGAAGATATTCGAGCGCTCGGCGCCGATCCGTTGGTGGTTGATGTGTTCGATGCGCACGGGTTGCGCGCGGCTGTCTTGGCGGCAAAGCCGGAGATCGTCATCCACCAGCTCACGGACCTCCCAGCTGGGCTCGATCCATCGAAAATGGCCGAGGCAATCGCTCGGAACGCCCGCATCCGCGATGAAGGAACCCGCAACCTCGTCGAGGCGGCGAAGGCTGCCGGTGCGAAGCGGCTGATCGCGCAAAGCATCGCCTGGGTCTATGCTCCGGGTGCAGAGCCGCATGCCGAGAGCGACGCGCTGGACAGCGGTGCGGAAGGCGGCCGGGCCGTCAGCGTCGGCGGCGTCATTGCACTGGAGAAGCATGTGCTCGACGCCTCGCTGATCACTGGCATCGTGCTGCGCTACGGTCATCTCTACGGGCCAGGCACCGGCGCGGCAGCCGCCGCGGACCCGGCGGTGCATGTCGATGCCGCCGCCAACGCGGCTCTGCTTGCCGTCGAGCGGGGAACGCAGGGCGCCTTCAACGTCGCGGAGCCGAACGGCCATATCACGACCGACAAGGCCGTCGCCGAACTCGGCTGGCGCGCCGGCTTTCGCCTGGCCGGGTGAAGGGGTGCCGTCATGACCGTAGACGTTTCTTCCCGAAGCCTGGCGCTGCTCGGCGCTGCCGCGATCTCTGCCGGACTGCTCGGCACTGTGGTCCACAACAACAGGGCAGTCACCGGTCTTGGCGCTATGGACTCGCATGTCCACATGATGGGGGCTGATGCCGGGGAGGGGGCGATGGCGCGTCCGACCACCACGGTGAAGCCGCTCTCCTGCGAAAAGCTGCCGAATGTGCCTGGGCATTCGATCACCACGGCGCTGGTCGAGTTTCCGCCCAATGCCTACACGCCGCGACATCGCCATCCCGGTTCCGTCACGGCCTTCGTCATCAAGGGAGCGCTGCGTTCGCAGATGGAAGGCGGACCGGCTGTTACTTACACTCAAGGCCAGACCTGGTTCGAAGCGCCAGGCGCGATCCATTCTTTCGCCGAGAACGCCAGCGCCACCGAGCCGGCGGAGCTGCTGGCGATCTTCGTCGCGGAGGACGACTGCGGCCCGCTGACCATTCCGTTACCGAACTAAATCTATCGCCTTTATCGCGGCGGAAAGCGTTTCCTAGAGCGCAACGCGCTTTAGGTCTTTGCTTGATGCATGTCGTCGTCCCAGAACCGCTGCACACTTCTGGGGGACATGCATTAACGCTAATTCGCGCAACGCCAAAATGGCGCCACATGCGGTCGGCATTGCGGTTGCCACGCAAGGCCGCCGCGCGTATCAGGCACGGCAGTTGTTTATCTTTCGCATACCGGCGAGCCGTTCCGTTGCCTGCCAGAAACGACCCACAAGTCTATGCCCGCCGGCTTCGCGCGGTGCTGATCCGTTCGATCCCCGTGCTCGAGGCGCGCGGCATTGCGATCGTGCTGATGGCCGGCATGGTCGGCGCCATCGCGGGCGCGCTGGTCACCGGCATGAGCGTGTTGGTGCAAGGCATGCATTGGCTGCTGTTCGACGTGCAGCCGGGCGGCCGCCTTTCGGCAATGTTCTCGCTCGCCGACCCGGTGCAGGCAATGTTCCCGGCGATCGGCGGCCTGCTGCTCGGCCTTTCCGTCATCTGGCTCAGAAAGCGCAAGTTCCGCACCCCGGTCGACCCGATCGAGGCCAACGCGCTCTATGGCGGGCGCATGTCGCTCACCGACACTTTCATCATCGTGGCGCAGACGATGATCTCCAGCGGCTTCGGCGCCTCGGTGGGATTGGAAGCCGGCTATACGCAGATCGGCTCCGGCGTAGCTTCCCGGCTTGCGCGCGCGTTCCGGCTGCGCCGCAATGACGTCCGCATCCTGGTCGGCTGCGGTGCCGCCGGTGCGATTGCCGCCGCCTTCGACGCGCCGCTGACCGGAGCCTTCTACGGTTTCGAGCTGGTCATCGGCATCTACTCCGTCGTCAATGTGGCGCCGGTGATGACGGCGGCGATCGCCGCCTCGCTGACGGCGGAAATGTTCGGTGGCGTGCCGTTCCCGCTAGAACTGTCAGGTCTGCCGAATCTGACCGCCAGCGAGTATGTGCCGTTCCTACTGCTCGGACTGCTCGGCGGGGCAGCCTCGATCGCCATCATGCATCTGGTGAGCATCGTCGAGCGTCTCTTCGTGCGGCTCTCGATCGACGCGTCGGTCAGGCCGTTCATCGGCGGCATCTTCGTCGGCCTGCTCGGGCTGGTCACGCCGCAGGTGCTCTCCAGCGGCCACGGCGCGCTGCATCGCGAGTTCGCCATGAATTATGCGCTGCCGGTGGTGGCGAGCGTCTTCGTGATGAAGCTGGCGGCCTCCGCCATCTCGCTCGGCTCGGGCTTCCGCGGCGGCCTGTTCTTCGCTTCGCTGTTCCTGGGAGCGCTGCTCGGCAAGGTCTTCGCCGGCGTCATGGCGCTGACCGCGCCGTCCGTCGGCATCGACCCGGCGATCGCCGCCGTCGTCGGCATGACCTCGCTCGCGGTCGGCGTCGTCGGCGGTCCATTGACGATGACGTTCCTGGCGCTGGAATCGACCCGCGACCTGACGCTCACCGGCGTGGTGCTGGCGGCCTCGATCATGTCGGCGATCCTGGTGCGCGAGACCTTCGGCTACTCCTTCTCGACCTGGCGTTTCCATCTGCGCGGCGAGACGATCCGCAGCGCCCACGACGTCGGCTGGATGCGCAGCCTCACCGTCGGCTCGATGATGCGCAAGGACGTCCGCACCATTCCCGCCTCGACCACGCTCGCCGAATTCCGCAAGGAGACCCCGCTCGGCTCAGGCCAGCGCGTCATCGCCGTCGAGCAGGCCGACCAGTATGTCGGCATGCTGCTGGTGCCGGAGCTGCACAGCGATCCCTCCGATGGCGAGACGCCGGTGAGCGCGCTCGCCCAGTTCAAGGATGCGGTGCTGGTGCCGTCGATGAATGTCCAGACCGCCGCCGAGACCTTCCAGCGCACCGGGGCCGAAGAACTGGCGGTGGTCGAGGACTTCGACGAGCGCATCGTGCTTGGCCTGCTCACCGAGAGCCATCTGATGCGCCGCTACGCCGAAGAACTCGACAAGGCGCGCCGCGACCTGGCCGGCGAGGGCTAACCCGATCGACAGCCGGCCAATTAAACGCTCACAATTCCTGGAAGCCATCCCATGCAAGTCAAGCGCAACGGCGACATCTCGTTCTGGTATGCAGATCTGGGTCACATCCCGGCGCCGAGACCGCCTTTGCCCGGCGACATCGAGGCCGATGTCGCGATCGTCGGCGCGGGCTATACCGGGCTTTGGACAGCCTACTATCTGAAAAAAGCGAAGCCGTCGCTGCGCATCGTGCTCGTCGAGCGCGAGTTTGCCGGCTTCGGCGCCTCGGGGCGCAATGGCGGCTGGCTGTCGGGCGGCTTTGGCTGGTCGCGCGAGAAATATCTGAAGACGTCGACCCGGCAAGGCGTCACCGCCATGCAGAAGGCAATGGCCGGCTGCGTCGACGAGGTGATCCGGGTGGCGACGGAAGAAGGCATCGACGCCGACATCCGTCGCGTCGACAATCTGACGGTCGCCACCAATCCGGCGCAGCTGGAGCGCGTGCGCGAGGAGTTCGAGACGATCCGCTCCTGGGATGCCGACCCCGAACGCATCGAACTGCTGGACCAGGCTGCGACCCGTGCGCGCATCAACATCCACAATGTGCTCGGCGGCTTCGTCATCCACGGCCAGGCGCGCGTGCAGCCGGCCAAGCTGGTGCGCGGGCTGGCGGCGGCGGTCGAGAGTCTCGGTGTTTCGATCTACGAAAAGACGACGGTGACGACAATCGCCAAGGGCGTGGTGACAACGGACCGGGGCGCGGTGCGGGCCGAAACCGTCATCCGCGCCACGGAAGGGTTCACGGCCGGCATTCCTGGAGAGGAGCGGACCTGGCTGGCGCTCAACAGCGCGCAGATCGTCACCGAGCCGCTGTCGGAAGAGTTCTGGCGCAAGATCGGCTGGGAGGGGCACGAGCTGCTCGGCAATGCCGCGCATGCCTATTGCTATGCCCAGCGCACGCGCGAGGGGCGCATCACCATGGGCGGGCGCGGCGTGCCTTACCGCTACGGCTCGCGCACCGACGTCAACGGGCAGACGCAGCAGGCGACGATCGACCAGCTGCACGCGATCCTGACCACGCTGCTGCCGCAGACAGCCGGATGCCGCATCGATCATGCCTGGTGCGGCGTGCTCGGCGTGCCGCGCGACTGGTGCACGACGGTCGGCCTCGATCCCGCGACACGCATCGGTTGGGCTGGCGGCTATGTCGGGCTCGGTGTGTCGAGCTCCAACCTGTCGGGGCGCACGCTGAGCGATCTCGTGCTCGGCGAGAGCACCGAACTCACGCGGCTGCCCTGGGTCAACCGCAAGGTGCGGCCATGGGAGCCGGAACCGTTCCGTTGGCTGGGCGTCCATTCGATGTACCAGCTCTACCGCGTCGCCGATAACCGCGAAGCTGCCGGGCTCAGTCACACTTCGAAACTGGCCGCTCTCGCCGACAGCATCACCGGCCATTAGCGGTTCGCAAAGCCGCTCCAACCGTTTCGCTCTCGCGCAGTTCCAGACCGCCGGAATTGCCCTGATCCATGGAGACCAGCTTGATCGATCTCTCGACTTTCCACGACCTCGCCAGGGCCGATATCGGGGCTTTTTCACCGAAGCCGACCTCTTTCGAAGGGGATCAGCTGGAGGCCGCGCGGTCGTTCTTCCAATCGCCGGACGGGACCGTCGACATCGGCATCTGGGAATGCACGCCCGGACGGTTCACCGCCGATCGCACGACCTCGTCGGAGATCTGCCACATCATCTCCGGCCGCGCCGAGGTGAGCCGCGCCGATGGCGAGATGCGCGAGCTCGGGCCGGGCGACCTTCTCGTCCTGCCGCAGGGATGGAAGGGCGAGTGGCGCATCCACGAGACCACCCGCAAGCTCTACATGATCCAGAGCGCCGATTGATCCCTGACCCTTCGGCGCACGTCGTTTGCCGGAAGCGGGCTTCGGACGACATGCCGTCAACTCTTTGTTTTTACGCAATTCCGGACGGAAAACCGCTCACACTTTTCCTGGAATTGCTTAGTGATCGATCGGGCCTTTCGGCGAGACGAGCGTCGTGCCTGCGGTGGTCGGGCGCTCGATCATGCGGCGCACGCGCGGCGGGTTCTCGCCGCTGTGCAGCGCGCGGATGCGTTCGCCGACCACGGCGTCGGCATGGGTGGCGCGCCGGTTGTGGCGGATATACTCGACCCAGGTCGGCGTGTGGTAGTGCTCGATCCAGATGCCCGGATTTTCGAGGTCGCGGGCCAAGGTCCAGTTGCGGGCGCCGTCACGGCGGCGGATACGGCCGCGCTCGGCCATGGTCGCCAGGAATTCCGGCACGTCGTCCTCGCGGATGACGTACTCGATCATGATGGCGATGGGGCCGCTGCGCGGCTTGAGATCGAGCGCCAGCATCGGCTCCTTGAAACGGTTGAGCGGATCGAGGTTGAGCAGCGTCTGCCGCGGCAGCGGCAGGGCGAAGCCGATGGCGCCGCCGGCGAGCATCGCGACCGCTGCCGCGATCAGCGCGGTCTCGGCGCCATGCGCGTCGGCGACGACACCCCAGATCCAGCTGCCCAGCGCGATGCCGCCAAAGGTCGCCGTCTGGTAGATCGACAGCACGCGGCCGACCACCCAGCGCGGCGTCGACATCTGCACCGTGACGTTGAAATGCGAGAGCGCGATCACCCAGCAGGCGCCGCCGATGAGCAGGCCCGCCGACGTCTGCCAGCCGTTGTGGCTGACGGCGGCGTTGAAGGCGCAGAGCGCGAAGCCGCAAAAGGCCATGCGAACCATCACCTCGCTCGACAGCAGCTGCCTGAGCCGCACGCTGATCAGCGCGCCGCCGACCGCGCCGATGCCGAAGGCGCCGAGCATGATGCCATAGGTCAGCGCGTCGCCCTTGACGACGTCGCGCGCCACCAGGGGAAGAAGCGCCAGCACCGCGCCGGCGCTGAAGCCGAAGGCCGAGCCGCGGACCAGCACCTTGGCGATGTTGGGCGACATGGCGACGTAGCGCAGGCCGGCGCCCATCGCCGCGCCCAGCGACTCGCGCGGCAGGGTTTGCTCCGGCAGCGCCGGCTTCCAGCGGGCGAGCACGACGATCAGGCCGATATAGCTGACGGCGTTGGCTGCGAAGGCGGCCGCCGCGCCCGCGGCGGCGACGATCACGCCGCCGATCGCCGGGCCGACGCTGCGGGTAATGTTGAAACCCAGCGAATTGAGCGCGACCGCCGCCGGCACCTTGGCGCGCGGCACCATGTCGCCGACCGAGGCCTGCCATGACGGGCTGTTCAGCGCCGTGCCGCTGTCGATCAGGAAGGTGAAGGCAAGCAGCGTCCAGGGCGTCATCCAGCCTTGCCAGGTGAACAAGGTCAGCAACGCCGAGACGACCAGCATGAAGGTCTGTGCCACCAGCATCACCTTGCGGCGGTTGAAGCTGTCGGCGATGGCGCCGGCAACGAGCGCGAACAGCATGATCGGCAAGGTGGTCGAGGCCTGGACCAGCGCCACCTGGTAGGGCGAGGTGGCGATCGTGGTCATCATCCAGGCGGCGCCGACACCCTGGATCAGGCCGCCGAAATTCGACACAAGGCTGGCCGACCAGACGGCGCGGAAGATGCCGTGCCGGAACGGCGCCAGCGCGGAGACGCGTTCGCTTTCCGGCTCGTCGTCGATCATGGTGCGCCTTCGTCCGCTGTAGAGGCTCGCCGCACCTTAAGGGGCGGGCGACTCGCCAAAGAGTGCGTCCCAACAATAGGATGGCAAAGGCGAAAATGCGTCGGCGAAGCTTTAAACCAAGCATCTGGCCGGTCTGGACCAAAATTTCGCTATTTCGCGCCTTCAACCTCGGCCAGGTCTATCATCGCGCTGCTCATGCGAAGCCCGAGCGCATGCCACGAAGCTTCAGAAGCCGTGTTCGATGCGCTCGAAGATGACGTTGGTGAAGGCCGAGATCTGGCTGCCGATGAACGGGCCGGTCAGCGCCACCACGAGCATGATGGCGACGATCTTCGGCACGAAGGTGAGCGTGATTTCCTGGATCTGGGTCAGCGCCTGGATGAGCGCGATGCCGATGCCGACGACCATCGCCACCAGCACCACGGGGGCGGAAGCGGTAAGCACCGTCCACACGGCGAACTGGACGATATCGAGGGCGTCGGCCTCGTTCATCGGCTGTCCCTCATGCGAAGCCGGCTAAAGCAGGTCGCGTGAAAAAGGTTTCACGCGACCTGCTTTAGCTTTTTTGATTTTAAGCAGTCTTTGTCCCGAAACCGGACCCACTTTCGCGAGACCTGCTCAGGCGGCCGGCTTGATCGACACGCCCGCGCCGACCGGGACCTGGGTGCCGTCCTGCAGCACGGCGATAAGGCCGCTGCTGGAGAGCGTCACCGAAGCCACCGTGCCGGTCGTCTTGCCGTCGGCCGAGGTGATCGAGCGGCCGATCAGCGCGTCGGCCTGCGACAAGGCCGAGGACTGCATGATCTGGTCGAGCTTGGTGTTGGTCTGCACCGACTGCTCGACCTGGGAGAAGGTGGCGAGCTGCGCGACATATTGCGTGGAATCCATCGGCTTGGTCGGATCCTGCTTCTTCATCTCGGCGATCAGGAGCTTCAGGAACGATTGGTAGTCCACGGCCGTCTTCGAGGTCTGCTGGCTGGCCTGGTTGGCGCCAACCGGGATCGTTGTCGTCATGTCCACGGCCATCTTATGCTCCTACAGCCAATGCGCGCGGCGTTTCGGGAATGTCGTCATGGTCTTCGAGCGCCCTGCGCTCGAGCGGATAGAGGGTGCGGATCGCTTTCAGCGCCTCATAGATATCATCCTCGCCGACCATCCGGTCGATCTGCTTCAGGCCCTTGCAGATGTCCTGGTTGTCGAAGCTTGCGATCAGCATCGGCAGCGAGCGGCGGAACATGTCGCGCGCCTCGGAGGCGCCGACCGGGTTGATCAGCATGATCTGCACGATGAAATAAAGCTGCCTGAGCGGCGTCGACGCCTGGTCGGCCTGGATGACATGGCTTTCGAGCAGGAACTGCACGTCGTTCATCAGCTCGATGGTGACCTTGCGATCGACGCGGATGACCGCGCCGTTGACATAGATCTTCTCGTTGGGCTTCAGCGAGATCTTCAGCGTGTTGGTCATTGGATGCCGTCTCGGATGATCTGGGAGACCTCGATCAATCCTTCGAAATTGTTGGTGCGGCCCTGGCGGATGTCTTCCGTCTCGCGCAGCAGCCACAGGCCGATGGAGATCAGGTTGGCGCGCAGCTCCTTGGGCAGGGCGTTGTCGCTGGAGCCGAGATCCTGGACGAAGGTGGTCCAGACGCGGTTGGTGAAGTGCAGCGCCTCGACCGCTTCCATCGACTCGGTGCCGACGGCTGCCGCCGCGGCCAGCATGTCGATCGAACGAGTGAGCAATTGCCGCTCCCGGTCCTTGGCGTCGGCGACGGAGTCGGTCTGGATGTCGGCGTAGGAGAATTGATACATCGTCGGCGCTCTGGCGTTCCGGTTTATGTGTTCAAGTCAGATAGTTCAGCAGGCTGAGCTGCTGCAGACGCGCGGTCAAGGCGAAGGAGGTCTCGATATGCTGCGTCAGGTCGGCGACGCGGGTGGCGGCTTCGGCCGGATCGACGCCTTCGAGGTCGACGATATGCTTCTCGAAGAGGTCGACCTGGGTCTTCATGCGGTCGCTGGCGTCGGACACGCGCTGCTGCGCGAGGCCCGTTTCGGCCCGCACCTGGGTGATGCCGCCGATGGCTTCGCCGACCAGCGCCTGCGCGCGGTCGACGACCACGTTCTGGGCGGCCTCGCTGATGCTGCCGGTAAGCAGGCCGCTGGCCATGGCGGCCGCCATGGCGAGCTTGCGGATGCCCTGTTCGTTGGCGCTGACTGAGGTCTGGGTGGTTTCGTTGAGCGAGATGCGGCTGGTGATCTGATCGTCGGTGGCGCTCGACCAGTTGGCCTGCCAGCCGGCGCCCAGGAATTGCGGCTCGACCTTGGTGGTGATGAAATCGTCCATCTGCGCGGCGGTGATGTTGGCCGCCGCCGGGTCGGTCTGGGCAAAGCCGAAATAGCTCGAAAAGGCGGCATCGAAGGCGGCTTTGGCCGGCGAGCCGGCGGCGTTGAAATCGTCGATCGGCTTGACGTCGGTGTTGGTGCCGGCAAACAGATATTCGCCGTTGACACTGGTATTCAGGATACCCGTCATCTGCTGCAGCGCCGAGGCGCCGGCGGTCTGCAGGATGCTGGTCGAGGAGTCGCCCGACACGCCGCTGGTCAGGGCCGACAGGAAGCTCTGCGCGGCACCGGCGATCTGGCCGAGCGAATTCTGGGTCGATGTCAGGCGCGCGGTGACGAGCGCGTTGGAATCGACGATGCCGTTCAGCCGGTCGAGATCGCGCTGGAAGGTGACGGCCTGGGTCGTGCGGCTGCCAAGCGCCAGGCCGACATCGGCGACGGCGCCGGTCTGCGATTCCCTGGTCGCCTTGACGAGGTCGGCCTGCATCTTGGCCTGCTGGTAACGCAGGGCGTTGGAGATGGCAGCTGAGGAAACGCCAGTCGCTTTCATGGATTATCCTACCGCGGCCATCAGGGAGTCCAGCATGTCGCTGACCGTCTTCATCATATGCGCCGAGGCCTGATAGGTGTGCTCGAGGTCGAGGAGCAGGGACATCTCCTGGTCTACATTGACCCCGGTGTCGTTGGACAGCGCCTCGGCCGTGCGCGCCGCCAGCGCCTGCTTACTGTCGGCATTGGTCGAGGCCTGCTGGCGCACGCCTTCGAACCAGCCGATGGCATTGGCCGCGTAGTCGGAGACGCCCGAGCTGACGGTGATGCCGGCCGAGCTGTCGAAGGCCATCGGCTGATCGAGCTTGTTGCCGTAGCTGATCAGCAGGTCCGAATAGGATGCGCCGCCGGTGTTGACGACATAGGCCGCGCCGTTGGCGCCGCCGTCGCGCAACAGCGCGGGATTGCCGCCGGCACTCGGATCGAAGGCGGCGTTGACGCTGATCGATCCGGCGAGGCCGTCGACCAGGGTGCCGGCGGCCGGAATTGCCGGGGCGCCCGACCATGTGAACAGGCCCGCAGCATTGGGCTGCGACGAAGAGGTTTCGGCAAATGCCGTGACAAGGCCGCGCGCGATCTCGTCGAGCTGGCTCTGCATGGTCGAGGCGACGCCGTCGCGCAGCTTCAAGAGGCCCGCAATCTTGCCGTCGGCGGTGGTGGTGTCGCCGGTGCCGGCCGAGACCGGCACGTTGTCGATGTAGATCGTGTTGCCGGACGTGCCGGCCGAGTAGCCGGCCGACGGCGTGAAGGTCACCGAGCGCGGCACGGTCTCGAACAGCGTCGTGCCGTCCTTGGTGGTGATGACCATGTCGTTGTCGCCGCGCGTGAAGGTAGAGACCGGAACGTATTCCGATATCTTCTTCAGGATCGCGTCGCGCTGGTCGAGCGGGTCGGACACGTCGGTGCCCGAGCGGGTGCCCGAGATGACGGCCTTGTTGGCGTCCTGGAACTGGCTGAGCAGCGAGTTGAGATCGTCGACGGCGGTAGAGATCTGGCTGTCCGCCTGGGTGCGGAAATCCTGGATCGCCTGGGTGCCGCTGTTCAGCGAGTTCACCACTTGCTTGGCGGCGTCGACGACGCTGGTGCCGAGGTTCTGGTTCGACGGCGTGGTGGCGTAGAGCTGCAGGGCTTTCTGCAGGTTGGCGATCGCGGTGGAGGGGGACGACGCATTGTCGACCCCGTTGACCGACAGATCGAGCTGATCCATGCCGTTGTAAAGCGCGCTCTGGCCGCTCCATGCCGACAGCGCCGAAAGGTTCTGGCGAAACAGGAGATCGTTCGCGGTGCGCTGGATTTCCACCACCCTGGCGCCGGGCGCAGTGCTGGTCACCACGGCGATGCGGCGGGTATAGTCAGGGTTCGACGCATCGGCCACATTGCGCGATACGACGCTGGTCTGCTTGGACGTGGCCAGGAGCGCCGACTGGGCAATGCTTAGTGCGGAGGAAAGCGACATGCTGATCTTTCACGGGCGGGCGCCCGTCGTTTATCTCTTCAGGTTGACGAGGACGTCCATCAGGTCCGAACCGGTCTGGAAGACCTTGGAATTGGCGGTGTAGCTGCGCTGCGCCGCAATCATGTTGGTCAGTTCCTCGGCGATATCGACGTTGGAGTTCTCAAGCGCCCCGGAGACGATGGAGCCGAGCTTGCCTTCATTGGCAAAGCCGATGTGGACGGCGCCGGAGTCGGTGCTCTGCACATAGACGTTGCCGGGCATTGCGGTGAGGTTGTCGGGGCTCTGAACGTCAGCCAGCGGGATCTTGTAAAGCGCTTTGGTCGAGCCGTCCTCGAACTGCGCGTAGATAATGCCGTCCTGGCCGATCTGGACCTTCTGGATGGAGCTCGGCGCGTTGCCGTTGACCTTGGCGTCGGCAACGGTGAAGCCCGTGCCGAGCTGCGTCAGCTGGGAGAGATCGAGGTCCAGCGTCGAGCCGCCCGGTACCGTGAACGAGACGCTGTCCGTCGCGCCGGTAAGCTTGCCAGTCGTGGTGTCGAAGGTGAGGTTGGCCGATCCCAGCGCGCCGCCCGTATAGGGGAAAGAGGTGCCCGCGGTCGCCTTCGACTGGTCGAAGACCGAGACCTGCCAGGTGCCGGCGCCGGTGTTGGTGAAGTAGACGTCGAGCAGCTTCTTGTTGCCGAGATTGTCATAGGCAACCAGCGAGGTTTTCGACGTGTATTCGGCGGTCGCGCTATTGCTGGACGGCAACGGGCCAGAGGGCGGCGTCGCGCCCGCCGGCAGATTGCCGGAGAACAGGCCCTCGGTGCTCGGCGTCGCCGTCATTTGCTGGTCGGAGATCTGCACCGGCACGAGGCCTTCGAAGCCGTTGGCGGTCGCGGCCGGATCGCCATTGGCGTAGCTGTAGGCCATGAGCTGGTAACCCGCGGCATTGACCAACCGGCCCTGCGCGTCCGGAACGAAGGAGCCGGCGCGGGTGAGATAGGGCGTGCCGCCGGCGTCCTGCACCACAAAGAAGCCGTCGCCGTTAACGGCAAGGTCGGACACCGAGGTGGTGTAGGTCATGACGCCTTGCGTGCCGACGGCCGAGCGGATCGTGGTGGTCACGCCACCGGAATTATAGGCGCCCCCGGTGCCGGGCATGATCAATGTCGAGAACTCGGCCGAAGAGCGCTTGTAGCCGGTGGTGTCCGAGTTGGCGATGTTGTCGGCCACCGCGGAGAGGCGGTTGGCCTGCGCGTTCATACCGGAAACGCCGGTCCGCATCATTCCGTAGAGGCTCATCGATCGATCTCCGCAGTGCCTGGGTAGCAGGCCATAAAATTATGCCTCGTGTCTTGCGCGAGGCTGGCGCGGGATGGGCCTAGGCCGTGATGGTGCTTCGTTGAATCGCCGTCACGGTCCAACTCTTTGTTGGAGCATGATCTTTGTCCGAAAACCGGTTCCCACTTTTTGCTTTCGCTGACCTTCGGTTCGGGATCATGCTCCAGGGCGGCCATCAAAACACCAGCCGGTAGCCGAGGAACCTCTTGGAATCGATGGGATCGTGACCGAGCTTCTCGCGCAGCTTCTTGCGCAGCTTCGAGATGTGACTCTCCACCACGTTCTCCTCGACCTCCTCGTCGAAGATGCCGTAGATGGCGTTGAAGACCTGGGTCTTGGTCACGCGTCGGCCGCGGTTGCTGGCCAGATATTCCAGGATGCGCCGCTCGCGCCGCGGCAGCGGCAGCGGCTCGCCGTTGATCTCCGGATCGCGGCCGTCCATGAAGATGCGCATCGACCCGACTTCGGTATAGGCGGCCTCTTCGGAGCCGCGGCGGCGGATGGCGGTGATGCGGGCGAGAATCTCACGGATATGCACCGGCTTGCGGACGACGTCGTCGACGCCGCTTTCGAACAGCCGCAGCGTGTGTTCGAGCGAGTGATGTTCGCTGAGCGCGATCACCGGCGCGCCGGTGCGGTCGCGGATCTGGCGCGGCGATATCGCACCTTCGCGGCAGTCGCCGATGAGAAAGGCCCTGACGGATCTGAGATCGGTGTCTGCGGCGGAACTCACCCACTCGCCGAATTCGCCTGGCGCGAAGCCGGCAGTGGCCACCCCCTCGCGATCGAAAAGTGAAGAGTAGCCCTCTGTCACGAGCTCTCGCTCGTCAACGATCACGATCATCGGCCCGCCCTCCGAATCATTTCACTTGCCCCGTGCGGAAAGGGGTACCCGGCTCGACGAATCCTGAAAAACCATCATTTCTTGTAGCTATTTTCTTGGGAGTTTTTTTGGGAGCCGTAATAAAAGCGGTTACGCAGGTGTATTTGCCCCCACTTTTGGTAGGCGAATATTGGCGTCGGCGCACAGGCCGACGAAGCCCGATCGGCGTTGAAGACTTAGCAACTATTGATTGCAGAATGTGCTGGCATTCGGCGTCCATTTGCCGAAGCCGGTGGCGACCATGTTGGCGATGACGCGGCAGACATAGACCTTCTGCGCCGGGTCGTTGTCGGGACCGGCATGGTAGCGGGCGACGGCCATCGACCAGGTCATATGCCGAGCATGCAGGCTCGCCAGGAAACGCGCCGCGTAGTCGACGTTCTGATGCGGGTCGAGCATGTCCTCGACGCTGCGGAAATGATCGCCGTGATAGCGATGGTTGATCTGCATGCAGCCGAGATCGATCAGCGTCTTGCCCTCGCGACGCGCGTCCTCGAATGCGGCGAGCGCCTCGCCGCGACTGCGAGGGAACACGGCTTTTCCTTCTATATTCAAAGCATTAGGCTGAAGGCTGCCCTTCTTTCCGGTCTCGGTGAGGCCGACGGCGTAGAGGATCCCGGCAGGCACACCGTAGCGATCGGCGGCGCGCAGGATCTCCGGCTCGCAGGGATTGGCGGCGGCGCTGGCCGTGCCGGCAGCGAAACTAGATATACATATCGTCGTCAGCGCGCTCGCGAAGAGGCGAAGCGGCACGACCGAATTCCTGTGCGCCATTGCCATCGTTCCTTCCCGGTTGCCGGCCGCCGCCCGCGCCGTTGCCGCCCGAGTTCCCAGGCTGGAACGAAGGCTGGTCGCGGCCTGTCGACATCGGCATGGCCCCGGTTGCGTCGGTACGGCTGGCCGCATGCGCTGCTATCGAGGGTTGCAGGATGGTGACCTTGTCGACATCGAAGCCGAGGCTGCGCATGGACTTGACTATGGCGTCGCTGTCGGCGGTGAGGCGGCGGTATGCCTCGTGTGTCTCGGGCTTCATCTCAATCGAAAGTTGCTCCCCCGAGAGCCGCAGGCTGGCGATAACCGATCCAAGCTCCGAAGGGTGGAGCTCGATCTTCAGAACATGTGTCGGAACGGCAACAGAATTGGTCGTCTGGGAGCCTGCCGAGGCGCTTGCAAAGGCCTGCTGAACACCATTGTCGGAGGCAAGCCCTTCAACCAGCGCCGATGCCGTCTGGCCGATCGGGTTTTGCGCCGGCGCAGGGAAGCTCTGCTGGCTGACGACTTCCATGCGTGCGGCGGAAGAAGACGGCTTGGCCGGTGTCTGCTGCGTGGTCGATAGCGATTGCTGCGAGGCCTTGGAGGCGGAAGCCGGCCGCCAGCCATGCGGCGGCACCGGGTTGTCGGCCGCCGGCTCATCCCCTTGCACCGGCAAGATTTTGGTATCGCTGCGGCCCGGCATATCGACAGCCATTTGCGCCTTCACCGGCTTCTGCCCAAAATCGGGCCCGGAATCTTCCGCCGCCGTCGAACGAGCGGATCGCGACCGCGGCTCTACGGAATCGTCGACCACCGCGCGCTTGCCTGGGCGCAGCCGCAATTCCAACGATGCTCCGTCGCTCGCGGCCTCTTCACCGTCGGCGGAACCCTTTCCGCCCGTGCCCGACGATTGCGCGAAATGTTTCATGTCGCTCAGCGCCATCAGCAACGGCAGGCGATCCTGCAGCGGCGCGGACTCGTCGGTTTGCGCCGTGGAATCTTTGTCCGCCGTCGGCTTCGCCTGATCGGCCTGGGCGGTGGTCTTCCCGGACTTTCCCGTGGCTGCCTTCTGCGAGCCGGTCTTCCCCTCCTGAGGGCCCTGGTCCGGCTCCTGCTTGCCGGTATTGGCTGGTGAGCGCCTTGCCGGATGCGCGTCCGGCATCACCGGTCCGGTCGCGTGCTTGTCCTGCGGCCGATCGGTCTTCTCGGGCCCATGCACCAGGTCGCCGAAATTCCGATCCTTGTCCTCGCCGCCGGTCGAGTGCTGCCGGGGCTGGCTCGAAGCAAAGCCCGGCAGGGTCTGGTTGACGCTGGTCATTTGGGGGCTGCTCCGAGTAACTGGTCGATCTGGTCTAGCTGATGGCGCGTGCTGGTCACCGCCGCATCGATTGGGTCTTGCGCATCGGGCGTCGCCGGCGCCGATGCCTGCGCCACCGGCGCGGCGTCAATCGGTGCCGGCGTGGACACCGGCGTTTCAGCCGATGCTTGCGCCGGTTGCGGGACGGCGGGCGGTGAAGGCGTGTCTTTCGGCGGGTCGCTTGCCGCGACCGCTGGCTGGTCGGGCATCGCTCCTTCCACCGGCGGCAAGTCCGCATTGGCCGGATCGGCCGAGGCCTCAGTCGCTGATTTCGCCTCGTCACTTTTCGCAACGGTCGCCGGCTTAGGTTCAGCACTGGCGGCCGCCTTCACCGGCGCCATCACTTCGCCCGCGACAGCTTGCGCGGCGTCGAGCAGGTCGCGGTCGCTTTGCGAAAGCTTGCCGCGATCGATTTTGCCCAACTTGGCGCGCACTTTATCGACATTGGCCGATGTCATGGTGGAGAGGCTCGAATAGAGCTGGGTGCGCGGGTCGTCCCGGTTGCCGTTGCCGTTGCGGCCCAGTTCGGCCTTGGCCGAGGCGAAAGCCGAGAGCTCCGTCATGCCGTCGATCGCGGCACGGCGCGCGATGCGCAGGTAGATCACTTTCTCGCGCTCGGAATCCATCATCGAGGTGATGTCGGCGATCTTGTCCTGGCTGATCGCCATGTGCAGCGTGATGACGCCGGAAACAAAGGCATCGGCGAACTGGCTGGCGTAGGGCGAATAAAGAAAGGACGCGACATACTGGGTCGAAGCCAGCGCGAAACGGGCGGCGTCGCCCTGCGCGGCCGCGATGCCCACGGAGCGGCGAAGCGCAGCCTCCTCGACCAGCGTGCCGGGGCTGAGCAGGCGCGCTTCGTCGAGCAGCGCAAGCGCTGCCGACGGGTCGTCGGTCGCAAGCAGCGAGCCCTTGACCAGCGCCAGGAAGGCGCCGAGATCGGCGGGCACGCTCATCGGATCGATCGGCTTCAGCATTTCGATCGCCTCCGCGGGCTGCCCGCTCAGATAGGCGACGACGCCTTTGGCGATGGCCAGGCTTTGCGGGTCGGTCACCGCGCGCGAAGCCGCCGCCGCGACCGTCACCGGATTGCCGCCGCTCATGCCATAGACGAGCAAGGCGCGGAAGTTCTTCGGCTCCTTGAAATCCTCGGCGCTCGTGTCGCGCATCCGGGCGTCGATCATTTCGAGGAGTTTTGCCTGCATCGGCAACGCGGCGTGATCGCCGCCGGCAATGCGATCCTGGACCAGCTGCAGCGAACGCACCAGCTGATAGGGCTGCAGCGCATCTTGCGCCAAAGCCGCCGGTGACGACCCTGCGGCGAACAGCAGCAGCGCGAGCGCAATTCCAGGAAAAGTGTGACGCGGTTTTCCGTTCGGAATTGCGCCAAGGCAAAGAGATGGAGCGGTTCGCCGTTTCGATGAAACGGTGAAGTGCTCCAGCGCGCCGCCGATGACGGTCCTGGCCCTCATCCGCCGGCCGCCATCAGGATTTCGATGCGCCGGTTCGCGGCAGCCATCGGATCGGAGGCGATCTTGGGCTGCCGGTCGGCGAAGCCCGCGACCTCGGTGATGCGGCTTTCGTCGACGCCGCCGCGCACCAGCATGTAGTAGGCCGAATGGGCGCGCGCGGTGGACAGCCGCCAGTTGTCGTAAGTGTCGCTGCGGAACGGCCGCGCATCGGTGTGGCCGCTGATGGTGATGGTGCCCTTCTTCTCGTTGATGATGTGGCCGATCTTTTCCATCGCCAGCACCAGCTCGCGGCGCGGCATGGCCGAGCCGATCTCGAACATGCCGAAATCGAGCTGGTCGGTGATCGAAATGACGACACCCTTGTCGGTGGCTTCGACCGAGACGCCGCCGGCGAGCTTTTCGCCCGGCAGGAATGCCTTGGCGAGTTCCTTCTTGATATCCGCCGCTTCCTGAAGGGTGGCTTTGCTCGGCGCCTTGTCACCTTTGTCGGCGGCCTGCTCGGATTCGGTCTTTTCAGCCTTGGCAGGTTCGACTTTGGTGTCGGCCGCTGCAGCCTCGCGCTTGTCGACTTCAGCTTTCCCGCCTTGGGCTTTCTCGGTCTTGTTTGCTTCGCCCGACAGCTTCTCGGCCTCGCCTTGCGCGGCTTTTGGCCCGATCTTGGCGTCGGTCTTTTCCGGGGTTGCCAGCGGCTCCAGCGGCGCGGCCGTCAGCGGGGGAGCGGCCGGAACGACCTTCACCTTCGGCACCGCAACCGTGGCGACTTTCTCGCCGGGCTTGACCGGATCGCCATCGATCTTGGCGCGCTCGGCGGTCGCCTCGGCGCCAGGCGCCGCCACCTGCTGCGACCAGAAATCCGGCGCGAACGGATCGCGATAGGATTCGCCGCCGGAGGCGCCGGTTGCCGGACCGGCCGCCTGGGCGCCGCCTTCGCCCTTGGCGCTGACGTTCTGCATCACGCCTGTATCGGCCGCGACCTCCGCCAGCACCGCGTAGGGATCGGCGAACAGCTTCTCATCGGAGAGCTGGGCATCCTGCGCCCCGTCCTTGGTCTGCCGGCGCTCGGAGGAACCGGCGCCGCCCTTGCCGTTATCGCCCGCCTTGGTCGCGCCCTGCTGCGGGTTGTCCGCGGTCAGCCCGACCTTGCTGGGGCCATCGCCGAGATCCTCCAGGCCCTTGCGGCTGGAATTGCGGTCGATCAGCTCGACCGGATTGAAATAGCTGGCGACGGCTGCCTTGGTCTGCTCGTTGGCGGCGTTGATCAGCCACATGACGAGGAAGAAGCACATCATCGCCGTCATGAAGTCGGCGAAGGCGATCTTCCACACGCCACCATGGTGAGCGTCGTCATGACCGTCGTGATTGCGCTTGACGATGATGATCTCGTGCCGAGGGTCGGCATGGTCGACGGCGCTCATGACAGGACCTCCGACAAGGACGCCGACCACTCGGCGATACGCGTCTCGAACACCGTTTCGTCGATGGTGACGGTCAGGTCGAAGCCCGGCGCCTCGGTGAAGTCGAGATTGGCGGCGCGGGATCCGAGCGCCGCCTGCAGCGGCTCGAACAGCGAGAGCGGCCCCCGGACGCCGATGCGCACGGCCTCGCTGTCGGCGACCGCTTCACCGATGGCGCGGGAAAGGGCTAGGAGCGAGCGCTGCTGCAGGTCGTCGCTGAGAAGGCCGCCGACGATGCGCGCGACGGTCGCGCCGGCAAGCTCGGCAACGCGCTGCTCCATGACCTCGATGCGCGTGGCGACAGCAGCACCGAGATCGCCGCCGAAGCTTTCAAGGAATGTCTTCGCCGCATCGTCGCTGGCCTGACGCTCGGCTTCGAGCGCAGCCTGATGGGCGAGCGCAAGGCGGGCCTCGAGCGCCGCCTCCGCATCGGCAACCGCCTCGGCGATCAGCGCGCCGATATCGGCCTGCGGCGCCGGCGCGGCGGGAGGCATATGCTCGGCGGCGCGTGCGGTCGTCGCCTGGCTGGCACGCGGCGTCCGCGAACCAAAATCGGGCAGGAGGTCGAAGAGCGCCGAGGCCATGGCCTAACCCACGGCTTCCGGGACGGCTGCCCATTTGCGCAGGATCTGCGCGGTGCGCTCCTCGTTGAGGTCGACCATGCGGGCAAGCCGCTCCTGCGGCGCCGGTCGGATTTTCTGGCGCAGGTCATCGAGCGGGGTTGCGCCGGCGCGCGCGCCGGCCGTGGTCTCGGCGGTGATCGCGGCGACCGGCGCATCGGGCGTCGGCAAGGAACGCTGCACGTCGTCGAAGCTCGGGCCGGCAATGGCCGCGGGCCTCGCCGACGCCGTCAGCGCGGCGGCCATCGGCTTGAGGCCGAAGAAGGCCACCAGGAAGACGACGACGATGAAAGCGCCGGCATTGATCAGCGTGCCGGTATAGGTGCCGATCGCGGCAAGGATGCCCGGCTGATCGATCGGCTCGCCGTCGAGGCCGTTGATGAATTCCACCGCCGAAACGTCGATGATGTCGCCGCGCTTGTCGTCGAAGCCGGTCGCCGAGGCCACCATCTTCTGGATATCCGCGACGCGCTTGGCGATCTGTTCCGGGGTGGCGTCCTTGCCGAGGATGGTCTTGAGGCGATCCTGGTTGACGACGACCGCGATCGACATCTTGTTGACCGTGTAACCGTTCGAAACGGTGGCGATCTTCTTCGAGTTGATCTCGTAGTTGGTGATCTCTTCCTTGCGGTCGTTCTGCGAGGTGGATTGCGGCCCCTCGGTGCTGGTGGTCTGCGTCTCGGGCAGGTTCTGCTCGACGCTGGTCGGGGTCGAGGCCTGTTTCTGGTTGCTGGCCTCGTTGGTCTTCACCGACTGCACCGAACGCTCGACGCGTGAGTTCGGATCGAAGATCGTCTCCTCGGTCTGGCGCGTGTCGGTGTTGACGTCGGCCTTGACGCTGGCGCGGAAATTATCCGGGCCGAGATAAGGGGCGAGCGCGCGGCGGATGTTGTCGCCGATCTGCGCCTCGACCGTCTGCTCGACGCCCAGCGTGCGCGCGGCGCTCGTATTGGACGGGTCGTCGCCGGCGGCCAAAAGGTTGCCGTTGGAATCGAGCACGGTGACCTTGTCGGCCGATAGGCCGGGAACAGCCGCGGCGACGAGGTGGCGGATCGACATGGCGCTCTTCTCGGCATCGTTGCCGGCATAGCGGATGACCACCGAGGCGGAGGGCTGCTGCTCGTCGCGGCGGAAATTGGCGCGCTCGGACATGACGATGTGGACGCGCGCCGCCTTGACGCCGGAAATCGACTGGATGGTGCGCGCGATCTCGCCTTCCAGCGCGCGCACACGGGTGATCTGCTGCATGAAGGAGGTGAGGCCGAGCGAGCCGACATTGTCGAACAGCTCGTAGCCGGCATTAGCGCTGGTCGGCAAGCCTTTCTCGGCAAGCAGCATGCGCGACTGCGCGGTGGTGCCAGCCGGCACCAGCACGGAGGTTCCGTCGGAGCCGACATCGAAGCCGATGCCGGCATCGGCCAGCACCAGGCCGATCTGGTTGACGTCGGAACGCTCGAGGCCGACATAGAGCGTCTCATAGGCCGGCCGGTTGAGATAGACGGAAGCAATGCCGATGACGGCCATGACCAGGGCCGCGATGCCGCCCATCAGCGCCAGACGCCTGACGCCGAAGCTCTTCAAATTCGCGATGACGCTCTGGATCTGTTCCGGCACGATTCAACCGCTCCCAGCATGACTGTCCGCCGGAAGACTAGACCGCGAAGCTTGTGCGAGGATGATAGGCGTGCCGCCGCAGAGCCAGCGAAACGCTGAACTGGCGTCTTTTTCCCGAGTAACGAAAAGGGCCGCGCTTCAGACGCGGCCCTTTTCGTCGGTCGAGGTGACCGGGCGGCTTAGCCGTTCTTGAACAGTTGCAGGATCGACTGCGAGGAGCTGTTGGCGATCGACAGGGACTGGATGCCGAGCTGCTGCTGAACCTGCAGCGCCTGCAGGCGGGTCGATTCCTTGTTCATGTCGGCATCGACGAGCTGGCCGACGCCGCGGTCGATTGAGTCCATCAGGCTCTGCGTGAAGGTCTTCTGCAGGTCGATCGAGCTCTTGGCGGCGCCGAGCACGGTGGCGGAGTCCGTGAGCTGGCTCATGACGTTGTCGATCTTGGTGACCATCTGCGTGATGATGTCGTCGGTCACGCCAGTCGCCGTAATGTCGAGATTGAAGGCGGACACGTTGTCGATCTTGGCAACCGTCGACCCCGCTGCTGTCTGGCCGGCGGTGTTGGCGGCGATGTCGCTGCCGCCGCTGGCGATCGTGGCGGCATAGGCGCTGTCGTACAGCGACTGGGCCGCGGCGGTGGCATAGACCGAAGTCTGGCGGTCAAGGATGCCTTGGTTCTTGACGGCCGTGGGCAGGCCGTTGTCGAACAGCTTGGTGCTTTCGACATCGACGTCGATCGTTCCGAGCGAGATGGCGCCTGAGGAAGAGCGGTTGAACGAGGAAACGATCTTGGCGTCGGGCTGGACGCCGTCATTGGGGTTGGTGACCTGCTTGGAGATCACCGAAAGAAAATTCGAGCCGGAGAAGGTCGCGGCATCGGCGAAGGACTTCATCTGCGCCTGCAGCGTGGTGATTTCCGTCTGCGTCTTCGCCTTGCTGGCATCCGTCTGGCCGACCATCGAAAGCAGCTTGGTCTTGAGCTGGCCGACGGTGGTCAGCACATTGTTCATGCCAGTGTAGGCAGTGTCGACCTTCGAGGCGCCGAGCCCGAGTGCGTCCTGCACCGTCGACAGCGCCGAGTTGTCGGAGCGCATCGTGGTGGCGATCGACCAGTAGGCGGCATTGTCGGCGGCCTCGGATACCCGGTAGCCGGTCGAGATCCGGGCCTGTGTCTGTTCGAGCGATTTGTTGGTGGCGTTGAGGCTTTGAAGTGCAGTCAACGCCGCAGCGTTCGTCATGATGCTCGCCAAGAAACTCGCTCCTTCTCAAAAGCCGGCATGCCACGCAGGCCGGTTCGGCCTGCCCATTGGCTGCGATCGTGCCGGTCGGGCCGATTCGACAACCTAAGTGATTGGTTAACCATACCTAGCGCGATATGGTTAATGGCCTGTTAAAAGTAGGCTTCGGGGAGGTTAAGGAACGAGGGTTGCGCGAGCCTTGAGCAAACGCAAATCGGGCCGCGCTTTTGGCGCGGCCCGATGCTTTGGTCCGGTCAGTATGGAGCGATCAGCCGCGGAAGAGCGACAGGATCGACTGCGACGA
The DNA here is from genome assembly GCF_006442815.1 of Mesorhizobium sp. B2-4-3. Classification (GTDB taxonomy): domain Bacteria; phylum Pseudomonadota; class Alphaproteobacteria; order Rhizobiales; family Rhizobiaceae; genus Mesorhizobium. The sequence continues at coordinate 253,727 of NZ_VFVL01000002.1, forward strand.
GCCATTGGCGATCGACAGCGCCTGGACGCCCAGCTGCTGCTGAACCTGCAGCGCCTGGAGGCGGGTCGATTCCTTGTTCATGTCGGCATCGACGAGCTGGCCGACGCCGCGGTCGATGGAGTCCATCAGGCTCGAGGTGAAGGTCTTCTGCAGGTCGATCGAGCTCTTGGCGGCGCCGAGCTTGGTCGCGGCGTTCGTCATGGACTTGAGCGCGGCATCGACGACGTTCATCATCGCCTGGATCTGGGTGTCGCTGGCAGCGGTGGTGCCGGAGAAGATCTTCAGGCTGGCGACCGTGTAGGTGTCGGTGGCCGCCGCAGCAGCGCCGAGCGTCGGGGCCGAGGCCGCGGTCACGACGCTACCATCGGTGCCGAGACGGTTGGCGTCGAGGATACCCTTCGACACGGTTGCCGCGGTGCCGGCTTCATACAGCTTGATGCTTTCCACGTTGACGTCGATCGTGGAGATCGAAACCGCGCCGGTGGAGTTGCGGTTGAAAGCCGAAACGATCTTGACGTCGGCCGCGGTCGTGGCGGTCGCGCCGCTGTTGACCGAGAGCATGTTGGTGCCGGAGAAGGTGGCGCCATCGGCATAGGCCTTCAACTGGTTCTGAAGGGCGGCGATTTCGACCTGGGTCTTTTCCTTCGAAGCATCCGTCTGGCCGTAGGAAGCGGTCAGCTTCTGCTGGATCTGGTTGATGGTGCTGATCGCGCTGTCCATGCCGGTGTAGGCGGTGTCGACCTTCGAGGCGCCGAGGCCGAGCGCGTCCGAAACGGTGGACATGGCCTGGTTGTCGGAGCGCATCGTGGTGGCGATCGACCAGTAAGCGGCGTTGTCGGAAGCCTGGGAGACGCGATAGCCCGTCGAGATGCGGGCCTGGGTGGTGTCGAGGTTCTTCTGGGTGGCGTTCAAGCTCTGCAGAGCGGTCAACGCCGAGGCGTTGGTCATGATACTGGCCATGGTACACGTACCTTGTTTTTACACGGATTTTTTTGACATACCGGCATGTCCGGTATGACGGTGCGGCATCATGCCAATGATCTGTGGAACCCGATCACCCGCCATCTGCGAGCAATATGCGGGCAAGTCCCTACCAAAGACCTAAATCGGACGGTTAACCGAAAATATATTGCATAGAATTTGTGCGGGTCAGGCGTTTGATCAACGCCGCTGCCGTAACGTCAAGTAAAGGATCGCACCAGGCTGCCGACCAGAAGGTTCCAGCCATCGATCAGCACGAAGAACAGGATCTTGAACGGCAGCGATACCACCGTTGGCGGCAGCATCATCATGCCCATGGCCATGGTGACGGTGGCGACGATGAGGTCGATGACGAGGAAGGGCAGGACGATGAGGAAGCCGATCTCGAAGCCGCGCCGGATCTCCGAGATCATGAAGGCCGGCACCAGGATGCGCAGGTCGACGCTCTCGCGCGAGACGGTCTGGCCGCGTTCGCGGGCGAGGTCGGCGAAGAGATCGAAGTCCTTGTCGCGCACATTGTGCAGCATGAAGTCGCGGAACGGGCCGGAAATCTTCTCGAACGCCTCGGCCTGCGTGATCTGGTTGTCCATCAGCGGCTTGACGCCGGTGTTCCAGGCCTGGTCGAAGGTCGGCGCCATGACATAGAAGGTCATGAACAGCGAGAGCGAGATCAGGATCAGGTTGGCCGGCGTCGATTGCAGGCCAATGCCGGCGCGCAGGATCGAGAAGGCGATGACGAAGCGGGTGAAGCTCGTCACCATGATCAGGAGGCCCGGCGCCACCGAAAGCACTGTGAGCAGGCCGAACATCTGGATCAGATAGCCGACGGTCGTGCCGTCGGCCTTGCCGATGCCGCCAAGATCGAGCTGCTGGGCCGCGGCGACGGAAGTGGTGACGACGATGAGCGCCGTGGCTATGAGGAACTTTCTCATTCGAGCAGCATCGTCCTGACGAGAACCTGTTTGACGTGGCCGCCGCTGCGCAGCGCCGCGCGCTCCTCGAGATCGGCCTTGAGATGCTGGTAGCCGCTGGCGCCTTCGATCTGATGCAGCTTGAGCGTGCGCACATAGGCAAGCAGGTCCTGGTGGATCTGCTCGGCCATTTCCGGCGGCTGGGGAGCATCGTAGAGCAGCGACGCCTCCAGCCGGATCCAGACGTCCGACGGCGAGGCGAGATTGGTGGTGATCGGCGCCAGCTGAACCAGCGCCGGCCCGGCGGCTGCCTTGCCGCCTTCGGCGGGTTTCTCCGCGGTGCCGGCGTTTCCCGGAGCCGCGGGCACCGGTGCCGGCGTTTCGCCTTGCTTGAGATAGCCGCCGGAAAGCCAGCCCATGCCGACCGCGGCGCCCGTCATGACCAACAGCATGGCGAGCTGGATCACCAGGGAAGGTCCCTTCTTGGGCTGGACCTGCTCGACATTGGCCACGGCAGCGCTCTCCGGTCCTAGAAGGGAAGAACCTGGTCGAGGACCTGCTGGCCATAGGCCGGCTGCTGGACCTCGCTCACACGGCCTCGGCCGCCATAGGAAATGCGCGCCTCGGCGATGCGCTCGTAGGGGATGGTGTTCTCCGCGCCGATGTCGGACGGACGAACCATGCCGGCGATGGTCAGCACCCGAAGCTCGTAGTTGACGCGGACCTCCTGCGAGCCCCTGATCATCAGATTGCCGTTGGGCAGCACCTCGGTGACGACGGCGGCGACGTTGAGCTCGAGGTTTTCCGAGCGTTTGATCTCGCCGTCGGCATTGGTCTCGGTGCTGGAGCTCAGGCCGGCATCGCCCTTGCCGCTGGTGCTTGCCTTTTCCCAGCCGAGATTGATGTCGTAGCCGAGCTTGCGCGCGGCGGTGCGGCTGCGGTCGTTCTGGTTCTTGAAATTGGCCTTGTCGTTGAGCTTGATGTTGACGGTGAGGATGTCGCCGGCACTCAGCGCGCGCGGATCGGTGAAGAGCCGGCTCTGGCGATCGTCCCACAGCGAGAATTTCTTCGGCCGCGAGGCAGGCGGCTCGGGATAGCTGTAAGGGCCGGGACCGCCTTCACCCATGCCGGAACCGACCGGCGACAAAGCGGGTTCCCTGCCGACCTCCTTGAGATCGGTACCGCAGCCGGCCAGGCTGGCGATGGCGATCAGGGCAAGCAATTTCAACTTCATGACGGATCAACCCTTCGCGCCGCGCTGGCCATGATGCCGGTGAGCGTCGCCGCCGCCTTCTGGTCCATTTCGTTCAGGATGACGCCGGCCTTGCGCGAATCGAGCTTCATCAGGATGGCGGCTGCGAGCTCGGCGTTGACCATCGCCAGACGCTCGGCGGCGGCATCGGGCTTCATGCCGGCATAGATCTTGACGACGCCGTCCTCGGCACGCGCCAGGAACACCTCGCGGCGCTTCAGCCATTCCTCGTATTCGGCCCGCTTTGCCTCCAGCGCTTTCATGCGCTCGTCGATGCCGGCCTGCAGCTGCTTCAATTCCTCGGCCTGAAGCGCGTAACGGCGGTCGCGCGCGGCGTCCGCGATGTTGGAGCAGAAGCGCTGGATCTCGCTTTCGCCCGGCGCCTTGCCGGCCGCAAGCGCTGCGGGCTGAACCGGCTCCCTCTCGTGCGTGAGTTCGGCCGGCTGGGCCGGCGCCTGTCCGCCGGGCAGGACCTGTCGTACCTCGTCCGCGTGGGCGGCGGTTCCGCCAAGCAGAGCAACCATTGCTGCGATGGCGCAGAAGCTCAGGTGACGGCGGGGTGTTGGGGAGGAAAGCGCGATCATCGGCGTGCCTATTGGAGAACCAGGTCGGCCTGCAAGGCGCCGGCCGATTTGATGCCTTGCAGGATGGCGATGATGCCGTCGGGCTTCACACCGAGGCGATTGAGGCCGGAGACGAGCGTTTCGAGATCGGGACCGTCGAGCACGGCGACGCGCGCGTCGGGCCGGCTCGCCTCGATGGCGGTGAAAGGCTCGACCGCGGTCTCGCCCCTGGAGAAGGGTTCCGGCTGGACCACCTTCGGCGCTTCGGTGATGCGCACCGTGAGCGTGCCGTGGCTGATCGCCACGCGCGAGATCCTGACATTGCTGCCGATGACGATGGTGCCTGTGCGCTCGTCGATGACGACGCGCGCAGGGGAGTCGGATTCGACGACCAGATTTTCGATCTCGGCATAAAAACGCGCGGCGGAGACATTCTTCGGCCGCCTGATCTGCACCGTGCGGGCGTCGCGTTCGGCGGCGACCCGCATGCCGAAGCGCTGCGAGGTGTAGTCGTTGATGGCGTCGGCGATGCGGATGGCGGTGGAGAAATCGGGATTGCGCAATTGCAGCGTCAACACGCCCTGGTCGTCGAACTCGGCCGGTACCGAGCGCTCGGTGATGGCGCCGTTCGGCACTCGGCCCGCGGTGGGCACACCTTGCGTCAACTGCTCGGCTTGGCCCTTGGCGACGAAGCCGCCCACGATGACCGAACCTTGTCCGACAGCATAGATTTCGCCGTCGGCGGCCTTCAGCGGCGTCATCACCAACGTGCCGCCGGCGAGCGAGGTGGCGTCGCCCATCGAGGAGACGTCGATGTCGATGCGGCTGCCCGACTGGACGAAGGGGGGCATGTTGGCGGTGACGATGACGGCGGCCACGTTCTTGGCGCGCGCGCTGCCGCCTTCGGTGGCGATGCCGAGATTCTCCAGCATGGCGCGGATCGACTGTTCGGTGAAGGGCGAGTTGCGCAGGCTGTCGCCGGTTCCGGCGAGGCCGATGACCAGGCCGTAGCCGACGAGCTGGTTGTCGCGCGCGCTCTGCAGTTGGGCGATGTCCTTGATGCGCGCCGCGACTTGGCCGGGCGGCAGCGTGCTCGGCCCGGTCGAGACCCGGAACATGCGCTGGGTGGTGGCCGGATCGTATTCCGGATCGTCGTAGACGCCGCCGTTCTTCTGCGCCAGCTCGCGCTTGGCCTTGGGCGTCAGCCCATCCGCCAATGCCGGCTGAAGGCCGATGGCCGCGCTCAGCAGAAGGAGAAGGACGCGCATCACGAAGCGCCGACCTGGATGGTGCCGTCGGCCATCACAGTGCCCGAGATGATCTTGCCGCTGTCGATGTTGCGGATCTTGATCTGGTCGCCGGCAGCACCTGGCTGCAGCGTGACGCCGGCGGCCGAAATGGTGAGCGCGCCGGCAGTGAAATAGACCTGCACGGAAGCGCCCTGTTCGACCAGCCAGGCGTCGCGGAGGGCGCTGATCGGGATGTAGCGGCCGGGCAGCAGCGTGCGCTTGGCGACCTTGCCCTGGAGTTCCTCGGAGCGCGTCGCCATGCCGTCCGGCTTGTGCTTGCCGGGGATGAGCGTCACCTGCTTGAGCGAGGCGAACTCGATGGTCTCGCCGGGATAGATGACCCTGTTGGGGATCAGCACGGCCTCGCCGACGGCCTGGCCGGCGGCGATCTGGCTCACCGACTGGCCGGTCGCGTCCTGCGCGAAAGCCGGCATGCCGGCGGCCACCAGGGCGGTGGCCAGCGCGGCGCGACGGAGCGCGGAGGAGATCGGCCCGGCCATCATCCGTTACCTGATGTTCTTGGAGACCACCGAGGCCATGTCGTCGGCGGCCTGGATGACCTTGGAATTCATTTCGTAGGCGCGCTGGGCCGAAATCAGCTCGGTGATTTCCTTGACTGGATCGACGTTGGAAGACTCGAGATAACCCTGCTGGATCGTGGCGAAGCCCGGATCGCCGGGAACGCCGACATTGGCCGGGCCGGAGGCCGGTGTTTCCTGGAAAAGGTTGTCGCCGAGCGGCGCCAGGCCCGCCTCATTGGCGAAGTTGACGATCTGAAGCTGGCCGAGCAGCTGCAGGTCGGTCTGGCCGTCGATGCGGGCGAAGACCTGGCCGGTCTTGTTGACGATCACCTCGACGGCGTCCGTCGGCACGGTGATGGCCGGAATGACGTTGGCGCCGTCGGCGGTCACGAGCTGCCCGGTGGCATTGGTGTTGAAGGCGCCGGCGCGGGTATAGAGCGTGCCGCCGTCGGCGCCCTCGATCTGGAACCAGCCCCTGCCGGTCAACGCCAGGTCGAAGCTGTTGCCGGTGCTGGCCAATTCACCTTGCGTGTGGACGTTGCGCACCGCCGTCGTCTTGACGCCAAGACCGATCGAGACGCCTTCCGGCACCAGCGAGGTGTTGGAGCGATTGGGCACGCCCTGCGTGCGGTCGACCTGGTAGAGCAGATCGGAGAATTCGGCCCGCGCCCGCTTGTAGCCGGTGGTGTTGATGTTGGCGATGTTGTTGGCGATGACTTCCAGGTTGGTCTGCTGGGCGTTCATGCCTGTGGCGGCGATCGCAAGGGCTTTCATGACGCGCTCCTAGATACTCATGCGGCTGATTTCGAGATAGGCCGAGACGACCTTGTCGCGGATCGCGATGGTCGTCTGCAGCGCCTGCTGGGCGCTCAGCACCGCATCGACGACCTGGCGCGTGTCGGCATCGCCCTTGAGCGCCTGTATCGACATCTGCTCTGCGCCCTGCAGCGTGTTGACGGTCTTCGTCGCCGCCTGGCCGAGGACTTCGGCGAAGGTGCTGCCGACGCTTTCGCCGGCCTGGGTTCCGATACCGCCCTGCAGCAGACCCGGTGAAGCCTGTTCCGCTCCATCGACCGCCGTTTTGAATTGTATTGCCCCGATACCGCCGATCATTACTGGTTCCTCATCAGGTCGATGGTCATGGAAATCAGATCGCGAGCCTGCTTGATGACCTGCAGGTTGGCCTCATAGGAGCGGTTCGCCTCGCTCATGTCGGCCATTTCGACCAACGTGTTGACGTTGGGCATCTTGACGTACCCTTTGTCGTCGGCGGCTTCGTTGCCGGGCTGGAATTCGATCGGGAAGTCCGAAGGATCGCGGGAGATCGCGCTGACTTCCACCAGCGAGCCGCCGGTTGCGCGGTCGACCTCGGACTGAAAGGTGATCGTCTTGCGACGATAGGGATCGGCGCCCGGCGTGCTGCCGGTCGATTGGGCGTTGGCCAGGTTTTCGGAGACCACGCGCAGGCGCTCCGACTGGGCGCCAAGACCGGAAGCCGCGACTTTGAGGGATGCAGTGAGGGCGTCCATGATCAGCTTTTCACCACCATCGTCATCATCGAATGGAAAGCCTTGACGATCGCCGTGTTGAGCTCGAAGGAGCGGCGGACCTCGCCGGCCTTCATCAGTTCCTGCTCGAGGACCACGGTGTTCTTCGACGGCATGATCGCGCCGTCAGGGTCTTGCGGCTTGACGTTGAAGCCGGCATTGGCAGCTTCGGCGCCAAGGTGGCCAGCCTGCGTGGCGGCAAGCGTCACGGCGGTGCGGTCGAGGACCTTTTCGAAGGGCTCGACGTCATTGGCCGTGTAGCCGGGCGTGTTGGCATTGGCGATATTCGAGGCAATCGCCGACTGGCGCACGGCCAACCATTGCGATTGCCGCGTGGCAAGATCGAAAAGATTTACGGGTTCCATGGGAATCTCCCGGGCAAGTACCCACAAGACTAGGCGGTCAGTCTTGCGCGGACCTTGCGCGGGACGAGCTGTAAGGCCCGGGTTCCTACCTGGAGAGCTGGATCAGCTTGTCGGTGCTGGTGACGATCACCCACTTGCCGCCGCGCTGCTCGATCGAGGCGACGCGGCTGGAATCGGGCAGAACCGAGCCGCGCTGGACGATCCACAGACCGGTATCGTCCTCGATCATGGCGCGGCCGTTGGCGACATGCACCATCTTGAATTCCGAAGCGGCGGCCGGGAAGGGCTGGTCGCCGGGCGGCGGCGCAGGGTCGTCCTGCACCGTTCCGGTGGCGAACAGGTCGATATCGGCGTTGGGAACGTCCTTGGCCGGCAGCGGCCTGCTGCGTTCGGCCACGACGCCACCGCCGGCGCGTCCAAAATTGCTGCCGCTGCCGCCGAACTTGATCGCCTGAACGCCGAACTGCTCCTGATTGAAGAAGATATACCAGGGGAACAACGCGCAGATAAGGCCGAGCGTGATGCCGAGCGCGGCGATGACTAAATCGCTGCGGCGGTCGGCGCTCTTGTCGGTGAGGCGCGGGAACTGGGCTTTCGGCGGCTCGGGCCATTCGGCGCGGGGAAAAAGGCCATCGAGCAACGAATCGCGGCTGGCCTGTGCAACGTCGGCGGTACCGGTGGTGAATGTCCGCGGCGGATGCGGCCTTTCGGCTTTGGTCAGAAGCGCCGTCGCCTTCTCAGCCTTGGCGCGCGCGGCCTTGTCCTTGGCAAGTCTTGCCGCGTCGGCCTCGGCCCTTTCCGCCGCCTCGGCCTCGGCAAGCATGTCGCGCAACATGCGCTCGGTGTATTGGAACTCAGTCTCCTTGATCGCCATTCAGCTTCCCCTTGAGGTGGCGGGCGAGGTCGGCGAACGGATCGACCGATGCGCGGTCCCTCGGCGATTGCGTGAGCGCCTCATAAATCAGCGGCACCTGGCGCACCGCGTTATCAAGCTCGGCATCGGCGCCGCTCTGGTAAGCGCCCAGCAGACGGATGTCGCGCGTGTCCTCGAAGCGCGCGATCATCGATTTCAGCTTTGTCACCAGCATACGCTGCTCCGGGCTCCAGGCCTTGTCGGCAAGGCGCGAGATCGACGACAGCGGATTGACCGGCGGATAACGACCCTGCTCGGCAAGCGAACGGTCGAGCACGACATGGCCGTCGAGGATGCCGCGCACCGAGTCGGCGACCGGATCATTGTGGTCGTCGCCATCGACCAGCACGGAAATGATGGCGGTGATCGAACCCCTTCCTTTAACGCCGGGGCCTTCGGCTCCCGGCCCGGCGCGTTCGAGCAGCTTCGGCAGGTCGGTGAAGACCGAGGCCGGATAGCCGCGCGCGACCGGCGGCTCGCCGGTTCCGGTCGCCACCTCACGCAGCGCATGGGCGAAGCGGGTGATGGAGTCCAGCACCAGCAGCACGCGATGGCCCTGGTCGCGGAAATGCTCGGCCACGCACATGGCGGTGTCGGGCGCGCGCCGGCGCATCATGGCGCTTTCATCGCTGGTGGCGACGACGGCGACGGTCTTGGCCAGGCTCTCGGCGCCGATCGTATCCTCGAGGAATTCGCGCACCTCGCGGCCGCGTTCGCCAATCAGCGCCACGACCACCGTATCGAAGGCCTCGGCGCCGGCCAGCATCGCAAGCAGCGTCGACTTGCCGACGCCGGAACCGGCGAAGATGCCAAGCCGCTGGCCGAAGCAGAGCGGGGTGAAGATGTCTATCACCCTGACGCCGGTGAGGAAGCCGGTGCCGACGCGCTGGCGCGCCAGGGCGCCGGGCGTCGCGCCGTCCGCGACATCGGCCGCATTCGGCCTGATCAGCGGCGGTCCGCCGTCAATGACGCGGGTCAAGGCATCGATGGCACGCCCGCGCCAGGAGACATGCGGCGCGACCGCGAGCGGGCCGCGGCGAAAGACGGCATCGCCAATGCCGGCATCGGTGCTGCGTTCGAAAGGCGCGACCACCACCTCGTCGCTGCCGATCTTGACGATCTCGCCGCGGCGTGCGCCGGCCTTGCCGCGTTGCTCGACGATGTCGCCGAGCCTGGCAATCCCGGACAGGCCGCGGACCTTGTAATGCGTCGGCGATATCTCGGCGACGCGGCCGCCGCGCGAAAGCAGCGCCTGCGGATCGTCGAACCGCCGCCAGACGCGTTCGAGCGCGGCCAGCCTGTCGGCACGTCCGGTATCCGCCGGGCCTTCGGAAGCGCGCAACAAGGACGAGGCGGTCGTCATGCCGTCACTTCGAGCCAAGCGTCTTGATCGCGTCGTCGGTCGAGGAATCGGTCTGCCGCATCATCGCCGCCGTGTTCTCGAAAGCGCGCTGCACCTGGATCAGCCGGGTCATTTCCAGCACCGGGTTGACGTTCGATTCTTCCAGAAACCCTTGAGCGACGCCGACGTCCGAGCGATCGGTGACGGGTTCGGGCGTGCGCGCCGGAACGATGCCCGAATTGCCGTAGCGGACGAAATTCTCGCCAGGGTCGAAATTGTAGAGGCCGATCGCGCCGGCCAGCTGGTCGTTCTGCCTGAGCGAGCCGTCGGCGCCCGCCTTGGGCGGGCCGTTGCGCGGATCGAGCTGGATCGGAGCGCCGCCGCTGTCCAGCACCGGGTAGCCTTCGATCGACATCAGTTCGCCGTTCTCGTTCATGGAGAAGCGGCCATCGCGCGTCATCACCGTGCCGGCGGGCGTCTCGATCGCGAACCAGGCGTCGCCCTGGACGGCGAAGTCGAATGGGTTGCCGGTTTCGGTCAACGCGCCATGCGCGCCGGAAAGATAGGTCTTGCCGGGCGAGGCGAAGGAGACCGACTTCGGCCCGGTGCCCGAGACCACATCCTCGAACTTCACGCCGGTGGCGCGAAAGCCGATGGTCGAGGCGTTGGCGACGTTATCGGCGATGGTGTCGAGACGACGCTCGAGCGCGATCTGAGAGGAAAGGGCGACGTAAAGACTGTCCTGCATGATCTTCTCAGAACTTCAACTGCTGCATGGCCATCATCAGATCGGTGGAGATGCCGACACTGGTCGGCTGCGCAAAGAGCACGCTGACCGATGACACGGCCGTCGAGGTCGGATGGTCGATCTCGTACATGCTGGTGAAGCGGGTCAGGAATTTGCCGAGCTTCTCGGGGTCGGTGAAGTCCGAGATGTCTAGCTTCTGCTCGAAGAGCTGCGCCTGCTTGTCGATGTCGGCGGTGGCGAAGGAATCGGGCAGGCCGAGCGCGCTGCGGACCACGCTGGCTAAAGCGGTGTCGGCGAGCACGTCGTACCAGCTGGCGATGTCCGGTGCCTTGCGCTGGAAATAAAGCGCCAGCCGCACGCCTTCATTGGTCTTGCCGGCATCCTCCTCCAGTGTCTGGCGCATGTACATGTCGACAGTCGGCTGCTGCGCCGGGTTGGTGGTGGTCGCATTTTCGCCGTACTGCTCGAAGTTGAAGGCGGTGGCGAGCCCGGCATAGGCCTTGTTGGTCATCTTGTTGGCGACGCTGTCGGGGTCGCGAACGCCGCCGGCAAGGACGCTGCGGATGAGGTCCTTACTCTCCGTGGCCGGATCGAGCCCATAAGCCGAGAGCGCATAGTTGTACAATCGGCTGTTGGCCATCAGATCGTCGATGGATTTCACGTTCGTGACATTGGCAAGGTAGTACGCGGTCTCTGACGCGATGTAGCCCGCATTCGGCGGGATCAGGCCAAGCGCCGACTCCGTCGTATAGATCTTCGGCGTGTCTTTCAGCACCACATCGCGCGACGTCGTCTGATCGCCATATTGGCCAAAGTCGAAAGCCGTGACGAAGTTGGCGTAGCGTTTGTCCGTCAGCTGGTTTGCAGGGCTGTCAGGATCGCTGACGCCGCCCTCGAGCATCGTGCGGATCTGCCGCGATGTTTCGGTCGACGCATCCAGTCCGTAGGAAGCCATGGCGAAGGTCAGCAGACGCTTGTCGGCCATGAGGTCGTCGATCGACTTCACCTTGGAGATGTTTGCCGCGTAATAATCGGCCTCGCTCTTGATGTATTGCGCGCTCGGCTCGACCAGTTTCAATCCGGTTCCAGCCACGTAGCCTGCCGGAACTGCCTGCTGGACCTGATCGCGGGTGGTCGTCTGGTCGCCGTACTGGGCAAAGTCGAAAGCGGCGACGAAATTGGCGTAGCTCTTGTCGGTCAGCTTGTTGGCGGGGCTGTTGGGATCGCTGACGCCACCTTCCAGCATCGCCCTGACGGTTGCTGCCGGTTCGGTTTCAGCGTCCAGCCCAAATGCGGCCATCGCGTATGTCAGCAGGCGGCTGTCGCCCATCAGATCGTCGATCGACTTCACCTTGGAGATGTTGGTGGCGTAGTAGGCGGTCTCGCTCTGGTAGTAAGCGAGCCCGGTCTGCGAGGCGCCGATCTGGACTTGCAGCGCATAGTTCTTGGTCACCAACTGCTGCGCCTTGTTGTAAACCGTCGTATCGGCGCCGTTGGCGGCGAAATTGAAGGCGCTGACGAACTGGGCGTAGCGCTTGTCGGTCAGCTTGTTGGCGAAGCTGTCGGGATCGGACACGCCTTCCTTGAGCGCCTTGACCATGAAGGCCTTGGCATAGTCCATGTCCTCCAGCCCGTAGGCCTTCATGGCATATTTGAACAGGCGGTCGTTGTTGACGAAATCGTCGATCGATTTCACGTTGGTGATGTTGTCCAGATAATATTGGGTATCGCGATCGACCGTCGGCTGCTGCTCGATGCGGGCAATGGACTTGGTGATATCTTTGACGATCAACTGGTAGCTGGTGTAGGTATTGAGCAAAGGACATGCCTCCGGCCGAAGCTATCGCAGCACAATAGCGTCACTTCCTTGCGCGAAGCTGAATCGCGTTCGCTGCCTTCGATTCAAGCCTCACACAAGGCACGGGGACTATCCCTGATCCACGACGTGATATGCGGAAGGACCTGTCGTGGGCATTCTGATCGGACTTGTGGTGACGCTCGGCTGCGTCCTCGGCGGCTTCATGGCCATGGGCGGGCATCTGCATGTGCTGCTGCAGCCATGGGAAGCGGTGGTCATCTGCGGCGCTGCGCTCGGCACCTTCCTCGTCGCCAATCCGATGAAGACGGTCAAGGATACCGGCAAGGGTATTCTCGAAGCCTTCAAGCAGGCGGTGCCGAAGGAGCGCGACTACCTCGAGACGCTGGGCGTCCTGCACAGCCTGATGCGCGAGCTGCGCTCGAAGTCGCGCAGCGAAGTCGAGGCGCATATCGACAATCCGGAGGAGTCGGCCATCTTCCAGGCCTTTCCGACCGTGCTGAAGAACCACGACCTGACACACTTCATCTGCGACTATTGCCGCATCATCATCATCGGCAATGCCCGCTCGCATGAGATCGAAGCGCTGATGGACGAAGAGATCCAGACGATCCGCACCGACAAGCTGAAGGCCTATCACGCGATGGTCGCGGTCGGCGACGGCCTGCCGGCGCTGGGCATCGTGGCGGCCGTGCTCGGCGTGGTGAAGGCGATGGGCGCGCTGGACCAGTCGCCGGAAATCCTCGGCGGCCTGATCGGCGCGGCACTCGTCGGAACCTTCCTCGGCATCTTCCTGTCCTATGCCGTGGTGGGTCCGGTGGCCACCAAGATCAAGACGGTGCGCGAAAAGAAGAACCGCCTCTACATCATCGTCAAGCAGACGCTGCTTGCGTATATGAACGGCGCCTTGCCGCAGGTGGCGATCGAATTCGGTCGCAAGACCATCTCTTCCTACGAGCGTCCGACGATCGATGCCGTCGAGCAGAGCACCATGAACGCCGGCTCCGCCGAGAAGAAGGCGGCCTGAGCATGCAGCATCCCAGACAAGGCCGCCTGCCGTCATGACAAGTCCGGGCAGTCCTTCGCAAACCCGGGAGTTGATCATCGAGCGGCTCGTCGGCGACAGCGGCGAGGCGGCGCAGGTGATCGGCGTCGGCCGCGGCATGGCCGAGCGGGCGCTGCCGGTGTTGCAGAAGGCGCTTGCGGGCGAGCTCGGCGCGCCGGTGGCCGTCGACCTGCAAGCGGTGGAGGTCGGCCGCGTTCCCGAGGCGCGTTCGCGCGCCGGCGATGCCTTTGCGCTGACCGTCGTTGCCTCGCCGGCCTCGGCCGACGCCATGACGCTGGTGATGGATGCGCAAGCGGTCGCCGTCATGGTGAGCGCGCTGTTCGGCGGCGATCCCGACCAGCCGGTGGCGCCGATCGAGCGCGACCTGTCGCAGATCGAGGCCGATGTCGCTACCAGCGTGTTCCAGGAGGTCGCGGCGGCGCTCAACGGTTCCGGCAAACGTTCGCTCGACCTGCGCCTGCCGGTGCCGAAAGCAATGTCGGGCAACGATGCGAGGCGGCGCGTGCTGCGCGACGGCGCCGCCGTGCGCATCGTCTATGGCCTGTCGATACCGTCCGACAGCGGCACGCTCACGGTGACGATCCCGCAGCGCCTGCTGCTTTCCTCGCGCAGCGGCGACGTCGCCACGGGCGAGAACGGCGAGACCACGGAATTCGACTGGCGGGCCCGCTTCTCCGAAGAGGTGATGCGCTCGACCGTCCGGCTCGAGGCGACGATGCCGCTCGCCCGGCTGACGCTCGGCGACCTCGCCGCGTTCGAACCCGGCCAGGTGATCGAATTCGAGGAGAACGCGCAGCTCAACGCCAGGCTCAGCGCCCGCGACAAGACACTGTTTGTCTGCGAGTTCGGCAAGCTGGGGCAGAACTACACCGTCCGCATCAGCCATCCGCATGATGCCGGGCAGGATTTCATCGACGGACTGATGCCGGGCTGACGCCAGGCCCGGGATTCATGGAGACGAAGCATGGCAGCGACAAATGTGGAAGCCGAGGCCGAAACGGAAACCGGCCAACCAAACGAGCAGCTTGATCGCGCTATCGAAGAACTGCGCGGCGTGCTCCGTGAAGAGGAGGGCCGTCCGGACGATGCGCTTCGGTCGGGGGCCAATTCCTCGATCATCATGACCATTCCGGTCGACGTGCAGATCATCCTGGGCAGCACCGAGATGCCCGTGTCGGAGCTGATGGCGCTGCAGAAGGGTTCCACCGTCGCGCTCAATCGCCGCATCGGCGAGCCGGTCGACGTCGTGGTCAACGGCCGCAGAATAGCGCGTGGCGAGATCACGGTGCTGGAAAGCGATCCGACGCGTTTCGGCATCCGGCTCACCGAAATCATCGCCGCGACGAAGAGCGCCTGAGAATGGCCGGCGAGCGGACCAATCGGCAGCGAGGGCAATACGCATGACGACGGCATTAGCGCTGACACGTCCGCAAAAGGCGGCAGCCATATTGGTGGCCATGGGCAAGCCCGCGGCCAGCCGTCTGCTCAAATTCTTCAAACAGGACGAGCTGAAGGCGCTGATCGAGGGTGCGCGTCTCTTACGCACCATTCCACAGGCCGATCTGGAACGTATCGTCGCCGAGTTCGAAGCCGAGTTCACCGAGGGCGCCGGCCTGCTCGATTCAGCCGACCGGATGGATACGATCCTCAACGAATCGCTGTCGCCCGAGGAGATGAGCGCCATCATGGGCGACAAGAAGTTCGAGCCGGTCCCGGAAGGGCCGCCGCCGATATGGCCGGACCTCGAGAAGCTCGAGCCGGCGCGCCTTGGCGGCTTCCTTGCCGGAGAGCATCCGCAGACCTCGGCCATGGTGCTTTCGAAGCTCGCGCCGCAGACGGCCGCGAACGTGCTGCTCACCATGGAAAAGCCGATGCGCAGCCAGATCATCAAACGCATGGTGACAATGGCCAACATCCCGGACGCGGCATCGCGGATCGTCGAGAACCAGCTGCGCATGAGCGTGCTGTCGCAGAAAGCGAGCCGGGACACCACTGCGGGCCAGGAGCGCGTCGCCAGCATGCTCAACGAAATGGCGAAGCCGGAACTGGACGACCTCATGCAGGATCTGGAGGACGTCGGCACGCCCGATCTCGCCGGCGTCAGGGCGCGGCTGTTCGCCTTCGACGACCTGCCGCTGCTGCCGCAGAAAGCCCGGGTTCTGCTGTTCGACGGGCTATCGACCGAGCTCGTCACGCTGGCGCTGCGGGGCGCGCCGTCGGAACTCGCCGAATCGGCGCTCTCGGCGATCGGCGCGCGCTCTCGCCGCATGATCGAATCCGAACTCGGACAAGGATCGGAAGGCATTGCGCTTGCCGACATCATGGCGGCGCGCAAGAGCATATCGGTCGCCGCCATCCGGCTGTCGCGCGAAGGGGCTTTCGATCTGCCCTCGACGCAGACCGCCACCGCCGAAGCCGCCTGACGATAGCCACCCGGTCAAAGAGCCATGGCTGAAGCGGTCGACAAGGATTCCAAAACAGAGGAAGCCACAGAAAAGAAGATCCGCGACACGATCGAACAGGGCAAGCTGCCCCATTCGCGTGAGACCGCGATCCTTGCGTCCTTCCTCGCCATACTGGTTTTCGCCGTCTTCTACGCCAAGGACGCGATCGTCGATCTCGGCATGTTCCTGTCGACGTTCCTGGAAAAGCCGGAAGCCTGGCCGATGGACACCGAGACCGACGTCATCTCGCTCTACAAGCAGGTCATGGTCGAGATCGGCGGCGCCGTCGTCAGCCTGCTGGTGCTGCTGACGGTTGCCGGCATCGGCGCCTCGGTGTTCCAGAATATGCCGCAAATCGTCGGCGAACGGATCAGGCCGCAGCTGTCGCGCATCTCGATCACCAAGGGCTGGAGCCGGATGTTCGGCGTGCAGGGCTGGGTCGAATTCCTGAAGTCGCTGGCCAAGCTCGGCTTCGCTATCGCGGTGTTGACCTTCACGCTCTCGGAAGATCATCGCAAGCTGCTCGCCGGGATGATCACCAATCCGGTCTCGTTCGGCCTGGTCATACGCGGCATCTTCATCGACATATTGGTGGCGATCGTCTTCGTCATGGGGCTGATCGCGGTGGTCGACATCGTCTGGTCGCGTTTCCACTGGCGGCGCGACCTGCGCATGACCAAGCAGGAAGTCAAGGACGAGCTGAAGCAGTCGGAAGGCGATCCGATCGTCAAGTCGCGGCTGCGCTCGCTGGCGCGCGACCGGGCGCGCAAGCGCATGATGACGGCCGTGCCGCGCGCGACGCTGGTGATCGCCAACCCGACGCACTATTCGATCGCGCTGAAATATGTGCGGGAGGAAGATTCCGCGCCGATCGTGCTGGCCAAGGGGCAGGACCTGGTGGCGCTCAAGATCCGCGAGATCGCCAGGGAGAACAACATCCCGATCTTCGAGGACGTGGCGCTCGCGCGCTCCATGTACAAGCAAGTTTCGGTTGATAGCGTGATCCCGTCGCAATTCTACCAGGCGGTCGCCGAGTTGGTGCGGATCGTCTACTCGAAGAAGGCCACGCGCAAAGCAACCCAATGAACGGACGCCGCTAATCCATGGACCGGCAACCACACGCCAATTCCCGCGAGCTGATCGTCGCCAGCGCCATCGAGCCCGTGGTGGGCGAATTGAGGCTCATCGACGTTGCCGACTATATCGCCTTCATCCGGCTCGAGCATTTCGCCTGCCTGTCGGACCTGGTGGATTCGGCGGCCGAGCTTTACTTCCGGCCGGGCACGCTGCGGCTCGGCCATGGCGGCGAGGCGCATGTCGACTGGAGCGGCAGCCCGCGCATCGTGCTCGATCTCGAGCTGCGGCCGCGCGGCGTGACGGTCTATTTCCAGCTGACGCTGACCGAGCACGAGGCGTCCGTGGTGGTCAACTACGTGTCGTTCGAGAAGCCCGGCGAGACGCCCGAGCACAACACCGCCTTGCTCGAGGACGCGATCGAAGAGGCTCGCATCCGCAGGACCGAGCCGCTCGCATTCCCCTGACGATTTGATTGCAGCCGAGCCAATCTCGCTGCAGCGTTTACAGCGCCGCGGCTGTGTAGCTATTCGATCAGGCCGAGCCGCAACGCCTTGGCGACCGCCTGGTTGCGGTTGACCGCGTTGAGCTTCTGCGTCGACTGGGTGAGGTACTGGTTGGCGGTATGCACCGAGAGCTTGAGGAGCTTGGCGATCTCCTCGCTGGTGTTGCCGTTGGCGGTCAGCTTCAGGCATTCAAGCTCGCGCTTGGAGATCGAGCGCGTCCTGCCGGTGTCGCCGGGGCGGATGCGGGCGACCGCCGCGAAAAGCGCGAAGGAGCGGGCATGGATCTCGCACAGCGTTTCGTCGGACAGAGCGATCTCCGAGCCCATGAAGACGACCAGCCCTAATTGGCCGCGATCGGCATGCACCGGAAAGGCGATGCCGTTGGTGCCGGGCGCCAGCGGCGCGGTCGGCTCGGTCCAGGCGAGCTGCTGAAAGGCTTGCCGCGATCCGGCGGCGCCGTCGTCGGCCCACCAGCGCGGCGTCGTCGAGATGCGGCTGTGGCGCACCATGTCCTCGCCATTGGCGCCGGAGATGAACTTGGTCGCGACAGCGGTGCCGGGATAGTCGGAATCGAAACACGCCACGAGACGCGCGCGCTCGGGCGAGGGGCTGACGAAATAGAGGCCGAAGGCCGAGGCGTTGATATCGACGGCGATCCAGCGGCAGCGGCGCACGGCATCCGGAATGGTGACCGCGTGATGGGTCTCCGAGCCGAGCGAGAAGGCGCCGAACGGATTGCGCTGATCGTTGAAAAGGGCCGCGGCGGCCTCTTTGACCTGTGCGTGCTTCAAATGATGCCGCTCCTGATCGCGGTCGCGATCGCCATCGCGCGGTTCGAGGCCGCGAACTTCTGGATGGCGTGCGTGATGTAGCTGTTGACGGTGTTCGACGAGACACCGAGGATGACGGCCACCTCATCGGTGGTCTTGCCTTCCGAAACCCAGAACAGGCATTCGCGCTCGCGGTCCGACAGCGGATCCTGCATGGACGCCGCGGCGATCAGCTGCGGAATGCTGGAAAGCGCGTAGCAGCATTTGATCTGCGCCTTCATCAGGGCGGCCAGGTCGATCTTGCCCGCCTCGGCGGCCGAGAACAGGACGAACACGCGCTGCCGGCCGACGTTGAGCCGCAACGAATAGATCTCGGCGTGGCCGAGCACGTCGAGCAGGCGGGCTTCCTCGCCGGTCAGTAATGCGCCGGCGTCGGGCGCGTGCGCCGCCACCAGCGGCTTCGGGCGTACGCCCGGCGCCACGGTCAAGGGGCCCAGCGCCAGGTTGGCAATCAGCCTTTTGCCGATCAGCTCGATGGCATCGAAGATCCAGTTCGAGGAGACGATGCGCGCATCGTTGCGGTCCTGGTCATGCACGATGGCGACCAGCATGTAGCTGTCGGCGCCGATATCGGCGGCAAGCTGCATGAAGAAGCTGGTGAGATCGCCGCGCGACGTCAGGCGCGAGCCTGAAGCGTCGGGTTGGAGAAGCGCGGCGGGACTGCTCATTTTCAATTCTTGGATTCTTGCCGGAATCGATCCTTGTGCCCGGTGCTGGCAAAACCAGCGGCCGGACCCGAAACGCGTCACGTTTACGAAGACACACCCACGGGCGCGAACGGCGCCAACCGCGCCGAATCCCTCTAGGGAACGCGAAACCGTCCGCGTCTGGTACCGGCCTGGCGCCGGGACTTGAGACTTTGGGTGGTCGCCGCGCCCCCCATGGACCGGCTGATTCGGGTCTAATCTACCCGCAGATGAATCCGACATCAAACGCGATTTGACAAAATCGAATCTGATGGACTCGCTTTGCGACTCAGCAGCCGGTCTTGGCGTTACTTGGCGGTGATTTCAAAGTCGAATTGAGCCGATGATTTCGCGGCGGGGTCGTAAAAATACGCCCCCGGTTGCATCCGAGGGCGTATCTCCTTGAACGGGATTGGCTTAGCGATCCTCGAAACCGGTCAGCACGCCGACGGCGTTGATGCCGATCTCTTCGACGGCGTAGCCGCCTTCCATGACGAACAGCGTCGGCAGGCCGAGCCTGGCGATGCGGCGGCCGATCTTGGGGTAGTCCTCGCTCTTCAGCTTGAACTGGCTGATCGGATCCTTCTCGAACGTGTCGACGCCGAGCGAGACGATGACAACATCGGGGGCGTAGGCCGCGAGCCTGGCGCAGGCATCCTCCAGCGACGCGCTCCAGCCGTCCCAGCTGGTGCCGAAGGGCATCGGGTAATTGACGTTGAAACCTTCGCCTTCGCCTTCGCCGCGCTCGTCGGCATGACCGAGGAAGAACGGATACTCGACCATCGGGTCGCCATGCAGGTTGAGGACCTGGATGTCGCCGCGGCGGTAGAAGATCTCCTGCGTGCCGTTGCCGTGATGGTAGTCGACATCGAGGATCGAGACGCGTTTGGCGCCCTGGTCGCGATACCACTGCGCGACGACGGCGGCGTTGTTGATGAAGCAGTAGCCGCCCATGAAAGCAGCGCCGGCGTGATGGCCGGGCGGGCGGCAAAGCGCGAAGGCGGTGCGCTCGCCGCCCTTGACCAAAGCGGCGGCGGTCAGCGCGACGTCATAGGAGGACTTGATCGCCGCCCAGGTGCCTTCGACGAAGGTGGCGCCGGCGTCGAAGGAATAATAGCCGAGCAAGGCATCGACGCGCTTCGGCGGCACGTCGCCGCGCAGGCCGCGCGTCGGCCAGGTGAAGCCCATGGCCGAGCCCTTGAAGCCGGCGGCAACCCATTCCGGCCACACCGTCGGCAGGAAATCGATGTAACGGGCTTCATGCACGCGTTTGGCGGCGGCGAGGTCGTGCTCGGTCGGTCCGACGATCGGCCCGAGCTTCTCGCTCTCCACCCGCGCCCTGATGAATTCGGCCCGCGACGGCTTCTCGAAGCCCGGCACGATCGCCGATGTGACCAGTTCCATCTGGCCTGAATGGCCGGCATGAAGCGGCGAATAGACAGTTTTCATAGAAATTCCCCTGGAAGTGCGAAATCGGTTGGAGGTGCGAAAATCACTCGAGGTTGAGATGGGGGGTCACCAGAGCGAGCCACATGGCTTCCACATCGTCCTCGATGAGGTCGAATGTCCTGCGGTCCCTCTTCAGCCCGACAAGCCGGCAGACATGGCCGACTTCCATCATCAGCACGCCGAGCCGGCTGGCGATCTTGTCTTCGAGAGCCGGATTCACATGCTGCAGCCACGCGGCGTAGAGGGCGATGATCTCCTTGTCATATTCGTCCTGGATCGGCCTCAGGTCGGCATTGCCGGATATGGCCTCGATCACCGGCATCAACGTGGCGTTGTCGAGATAGAGCCTGGACGTGTCGATGAAGAGCTTACGCACTTCGCGCCGAAATTCGTCGCGGTTGGTTGGCCGGGGGACGTCGATGCGCTTCTGGATGACCTTGGGAAAAGATGACAGCCAACGCCGGGCCAGGTCCAGAAGAATGGCCTCCTTGTTGGGAAAGTACTGATAAACCGAACCGACCGACAAGCCCGCGCGCTGCGCGATGGCGAGCGTCGTCGGCGTTCTGGTTCCTTGCTCGCGCGTCAGGATCAGCGCCGCGTCTAGTATCCTGTCGACCACCTTGCTTGACCGTTGCTGCCGCGGCTGCTTGCGCGGTTCGAGCGCTATCTTGGTCTTGCGGTCGAGACTGCGCTTCACTGCTCGTTGCCCCCCCCGTTCCCCGCTCGGCCTCACCATCGGCGCGCGGTGCAGTCCACTATACATTCCAAATTCCGGCTGTTGACAAACGCGAATAAACAGTCGCATTCTTTATCCACGCTGTCTTCCACGATAACAAGGGGAATTTCGAAGACGGCGCATCGGCATCGACTTTTGTTCATGGCGTCGCCCGGTGGAGCGGCGGCTCGTCGGACGTGGCGTGTCGGTCCCTCAGCAGAATGTGGAGTCGCGATGTCGGTTGCGGATGGTGGTGCGGATCTGGTGGTCGTCAACGGCCGCGTGCTGACCATGGACGATGACAATCCCGCTGCCGAGGCTGTTGCCGTCAAGGACGGCGTCATCATTGCCATCGGCGACCGCGCTTCTATCGAAGAACTCAAGGGACCGGCGACAAAGGTCGTCGACGCCCAGGGCGGCTCCGTCCTGCCGGGCTTCATCGAAGCACATATGCATCTCTTCGGCGGCGCGGCCGAGCTCGACAATCTGCATCTGGCGGGCGTGCACGGCTTCGACGCGTTGCGCGACGCGATCCAGGATTTCGCCGCCAAGCGCCCGGACGCCAGGCTTCTGATCGGCGCCGGCGTCGACTACGCGATCCTGCCGGAGCCGGTGACGCGCCACGATCTCGACCGCATCATTCCCGACCGGCCCTTCGCCATGTCGGCTTCGGACCACCACACGATGTGGGCGAACACCAAGGCACTGGAAGAGGCCGGGCTGCTGCATGGCAGGCAGGTCGGACAAGGCAACGAGATCGTCATGGGCGCCGACGGGCTTGCCGCCGGCGAGCTGCGCGAAGGCGAGGCGTTCGGGCCGCTCCTCGACCATTACGGGGCAAACCGGACGCGGCTCGGCCTCGAGGGCGCCGAGCCGGATCCCTATCCTTCGGCGAAGGAACTGGCAGCCGATCGCGACCTGATGCATCGCGGCCTTGAATGGTGCGCCAAGCATGGCATCACCTCGATCCAGAACATGGAC
This sequence comes from Mesorhizobium sp. B2-4-3, assembly GCF_006442815.1. Lineage (GTDB taxonomy): Bacteria > Pseudomonadota > Alphaproteobacteria > Rhizobiales > Rhizobiaceae > Mesorhizobium. The sequence goes on from NZ_VFVL01000002.1 coordinate 275,726, forward strand.
GGCAATCTCTACCAGCTCGAGTTGCTGGCCGGGCTGGAAAAAGAGGGGCGGCTGCTTTGCCGCACCAAGATCCCGTTCCATTTCAAGAATTTCATGAAGCTGGACATGCTGGAAAAAGCCTCGCGGATGGCCGCGAGCTACAATTCGGAATGGCTGTCGTCCGGCATGGTCAAGCTCTTCTACGACGGCGTGCTGGATTCCTGGACGGCGGTGATGGTCGACGACTATGCCGACCGTCCCGGATGGCGCGGCGAGCCGCTGTTTTCGCCGGAGCATTTCGCCGAAGTGGCGGTCGAAGCCGACAGGCGCGGCCTGCAGATTGCCGTGCATTCGATCGGCGACGGCGCGGTGCGGGCGGTGCTCGACGGCTACCAGACGGCGCTCAAGAAGAACGGCCGGCGCGACAGCCGGCATCGCGTCGAGCATATCGAGGTGACCACGGCCTCCGACGTGCCGCGCTTCGCGGAGCTTGGCGTGCTTGCCTCGATGCAGCCGGCACATCCGCCCGGCGCCATGAACTTCCCGATGGAGCCGACGATCTCGCGCATCGGCCGCGACAAGTGGGCGCTGAGCTATGCCTGGCGCACGCTGAAAAATGCCGGCGCGCGCGTGGTGTTCGCGTCCGACTGGCCGGTTTCGCCGGTCGATCCGATCCTGTCCATCCAGGCGGCAGTGATGCGCAAGCCTTGGGCAGAAGGCATGCCGGACCAGAGCTTCTCGTTGCAGGAAGCAATAGAGGGCTACACGGTCGAGGGCGCTTACGCCGAGTTCAAGGAGGACCGCAAGGGTCGCCTCAAAACCGGATATCTCGCCGATATCGTCGTTTTGTCGGCCGATATCGAGGCGACCGCGCCGGAAGCGCTGCACACCGTGCGTCCGGTGACCACCATCTGCGGAGGGAAGATCACCTACCAAGCCTAACGATGGCATAGGAATTGCTTAATTGAATAGGGACTCGGATCGAGTCACTGCTGCGCAGTTGCCAAGCCGACCGGCTTGTGGTGACAATCAAACAGGAACACACCTGCCGACAAGAGCAGGCTCTCTCAATGGGGTAATCGTGCCGGAACAACCGGGTAAGAACGCGATTGAAGTTCGCGGTGTTCGCAAGGTCTTTGGTACCGGCGAAAACCAGGTAGCCGCTCTCGACACGGTGTCGGTGTCGATCCGCGAAAACGAGTTTTTCACTTTGCTCGGCCCGTCCGGATGCGGAAAGACGACGCTGCTGAGACTGATTGCCGGCTTCGATTTCCCGACCGCCGGCGAGATCCTGCTGCACGGGCAGGACATCGCGCCGCTGCCGCCCTTCAAGCGCCCGGTCAACACTGTCTTCCAGAGCTACGCGCTCTTCCCGCACATGACGGTGGCGCAGAATATCGGCTTCGGGCTGGAAATGCTCGGCAAGCCGAAAGGGGAGACCGAAGCGCGTGTCGCCCAGATGCTGAAGCTGGTCAAGATGGAGGCGCTGAAGGCGCGCCGCACCAGCCAGATTTCGGGCGGCCAGCAGCAGCGCGTGGCGCTGGCCCGGGCGCTGGCGCCGCAGCCGAAGGTGCTTCTGCTCGACGAGCCTTTGTCTGCGCTGGACTACAAGCTGCGCAAGGAAATGCAGATCGAATTGAAGCGGCTGCAGAACGAAACCGGCATCACCTTCATCTTCGTCACCCACGACCAGGAAGAAGCGCTGACGATGTCCGACCGTATCGCGGTCATGTCGGCCGGCAAGATCCTGCAGGTCGGCACGCCGCGCGACATCTACGACCGGCCGGCCGAACGCTTCGTCGCCGACTTCATCGGCGAGACGAATTTCCTGCCAGGCACGGTGGTGTCGAAGCAGGCCGGGGTGGCGACGGTCAAGTTCGCCAGCAACGCGACGATCGCCGCAGGCTATCCGGAAGGCTTCGATCCGACCGACGAGGTGACGCTGGTGGTGCGGCCCGAGCATGCCGATCTTGTGCCCGATCCGGCCAAGGGCACGATCGCCGGAACGCTGTCCAACATCGTCTATTTCGGCACCGACACGCATTATCACGTGAAGCTCGACGGCGGCGACAATTTCATCGTGCGCCATCAGAACAGCCGCTCGTCGCCGGTGACCTACGCGACCGGCGCCAAGGTCGGCATCCAGTTCGAGGAGGACGCCGCCCGCGTTCTGAAAGACTGATGACGACAGCCACGCTCTCCCCAAGCCCGCTGTCGCAACCACCGCTCTCCAAGGCCGCGTTGTTCGAGGCCCAGGCGGTGAAAGCCGGCGCGCGGCGCAACCGGCTGCTGTCGCTGCCGGCGCTGATCATCATCGGCATATTCGGCGTGCTGCCGCTCATCATCATCTGCGTCTACTCGTTCCTCGTCGCCGCGCCCTATGGCGGCGTGCAATGGCATTTCTCGACCGACGCCTATCTGAACTTCCTGTTCCAGCGGGACATTTTCGACGATACGCTGCAATTCACGCCGGATTTCCTGATCATCTACCTGCGCTCCTTCCTGTTCGCGGTGGTGACGACGATCATCTGCCTGCTGCTCGGGTTTCCGACCGCCTATTTCATGGCGACGCGATCGCCGGCGCAGCGCAACTGGTGGGTGCTTCTGATCACTATCCCGTTCTGGTCGAACCTTCTGGTCCGCACGCTGGCGATCATGTTCATCATTCGCGACGAGGGCCTGATCAACGACGCGCTTCTGGCGCTCGGCGTGATCGATAAGCCGATCACGATGCTCTACACCAACTTCGCCATCCAGCTCGGCCTGCTCTACGCCTTCCTGCCGTTCATGGTGCTGCCGCTCTATTCGAGCCTGGAGAAGCTCGACTTCCGCCTGGTCGAGGCAGCCTACGATCTTTACGCGACGCGCCGGCAGGTGCTCTGGCGAGTGATCATCCCGCTGTCCAAGCCCGGCATCATCGCCGGCTGCCTGCTCGTCTTCATCCCGGCGCTCGGCGCCTATGTGACGCCGCTGATCCTGGGCGGCGGCGTGCACCTGATGATCGGCGATCTCATCGCGCAGCAATTCGGTTCGGGCCGCAACTGGCCGCTCGGCTGCGCGCAGGCACTAATCCTGATGGCGGCGGTGCTGGTGGCGTTGTTCTTCTATGTCCGCAACACGTCGGGGAAGATGCAGCATGGCTGAGCCCCGCGTCATGGACATCAAGGACCAGCCGGGCTTCCGCTCGATCGCCATCATCTGCCTGCTGGTGCTCTATATACCGGTGCTGATCCTAATGATCTTCTCGTTCAACAGCGGCTCGCTGGTCACGCATTGGGAAGGCGTCACGCTCAATTGGTACGGTAGCGCGTTCCTCAACGAGGAGTTCCACAGCGCCGCGAAGAACACGCTGATCATCTCGGTGACCGCGACGATCGTCTCGACCATCTGCGCGACTCTTGCCGCGATCGGCATGACAAGGGTGAAGCCATGGCGCGGGCTTGCCGCGGCATTCATGGTCATCAACCTGCCGCTGATGGTGCCGGAGATCATCACGGCGGTGGCGACGCTTTCCTTCTTCGCGCTGATCGCCGGGACGTTCGGGCTGAATTTCGGCATCGGCAATCTGATCTTCGCCCACACAGTGTTCTGCATCCCCTTCGCCTATATGCCGATCAGGGCGCGGCTCGAGGACATGGACCTGACGCTGGAATATGCGGCGGCCGACCTTTACGCGACGCCGTGGAACGCCTTCAAGCGCATCACACTGCCGCTGCTGGTCCCCGGCATCATGTCGGGCGCGGCGCTGGCCTTCATCGTCTCCTTCGACGATTTCACCATCACGCAGCTCGTCGCCGGCCCCGGCCAGACGACGCTGCCCCTCTATATCTGGAACCAGATCCGGCGGCCGATGACGCCGGAGATCAACGCCATCTCGACCATCCTGCTCCTGGTGTCGATCCTGTTCGTCTCGGTCTCGTTCCTGATCGCACGGCGACGCGCAAAATGATCCAAGAGCTCCAACACAACAATGGGAAGGCAAGGAGAACATAAAATGTCTGGAAAACTGATGACGGCCGTTTCCGCGGCCGTTCTGCTATGGGCAGTACCGGCGCTCGCCGACGGCGAACTGCATATCTATAACTGGGGCGACTACACCAACCCCAAGCTGATCGACAAGTTTCAGAAGCAGTACAACGTCAAGGTGACGCTCGACGACTACGATTCCAACGAAACGATGCTGTCCAAGGTGCGCGCCGGCAATTCCGGATACGACATCGTCGTGCCGTCGGACTATACCGTGAAGATCATGGTCGAAGAGGGCCTGCTCGAAAAGACCGAGCCAAACGCGATGCCAAACGGCAAGAACATCGATCCGCGCTTCGTCGACGTCTATTGGGACTCCGGCCGGCACTACACCGCACCGTGGCAGTTCGGCACGACGGCGTTCTCGGTCAACATGGACAAGTTCAAGGGCGACATCAACACGCTGGCGATCCTGTTCAACCCGCCGGACGAGCTCAAGGGCCAGATCAATGTGCTCGACGACGTCAACACCGTCATGCACGCGGCCGAGCGCTACGCCGGCGTGCCGCGCTGCGGCGCCGACAAGGCCAGCCTGAAGAAGGTCAACGACATACTGATGGCCGCCAAGCCGTCTTGGAAGACCTTCAGCTACGATACCATCACCAAGATCACCTCCGGCGACGTCATCGTGTCGGAGCAGTGGAACGGCGCCAGCTACCGCTCGCGCCAGAAGATACCGGCGATCAAGTATTCCTATCCGAAGGAAGGCATCGAAGGCTGGATGGACAATGTCGCGGTGCTGAAGGGGGCCAAGAACCTCGAGAACGCCAAGCTGTTCCAGGACTTCGTCATGGCGCCTGAGAACGCGGCGTTGATCTCGGAGTTCGCCGGCTACGACAATGGCATCGCCGGCAGCCACAAATTCCTGCCTACGGAATTCGCCAACTCGCCGGAAATCAGCCCTCCGGCCGGCTCGCCGACGCCGGAATTCGTGCCGCCATGCCCACCTGACGTGGTGGAGATCTACAACAAGATCTGGACCAACCTGCGCAAATAATTTTGCCGGAACGCATGAAGGAGGGGAGGCTCCGGCCTCCCTTTCTTGTGTCTGCTGGGAGGACACTATGACGTCTTATCGCAACTCCGAGCCACGGCCGCCGATCATGCAGGGCTCGCCACCGAAGCTGGTGCCGCCGAAGCTCGATTGGGACCGGCCGCCGTGGAACCGCTGGGCCTTCCAGCACATCCGCGAATTCCTGCCGACGGTCGAGGTCTGGCGCGGCAGCGGCCATCGCCATCGCCTGGAGCGCAACGAAGTCGACCTCGATGGGTTGGCTGTCGTGGACAGCAACGGAGCGCCGACAACGCTCGCCGGCCTGCTCGACGACACCTATGCCGACGGCTTCCTGGTGCTGAAGGACGGCAGAATAGCCTATGAGCGCTATTTCAACGGCATGGACGAGCGCACGCTGCATCTGTCGCAATCGATGGCGAAATCGGTCACCGGAGCGGTGTGCGGCATCCTGGTCGGGCGCGGCCTGATCGATCCGGGCAGGCTGGTCACCGACTATCTGCCGGAGCTCGGCGAGACCGGTTGGGCCGGCGCCACCGTGCTGCAGGTGCTCGACATGACGACGGGCGTGCGCTTTTCCGAGGAATACACCGATCGCTACTCCGAGATTGGTCAGGTCGATGTCGCGACCGGCTGGAAGCCCATCCCGCCGGGCAGCGACCCGGAATTTGCGTGGCCGTCGCACCTGTTCGAGCTGATCCTGCGGCTGAAGGACAGAGTGCGCCCGCATGGCGAGGCCTTCGAATACCGCTCAATCGAGACCGATGTGCTCGCCTTCATCATGGAACGGGTGAGCGGCAAGCGCCTGGCGCGGCTCGTCTCCGAAGAACTCTGGCAGAAGCTCGGCGCCGACGAGAGCGCCTGCTTCACCGTCGACAGTGCCGGCTATGCGCTGGCCGATGGCGGCTTCAACGCGACGCTGCGCGACTATGGCCGCTTCGGGCAACTAATTCTCGACAATGGCGGCGGCGTGATCCCGGCCGACTGGATCGAGGCGACGCGCAACGGCAAGCACGGGCCGAATTTCAGCCCGAGCCTGCCGGACGGCAGCTACCGCAACCAGTTCTGGATCGAGGATTCGCGCTCGCGCTCGCTGATGTGCCGCGGCGTGTTCGGCCAATTGATCCATATGAGCTGGGAACACCGGATGGTCGTGGTGAAGCTTTCGACCTATCCGGATTTCCTCAACTCCGCCTATTCGGTGGCGACGCAGAAGGCGGTGCACGCCATCGCCGCCGCGCTGGCCTGAAACCGCAAATAAGATCCGGGAGAGTGTCGTGACCGGCAAGACCGCGTTCGAGACCAAATATGGCTTTGCCCGCAAGGATGTGCGGCTCGACAACTGGCGACTGGCGCCGTTCAACCGATGGTCCTTCCAGAATGTCGGCGAGCTGGTGCCGAGCGTGCATGTCGCGGCGGCGCCCGGCGGCGAGAGCCAAGCGAAATCGCTCGGCGCATTGCTTGAGGAAAAGATACCGCTCGCCGGTGGCGGCGAGACCGTCGAGAGCTTCCTGAAGCGTTCCGACACGGACGGGCTGACGATCCTCAAGGCGGGCAAGCTGATCGGCGACTGGTCGGCGCCGCATATGCCGTTCGGAGCCCGCCACATCATCTTTTCGATCAGCAAGTCGGTGACGGTGATTCTCTCAGGCATACTGGAAGGTGAGGGGATATTTGACCTCGACGCACCGGTTACAGAATACATCCCCGAAGCCAAGGGCTCCGCCTATGGCGATGCGAGCGTGCGCAACGTGCTCGACATGACGGTCAGCCTCGATTTCGAGGAAGCCTATCTCGATCCGGAAAGCGCCTTTGCCCGCTACCGACGCTCGACGTTGTGGAACCCCGGCGGCGGATCGGAAAGCCTCGCGGCATTCCTGATGACGATCCAGCGGCTTGCCGAGCCGCATGGCCAGACCTATCGCTACCGTTCGCCCAATTCCGATGTGCTCGGCATCCTGGTCGAACGCGCCTCCGGCAAGCGCGTCAGCCAATTGCTCAGCGAGAAACTGTGGCAGCCGCTGGGTGCCGCAAGCGAAATGTCGGTGACGGTCGACATGGAAGGCACGGCGCGCACGGCCGGCGGCATGTCGATGACGCCGCGCGACCTTGCCCGCATCGGCGAGATGATGCGGCAGGGCGGCACCGCCAATGGCCGCCGCATCGTGCCGGAAGCCTGGGTGCGAGACACGGTCGCCACCGGCGGCAGCTTTGAGGCCTGGCAACGCGGCACGATGGCGTTCCTGTTCCCGAAGGGACGCTACCGCAACAAATGGTACCAGACCGGCCATGACAGCGGCGCCTTCTGCGGCATCGGCATCCACGGCCAGTGGCTTTACGTCAATCCGAAGAGCGAAGTGGTCATCGCCAAGATGTCGTCGCAGCCGGAACCGGTGGACGACAAGCTGGATGGGGAGCTCGTGGCGTTCTTCGAGGCGTTGAGCGGGCTGGTTTGAGCCGACCCGGGGTTGGTTCCTAGGGCTGTTTTCTGTGGACCTTCGGAGCATGATGAAACCGTTGCGGTTGGCGTAGCGGTTCTCCCGGCCTATGGTCGCCGCTCTTTTCCGCAGGGACCAGCATGGCATCGGACATCAAGCGCATCGCAGCAATCATCGCGGCCGAGATCGGCGCGCGGCCGGAGCAGGCCGCGGCGGCAATCGGGCTGCTCGACGAGGGCGCGACTGTGCCGTTCGTGGCGCGTTACCGCAAGGAAGTCACCGGCGGGCTCGACGACACGCAATTGCGCGACCTTTCCGAGCGGCTCTCCTATCTGCGCGAGCTCGACGCGCGGCGCGAGACGATCGTCAGTTCCATCCGCGAGCAGGGCAAGCTGACCGAGGAGCTGGAAGCCAAGATCGCGGCGGCAAGCACCAAGGCCGAACTCGAGGATATCTATCTCCCCTACAAGCCGAAGCGGCGCACCAAGGCCGAGATCGCCAGGGAGCGCGGGCTCGGGCCGCTCGCCGAGGCGATTCTGGCCGATCGCTCGAAAGTTCCGGCCGAGCTTGCGCTCGCCTATGTCACGGAAGAGGTGGCCGACGCCAAGGCGGCGCTCGAAGGCGCGCGCGACATCCTGTCGGAGCAGTTCGCCGAAAATGCCGATCTGGTCGGCAAGCTGCGCGCCTATATGAAGGAACGCGCCTTCCTGCGCGCGAGGGTCGTCGACGGCAAGCAGGAGGCCGGCGCGAAATTCTCCGACTATTTCGACCATGTCGAGCGCTGGGCGGGCGTGCCAAGCCACCGCGCCCTGGCCACGCTGCGCGGCCGCAACGAGGAAGTGCTGTCGCTCGACATCGAGGTCGATGCAGACGATCAATCGCCGGTGAAGCCGGTCGAGCGCATGATCGCCAATGCCTATGCGATCGGCGGCAGCCTGCCCGGCGATAAATGGCTGATGGAGGTGGCCGGCTGGACCTGGCGGATAAAGCTGTCGCTGCATCTGACGCTCGACCTGATGCGCGATTTGCGCGAGCGGGCCGAGGAAGAGGCGATCCATGTCTTTGCCCGCAACCTGAAGGACCTTTTGCTTGCCGCGCCCGCCGGCTCGCGGCCAACCATGGGGCTCGACCCAGGCATCCGCACCGGCGTCAAGGTTGCGGTGGTCGACGGCACCGGCAAGCTGGTGGCGACGACGACCGTCTATCCGTTCCCGCCAAGGAACGACGTGCGCGGCACGCAGGCCGAACTTGCCGCCCTCATCCGCCAGCACAAGGTTGAGCTGATCTCGATCGGCAACGGCACGGGCAGCCGCGAGACCGAGAAGCTAGTTGCCGACATGCTGTCGGACCTGCCGGCCGCTACCGGACCGAAGCCGCTCAAGGTCATCGTCAGCGAAGCCGGCGCCTCGGTCTATTCCGCTTCGGCCACGGCAGCGGCGGAATTCCCGGGCCTGGATGTCTCGCTGCGCGGCGCGGTGTCGATCGCCAGGCGCCTGCAGGATCCGCTGGCCGAACTGGTCAAGATCGAGCCGAAATCGATCGGCGTCGGGCAATACCAGCATGATGTCGACCAGTACCGGCTTGGCCGCTCCCTGGAGGCGGTGGTGGAGGACGCGGTGAACGCGGTCGGCGTCGATCTCAACACGGCCTCGGCGCCGCTGCTTGCGCGCGTATCGGGACTTGGGCCGTCGCTCGCCGAGGCGATCGTCGCGCATCGCGACACGGCCGGGCCGTTTGCCAGCCGCAAGGATTTGCTCAAGGTGGCGCGACTCGGGCCGCGCGCGTTCGAGCAAAGCGCCGGCTTCCTGCGAATCCCGAGCGGCGCAGAGCCGCTCGATGCGTCATCGGTGCATCCGGAAGCCTATGGGGTGGCGAAAAGAATAGTCGCTGCCTGCGGCCGCGACGTGCGCGCGCTGATGGGCGACAGCGCCGCACTCAAGGCGCTCGATCCGCGCGTCTTCGTCGATGAGCGGTTCGGCCTGCCGACGGTGCGCGACATCATCGCCGAGCTGGAAAAGCCTGGACGCGACCCGCGCCCCGGCTTCAAGACGGCGACCTTTGCCGACGGTGTCGACGACATCAAGGATTTGAAGCCGGGCATGCTGCTCGAGGGTACCGTCACCAATGTCGCGGCCTTCGGCGCCTTCGTCGATATCGGCGTGCACCAGGACGGGCTGGTGCATGTCTCGCAACTGGCCGACCGCTTCATCAAGGACGCGCATGAGGTGGTGAAGGCCGGCGATGTCGTGAAGGTACGGGTCGTCGATGTCGACATCAAGCGCAAGCGCATCGGGCTGTCGATGCGCAAGGACGGCGGCGAGGGCGGAGCGCCGAGAGGCCCACGCGACAATGGCGGCGGCAAGCCGGCGCCGCGCTTGCCAGCGCCGCAGCGCCAGCCGGAGCGGCCGTCACAGGGCGCGTTTGGCGCGGCGCTCGCCGAGGCGATGAAGCGGAAGTAGCTACCAGGCCAGGACAGCCGGCTCCTTGCCGATCTGACCCAGCAGCCAGTCGCGAAAACTGGCGACCGGCGGGTGGCCGCGCTTGTCGTGCGGCACGACGAGGTAATAGGCGCTGCGGCTCTGCATCGGTTGGCCAGGCGCGGGCACCAATTGGCCGCGCTGCAGTTCGCCGGCGATCAGGATTTCCGGCAACAGCGCCACGCCGAGCCCGGCCATGCAGGCCTGGGCGACGGTGCCAAACTGCTCGAACTGCATGCCGGGACCGGTCGGCGCCTCGAGCCCCTGATGCTCGAACCATTCGCTCCAGGCGCCGGGGCGCGTTGCCATATGCAGCAGCGGCATGCGGCCGATATCGGCCGGCGTGGCGACGGCGCGGGCGGCCAGGAATTCGGGCGAAACGACCGGCATCACGGTTTCGCGCATCAAGAGCGTGCAGTCGGCCTCCGGCCAGTCGGGCATGCCGTGATGGATCGCGGCGTCCAGCCGCTCGCGGGCGAAATCGAACCGTCCGATTCGGGTGGCGAAGTTGATGGTGATGTCCGGGTGGCGGGCGACGAAATCCGGGATCAGCGGCATCAGCCAGCGTGTGCCGAAGGTTGGCAGGATCGCAACATTGAGGACACCGCCATGCCGATTGCTCATCAATACAAGTGCTGCGTCGCGCAGTTGGCCAAGTGCGGAACGCACCGCCTCGGTATAGACCTCGCCTGCAGCGGACAAGCGGACATTGCGGCTGTCACGCTCGAATAGCGTCCGGCCGAACTGTTCCTCCAAGAGGCTTATCTGCTTGCTGACGGCACCCTGAGTCAGATCGAGTTCACGCGCGGCGGCGGTGAAGGAGCCGAGGCGCGCTACGGCTTCAAAGGCAGCAAGGGCGGCGGTGTTCGGCAGAAGGCGGCGCTGGACGTTCATGATCCATTACTAACGCTCATTGATCCGTGATGCAATTTCGTTTGATTTTTTGCACGTGGAGGCCGATAAGCCGGGCAATCCAAGAATTTGCCGGGAGTGTTGGCCATGGCCGCCGAGAAGAACGCCTTCGTCTGGAACGATCCTTTCCTGATCGAGGACCAGCTTTCCGAGGATGAGCGCATGGTGCGCGACGGCGCGGCCGCCTTCGCCGCCGACAAGCTCGCGCCGCGCATCGAGGAAGCCTATGCCGACGAGAAGACCGATCCGTCGATCTTCCGCGAGATGGGCGAGGCGGGCCTGCTCGGCATCACCATTCCGGAAGAGTATGGCGGGCTCGGCGCCGGATACGTGACCTACGGATTGGTCGCGCGGGAAGTTGAACGCGTCGACTCGGGTTATCGCTCGATGATGAGCGTGCAGTCCTCGCTGGTGATGTATCCGATCCATGCCTATGGCTCGGAAGCGCAGCGCAAGAAATACCTGCCGAAGCTGGCGTCGGGTGAGTGGATCGGCTGCTTCGGCCTCACCGAGCCGGATGCCGGCTCCGATCCGGGCGGCATGAAGACTCGCGCCGAGAAGACGGCGAACGGCTACAAGCTCTCCGGCTCCAAAATGTGGATATCGAACGCCCCGATCGCCGACGTTTTCGTCGTCTGGGCGAAGTTGAAGGGCGACAACGGCAAGGACGAGATCCGCGGCTTCGTGTTGGAAAAGGGCATGAAGGGACTTTCGGCGCCGAAGATCGGCGGCAAGCTGTCGCTGCGCGCGTCGATCACCGGCGAGGTGGTGCTGGAGGGCGTCGAGGTCGGCGAGGACGCGCTGTTGCCCAATGCCAAGGGCCTCGGCGGTCCGTTCGGCTGCCTCAACCGGGCGCGTTACGGCATTTCCTGGGGCGCCATGGGTGCGGCCGAGGATTGCTGGCAGCGGGCGCGGCAATACGGCCTCGACAGAAAACAGTTCGGCAAGCCGCTCGCCGGCACGCAGCTGTTCCAGAAGAAACTCGCCGACATGCAGACCGAGATCGCGCTCGGCCTGCAAGGCTCGTTGCGCGTCGGCCGGCTGATGGACGAAGGCAAGATGGCGCCGGAGATGATCTCGATCGTCAAGCGCAACAATTGCGGCAAGGCGCTCGACATCGCCCGCCAGGCCCGCGACATGCATGGCGGCAACGGCATCCAGATCGGCTACCACGTCATGCGCCACGCGCAGAATCTGGAGACGGTCAACACATACGAAGGCACGCATGATGTGCATGCGCTGATCCTGGGACGGGCGCAGACGGGTATCCAGGCGTTTTTCTAAGCTGGCAACGCTGCTTAAATTAGGTGCAGCGCAACATCTCTGCTTGGAGAATGACCAGCATTTATGTCAGGGTTCGGCGACTGAAACGCCGAACCCGGGGCACCATGGCAATTCTGGCAGCCGTCCATCACCTGACCCATTACAAATATGACCGGCCGGTGGTGCTCGGTCCCCAGGTGATCAGGCTGCAGCCGGCGCCGCATTCGCGTACCAAGGTGCTCAGCTACTCGCTGAAGGTCGAGCCGGCAAACCACTTCGTCAACCTGCAGCAGGATCCCTACGGCAACTTCCTCGCCCGCTTCGTCTTTCCCGAGCCGGTGACGGAACTGAAAATCGAGGTCGACCTCGTCGCCGACATGACGGTCTACAACCCGTTCGACTTCTTCGTCGAGGAGAGCGCCGAGACCTTTCCGTTCGACTATCCCGAAGAGATCAGGGAAGACCTCGCCATCTACCGCGCGCCGGAGCCGCCCGGGCCGCTGTTGACAGCATTCCTTCGGACGATCGACCGCAGCCCGACAAACACCGTCAATTTTCTGGTCGACCTCAATGCGCGGCTGCAGCGCGAGATCGCCTATATCGTGCGCATGGAGACGGGCGTGTTCTCGCCGGAGGAGACGCTGGCCGCCGGCAAGGGCTCGTGCCGGGATTCGAGCTGGCTCTTGGTGCAGATCCTGCGCAATCTGGGTGTCGCCGCACGCTTCGTCTCCGGCTATCTGATCCAGTTGAAGCCCGATCTCGTCTCGCTCGACGGACCGCCGGGAACCGCTGTCGACTTCACCGACCTGCATGCCTGGTGCGAGGTTTATATTCCGGGCGCCGGCTGGATCGGTTTCGACCCGACTTCCGGCCTGCTCACCGGCGAAAGCCATGTGCCGCTCGCCGCAACGCCGCATTTCCGCAATGCCGCGCCGATCTCCGGCATGGCGAGCTTCGCCAATGTCGATTTCGGCTTCGACATGCGGGTCGACCGCATCGCCGAGCATCCGCGCATCACCAAGCCATTCTCGGACGAAAGCTGGCAGGCGCTCGATCGATTGGGCGAAAAGGTCGACGCGGTGCTGAAAGACGGCGACGTGCGGCTCACCATGGGCGGCGAGCCGACCTTCGTGTCGATCGACGATTTCGAATCCGCCGAATGGAACACGGCGGCCGTCGGTCCAACCAAGCGCGACAAGGCGGACCAGCTCATCCGCCGGCTGCGCGAGCGCTTCGCGCCGGGCGGCTTCCTGCATTACGGCCAGGGCAAGTGGTATCCGGGCGAGAGCCTGCCGCGCTGGACCTTCTCGCTCTACTGGCGCGCCGACGGCGAGCCGGTATGGAGCGACCCGTCGCTGATCGCACGCGAAAAGAGTGACGCGAAGGTCGGGCCGCAGCAGGCCGAGAGCCTGCTGACGGCTATCGCCGGCGAGCTCGGCATCGACAAGGCGATGGTCAGCGAGGCCTATGAGGATCCTGGCGAATGGCTGCTCAAGGAAGGCAAGCTGCCGGACAATGTCGATCCGTCCAATTCGAAGCTGGAAGACCCGGAAGAGCGCAGCCGCATGGCGCGCGTCTTCGAGCGCGGCCTGACCAAGCCATCAGGCTATGTGCTGCCCGTGCAGCGCTGGAACAGCCAGGCCGCTGGACATCGCTGGCGCTCGGAAAAATGGAAGACGCGGCGCGGCCGCCTGTTCCTGGTGCCGGGCGATTCCCCGGTCGGCTATCGCCTGCCGCTCGGCACGCTGCCTTACGTGCCGCCGGCGCAGTTCCCCTATATCGTGCCGGTCGATCCGTCGCTGCCGCGTGGGCCGCTGCCGGCGCGCGAGGCTATCTTGCCGGGGGTCGGCACGGCGGAGCCTGAAGGCGCCGACGAAATGGCGCGCCGCCAGCAGGCCGCGTCCTTCACCGCGGCGACCGGCCAGCAGGATCGCGTCGAGCAGGAGATCACCGAGATCGGTGGCGCGGTGCGCACCGCGCTTTCGGTCGAGCCGCGCGATGGGCGGCTGTGCGTGTTCATGCCGCCGGTCGAGGCGCTGGAAGACTATCTCGAACTGGTGGCGGCGGCCGAGAACGCGGCCAAGGCCATCGGCCTGCCGGTGCATATCGAGGGTTACGCTCCGCCGCAGGATCCGCGCCTCAACGTCATCCGTGTCGCGCCGGATCCGGGTGTCATCGAGGTGAATATCCATCCTGCCGCCAACTGGCGGGAATGCGTCGCCACCACCACCGCGATCTACGAGGAAGCAAGGCAATCGCGGCTCGGCACCGACAAGTTCATGATCGACGGCCGCCACACTGGCACCGGCGGCGGCAACCATGTCGTGGTTGGCGGCGCAACGCCGAATGACAGTCCGTTTCTGCGCCGGCCGGACCTGTTGAAGAGCCTGGTGCTGCAATGGCAGCGGCATCCGTCGCTGTCGTATCTGTTTTCGGGCCTGTTCATCGGCCCGACCAGCCAGGCGCCGCGCTTCGATGAGGCGCGGCACGATTCACTTTATGAGCTGGAAATCGCGTTGGCGCAGGTGCCGTATCCCGACAAGGGCGCGGCGCCCTTGCCGTGGCTGGTCGACCGGCTGTTCCGCAACCTTTTGACCGATGTCACCGGCAACACGCATCGTTCGGAAATCTGCATCGACAAATTGTTCTCGCCGGATGGGCCTACCGGGCGGCTGGGGCTGGTCGAGTTCCGCGGTTTCGAGATGCCGCCCAATGCGCGTATGAGCCTGGCGCAGCAGCTTCTGGTCCGCGCCATCATCGCCCGGGCCTGGAAGAACCCGCTCGACGGCCGTTTCGTGCGCTGGGGCACGTCGCTGCACGACCGGTTCATGCTGCCGCATCATGTCTGGGCGGATTTCCTCGACGTGCTGGAGGATCTGAAGCTGAACGGCTTCGACTTCCGTCCCGAATGGTTCGCCGCCCAGCTCGAATTCCGCTTCCCGTTCTGTGGCGAGGTGCAACATGCCGGCGTCAAGCTGGAGTTGCGGCAGGCGCTGGAGCCCTGGCACGTGATGGGCGAGCAGGGCGCGATCGGCGGCACCGTCCGCTTCGTCGATTCTTCCGTGGAGCGATTGCAGGTGCGGACCGAAGGGTTCAATCCGGAGCGCCACGCCATCGTCTGCAACGGCCGTCTGGTGCCGATGAAGGTCACCGACAACCGCGAGGTCGCGGTGGCCGGCGTGCGCTTCAAGGCCTGGCAGCCGGCCTCCGGCCTGCATCCGGCCCTGCCGGTCAACACGCCGCTGGTCTTCGACATTTATGACCGCTGGTCGGGGCGCTCGGTCGGCGGCTGTGTCTACCATGTCGCGCATCCGGGCGGTCGCAGCTACGATACCTTCCCGGTCAACGGCAACGAGGCCGAGGCGCGACGGCTTGCCCGGTTCGAACCGCGCGGCCATACGCCGGGCGGCTATGTATTGCGTGACGAAGAAGCCTCTGAAGAGTTTCCCATGACCCTTGACCTCAGGCGGCCGGCGAGACTCTGATCGACAATGGCCAAGGGGAATCAGAGACGGGCAGGCGGCAGGGCGCGGGCGCAGGGCCTGCTGGAACGCTACCGGCCGATCGAAGGCGTCGTCGACGAGATGGTCGACGCGTTGGGCAGCCCGCGTCCGGCCTGGCGCTTCTTCATCGACGCGCTCGACGATCTGGGTGCGGAACGGCTTGGACAGCGGTTTGCCCGCGCCGACCAGTATCTGCGCGACGCCGGCGTCTATTACCGCGTCTATGAGCAGGCCGGGGCCAATGAGCGGGAATGGCCGCTCGCGCATGTCCCGCTGCTGATCGACGAGAAGGAATGGGCCGAGATCAGTGCCGGCCTCGTCCAGCGCGCCGACCTGTTCGAGGCCATCCTGGCCGACATCTATGGGCCGAACCGGCTGATCGAGAAGGGGATCCTGCCTGCCGGGCTGATCGCGGCGAGCTCCGAATATCTGCGCCCCGTCGCAGGCGTCCGGCCGGCGAACGGGCATTTCCTGCATATGGTCGCCTTCGAGCTCGGCCGTGGCCCGGACGGGCGCTGGTGGGTGCTGGGCGATCGCGCCCAGGCGCCGTCCGGCGCCGGCTTCGCGCTGGAAAACCGCGTCGCCACCACGCGCGCGCTGTCGGATATCTATGGCGAGATGCATGTGCATCGGCTGGCCGGCTTCTTCCGTCGTTTCCGCGATGCGCTGAACGGCATGGCGAGGGAATCGGGCGGCCGTGTCGCCATCCTGACGCCGGGACCGCTCAACGAAACCTACTACGAGCACGCCTATATCGCCCGCTATCTCGGCATCATGCTGCTCGAGGGCGAGGACCTGACCGTTTCCGGCGGCAGGCTGATGGTGCGAACGGTTTCAGGCCTGCTGCCGATCGGCGTCCTGTGGCGGCGGCTCGACGCGGCCTTCGCCGATCCGCTGGAGCTCAGGCCGGACTCGCAGATCGGCACGCCGGGGCTGGTCGAGGCGATCCGGCGCGGCTCCGTTTCGGCCGTCAATGCGCTGGGTTCCGGCCTGGTGGAAACGCGGGCCTTGCTTTCCTTCCTGCCCAGGATCGCGCGGGAACTGCAAGGTGAAGATCTGTCGTTGCCGAACGTTGCCACTTGGTGGTGCGGGCAGCAGAACGAACGCGACCACGTGCTTGCCAATATCGACCATATGGTGGTCGGCCCGGCGCTGTCGACGCGGCTCGCCTTCGAGGACGATGGCGCGACCAGGCTCGGTTCGGCGCTTTCGGCGGGGGAACGGGCGGAGCTTGTCGCGCGGATCGAAGCCGACGGCGCCGGCTTTGTCGGCCAGGAAGCGGTGACACTCTCGACCACGCCGGTGTTTGTCGACGGCCGGCTTGAGCCTAGGCCAGCCAGTTTGCGTGTCTATCTGGCGCGAACGCAAGAAGGCTGGAGCGTAATGCCCGGCGGCTTCGCCCGTGTCGGCTTCTCGCTCGACCCGACGGCGATCGCCATGCAGCGCGGCGGCCAGGCGGCGGATGTCTGGGTGGTCAGCGACAGGCCGGTCGAGCGCGAGACGCTCTTGCCGCAGGAGCATGACGGATTCACCCGCACCATGCCGGGCAGCCTGCCCAGCCGCGCGGCGGAGAACCTGACCTGGCTCGGCCGCTATATCGAGCGCTCTGAAGACACAGTGCGGGTGCTGCGCGCCTATCACGTCAGGCTGGCGGAGACGTCCGACCCCGAGATGCCGCTGCTTGCCGACATCAGGGACTATCTGGAGCCGTTCGGCATCGAGGTCGAGTCGGCGATCCCGTCAGGGCTGATCGACACTTTGGACAGCGCAGTCTACAGCGCAGGGCAAATCCGTGACCGCTTCTCGCCAGATGGCTGGCTGGCGCTGAAGGATCTGTCGAAGACCATCCATAGATTTGCCGGCACCGTGGCGCCCGGAGACGACGCGACGCGGGCAATGACGGTGATGCTGCGCAAGCTCGCCGGCTTTTCCGGCCTGCTGCACGAGAACATGTACCGCTTCACCGGCTGGCGCTTCCTGGAGATCGGCCGCAGGCTGGAACGCGGCATCCAGATCGCCCGTACGCTCAGCCAGCTGACAAGGAACGGGGCGCCGGAAGGGGCGCTCGACATGATGCTGGAGATCGGCGACAGCGTCATGACCCATCGCCGGCAGTATCCGGTGCAGGCCGGGCGGCGCACGGTGATCGACCTGCTCGCGCTCGACCCGCTCAACCCGCGCTCGATCCTCTTCCAGCTCGAGCGGCTGAAGGCCGAGATCGGCATGCTGCCTTCGATCGGCGGCGAGGGACATATGTCGCCCGCCGCCAAGGAAATCCTGCAGCTCAACACGGCAATCGCCGTCATGGAGCCGTCGGATATGAGCGCCAAAGTGCTCGACGACTTCGCCGGCCAGATCGGCGATCTCTACAACAGCCTCGCAAGAGCCTATTTCGGGTAGAGCATTTCCAGCGAAAAGGGTCGCCTCCAATGCTCTATCTCTTTGTTTTTGCGCAATTTCGGACGCAAGGCTACGGCGAAGTCGCCGAGCCCGACCGCTACGCACTTTTGCTGGAATTGCTCTAATGCTCTACGACATCAAACTCCATCTGCACTACGACTATGCCGCCGCCGCCGGCGGCGGACGGCACCAGGTGCGCGTCATGCCGCAGACGATCGCCGGCGTGCAGCGCGTGATCGCGGCCTCGCTGTCCTTCCAGCCGTCGCCCGCCGAACGTGCCGATTTTTCCGATTTCTTCGGCAACAACGTCACATCGATCGCCTTTCGCGACGCGCATGAGACGCTCGACATCCGAATGAGCGCGCGCGTTTCGGTCTCGCGGCCCGAGCCGGGTCTCGATGTCTCGCCCGATATAAACGGGCTGAGGTCGGAGCTCGATCTGGTGCGGTCACTCTCGCCGTCCGCGCCGCATCATTTCCTCGCCGCCAGCGATCATGTAGGCATCGACGCGGCGATCACGGCCTATGCGCGGGATAGTTTGCCGGGGTCAACCGTCGCCACGGCGGTTGATCTGTGCAACCGCATCCATCGCGATTTCACTTATGACGGCAAGGCAACCACGGTGCAGACGCGGGCAAGCGACGCCTTTGCGCTGAAACGCGGCGTCTGCCAGGATTTCTCGCATATCATGATCGCCGGCCTGCGCGGGCTTGGCATTCCGGCCGGCTATGTCAGCGGCTTCCTGCGCACGATCCCGCCGAAGGGCAAGCCCCGGCTCGAAGGCGCGGATGCCATGCATGCCTGGGTCAAGGTCTGGTGCGGACGCGACGCCGGCTGGCAGGAGTTCGACCCGACCAACGGCATGCGGGCGAGCAACGACCATATCACCGTCGGCTACGGCCGCGACTATTCCGACGTGGCGCCGATCGTCGGCGTGCTGAAGACGACGGGCGGTCAGGTCGGCGAGCAGGCGGTCGACGTCATCCCGGTGGCAGCCTGACGCAACGGCGTCGATGATGCGCACCGCCGTTTGCATCCGGAACCAGTCATCGGCGAGCGGCTTTATCTACGGATAATTTCGCGGAGCCGGCATGTTGCAGCATTCGCAATTGTCCTCGGTCCGTTCAACGCGGAACGAGGAAACCCAAAGGAACGGTGCGCAAGATTCGGCCGAGCGCGCGTCGCTCAGTTATGTGAGCGATGCCGATCCCGGCATCCGACGATTGAGAAAAGGCAAGGGATTTTCCTATGTCGGTCCGAACGGATGCGCGGTCAGCACGCAGACCCTTGCCCGCATCAAGGCGATCGTCATTCCGCCGGCCTGGACGGATGTGTGGATCTCGCCCGATCCGGACGGCCATATCCAGGCGACAGGCCGGGATCAACGCGGCCGCAAACAGTACCGTTATCACCCGCAATGGACCGAGGAGCGCGACGGCGTCAAATATTCCAGCCTCGTCGCTTTCGCCGAAAGCCTGCCCGCGCTGCGGCTGCGGATCGATGCGGACCTGCGCCGCCACGGTCTGCCCATGGAGCGCGTCGTCGCCTCGGTGGTCTGGTTGCTCGACAACACTCTTATCCGCATCGGCAACGCCGCCTATGCGCGGGACAACAAGAGTTTCGGGCTGACCACGCTGCGCGACCGCCATGTCGAGATCACGGGCTCCAGCCTGCGCTTCGCCTTCAAGGGCAAGTCGGGCAAGGAATGGAAGCTGAAGCTGGTCGATCACCGCATCGCCAAGATCGTGCGCGGCGCCCAGGACCTGCCCGGGCAGAAGCTGTTCCAATATCTCGACGAGGATGGCGACCGGTGGCCGGTGCGCTCGGAGGACGTCAACCGCTACATTCGCGAGGCATCCGGCGCCGATTTCAGCTCAAAGCATTTCCGCACCTGGGGCGGCACGATCCATGCGGCGTCGCTGTTTGTCGGGACCGAGCTGCCGGAAAGCAAGACGCAGCAAAAACGGATGATCAACAGTGTCGTCGACAAGGTCGCCGAGCGGTTGGGCAATACCCGTGCCGTCTGCCGCAAATGCTACATCCATCCGCTGGTGTTCGAGGCATGGTCCGAAGGGTGCCTGCTTGACGAAATGGCCGGGGCCAACAAGCGCAAACGCCGGATATCCGGCCTCGACGAGGAAGAAACGCTGGTGCTCAGATGGCTGCAGGCGCGCGGCGCCTGATAGGCGGTCGCGAAGGCAGCCAAGTCCGGGATCCCTAGAGCGTTTCACCGTTTCACAGAAACGGCGAACCGCTCTATCTCTTTGTTTTGACGCAATTCCGGACAGAAAACCGCTCACACTTTTCCTGGAATTGCTCTGGGGAAATTTTTTTATCGACCTGGTGTCGGGAAGGGTCCTAGTGTCGCGTCCTTTGATACGGAAAGGACCTGCCATGCTTTACGCCATCCTCTGCTACGCCTCCGAAGACGTCGTCTGCTCCTGGAGCAAGGAACAGGACGACGAGGTCATGGCAAAGCTCCTCAACGTGCAGGACAAATACGCCAAGGCGGGCCGGCTCGGCCCCGTGGCGCGCCTTTTGCCGACGACCGCGGCGACCACGCTGCGAAAGGTCAAGGGCGAGGCGGTCGTGCTGGACGGGCCGTTCGCCGAAACCAAGGAACAGTTCCTCGGCTTCTACACGCTCGAATGCGACGATCTCGACGAAGCGGTCGCATTCGCGCGCGAACTCTCCGAGGTCAATCCGAGCGGCGGTTCCTACGAGATCCGGCCGGTTTCGGTCTTCAACCCGACAAAGGCCGCGGTATGACCGACCTTGCCTGGATAAGCACGGCGATCGGCAACGCCCGTCCGCAGGCGATGGGCGCGCTGCTGCGCTACTTCCGCGACCTCGACGCCGCGGAAGAGGCTTTCCAGGACGCGTGCCTGAGGGCGCTCAACAACTGGCCGAAGAACGGGCCGCCGCGCGATCCCGCGGCCTGGCTGATCTTCGTCGGCCGCAACAGTGGCATCGACGCGGTGCGCAAGCGCGCCAAGCAGGCGCCGATGCCGGAAGAGGACCAGGTCTCCGATCTCGAAGACGCCGAGAGCGACATCGCCGAGCGGCTGGACGGCGCGCATTATCGCGACGACATCTTGCGGCTGCTGTTCATCTGCTGCCATCCCGACCTGCCGCCGACGCAGCAGATCGCGGTGGCGTTGCGCATCGTCTCCGGCCTCACCGTCAAGCAGATCGCGCGCGCGTTTCTGGTTGGCGAGAGCGCCATGGAACAGCGCATCACCCGCGCCAAGGCGCGCATCGCCGATGCCGGCGTGCCGTTCGAAACGCCGGGCGCGGTCGAGCGCTCGGAGCGGCTCGCCGCCGTCGCCGCGATGGTTTATCTGATCTTCAACGAAGGCTATTCGACCAATGACGGCGAGGCGCCGGCCCGCGCGCCGCTCTGCGAGGAGGCGATCCGGCTTGCCCGTCTGCTGCTCAGGCTCTTCCAGGCCGAGCCGGAGATCATGGGGCTGACCGCGCTGCTTCTGCTGCAGCATGCGCGGGCGCCGGCGCGTTTCGACGAGAATGGCGAGATCGTCCTGCTCGAGGACCAGGACCGCTCGCTGTGGAGCCGCAAGATGATCGACGAGGGCCTGGCGCTGGTCGACAAGGCGCTGCGCCACCGCAAGCCCGGTCCTTATCAGGTGCAGGCGGCGATCGCGGCGCTGCATGCGCGGGCGGCGACGGCGGAAGATACAGACTGGACCGAGATCGACCTGCTCTACGGTCTGCTGGAGCAGATGCAGCCTTCGCCCGTTGTGACGCTGAACCGCGCGGTCGCGGTCAGCAAAGTGAAAGGTCCGGACGCTGCGCTCGCCATGATCGAGCCGCTGGAAGACAGGCTGTCGGGCTATTTCCACTTCTTCGGCCTCAGGGGCGGGCTGCTGATGCAGCTTGGCCGCAACGAGGAGGCGCGCGTTGCCTTCGACCGCGCCATCGCTTTGGCCAATACCGCCGCCGAGGCGGCGCATATCCGCATGCATATCGACCGGCTGATCAAGGAGAGCGCAGAGAAGTCCTCCTTCCAAAAAGCGCGCTGATCCGGCTTCGTCGTCTGGCCCAATTTCGCAATCCGGCCTTGGACCATGCCGGGGTAGCGGTTTTCCCCCGAAACGCGTAATGCCACGCCATGAAAGCGCCCGGCTGCGCCCGACGGCACGGACCGCGACATGGCGCATGGCTTCCACACCCGTCCCAAGAGAGGCGGGATATGAAAGGGACAAAAATGACGTTAGCGAAGGAAACCGCTTCACTTCTCGAGAAACTGGGTGTCGCCAGGGAGGCGCTTGTCGGAGGCGACCTTGTCGTGCGCAGCCCGGTGACGGGCGAACAGATCGCGGCGCTGAAGTCGATCTCGGCCGCCGATGCCGGCAAGGCCATCGATGCCGCGCACAAGGCCTTCCAGTCCTGGCGGCTGGTGCCGGGCCCGAAGCGGGGCGAGCTGGTGCGCCTGCTCGGCGAGGAGTTGCGCGCGCATAAGGACGAACTCGGCCGGCTGGTGTCGATCGAGGTCGGCAAGATCCCGTCCGAGGGGCTGGGCGAAGTCCAGGAAATGATCGACATCTGCGATTTCGCCGTCGGTCTCTCCCGGCAACTCTATGGCCTGACGATCGCCACCGAGCGCCCCGGACATCGTATGATGGAGACCTGGCATCCGCTCGGCGTCGTCGGCGTGATCTCGGCCTTCAATTTCCCGGTTGCGGTGTGGTCGTGGAATGCAGCCCTTGCCCTCGTCTGCGGCGACGCCGTGGTGTGGAAGCCGTCGGAAAAGACGCCGCTGACCGCGCTTGCCTGCGAGGCGATCTTCAAGCGCGCCGTCAAGCGTTTCGGCAAGGATGCGCCGGCAGGGCTGCTGCAGGTGCTGATCGGCGACCGCGTCGCCGGCGAGGTGCTGGTCGACCATCCGAAGGTGCCGCTGGTCTCGGCCACCGGCTCGACGCGCATGGGCCGGGAGGTCGGTCCCAGGCTCGCCAAGCGTTTTGCCCGCGCCGTGCTGGAGCTCGGCGGCAACAATGCCGGCATCGTGACGCCCACCGCCGATCTCGACATGGCGCTGCGCGCCATCGCCTTCGGCGCCATGGGCACGGCTGGCCAGCGCTGCACGACGCTCAGGCGCCTGTTCGTGCATGACAGCGTCTATGACGCGCTCTTGCCGCGGCTGAAGAAGGCCTATCAGTCCGTCTCGGTCGGCAATCCGCTGGAAGGCAAGGCGCTGGTCGGCCCGCTGATCGACAAGGCGGCCTTCGACGGTATGCAGAAGGCGCTGAAGGAAGCCGAGGCGCATGGCGGCAAGGTGACCGGCGGCACGCGCGTCGAGAACGGCCATCCGGACGCCTATTACGTGCATCCGGCACTGGTCGAGATGCCGAAGCAGGTTTCGCCGGTGACGGAAGAGACCTTCGCGCCGATCCTCTATGTGATGAGGTACACCGATTTCGACGAGGCGCTCGAGCAGCATAACGCGGTCGGCGCTGGCCTGTCGTCGTCGATCTTCACCCGCGACCTGCAGGAATCGGAGCGGTTCCTCGGCGTAGACGGCTCGGATTGCGGCATCGCCAACGTCAACATCGGCACGTCGGGCGCGGAGATCGGCGGCGCGTTCGGCGGCGAGAAGGAGACAGGCGGCGGCCGCGAGAGCGGCTCGGACGCCTGGAAGGCTTATATGCGCCGGGCCACCAACACGGTGAACTATTCCAAGGCGCTGCCGCTCGCGCAAGGCGTGTCGTTCGACATCGATTGAGGACGAAACGACGGGTCAGCCCTCACCCTCGAGCTGACCCGGCCTGGCTGTCGATCAGGCCATGCAGGCGGAGGCGGGGCGATTGCTCAGAAAGCTTTGCCGGTGGCCGGATCGAAGAGGCGGAGCGCGTCCGCATCGAAGACGAACACGCAGGGCTGGCCCTTGGCGACGCGGGCTTGCGGCGGCAAGGTCGCCGTCAGCCTTTGCGCGCCGACCCGGGCGGTGGTGACCTGTTCGGGGCCGGTCAGTTCGACGACGTCGATCTCGACCGGCAGCGACAGTTCGGCACCGCTGCCCGGTCCAAGGCGGAGCGCTTCCGGCCTGATGCCGACCACAACTGAAGCACTGTTGCGGGCCGCGTCGGCGTAGCGAGCCGGAATCGCCAGCCGCGCATCGGTGCCTGCAATCGCCAGCTTGCCATTCTCGACGGTCGCTTCCAGCATGTTCATCGACGGCGCGCCGACGAAGCCCGCGACATAGAGCGTCGCCGGATGGTTGTAGATCTCTTCCGGCGTGCCCAGCTGTTCGATGCGGCCGTCGCGCATGACGGCGATGCGGGTCGCCAGCGTCATCGCCTCGATCTGGTCATGGGTGACGTAGACGACCGTGGTGCGCAGCATTTCATGCAGGCGCTTCAGCTCGGTGCGCATTTCCAGCCGCAGCTTGGCGTCAAGATTGGAGAGCGGCTCGTCGAACAGGAAGACCTGCGGCTTGCGCACTAAAGCGCGGCCGATGGCGACGCGCTGGCGCTGGCCGCCGGAGAGTTGGCCGGGCTTGCGGTCGAGCAGGTTCTCGATCTGCAGCAATCTTGCGGCCTCGCGCACCGCCTTGTCGCGCTCGGCGGCGGGGACTTTGCGCATTTCAAGGCCGAAGCCGATGTTGCGGCTGACGGTGAGGTTCGGATAGAGCGCGTAGGACTGGAAGACCATGGCGATGTCGCGGTTCTTCGGATGCACGCCAAGCACCGAGCGGCCGCCGATCAGCACATCGCCGCTGGTTGCCTCGGCAAGGCCGGCGATGATGTTGAGCAAGGTCGACTTGCCGCAGCCAGAGGAACCGAGCAGCACCAGGAACTCGCCGTTTTCGAGCGCGATGTCGATGCCTTTCAGAGTCTCGACGCTGCCGTAATTCTTGCGGACATCGCGAATTTCAAGCGCGCTCATGAACATCCTCGAACTGGATCGGCCCGCCATAATCGCGGGGCAAGGTTGAGATGGCGCGCGAGGCCACCTTGATGGCGGCGGAAAGGCACTTCACCAACGATTGCCCCTGTGCCAGTGCCGCCAGGAAGGCGGCGTTGAAGACATCGCCGGCGCCGATCGTGTCGACGACCGCGACTCGAGGTGCTGGCACTTCAATGAGCTCACCGTCGGCGCCGATGGCGAGCGCGCCGTCCGGTCCGCGCTTGACGACGACCGTCGCTCCGTCCTGCATGCCGTCGCGGATCTTGCGCGCGGCTTCCGATGGACTTGCCAGGCTGGCTAGCGTGGTCGTCTCGACCTCGTTGAAGAGGGCCAGTGCGCAGCGCGACAGCCAGCCGCGCGCGGCGGTGCAGTTCGCTTGCGTCCAACCGTCGATCGGCCAGCCTGTGTCGAGCGCAACGGCGATGCCATGCGCCTCGGCCCAGTCGAAGAAGGCATCGTAATCGCGCGTCAGGTCGTCGGTGAGGAAAGAGCCGCAGAGCAGCGCGTAGCCGCCAGCAAGCCGATTGCCGTCCAGCACGGAGAGCACGTCAGCCAGGCTGAAGCGGGGCAAGTGGCCGCGCGTGGTGAAGAAGGTGCGCTCGCCATCGGGATGGGTCATGCCGACCGACAATGTCGTGCCTTCGGGACGAACCGACCATTTCCGCGCGCGGCGTCCGAAGGCTTCGCGCAGCCAGCGCCCGAACTGGTCGTCACCGATATTGGCGGCGATCTCGAAGTCGATGCCCAGCGCCTGCCAGGCAAGCGCGGTGTTGCCGGCCTGGCCGCCGACGCGCAGGTCGTCGTGGTCGACGACGGTCTCCGTGCCGGCCTTCGGCCATGGCGCGACCGGGCCGACGATCAGGTCGACATTGACGTTGCCGATCACCGCGAGCGGCCGCATCATTCGCTCCGGGTGATCTTGGTGGTGCGCACCGGCGTTCCGGCATTCTCGACGCGGGAATCGGCGAAGGCGATCATCAGGCGTTGCGCCACCGGCAGCATGGCAAAGATCGCCGCCAGCCCGGAGGCAGGCTTGAACCTCAACGTGACGGCACCTGCGACCGGCGGCCTGCCCGAAGCGTCGAAGACGATCAGCGGCGCGCCCGCTTCGACAACGGACAGCGCCATGGCGGTGACAAGATCGGCGGTCGGGTCGTCACCGCGGAAAAGGACGATGCCGATTTTTTCGCCGAGCATCTCCATCGGCCCATGGCGCAGCTGGCCGCCTTCGAGCGAAAAGCAAGCTAGGCGCGACAGTTCGGTGAAGCCGAGCGCAAGCGCTTCGGCCACGCCTTGAAGCTTGCGGCCGGAAGTGACGATGGTCGAGATCGCGCTCAGCGCCGCGAGCGCGGCATCGATTTCGACAGATACGGGCGTCTTGAGCGCGGCAAGTGCCGCAGAAGGATCTTCGCCCAGCGCTGCCAGGATCGCTAGATGCAGGGCGAAGGTCACGGTGAGGCTGCGGGTCGCGGCAAAGGCAAGCTCGGTGCCGCCGGCACCGACCAGGCAAGGCACCGTACGGCCGAGGGAGGAACCGGCCTCCAGCGTCAGGCCGAAGGTCGCCGTGCGATCGCCGGTCTCGGCAAACCAGCGCAGCACCTCGGCGCTCTCGCCCGACTGCGAAGTCACGATCACCGTCTTGCGGTCAAGCGGCAGCGGCTGGCCAAGCTGCTCCGACAGCGGCAGCGCGATGGCGTCGATGCCGTGCGCGCGATAGAGCGGCTCGACGGCACGCGCGACGGCATGCGAGGCGCCCATGCCGAGCAGGACGAGCCTGCCGGTCTTCCTGATCGAGGCGGCGACCTCGGCGGCGGCCTCTCGATTGCTCTCGAACGAGGCAAGCGCATCCTCATGCTGACGCGCCATCTCGCGGTCGATCGCGACAAGCCCTGCCGGGCGTTTCTTCTCCGCAGTCATCATTATCCTTTCACTCCGCCGCTGGTGAGGCCCGAGATCAGCGCGCGTTGCATGACGAGGCCGATCAGCACTGGCGGCAAGGCCGCGAGCACGCCGGCGGTGGCGATCAGTCCGTAGTCGGAAACGCGGCCGCCGGCGAGATCGGCGATGGCGACCGTCAGGGTCTTTGCCCGCTGGTCGGAGGTGAAAAGCAGGGCGTAGAAGAACTCGTCCCAGGCAAGCAGCACGGCAAACAGCGCCGATGTCGCCACAACAGGCGCCGCCAGCGGCAAGGTGATGATGCGCCACGTCTGGAGCAGCCCGGCCCCGTCAATCATCGCCGCGGCCTCGATCTCGCGCGGGATGGAATCGAAACCCGATTTCATCAGCCAGGTGGTGAAGGGCGCGAGGATCGTCAGATAGATCAGCGCCAGGCCGAAGACGTTGTTGAGCAGGCCGAGATGGGAGAGACCCATGTAAAGCGGCACGGAGAGCGCCACCGGCGGCAGCATATAGGTGGCGATCACCATCGACAGCGACCAGCCGACCGAAGGCGTGCGCGAAACGGCCCAGCCGGCCGGCACGGCAAGGACAACAGCGGCGAGCGTCGCCATGCCGGCGACCTCCAGGCTGTTGCGCAACGAGGCGGTGAAGGCGGCGCCGGCGCTGTTTTCGGCCGTCGACAGAAGCTGCGCGTAACGGGAGAAGTCGGCCACCCGCGGCCACCAGCGCAGCGGCTTGGCGGCAAGATCGGCCGCCGGCGATATGCTCATGACGAAGAGCCAGGCGAGCGGCGCCAGGATCACGGCGGCGAGCAGGATGGCGCAGACATAGACGAAGGCGGTGAAGACCGGGCTCTTGCGTTCCATCAGGCGGCACTCCCCGCGGTCTTTCTGACCAGCGTCGCATAGGCGACGGCGAGCACGGTGACGAGCAAGGTGACGATCAGCGCCAGCGATGCGCCGGAGCCGGCGCGCTGGAAGGAGAAGGCCTCCTGATAGACGAGGATCGACAGCGAGCGCGTGCTGTTGGCCGGGCCGCCGCGGGTCATGACCCAGATGATGTCGAAGACCTTGAAGGCCTCGATGGTGCGCAGCACCAGCGCCACCATCAGCGGACCGGCGAGATAGGGCAGGATGACGAAACGAAAGCGATTGAACGGGCCGGCCCCGTCGACAAGCGCTGCGGCGGTGATGTCGCGCGGCACCGCTTGCAGGGCGGCGAGCGCGATCAGCGCGACAAGAGGAAAATTCTTCCAGCAGTCGGCGACGATCAGCGCCGCGAGCGCCGTGCCGGGCTCACCCAGCCAGGAGCGATAGTCATCGAGGAGATGGAGTTGCGTCAGCGCCGCGTTCAGCGCGCCATATTCGGGATTGTAGATAAGCCGCCAGAGCGTCGCGTTGACGACGGTGGGCAGCGCCCATGGCAGGATCATCAGCCCGCGCAAGACGGCGCGGCCGCGGAATTCCTGATTGAGCAGAAGTGCCGCAAGCACGCCGATCACCATCTCGGCGGCGACCGAGACGACCGCGAACCAGGTGGTGGTCGTGAGCGTGCGGCTGAAATTCGAGCTCGTCAGCATCTTGGTGTAGTTTTCGAAGCCGACGTAATTGCCCGCCGTGCCGACCAGCTGGGCGTCGGTGAAGGAGAGCCTGACCGTATCGACCAACGGCCAGCCGATGACGGCGACCATGATCACCAGAAGCGGCAGCATCAACAGCCACGCGCGAGTCGTCATCCAGGTGCCTGACATCGGAGGCGCCTCTCTTCCTTCATCCGACTAGAGCGGTTCACCGTTTCACGAAAACGGCGAACCGCTCTATCC
Source organism: Mesorhizobium sp. B2-4-3 (assembly GCF_006442815.1). Taxonomy (GTDB): domain Bacteria; phylum Pseudomonadota; class Alphaproteobacteria; order Rhizobiales; family Rhizobiaceae; genus Mesorhizobium. The sequence continues at coordinate 304,381 of NZ_VFVL01000002.1, forward strand.
CTTTGTTTTGGCGCAATTCCGGACGGAAAACCGCTTCACACTCCTGGAATTGCTCTAGAAATAGCGCGGGCGGCACTCGTATTTGAGGCCGCCCGCCCGTCGGGGAACGCCAGATCAGAGGCCGCTGTTTTCGGCAGCGGTCTTGAGCGCGTCTTCCGGCGCCGCCTGGCCGAGCAGCGATTCCTGGATCGCCTGCTGCAGCGCCGTCGACAGTTGCTGATATTTCGGCGTGGTCGGCCGCGGATACATCGCGGCAAGACCGAGCTTGGCGGCGGCGATCAGCTCTTCCTGGCCCTTGGTGACGGCGGGATCGTCATAGGACGAGGCCCAGATCGGCAGCGAGAGCTTGGCATATTGGTTCTGCGTCGCCTGCGAGGTCATGAACTCGATATATTTCCAGGCTTCGTCCTGGTGCTTCGACACCGCGGTGATGCCAAGGCCCATCGAGCCGTTGACGGCCGAGACCTCGCTGGTGCCGGCAACGCCCGGCGCCGGCACGACGCCGACCTTGCCCACGACCTTGGAGTCCTTCGGATCGTTGGCCATGTTGTACATGTAGGTCCAGTTCAGCGCGAAGGCGGCATCGCCGTTCTCGAACACCTTGCGGACGTCCTCTTCCAGGAATTCCTTGGAATTCGGATTGGTGAGGCCCGACTTGTAGCTGTCCACCATGTATTTCAGCGCCGAGAGGCCGCCGCCGTTCTGGAAGTCGGGCTTGCCGTCCTTGAGGAAGTCGCCGCCATAGGCGCTGACCAGCGTGGTGTAGTCGCAGATGGCGGCTTCGGCCTGCGACCAGCTCCAGGCGATCGGCGTCTTCAGCAAACCTTTATCCTGGATGATCTTGGCCTGCTGGCCAAGCTCTTCCCAGGTCTTCGGCGGCGCCTTGATGCCCGCCTTTTCCAGGATTTCCTTGTTGTAGAAGAGGTATTTGGTGTCGAGGATCCACGGCATGCCATAGTACTTGCCGTCATACTGGACGGTGGTCCAGGCGCCGGGCAGCACGCCCTTCTTCATGTCGTCGGTGATCTTCGACGATACGTCGACCAGCACCTTGTTGGTCGCATATTCGGCCGGCCAGATGACGTCGAACAGCACCACGTCATAGCCGCCGCCGGATCCTTGGGCGAGCACGGTCTTGTCGTGCAGGCCTTCATAGGGGACGAATTCGAGATTGACCTTGATGTCCGGATTGGCCTTGGTGAAGGCCTCCGTCATCGAGCGCACGTCGGCCTCGCTATAGGCGGCCTGCGCCATGAAGAGCGCGTTCAAGGTGGTTTCAGCGAAGGCGTGCGGGACGAGCAGCCCGCCGACGAACACCGCGCCCAGAACTGTCTTACCGATCGATTTCAGCATTTGTCTTTCTCCCATTTTCGACAACTGCGAGTGGGCGGCCAGGACTGCGCCGCTTCCCCAAATTCGCATCGCGCCTGACTGGATCCGTCCCCAACGGCGTGCGGCTAAGCCCGAAGGCTTTTGCCGTCTTTTTGTAGAACCGCTCGGGGTCTCACCTATTAAGTCAATTCGCTTGACTTAATTAGTCGATCAATCCTTTAATGGAGTCAAGAGGGGAAACGACGGTGCACGATATCAGCCCGATCCGTGCCAAAAGCGGCACCAACCAGGAAGGTACCAGCGCGCATAACCGCCGCGTCATGATCGAGGCGCTGCGGCTCAACGGCGCGCTATCGCGCGCCGACTTGGCGCGGGCGACGCAGCTTACCAAGCAGGCGGTTTCCAACATCATCGAGGATCTCGAGCGCGACAGGCTGGTTGTCGCGCTGGATGCGGTGCGCAAGGGCAGGGGGCAGCCCTTCACGCCTTACCGGCTGGTTCCCGAGGGAGCCTTCGCCATCGGGCTGCAGATCGACCGGCATCTGACGCGCGTGGTGGTGGTCGACCTTGTCGGCAAGGTGATCGCGCGCGCCGAGGCGGGGCTGCCGTTCGACGAGCCTTCGGCGGGCGTAAGGATCATCCTCGGCCTGGTCGACGGCGTCAGGCGTAAGCTGGCTTCCTTGTTTGCCCAGTCCGAGCGGCGGCTGGTCGGATTGGGCGTCGCCATGCCGGGACCGTTCGGGTTGAAGAACCCCGACAACAAATGGATGATGCCCGCCTGGCAACAATTTCCGCTGGTGGAGGCGCTTGCCGCCGGTACCGGGCTCGATGTCGGCCTGCAGAACGATGCGGCGGCCTGCGCGACGGCGGAACGGATCGTCGGCGCGGCGCACGGCGTCGATCACGCCGTCTGCCTTTATGTCGGCTACGGCATAGCCGCCGGGCTGATCCTCAACGGCGAGCTCTATAGCGGCGGCAACGGCAATGCGGGCGAGATCGGCATGGCGTTGCTTGCGCCGGCCGGCTCCGGTTCCACGCCGCTCGAACACCGTGCATCGCTGGCCTCGCTCTACCAGCATCTCGGCCTCGACCCCACCGAGAGGGGTCTCTACGAGACGCTCGGCGCGCTGGCGCTTGCGCGGGATCCGCGAGTCATGGGCTGGGTCGAAAAAGCCGCGTCCGACCTGCGCTGGAGCGTGCATCTGATCGAAACGATCTTCGATCCGCAAACCGTCATCCTCACCAGCAGCGCGCCCGAGGCGCTGGCCCGGCTTCTGCTTCAGGCCATGCATCCGCTGCTGCCGTCGATCGCGGATCGTCCCGTCCGGCGCCTGCCTCGACTGCAACTCGGCACCACCGATCCCTGGGCGATCGCAGTGGGCGCCGCAGCAGAGCCGATCAGCCGGGCCTTCGATCCGCGTTTTTCCGCCATCCTGAAGGCCGGATAGAAGCGGTCAGCCCATCCTTTGCGTCGCGGTGGCGGCGAAAGCCGCGTCGATGATGGCGAGCTTGACCGCCTGCGCGGTGAGGTATTCGCCGTAGAATTCGTTCGAGATCCACATGACGGAATGGCCGCGCTGCCCGAGCCAGCCGACGCTGCCGAGTGCCTCGGCGTCGCGCAACTTGCGCGCAAGGTGGGTGCGCGACAGCTTCAGCCATTTGGCGAAGTCGCCGATCGACAGCACGCCGGTCGGGATCCGCTCCTGGCCGGCATTGTCGGGGTCGACGCCGGAGATCAGCCAGTCCATGACGACGCCGCCATTGTTGAGCCAGGTGAACAGCGAGAAGGTCTGTTTCGGCTCGCGCACCGGCACGGAAGAGAGCAGCCCGTCGGCGATCAGCGGCTGCAGATGCGCCAGCATTTGCGGCCTTGCCTGGAATGTTTCCAGCCGGTTCCCGCCGTCAAGAGCATCAAGTGTGTTCAGATGCATTTGAATCCAGCCGATCAGCGGCTCCAGGGTCATGGCGGGCAGTTGCAGGGGGCGAATGCGGCCGTCATCGGCCGTCGGCCCGGCCTCGAGGAAATTATAGTGCTGCATTTCCTTGATGAAGGCATGAGCCGTGTTTCGGCTTGCCACCGCATGCTGAACGGTGACGTCGGCAAAACGCGCTGCGGTCAGTTCCTTTCGATAGTCGCTGGAATCCCTGCGGAAATGCAGGGCAAGACCGATATGCGCCATCAGCCAGCGTTGCTGGGTGGCAAAGACCGAGGAGGCTCGCGGGTTTCCTTGATAGGCCTGCTGCATCGCCATGGCTTGCGCGCGCACGCAAGCGGGCAATGCCGGGTGACCGGCAATGTCTTCATAGGTCAACGCACCCTCCCAGCTTCCACCCAAAGATGCTGTCATGCTCGCAAGTTGCGGATAGCAGCTTTGGCTGGCGCCCGCCAGCGTGCGGGCCGGTTTTGCGCGAGTTGCGCCGATCCCCGGCTGTCAGCGCCCTTGCGGGGCCGAGATACAGGCTTCGAAGGCCGCGTCGACGACGGCGAGCTTGGCTGCCTGGACGGCCATGTACTCGTCGAAGAAAGCCCTCGAGACCCACATCACGGAATGGCCGCGCTGGCCGACCCAGCCGATGCTGCCGAGCGCCTCGGCATCATATAGCTTCCGCGCCAGATGCGTGCGTGAGAGCTTCAGCCAGTGCGCGAATTCGCTGACCGAGATGACGCCGGTCGGTATCTTGTCGAGATGGACGTCCTCCGGATCGATGCCGGACATCAGCCAGTCCATGACGATACCGCCGTTATTTAGCCAGATAAATAATGAAAAAGTCTGCCCAGGCTCCCGCACGCTGTCGCTGGCCAGCAATCCATCGGCGATCAGCGGCTGCAAGACAGGCAGCATTTCGGGTCGATCGAGGAAGGTTGCCAGCCGGGTTCCGCCATCTATACGGTCGAGCGTCGTCAGATGCGCGTAAATCCAGCCGGTGAAGGTCTCGATGGTACCCGCCGTGACCCGCATGGGGTGGGCGCGGCCATCGCCGCTGGCCGAAATATATTCGGCGATGTTGTAGTGCAGCATCTCCTTGACGAACGCCTCGGCGGTGTTGCGGCTGGCCACCGAATTGCGTCGTACGACCTCGATGAAACGTGCCATCGTCATTTCGGTGCGGCGGTCGTTGGGATCGCGCCGGAAATGCAGCGCCAGGCCGACATGAGCGAGCAGCCAGCGCTGCTGGGTGGCAAACACGGCGGCCAGCCGCGGGCTCGTTTGATAAATATGGATGAGCGCCTTGGATTGCTCCTGGACGCCGCGAAGCGCTGCCGGATGACGGGCGATCTCTGCGGCATTCAGCGGCATTTCCTGCGGTACTCCATGCGATTCCAAGCAACGACAAATGAAGATTCCCAGTCTTCGCCGGTCGTGTCCAGTTGCCCATTGGAACAACGAACGATCAGGCGGCGAATTCGTTGCTAACTCTTTGCATCGGTTCGGAAAACCCGTCCCAATAATAGTCGAACCCGCAGCCCTGCGTCGAGTTGACGAGTCCCGACAGGCAAGCATAGGTTCCGCGCCATCGGGGCTGCGGGGAGCGCTTTCCCGGGAAAAAAGAAACAAGGACAGGGTCTGGCGCCCGATGCGCGGCATCGGCGGTGGCAACGCTTTGCGCCCGGATTTCCGTCCCGGATCAAGAGTGACTGCGTGAGCCATATGTGCGGAACCGGCTTCCATGCCGATGAAAACCGCAACATTCGACACGGCGCCCGGCCCCGGCCTGGCGCGGCCGGATGGTGTGGCCATAGCGGCATCAAACTGGCGGTTGTCGCCGCTTCTGCCTGCCTTTGGCTTTCATCCGGCGCTTTCGCGCAGACCGCAAGCCAGATCACCCCGCCCACCTTTCGGCCACCACCCGGGCCGGACACGGCAGGTGTCTCCATCCCCGAAAGCAAGGGGCTGGAGGCACCCGCCGGCGCGGAGAAGCTGAAGGTCAGGCTTGCCGGTGTGCATATCGAGGGCGGTTTTGCCGATATGGCTGATGCAACGCGCAAGGTCACCGCCGGACTTTCCCGCCGGACGGTCACGGCAGCCGAAATCTTCGCCGCGGCGCGCCAGTTGGAGGCCGAATACGCGCGCGCCGGCTATGTGCTGGCGCGGGTGGTGCTTCCGGCGCAGAAACTGACCAATGGCGCGACGTTGCGGCTGATCGTCGTCGATGGCTTCCTCGAAAGGATCGACACCGGCAATCTGCCGGAACGGATAAGGGGTAGGGTCGAGGCAACGCTGGCGCCGCTGGTCGGGAAAAAAGGCATCAGGCTGTCCGCCATCGAACGCAAGCTGCTGCTGGCCGGCGACACGCCGGGCGCCAGGCTGCGCTCGACGCTGAAGGCGGGCTCGGCCAAGGGCGCCAGTGTGCTGGTCATCGACGGCAAATACCGGCCGATCGGCGGCCAGGTCACGGTCGACAATTCACTGTCGCCTTCGCTGCAGCGCTGGTCGACCGGCGTCGGCGTCGATTTCAATTCATTGCTTGGTCTCGGCGAACTCGTCTACCTGCGGGCCGGCGGATATCCCGATGGCGGCGACCAGGGCCTGTTCAGCGATGATCCGCGCAACCGCAACTACGCCGCCGGCATCGTTGTCCCGATCGGTCATGACGGGCTGACGCTCAATCTCGAGGTCAGCCGCACGCGCGCCAATCCAGACGCCGAACCCGGTTCGTTGGGCTTCGGCAGCGAATTCGAGCGCTACTCCGCAAGCCTGCGTTATCCCTGGATCCGCAGCCGCGCGCTGACGGTAAGCAGCGAGCTCTCCTTCGACGCGCAGAACGACTATCTCAACGCCGTCACGCCGGTCTCGTTGCCGATCGCCGAGGACCGGCTGCGCATCATCCGGTTCGGCACCGACGCTACCTGGTTCACGCCGCTCGGCGGCGTGTTCGTCGGCAATGTCATGGCATCGTTCGGCATCGATAGCCTCGGCGCGCGCATGGCCGCCGACGCCACGCCGCTCCTGCCGCTGTCACGCCAGGGCGCCGACGCCGATTTCCAGAAGCTGGAGCTCTCGGCAAGCTACAGCCAGGCACTTGCCGAGCATGTCGGGCTCGACCTTCTTGCCCGCGCGCAGACCTCCTTCGGCAAACCGCTTCTGCAGTCGGAGCAGGTCGGCCTTACCGGCGCGACCGGCCTGTCGAGCTTCGATGCCGGCGCGCTGCAGGGCGATTCCGGCTACGTGGTTCGCGGCGAATTGTCATCGCCCTGGTACGTGCCCTTCACCGGCGGCGTGATCCAAGTTTCGCCTTACGTCTTCGGAGCCGTCGGCGAAGTCCGCCTGGAAATGCCGACGGCGCTCGAGAGCGCCAGCATCGTCGGCGCCTCGTACGGGCTTGGCGTCAAGCTCGGCACGGCCTTCGCAAGCGATCCCACCAACGCCAGCCTGACCCTCGAATGGGGTCGCCGGCACCGCGACGATCATCAGTCCATCAGCGACCGCTTCTCGTTGAGCGGCGCCATCCAGTTCTAGAGCCAGCCATGCGCGACACATTTCCCCTTTTTCGCACCGTGAACCTGCCGCTGACGGCGCTGCTGCTGGCCTCGACGGCGCTTGTCGGCTTCAGTTCGGCCAATGCGCAGGAACTGCCGACGGGCGGCAGTGTCGCCTCAGGCGGCGTGACGATCTCCCAGCCATCGGCCTCGCAGCTTGCGATCAAGCAGTCGACCAATTCGGCCATCGTCAACTGGCAGAGTTTTTCCATCGGCGCCGGCGCCGGCGTCGATATCGACCAGCCGAATTCATCGTCGGTGATGCTCAACCGCGTCACCGGCAGCACCAAGTCGACCATTGCCGGTCAGCTCAATGCCAATGGCCAGGTGTTCCTGGTCAACCCGAACGGCATCGCCATTTCCAAGACCGGCAAGGTGAGCGCGGCCGGCTTCGTCGGCTCCTCGCTCGACATCGACGATCAGGACTTCAAGGCCGGGAAGCTGACATTCAAGGGCAAGGGCGCTTCCGCCTCGGTCTCCAACGAAGGTTCCATCTCGATCGGCAGCGGCGGCTATGCGGCGCTGATCGGCGGCAGCGTCGACAATTCCGGCACCATCAGCGTGCCGCTCGGCAAGGTCGGGCTGGGTTCGGGCGAAAAGGCGACACTCGATCTCTCCGGCGACGGTTTTCTCCAGGTGGCGGTGCCGACCGAGGCGGATGGCTCCGGCGCGCTGGTCGGCAATTCGGGCGTGATCAGCGCCGATGGCGGCCGGATCGAGATAAAGGCCGCTGCCGCCAAGGAGGCGGCGCGGCAGGCCGTCAACATGTCGGGCCTTGTCGAAGCGCGCACCGTGTCGGGCCAATCCGGCGAGATCGTGCTCGGCGGCGACCAGGGATCCGTCGAGATCTCCGGCACGCTCGACGCTTCGGCCAAGGCGGGCGGTCAAGGCGGCAAGGTGACGGTCACCGGCCGCAAGCTGAAGCTCAAGGGCGCCACCGTCGATGCCTCGGGCAAGAATGGCGGCGGCACGGTCAGGATCGGCGGCGACAAGCAGGGCTCCGGCACGCTGCAGCGAGCCGAAACGACCGAGATCGACACGGACAGCAAGATCGGCGCCGATGCGACCGGCACCGGCGACGGCGGCACGATCATCGTCTGGTCCGACGAGTGGACCGGCTTTGCCGGCAAGCTTTCGGCGCGTGGCGGCGACAACGGCGGTGACGGCGGCTTCGTCGAAGTCTCCGGCAAGCAGCGCCTCGACTTCAGCGGCTCGGCCGATCTCCGTGCCCGCTTGGGCGACACCGGCGATCTTCTGCTCGATCCTTACAATGTCATCATCTCGAGTGATGCCGATACCGGCGGCTTCACCGCCAACTCAAATGACAGCGTCATCAATGTCAACACGCTGCAAAACCAGCTGGCGCTTGCCAATGTAACGATTTCGACAGGAAGCGGCGGTTCGCAGGCCGGCGACATCACGATTGCCGCGCCGATCAACTGGGGCGCCAACACGCTGACGCTCGACGCCTACCATTCGATCGTCTTCAATGCCGGCGCCACGATCGGCGGTGTCGGCGGACTGACGCTGATCACCAATCATGGCGGCACCGGCGGCGTCATGTCCTATGCGCTAGGCGCCTCCGTGACTTTTACCGGCACGCAAGGGGCGCAGGCGCTGTCGATCAATGGTCAGAGCTATACGCTGATCTACGACGTAAACGGGTTGCAGGCGATCAACAATGGCCTCAGCGGCCGTTATGCGCTCGCCAACACCATCGACGCCAGCGCCACCTACAACTGGAACGGCGTCAAGGGCTTCATACCGCTCGGCACCGACGGCAACACAAACATCCTGAACGGCGGCAACGGCTTCAACGGCACATTCGACGGCCTCGGCAATACCATCGACTACCTGCGGTCGACACCGGGCGGGGCCAACTATGCCGGCCTGTTCGGCTTTATCGGCGGTGGGGGCGCGGTGCGCAATGTCGGGCTTGTCGATGCCTCGGTCATGGCCTCCTACGAAACGGGAGCGATTGCCGGCTGGAACAAGGGGTCCATCTCCGGCGTGTGGGCAAGCGGGCAGATCCATGGCGCCGGCTCTACAGGCGGCCTGGTCGGCCAGAACGACGGCTCGATCACCCGATCGTTCTCGACCGTGGGGGTGAACGCGCGTGACAACAATACGGTTGGCGGGCTTGTCGGCGCCAACACGTCGAGCGGCACGATCAGCCAGTCGTACGCATATGGCTGGGTTCTAGGATCGAGTTATGTCGGCGGGCTTGTCGGCCTCAATATGGGATCGATCAGCGATGCCTATTCAACCGGCCCGGCCAGCGGGACCAATGGCGACATAAGGATCGGCGGGCTGGTCGGCTACAATTTGGGCAGCGTCACCAATGGCGCCTTCGACATGACGACGTCGGGCTTGAGCAACGCCTTTGGCAGCGGCAGCAACGCGGGCAGCGTAATCGGTCTTACCACCGCCGACTTCCAGAATGGCGCCGCCAACGGTTTGAGCGCCGCCTTCGGCGGCGGCTCGGGCGGCCTCTACCCTTATCTGAAAAGCTTCTACCCGAACGGCGTGCAGGCGATCTCCGGCATTGCCTACAAAGACAGCGGCGTCACCCCGTTGTCGTCAGGCACGCGCCAGCCCTACTATGTGAAGAATCCCGGACTGGTCACGGCGGTCGCCAATGGCGTCGACCTCGGCACGGTATCCACCGGCGTCAACGGCTACTACTACATCGCGACGCCGACCGGCACGATCGGCAGCAGCGTGCTGGTCTATACCGTGCAGGACGGTGGCCCCGATGCCGCCGGCGCGCAGAACGCGGTGACGCTGCGGACAGGCCTGTCGGGCGGCAATGTCTCCAATCTCAACGTCTACGGCAACTGGCGTCTCGACGAGGTCGACAGCTCGATCGCGTCGCTGTCGGCGCTGCAGGACATCGCCGCAACGACCGTCGGGTCGACCTATGTCGGCGGCCTATCCTTCGCCAATTGGCAGATCGAGACGGCGGCGACCACCTTCGCGCTCGACCAGGCAATATCGATCGGCAGCGGCACGTTGGCGCTGTCGTCGAACGGCACGGTCACGCAGACAAGCAGCCTGAGCGCGGGTTCGCTGTGGCTTGGTGGCACGGGCGCTTTCAACCTGACCAATGCCGGCAACCAGGTCGGCACGGTCGCCGCCAAGGCCGGATCGGTCAACCTTGCGGATCTAGGCGGGCTCGTCATCGGCAGCGCCGGCAGCGCGCGCGGCGTGGCCACGACCGGCGCCAACACGATGGGGCAGGTCCAGCTTCAGACGACCGGCGACCTGACGATCGCCGCGGCCGCCAAGGTCAGTGGAACCGATCCTGTGCTGGCGGCAGGCGGCAAGTTCATCAACAGCCGCGGCAGCGATGCCGTCACCGCCACCAGCGGGCGCTGGCTGGTCTACGCGGCCGCGCCGACCGGCAACACATTCGGCAATCTCAACAGCAACAACACCGCGATCTGGAACACGGCTGCCGGCGCCGCGGTAAGCGCGAGCGGCAATCGCTACGTCTTTGCCTACCAGCCGACGCTGACCTTCACCTCCCAAAATGCTTTGAAGACCTACGGCGACAACGTCATGCCGACATTGGCCTACACGGTGTCGGGCTATCAGGCAGGGGTGGCCAACGCCTATCTCGGCGACAACGCCGGCACCACTTTCACCGGCGCGCCGTCGCTCTCCACCCCCAATCCGCTTGCAACCCAGCAACTCGGAGCTGGGACTTACACGATTACCGTCGGTGCCGGCGATATCACTGTCTTGAACGGCTATGGGCTCGCCTTCGACAGCTCCGGCTTGTTCACCGTGGCCAGGCGCGCGGTCTCGGTGACGGCCGATGCCGATCAGCACAAGACCTATGGCGACGCGGACGCCGCATTCACCTATTCGGTTTCGGATATCGGCAGCGGTGTCGCGCTGGTGGGTTCGCTCAGCCGGGAAGCCGGCGAGGACGTCGGCACCTACAGCATCGGCCAAGGTTCGCTGACCGATGCCAATAACGTCAACTACGACATCACCTATGTCGGCGCCGATTTCACCATCGGCAAGCGGGCTATCACCGTCACGGCCAATGCCAATCAGGGCAAGGCCTATGGCGATGCCGATCCGACCCTGATCTATTCGGTTTCCGACCTTGGCAGCGGCGAGGCGCTTGTCGGCTCGCTCGCTCGGGCTTCCGGTGAGAATGTTGGCAGCTATGCCATCGCTCAAGGCACGCTGACCAACGCCAACAACTCGAACTACGACATCACGTTTGAAGGTGGCACCGACTTCGATATCGCCAAGCGGGTCGTGACGGTGACGGCGAATGCCGGGCAGGGCAAGACTTATGGCGATAGCGATCCGTCGTCCTACGGCTACACCTACAGCGGCCTCGGGAACGGCGTCGCTTTGGTCGGCGCGCTCGACCGCGCAGCCGGCGAGAATGCCGGCAGCTACGCCATCGGCCAAGGTACGCTGACCGATGCGAACAACTCCAACTACGACCTCATTTTCGAGGGCGGCAGTTTCAGCATCGGCAAACGCTCGGTGACGGTGACCGCGACGGCCGGTCAGGCCAAGACCTACGGCAATGCCGATCCGTCGTCCTACAGCTACACCTATTCCGACCTCGGCAGTGGGGCGGCGCTTGTCGGCACGCTCGATCGCGCAGCCGGCGAAGATGTCGGCGATTATGCGATCAGGCGGGGTACCCTGACCGATGCCAACAATTTGAACTACGACATCACTTTCGCCGGGGCGGATTTCAGCATCGGCAAGCGCTCCGTGACGGTGACGGCGGCAGCCGGCCAGGGCAAGATCTATGGCAATGCCGGTCCCACGCTCGGTTACAGCCACAGTGATCTCGGCAGCGGCGTCGCGCTTGTCGGTTCACTCGAGCGCGCGGCGGGCGAGAATGTCGGAGACTATGCCATTGGCCAGGGTTCGCTCACCGACACCAACAATTCGAACTACGAGATCGCCTATGTCGGCGCCGACTTTACCATCGGCAAACGCGCGGTGACGGTCACTGCCAATGCCAATCAGGGCAAGACCTATGGCGATGCCGATCCGGCCCTGACCTACTCGGTTTCCGATCTCGGCAGCGGCGAAGCGCTCATCGGTTCGCTCGACCGGGCCGTCGGCGAGGATGTCGGCAGCTATGCCATCGGCCAGGGGTCGCTGACCAATGCCAACAACGCCAATTACGATATCACGTTTCAAGATGGCGCCGATTTCGCCATCGGCAAACGCGCGGTGACGGTCACCGTCGATGCCAGCCAAGGCAAGATCTACGGCGACGCCGATCCGTCTTCCTACAGCTACACCTACAGCGATCTCGGCAACGGCGCCGTCCTGGCCGGTGCGCTCGACCGCGTGGCGGGCGAGAATGCCGGCAATTACGCCATCGGTCAGGGCACGCTGACCGATGACAACAATTCGAACTACGACATCACTTTCGTCAGCAAGGATTTTGACATCACCAGGCGGGCTGTGACGGTGACGGCCGGCGCCGGCCAGCACAAGACTTATGGCGACGCGGATCCGGCGCTGGACTATAGCCACACCGATCTCGGCAGCGGCACGGCGCTGGCCGGGGCGCTCGACCGCGCCTCGGGCGAGAACGTCGGCAGCTACGCCATCGGCCAGGGCACTCTGACCGGCGCCAACAATTCGAACTACGACATCACGTTCGTCGGCGCCGATTTCAGCATAGGCAAGCGCGCCGTCATGGTGACGGCCGGCGCGGGACAGAGCAAGATCTACGGCAATGCCGATCCGGCGCTCGGCTACAGCCACACCGACCTCGGCAGCGGCGAAGCGCTGGTCGGCGATCTCGACCGCGCGGCGGGTGAGACTGTTGGCAGCTACGCCATCGGCCAGGGCACGCTGACGGATGCTGCGAACTCCAACTACGATATCACCTTCGCCGGCGCCGACTTCAGCATCGGCAAGCGGGCGATCACGGTCACGGCGGACGCGCAGAGTCGTCCGTCGGGCATGGCCAATCCGCCGCTCACCTACACGATCGGCGGACTTGGCCTGGCCAGCGGCGATACGCTCACCGGCGCGCTCGCCACCGACGCTGCGACGGCAAGTGCGCCTGGAACCTATGCCATCGAGCAAGGCAGCCTCAGCGCCTCGGCCAATTATGAGCTGACCTATGTCGGCGCGAACCTGGTGGTGCAGCCGGCCAATGCGATGCCGACGATCGACACCGCCAGCATCGTTGCCTTCAATGCCGGCGCCCATGGCAGCGGACAGCCAGCCCCTGTCTTCTTCACCGGCCTGCCTGCGGAAGGCGACACGCAAACGCTGGTCGTGGATCCTCGCTTTGACAGCGCTGCCTTCTGTCAGCGCATGGCGGAGGCTGCGTCCGTCTGCGCCTCGGCGCTGATCCAGTAGGCGGCGAGGGTGGACATCCGGCTCCGCTCTTCGCGATCCCGCAATCGCACAGGCCTGCCGCTGACGGCGCTGATGCTGGCATCGACTGCGCTTGTCGGCTTCACGCCTGCGAAGGCGCAGGAACTGGTCGAGCGGGCCGGCGCCGGTCGATAATGTACCGGCTACAAGGGTTCCGCGCGGCCTTTGCAGCCCGCGGCTGGCGGCCTATCGTGACGGTTGATGGCCGACCATGGCGCAGCCCATGCCACAAAGTGAAACGATGCCGAGAACGATCCGGACCCTGACCGCCAGCGAAGTGGAAACGCTTGTCGACTGGGCGGCGAGGGAGGGCTGGAATCCAGGCGTAGACGATGCCACGGCGTTTCGGGCGGCCGATCGGGATGGTTTCATCGGCGCCTTCGTCGGGGGCGAGATGGTGGCCGGCATTTCGGCTGTCGCGTATGGCTCGGGCTTCGGCTTCATCGGCCTCTATATCTGCCGGCCCGACCGGCGTGGCGAAGGTCACGGCAAGGCGGTCTGGGACGCGGGCATGGCGCGCCTTGGCAGCCGCATCATCGGTCTCGACGGGGTGGCCGAGCAGCGGGCCAACTACCAGCGCATGGGCTTCGTGCCAGCCTATGAGACCGTCCGCTACAGCGGCCGCCCCGCCGGTTTGCCCGAGGGCGGCAAGACAAGGCCCGTGACGGCCGGCGACATGGCTGAGATACACGTCTACGATCGACAGTGCTTCCCGGCGCCGCGCGAGGCCTTCCTTGGCGAGTGGCTGCGGCAGCCGCGGATTGCGCTGCTCTCAGCCGGATCGAGCGGCATTGCCGGCTACGGCGTGGCGCGCCGGTGCCGGGAGGGTTTCAAGGTCGGGCCGCTGTTCGCCGACGCGACGGACGTGGCCTTGGCAATGGTGGCGGACCTCTCGGACGCAACTGCCGGCGAGGAATTGCATATCGACGTGCCGGCCGGCCAGGTTCAATTCACCGCCATGCTTCAAGCCGCCGGCATGGTTGCCGGCTTTACAACGACACGCATGTACAAGGGCGGCAAGCCCGGCAACGCCCCCTCGACGGTTTTCGGCGTCACGACGCTCGAGCTGGGATGATGGCGGGCGGCACGGCGCACTGAGATCATTGTTTTGTCTGGCTGGTCCATGCGCCATGGCCCGATGACGTAGTTGCCTTTGCCGGGCTTGCGTTTCGCGGAGGTTATCGAATGGCTGGAAGGACGGTCCTGATCGCCGGCGGCGCTGGGGGAATGGGTCTGGCGACCGGACTGCGCTTCGCCGCTGACGGCGAGCGGATCGCGCTCGCCGATCTTGCCGGCCCCAAGCTCGACGCCGCCGTGGCAAAGATTGCCGCGACCGGGGCGGACGCGATCGGCTTGCCGCTCGACATCCGCTCCGTCGCCGCGTGCCGCGACGTGGTGGGCAAGGCCAGGGAATGGGGCGGTGCGATCGATATTCTCGTCAACGCCGCAGGAGTCTGGCTCGAGGGGCCGGCAAGCGAGGTCGAGGAGGAGCAGTGGGACCTGGTGCTGGACGTCAATCTCAAGGGCGCGTTCTTCCTGATCTCGGCCGCCATTCCGCATCTGTCGGCCGCGCAAGGCGTGATCGTCAACATTGCCTCCGACGCCGGCATCGTCGGCAACAATGGGGCGGCCGTCTATTGCGCCTCGAAGGGCGGGCTGGTGCTTTTGACCAAGGCTCTCGCGCTGGAGCTCGCCCCGCACGGCATCAGGGTCAATGCCGTCTGTCCCGGCGACACGGCAACGCCGATGATCGAATATCAGGCCAAAACCTATGGTGCAGACGACCCCGACGGCTACAAGCGCCGGCTGCTGGGGCACTATCCGCAAGGGGACAGAGCAAGGTTCATCCAGGTGGAGGAGATTGCTTCCTTCATCCACTATCTTTGCCAGCCGGGCGCGGCGCCGATCACCGGGGCCGCGCTTTCGATCGATTTCGGCGTCAGCGCCGGTTATTGAACCGGTACGGTTCATCGCGGCTACGATTGCCCGTGCCGGCATGCCGGCATCCGCACTCTGGAGAGCAAATGATCGTGTTTCGCAAATCCCGCAAGGCGCTGGTGACCGGAGCGGGCGCCGCCGACGGCATCGGCATGGCGATCGCGCGGGCGCTGGGCGCGGCCGGCCTTTCGGTCACCATCACCGCTTCGTCCGCACGCGTCGAGCAACGGGCGGCGGAACTGCGGGCGGATGGGCTCGATATAAGCGCTTTCATGGCCGACCTGACTCTCTCCGGCGATGTCGAGCGGTTACGTGCCGAAACCGGCGAAATCGACATCCTCGTCAACAATGCCGGGATGGGCACCGTCGCCCAGCCGGCGTTGCAGCGGCGGTTTCTCGATCTCAGCGAAAGCGAATGGGACCGTGGCATCGATGTCAGCCTGAAAACCGCCTTTTTGAGCACGCGCGGATTTTTGGCCGGCATGGTGCAGCGCGGCCATGGGCGCGTCGTCAACATGGCCTCGGTGACGGGGCCTTACGTATCCAATGAAGGCGAGGCCGCCTATTCCGCTGCCAAGGCCGGCATGGTCGGCCTGACGCATGCGCTTGCCCTGGAGGTCGGCCGCAGCGGCGTCACCGTCAATGCCGTGGCGCCGGGGTGGATCGCGACGGGCGCCTCGACGCCGGAGGAACTGGTCGCCGCGCGGAACACGCCGCCAGGCCGCGCCGGCAGCCCCGCGGAAGTAGCAGCCGCCGTGCTGTTCCTGGCATCCGACGCAGCCAGCTACGTCAACGGCGCCGTTCTCGTCGTGGACGGCGGCAACATCCTGCAGGAACGCAAGGGCTGACCGCGTGCGCGAAAGCCAAAAATTTTGGGAGATGGTAGCGGGAGAGCGCTACATAGCAAGACCCACTATCGAGGGGGCGTTCTTTTGCTATCGCCGGCATGCAGCATGATAGCAATCGCGGTCGAGCCTCAAGAGGTCGAAAATTATGTTGTTGGTTTCCAGATGCGGCATTGGGTCGGCTCGGGAGCTGACGGTTCTGACCCGTCAAGAGCGCGATTTCGCGCTCTTGCCAATTCTAGAGCCAGTGTTTTCGAAATAGCGAAAACGTTGGAAATACTTTTACGATTTCCTCGCGAAATATCTTTAAACCTGTAGGCGCTATCCCTACTTCATCCCGTTGTTATCCGGTCGCGTACATTCACCAAAAGCGGACATCGCCAAATGGCGGGCATTCACCCCGGAAAGATCGTAAAACCGCCGTCGACGCGGATGACCTGCCCATTGATGAAGCGCGCGCGCGGACCGGCGAGAAAGGCCACCGCCTCGGCAATCTCTTCCGGTTCCGCATAGCGGTTCAGCGATTTCTTAGCTGAATCCATGCGGTTGGGATCGACCACTCGAGTTGCCTGGAACCGAGCCGTCTTGGTGGCGCCGGGGCTGACCGCATTGATTCGCACGCCGTCGTCGATCAGCTCCTTGGCGAGGCAGCGCGTGTAATGCACGACCGCGGCCTTCAACGTCGAGTAGACGACCTCGGGCGAGCAGCCGAGGTGTGCTGCCGCCGACGCGATGTTGATGACGGAGCCGCCGCCGCGCTGCTTCATGGGCGGCACGAAGGCCTGGCAGACCAGCATCGTGCCGATCAGATTGTTCTCGGTGAGCACGCGGATGTCGTCCAGTTCGATGTCCAGCGCGTTGTTCGGGTTCGGCTTGCCGCCCTTGGCGCCGATGTCGCCGCCGGCACAATTGACCAGCACATGCACGTCGCCGAGATCGGCCTCGATCTTACGCTTCATCTCGGCCACCGCTTTCTGGTCGCCAATGTTGCCGGTCACCGACGTGACCTTCGTGCCATGACGCTTCAGGCGCTCGGCCACCTCTGCGAGATTGGCGAACTCGCCGTATTTGGCCGGCGCTGTTTCGTCCATGTCATGGATCGCGACATTGGCGCCGAGTTCGGCCAGGCGCTCGGCCATCACGCGACCGAGGCCACGGCCGGAGCCGGTTACGAAGGCGGTCAAACCGTCGAGTTCACGTGTCGTCATCAGATATTCTCCATCAAACCAAGGTTGCGCATGTTGGCGGCGCTGCGGCGGATCATGTCGAGCTCATAGGAAACCAGGGAAGCGTCGTCTTCGCGCTCCCAAGGGGTGCGGTAGTCGGCATCGTCGGGTAGCCGATTGCGCTGCGCGGCCCGCAGGCAGGCCGCAAATTCGCGCGCCGTCTTCGGCGGATAGCCGTGCCACCAGTCGCCGTTGAGAAAGCGGACATGCCGCGCCTCCAATGCGCCCGGCTCGAGAACGGCGGTCATGCGGTCATGGTATTGGCCGAGAATTGCAATCAGCTCGGCAAACGGCACCGCGCCATCGCCGATGGCACAACGGATCAGCCGGTAGCCTTCGCTCGTGAACTGCACGCGGTAATCCTTGAGGTGGACATGGCGGACATAAGGTGCGATCCGCCGTGTAAAATCGAGTGGCGCTTCGCCGACCGGGAATGTGTTGCCGGTGTCGAAGGTGACGCCGACACTTTCGCCGCCGAGCGCGCAGAAATCGACGAGTTCCTGGCTGGTGAAATCCTGGTGATTCTCGATCGCGAGGACATAGCGTTCGGCATTCGCTCGCGGACCCCATTCCTGCAATCTCTCTCGAATGATGCCGGCGTACTCGCTCCATTTTTCGCCGGCAGCGTTGCGGTCGCCACACAGAACCGGCGTCAGCGCCGTGCGGATGATGTTGGCCTTCAGCAGGCGTGCAGCCCGAAATGCGTCGTCGAGCGGTTCGCCGACCAGGAGGCCGCCGCTGACGATCGGCGTGATCCCAAGGCCGGCGAGCCTTTTGCGCAGCGCGATCACCGCGTCGTCGGAAAGCTCGTTCAGCCATGGCACCCAGATCTCCAGCACACGCGCGCCAAGTTCGGTCGCGAGCGCGATGAAACCTTCGAGCCCCGCCGGCTTGGGATTGGCGCGTGGCGTGCCGCGGCCCTGGAGGCCGAGATGATAGGTCAGGCCGTAGGGGTTCAGGCCAACCTCGAGCATGAAGCGATCCTTCGGTTCGGTCATCGCAGGCCGGCATCCACGGTGATCGACTGCTTGGTGATCATGCGGCTGTCGTCGGCGGCGAGGAACAGCACCGTACGCGCGATCTCCTCGCCCAGCAGAACCCGGCGGATCAGCTGGCGCTGCACGACCTGGTCGACCGACGACTGCGTCTTGTACCAAAGCTGCCGTTGCCGGTCGGTGATGACGGCGCCTGGTTCGATGGCGTTGACGCGGATGTTGTCGGGCCCGAACGCCCGCGCCAGCGCGAATGTCAGCCCGATCACGCCAGCCTTGGCCGTCGCATAGGCCGCCATGTCCGCCGCGCCGAAACGCCAGGCGATCGAGGAAAAATTGACGATCGAACCAAAGCCCAATTCCTTCATGTGCGGATGCACGGCCTGGGAGGCAAAGAAGTGGTGCCGCAGGTTCACGTCCTGGGCGTGGTCCCAGTATTCCTGCGTCACCTCGGCGACCGGGTGGCGATTGTCGTCGGCGGCGTTGTTGACCAGCACCGCGACAGGTCCGAGGCGGTCGCGCACCGTGCCGATCGCGGCCTGGAGGGCAGGGATGTCGGTCACGTCGCAGCGCATGAAAAGCGGCGCGTGCGATGCCGCAGAGGCGAGTTCGCGTGCCAGCGCCTCGCCAGCCTCCTGCTGCAGATCGAGAAACGCGACGCGCGCGCCATTGGCGGCGAAGGCGCGGACCGTGTCGGCGCCGATGCCCGACGCGCCGCCGGTGATCAGCACGACACGCTCGGCCAGGCTCGGATAGGTGGCAAAGGACAAGGCGAAACTCTTTCAGATCAGGCGTTGGGTCGTCGGGTCGAACAGGCAGGCACGCGCCATGTCGATGCCGAGCGTCACCGTCTCCCCCATCAGTGGCGTGCCGTCGGGATCGAAACGACCGGTGATCTCCTTGCCGCCTAGGCGCAGAACGGCCATGGTCTCAGCACCTGTCGGCTCGACCAGTTCGACCATGGCATCGATTTGCGCGATGCCTGGCTTGCGGCGCGCAAGATCGGGATCGAAGCGGTAGATGTGCTCCGGCCGGATGCCGAGCACGAGCTTCCGCGGCGTATCGGAGGCAAGCGTCTGTACGATCGGCAGGCTGGCCGTCTTGCCGTCAGCGGCCTGCAAGGCGACGGCGGGGCGACCGCCTTCTTCGCTCAGTTCGGCCGGCAGGAAGTTCATGGCCGGCGAGCCCATGAAGCCCGCGACGAACATGTTGGCCGGACGGTTGTAGATCGTGGCCGGCTCATCGAATTGCTGGACCTCGCCCTGATGCATCACGGCGATGCGCGAGGCCAGCGTCATCGCCTCGACCTGATCGTGGGTGACGTAGACCGTCGTCTTGCCGACGCGGTGATGCAGCTTCTTGATTTCGGTACGCATGTCGACGCGCAATTTGGCGTCGAGATTGGAGAGCGGCTCGTCGAACAGGAACAGTTTCGGATCGCGCACCAGCGCCCGGCCCATCGCGACGCGCTGGCGCTGGCCGCCCGAGAGCTGTCCGGGCTTGCGCCCAAGCAGCGGTTCGATCTGCAGGAAAGCGGCAACCCGCTTGACCGCCTCGTCCTGCTGCGGCTTCGGTACGCGGCGGCTTTCCATGCCGAAGGTGATGTTCTCGCGCACCGTCATCGTCGGGTAAAGCGCGTAGGATTGGAACACCATGGCGATGTCGCGGTCCTTCGGCGCAACCGAATTGACCAGCCGGCCGTCGATGCAGATCTCGCCGGAGGTAACAGATTCCAGCCCGGCAATCATCGCCAGCAGGGTGGATTTGCCGCAGCCGGACGGCCCGACCAGCGCGATGAACTCGCCGTTCTGCGCCTCGAGATCGATGCCCTTCAGCACCTCGACCGCACCGAAGTTCTTGCGCAGCGATCGGATGGTCAATGTCGACATGCAATGCCCTTCTTGGCGGACGGGACGATCGGCGATAGCGGACAGGCTCCGCTCACTTGATCGCACCCTGGGTCAGGCCGCGGACGAAATACTTGCCGCCGAAGAGATAGATCAGCAGCGGCGGCAGCGCGCCGATCAGCACGGCGGCGCTCATGACATCGTAGGCGCGGACATTCGTGCCGCTTGCCGTCAGCGCGACGAGTGCGGCCGTGATCGGCTGTTGCTGCCCGGAGGTGAAGACGACACCGAACAGGTATTCGTTCCAGATGCCGGTGAACTGCCAGATCACCGTGACGATCAGGATCGGTGAGGAGAGCGGGAGAATGATCTTGCGGAAGATGCGCCAGAAGCCTGCGCCGTCGATGCGCGCCGCCTTGATCAGGTCATCGGGGATGCTGACATAGTAGTTGCGGCAGAACAAAGTGGTGAACGAAATGCCCTGGATGACGTGGATGAGGACGAGCCCGTAGACCGAATTGCTGAGGCCTAGATTGCCGAGGATGAACGCCCACGGCATCAACGAAATCTGGCCCGGAATGAAGACGCCGAGCAGCATGCAGGTGAACAGCGCTTCCGAACCCCTGAAGCGCCATTTCGACAGGATGTAACCGTTCATCGCGCCGACCAACGTCGAGATGAATGTTGCCGGGATGGTCATTTTCAGAGAGTTGTAGAAGTTGCGCTGCATGCCCTCGCAGGTGCCGCCGATGCAATAGGTGCTCCAGGCCTGGCCCCAGGCGTCGAGGCGGAAGCTGCGCGGCAGCGAGATCAGCCCGTTGCGCGCGATCTCCTGCTGATCGCGGAATGAATTCAGCACCACGACCAGCAGCGGGATCAGGTAGATCGCCGCGAAGATGACTAGCAGCCCATAGATGACGAAACGGGTGAGGAAATGCCTGCGCGCCGCAACCGTGGCAGCGCGATGATCGAGCGACTGGTCCAGCGCTGCGTCAGCCATGCCCGGCTTCCTTTCGCCGCCGCCAGACCACCCAGAACGAATAGGGCACCAGCACCACGGCAAGAGCGGCAAGCATCATGATGGCGGCAGCTGCACCTTCGCCGATCTGGCCGCGCTGGAACATCAGGTCATAGACGTAGATGGCGGGGAAGGTGGTTGATATCCCCGGACCGCCTTTGGTGAGGGCCGCCACGAGGTCGAAGGTCTTGATGGCGAACTGGATCTGGATGACGGCGACCGCCAGGAAGATCGGCGCAATCGTTGGCAGAAGCACTTTGCGATAGATGCGGAACGTCGATGCACCGTCGATCTGCGCCGCCTTGACGAGATCCTGGTCCACTGAGCGCAGACCAGCCAGGAAGAGCGCCATGGCAAAGCCCGAGGCCTGCCAGACGCCGGTGATGATCACCGCGTAGATCGCATAGTGCCGGTCGCTGGCGAGTGCGAAACTGAAGCTCGTCCAGCCGAAACCACGCACCAGCGCCTGGATGCCGTCGACCGGGTTGTAGAGCCAGCTCCAGACCGTGCCGGTGACGATGAAGGAGACGGCCAGCGGATAGAGGAAGATCGTGCGCCAGGCCGCTTCGCCGCGCACGCGCTGGTCGATCAGGATCGCCAGCAGCAATCCCACGGCCATCGAGCCGACAATGTAGAAACCGCTGAACAAGAACAAGTTGTTGTAGGCGATGTTCCAGCGTCGGTTCGCCCACAGCGACGCGTAGTTGTCCAGGCCGACGAAGCCGTAGGTCGGCAGCAGCGAGGAGTTCGAGAGCGAGATGTAGAGCGTCCAGCCGGTGAAGACGAAGACGTAGACGAAGCTCGCCACCAGGGAAGGGCCGAGCACCAGCAAGGGCATTGCGGAGCCCAGCCGCTCCCGCCAGGGGCTGGCGGGGGCCGGGACCGACAGGATCAGGTCGTGATTTGACATTCAGGGCGCGGAACTGGAATGGAGGAAGGCCGGGTGCGGAGACATTGCGCCCGGCCGTTTCCCGTCTACTTCTGTGCTTCGGCCGCGTCGGCCATCGCATTGGCGCCGTCCTCGGCCGACATGTCCGGCGTGGCCACGAACTCGGTGATGGAGTCCATGATCGCGCCGCGCATCTTCTGCGGGATGGTCATATTGTGCGCCATCGAGCGCACCAGCGTGCCGTCCTTGATCGAAGCCTGCAAATCCTTCTGCGAGAGTTGCTGGCACGGATTGAAGCCCTTCGACAGATCGATATCCAGGCGTGCCGGGATCGAGCCCTTGGCCTGGTTGAAGACCGTCTGGAAGTCGGGCGACAGGATCAGGCTGGCAAGCAGCTTCTGGCCGTCGATGTAATCCTGGTCCTTCTGCTTGAAGAACACCACCGAGTCCGAGTTGAGGATGAAGCCGGGTTTGCCCCAATCGGTCGGCGCCTGGGCGCAGACATAGTCGGTGCCTTCCTTGAAGCCGGCGGCGGTCAAAAGGCCGATCGTCCAGTCGCCCATGATGTGGAACGCCGCGTCGCCCTTGCCGACGAGCGCCGACATCGAATCCCAGTCGCGGCCGACCATGCCCGGATCCATGTACTTGCTCGTCATCAGCCGCATCTGCTCGAAGGCCTTGACCATCCCCGGGCTGCGCATGGATTCGACATCGCCTTCGACGAAGGCCTTGCGATAGAGATCGATGTCCTGGCCGTAGAGCACGACCTCGAACACCGTCGAATCCGTCCAGTCGGCGGTCGAATGCGAGATGCAGATCTTGCCTGAGGCAACGATCTTGTCGCAGGCCGCATTGAACTCGGCCCAGGTCTTGGGCATTTCCGCCACGCCGGCGGCCTGCATGACCTTCGGCGAGGCCCAGAGCCAGTTGATACGGTGGATGTTCATGGGCGCGGCGACCCATTTGCCGGTCGGCTTCATCACCGGAAGCAATTCCGGCGCGACTACTTTCTCCCATCCTTCCGAGGCTGCCAGCTCGTCGAGATCGGCGGTCATGCCGGTCTCGTTCCACTCGGCGATTTCCGGGCCTTTGAGCTGCACGGCAGGCGGGGCATTGCCGGCTATCACGTCGGCACGCAGCTTGGCCAGAGTATTGGCCGTGTGACCGGCGATCGAGGTTTGTTCCCATTTGCCGCCCTTGGCGGTGAACATCTCGCCGAGCTTTGCGATCGCCTGCGCGTCCGATCCGGTCGCCCATTGGTGCAAAAGGTTCGTCTTGGGTTCGGCAAAGGCAGCCCCGGCGACAAGGGTGCACGCAGCAGCGGCCGCAAGCGCGGTCATAACGGACTTCATTGTTTCACTCCCATATGCAGTTGCACGGTTCGTATCGACCGCTTATGGCCGCGGTTTGAAGCCGCTGCCGGCGAGATGCGTTAATCTCGAGTTCTTTCCAAGATGACATATTGGAGCTATCAGTCAACGATGTTTATGTTGATCCATGACAAAACCTTCGCTTAGAACCTGGCTGATCGACCGACCGTCCGCGTCGCCGGAGAGCATGATCGTGCGCTGCCTGAGCGAGCGCGGCGTACTCTCGGCATCGCAGATCGCACGCGTCACCGGTCTGGCACGCTCGACGGTCTCAACCGCGCTCAATGGCTTGAGAAAGTCGGGGATGGTGATCGAAGCCCCGAGCAGCAGCGATGGCATCAGAGGTATTGGCAGGCCAGCCGCGGCCGTTACGCTCAATCCGACAGCAGGCACCTGCGTCGGAATTCACCTGGCTCTTCAGCAGATACGGCTCATCGTCGCCGATGTCTCGCATTCCGTCATTGCCGAACAAACTATATCAATGCCTCTGGACTACCAGCCGCAACAGGCGGCCCAGATGGTCAAATCGGCAATTGCCCAATCTTACGCGGAAAACGGTTTGCCGGTGGCGGGGCTCCTGGGTGTTGGGGTTTCCGTCTCCGGCCCTGTCAGCCGCGATGGAGTGGTGCTGCGCGCGAGCATGGTTCCAACATGGGCCGGCGTCAACATACGCGATGTGTTCGGACCCGTCCTGGAACAGCCGATCTTCGCCGACAACGAGAGCAACTGCTCGGCCATTGCGGAGCTGATGTGGGGTGCGGCCGTCGGCCATGACGATTTCGTGCTGTTCAAGATCGATCTGGGTGTCGGTGGGGCCATTGTCCAGCATGGCCGGCTGGTGACTGGCATCGCTGGCGGCGCCGGCGAATTCGGGCATATCAGCATCGATCCCGGCGGCGATCTTTGTCGGTGCGGGAATCGCGGATGCCTGGAGCTCTATGCGAGCTTTGCCCGGCCGCTGGAACAGATTTCGCGTGTCGTGGGGCGGCAGGTGACCATGGACGATGTCATCGTGATGGCCGAGCAGGGCGACGTCAGGGCGTTGCGGATGATCGAGGATACCGCCGAGATCGCCGGCCGGGGCCTCGGCCTGATCGGCTCGGTGCTCAATCCGCCGCTGATCATCATCGGCGGCCAGATGGCTTTGGCGGGCGACATTCTGTTGACGCCGCTGATCGCGTCCTATGAACGCCACACGCTCATCAAATCCCGCGATATCGCTCCGGCCCTGCGCACGCGGATAATCATTGGCAAGCACACCGAGAACGACGCCTTGCTGGGCGCGGTCGGTCTCGTTTTGAGACACCAGACGAAGGGGCTGTCGCTCGGCTGATCGCCTCGCGACATCGGACCTCGGAGGTTGAAGGTCCGCTATTGTTCTTCCTTGACCACGAGCGGACCGAGTGCTGCCGGCCCCGGAGCCGCCTCGCGACTGCTTGGCAATCAGGCGTCGTCCAGCCAGACGTCCTCGAAATTCTGCTCGAAGGTCGGATGAATGCCGTAGTTCTTCACCGACTTGGTCGAGTGGTTGAAGATCTTGCGCCAGTAGGGCTGGATGATGACACCCGAGCCCTGCAGGATCTTCTCGGTGTCGACCATGAGTTCGCGCCGCTTGCCGACATCGGCAACGGTCAGCGCCTTGCCGATCTTCTCGTCGAGTTCCTTGTTGGCATAGGCGGACTCGTTCCACGATTCGCCGGTGCGATAGGCCAGCGCAATGACCTGCACGCCCAGTGGCCGCATGTTCCAGTTGGTCATCGAGAAAGGATACTTCGTCCAATCGTTCCAGAATGTCGAACCGGGCAGCACCGTGCGCTTGACCTTGAAGCCGGCCTCGCGAAGCTGCGCGGCGATGGAATCGGCGGTGTTCTTGTGCCAGTCCTGGTCAAGACCGATCAGTTCATGCTCGAATTCCATCTGCCCCGCGTCGGTCATCAGTGCCTTTGCCTTGACTGTGTCGCGGTTGACCTTCGGCAGTTCGGCATATTCGGGATGGATCTTGCAGACATGGTGGTTCTCGCCAAGGATGCCGGCGTCGCCATAGCCGAGCTTGAGCACCACGGCATTGTCGACGGCCATCTGGATCGCCTGGCGCACCCGCTGGTCGTCATAAGGCTTGTGGCCGACATTGGTGCGCGCCACGATGGTGTTGGCCGTGACCACCTCGTGCTTGACCAACCCCATCTTGTCGAGAATGTCGACATAATCCGCGGTGGTTTCGTAGTTGGTGTTGACCTCGCCGGATTCGAAAGCGCTGATCATGGCGTTCGAATCCGTGCCGTAGTCGATGAATTCGATGCCGTCGAGATGGGCTTCGCCGCCCCACCATTTGCCGTTCACCCGCCGCTTCAGCACGACTTTGGAGCCGACATCGTAGGACACCAGTTCGAAAGGCCCGGTGCCGATCGGATGAGCGATGAAATTGCTGCCCATCTTTTCGTAATCGCGATGCACGATCAGCGCCGGATAGTCCGAGAAGCCGGCGATGATCGAAATGTCGGACTCCGGCATCTTCAGCTTGATGGTATAGGCGTCGACCTTGGTGATGGCGCCGTCGCGCGGCTTGCCGGTTTTGGCATCGATGAGCGCGCCCATCCGCGCCGCCATGGAATTGCCCTCGGCAGCCTTGTCGCACCAGCGCGTCAGGTTGAAGACCACGTCATCGGCGTTGAAGTCGTCGCCATTGTTCCATTTGACGCCCTGGCGAACCTTCAGCGTGCATTCGGTGGCGTCGTCGTTGATCTCCCAACTCTCGAGCAGGATCGGCTTGAAGGTGAAGTCGTTGGTGTATTTGACCAGCGGCTCCAGCGTCTGCCGGGTCACGTTGGCCATCTCCGACCAGTCGTAGGTCCTTGGATCCTTCTGCTCCTTGACGCTGGTGGCGACCTTCAACACACCGCCTTTTTTCGGCTCGTCGGCCCGCGCAACCGTCGGCGCGGCGAGGCCAAGCATTGCGTAGGCGGCGACGGTCGTGGCGCCGAAGGTGCTTGCAATCGCAAGGAACTCGCGACGGTCGACCGCCCCAGCCTTGGCGCTCTCGGCCATCGCCGTCACAAAATCAGGAACGCCCTCGCCATTGTCCTTGGACATCGTCATTGATTTCTCCCATTGGGTTTCAGTCCCTGATGCGCTGTTGCTTCCAGCGGCTCTCTTGGGGTCATCGTAGACATTGGCCAGCGGGATGGGATCGAAAAGCATTCACCGCCGGCTGAGAATAATTCCTGGCAGACCGATAGATCGAGGACACCGCAGATCAGCTGTCGAGTGGTGCAACGATCAAGTCGATCAGCCGGCCGAGTGCTTTACTGTCCAGTCCATCGAATGACAGCGCCATCGCCTCCATGTCATCGGCCTTGTCCCTGCCGATTAGGCCATGGGTGAAGTTGACGTATTTGCTGTGGAACTCCTCCGCGCTCATCGGATTGTCGAGGTCGCCTTTCGGTGTGCGGGGCTCCGACATGAGTTCGCGGCCGTCCCTGAGGTAAAGCGTCACGTCGGCCCAGCGCTTGCCGACGCTGATGCGGGTGTAGTGCTCGGTTTCGACCAGCTCGGTGGCGTTGGAAATGCGGCGGATTTCCTCGTCCTGCAGAACCTCCGGCAAAAGCTCCTGCGGCCCTATCTTGCCGCGCACGATCATCGTCGCGACCGGGAACGCGATCGAATAGCTCATTTCGTCCAGCGTCCTGGGATTGTGGCCGGCAAGCCGGACGGCATAGTGGAATGTCTGGATGCGGACGCGCGCGATATCCTTGCTGGAAAGTCCGTTGTCGCGCATCAGGTCACGTGCGGCATCGATCGATGGATGCGCCCAGCGACAGACCGGATAGGGTTTGTACGAGGTGTCTTCAGCGACACGCCAGGCCTGTCCGAGGTCGCGCCACCAGGGCTCGGCGGCCTCGCCCTCGGCGGTGATGGCTGGGGCGCCGGTGAAGCCGAGTTCAGCCATGTAGGCCGCCATGACGCCCGACGGCGCGCCCCAGCCGACGCCGTCGCGCAGCATGGTCGGGAAATCGATGCAACGCATCATCTGGCTGCGGGGCCCGTGATATTCGGCAATGCCCGCCGCATGGCGGGTCTGCTCCTGGCTGAGCATCAGCAACCGGGAAACGCTGGCCGCCACGCCGACAGCGGTCCACGCTCCGGAGGTGTGATAGTCGGAAACGGTGCCATGCAGCGTCAGGCCGGCGCGATAGGAAATCTCATACGCGATAGCCAGCGCAACCATGAATTCCTTGCCGGAGATTGCGGCGCCCGAGGCCCGGAGCGAATCGGCAACGGCGAGCAGCGCCGGAAACACCGCCGAACCGGCATGGCCCTTGCACGGGCTGGTGGTGTCATGCCCGTCGATGGAATCGATGGTGAAGGCGCCGGCAAAGGCCGCACCGGCCGGGCTGACCGGCCGCCCGTCGAAGATCATGCGCGCCGCGCCGATTTCGGGTGACGAACGCCACAGCCGATCGGCAATCTTTTTGGTGATCGACGCGATCTCGGTGGTCGAGCCCACCGCCGCGACGCCGAGCGTGTCGGCAAAACTGCGCCTGAGGATAGCGCGGACCTCCTCGGGAATGGCGTCATAGGCCAAGGTGCAGGCAAACTTTGAGAAACTGATCACGCAATATCCTCCCGCAGGTTCAATTTGACAGGCGCTGCCTGACGGTTCGGCGGCTGTTCAAGGCGGATACCGTCATGTTTGGTCCAAGATGGTCGGAGCCGACCTTGATGTGAATGATCGCCGCCTTGCCGCTCACCAACGCTCGTTCGAAGGCCGGCGCAAAATCACCGGTGGTCTCCACCGTCTCGCCATGGCCACCATAGCCGATCGCCACGGTGGCAAAATCCGGATTGGTAAGGCCGGTTCCGGAATTGCGGCCCGGGAAAGCACGCTCCTGATGCATGCGGATCGTGCCGTAGGACTGGTTGTCGACGATGATGAAGACCGGGTCGAGCCCGTATTGGATCGCGGTCGCGAATTCCTGGCCGTTCATCAGGAAGTCGCCGTCCCCGCCGATGTAGACGGCGGGAGCATCAGGATCAGCGATTTTGGCTGCTACCGCCGCCGGCACGCCAAACCCCATGGCGCCGCACACCGGAGCAAGCCCGCCGCGAAAACGCCGATATCGGAAATGGATGTTAGGCCAGTCCGAGGCGTTGCCGCCGCCGGTGGTCATGAAGGCATTTGGCGGCAATCGTTTGCTCAGAAAACGCATGACCGCCCCCATGTCGACAGGACCCGGCTGCGGCACCAGATCGAGCATCGTTTCGTGCCGGCGATGCGCTGTGCCGCATGCCACGACGTGTCTGGGATCTCCCTGCGGAGGCAAGGCGGCGAGTGCGGCCGCAAACGCATTCGGATCGGCCTGCACCAGAAGATCGGCCTGGTAGAGTCGGCCCAATTCTTCGGCGCCCGGATGCACATGGATGAGCGCGCAATTCGGCACCGGCGCGATCAGCGAGAACTTCAGCGTGGTGCCGTCGCCCAGCCGGCTGCCGACGGCGATGACGAGATCAGCCTCTCGGCAATAATCGTTCGGCATTGGCGTCCCCCCGAAACCGAGGTTGCCGATATAGTTAGGGTGGTCGTTCGGAAACAAGCCTTGCCGACGGAAGCCGACCGCGACGGGAATGGCGAGACGCTCCGCTGCCTCGATGATGGCGGCATGGCCAGCACGGGTCCAGTTGGCGCCGCCCAGCAGCAACAGCGGCCGCGACGAGCGCGCCAGCATTGTCTCGATCCGAGCCATATCAGACGCCATGGGTGCGACCGACGTCAACATGGCCGGCTTCAGATCGGCGGCGTCGCTCTCCACTTTGAGCACGTCTTCCGGGAACACCAGCACCACCGGACCAGGCCGGCCGGTCATCGCGGTTCGCCAGGCCCGGTTAACATATTCCGGAATGCGCGAAGGATGGTCAATTTCCGCCACCCATTTCGTCATCGGCCCGAAGATCTGGCGATAGTCGAGTTCCTGAAAAGCCTCGCGGTCGCGGTGCGCGGAAGCGATCTGGCCGACCAGAAGGACGAGCGGCGTCGATCCCTGGTAGGCGGCGTGCAGGCCGATCGATGCATTCATCGCCCCGGGCCCACGGGTGACGAAGCACACACCGGGCTCGCCGGTCGCATCGGCATAGGCGGCGGCCATGAAGCTGGCGCCGCCTTCGTGACGACAGGTGACGTAGCGAATGGCGTTGGCATCCTCCCACAGCGCATCGAGCGCCGGCAGATAACTTTCGCCCGGCACACCGAAGATAGCCTTGCAGCCGTTTTGCAGGAGCGCGCTTACCAGAATTCGACCGCCGTTTCGCACCATCGCCCCGCCTTTTCGCGGGACCGTAGGGGCGCGTCCTCAACGTCTCAATCGAATAAAATTTCGGCGCCGATGAATTTCATTTCGCGCGGGCGGCGGACCCGGCGTGGCGTCTTACTCGGCCCGAAGACCCGTACAAAGCGACTGCAGCCAGGCTTTGAAATGCTTGACGCGAGCGAGGCTGGCCGAGCGTTTGGGCGCAATGAAATAGTAGGCGCCGCCGGTTCCGACCTCGTCGGTAAAGGGTGAGATCAACGAGCCTCGCTTCAACAGGATGTCGCCATAAGGCCGCCGGTTCATCGCCACGCCCATGCCCTCACTGGCGGCAAGCAAAGCGTGCGAGCGGGAATCGAACATCAGTTTTGGTGTCTGGTTCGAGCCCTGCACGCCCATCTTATCGAACCAGAAATCCCACTCATGCGGCACGTATTCGCAGCCGATCAGCCGCCGTCCAAGCAAATCTTCCGGCGTTTCGATGGGGCCGTGGTGGCGCAGATAGTCTGGCGAGACGACAGGTGCGATGATCTCGTCGATCAACTTCTCGCACATGTGCTCCGCAGGTACGTCCATGGCGTAGCGGATGTCGATGTCGATGCTGGAGCCGGAGAACTCGATCTCATCCGGCTTGGTCACGAGCTTGACGCTGATCTCCGGATTGGAGGACAGGAAATCGTCCAGTTGAGGGATCAACCACATCTGCGCCAGCGACTGGAAAAGATGGATGGTCAGGCCGCCATTCTTGGTGTCCTGCATCACCGACAGCGTGCTCGCCTCGATGCGGTCGAGCGCATCGCCCAAACCGTCGAGATATTTCTCGCCGATCTCGGTGAGTTTCAGGCCGGTCTGTTCGCGCAGGAAAAGCCTGGCGCTGACGAAAGTCTCCAGCGACTTGATCTGGTGGCTGACGGCCGAGCTCGAAATCAGCAATTCTTCAGCGGCATCGGCCAGGCTGCCGGCGCGTGCGGCTGCCTCGAATGCCCGCAACGCGGCAAAGGGAGGTAACCGCCTCGCCATTTCTGCAACTCCTACCCACCGGACGCGACTGTCGGCGCGACGCCTTATGAACCTATAGGCGCATTCGGCAAGCGACGGAAGTTTGCAGGCCGCATCGGCGCGATCAAAGCCGCATGCGAAGCCCTTTGGGGTCATAGCGCGGACCGCCAGAGACCGAAGCGGCGCGGCGCTTGCCGTTGATCTCGACCTCGAAGCCAGCGCCGTTCCCCGTGACATGTGACGCGAGATAGCCAAGCGCCAGGCTTTCTTTCGTCGAATAGCCATAGGCGCCCGAGGTGACATAGCCGACATAGACATTATCGCGAAACACCGGTTCACCGCCCGAACAATCGGCTTCGGCCGCGTCTACGCTTAGCGTGACGAAGCGTTCCGCAGCGCCTTGCTCACGGTGTTCTCGGGCTGCGTTCTCGCCAATGAAGCCTGAGCGTTTCCAGTCGACAAAACGGTCCATGCCGGTTTCCATAACCGTATAATCGCATGCGAGTTCGAGCCCCCAGCTCTTGAAGGCCTTTTCGACACGCAGGCTGGTCAACGCCCGGCTGCCGGCGGGCACCAGGCCGAGATCGACGCCAGCACGAAACAGTGCCTCATAGAGGCCGGCCTGATACATCGCAGGCGTATAGATCTCGTAGCCGAGTTCGCCGGAAAATGAGACCCGCAGCACAATAGTGTCGGCCGCCCCCTCAAGCTCCATGCGGCGGACCGAGAGAAACGGCAACGCGCCGTCAGACACATCGCCAGTGGTGACCTTGGCCAGAATCTGGCGCGCGTTCGGCCCGGCAAGCATCAAGCCGGTCCAGCCGTCCGAAAGATTCTCGACCGCTATGCCCGGTGTCTGGTGGGTGTCGAACCAGCTCATATGCTGGCCTTGCATGGTTCCGGCACCGAGCAGCAGGTAGCTTTCGTCATCGAGCTTCGAGACAGTCAGGTCGCCGATGAGCCGGCCCTTTTCGGACAGCATGGGCGAAAGCGCTACTTTTCCCGGCTTTTCCGGAATGCGGCCTGCCAGCAGCCATCTCAGCCACGCGGGCGCGCCGTCTCCCGAAATCCTGTATTTGGCGAATGTCGATATCTCGAACAGGCCGGCGGCTTCACGCACGGCCAAACATTCCTCGCCGACCGTTTTCCACCAGTTCTGGCGGGCATAGCTGAAAACGTCGTGCTGTTCGTCGCCCTCGCGGGCAAACCACAGCGGCTGTTCCCAGCCATTGTTGAAGCCGAACACCGCACCCCTTGCCTTTTGCGCCGCATAGGCAGGAAAGGTCCGCACCGGGCGGCCGGCCGCGCATTCAAGATGCGGATAGGGCCGCTCCTGCCGGTTCTCGTAATAGTATTTGGTTCGTTCAAAGGTGAAGCGCTTGCCGGCCCACCGCCCGAAGCGCGCCACGTCCCAGAAGTTCACATCCATTTCAGGCTCGCCATCGACGATCCATTCCGAAATCACCTTGCCGATGCCGGCGCCCTGATTGAGGCCGCTCATCACGCCGCAGGCGCAGAAATAGTTCTTCAACTCCGGATGCGGCCCGAGCAGCGGGCCGAGGTCGGGCGAAAAGATCATCGGCCCGTTGATGACACGCTTGATGCCGGCTTCGCCAAGACACGGCATGCGGTCCATCGCTACTTCGAAATTGCGATCCATCCGCGACAGGTCGTTGGGCAGGAGCTCATGGCCGAAATCGAGCGGCGTGCCGTCGAGCGACCAGTGATGGCAGGTAGTCTCATAGGCACCAAGCAGGATGCCTTTGCCCTCCTGACGCGAATAATAGCCGGCCTCGCTTTCACCGATCGTCGGCAGTTCGTGATCCATCGCCTCGATCTCCGGGATCGCCTCGGTGACGAGATAGTGATGTTCAACCGGCAGCAGCGGGAGCTTGATCCCGGCCAGGGTCGCAACCTCGCGCGCCCACAAGCCGGCTGCGTTGACGACGAAATCAGCATGGATGGTGCCGCCCGGCGTCTCGACGTCCCAGCCGCCATCGGCGCGCGGCGTCGTCGCGATCACCGGTGTGTGGCGGTGAATCCTTGCGCCGAGTTTACGGGCTGCGGTAGCGAAGGCGTTGGTCGCCGACGACGGGTCGACATGCCCCTTGATCGGCTCCCATAGCACCGCTTTGAGGTTCTTAGTTTGAAGAACCGGCGCACGCTCTTTTGCTTCTTCGAAGGTGATCCATTCCGCCTCGACACCATTGCGCCGGGCGCGGGCGCGGGCAATGGCAAGCGTCGTCACCTCGTCGTCCGATGCCGCCAGATGCATGCCGCCGGTCGGATGGTAGCCTACGGATTGTCCGCTTTCCCGTTCGATCTCCGGATAGAGATTGATCGTGTAGACCTGCAACCGCTGGGCGTTGGAGGGCCGCGTCAGCGAGAACAAATTGCCGGCCGCATGCCAGGTCGAGCCGGATGTCAGTTCCGACCGTTCCAGCAGCACGACATCCCTCCAGCCCTTTTTGGCCAGATGATAGAGAATGGCGCAGCCTGTTATCCCACCGCCGATCACCACCACGCGGGCATTTGTATCCATCAGGTCGTTATTCCATCTTGGGTGGTTTTCCACGGACCGCTGCTAGCGCAGGGCTTCCAACTCGATCTTGCGCCGCGCGACATAGTCCTCGAGCTCCTCGATCACAGATGGGTCGATCGGGGGCGCTTCGTATTCGTTGACCATCTGCTTCCAGATGCCGTTGGCGCGCCGGGCGGCATCCGGGCTGCCCTTGTCTTGCCAGTTCTCGAAATTCGACCAGTCGGAAACCAGCGGTTTGTAGAAGGCGTTCTCGTAGCGGGCGAGCGTGTGCGCTGTGCCGAAGAAATGGCCGCCGGGCCCGACCTCCCTGATCGAGTCGAGACCGATGGTGTCGTCATTGACGGTGAGCGGCGTCATCCAGGCGCACATCATGCGCACCATCTCGATGTCCAGGATGAATTTCTCGTAAGAACCGACCAGTCCGCCTTCCAGCCAGCCGGCGCCGTGGTTGAAGACGCTGGCATGACCGGTCAGCGCCCCCCAGAGAGACATCATCGATTCATAGGCAGCTTGGGCGTCCGGCGCGTTCGACGCGTTCACGTTGGACGAGCGCCAGGGCAGACCGTAGCGCCGCGCCATCTGGCCGGTCGCCTGAGCGCCCAGAGTGAATTCGGGCGTGCCGAATGCAGGCGACCCCGTCTTCATGTCGGCGTTGCAGATGAAGCCGCCATAGATATACGGACAACCGGGACGAATGATCTGGGTCAGCGCGCAGCAGGCCAGCGTCTCGGCATTCTGCATGGCCAACGCCCCGGCCACCGTCGCAGGCGCCATGGCGCCTGCCAGGCCGAACGGCGTGACGCAGACGACCTGCCCGAGCCGCGCATATTCGATGACGCCTTGCGCGATCTCGCCGTCGAGCACGAGTGGCGTGTTGGTGTTGGTGTTGACGAAGAACACCGGATTTGCGGCGAGACTTTCCTCGTCCTCGCCATACCAGATCTTGGCCATCTCGATGGCATCGCGGGCGCGGTGTCGGCCGATGGTGAGTGGCTTCCACGGCTTGTCCGAAAGCTTGCAGCAGGCAAGGTAGAAATCCAGGTAGCGGGTGTCCGCCGGCAGATCCTGGGCCTCGACGCTGGTGCCCCCTTCGATCTGCAGCACGTCAGTCATATGCGTCATCTTCAGGAAGTTTTCCTGATCGCGAAATGTGCCGGCGCGACGACCGTGATCCAGATCTGAAACGAAGGGCGGGCCGCTGACTGCGGTGAAGGCGACACGTCCTTCGCCCATGGACAGCTTCTTCAGTGGATCGCGACCGCGAACCGTCGCGATGGACGGCGCCTTGGCGACGAGCTCGAGCAGGCCTTCGCGATCGAAATGCACGCGCTCGCTTGCATGGTCGACGGTGAAGCCAGCGCTGGCAAACAGCTTGCGCGCCTCTTCGTCCTGGATGCGCATGCCAACGTCTTCGAGCACCGTCATGGAGGCGTCGTGAATTCGCTCGACCTGATCCTCGTCCAGAACCGAGATCGGCGCATGCGGGTTGCGCAGTTGCAACCACTCCTTGGAGAATTCCAGCCTGCCGTCGCGCACCCTGCGCACCCTGGCCGTTGCTCGCATGCCCGCCCCACAAAGGTTCGATCGTCGGTGAGGAGTTGATGGGCTTTGCGCGTGCAGGGCAATTGAAAACCCTTCACTCGATGATGAGGCGATTTCGCCAACGCGACCTCGCGACAGCAGGACGCTTTGTGCAGTCGTAAGACGGACGGTCTGCGATGGATCTCAGTAGAGGGAGCGGACCTTCAAAATCAGCCTATGAAACTTCAGCTCGGCGCGATGCAGTCGCACAGGCCGAAGTCGAGCGCCATAACGTAGCTGCCTCATATCAAACTTCCTTCAGAGCTAATAGGTGGCGCGACCGCCTGACAGATCGAAGACCGAAGCGGTGGTAAAACTGTTTTCCTTCGAGACCAGCCAGGCGACCATGTTTGCCGCCTCGTCCACTTCCAGGAACCGCGCGCGCGGGATCTTCGACAGCATGTAGTCGATATGCTCCTGCTTCATCTGGTCGAAGATCGGCGTGCGCGCCGCCGCCGGCGTGATGCAGTTGACCGCTATGTCGTAGCCGGCAAGCTCCTTGCCCAGCGACTTGGTCAGCCCGATGACGCCTGCCTTGGATGCCGAGTAGGCCGAAGCGTTGGGATTGCCTTCTTTGCCGGCGATCGAGGCGATGTTGACGATGCGGCCGTAATTGCGCGCCTTCATGGCGGGCACGACGGCGCGGTTCACATGAAAGGTTCCGTTGAGATTGATATCGATGACGCGCCGCCAGGCGTCGAGTGGATACTCGTCGAGCGTATGATTGGGTCCGGCGATCCCCGCCGAGTTAACCAGGATCGAAACGCCCCCGATTTCACTTTCAGTGCGGGCGTGCGCGGCAAGCACCTCCTCGTGATCGGTAATGTCCACCACGACGGCCCTGGCTGCATCCCCGAGCGCGTCAACCGCTGCTTCCAGCCCTGCCTGGTTCATGTCCCACAGGCTCACCTTTGCGCCGGATGCGATCATCCGCCTGGCAAAGGCCAGACCCAACCCCTGCGCTCCGCCGGTCACGACGGCAACCTGTCCTTCAAGATCTATTCTGTTCATTCCGTTCCATTCCTGGCGGTATTTGATAGGTCCGCAGCGACACGCTCTTGCAGTCCTGCTTGCCGTACGTCGATGTAGTCGCCGGCAAGGTCGTCGGCCAAACCGGTTGCGATCCAAGCAATGGTTTGCGCCGCACGCTCTGGGGGATCTAGGTTTTCGCGAGGAATGTCAGAGATTGCATTGATCTTCGCGTCGCGGATGGCGGCCTGCATGCCGGTGTCGACGAGCCCTGGCGCGAGCGCGAATCCGCGAATACCGGCGGCTTGGCCTTCGAGCGCGATCGACTTGGTCAACATCAACAAGGCCGCCTTGGAAGCGCAGTAGGAGGCCCAGCCGGACATGGCGCGGGTTGCCGCGCCACTGATTATATTCACGATACGGCCACCGCCGAAGTGGGGCCAGAGCGCCGCGGTCAGAGCGGCCGGGCCGCTGACATTGAGGGTCAGCGCGGCGTCGAAAGCCCCGGCGTCAAGCTCGGCCAGGCGCGCCATCGGCGCAATGGTCGCGGCGTTGTTGACCAAAATGTCGATCTGCCCGTGCAGTTTGAGTGCCTCGGCGACCCGATGTGGGATCGTATCCAGATCGGCGACGTCGAGCATGAAATCCGACGCCACGCCGCCGTTCGCCGTCACCGCATCGACGACAGCGCCACAATCTCCGGCGTGGCGCCCGGAGGCGATGACGGTGGCGCCAAGCTTCGCGAGCGCGACCACTGTCGCAGCGCCAAGTCCCGTTCGCGCGCCGGTGACGAGCGCTACTTTGCCATCCAGCAAACGGGTCATTTCGACGGCCCTCGCAAGCCGGCTTCGCGCACCGCCTCACTGGCGGGGGTCGCGGCATAGGCCTGGAAGCCGCCGGTGATGTTGATCAGCTCGCCGGTGACGAAGCTAGCGTCCGGCCCCATCAGCCACGCCACCGCGCCGGCCACGTCCTCCGGCTTGCACCAGCGGTGCAGTGGGATGGTCGCGACCACATCCGCCTCGAAATTCTCCCAGCTTTTGCCGAGCTTGTCGGCTTTCTGCCGGAACAGCGCTTCCATGCCGGTTCCCGGCCCGACATGCCCCGGCGCGACCGCATTGACGCGAACGCCGCTGGAAGCCATCTCGATGGCGAGACACTGGGTCAGCCCCCAGATCGCGTTCTTCGACGCAATGTAGGCCGACGAGAACGGATTGCCGAAGCCGAGCTTGGTGGCGATGTTGACGATCTGGCCAGCTTTTTGCGCCGCCATGACGCGAGCGGCCTCGCGGCACATCAGGAAGGTGCCGCGGCTGTTGATGCGGAAGATCCGGTCCCAGTCGTCGACGGCTGTCTCGACGACCAGGGCCTGCATGTGGACACCGGCATTGTTGACCAGGCCGAAGAGCCCGCCATGCCGGCCGGCGGCGGCCCTCACGCCCGCTACCACCGAAGCCTCGTCGCCGATGTCGATGACTTCGAAATCGCAGCCGATGGCTTTTGCGACCGCTTCCGCGGCAGTGCCGTCACGGTCGGCGATGATGACACGATAACCGTCGAGGGAGAGCCGCGCCGCGATGGCACGGCCGATGCCGCCGGCCCCGCCGGTGACGATGATGGCACCCGAACTCATGCGGCACTCCAGGCACGAAACAGATCGCGCATCTTTACGGTTTCCGTCAAAACATCGTCATGCAAGGTATCGAAATAGCCCTGGTGCACATATTCGCAAGCCAGCCAGCCGCCGAAACCGGCATCGCGAAAAGTCGAGAACATCGCCGGGAAGTTGAGCGTTCCTTCCTCGAGCTTGGTCTGCAGCGCGCCAGGGCGCGCCTGGCGCAGATGCGCGTGCCCGAACCATGGCGCAAGCGCGTCGATCTCTTCTTGCCGGTAGCCGGAAACGGCGAAATGCGCGTAGTCGATGGCGAGCTTCACGCCCGCCGCCCGTTCGCACAGTTCGGCTGTAATCGACGGGCTCTCGAGATAGGAGTGGACATGTGGCTCGACGCAGACGCTCACCCCGGTCGGCGCCGCGGCATCGAGCAGAGGCTTCAGCGATTCCACCGTTTCCGCGAGCGCCTGTTTGCGGCTTTGCGCGCCGTTGATGACGCCAGGCAGGATGAACACCGTGGGCGACCCGACCGCGACGCAGAATTTCAGCGCCTGTTGGAAGTCGGCGAGGTTTTCCCGGCGATGCGCGGGACTGGCGAGGTTTCGCCCCGCGACGGAATTGCCGAAGAGGTGGTAGAGGTTCGACACGGCGACCGGCGAGGCTTTGCGGATCTCTTCGCCATAAGCCTCCGGTTTCTTGAGCAACCGTGCCTTGTCGAGCGCCGAGCGATAGAAATAGCCAACATCGATGGCTTCGATGCCAAGCACCTTGGCAAGCCCGCCGACTTCGTCGAGCGTGAGCTGCGGAAACGACCAGCTGGTAACACTGAGCCTCATTCTACCTCCTCCATCCGGCCGCTGCGCGCCGAACGGTACATCGCGTGGAGCAGCACGGCCGAGCGCATTCCGACGATGCCGTCGGCCGGGTTTGCCGCCTCGACGCCCCGGCAGAGATCGACCAGAAGGCTGACCGGCGCCACCACCTCATAGTCGCCCGCGTTCGCGCCGAGGTCGGCGATATGGGACTTGCCGTCGTGCCTTATGGCTTCGATACGGGCACGTTCGATGTCGAACAAAAGCATGCCCTCGGTGCCGAAAATGCGGATGTCGATCTGATAGCCGCGCGATTTTGGTACTGTCGCGGCGCCGGAGAGCGCCATCGTCGCGCCGTTCGAAAACTCGACCACCGCCGCGTCGTAATAGTCGACGCTGGCTGGCGACAGACCCGTCTTGGCAAAGACCCGGACAGGATCGAGGTCGACCATGCGAAACAGGGCGCCGAGCCCATGCGTCAGCTGGCCCCAGCCATAGCCGCCCGACTTCTTCGGGTCGGCCCAGGTGGAGACGGGCGGGCGGAACAGGTGATCCTTGGTCTCGATCATCGGTTCGCCGCCGAACAGATCGGCCAGCGCCGAGGCCATCTGTGCCACAACGTGCCGGACCTCGCCGATCCATCCGTCGCGGATGAGGCGATGGGCCTCTTCGACGATAGGTTTGAAGTTCCAGCCGTAAGGCAGAATAATCTCGGCGCCGTTCGCTGTCGCCAGGGCGACCAGCGCCCGTGCGTCCGAGGCCGAGGTTGCCATCGGTTTTTCGATGAGCGTATGCAGGCCCTTGGCGAGCGCGAGCCGGGCATGCTCGGCGTGCAGAGTATGCGGCGACGCCACCACGACGCCGTGCAGCTTTTCCTCCGCCAGCATCTCTGCGGCATCGAAATAAGGTTTTACGCCGGGAAACGTCGCCAGCAGTTTGTCCATGCCGTCGGGGTCGGGCCGGTTGACCGCGACGATGCCGACATGTGGATTGTCGCGCAGCGCCGGGATGTGGCCGAGCGCCGCCCACCAGCCGGCGCCGATGACACCGATGTTGATCTTCACCGGTTGCCTCCCTTGGCCGCGATCGATCCGGGCACCGGTTTTCGCAGCGGCCGGCCCGCCAGATGCGCCGCGATATCGTCGGCCACCAATTGCTGCAACCGGGTGATCGCTTGCCCGGAATACCACGCCGCGTGCGGGGTCAGGATCAGATTGGGCGCGTCGCGAAGCGGCGAGTCCAACGGCAACGGCTCGGTGACGAAGACATCGAGTGCTGCGCCTGCAATACGGCCGGCCTTCAGCGCTGCCGCCAGCGCGGCTTCGTCGACGAGCGTGCCGCGTGCCGTGTTGACGATCACGGCGTTCGGCTTCATGCGGGCAAGCCGCTCGGCATTGACGAAGCCGATGGTTTGCGGCGTTGCCGGTGCGTGCAGGCTGAGCACGTCTGCCTGCTCCACCAATTCGTTTGCCGAAACGCGCTCGACGCCGAGTGAGCCAGCCATGTCCTGGTCCAGTATCGGATCGGCCACGATGAAGCGAAATCCGGAAGGCGCCAGCCGCTTCAGCACGGCACGGCCGATATGGCCAAGGCCGAGGAAGCCGATCGTCGTTTCGCAATAGGCGGGCAGGGGCGCCGCAACCTTGACCGCCGCCCATTCGTCGCGCCGCACGCTTGAGTCCAGCTGCCGCAGTTTGCGCAATTGCGCCAGGATGAGCGCGGTGGTGTGGTCCGCTACCTCATCGAGGCAGTAGTCGGGCACATAGCCCGCCGGCATGGCGCGGTCGTTGGCGGCTTCGATGTCGATGTTGTCGAAGCCGATGCCGTAGCGGATCACCGCGGCACCCGGCGCCAGCGCGTCGATCGCCTTGCGACCGAGCGGCGCGAACTGCACCACCGCGACATCGGCACCCCTGACTGCTTCGACCACATCGTCGGCGGTCTTGCATTGGAAAGCATAAAATTCCGCGCCGCTGGCCCTGGCGGCGTCGGCTTCCGCGTCGAGCGCCGGGAATGTGTAGTCGGTCACCACGACGCGCATCAGGCACCCGCTTCGAGATAATCGTGGACGATCTCGCCTGGCACTAGCGTGAGGTCGGCGCGCCAGTGGAAGGCTTCGATGGGTTCGATCACCGGCAGCCGGAACACGGGAGCCTGGGCGTTGGGCCTGAGCTCCACGGTCGCTGGCCCGCGCCAGCATTCGTGCACCACCACGTCGGTGAGCTTGCGCGACGTGATCTGCCGGATCGCCGGCGTGCCGTCGATCTGGTCGATCGCCTTGAGGTTCAGGTTGGTGCTGAAGTCGAAATACCGGCGCATCTCGGTGGGGTCGGCCGGTCTCTGTTTGTAAGGTGTGGTCACCGTGATGATGTCGATGCCGTTGCGCTCGACGCCGCCAACCACCAGGTCGCCGCGGAAATCGAAGAAGGGACTGGCGAGTTTCTTGGGCTGCCCGTGCACTTCGCGCCCGTGTGCGACGCCGCCATCCGAGGCAAGAAACAGATATGGCGAATAGGCGCCGCTTCTGCCGTTCGGCAGCTTCGCGCCGAACATGACGTTGGCTTCGTCGTAGGGGCCGAGCCAACTCGTGTCATTCATCCGGTAGATGTGGACGCAGACGATGTCGCCAACGGCTTCCACCGGTGGCGGCGCGAGGAAGCGCATTGCCGAGGGATCGGTGCGCCAGAACACCGTCAGGATTTCCGCGTTGCGGAAGGCGAACGGGAATGACGGGATGAAGG
Source organism: Mesorhizobium sp. B2-4-3 (assembly GCF_006442815.1). Taxonomy (GTDB): domain Bacteria; phylum Pseudomonadota; class Alphaproteobacteria; order Rhizobiales; family Rhizobiaceae; genus Mesorhizobium. The sequence goes on from NZ_VFVL01000002.1 coordinate 345,259, forward strand.
GCGCGTCCCATGGCGTGGAGAATCCGCCCTTCCTGATGTCCGCCTCGGTGACTTTCGAGAGTCCCCAGCGCCGCTCGGTCATTGTTTTGCCCTCACCGAAGCCTGGGTGGATTGCAGCACGTGGTCCATATGCGTGACCATCGCAGCACGGGCGGCCGTTGCGTTGCGCATCCGCACCGCCGCCACGATCGCCTTGTGGTCGTCGATCGAGGTGGAAATGACATTGGCTGTCTCGGACGCGATCTTACGGAATTCCTGGCCAAGCACGTTGAGGCTTTGGGCGGCACGGGCCAGGAATTCGTTGCCGGCAAGCTCACCAAGCCGGCGATGGAACGCGGTGTCGAGATCACGGTACGTCGCCGGATCCTCCTTGGCGCTCGCCTGTCTCTCGATCAGGGTCTCGAGTTCGTCGAACGCCTCCTCATCGCCGCGCTCGGCCGCAAGCGCGGCGATCTCGCCCTCGACCAGGCTACGCGCTTCGTAGAGTTTTTCCACTTCTGTGGCGCGCAGCGTCAGGAAGAAAGTCAGCGGTGCGAGCAGGTCGGCGGCCTCGAGTTGCGAGACAAACACGCCGCCACCATGGCGAACCTCGATGACGCCGAGCACGGCCAGCGCGCGCATCGCTTCACGCAGCGTCGGCCGCGACACGTTGAAGGTTTCGGCCAGCTTGCGCTCCGCTGGCAACTGGTCGCCCGGTTTCAGATTGCCGGCCGTCACCATGCCCAGGATGCGGGCAACGAGCAGTTCCGTAAGGCCTGCCCGCTTCAGCGGCATCTCATGGCTGAAGTCGCTTACCGCCACGTGTCCTCCTCCGCCACCCGCCCGATCTTCCAACGAAAATGGCCAAGTGGCCTGACCACTTCTTGACGTAACAGCCCAGCCGGTGTTAGTCAACGTTGCAACGAGGGCATCGGCGGCGCTCATTGCTGGAGGAAGTTTTCCATGCGGCTCGGTCCGATCCGAACCTATGTCATCCGTTATTCCGACACCAATGATCACGGCAATTGGCGGCAGACCGTGCTGGTGCGTGTGGAAACCACGGATGGAGCCGTTGGCTGGGGCGAAGGCATCGCCATGTGGCCGGAGGCATGCTGGGCAACCAAGCTGTTGATCGACGGCGGCTTTGGCCCGCTGCTGCAGCAGGCCGGCGAACTCACCATCGAGGAAGCCTGGACCATGATGCGCAAGCATGCGTGGTGGTACGGCGAGGGAGGGATCGCCTGCTTTGCCTATTCCGCGCTCGACATGGCGCTGTGGGACATCCAGGGCAAGATCGAAGGCAAGCCGGTTTACGACCTGCTCGGAGGCAAGAAGCACGACAGCCTCCCAGCCTATGCCTGCAATCACGTCAACAAGGCAACGCGCGCCTTGAACGTCGCCGAAGTGGTCAGCTTCAAGGAACAGGGTTTTTCCGGCTGCAAGCTCGGTTTTGCCAAGCGCGGCCTTTCCGATATCGGCAGGGATCCGGACAATGATGTTGCCTTTGTCGCCGCCTTGCGTGCCGCTCTTGGCGACAAATTCGACATCGTCGTCGATGCGGGCAACGGTGTGAATTGGGATCGCGACACCGGCATCCGGACGGTTCGCCGCATGGCGGAGCACGATATCGGCTGGATCGAGGAGCCGTTCTACCCAACCAGGATCGAGGATTATCGCGCCCTGAAGAATGCTCTGCCCCTGCTGCCGATCGGCACCGGCGAGCGCGAGTTCACCGTGTCGGGCTACAAGCGGCTGATCGAGACCGGCACGGTAGACATTGTGGGCGTCGATCCGGCGCGCTCGGAAGGCATTACCGGGTTCCGCAAGATCGACGATTTGTGTGGCGCGGCGGGCGTCACCATCAACGCTCATGCCTGGAGCACGGCGATCCTCACGGCGGCAAGCCTGCATCTGTCGATCGCCTCGCCGAACGCCCGGCTGATCGAACTGAAGCCGTTCCGGGTTTCGGTCCAGACCGAACTGGTCGACAAGCCAATCTGGCATGAGGACGGCGTGGTGCAGGCGCCTGGTGGCCCCGGCCTCGGCATCGAGGTCGACGAGAAAATGGTGGAGAGGCTGGTCCTGCGCTAACACACCAGCCTCAGCTCCACATCGAACTGCCGTGAGCGCCAAGAACGCCTCCCTCGAATTTCAAACGGCTATCACTTCGCAACTTGACTGACAAGTTGCGAAGTGACATTTTGCCTTCACCGTGAGAGCGCCGGCAGAGGAGCTGTCCGGCAAACAACGGGCGGCGGTTGCCGCATTTGGGAGGATTATCGATATGAAAGCATTCGCCAGGGCGCTCGCGCTCGGCGTGGCCGCGAGCGTATTGTTTGGCGCCGCTGCCTTCGCTGAAGATTTCCACGGCTTCGATTCCGCCAATTATGACGGCAAGCGCCTCAGCGCCGAGCAGTATGCGGCAATGGTCAAGGACGCCACGGCGGTGAAGCCGCCACGCAACGGCAAGAAATATGTCATTGGTTTCGCCAATTTGCAGCGCGACATCACATTTGGTGTGGTCGTGGAAAAGTCTATCCAGGCGAATGCCGATCTCGCCGGCGTCGACCTGCTGGTCGCCGACAACCGTCTCGACGGGCCGACGGCGCTCGCCAACGCCCAGAGCTTTGTCCAGCGCCAGGTCGACTATGTCATCGAATTCCAGACCGACAGCAATTTTGGCCAGACCGTGATGAACGTCTTCAACGATGATGGCGTCAAGGTCGTCGCCATCGACATTCCGATGCCGGGCTCCACCTTCTTCGGCGCCAACAATCCGAAATCGGGCTACATGTCAGGGTCTTATCTCGGCCAGGCGGCAATCGCCAAATTCGGCAAGGACAAGGCGATGCAGGGCTATTTCGTCGTCGGCGAACTGCCGCAGTCGGGCTCCATCCCGAAAATGCGCACCGAAGGCCAGGTCAACGGCTTCCTTTCCGCGCTGCCTGAATTCGACAAGACCAAGATGCTGCGCATCGACACCAAGAACACGCAGCAGGAATCCTTCGCGCAGATGACCAACGTGCTTGGCCGCATTCCCGATGGCGTGCCGATCATGATCACCGCCATCAACGACCAGTCCGCCATCGGCATGCTGCGCGCCGTGCAGCAGGCGGGCCGTCAGGCCGATGTCGTGGTTGTCGGCAACGGCGCCGACGAAACCAAGGCGCTGAGCGAAGAGCCCGACCTTGTCGCCGCAACCGGTTATTTTCCCGAGAATTACGGCAACTACCTGATCCCGATCGCGCTCTCGTCGCTCGCGGGCAAGACCTTGCCACCGGCCGTGCTGGTCAATCACGTGATGATCAACAAGGCCAATCTCTGCCAGTATTACGCCGACTACAAATGTGCCGAAAAGGCCGACTTCGAATACACTTTCCCGCAAGAGGCGTTCTCGGCCTATCTGACCGAACTGCGCAAGGAGGATTTCCTGAAGGGTTTTGAGGACTTGGTCCCCGCCAAATGAAATCAAGCAGCGGACGGGGCGCGTCATCCGGCGTCGCCCCGTCGCATCCGTCTACCGAACATCCGTGGTGGAAATGACTGATAAGCGCATCCTGGACATGAATGGCATCGGCAAGTCATTCGGCGGCGTGCCGGTGCTTGCGGATGTGCACTTCCACCTCGATGCCGGCGAAGTGGTCGCACTGCTCGGCGCCAATGGTGCCGGCAAATCGACCTTGATGAAGATCCTGTCCGGCAACTACAGCCGCGATGCAGGAACGATTGCCGTGAACGGCAGTGAACAGGATCTTAAATCGCCCGCCGATGCGCTGGCGCTCGGTATCCGCATGCTGCCGCAGGAACTGTCTGTTTTCTCCGACCTCACCGTCGCCGAAAACATCATGATTGGCGCGCTGCCCAGGAACGGCATGCATGTCGACCGCGGCGCCATGGAGGTGCGGGCAACAGCACTTCTCGAACGCATGGGCCTCGACTGGCTGTCGCCGCGCACCCGCATGGGTACGCTGTCGCACCACGTGCAGCGCATCGTCGAGATCGCCCGCGCCATGAATGGCGAGGCGCGCGTGCTGATCATGGACGAGCCGACCGCCTCGCTTGCCGCCGACGAGGTGCAGATGCTGTTCGGCATCATCCGCCGGCTGCAGGCCGACGGCATTTCGATCATCTACATCTCGCACTATCTCAAGGAGGTGTTTGCCGTGTCGGGGCGCATCGCTGTGCTGCGCGATGGCCGCAACGCCGGCGATTTCACCACTGCGAACACCAATGTCGACGAAGTGCTGCATGCCATCATCGGCAACCGCGTCGGCGATCTCTATCCGGCATTTTCAGTCAATACGGCATCCGCTGCCGACGTTGTGACGGTCGAGGGGCTGAATGTCGAAGGCTGGCTGCGCGGCGTCGATTTCACCGTCCGCCAAGGCTCAATCACCGGGGTGCATGGGCTGATCGGCTCCGGCGTGGAGATGATCGGACGCGCGCTGTTTGGTGCCGCACCGCGAACGCGCGTCGAACGCGTCGAGATCGATGGCAAGCCATATCAGGTCAGCACCCCCGGCAAGGCGGTGGAGGCGGGGCTCGGCCTCGTTGCCGCCGAGCGCAAGCGCGAGGGCATCGTCGCCATGTTGTCGCTGCGCGAGAACATGTCGCTTGCCAACATGCCGCTGTTCACCAAAGGGCTGTCTGTCGATCGCAAGAAGGAAGCGACCACCACCGCGGAGTGGATCTGGCGGCTGTCGATCCGCGCTCGCAATGCCGAACAGCCGATCGGCACGCTTTCCGGCGGCAACCAGCAAAAGGTCTGCCTGGCGCGCTGGCTGCTTGGCGACCTGAAGGTGCTTATCCTCGAAGAGCCGACGCGCGGCGTCGATGTCGGCGCCCGTCAGGAGATCTACCGCCAGATCCGCCAGCTTGCCGATGGCGGCCTTGGCATTCTGCTGATCTCGTCCGATGCCGAGGAAGTCGCAGGCCTTGCCGACCGTTCCATCGCGCTGGCGTCCGGGCGGGTCACCGAAATTTTCGAACAGCCGACGGAAGCGTCGGCGCTGATGAGCGCGGCAAGCAAGTCCGCCGCCGCAGCGTGATTGTGCAGGAGCCTCGCATGTCCCAGACCACCGTCAGCACCGCACCAACGCCCGCCCGCAATCGGCCGAAAAATCTGCTTGGCCATGCCTGGGCCGGCGTTGCGATGCTGCTCGCCTTCTATCTCATCCTGGTCGCCATCTTCACGGTGCTGTCGCCGTTCTTCCTGACCGTCAAGAACCTGCTTTCCATCGGCTCTAACATGGCTTTCATCGGCCTGATGGCGGCGGCCGGGACGCCGTTGATCATCGCCGGCGGCCTCGATCTGTCGGTGGCGGCGGTCGCCGGCATTTCTGGCGTCATCGTCGCCATGTGCTATACCGCTGGCATCGACATCTGGGTCGCTTGCCTGGTCGCCATCCTGGCCGGCGGATTGATCGGCGCCGGCAACGGCGCGCTGACCAACGGCCTCAAGCTGAACCCCTTCATCGTCACCCTGGGAACCATGTCGATCATCACCGGCGCTTCGCTGGTGCTCACCGGTGGCCTCACCCAGCCCTTGATGATCCCGGGTTTCAACTGGATCGGCTCGGGCAAGATCGGCGGTTCGGGCGGTATTCCGGTGCCGCTCATCATCATGCTGGTGGTCTACTTCCTGGCCTGGTGGGTGATGGCCTTCACGCCGTTCGGCCGCTACATCTACGCTTCCGGCGGCAATCCGGAGGCCTCGCGCATGCTGGGTATTCCGGTCGACCGCACCCAGATCCTGCTTTATGTGGCGTCCGGCCTCGCCGGCGCATTGGCGGGCGTCATCGTCGCGGCCATGCTTGGTGCTGCGGCCCCGGACTCGGTCGGCAAGCACCTGCTCACCGTCATCGCGGCGATCATCCTTGGCGGCACATCGCTGTTCGGCGGCCGCGGGTCTGTGTGGGGCACGCTGCTTGCGGTGCTGATCCTCGGCACGCTGAACAACGGCCTCACCCTTCTCAATGTATCGAGCTTCTGGCAGGACGTCACCAAGGGAGCGGTTCTGCTGCTCGCGGTGGGTCTCGACCAGTTGCGCGTCCGCTCCCAGGCTTGAGGGTAAAATGGGTCCACTCGACAAATTGCAGCCGATCGACGCAACACCTTCCGCCTCGGAGAAAGTGGCGGAGCGGCTAATGGGGCTGATCGCGTCCGGCAATATCGCTCCCGGCGACAAGCTGCCAAGTGAAAACGAGCTTGCCAAGGCGCTGCATGTCTCGCGGCCCGTCGTGCGCGAAGCGCTACGCGGCATGACCATGATGGGTGTCGTGCAGACACGCCAGGGCGGCGGTTCCTACGTCACCGACCTGAAACCCAACCGGCTGATGGCGCCGCTCTCCTTCGTGCTGAGCCTCCAGGACTACAGCCTGGAAAGCCTGTTCACGGCACGGACCGTCATCGATGGCGGTCTCGCCGCGGAGGCGGCGCGCAATGTCACGCCGGCACAGCTCGACCGGTTCGCCGAACTGGTCGAAGTGGCCTATCGCACAGTCGGTGATGCGGTCGCGTTCCGCGTCGCCGATGTCGAGTTTCACGAGCTGATCGGCACCGCGGCCGACAACGCATTTCTCGATCAGGTCTCGCGATCGCTTTACAGCCTCGCCGTCGACCAACGCAGGAAGGCGTCCGAAATACCAGGCGTGCTCGACCAATCGGCCAAGGACCACGATGCCATCGTCAGTGCTCTCGCGGCCGGCGACCCCAAGGCCGCAGAGGTTGCGATGGCAGCACACGTCGCGCACATCCGCAAAACCACGCTCGACGTGCTCTCTGGCGCCGATCCGATCCCGTTCCGCATCCGCTAGGGGCCGGTTTCATGCTGCTTGAAGGAAAACGCGCAATCGTAACCGGCGGCTCTCGTGGTATCGGCCGCGGCATTGCGGTCGAGTTCGCCCGCCAGGGCGCCGACGTGGTCATCAATTATTTCGGCGGCTCGGATCTCGGGTTCGCCCGCGATAGCGCGGCCGACGAAACCGTCGCCGAGATCGAGGGGCTTGGCCGCAAAGCCATCGCCATCGAAGGCAACATCGCCGAGCCGGCGGTCAGCGCGGCGCTGGTACAGGCGTCGGTCGATGCTTTCGGCGGCGTCGACATTCTTGCCTCCAACGCCGGCATCTGCCCGTTCCACACATTCCTCGATATGCCGCCCGAACTTCTGCGGCAGGTGGTGGACGTCAATCTGAACGGCGCCTTCTTTGCGGTGCAAGCGGCGGCCAACCGCATGAAGGACCAAGGCACGGGCGGCGCCATCGTCGCCACGTCGTCGATCTCCGCCCTGGTCGGCGGCGCCATGCAGAGCCATTACACGCCGACCAAGGCCGGCGTTCATTCGCTGATGCAGTCGGTGGCCATCGCGCTTGGCCCCCATGGCATCCGCTGCAATTCGGTCATGCCGGGCGCCATCGCCACCGACATCAACAAGGACGACTGGTCCGATCCGCAAAAGCGCGCCTATCTCGACAGGCGCATCCCGCTCGGCCGCTTCGGCGAACCGTCCGACGTCGCCAAAGTCGTGGCTTTCCTGGCATCGGACATGGCGTCCTATGTCACCGGCGCCGCGCTGCTCGTCGATGGCGGGCTCTACGTCAACCTGCAATAGGGGAGAACGCGAATGGCCGAGCGCATCGCTTTTCGCATGAAGGTCCATCCGGGCCGCATCGCCGAATACAAGAAGCGGCACGACGAGATCTGGCCCGAACTCACGCAGGCACTGCGCGACGCCGGCGTCTCCGATTATTCGATCTGGCACGACCCCGAAACCGACTTTCTGTTCGCCACGCTGATACGGACCGAGGACCACACGATGGCCGCGCTGCCTCGCACCGAGATCAACCAGCGCTGGTGGAAATTCATGGCCGACATCATGGACTACAATGACGATGGCACGCCGCAGGTCGTCGAACTCGCGCCAGTCTTCCATCAAAACTAGAAGACGCAGCTGGAACCCATCATGCCGAATTTCACCATCAAGGATGTGCGCGTTTTTCTCGTCGAGAGCGAGGGCGACGGCGGCGATTATTTCCAGCAGGGCAAGGGCCATTGGCTGATCGACACGCTGATCGCAAATCCGATGTCGGGTCATGAGCGATACAAGGCGTCACGGTCCTCCTGGGGGATCGGCGTAATGGGCTCGATCGTCGTCGAACTCGAAACCGAAGCTGGCGTCACCGGCGTCGCCACGGGGTTCGGCGGCTACCCCGCCGCCTGGCTGGTCAAGAATCATTTCTCACGGTTTCTGGTTGGCGAGGATGCGCGCAACATCGCCAAGATATGGGACCAGATGTTTCGGGCCTCGATGCCTTATGGCCGCAAGGGCCTGCCGATCGCCACCATCTCGGTGGTCGACCTGGCGCTGTGGGATTTGCTGGGCAAGCTTCGCGACGAGCCGGTCTACAATCTGATCGGCGGCAAATGCCACGACGAGATCGCCTTCTACTGCACCGGCCCGGCGCCCGACGCGGTCAAGAAGCTCGGTTTCTGGGGCGCCAAGGTGCCACTGCCGCATAGCCATTTCGACGGCGAGGGCGGCCTGGTCAAGAACGTCGCCTATCTTACGGCCCAGCGCGAGAAGGTCGGGGCCGATTACCCGCTGATGGTCGATTGCTACATGTCGCTCACCGTCCCCTATGCCATCCGCCTGGCCGAGGCGGCCAAGCATCTTGGCATCTTCTGGTGGGAGGAGGTGCTGCACCCCGACGATACCGACGGTTTCCGGTTGTTGAAACAGGCGCATCCGACGCTGAAATGGACGACCGGCGAACACGAATACACGCGCTATGGTTTTCGCGAGTTGATCAAGGAGCGGACCGTCGACATCCTGCAACCCGATGTCATGTGGGTTGGCGGATTGACCGCGCTTCTACAAATCGCCGCTCATGCCGCCGCCTATGATATCCCGGTCATCCCGCACGGCTCCGGCCCTTACTCCTACCACTTCATCGCCAGCCAGCCGGCCGAACCGCTCTGCGAATATGTGGCAGCCAGCCCGGACGGACGGACGACCCGTCCAGTGTTCGGCAGATTGTTTTCCGGCGAGGAACTGCCAAGAAATGGTTGGCTGAAGATCGGCGAAAAGCCTGGATTTGGTATGGAAATCGCGGATAGGTCGTTGCTGCAGCATGTGATCTGACATCGCATCCCAGTTCTGCGAATGTCCCGTCAGATGGGATCATTGATTGTGGCGCTTCTTCTTTCGCAGCGCCGACGATTGGGCCGGGTGTGGCGAGTCAAAGGCCCAAGCAAGAATTATGAGGGCCTCAGCAGGTTCCACTGACCGTCGGGGTCGGGATGCGCTATGGTTTCGAGCGCATCTCATGGAGGGCGAAGCAGTGCCGATGATATCGATGGCGCCGAACACGTCTGCACAACTGCATGCCAGACTAAAGGGAGCTGCCAGCATTGAAATCATTATCAAATTTGAATGGATAGCGTTACCATCAACATGATATTTGTCAGCTATTTCAATAGGTTGATGGTTTTGTGGTAGCGGGAGACCGCTACAAGCGTTCCCCACACTGGGAACCGGTGCCCTTCGCATATCGTGTTGCGTCATAGCGAACGCACCCGCCCCACTGCAGACTATCGACGACTGCGTCCTTCGTGACCGCTTTGCGCCGTCATACCGGCTATAGGATCGCTTCTCACGGATATTGTCGCCGTCGTCGTTAGAGGGCGATCAGTGAAGACTTCTTTGCGATCCGCATGATTCCGCGTCTGTATGCTACACCCAGATCCGATTAAGAACGGGTCTTCATCTCGCGCTGCCGGGTTCAGATCATCAATCGACCACAGGCCAACGTGATGCGTGACACCGCTTCTTCGAGGTTAGACAATGACGTGGCGTAGGAGAGGCGCAAATAGCCCGGCGCTCCGAAAGCGCTGCCCGGGACCAACGCCACATTCGCTGCCTTCAACAAATAGACCGCCAGTGACGAATCCGTTTCGATGACATGGTCATTCCGCGTCTTTCGCCCGATCAACCCGGTGCAATTTGCGAACGCGTAGAACGCGCCCTCGGGTTGGCGGCAGGAAACGCCCTCGATGGTGTTGAGTGCGCCAACGATGAAATTGCGTCTGTCTTCGAAGCTTTTTCGCCGTTCGGCTATACCTACTTGCGAGCCCCTCAGTGCTTCCACCGCGGCAGCTTGGCTGACCGAACTCGGGCAAGATGTCGACTGGCTTTGAACGACGGCCATAGCCTTGATCAGTTCGCCGGGCCCCGCTGCGAAACCGATGCGCCAACCAGTCATGGCATAGGCTTTGGAGACGCCATTTACGGTCAAGATCCGGTTCCTGAGTTTCGTTTCGATAGCTGCTGGCGTCACAAAACCGCGCTCATCGTACAAGATATGCTCGTAGATGTCGTCGGCTAGCAACCAGACGCGTTCGTGACGCAAAAGAACATCAAGAAGAGGACGATATTCTTCGGCGCTATAGGTGGTGCCGGTCGGATTGCCTGGGGAGTTGATCACTACCCAACGTGTTCGCGACGTAATTGCGCTTTCGAGTTGGTCGGCCGCCAATCGGAATCCGTTCTCCTCGAGGCTCTTCACCATAACGGGGATCCCTCCCGCAATCTTCACGATGTCAGCGTAAGAAACCCAAAAAGGCGTGGGAATAATCACCTCGTCGCCTTCATTCAACGTAGCCATCATCGCGTTGAAGAGTATCTGCTTAGCGCCCGCAGCAACGGTAATTTCGTTTGTTTCGAAAGATATTCCGTTATCCCGACGAAATTTGTCGCGAATTGCTTCCTTGAGAGCAGGAGTGCCGTCAAGGCTAGTGTATTTGGTATCACCGCGTGCGATCGCCGCCACGGCTGCATCCTTCACATTCTGCGGTGTATCAAAATCCGGTTCCCCGGCTGCCAAAGAAATGATGTTCTTTCCATGACGTGACAGCTCAGATGCGATGGTTGAGATGCGCATGATCTCAGACACCTCGACAGTTGAAATACGGTCAGCCGGTTTAAACGCTTTTACTTCAGCCGCCGCCATTATCTTCGCGCTCTGTGCTTTTTCATACAGACAGTCGCGCCAACCAATGGCGCGTAGGTACGTGGCTCAAAATGAGGGTGGAGTACGATCGTGAAATCGCGCTACCGACGAGAGCATATTCCACCAATCCTCCCAGTAAATGAGCCTTTATATCACTGGGTGATACGGTTCTGGCGGGTGCTAGGCGGATCCGCGCGACCCACTTCCGACCGATGCAGGTCACCGTCCGGCATTCTGGTTTCTGAACTTTGCAGCGAGTTGGTCGGCGCCCTTCGTCAGCAGCGCGGTGTCGGAGCCGACAGCGACGAATAGGCAGCCAAGGTCGATATAGTGCTGTGCCAGTTCCGGGTCGCCGGTCACAAACCCCGGCGCGATCCCCGCGTTCTTGATGCACGGAATCATTTCGTCGATGATCTTGATGACCTCGGGATGGGTGGGTTGGCCGAGATAGCCGAGTGCGGCTGCGAGATCCGCCGGGCCGACGAACACGCCGTCGACGCCTTCCACGCTTGCGATCCGCTCAAGATTATCGAGGCCACGCTTTGTCTCGACCTGCACCAAGAGACAAATCTCGGCTTTGGCGGCTACATAGTAGTCCTTGATCCGGCCATAGCCCGACGCTCGCGGTTGGCCCGCGACCCCGCGGAATCCATCCGGCGGATAGCGAACCGACATAACCGCGCGGCGGGCCTCCTCCTCGGTCTCCACATAAGGGATAAGCAGCGATTGCGCGCCGACGTCGAGCAGTCGCTTGATGATCACTGGGTCGTTCCAGGCAGGTCTGACGACTGCGTGCGCCGTTCCTCCGTTCAGGGCTTGAAGCTCGGCGAGTACCATCGGCAATTCGTTCGGCGCGTGCTCAGTGTCGAGCAGGATCCAGTCGAATCCGGCGCCCGCAAGGATTTCCGCGACGAGATGGCTCGACAGACTGTGCCACATTCCGATCTGCAGTCGGCCTGACTTGAGCGCATGCTTGAAGGGGTTGTGTAGTTCATTCATCTGCGGAAACCTCTAGAAATGAGCCGGGTGTTGATACACGGCGAAAGAGTGAAGCGTCAGTTGTGCGGTCAGGTGCACTAAAGCACACGCCTTAACGGCGCTAACTGTGGCCATCAATGACCGTAACATCCGGATATCAGCGCAATCCACGCCAAACACCTTTCAAAAATTGTGCATTTTTGCACAACGCGCGTGCGGGTTAGCGAACTTTCGCTCACCACATAGGGCCGTTACCTTCAGTACACAGGTCTGAACATAGCTGCGATGCGGATAACGGAGAATGTTGCGGTCGCCTTCGCGAACAGCGGATTCACGCGGTATTGCCGTGGAATGCCCATGCTCATCGCTTTGGATTAAGCGAGGAGCATGGATCGCGCCGTCTAGATAAAACAGATGCCAACAGCACAGAGCCGTTTCACTAGATGATATGCAAATTCATTTACTCAGCGCGGTCGCTAGCGCTTGATCCGAAGCGGGCCAGCAAAGCTTCGATCGGCCGGGCAGGCCAAGGACGAAGAAACATTGGTCGTGTCTTGTCTTCGGTTACCAAACGGGGGGGCGTCGCTGGCGGGCGCTGCACGCGAGAGCCTTAAGGCGTGGAGCCTTGGATGTTGGAGGTTGCACCAGTTTGGACGCGTAGTCCGATCGCTAGCGCTAGCATGCGGCCCCGGTCACTGCAGCCAGTTTTTAAGATCAACAACAAACTAAGGGGAATCGGAAATGAAAAGATCTATGCGAATGGCGCTGTCGCTTGCGGCGTGCGTCGTCGGTTTTTACGCATCAGCGGCCAGCGCGGAAATCCAGATTGCCGTGGCGGGGCCGATCACCGGACAATATGCGGCGTTGGGTGAGCAGATACGTCAAGGGGCCGAGGCAGCGGCAAAGGCTATCAATGCCAAGGGCGGTGTTCTCGGCGAGCAGGTCAAGGTTGTTGTCGAGGACGATGTTGGCGATCCGAAGCAAGGGGTCTCGGTGGCCAATCGCATTGTTGGCAATGGCATCAAATTCGTGATCGGTCACTTCAATTCCGGCGTTTCCATTCCGGCGTCGGAAGTCTACGCCGAAAACAATGTCGTGATGGTGACGCCGGGCTCAACCAACCCTCTGCTCACATCACGTGGTCTTCAAGATGTGTTTCGTGTGTGCGGGCGCGATGACCAGACGGCTTCGGTAGCTGCGCGCTATATGGTGGCGCATTTCAAGAATAGTAAGATAGCTATTATCGACGACAAAACACAGCCGGCCATTGGTTTGGCCGATGGAGTGGAATCAGAGCTGAAAAAGGCGGACATTACGCCTGTGATGAGAGACTCCATCAACCCGGGCGAAAAGGACTTCTCCGTTTTCCTGGGAAAATTGAAAGCTGCTAATGTCGACTTACTCTACTATACGGGAGGTGACCCCGAGGCTGGCCTGATCGCGCGCCAAGCCCACGAGAGTGGCCAAAAGCTCCAACTCTTCAGCACTGACGGAATTGCCACGAGTGAATTTCCGGCCATTGCCGGTCCGGCCTCAGAAGGCGCCGTTTTTGTGTTTGGACTTGACGCGCGGCAGTCGTCGTCCGCCCAAGCCGTGGTTGCTGAAATGCGGGCGCAGGGCATCGAGCCTGAAGGCTTTACGCTTTACGGTTACGCCGCCATGCAAGTCATCGCCCAAGGGATGGAAAAATCCCAGAAGGCCGATCCCCAGGGTGTCATTGATGCGCTCCATGACACAGCTAACACTTTCCACACGGTCCTCGGACCACGGTCCTACGACAAGAATGGCGACATAACGCAGGACGACTTCGCTGTTTATGTCTGGAAGGGCAATAAGTACATCGTCGCGAAGTAGTTCCACTTACAGAGGCATAGAACTTGGCGCGACGTTAAATTCTATGCCTCTGTCACAGCCTTATTCAATTTGTTCACCACAGACAGGAAACTATCATGCAGTCAACCAAGCGAATCGGTGCACATGCTCTGCAGGCGCCAGCGACCAAAACACTTAATATGTCGACCGGTCCCGTCGAGGTTACACCCCGCGTCAGGAAAGCTCAGGACGTAGGGAGTTTCAATCCTCATCAAGAGCCTTTCTGGCAGTATCATGATGAGACGGTCGCATTGCTTGGAAAGACCATGAGGACGAAGAGTCGCGTGTTCATGATGCACGGCTCCATCAGGGCCGGCTTGGACATGGCGCTCTTTAATCTCATCCGCCAAGGCACCCGCGTCCTTTGCCTTCAAAATGGCTACTGGAGCCAGATGATCGGTGATTGGGCCGAAGCGCGAGGAGCAAAGGTAACAAGGCTGTCCTTTAACGGCCTGGCGCCCGTCGATCCCGAAACTGTTCGCAGCGCCCTCAACAAAGATCATTATGACATCGTCACGATGACCCAAGTCGAGACCAACGGAGGTATGCTCAATCCTACTCAGGAAGTTGGTGAAATCGTGAGCAAGACGGATGCGCTGTTCTTGCTGGATACCGCCTGCTCGGTCGGTGCCGTTGAACTTCAGACCGACGAGTGGAACGTCGATGTATCCTCAACCGGCGCACACAAGTGCCTGGGTGGCATTCCTGGCCTTGCGATTGTCACTTTCAGCGATAAGGCCTGGCGTTACATGGAAAAGCTGCCGGTGCAGGCGGGCTACTTCAACGCCAAAACTTGGTGGCGTCAAACTATGGATCGAAACTTCGAGGTCAGTTTCACACCGCCCGCGCAATTGGTAATGGCTCTGCGGGAGTCATTGCTCGAGATCAATGAGATCGGCCTGGAGGACTACTGGCAGCTTCACAAGGAAGTCGCCGACGAGGTCCTTGATCGATTTGCTCAGATGGATATCCATCACATAATGGATAAAGGCCCGGCTGCCAACCAGCGCCAAGCCTACTCGAACACCGTGCTGGCTATGGCGTTGCCTGGTTCGATGGAGGTTGAATCCTTCCGGCTTAGGCTGCTCGAAAATTACGGAATATTCGTCGGAGGTAACATTTCCGAGCAGCGTGGAACCTCTTTCCGGCTGGGCCTCATGACGTTCGCGCAAATGGATCGGGTGAATCTGTACGGCACACTGGGCTGTATGGAAGAAGTCATCCGGCAGGGTTGACTTGCGGCCTGGGCTCTTAGGCGCAGTCGTAAAAGGAGTGGCATGTGAGTGTGATCGGACGAATTGGATTCATAGGTCTTGGTATGATGGGTGGGCCAATGGCGGCTAATATTGCCAAGGCAGGTCTGCCCATAACAGTGCTCGATCTTCGAGCCGAAGCGTGTGCGGCCGCCGTTGCGAATGGTGCCGTCCAGGCGGGGTCGCTAGCGGATCTGGTCCAGGAATGTGACGTGATTGCGCTGTGCGTCCTAGACGACGCCCAGGTTCTCAATCTGGTTTTCGGAGAGCAAGGCATATTGGCGATCGCGACCTCGCCCAAGATGCTGATCGTGCACAGCACCATCAAACCACAGACGGCCGAGAGGCTAGCTGATGCTTGCGGTGAAAGGGGATGGCAGGTCCTGGATGCGCCGATCAGTGGAGGAGACAAGGGCGCCAAGGAAGCGACGCTCACTGTAGCGGTCGGAGGCAGCAGAGAGGCCTTCGAACGCTGCATGCCGATCTTCAACGCGGTGGGCCAGAACGTGTTCCATATTTCCGAGCGCGTGGGTTCGGGATCAATCGTGAAGCTCTGCAATAACGTCATGGCGATCATCAACAATTTGGCGACGCTTGAGGCTATGCGGTTGGGAGCGCTCTACGACATTCCAGAACAAAAGATCATAGATGTCGCTTCCGTCAGCACAGGTGGCTCCTGGTGGACTAAGAACTGGGGTTTCGCCGACAGGTTGCTGACAGGGCATACCCTCCGTGGGCGGGACGCACGCAAGTTCATGGTTAAGGACCTCTGGGACGCTGTCTACGCCGCCGACGCAAAGGGCGAAAACCTTACCCTCGGCGCAGCTAATGCTGTGCTGGGAATGGATGTCTTAGAGACGCGCCAAAGAGCTTTGTCTACTAAAGCAAGGGGAGCAACCTAATCGCAGGTCGTTTGCGTTGCGATGGCGCAAAAATTGGCGGTGGTCGGAGGGCTTTTTGGGCGACGTGGTTACACAGTGGGTCTTCCTCGACGCCCACGCGAACGTCGCGGGCGTTTCTACGCCAAGGCACAGAATCTGGCGCGCAAAGTCCGCGCATCTTACGACAAAGCGCTTGGAGGTTTCGACCTCTTGCTGATGCCGACCCTTCCGGTGAAAGCCACACCGCCGCCTCCTGCGGATGCTCCCCTTGCGCTCTACCTCCAGCGAGCGTTCGAGATGGCCGGCAACACGGCACCGTTCAACTTAACGGGCCATCCTGCGATGACCGTCCCCTGCGGGCTTGGAGAGGGACTGCCGATCGGCGCCATGCTGATTGGCAGGCATTTCAACGAGATAACGATTTACGCGGCCGCAGCCGCGTTTGAGGCAGCCGGGAACTCGAAGACGTTCTGATGGTATCCTAATTAATCACCTGCCACTGTATTTCCCGAGGTCGGTTGCTTCCGGGGAAACAGCCGTATACCCCAGCAAGTATCATACTCCTGACCAAAGGGAGGGCTTGTGGCGGCGGCATGGGACGAGGTCGCCGCAAAGTCAGAGTTGCAGATTCTCATTGATATCTACGAGACGGCACGTCGACTTAGCGGCGCGATCCAGACGTCAAGCGCGGAGGGCGCGCCTTCCTCCGAAGAAAGTACCATATCGCGCGAATTCTTGCGATTCGTTTCAATTCAGTCGGCATCAGCATCCAGTAGGTTCGCTTAAATTTAACTGTTTGACCTAAGATTGGTACAACACCTGAGTCGCCAAGAAGATATTCTGGCAAGATTGCTATACCGGCTCCTGATGAAACGGCGGCAATTTGAGAAAAAATACTCGTGCTTCGAAAATTCGCATCCGCTGCGTCATTGAGCTCGGTAAGCGCTGGTAGGTCTTTGCCGGGACTGCCTTCTTCGACGTAGCCGATGACGCGGTGGCCACGCAGATCACTCAGCGATGATATTTGAGGTCGTTTTGCCAAATATTCCGGCGACGCATATAGGCGTAAATCGTAATCAAAAAGCTTTGTAATCAAATATGGCCCCCTCTCAGGTCGGTCAATGGTAATAACTATATCGGCCTCATGCCGCGCCAAACTGATACGGCGGGGTTGAACCAATAGATCAACCAAGAGATCTGGGAATGCCTCGCCGATCTGCGGCAACAGCTTCGGCATCACTCCAATCCCGAAACCTTCTGGGCAACCAATTCGAACACGGCCCTCGATTGCTTCCTCCGCGCCTGATGAAGAGTCGGCCAATCCGAAAAACAATTCCTCAATAGCTAGCGCTTCGTCATGTAGTAATGTTCCTCTTTCACTCATCGAATACCCTGAACCGCTTCTTATAAAAAGGTTCTCGCCAATGGATAGCTCGAGACGGCGAATTCGACGCGAAATTGTTGTGTGATTAACATTAAGCCTTCGGCCCGCCTCGGTGAGCGTGCCCGTCCGGGCGAGTTCGAGAAACACCCGGATATCATCCCAATCCATGCCAAACACCTCTCGAAATTGTGCATTCTTGCACAACGCGCGTGCGGTAAGCGAACTTTCGCTCACCACGTAGGGCCGTTACCTTGAATACAGCAGATTAGAATTTAGCTGCGATAGGATAACGGGGAAGACAGATATCGATGAAAGCCTATGGTCGCCACCACTACATTGATGGGTCTTTCGATGCCGGCCTTGGTACCAGGACCGGACCGGTCTTTAACCCCTCGACTGGCCAGCTGGTTTATGACTGCAACTATGCCGATACACGGACAGTTGACCATGCCGTGCAAGTCGCCGCGGCTGCAGCTCGAAAATGGGGTTCGCAATCGCAGGCTCGCCGCTTAGAAGTCATCTTCAGAATGAGAGAGCTGCTGCGCTCGGAAGTTGAACCATTAGCGGACCTAATTGGTCGTGAGAATGGGAAGACGCTCGCGGATGCTAGAGGCGAAATTGGCAGAGCGGTCGAGGCCCTGGAGTTTGCAACAAACTTCTCTCAAATAATGAAAGGAGAGTATTCCGCTAATGTGGGCGGGAGCATCGACATATTTTCGATGCGGCAACCCCTAGGCGTAGTGGCTTGCATTGCGCCATTTAACTTCCCCGTGATGCAACCGTTGATGATGGCATCACTCGCAGTCGCAGTTGGAAATGCAGTTGTTCATAAGCCTTCGGAGCGAGTCCCAGGACCGGCTGGTCGCTTGGGTGAGCTTTGGACGAAGGCTGGCCTCCCAAATGGCATATGGAATGTGGTGAATGGCGACGCAGAAGCGGTTGACGCGATCGTGGAAAACCCCTCCGTCAGAGCAATAAGCTTTGTAGGATCAACGCGGGTTGGTGAGAAGATTTATCATATAGGCACCGGGCTGAACAAACGGGTAGCTGCTTACACCGGCGGCAAGAACCACATGGTCGTCATGCCGGATGCAGACCTCGATGCTGCAGCAAATGCCTTCGTAAGCGCCGGATTTGGCTCCGCAAGTCAACGCTGTATGGCGGTATCCCTACTAGTTGCCGTTGGAAAGAACACGGCAGATTCCCTCCGAGAATTGATCGTGCCGCTCGTCCGGCGTCTTAAGGTCGGAGCGTTCGATGAGGCCGGGGTAGACTTCGGCCCACTAGTAAGCGCCGCGGCCCAAAAGGCCGTAAAGGAGGCGGTTCACCGCACCGCCACCGAGGGCGCGGAGCTTGTCGTCGACGGCAGCCAATTGGTCGTCACGGGACGCGAACAGGGCTTTTACGCAGGCCCCTCCCTTGCAGACAGAGTTACCACGAACATGGAGCTTTGGAAGGAAGAAATATTCGGCCCCATTCGCGGTATAATGCGCGCAGGCGATTTTGACGAAGCTGTTGAGATAGTAAATGCCCATCAGTACGGCAACGGTGCTGTTATTTTTACGCGAGACGGGCCGGCAGCACATCGTTTTTGCAGGGATGTAGAGGCGGGTATGCTTGGTGTCAATGTGCCGATACCGGTGCCAGTTGGCAATTTTAACTTCGGAGGACTCCGCCGATCCCGTTTTGGAGACGCACACATGTTTGGGCCCGAAACAGCAAAGTTCTTCACAAAATTGAAGACTATATCCCAGCGTTGGCCCGAACCTTTCGGTTCATCGGAAGCGTTGTCCCTCGCTTTTGAGCCCCATGAGTAAGTGTCTCAGCTCCCTGAATATCGATCTGGTCAATTGTGCGGTTTCCCGATGGACTCCGTAGGGGCTGCCTCAGGTTAAGCGAGGAGTGGATCGCACCTTCGAGATACAACAAACGCAAAAAGCGCAATTCGTTTCACTAGATGAGATACAAGTTCAGTTACTTGACGTGTTTGCTAGTGTCTGATTTCGAACACGGGGGGGCAGGCTTCGATCGGCCGGGCAGGCCGGAACTTGAAACCTTGGTGATGTCTCCCTCGATGCCAAACTCGGGGGTATCGCTGGCGTGAATGGCGCGGGAGTGCCTCCTTGCCTCCGCACCTCGCGCAACTGACAGCGGCGCGCGCCAATGCCGGCGACATCGAGCGCCTTCTACGAGCTTGCCATCAAGATCCACCGCGACAGCCAATACAGTGTTGCCGCCATCTTTCCGGAAGTGCGTCTTGACCATCCTCACAGCCCTCCTCCTGTTCGCCGCGGGCGTGCTCACCGCCATGATCAACGCGGTGGCCGGCGGCGGCACGTTCCTGTCCTTCGGCGCGCTGACGCTAGTCGGCCTTCCGCCGGTGGTGGCCACCGCGACGTCGTCGATCATCCAGTTCCCCGGCTACGTCACCTCGACGCTTGCCTACTGGAACGACTTAAAGGCCTTCTGGCGCGGTGCGCTGACGCTCTGCGTCGCCTCTATCCTCGGCTCACTGGTCGGCGCTTGGATCCTGCTCCAGCTCGACAACTCGCAGTTCCGCGCGCTGGTACCCTGGCTCCTGGTCGCGGCGACCGCGTTGTTCGCAGCAGGTCCCAGGCTCAAGCCGAAGCCAAAGCCCGGCGCCGAGACCGCCGTCGGCGGCGCGTTCGGATGGGTGCTGCAGTTCGTCACCTCGATCTATGGCGGCTTCTTCGGCGCCGGCGGGGGGGTGATAATGCTCGCCACGCTCAGCCTATCGCAGAGCGGCGACTACCACCGCTTCAACGCGCTGAAGAACATGCTGTCGACGGTGATCGCGGCCGTCGCGATCGTCGTCTTCGTGGCCGGCGGCGTCGTCGCCTGGCCGCAGGCGCTGGTGATGATCCCAGGCGTCGCGATCGGGGGCTGGTCGGGGGTTTGGGTCGCCAAACGCGTGCCACAGACGGTGATGCGCGCGGTCGTGCTCGCTGTCGGGCTGTTCCTGGCAGGCTATTTTTTCATTATTTCATGACCGGGTGACGCAGCCGATCCGGCCGTCGTTCGGCGGTGAGCCCGACATCAGCACGTCCGGGATAGGTCGGCCTTCCCGATGAGTTGCATGGCGGCATAACTGTATAGCGTGAAGCCTTCCGGCTCGATGCCCTGCGCCCGCATGTCGGCAACCACGGTCTGAGCAGACTAAAAGCGCTGGAGCCGCGACTAGCCAGCCGATGTACAGACCCACGATGTCGCTTTATGTCGAGTTCTTCACAGCCTTGGCATGTTCCGTTATCTGACTGAGAGTCATCGTGGGTGTAATCGCTTCAGGATCAATGATGCAATGCAAGATCGAGGGTATTCCGGAAGCCACCGCGCGCTCGAACGCTTGGGCAAATTCGCTAGTGGACCGGACGGTTTCACCGTGACCGCCGAAGGTTCGCGCATAAGCAGCAAAGTCCGGATTCCTGAGCTGAGTTCCAGTTACCCGCCCTGGGTAATTCCGCTCTTGATGCATCCGGATCGTGCCGTACATCGAGTTGTCAACGACGATAACGATAAGGGACGCGTTGTATTGTACAGCCGTGGCAAATTCCTGGCCATGCATCAAAAAACATCCGTCGCCTGCGAATGCGATGACCATACGGTCTGGGTTTGTAATCTTCGCCGAGACTGCAGCAGGCACACCGTAACCCATTGACCCTGATGTAGGCGCAAGCTGCGTGCCGAATTCGCGAAATCTGTAAAACCTATGGACCCAGGCTGTATAGTTGCCAGCCCCGTTACAGACGATGGCGTTCGCTGGTAGACGCTCGCGCAGGAACTTCATGACTTCGCCCATCTGAAGTTGGCCCGGGATCGTAATGTCGGTCGGATCGCTGTAAGCCAGATAGGCGGATCGCGCGTCCTTCGTAATGTGAGACCATTCCACTTCGGAGCTTGGTCGAAGCTCACTTACGGCTTCCGCGAATTCGATTGGGCCGCATGCGATCGGTAGGGTTGGGCGATAAAAACGTCCAAGCTCGTTCGCGTCCGGGAAAACGTGGACAAGGCCGCGAGGATCGTTCGGGGTTATCAGGGAGTAGGATTGGCTAGGAATTTCCGACAGCCGATCGCCCACCAGCAGGATCAAGTCGGACTTTCCGATCAGCTCGAGCAACGCTGGGTTTGGTCCGACTCCGATATCGCCGACGAAATTGCTATGGTCGGAGCTGAACAACATCTGTCGCCGAGAAGTAACGGCCACTGGGAGATCGAAGTTCTCTGCAAAATTCGTGAAATGTCTCACCGCGCTCGCAGACCAACGGCTTCCACCTAAGATTGCTGCAGGACGTTTCGAGCCCGCTAGAAGAGCCGACAAGCGTTCGATCTGCTGCGGCGCGGGCCAGGCGATCGCTTCCGATGCGGGAGGTACGGCGGGCGATTGGGAAGCTTCAGTCAGGATGTCTTCAGGAAGCGCAACCACCACCGGGCCGGGGCGCCCGGAACGCGCGTAATGAAAAGCGCGCGAGACCACTTCCCCAATACGATTGGTGTCCTCAATTTCCGTAGCCCACTTCGCAAGGGGGGAGAAAGCTGCTCGGTAGTCTACCTCTTGAAATGCCTCCCTACCGATGAATCCGCGCTCAACTTGACCGACGAACAGGAGCATAGGCGTCGCATCTTGTTGTGCAACGTGAATGCCCGCTGACGCGTTTGTTGCACCGGGCCCGCGCGTTACGAAACAGACTCCCGGTTTTCCCGTCAGTTTGCCGTAGGCTTCAGCCATCATGGCGGCACCACCTTCTTGGCGGCAAACCACAATGTCGATCCCCGAATCATGCAGAGCATCCAGTACCGCGAGGTAACTTTCGCCTGGCACGCAGAAAATCCGATCGACGCCCTCGGAAACCAAGTGGTCGACCAGGATTTGACCGCCTGTACGGATAATTGTCATTTCTTACTGTCCCCTTCGCCATCAGATCGGCTGCGTTGAAAGGCTGAGGTCTATGCCTCAAGCGGCTCTGCCTAACTGACGAGATATTGGGCAGGGAGCCTATCAAAATCGGAAGGTGGCATAAATGGCAACTCATTCAATGAAAGTTCATTTCATCAGGTGAAGCGACGACTGCGTTTTGCATAGACCGCTGAAATCAGGTGGATGGCGCATTGATCTGCGAGCGGGGTCTGGCAAAAGCACAAACTTGCATAGTACCCGTTGAGGGGCTGCCAGACCGATCCATCGGCGCTGCGGAAATTCACTATCCGGCAAACGAGTAGCTCGTCTTCACCGTCGTGTAGAATTCAACTGCGTATCTACCCTGTTCGCGCGAGCCAAAGCTCGATCCCTTGGTTCCGCCGAATGGCACGTGGTAATCTAGGCCGGCTGTAGGCAGATTGGTCGCCACGACACCTGCGCGCGAACGATGCTTGAACTCACGGGCACTACGGAGCGATGTGGTGCAAATTCCTGACGCCAGGCCAAAGTCCGTATCGTTTGCCACGTCGATCGCCTCGTCCAGCGATCCAACCCTAATAATCGACGCGCACGGCCCGAAGATCTCTTCCTGAGAAACGCGCATCTTCGACGAAGCGTTGACGAACAGGGCAGGCGCCTGAAAAAATCCTTCTGTCGCCGCATCGACGCGTTGCCCGCCAACGACTTCGCAGCCCTCATCTTTGGCCAGGGCGACATATGCGAGGTTGCTTTCTAACTGCGATGCTGAGGCGACAGGACCGATCTGACTGGAGGAGTGGAGGGCGTGGCCGACGCGCAGATCCCGCATCTTGCGCTCCATTTCCTTCACAAAATCATCATGAATGCCCGACTGCACGATCAGCCGCGACGAGGCTGTACATCGCTGCCCGGTCGAAAAAAACGCTCCGTTGAGGCATACGGACACGGCGAGGGAGAGATCGGCATCGTCCATCACAACCATGGGATTCTTGCCACCCATTTCCAGTTGTAGCTTCTTCATCCCCGCTATTGCTGATCGGCCGATCTGGTGACCGGTCGGCACCGAGCCGGTGAAGGAGATGGCCTTGATGCGAGGATCCTCAACTATCGCGCTTCCAACCACCCTTCCGCTGCCCATGACGAGGTTGAATACGCCTGGAGGCGCACCTGCTTCGTGAATGATTTGTGCGAGCAGGTGAGCCGTTCCCGGCGTCAGATCCGCAGGCTTGAAGACGACGGCATTACCATAAGCGAGGGCTGCAGCAATTTTCCAAGCCGGTAGGGCGATCGGGAAGTTCCACGGCGTAATCAGCCCGACAACGCCCACAGGTTCGCGGAGTATTTCGACGTCGACGCCGGGGCGGACTGAGGCAAGTGCCTCGCCGGGTATTCGTAAAGCCTCGCCGGCGTAGAACCGAAACGTCTGAGCGGACCGCTTGACCTCAGCGATGGCTTCGCCGATCACCTTGCCTTCTTCGCGAGCAAGCATTGTTCCGATTTCTGTCGCACGGGAGCCGATTGTGTCGGCGATGCGCGTGAGAAGATCCGCGCGCGCCTGTGGCCCATCCCTGAACCAACGGTCAGCCGCCGCTTCTGCCGCAGAGGCGGCATGCCTTGCATCGTCGGCAGAGCCGCTGGCATAATGCCCAATGACGTCTGATGTATCAGATGGGTTTCGATTCTCGATTGTCGCAGCGCCTTCCGTCCAGGTGCCGTCGATCAAATTGAGGAAAACATCGGACATCTTGAGCCCCTAACTCTCCAGACTGACACTTGCCTGGTGTCAGGCTCGCTCTACGACAATAGCAATGCCTTGACCGCCGCCGATGCACATCGTGGCGAGGCCGTAGCGCCCGTTCGTACGGACAAGCTCATAAAGCAGCTTTACGAGGATCATGGCGCCAGAGGCACCGACTGGATGCCCGAGTGCAACAGCCCCGCCGTTGGGGTTCACGCGTTCATCAGCGAAGCCAAGTTCGCGGCTGACTGCGCAAGCCTGGACGGCAAAAGCTTCATTGCTTTCGATGACATCCAACTGATCAGTCGAAATGCCGCCCCTTTCGAGAGCCGATCTTACCGCCGGAATTGGGCCCAGCCCCATCACTGATGGATCGACACCGCCTAAGCCAGAAGCAACTATTCGCGCTAGGATGTTCACACCGCGACTTACGGCATGATCTTCGCGTTCGAGCACGAGTGCTGCTGCACCATCATTGATCCCGCTCGCATTGCCGGCTGTGACCGTACCATGCTTGAGGAAAACGGGCCGGAGTTGGGCAAGGTCTTGAAGGGTTAATGCTGGCCTGACATGTTCGTCGGTGGAAAATTCTGTGGTCTTGCTCCCACGTTTGACCTGGATAGGAAGGATCTGGTCTTTGAAGCGTCCGTCGGCGATCGCCTGGGCCGCTCGTCTGTGAGACTCCAGCGCGAAGCTATCCTGCTCTTTCCTGCCGATGCCTTGGTTTCGTGCAATGTTCTCCGCGGTCACACCCATGTGACCATTGCCAAAAGGATCTGTTAGGGCACCGACCATCATATCGATCGCTGTTACATCACCCATCTTTTGCCCTCGACGAGCTTGTGTGAGAAGGTGTCCGGCACGGCTCATGACTTCGACGCCACCAACGAGCGCCGTGCCGCAGTTCCCCAAAGCAATTTGTTCCGAACCTGACACCACGGCCTGGAGACCAGACCCGCAAAGCCGGTTCAAAGTGATGGCTGGTGTCGACTCCGGGCATCCAGCACGCTGCGAGACAACCCGTGAAAGGTACATATCCTCTGGGGCGGTGTGAATAACATGGCCAAAAACAGCTTGTCCGACATCCGATGGTTCGAGAGACCCACGGCGCAACGCCTCCGTGGCAACCAGGGTGCCAAGGTCGCAAGGGGAAAGGCTTGCCAGAGAACCCCCGAAGTCTCCGATGGCCGTTCGGACCGCACCGGTAATTACGACGGAATTCGTCATATCGACTTACCATTAGACACAATTGCTGACGCCGCGTGGCGTTCATCGCCAAGCTACAGAGTCGGATAGCAACCTCAATGAAATTGTGTTTCTCAGAGTGAAACACATTGAAGCTGCGATGCCCTGCCGACTGATATATCCCTCTGGATCGACAGGGCCCGAAATCGATGGTCAATCGCGGCAGTGGTTAGTTGCAGCCCGATCCGTCGTCGAGGTCCCGTCGATCGCGATAGCAGAACACTCCAACCGTGCTGGACCCGGTGCGGAACGCCGATGTGGCGGAAACCCAGAACCGAGGAAGCGGGGCAATATGTCCAGTATGATCTTGGATACTGCTGAGAAGATCTTTACGCGAAACGCTAACGTCCTCTCTCCGGGCACGTTCGATGTTGTGCATTGGACCGAGGTAGAGGCTTCCGGTTTCACGCTTGCATTATTGGCCGAGGAAGCTGGCGGATTTGGCCTGTCTGCCGGGGATGCAACGTCGATCTTGCGCGTTTCAGCAAAACACGCGTCCCGCCTGCCGTTAGCGGAGACGATGCTGGCCAATTGGTTGCTTGCCGATTCCGGGCTTCCAATCGCAAACGGCGTGACGACAATTGCACTGGTCGATGCCCTCCCAAGCGAGAACTGCCGATCCGTCGTCGCGACGCGTGTGCCGTGGGCGAGAGCATCTGGCGCTGTTGTTGTCGTCGCGCTTGACGGCCGGATCGGCAGTTTCGACTCCCCCAGAATTGTGGCGCACGGAATGAATTTCGCAGGCGAGGCTCGGGACGATATCGAGCTGGTGTGGTCCGAAGAGATATCAAAGGCCAAGGCACCGCGGCGCTTCGAAACTTACTTGGCGCTTTGTGCGCTGTTGCGTGTCATCGGCCTGGCTGGTTCTGCGGAAGCGGCACTTAAGCTTTCGGTGGAATACGCAAACGATCGCGTTCAGTTCGGCCGGCCCATCGGACGCAATCAGGTCATCCAGCACCAGCTCGCAATCATGGCCTCGCATGTGGCGGCAAGTACTGCCGCCGCGGATATGGCGGCAACTGCGTTCCCACTTGTCCTGACCGACGAAGATCGATTCAAGACGATCGTAGCTTCGGCGAAGATCCGAGCTGGCGAGGCCGCAGGCATTTGCGCGTCCATCGCCCATCAGGTGCACGGCGCCATTGGCATTACCGAAGAATATCGCCTGCACAATCTGACAAAGCAGCTTTGGTCGTGGCGTGACGAGTATGGCAACGAAGCATTCTGGTCGGAAGTGCTGGCTGACCAGATGCTGTCCATGAAAACGCCGTCCCCTTGGCAGTTCCTGTCCCGAGAAGCCGTCCATGTCGATTAGTTTTGATCCAGCCCCATCAGTTGAAGAGTTCGGTGAGCTGCGAAGGGATGTTCGCGCTCACATGGACAGCAATCTTGGAAGTGATTTCTCCAACGCGAAAAGAGCGCATTCCTGGTTGGGCTTCGATGCCGCGTTCTCGCGAAGCCTCGGCAAGCGTGGCTGGGTGGGAATGACGCTTCCCAAGAAGTATGGCGGTCACGAGCGCACCGCTATGGAGCGCTATGTGGTGATGGAGGAACTCCTCGCTGCTGGCGCCCCCGTCTTTGCGCATTGGGTTGCTGACCGGCAGAGCGCGCCGCTACTCCTTCACTATGGAACCGAAGAGCAGAGACTTGAGATTCTTCCCAGAATAGCTGCCGGAGAATGCTGCTTCTGCATCGGCATGTCAGAGCCGAACAGCGGATCTGACCTCGCAGCGGCGCAAACGCGTGCGACCAGGAAAGACGAGGGCTACTGCGTCAACGGCACCAAGCTTTGGACCACGAACGCTCACAAAGCCCACTACATGACTTTGCTTGCACGAACCGACAAGTCGGACGAACGTCATGGCGGGATGAGCCAATTCCTGGTCGACATGCGAACGCCCGGGATCGAGGTCAGGCCGATTATCGATCTCGCCGGCGAGCATGAGTTCAACGAGGTCAGGTTTGACGACGTGCTTCTGCCGCCCACAGCACTTCTCGGCAACGAAGGTGACGGCTGGAAACAGGTTATGGGAGAGCTGGCGTTCGAGCGTTCGGGCCCTGAGCGCTTCCTTTCGTCCTTTGCCCTACTCAACGAACTGGTTCGGGTCCTGTCGGATGCGCCAGATCGACAGGCGCGGCAAGCGATCGGACGCCTTCTCGGGCATCTGATGGTGCTGCGTCATATGTCCCAGTCTGTCGCTGGGATGCTCCAACGCGGCGAAAACCCTACCCTTCAGGCGACGATCGTGAAAGACCTGGGCACCATCATTGAGCAGGAGATACCTGAAATTGCCAGAACACTCGTCAAGGTCGAAGGCAGCCTAGAGTCGGCAGACACGTTTGCGGCGACCTTTGCAAGAACGCTTCTCGCGGCACCCAGCTTTTCGCTACGGGGAGGCACCCGAGAAATTCTGCGTGGCATCATCGCACGTGGCCTTGGACTGAGGTGAAAGAAAATGGACCTGATTGTACGCGAGAAAGTCGAGAGCGGCGTTCTCCTTCTGCGGCTCAACGATCCGTCTACCAGGAATGCGATCTCCGAACTTGCGATGATCGAGGCGCTTCTCGGCGCGATTGCCGAGGCAGAGGGCAATCCCGCCGTTCGGGTCATTATCCTGACGGGCGAAGGATCAAGCTTCTCGTCTGGCGGGAATATCAAGAAGCTTGGCAGAGGTGCAGGATATCAAGACAATGTTCCGGCCCAGACGCGTCTGAACTACAAATCCGGTATCCAGCGGTTGCCGCTGGCTTTCGAAAAGCTGGAAGTACCTGTGATCGCAGCGATCAATGGGCCGGCCATCGGAGCAGGTCTAGACCTCGCTCTAATGTGCGATATCCGCATCGCGTCCGAAGCTGCGAAATTCGCTGAAAGTTTTGTCAAGCTCGGCATTATACCCGGCGACGGCGGCGCTTGGCTGCTTCCGCGTATTGTCGGCTTCGCGAAAGCATCGGAGCTCGCCTTAACAGGCGATACGATCGACGCGGCTGAGGGTTTGGCAATCGGTCTTGTGTCGCGGGTCGTCCCACCCGCTGCCCTTTTGCCCGAGGCGCAGAAAATTGCTGGTCGAATCGCGTCTAATCCTCGGCATGCGGTTCGGATGACGAAGCAGCTTCTGCGGCAGGCCCACCGACTGTCGCTAAATCAAACCTTGGAATTGTCGTCTGCTTTTCAAGCTCTTGCTCACGAAACGCGCGATCACGAAGAAGCTGTGGCGGCAGTTCGCGAGAAGCGAAAGCCGAACTTCCAGGTTGATCTATGACGCGATCAAATACCGGCTTTAGCCAAGGCGTCTGCTATTTCTGCAGCTGCAGATTGCAACGGGCCAAGATAGGTTTCGACGGCCGCCTCATGCGTCACGGTCTGCTTGAGGAACATCATGTTCAGCGCCCCGTAGCTATGACCGTCCTGTTGCACAGGAACGGCCATCGCCCAAATCTTCCCCTTGTATTCGCGCTGGCTGTAACCCTCATCCATAAGGGCATATCCAGCGTTCCGGATTTCCTCAAGGCTCTTCAAAATGCGTTGTCTGCTTGGCATCTTTGGCGTTGTTGCTGTCAATCGCTTCAAGATCGCGTCGGTTTCCTCGGGTCCACAAGACGCAAGGTAGGCTTTGCCGACAGATGTGGCCAACATTGGTGCTCGGAAGCCGGAGTTCCGATTGAAGTTGAACGGCCCGGACGAACGGGACGTTTGGACCAAAATCATAGCGTCGTCATCGCGGATGACGAAGTCAGAGGGCCAACCTTGGGCTTCGCGAAACTTCGCCAGGATTTCTGCACACGCCTCCGACGCTGTGTCGTATCGACTGAAACCGGTACTCAACTGGAGCACGCGACCTGTCACGCTGTAGGTGCCGTTCACTGCGTCGCGAGCGACGTAGCCGGCATGAATCAAAGTCTCCAGCATGCGGATGATCGTCGATTTGTCTACGCCGGTTTCCCAGTGAATGGTTCGAACGGTGGCGGGATTCTTCCGATTGAGCACACGAAGCACTTCCAGCCCTCTCAACACCGCTTCGACTGGTTTGTACGATGCCATTTCCACCTCCGATCTGCGTACCAAAATGAAACTACATTTCAAGCAATGAAACTAGAGGGTCACTGATATGGTGAAGCGCGGACAAACGCAAGGTGCACTATCCGGCATCAAGATTCTTGACCTCAGTCGAGTGCTGGCCGGACCCTGGGCGACGCAGATCCTTGGTGATCTTGGCGCAGGAGTTATCAAAGTGGAGCAGCCGAACAAAGGCGACGACACCCGCGCTTGGGGACCGCCCTACTTCGATGACGGTCACGGCGGAGAGCGCCAAAGTGCCTACTTCATGGCTTGCAATCGCAACAAGAAATCAATCGTTGTCGACTTCTCCAAACCGGAAGGAGCGGAGATTATTCGCAAACTCGCCTCAAGCGTCGATGTCGTCGTCGAGAACTTCAAGGTTGGCGGGCTTAAGAAGTTTGGCCTCGATGAAGCGTCACTGAGGGCCATAAATCCCAACCTGATTTACTGCTCAATCACAGGTTTTGGGCCGACTGGACCATATGCCCATCGAGGAGGGTATGACCTACTGATGCAGGCAATGGGTGGGCTGATGAGTCTTACCGGCCCGGCGGCAGGCCAACCGGGCTCTGAGCCGACGAAAGTCGGCGTCCCGGTGATCGATCTCTTTACGGGTCTTTACGCAGCAGTCTCGATCCTCGCAGCTCTTCACCACAGGACACGAACCGGCGAGGGGCAACTGATCGACTGCGCTCTTCTCGATACGGCTTTGGCTATTCTCGCGAACCAAGGCATGAATTATCTTCTTGGTGGAA
Organism: Mesorhizobium sp. B2-4-3; assembly: GCF_006442815.1. Lineage (GTDB taxonomy): Bacteria > Pseudomonadota > Alphaproteobacteria > Rhizobiales > Rhizobiaceae > Mesorhizobium. The sequence continues at coordinate 375,319 of NZ_VFVL01000002.1, forward strand.
CTGCCCCCCAACGGAAAGGTAACGCTCACCCAAACGTGGTTCCGTACCGAAATTTCGAAACCGCAGATGGAGAGGTCATTGTAGCGGTGGGCAACGATGGCCAGTTCATCAAGTTTTGCCAACTCCTTGGACGCGCCGATTTGGCTGAAAATCCCCGGTATGCAGCGAATTCGATGCGTGTCTTGAATCGTGTTGAGCTCGAGATGGAAATCAGTGACGCATTGCTATCATGGCGCCGGGATGATCTTGTTCGTAGGATGTCGGAACGCGGCGTTCCGGGGGGGCCGATAAATCGAGTGGACCAGGCCTTTGCAGACCCACAGGTGAAAGCCCGGCATGTTGTTGAGCTTCATTCAAATGCGAATGGAGTAGATATTCCATTTACCAGGTATCCCAGTCTCCTAAGTGCAACGCCGGCGAAAATCCGCACCGTCCCCCCTGCGCTGGGAGAGCATACACATGACGTCCTTCGGGACTGGTTGAAGCTAGGCCCCGCGGAGATAAAAGACCTTGAGGAGCAATCCGTAATTCAAGATCGAATGGCGAATATGCAGTTCGATCGTAAGGTGTTCTAAGGCCACGGCATTTAGCTCGGGCGCCCGAAAGCAGGCCAAGGCAGCAGGTCGTCGATCTGGCTATTCGGATGGCTGTTGACGATCATGGTGAGTACATCGGCGAGATAGCCGAGTGGCTCGTAAGCGGTGTTTCCAGGCCACCTTTCGGAAGTGATCGCGATCTGGAAGGTTGTTGCCGATCCTGTATTTGGATCGGAGATAGGCTTGTGTCTGCACTTGACCTTACGCTTGACCCGGAGCGGCAGCCTCGGCGCTTCGAGGTGAAGATACCTGCGCCGCTCGGAAGGCCTTTGTTGCGGCTGCAAAGGAGGCGGATATTCTGGTTGAGCGAAACCCGTGGGGTTGATCACCCGCCGCTTTCCATGGCGCCTTCGCTTGCCCTAATATCAACAGAGGTCGCCCAAGTCTGGAGCCGTCCATGTGCAACGATTACGAGCAGCATATTATTTGGGCTGAGTATTGCCGGATGATGGCGTCGCTGGCGCTCAAAGTCCCCACCCGCCAAACCGAACTCGATTTGCCTCAGGTGGACGACATCCGCATTAATGACCCGGCACCAATAATGCGCGCCGCTGATAACACGATCGAGCTTGCATCGATGACGTTCGGATTCGCGCCGGCCGGACCAAAAGGCGGGCCTGTGTTCAACTTCCGCTCCGAAGGGCGGCAATTCGGGAACAGCAAACGCTGCCTCGTTCCTGCGTCCGCGTTCTTCGAATTCACAGGTACGAAGTATCCGAAGGCGAAACATCGCTTCACACTCAACGGCTCTCCATTCATGGCCGTCGCTGGGCTTTGGCGTGAAGCTGTCGGCAACAAGCCGCCCACCTTCACCATGCTGACGACCGATCCCGGGCCGGATGTTGCGCCGTATCACAATCGACAGGTTGTGGTTCTTCAACCGGAAAATTGGGCGGCATGGATCAACCTGACGAAGCCCGAGGCTGAGCTTTTGCGGCCGCTTCCAGCCGGCTCGCTATCGGTGGAGACAATTCGCCCCGAAAGCTCCTGACTCAGCTGCGTAATATCTCCGGCACGCTGAGGGGGCCAAGATTGAGAACGGGTGTGTATTCGCCCGTGCGGCGCCAGACGCCGCGCACCTTTCCATTCACCCGATCAGTACTCATCCGGTGAAGACCGCAGGCGTGCGTATTCGGCGACCATGAGCACCGCGGTGCTGGGGTCAAGCTTTCGAT
>NZ_VFVL01000020.1 GCF_006442815.1 Mesorhizobium sp. B2-4-3
CCGCAAGGCGGCGCAGACCGGCCGCATCGGCGATGGAAAAATCTTCGTCTCCAACATAGAGGAAGTCGTGCGCATCCGCACCGGTGAGACCGGCATCGACGCCATCTGACCGACCTTCAATCATTCCGGACGTCATCACACAGGGAAGAAATGACATGACGACAGCCAAAGACATCATGAAGCAGATCAAGGACAACGACGTAAAATTCGTCGACCTGCGCTTCACCGATCCGCGGGGCAAGCTGCAGCATGTGACGATGGATGTCGTCGAGGTCGAGGAAGACATGTTCGCCGACGGCGTCATGTTCGACGGCTCCTCGATCGCCGGCTGGAAGGCGATCAACGAGTCCGACATGGTGCTGATGCCGGACACGGATACTGTCCACATGGATCCGTTCTTCGCCCAGTCGACCATGGTCATCCTGTGCGACATCCTCGATCCGGTCTCGGGCGAAGCCTATAACCGCGACCCGCGCGGCACCGCCAAGAAGGCCGAGGCGTATATGAAGTCCGAAGGCATCGGCGACACCATCTATGTCGGCCCGGAAGCCGAGTTCTTCGTGTTCGACGACGTCAAGTACAAGGCCGATCCCTATAACACCGGCTTCCGTCTCGACTCGACCGAACTGCCGTCCAACGACGACACCGACTACGAGACCGGCAATCTCGGCCACCGTCCGCGCATCAAGGGCGGCTATTTCCCGGTGCCGCCGATCGATTCATGCCAGGACATGCGCTCCGAGATGCTGACTGTGCTCGCCGAGATGGGCGTGCGGGTCGAAAAGCACCACCACGAGGTCGCCGCCGCACAGCACGAGCTCGGCATCAAGTTCGACACGCTGGTGCGCAACGCCGACAAGATGCTGATCTACAAGTATGTCGTGCACCAGGTCGCCAATGCCTACGGCAAGACGGCCACCTTCATGCCAAAGCCGGTGTTCGGCGACAACGGCTCGGGCATGCACGTCCACCAGTCGATCTGGAAGGGCGGCAAGCCGACCTTCGCCGGCAACGAATATGCCGGCCTGTCGGAGAGCTGCCTGTTCTACATCGGCGGCATCATCAAGCATGCCAAGGCGATCAACGCCTTCACCAACCCGCTCACCAACTCCTACAAGCGTCTGGTGCCGGGCTATGAGGCGCCGGTGCTGCTCGCCTATTCGGCGCGCAACCGCTCGGCCTCCTGCCGCATTCCGTTCGGCAACTCGCCGAAGTCGAAGCGCGTCGAGGTCCGCTTCCCCGATCCGGGCGCGAACCCCTATCTCGGCTTCGCCGCCATGCTGATGGCCGGCCTCGACGGCATCAAGAACAAGATCCATCCCGGACAGCCGATGGACAAGGATCTCTATGACCTGCCGCCGAAGGAGCTGAAGAAGATCCCGACCGTCTGCGGGTCGCTGCGCGAAGCGCTGCAGAGCCTCGACAAGGATCGCGGCTTCCTGAAGGCCGGCGGCGTATTCGACGACGACCAGATCGACAGCTATATCGAGCTCAAGATGGCCGAGGTCATGCGCTTCGAAATGACCCCGCATCCGGTCGAGTACGACATGTACTATTCGGTCTGAGCAATTCTCTCAGAGACAAGAAAACCCCGGCGGAGACGCCGGGGTTTTTGTTTGGTCGGATGGGCTAGGCCTCGATGCGTCAACAACAGCCACGGCGCAGGCAAATCAAGCCTGCGCCGTGGTGAATGCTCAGGCAGCAGCCGAAACCTTGCCGCTCTCCATCAGTGTTCGCCGCGAAAGCGGCGGTCAGCCATCACCTTCGCCAGGACCTCTGTCGGGTCGCGATCGACCGGCAAGGCGAAGGCGTTCTCGACATCGCAACCGGTGAGGCCGATATCACGGCGCTCGCACTCGCTCATGGCGGCCAGACATGCGAGCTGGCTGCGCGCCTTCCAGAACCGTGGCAGCCACAGCAGCGTCCATTTCGTCGCCGCGTACAACCTGAAAAGCAGGGCGAAGGAAGGGCGCTGCGCGTGGCCGGTTTCGGTACCGATCAAATGATCGGCCGTCATGGCGTTTGTCTTCGTGCTGGACATGGTTGCCTCCTGTTGCGATCGCCGACAATCGGTGCAGCCTTGGCCTACACGCCGGTTGCAGCGATCTTGCCCACGCGTTGCGGTTTGGGTTTCTTGCCACCTTCATCGTTGAGTGCGAGATTGCGCTGTTCCGACATGCTTGTCCGGAAAGCGGCCTGAAAGAGTACTGACGAAGCTCTGAAAAGTTCCGAGGAGCAGACAGTCGCGGATGAACGCCGAGCCACAGCCGATCTACCGCTTCGCCGGCTTCAACCTCGACACACGCGCCGGAGTGTTGCGTGATGGTTTGGGCGAGATCGCGCTGCGGCCGAAGTCGCTCGATCTGCTGATTTTTCTTATTCGCAATGCCGGTCGGCTGGTGTCGAAGGACGAGCTTCTGCATGCGGTGTGGAGCGACGTGATCGTCACCGAAGATTCGCTTACCCAATGCATCAGCGACATCCGCCGCGCGCTGGGCGACAAAGGGCAGACGCTGATCCGCACCATGCCGCGCCGCGGCTACATGTTCCCCGGCGAGATGCTTGAGGGACCACCAGCTGTCGAAGCGCGTCCGTCGCTTCAGCTCCCTGACAAGCCGTCGCTTGTCGTGCTTCCGTTCCAGAACCTGTCATCTGACGCGGAGCAATCCTACCTCGCTGACGGCACGGTCGAGGAGATCACGGCGGCGCTGGCGCGCATTCGCGGCCTGTTTGTCATGTCGCGTAACTCGGCTTTTGCCTACCGCGGCCAGGCGCTCGACCTGCCGCGCATCGGCCGCGAGCTCGGCGTCCGCTACGTGCTGGAAGGAAGCGTGCGCCGGCATCTCGATCAGATCCGCATCTCGGCGCGGCTGGTCGAGGCAGAGACCGGCAGTCTGATTTGGGCGGAAGGCTTCAAGGGTGACATCGCGGATGCGTTCGCGCTGCAGGACAATGTGACGGCGGGTGTCGCAGGCGCCATTCTGCCGTCGATCCAGATGGCGGAAATCGAGCGTGCGCGCCGCAAGCGGCCGGGCGACCTGCAAACCTACGATCTGGTGATGCGCAGTCTGCCGCATGTCTGGGCACTCGGCCGCCAGGACAATGCGATCGCCATCGAGACACTTGGGAAGGCTTTGCTGGGCGATTCCGATTATCCGCTGGCCCTGTCCCTGCTGTCCTGGTGCCATGCGCAGCGCAATATCTACAGTTGGTCGACCTCGCCGGAGGTCGACCGGCGCCGTGCGCTGGAGCTGGCGGAGCGATCTGCCGAACTCAACGGTGATGATCCATTTTCCCTGGCCGTGCTCGGCGCTGCCCACACCGTGTCGGGCAATTTCGTCACCGCAGCCGCTCTGCTTGAAAAGGCGCGTTCGATCGATCCCAATTCGGCCTTCGCCTGGAACAGGAGCGGCTGGGTTGCAGCCTACCGAGACGAGGTCGAGCGGGCGGCGGAATGCTTCCAGCGCTCGCTGCGACTTGGGCCATTCGATCCCATGGTTTATACCTGTCATTTGGGCTTGGCTGTCGTGCATTTCAGCGCGGGGCGGCCCGGTCAGGCGGCGGACCTATATCTGCGTATCCTGGCGGAGCATCCGAATGCCTTGTGGATACTGCGCACGCTGATCCCGGCTCTTGTCGAAGCGGGACGCCTCGACGAAGCCCGGCAGCAAATGGCGCGTTGTCAGCTCGAATATCCGGAGCTCACCTTGCGATCGGTGCGCGACTCGATGCCCTTTAGAGATGAAATTCTCGACCGACACGAAAACGCGCTGAGAAGCCTTGGAATGCCGGAATAGAAGACTACTTGCCGGATCGGTGGCCGGAACAGACAACCAAGTGGGAGACCATGAGGCTATTTCCGCCTCTGGAGCCCCCGGCAACCGGCTCGCAACAAAAAGCCCCGGCGTTTCTGCCGGGGCTTTTCTTCAGGAGTATCCCGACGGGACCTTTCAGCCCGTCGCGACAAAAGATCAGGCGGCAGCCGAAACCGCGGCCGTCGAAACCTCCGAGATCGTCTTCAGGACCTGCGAGGCGATCTGGTAGGGGTCGCCCTGCGAGTTCGGGCGGCGGTCTTCCAGATAGCCCTTATAGTCGTTCTTGACGAAGGAGTGCGGAACGCGGATCGAGGCGCCGCGATCGGCGACGCCGTAGCTGAACTTGTTCCACGGCGCGGTCTCGTGCTTGCCGGTCAGACGCTTGTCGTTATCCGGGCCGTAGACGGCGATATGGTCCATCAGGTTCTTGTCGAACTGGGCCATCAATGCCTCGAAATAGGCCTTGCCGCCGACTTCGCGCAGATAGCTGGTCGAGAAGTTGCAGTGCATGCCCGAACCGTTCCAGTCGGTGTCGCCGAGCGGCTTGCAGTGGAACTCGATGTCGATGCCGTATTTCTCGGTCAGGCGCAGCAGCAGGTAGCGCGCCATCCACATCTGGTCGGCGGCCTTCTTGGAGCCTTTGCCGAAGATCTGGAACTCCCACTGGCCCTTCGCCACTTCGGCGTTGATGCCTTCATGGTTGATGCCGGCGGCGAGGCACAGGTCGAGATGCTCCTCGACGATCGTGCGCGCGACATCGCCGACATTCTTGTAGCCGACACCGGTGTAATAAGGACCCTGCGGCGCCGGGTAGCCGCTCTCGGGAAAGCCGAGCGGACGGCCGTCCTTGTAGAAGAAATACTCCTGCTCGAAGCCGAACCAGGCGCCCTCGTCATCGAGGATGGTGGCGCGCTTGTTGGAGGCATGCGGCGTCACGCCATCGGGCATCATGACTTCGCACATGACCAGCACGCCATTGCTGCGGGCCGGATCCGGGTAGACGGCGACAGGCTTCAGCACGCAGTCGGAGCTGTGGCCCTCGGCCTGGTTGGTGGACGAGCCATCGAAGCCCCACAGCGGCAGCTGCTCCAGCGTCGGGAACTCGGCAAACTCCTTGATCTGGGTCTTGCCGCGCAGGCTGGGGGTCGGGACGTGTCCGTCGAGCCAGATATACTCGAGCTTGTATTTGGTCATTCCAGTGCCTCTCGTTGCTTGGGCGCCGCAAGTGGGCGGCGTCAATGCATGGCCGGGCTCGCCGGCCTGCCGATGGTTAAAAAGCAATTCGTATGCCACTCCGCCTTCGGCGGGTGCGGCAAAATGGTCATGGCAAGACGTTGATTTTGCTCAACGGCCTCAATACTGCGCTCGGATCGCTCAATCGATATTTCTGCACAAATAATTGGCAAATAATGATCTTTTTGTAGGCATATTGCCTAAATGAATCGCGGAACCTATCTTGCTTGGTAAGTTGAATCGGCAAGTCCCCGGACAAGCAAGGAGGTCGCCAATGCAGGTCATGCAACCGCGTCCGTCGGCAAAAATCCTGATGTTCCCGTTGGCAGGACGCAAGTCTGCCTCAAATTTAGGCGCCAAGGCGAAATTCGCGGCAGAGCTTGCGGCGCTTCGCGGCGAGCACGCCGACTTCGACGGCTGGTACCACGAAGCGGCCGTCGAGGAAGAAAATCAGCGCAAGAGCTGAGCTGACCGCCTCTTCCAATTCGGCACGAAAAAAGCCCGGCGTGATCGCTCACGCCGGGCTTTCTGTTTGAGCGGGATGACCCGGGTCAGTCCTTGGTGTGCAGGTCTGTGCCGAGCGTATCCCTGACGAAGATCATGCCGATGATGAGCGACATCGCCGCGATGATCACTGGGTACCAGAGGCCATAGTAGATATCGCCCTTATAGGCGCTGAGCGCGAACACCGTCGCCGGCAGCAGGCCGCCGAACCAGCCATTGCCGATGTGATAGGGCAGCGACATGCCGGTGTAGCGGATGCGGGTCGGGAACATCTCGACCAGGATTGCGGCGATCGGCCCGTAGACCATGGTCACGAACAGCACCAGGATGAACAGGATGCCGATCGTCAGCGGCCAATTGATGGCTGCCGGATCGGCAGTCATGGCGAACGGACCGCCGCCCGGGATGTTGTAGACGGTGACTTCCGGCGCGCCGGCTGCTTCATCCTTGGTCAGGAGCTTGTCGGCGATCGCCTTGTCGGTCGGAACCGTCGCCTTTTCGCCGCCGCGGATGGCCGCCGCGTCGAGCTTGAGCTCGGGATTGGCCGCGATGAAGGCATCGAGCTTCTGGTCCGGTACCTTGGCAGCAGGGCGCTTCAGCGGATAGCCGCCGTCCCGCAGCGACATGTTCACCGCCTTGGTGAAGGCGGCGTCCTTGGCCTTGGCCTGATCCCCGGCGGCGACGACGTCGTAGGAATCGACGGTCTCGTTGCCGATCTTGACCGTGGCCGCCGTGCCCGGTGCCGCCGTCGTGACGACGTCATAAGGCACCGAGTTTTTGGTCAGGAACGAGGTCGCGATATCGCATGACGTTGTGAATTTCGCGGTGCCGACCGGGTTGAACTGGAACTTGCAGTCGCCGGGCGCTGCCGTCACCGTCGCGCGGGTGTTCTGCTGGGCGGTGGCCAGAGCCGGATTGGCGGCCCAGGTCAGCGCCTTGAACAGCGGGAAGGTGCAGACGATGCCGAGCGCGAGGCCCGCCATGATGATCGGCTTGCGGCCGATCTTGTCCGACAGCCAGCCGAAGACGACGAAGAAGATCGAGCCGACCGCAAGCGCGATCGCGATCATGATGTTGACCGACTGTGCGTCGACCTTCAGCACGTTCGTGAGGAAGAACAGCGCGTAGAACTGGCCATTGTACCAGATCACGGCCTGGCCGGCGGTGAGGCCGAGCAGCGCCAGCAGCGCGATCTTGGCGTTCTTCCACTGTCCAAAGGCTTCCGTCAGCGGCGCCTTGGAACCTTTGCCCTCTTCCTTCATGCGCTGGAAGGTCGGCGACTCCGAGAGCGACAACCGGATCCAGATCGAAATGGCAAGCAGCAGGAAAGAAACGATGAAGGGAATGCGCCAGCCCCAGGCGGCGTAGGTTTCCTTGCTGAGCGAGCCCTGAACAATCAGGATGACGATCAGCGACAGGAACAGGCCAAGCGTCGCCGTGGTCTGGATCCACGATGTGTAGTAGCCGCGGCGGTCGTCAGGCGCGTGCTCGGCGACATAGGTCGCCGCACCGCCATATTCGCCGCCGAGCGCCAGACCTTGCAACATGCGCAACCCGATCAGGATCAGGGGGGCCAAGATGCCCAAGGTTGCGTAGCCCGGCAGCAGGCCGACCAGGAAGGTCGACAGGCCCATGATCGTCATGGTGACGAGGAAGGTATATTTGCGGCCGACGAGATCGCCGATGCGCCCGAAAAGCAACGCGCCGAACGGGCGGACAAGAAAGCCGGCGGCAAAGGCAAGCAACGCAAAGATGTTGCGCGTCGCCTCGGGAATCGCCGGGCTGAAGAAGGTCGAGCCGATGAAGGCGGCCAACGAGCCGTAGAGATAGAAATCGTACCATTCGAAAACGGTGCCGAGCGAGGAGGCGAAGATGACTTTCTTCTCCTCCCGCGTCATGCCGCGGCTGGTTCCGCCGGCGGTCGAAGCCATTGCCATTGAACTATCCTCCCGTGAGATCCCGTCTGTCCTCGATGGCTGCGCGCCACCGTCCGCGCTCCTCCGAACGCGGACTCAAAGACGCAGCCAACGAAGGAAAAAATGACAGAAAGGGCGGGCGAAAGGCACCGCGACGATGGGATTATGACTTTGGTATTAGGTGCGCTGCGAAAGCGGCGCCGCGCTCAGGCCTGCAGCGCCTCGAGCAGGCTGACCGCCGCCATCATATCGCGCTTGCGGGCCGAGCGGCGCGCCAGGGCCTCGGCATCCTGGCCCCAATGCTCGATCTGCCAGTCCTCGTCGACATGGCCAGCAGCCCAAGCTTCCTCGCTGTCGATCTCGCCGAAATCGACGGCCAAGGCCAGCAGCGCCGAACCGGTTAGCGCGGTCATGACATGAATGGCGGCCAGCCGCATCGGCTCGACACGCTGGCCAAGATGCGCGCCGAGCACGGCGATCGCCTCGCGCGGCTGCTCGACATGGATGACGCCTTCGGCGAGATTGAAGCGCGCGCCGAGGTGGGTGCGCGCCCAGTCCAGCACCGGATCCCAGAGCTTGTTCTGGCGATCGACCAGTCCCTGCGGGCCATCGGCGCGGTAGCAGAGCAGATCGGACGAGGCGAAACGCAGCACATCCTCCAGCACTGCCTGCGGATCCGAGGCGACGCCGTCGATGGCGGTGTTGACGAGCCGCATGACAGGCATCGTCACGGGATCGATGACCTCGCCTTGCGCGCTGAATTCATCGGCAACGAGCCCGGCAGCGTTTTCGGTCGGCAGCACCATCACAACCTTGCCCGGCGTGCGCACGGGCCGGCCGTCCAGATGAACGGCAAAGCCATTCTCGACGGGCACGACCGAAACCGCCTTGTAGAACCGCTTCGGCAGCGGCGTCTTCATCTGGATCTGGGCGCGGCGCACCGGATCGGGATCGGAAAGCTGCTTTCCCGCTTCGAGGTCCTCGAGAATGTCGCGCATGTCCAACTCCTTACACTGTGGGCTGCCTGCGCGCCGGGCGATTGACGATGATCAGCCCGGCGGCGATCAGGCCGAGCGCCAGGAAAATCCTAGCCGTCGGCGGCTCGCCCAGCAGCACCGCGCCGCACAGGACGCCGAACACCGGCGACAGAAAGGCGAAGCTCGACAAGCCGGCCGCCGGATAGCGCGTGAGCAGCCAGAACCACAACACATAGGTGAAGGCGACGATATAGAAAGACTGGAACAGCAGCGCCAGTGTCGGCAAGGCGGCAACCGCGCGGATCGGCGGGCCGGCGAAAGGCATCACCAGCAGGCCGACGACGGTTGCGCCCGCTAGCTGGTAGAGCAGAAGCTTTTCGGCGCTGGTTTCCACCAGTTTCGACCGCTTTATGAAGATGCTGGTCGCCGCCCAGAGAATGCCCGAGCCGAGACTGAGCAGGTCACCCGTCAGTGTCGCGTCGCTGCCGCCAACGACGCCGTCCGAGAACACTGCCACGAGGCCGCAGAAGGCCAGGACAAGCCCGCCGAGCTTGCGCGCATTGATGCGCTCGCCAAGCAGGAAATGGCCGCCGATCAGCACCCAGAACGGCATGGTGTTGACGAGGAGCGTGTTGCGGGCAACAGTCGTGTATTCGAGCCCGATATAGAGGCACAGGAACTCGACGCCGAAGAGCACGCCGACGACGATGCCGGCGGCCAGCGTCCGATCCGCCTCGAACAGACTGATGCCGCGCAGCCGGCACCAGCCAAGCACGCAGGCTCCTCCAATGAGCGATCGTGCGACCGAGACGAAGACAGGGTCGTAGCCAGCGTATGAGACCTTGGCCGCGACGTAGTTCAGGCCCCAGGAAAAGGTCAACCCGACCATGATGGCCGCTGCCGCCATGTCGACTGCATCGCGACGATCCAATGCGGGAGCGACAGCCAAGTCAGTCCTCCGCGCTCTGGTCGTCGAAGCCGATCAGGTTCCAGCTCTGGCGCATATGCGGCGGCATCGGCGCCGTGACGTCGATGACGCCCCGGTCAGGATGCGGGATGATAATGCGGCGCGCATGCAGGTGCAGGCGGTTTTGAATGCCGCCCGGGAAATCCCAGTTGGTATCGGCCTCGAAGTATTTTGGGTCGCCGATGATCGGGCAACCTATGTAGGCGGCGTGAACGCGAAGCTGATGGGTGCGGCCGGTATAGGGCTCCATCTCCAGCCAGGTCATCGTCTGCGCCGCCTGCTCGATGACGCGGTAGTAGGAGACGGCGTGGTCGGCGCCCTTCTCTCCATGCGCGGCCACGCGCACGCGGTCGCCATCCTCCGTCGGCTCCTTGATCAGCCAGGTCGAGATCTTGTCCTCGCGCTTGGGCGGCACGCCCTTGACCAGCGCCCAGTAGGTTTTCTTGGTTTCACGCGCCCGGAACGCTTCCGACAGCTTCATCGCCGCAAGACGGGTGCGGGCAACCACCAGCACGCCCGACGTGTCACGGTCGAGGCGGTGGACGAGGCGCGGCTTCTCGCCCTTTTGGTTGCGCCAGGCCTCCAGCATGTCGTCGACATTGCGGGTGACGCCGGAGCCGCCCTGCACCGCCAAGCCGGCCGGCTTGTTGAAGACGAAAACCTTCGGATCCTCATGCAGGAGCATCTTGGCGAGCACGTCGGCATCGCCCTGGTTGCGGATCGAGTGGCCGGTGAGCGGCGCATCGCCCTTCTTGTCGACGTCGAGCGGCGGAACGCGGACAGACTGGCCGGGCTCGACACGCGTGTCGGCCTTCACCCGGCCGCCATCGACGCGGATCTGGCCGGACCGCAGCAGTTTCTGCAGATGGCCGAAGCCGAGGCCGGGATAATGGACCTTGAACCAGCGGTCGAGCCGCATGCCCGCCTCGCCAGCCTCAATCGTGATCTGTTCAACACCCGCCATGACTTCGCTTTTCCGTTTGAAAGCGGCGCCATAGCACTAAGGCGAAGAGGTTGCGAGCCAAAGACCCAACAAAGCGCGACGATTACCCCAATCGTCGCGTTATTAGATCAACTCTCCGAAGGGGTCGGTACCGCGCATATGGTGGAGCGGGTCAAGAAGCGCTTCTCGCGGCCATTGTCGAGCGAGAACATGCCGCCCCTGCCCTTCACCACATCGATGATAAGATCGGTGTGCTTCCACGCCTCATATTGCGAGGCGCCGATATAGACCGGCGTGTCGCCGATTTCGCCCAACTTCACGTCATTGTCGCCGATCATGAACTCGCCACGTGGGTAGCACATTGGCGAGGAGCCGTCGCAGCAACCACCGGACTGGTGGAACAGAACCGGGCCGTGATCGGCAATGATCTCGGCGAGCAGCGCCTCGGCCTCCGGCGTGGCCGACACCTTGCCCAATGAAGGCTTGTCCATCAAATCCTCCTCCAACTGACGGGAGGACGCGGGGTGAACCGCGCCCTCCTCTTGGCCCAGGGAGGATCAGAAGAAGCCGAGCTTCTTGGGGCTGTAGCTGACCAGCATGTTCTTGGTCTGCTGGTAGTGGTCGAGCATCATCTTGTGCGTCTCGCGGCCGATGCCGGACTGCTTGTAGCCGCCGAAGGCGGCATGTGCCGGATAGGCGTGATAGCAGTTCGTCCACACGCGTCCGGCCTGGATGGCGCGGCCGAAGCGGTAGCAGCGGTTGGCGTCGCGGCTCCAGATTCCGGCGCCGAGACCGTAGAGCGTATCGTTGGCGATCGACAGCGCCTCGTCATCGTCCTTGAAGGTCGTCACGGAAACGACAGGGCCAAAGATTTCCTCCTGGAAGATGCGCATCTTGTTGTTGCCCTTGAACACGGTCGGCTTGACGTAGTAACCGCCAGCAAGGTCGCCCGGCAGATGGTTCTGCTCGCCACCGGTCAAGACTTCGGCACCTTCCTGGCGGCCGATGTCGAAGTAGGACAGGATCTTTTCCAGCTGCTCGCTCGACGCCTGCGCACCGATCATGGTGGCGGGATCGAGCGGATCGCCCTGGACGATCGCCTCGACACGCTTCAGCGCGCGCTCGATGAACCTGTCATAGATCTTCTCATGCACCAGCGCGCGGCTGGGGCACGTGCAGACCTCGCCCTGATTGAGCGCGAACATGACGAAGCCCTCGATCGCCTTGTCGAAGAAATCGTCGTCTTCGGCCGTCACATCCTGGAAGAAGATGTTGGGCGACTTGCCGCCAAGCTCGAGCGTCACCGGAATGAGGTTCTGGCTGGCATATTGCGAGATCAGGCGGCCGGTGGTGGTCTCGCCGGTGAAGGCAATCTTGGCGATGCGGTTCGACGATGCCAGCGGTTTGCCGGCCTCCAGGCCGAAACCGTTGACGATGTTGAGCACGCCTTCGGGCAAAAGGTCGCCGATCAGGTCGGCCCACAGCATGATCGTGGCGGGTGTCTGCTCGGCGGGCTTCAGCACCACGCAATTGCCGGCGGCAAGCGCCGGGGCCAGCTTCCACACCGCCATCAGTAGCGGGAAGTTCCACGGAATGATCTGGCCGACGACACCAAGCGGCTCGTGGAAGTGGTAGGCGACGGTGTCGTGGTCGATTTCCGAGATCGAGCCTTCCTGGCTGCGCAGCACGCCGGCGAAATAGCGGAAATGGTCGATGGCCAGAGGCAGGTCGGCGGCGGTCGTCTCGCGGATCGGCTTGCCATTGTCCCAGGTCTCGGCGAGCGCCAGCAGGTCGAGATTGTCCTCCATGCGGTCGGCGATGCGGTTGAGGATCAGCGCGCGGGCCGCGGGGCTGGTCTTGCCCCAGGCGTCCTTGGCCTTGTGGGCCGCGTCGAGCGCGGCCTCGATGTCATTTGCGTCCGACCGGGCGATTTCGCAGAGCGGCCGGCCGGTGACCGGCGAGATGTTTTCGAAATATCTGCCGGAGATCGGCGCCGTCCACTTGCCGCCAATAAAGTTGTCATAGCGCTTGGCGAAAGGAACCTTGGCCGTACGCGAGAATTCCACCTTGTTCATCACTGCCTCCCAATGAGCACGCCGCGGGATGCGGCGCTATGGAGGAAGGATTGCGGATCGGCGCTGGCTTGTCAGCCCGGGGCCAGTCGATCGCTGGTACCGACTGTCGCAGAACTGCGACAGGTCAGGTCTGGAATCAATGTGGTCGGCGAATGTCGAGGCGGGCGAGCTTGCGATGCAGGGTCGCGCGGGAGATGCCGAGGTTCTGCGCGGCGGCCGAGACGTTGCCGCTGGCGCGCGCCAGCGCCCGCTGAACCACACCGCGCTCGGCATCGTCCAAATCTTCAGCGGTCTTTGCACAGTCGCCGAGAATATCGGTGGCAAGCAGTCCCCTCGCCAGCGCTTCCCGCGTTATGCCGAGACCAAGGCGGGCAGAGCGCGTCGCGCCGATGACAAGATCATCTGAGTCGACCGCTATCAGCGCACCGGCGCTGCGCTCGGTGACGGGTGCGAGCAAGATGCGGGCATCTGAGAACACCATGCGGAAATTTTCCGCTTCGATCCGGCGCGCGGCGTCGCCGACCGCAACCGCGATGAGCTGGACAAAGCCCTCGGTCAGGTCCGACCGGCAGGACGAGACATCGAGCGCCGCCGCCAGATTGCCTTCATGATCATAGACCGGAGCCGTGGTGCAGCTCAGCAGCGTGTTGCGGGAGAAGAAATGCTGATCGCGGTGGATGGTCAGAGCGCGCTGGTCGGCGATGCAGGTGCCGATGCCGTTGGTGCCTTCGCTGTCCTCGCTCCAGACAGTGCCGGTCCAAAGGCCCCATTCATCGAATGTCTCGTCGTCCGCTACGGCGCCCCGGCGCTCGACCGGGATTCCGTCGCGATCCGCTAGCATGACGCAGCAGCCGACGCCGCCCACGGCGAGATAGAGCCGATTGAGGCTGGGTTCGGCCGCGCGGATCAACCGCTCCATGCGCTGCCTCGTGAGCCTGAACTCGCCTTCGGTGAGCCGCCTCGGCGCCGTGCGCGCCGCAGGGTCCAGTCCGTGCAATTGGAGGGATCGCCGCCACGAGGCGACGACCGCCGAATGGGCTGCATCGCTCTTGGCGACGGAGGCCTGGACCTGGTTCGCGTGCACGGCTAGTTGCCGTCCGATCAACCTAATCCTCCCGGTGAGCGGAACCTCCTGCCGCTCCGTCGTCATGCTCGCTAGAACATTTCCGCTATCAGTAGCGGATCAGCTTTCGATAGAACGCTGACCAGAACGTGTATTTGATCTTGCGCAATTCCGGACGAAAAATCGCTACGCATGTCCTGGAACTGCGCCGGAGTCCTAAAGGTCGCGGCTCGTCCGCGCCATAGGACGTTGGTTTAAGGCGGATCGAGGCGAGGTTTCGCCGTGGTCAGTTGGCGGCGGCCTTCGGCTTGGACGAGCCGATCATCTTCCAGTTCTTGTAGAAGATGGAATTGATGCGCTCCACGCTGACCGAGACGATGGCGAGAAGGCCCGCGATCAGCCTCGGGAACGGAGACGGACGGATGATGTCGACGAAGACGCAATAACGGCGGCCGTCATATTCGTTGACCGAGCGGTGGAAGAGCGTGTCGTCGAAGATGAACAGCGGGTTGTCGTACCAATAGTTCTTCTTGCTGCCACATTGGACGAAGATCTCGGCCTTCACCGGAATCAGATTGTAGAGGATGCGCAGGCTGAGCCGGAGCGGTCCGAAATGCCAGGACGTGGATTCGCGCTTGCTGAAAACGGATACCGCGATCGTCTTGATGTATTTGTAATCCTTGTTGAATTCGGGGACGTTGTCGATCTTGTGCTTGCCGTACCACTGGTAGACATACATGCCGCGCCGGCCGGCGCCGAAATTGGCATCGATATCGGCGATGATCTCGTCCTTGCGGGCGTTGAAGACGCCCAGCACTTCGTTGATCTCGCGCTGATAGTCCTCCGGGAACTGCTCGGGCTTCCAGACGCCGGGGTTGCGGTAGCAGAGGAGATCGACGATCAGGTTGAACGGCGACAACAGCCAAGTGAACAGGCCATTGCCGAGGAAGTAGCGCTCGAACAGGTTCTGGTTCTTCTGGTCGTTGCGCATGACATCGATCAGGCCGCAGACGACCCAGATGGCGGTCAGGATCGGGATGAAGTAGAAAGCGAGCGCGAGAACCACGACCGCGATGGCGGCCTTGCGGAGCGTCTTGACGGTTTGCTTTGTCATTGTCATTCGCGCGGGAGCGCGATCCTGTTCCATGAGCCAAAATCACGGCGACCCCCGCCAGCCGTGCGTCTTGATAAGATTTTTTGTTTCCCGGCACAATGCCGACGCAGGTGCGGTCCACCTTCGCGACGTGCCGACCGCCGGGCCGCGCAAATCAGCCGTTCCGTTCGCCGCGCAGCTTTGCCCAATATTCCAGCCGCTTGCGGATGTCGCGCTCGAAACCGCGTTCGGGCGGATCGTAGAAGGTGCGCCGGCCCATCTTTTCCGGAAAATAGTCCTGGCCTGAAAACGCGTCCGGCTCGTCATGGTCGTAGCGATAGCCGGCGCCGTAATCTTCCTGCTTCATAAGCTTGGTCGGCGCATTGAGAATGTGCTTGGGCGGCAGCAGCGAGCCGAACTCCTTGGCCGCCGCGATTGCGGCCTTGAAGGCATTGTAGACAGCGTTCGATTTCGGCGCGGTGGCGAGATAGACGGCGGCCTGTGCGAAGGCGAGCTCGCCCTCGGGCGAGCCGAGATAGTCATAGGCGTCCTTGGCCGCATTGGCGACGACAAGCGCCTGAGGGTCGGCGAGCCCGATATCCTCCACCGCCATGCGCACGAGCCGGCGCCCGAGATAGAGCGGATCCTCGCCGGCATCGAACATGCGGGCAAGATAGTAGAGCGCTGCATCCGGATCGGAGCCGCGCACCGATTTATGCAGCGCCGAGATCAGATTGTAGTGGCCGTCCTGGCCCTTGTCGTAGATCGGCGCGCGGCGCTGGATGACGCGTTGCAGGCCCTCCGGGCCGAACACCTCGCCTTTTTTCGCGGCGCGCCATACTTCCTCGGCCAGCGTCAGCGAGGCGCGGCCGTCGCCGTCCGCCATGCGGATCAGCATGGCGCGCGCCTCTTCATCGAGCGGCAGCGCCCTGCCCTCGGTTTCTTCCGCCCGCGCCAGAAGCTTGGCGATGCTTTCCTCGCCCAGCGAACGGAACACCAGAACGCGCGCGCGCGACAGAAGCGCTGCATTGAGCTCAAAGGACGGGTTCTCCGTCGTGGCGCCGACCAGCACCACCGTGCCGTCTTCCATGACAGGGAGAAAGCCGTCCTGCTGGGCGCGGTTGAAGCGATGGATCTCGTCGACGAAGAGCAGCGTCTGGCGGCCGTTGGAGCGCCTGAGCTTGGCCGCCTCGAATACTTTCTTGAGGTCCGCGACGCCGGAAAACACGGCCGAGATCTGCTCGAAGGCGAGATTGGTCTCGCCGGCGAGCAGCCGCGCCACCGTCGTCTTGCCGGTGCCGGGCGGACCCCAGAAGATCATCGAGCCGAGCGAACCGGAATCGATCAGCCTGGTCAGCGCGCCGTCAGGTCCGGTCAGATGCTCCTGGCCGACGACCTCGCCGAGGTTTTTCGGGCGCAGCCGATCGGCAAGCGGCCGGCCGGGCGGCGCCTTCTCCGGTTCATCGGAACTGA
Source organism: Mesorhizobium sp. B2-4-3 (assembly GCF_006442815.1). GTDB lineage: Bacteria > Pseudomonadota > Alphaproteobacteria > Rhizobiales > Rhizobiaceae > Mesorhizobium. The sequence goes on from NZ_VFVL01000020.1 coordinate 16,060, forward strand.
ACAGATCGGCCATGCAAGTCTTTTGTTTGAAACGCGATCTTGCTCATTTTGGAGCATGATCTTATCCGAAAACCGGTTCCCACTTTTCGGGATCATGCTCTAGATGGGAAGACCGCCTCAGTAGCGCAACACCTGGCGCAGTATCTGCCCGCCGCGCTCGACGGTAAAGCGCCACCAGCGTGTGTCCTGCTGGGCAACCTGCGCCAGCGTTGCCGCGTTGTCGATGGTGGTGCCGTTGACCTCTCGCACGATATCGCCGGGCTGGAAGCCGAAATCGGCGGCCGGCGAATCGCGGCTGATATCGATGACGGTGACGCCCTTGATATCCGTGCGAAGGCCAAGGCGCTGGGCAAGCCGGGGCGACAGTTCCGCGACCTTGGCGCCGGAAAAGGGACTGCGGCCGCGCAAGGTGACTTCGCTGGGCTTGGCGCCTTCCGGCGCGCGCTCCAGCGGGATTTCCAGCGTCGCCTGCTGCCCTTTGCTCAGCACGGCAAACGTCGCCTTGGTGCCGATCGACAGCGTCGCCATGCGGTAGTCGAGCGCCTCGATGCTTTCAACCGGCGTGTTGTTGAGCGACAGGATGACGTCGCCAGCCTTGAGCCCCGCCTTGCCCGCCGGCCCAGTGGCGTCCACGGACGACACCAATGCGCCGGTCGGTTTCTCCATGCCAAGCGATTCTGCGATCTGCGGCGTCACCATTTCGAATTCCGCGCCGATATAGGGACGCTCGAAGAAGTCGAGCCCGGCCTTGGCGGCGTCGGCGAAGGCGCGCACCATGTTCGACGGAATTGCGAAGCCGATGCCGATCGAGCCGCCGCTGCGGCTGTAGATCGCCGTGTTGATGCCGACCAATTGGCCGCCCATGTTGATCAGCGCGCCGCCCGAATTGCCGGGATTGATGGCTGCATCGGTCTGGATGAAATAACCCGAATCCGAGACGCCGATATGGCTGCGGGCGAGCGCCGAGACGATGCCGCTGGTGGTGGTCTGGCCGACGCCGAACGGGTTGCCGATGGCGAGCACCAGGTCGCCGACCTCGAGCGCGTCGGAATCGCCGATGGCAATCACCGGGAACGGCTTGTCGGCCGAGATCTTGAGCACGGCGAGGTCGAGCGTCTCGTCCTTGAGCATGACCTTGGAGGTGAACTCGCGCCCGTCCGCGGTCGCGACCTTCACCTCGTCGGCGTCCTTGATGACGTGGAAGTTGGTGACGATGACGCCGCTTGGATCGACCAGCACGCCGGAGCCCAGAGAGGACTGCGCGCGCGGCTGGGCGCGGCCGAAGAATTCCTCGAAGAAGGGATCGCCCTCGAAAGGCGACGTCACCTTTGCGGTCTGCGAGGCATAGACATTGACGACGGCCGGCGCCGTCTGCTTGACCAGCGGCGCGAAGGAGAGTTGCACCTCCTCGCGGCCGAACGGCACGCGCTTGTCGGGGCCGGACGTGCCGTTCTCGCCCTCGACGCCATGCAGGAGATCGGTCAGCACATCGGAGAGGCCCGGATCGGCCGGCTTGGCGGCGTCCTCGGCAAGAGCCTGTCTTGCGGCCGGTGCCGCGGTAAAAACCGCCAGCGCGGCAACAAGAAACAGTCGTTTGAGGTGCATTCTCGAATCCCTCCAGATCGGGCGCCATTGTCCTGACGATTGTGCAGAATGAAAGGCCAATGCACACAAATGCGACACTTGTCGCGCAAAAGCGTTCGCCCTTGGGCGAAAAATCTGCACGCCTGCCCACCCTCCGGCAAATGCAAAAAGGGGCCCGCAGGCCCCTTGAAGTCATTGACGAAAACGCTTGGCCTCAGGCGGCCGCGGCTTCCTCGTTGGCGCCCTCGGCCTCGATGCGGGCCCGGTCGCCGGCGCCCTTGGCCGAGGTGTCGCGGTCGACGAACTCGATGACCGCCATGGCAGCGTTGTCGCCCTTGCGGAAGCCTGCCTTCATGATGCGCAGGTAGCCGCCGTTGCGGGTGGCGTAGCGCGGGGCGAGGGTTTCGAACAGGCGCTTGACGACGCCTTCATTGCCGATCTGCGCGATCACCTGGCGGCGGGCGTGCAGGTCGCCGCGCTTGCCGAGCGTCACCAGCTTCTCGACGATCGGTCGCAGGTCTTTCGCCTTCGGCAGGGTGGTGAGGATCTGCTCGTGCTCGATCAGAGACACGGCGAGGTTGGCGAACATTGACTTGCGGTGGCTTACGCTGCGGGCGAAGCGACGGCCTTTGAAACCGTGGCGCATGGCTCTTTTCCTTCTTCAGTTGTTCAAGAGGCCACGGCCTCTGATGGTTTTCCGCATGACCGTCGGATCGAGCGGCTCTCGCCGCCGATCCTTGGAGTTCATGCTCAATATTGGTCTTCGTAACGCTTGGCGAGGTCTTCGATGTTTTCCGGCGGCCAGTCCGGCACTTCCATGCCGAGATGGAGGCCCATGGCCGCCAGCACTTCCTTGATCTCGTTCAGCGACTTGCGGCCGAAGTTCGGGGTGCGCAGCATCTCGGCTTCGGTCTTCTGGATCAGGTCGCCGATATAGACGATGTTGTCGTTCTTCAGGCAGTTGGCCGAACGCACCGAAAGCTCGAGCTCGTCGACCTTCTTGAGCAACGCCGGGTTGAAGGCGAGCTCGGTGACGGCTTCGGCGGCGACTTCCTTCTGCGGCTCGTCGAAGTTGACGAACAGCGCGAGCTGGTCCTGCAGGATGCGGGCGGCGAAAGCGACCGCGTCCTCGCCCGTGATCGAGCCGTTGGTCTCGATGGTCATGGTCAGCTTGTCGTAGTCGAGAACCTGGCCCTCGCGGGTGTTCTCGACCTTGTAGGAGACCTTCTTGACCGGCGAGTAGAGGCTGTCGACCGGGATCAGGCCGATCGGCGCGTCCTCGGCGCGGTTGCGCTCTGCCGGCACATAGCCCTTGCCTGTGTCGACGGTGAACTCCATGCGGATCTCGGCGCCCTCGTCCAGCGTGCAGATGACGTGGTCGGGGTTGAGGATCTCGACGTCGCCCACGGTCTGGATGTCGCCTGCGAGCACGGCACCCGGGCCCTGCTTGCGCACGACCATGCGCTTGGGACCATCGCCTTCCATGCGGATGGCGATTTCCTTGATGTTGAGCACGATGTCGGTCACGTCCTCGCGCACGCCGGCGATGGACGAGAATTCATGCAGCACGCCGTCGATCTGCACGGCGGTGACGGCCGCGCCGCGCAGCGAAGACAGAAGCACGCGCCGCAGCGCGTTGCCCAGCGTCAGGCCAAAGCCGCGCTCGAGCGGCTCGGCCACCAGCGTGGTCAGCGTCTTCTTCTTCGACGAGAACTCGATCTTGTTCGGCTTGATCAGTTCTTGCCAGTTTTTCTGGATCATAAATATCTTCCTTCCTTTGCCCCGCCACCATCCAATCGTGGCGGGCGACACGGAAAACCGCGGAGGAACGCCGTGGCGTTCGCGCGGCGCTTAAAAATCAGACGCGGCGCTTCTTGCGCGGACGGCAGCCATTGTGCGGGATCGGCGTCACGTCACGGATCGAGGTGATGGTGAAGCCCGCTGCCTGCAGCGCACGGAGGGCCGATTCACGGCCGGAGCCGGGTCCGCAGACCTCGACCTCGAGCATGCGCATGCCGTGTTCCTGCGCCTTCTTGGCAACGTCCTCGGCAGCCATCTGGGCGGCGAACGGGGTCGACTTGCGCGAACCCTTGAAGCCTTGCGCGCCGGCCGACGACCAGGCAATCGAATTGCCCTGCGCGTCGGTGATGGTGATCATGGTGTTGTTGAAGGTCGAATTGACGTGGGCAACGCCCGACGAAATGTTCTTGCGTTCGCGACGGCGAACACGAGCGGCTTCCTTGGCCATGGTAGTCCTTTCAGTTGATCTCTACACCGCCGTAATGCCAGCGGCTCCACCTTTGGGAGCGAGTAGCGGGTAGGGAATAGCGAATAGGGATTCCCTATCCGCTAACGGCTACTCGCTATTCGCTTACTTACTTCTTCTTGCCGGCGATCGCCTTGGCCGGACCCTTGCGAGTGCGCGCATTGGTATGCGTGCGCTGGCCGCGGACCGGCAGCGAGCGGCGGTGACGCAGGCCGCGGTAGCAGCCGAGGTCCATGAGCCGCTTGATGTTCATCGAGACTTCGCGGCGCAGGTCGCCTTCGACCTGGTAGTCGCGGTCGATCGTCTCGCGGATCTGCAGCACTTCCGCGTCGGTCAGCTGGTTGACGCGGCGGTCCGCCGGGATGCCGACCTTGTCGACGATCTCCTGGGCAAACTTCTTGCCGATGCCGTGAATGTACTGAAGCGCGATGACGACGCGCTTGTTGGTCGGAATGTTGACGCCGGCTATACGAGCCATCTTCTTCTCTTCTCCATGTGGGCCGGGCATGCCCGGCGCTGTCAAAGTTGCCCCGCGTCCGGTGGAGGCCGGCCCTTGCGGGAGTTTCCTGGTTCAAAGCAACTGCCTTGCCCGCAAGGGCAAGCAAAGTCCATGCCTGATAGGAAGACGGGCCGCCATACCCCAGCGGTCCACTCCAGTCAAGCGCAATCTTCAATTGCCGCCAAGCGCAATCTCTAATTGCCGGCCCGGCCTACTTCGCCGCTGCCGCGACGACCTTGCCGATCTCGGCGGTCACCGCATCGATACTGGCCATGCCGTCGACGGTCCTGAGCTTGCCTTTGGCGTAGTAGTAGCCGATCAGCGGCGCCGTCTTCTTGTAGTATTCGCGCAGACGTTCCTCGAACACCGCCGGGTTGTCGTCCTTGCGCACCGGCTGGCCGGCGGCCTTGGCATCTTCGGCGCGTTTGACGATTCGGCCGACGAGCGCCTTGTCGTCGACGACGAGCTCGATGACGGTGTCGAGCGCTATGCCGCGCTCGGCGAGCATCGCCTCGACCGCGTCTGCCTGGACCAGCGTGCGCGGGTAACCGTCGAGGATGAAACCCTTGGCGCAATCCGGCTGATCGATGCGTTCGGCGACGATGGCGTTGACGATAGCATCCGAGACCAGCTCACCGGCATCCATCACCGCCTTGGCACGCTTGCCGACCTCGGTTCCGGCCTGGACGGCGGCACGCAGCATGTCACCCGTCGAGAGCTGGGGGATGCCGTGTTTTTCTACCAGTCTTTGTGCTTGCGTCCCCTTGCCCGCTCCTGGCGGCCCAAGCAATATTAGCCTCATCTGCTCCTCTTCCCCCCGCGCAACTTCGACTTCTTGATCAGGCCCTCATACTGGTGCGCGATCAGGTGACCCTGGATCTGCGCCACCGTATCGAGCGTGACACTGACCACGATCAGAAGCGATGTGCCACCGAGGTAGAAAGGTACGCCAGTCGCCGAAATCAGGAACTCCGGCAGAAGACAGACCAGCACCAGGTAGATGGCGCCGATGACGGTTATGCGCGTCAGAACATAGTCGATATAGTCGGCGGTGCGCTCGCCCGGACGATAGCCCGGAATGAAGCCAGAGTGCTTCTTGAGCTGGTCGGCCGTGTCCTTCGGGTTGAAGACGATCGCCGTGTAGAAGAAGGCGAAGAAGACGATCATGCCCGCATAGAAGATCATGTAGAGCGGCTGGCCGTGGCCGAGCGAGGCGAGGATCGTGCTTGCCCAGGCCGGCAGGTTGGTCGCCTGCGAGAAGCCCGCGACGGTCGCCGGCAGGAGCAGCAGCGAGGACGCGAAGATCGGCGGGATGACGCCAGAGGTGTTGAGCTTCAGCGGCAGATGCGAGGTATCGCCCTGGAACATGCGGTTGCCGACCTGGCGCTTCGGATACTGGATGAGCAGGCGGCGCTGCGCGCGCTCGAAGAAGACGATGAGCGCGATGACGATGATGGCCAGCACGATGATCGCGAGGATGAGGCCCGTCGACAGCGCGCCGGTGCGGCCGAGCTCCAGCGTGCCGGAGATCGCGCGGGGCAGGCCGGCGACGATGCCGGAGAAGATGATCAGCGAAATGCCGTTGCCGATGCCGCGCGCGGTGATCTGCTCACCGAGCCACATCAGGAACATGGTGCCGCCGACCAGCGTGACGACGGTCGAGATGCGGAAGAACATGCCTGGATCGTTGACGATGCCGTTGCCGCCCTCGAGGCCGATCGAAATGCCGTAGGCCTGGATCAGCGCCAGGAGCACGGTGCCGTAGCGCGTGTACTGGTTGATGATCTTGCGGCCCTGCTCGCCTTCCTTCTTCAGCGTTTCCAGCGACGGGATGACCGAGGTCATCAGCTGCATGATGATGGAGGCGGAGATGTAGGGCATGATGCCCAGCGCGAAGATCGCCATGCGCTGCACGGCGCCGCCGGCGAACATGTTGAACATGCCGAGCACGCCTTTGCTCTGCGAGGAGAAGGCTTGGGCGAAAGCGTCGGGATTGATGCCGGGAAGCGGGATATAGGTGCCGAGGCGGTAGACGAGCAGCGCGCCGATGGTGAACCAGATGCGCTTCTTGAGATCCTCGGCCTTGGCGAAGGCCGCGAAATTCAGATTGGAGGCTAGTTGTTCAGCAGCCGAGGCCATGCCTGATTCTCCGCTAGAGCATGATGCCGAAAAGTGTGGAGCGGTTTTCGGACGATATCATGCTCTACTTCTTTTGATTTCCATGTCGCGCTCGATGCCCGCAGCTCAGGCGGCGCGTGTCACCGAAGCCCACGAGATAAGCTCCGGACCGTAAACATGCAAGCGGCCGCGTTGACGCGGCCGCCCAATTCATCCGGTCAAAGCGCGGTTCGACGGAAAATGCGAAATCATCCCGGTCGGCCGCGCTTCAAATCGCCGTTATTCGGCGGCGGCCGCTTCCGGCAGCTTCACCGAACCGCCGGCCTTCTCGATCTTCTCTATCGCGGCCTTGGAGGCGCCGGCGACGTCGAAGGAGAGCTTGGCCTTGAGTTCACCGTCGGACAGCACACGCACGCCGTCCTTGGCGCGGCGGATGACGCCAGCGGCAACCAGGGCCTCGGCCGTCACGGTCGCCTTGGCGTCGAGCTTCTTGGCGTCGACAGCAGCCTGGATGCGGGCCAGCGACACGACCGTGAAGCTCTTGGCGAAGATGTTGTTGAAGCCACGCTTCGGCAGGCGCCGGTAGAGCGGCATCTGACCGCCCTCGAAGCCGTTGATGGCAACGCCCGAACGGGCCTTCTGGCCCTTGACGCCGCGACCGGCCGTCTTGCCCGAGCCGGAGCCGATGCCGCGGCCGAGACGCTTCTTCGAGTGCGTCGCGCCGTCCTTGTCACGCAGATCGTTGAGTTTCATGTTTCTTCTCCTGCGCTTTCGTTCAGGCCTCGTCCACGACGCGGACGAGGTGCTGGACGGCGGCGATCATGCCGCGCACCGAAGGGGTATCTTCCAGCGTGCGCCGCTTGTGCATCTTGTTCAGGCCGAGGCCGACCAGCGTCGCGCGCTGCTCCTTCGGCCGGCGGATCGGGGAGCCGATCTGCTCGACGGTGATGGTCTTGGTAGCTTTCTTGGCCATGGTCGAAATCCCTGGTCAGCGTCGACTATTCTTCAGCCGCAACGGCGGTGCCGCGGCGGGCCTGAAGGGTCGAGTACTTGATGCCGCGCGCGGCAGCCACATCCTTCGGATGCATCTGGCTCTTCAGCGCGTCGAAGGTGGCGCGAACCATGTTGTAGGGGTTCGACGAACCCATCGACTTGGCGACCACGTCATGCATGCCGAGCGTCTCGAAGACGGCGCGCATCGGACCGCCGGCGATGATGCCGGTACCCTGCTTGGCGGCGCGCAGCAGAACGCGTCCGGCGCCCCAGCGGCCCTCGACGTCGTGATGCAGCGTACGGCCCGAACGCAGCGGCACGAAGATCATGTCGCGCTTGGCCGACTCGGTCGCCTTGCGGATCGCTTCCGGCACTTCGCGCGCCTTGCCGTGGCCGAAGCCGACGCGGCCCTTCTGGTCGCCGACAACGACGAGAGCGGCAAAGCCGAAACGACGGCCGCCCTTCACCACCTTGGCGACGCGGTTGATGTGGACGAGCTTGTCCACCATGCCGTCGTCACGCTCTTCGCGCTCGCGGCCGCGGCCGCCTTCTCTACGTTCCTGTGCCATATCCTAGTCCTTGTTCTTTTCCGGAAGCACGGGTTGCTGTTTGCCGACGCCTCATTCGGGTCGCCGACGGCGAATTTTTCCTTTGCATGATCTCATCCGAAAAGTCTGCAACTTTTTGCTGCGCTGACCTTCGGTTCGGGATCAAGCATCAGAAGCTGAGACCGCCTTCGCGGGCAGCCTCGGCCAGCGCCTTGACGCGGCCATGATAGATGTACGGGCCGCGGTCGAAGACGACCTCCTTGACGCCGGCCTTCGTGGCACGCTCGGCGATCAGCTTGCCGACCGCGGCGGCGGCAGCGGTGTCGGCGCCGGTCTTGAGCGAACCCTTGAAGTCCTTCTCGAGCGTCGAGGCGGCGGCCAGCGTGTGGCCGTTGGCATCGTCGATCACCTGGACATAGATGTTCTTCGAGGTGCGGTGCACCGAAAGCCGCGGACGCTCGCCGGCGACCTTCTTCAGCTGGCGGCGCACGCGCTGCGCGCGGCGTTGGATGGTCTCTTTGGGGCTTGCCATAATGTCAGTTCCTTGCCTTCAGAAAACGGGGGCAACCCTGCGCGGTAGGCCAAGCCTCCCGCGGCCGCTCCCCGCGGCGTTACACTTCTGCGGCTTGGCCCTTTGCGAAAGTCTGCAACTTTTTGCTGCGCTGACCTTCGGTTCGGGGCCAGGCCTATTACTTCTTCTTGCCTTCCTTGCGCACGATGCGCTCGTCGGCATAGCGCACGCCCTTGCCCTTGTAGGGCTCGGGGCCGCGATATTCGCGGATCTCGGCGGCGACCTGACCGACCTGCTGCTTGTCGATGCCCGAGACCGTGATTTCGGTCGGCTTCGGCACCGCAATGGTGATGCCCTGCGGCGTCTGATAGACCACGTCGTGGCTGAAGCCGAGCGCCAGCTGCAGGTTCTTGCCCTGCAAGGCGGCGCGATAGCCGACGCCGGTGATCTCGAGCTTCTTCTCGAAGCCGTCCTTCACGCCCTGCAGGATGTTGACGATCTGCGTGCGCGACATGCCCCACTTGGAGCGGGCGTTCTTGGTCTGGTCGCGCGGCTCGACGGAGATCTCGTTGTTCTCCATCTTCACCAGCACTTCGTCGTTCACCACGAACTTCAGCTCGCCCTTGGGGCCCTTCGCCGTCACGGTCTGGCCGTTGACGGACGCGGTCACGCCCTGCGGCAGCGAAACGGGTTTCTTTCCGATACGAGACATTGTTGTCTCCTTCTTTCCTTAACTGCTGTGAATGGTGAATGGCAAAATGGTGAATAGCGCGATCAAGTCTCGTGCGATTTCACCATTCACTATTCACCACTGACCATTCACCCTTAGAAGATCTGGCAGAGGATCTCGCCGCCGACATTCTGCTCGCGCGCTTCATGGTCGGCCATGACGCCCTTCGGCGTCGAAAGGATGGCGATGCCGAGGCCGTTGGCGACGTGCGGGATCGACTTGGCCGAGACATAGACGCGACGGCCAGGCTTCGAGACGCGCGCAATCTCGCGTACAACCGGGGCGCCGTCGAAATATTTCAGCTCGATCTCGATTTCCGACTTGCCGTTTTCGAAGTCGGTCTGGCTGTAGTCGCGGATATAGCCTTCCGACTTCAGCACTTCGAGGACGCGGGCACGCAGACGCGAGGCTGGGGTCGAAACGCTCGACTTCTTGCGGCCATAGGCGTTGCGGATGCGGGTCAGCATATCGCCGAGAGGATCGCTCAATGACATCTCAGTGTCTCCTTACCAGCTCGACTTGACCAGGCCCGGGATCTGGCCGGTATTGCCCAGATCGCGAAGCGCGATACGCGAAAGCTTCAGCTTGCGATAATAGGCGCGCGGACGGCCCGTCACCTCGCAGCGGTTACGGATGCGGATCTTGGCCGAGTTGCGCGGCAGCGCCGAAAGCTTCAACTGGGCGCGAAAACGCTCTTCCATCGGCTGGGACTGATCCATGATGATGGCCTTGAGCGCCGTGCGCCTGGCGGCGTACTGGTCGGCGAGCTTGCGGCGCCGGTTGTTCTTCTCGACTGAGCTGGTCTTTGCCATTTCAGATGTTTCCTTTTTCGCTGCCGTTACTGGCGGAAGGGGAAGTTGAAGGCCTTGAGCAGCGCTCTTGCCTCGTCGTCCGTCTTCGCCGTCGTACAAACGATGACGTCCATGCCCCAGACCTGATCAACCTTGTCGTAGTTGATCTCCGGGAACACGATGTGTTCCTTGATGCCCATGGCGTAGTTGCCACGGCCGTCAAAGCTTTTCGGGTTCAGTCCGCGGAAGTCGCGAACGCGCGGCAGCGCGATGTTCACGAGGCGGTCCAGGAACTCGTACATGCGTTCCTTGCGCAGCGTGACCTTGGCGCCGATCGGCATGTTCTCGCGCACCTTGAAGCCGGCAATCGAGTTGCGGGCACGAGTGACGACGGCCTTCTGGCCGGCGATCAGCGCGAGATCCTCGGCCGCGACCGAGGGCTTCTTGGAGTCCGCGGTTGCTTCGCCGACACCCATGTTCAGCACGATCTTGTCGATGCGCGGAACCTGCATGTCGTTGTCGTAGCCGAACTGCTCCTGCATCGCCTTGCGGATGGTCTCGTTGTAGACCTTCTTGAGGCGCGGCTCGTTCTTGGCAGTTGCCTGCTTGGTTTCAGCCTTAGCCATTGATGACTTCTCCCGAACGCTTGGCGACGCGCACCTTCTTGCCATCCTTCTGGATGGCGAAGCCGACGCGGGTCGGCTTGCCGTCCTTGGGGTCGGCCAGCGCGATATTCGACAGGTGGATCGGCGCTTCCTTGGTGATGATCCCGCCCTCTTGGGACTGGGTCTGCTTCTGGTGACGGCGAATGAGGTTCACGCCGCGGACGACCGCGGTGTCTTCCTTCGGCTGCACCGACAGGACTTCGCCCGAACGGCCCTTGTCCTTGCCGGCAAGCACGACAACCTTGTCGCCTTTTTTGATCTTTTGCATTGGTCCGGCTCCTTACAGCACTTCAGGCGCGAGCGAGATGATCTTCATGTGGTTCTTGGCGCGCAGTTCGCGCGGAACCGGTCCGAAGATACGGGTGCCGATCGGCTCTTTCTTATTGTCGACAAGAACGGCCGCGTTCTTGTCGAAACGGATCACGCTGCCGTCCGGGCGACGGATGTCCTTGGCCGTGCGAACCACGACCGCCTTCATCACATCGCCCTTCTTAACGCGGCCGCGCGGAATGGCTTCCTTGATCGACACCACGATGATGTCGCCGACGGAGGCGTATTTCCGCTTCGAGCCGCCCAGCACCTTGATGCACATGACACGACGGGCGCCGGAATTGTCCGCGACGTCGAGGTTTGTTTGCATCTGAATCATGACTGGCCGCCTTCTTCTTTTCTAACGGGACGGGTTCTTCACCCCTCCCCGGTCTGTCCAAAATTCGGTTCGTTCGCCCGGATCAAGCCTGATCCGAAGAGACGACAACCCAGCGCTTGTCCTTGGAAATCGGCTTCGATTCCTGGATGAACACCTGGTCGCCGACCTTGTGGTCGTTGTTCTCGTCGTGCGCCTTGTACTTCTTGGTCATGCGCACGGTCTTCTTCATCACCGGATGGGTGAAGCGACGCTCGACCTTGACCACGACCGTCTTCTCGTTCTTGTCGCTGACGACGGTGCCCTGCAGGATGCGCTTTGGCATGGTTCTCGTCCTTAAGCCTTCTTGGCCGCGGACTTTTCCGCGGCGATGGTCTTGATGCGCGCGATGTCCTTGCGGACCTGCTTCACGCGCGCGGTCTTCTCGAGCTGGCCGGTGGCCTTCTGGAAGCGCAGGTTGAACTGCTCCTTCTTGAGGGCCGCCAGGTCGTCGGTCAGCTGATCCTGGGTCTTGGTCCGGATGTCTTCGGCTTTCATGATCGCCTGTCCTTATTCTGCGATGCGCTGCACGAAGCGCGTCTTGACCGAGAGCTTGGCGGCGCCGAGACGCAGCGCTTCACGAGCCGTCTCCTCGCTGACGCCGTCGATCTCGAACATGATACGGCCGGGCTTGACGCGCGCCGCCCAATAGTCGACGGCGCCCTTGCCCTTACCCATGCGGACTTCGGTCGGCTTCGAGGTGACCGGCAGGTCCGGGAACACCCGGATCCAGACGCGGCCGGCGCGCTTCATCTCGCGGGTGATCGCGCGGCGGGCCGCCTCGATCTCGCGCGCGGTGACGCGGTTCGGCTCAAGCGCCTTCAGCCCGAAACCGCCGAAATCCAGATTGGTGCCGCCCTTGGCGGTACCGTGGATACGGCCCTTGAACTGCTTGCGGAACTTTGTGCGCTTTGGCTGCAGCATCGTTCTAACTCCAAATTCTCAAATGTCTCAGGCGTTCTCGCGACGGCGGCCGCGTTCGCGCTCACCGCCAGCGCCGCCGCCATGCGCGGCATCGCCTTCGGTCGCACGGCGCTCGGAAGCCATCGGGTCATGCTCGAGGATCTCGCCCTTGAACACCCACACCTTGACGCCGCAGATACCGTAGGCCGTGTTCGCCTCGGCCGTGCCGTAGTCGACATCGGCGCGCAGCGTATGCAGCGGCACGCGGCCTTCGCGGTACCACTCCATGCGCGCGATCTCGGCGCCGCCGAGACGGCCGGAGCAGTTGATGCGGATGCCTTCGGCGCCGAGACGCATGGCCGACTGAACGGCACGCTTCATGGCGCGGCGGAACGCGATGCGGCGCTCGAGCTGCTGGGCGATCGACTGGGCAACCAGCGTGGCGTCGATTTCCGGCTTGCGCACTTCGACGATGTTGAGGTGCGTTTCGGACTTCGTCATCTCGGTCAGCTTCTTGCGAAGCTTCTCGATGTCGGCGCCCTTCTTGCCGATGATGAGGCCCGGACGCGCGGCGTGGATGGTGACGCGGCACTTCTTGTGCGGGCGCTCGATCACGACCTTCGAGATCGCAGCCTGCTTGAGTTCCTTCTCGAGATACTTACGGATCTTGAGGTCCTCATGCAGCAGCTGGCCGTATTCGCCAGTGTTCGCGAACCAGCGCGAATCCCAGGTACGGTTGATGCCGAGACGCAGCCCGATCGGATTGACTTTCTGGCCCATTATGCGGCCTCCCCTTTTTCCTCGACTTCACGAACGACGATCGTGAGGTGCGAGAACGGCTTTTCGATACGGCTGGCGCGGCCGCGGCCACGAGCGTGGAAACGCTTCATCACGATCGACTTGCCGACATAGGCTTCCGCCACGATCAGAGCGTCGACATCGAGGTCGTGATTGTTTTCCGCGTTGGCGATCGCCGATTCCAGCGTCTTCTTGACCGTGCCGGAAATCCGCTTGGCCGAGAATTCGAGGTCGGAAAGCGCTGTCGCGACCTTCTTGCCGCGGATCAGCGCGGCAACCAGGTTGAGCTTCTGCGGGCTGATGCGGATCGTGCGCAGAACGGCACGCGCCTCGTTATCAGCAAGCCTGCGCGGAGCTTTGGCCTTGCCCATGATTATTTCCTCTTCGCCTTCTTATCCGCGCCGTGACCGTAATAGGTCCGGGTCGGAGCGAATTCACCGAACTTGTGGCCGACCATGTCCTCGTTCACCGAGACGGGAACGTGCTTCTGGCCGTTGTAGACACCGAAGGTGAGGCCGACGAACTGCGGCAGGATGGTGGAGCGACGGCTCCACATCTTGATCACCTCATTGCGACCACCTTCACGAACCTTGTCCACCTTCTTGAGAAGGTAGCCGTCGATGAAGGGGCCTTTCCAAATCGAACGAGTCACTTGGCGTTACCTCTTCTTAGCTCTTGCGCTGATGACGCGAGCGCAGGATGAACTTGTCGGTCGCCTTGTTGGACCGCGTCTTCTTGCCCTTGGTCGGCTTGCCCCAGGGCGAAACCGGATGACGGCCACCCGAGGTGCGGCCTTCGCCGCCGCCATGCGGATGGTCGACCGGATTCATGGCCACGCCGCGATTGTGCGGGCGCTTGCCGCGCCACACGGTGCGACCGGCCTTGCCGTCGTTGATGTTGCCGTGGTCGGGGTTCGATACCGCACCCACGGTGGCCATGCAGGAGCCGTGCACGACACGCTGCTCGCCCGAGTTGAGGCGCAGGATCGCCAGGCCTTGGTCGCGGCCGACGAGCTGGGCATAACCGCCAGCAGAACGGGCAACCTGGCCGCCCTTGCCCGGCTTCAGCTCGATATTATGGACGATCGTGCCGACCGGCATCGAGGCCAGCGGCATCGCGTTGCCCGGCTTCACGTCGACCGCTTCGCCGGCCACGATCTTGTCGCCGGCAGCAAGACGCTGCGGGGCCAGGATGTAGGACAGCTCGCCGTCGTCATACTTGATCAGCGCGATGAAGGCGGTGCGGTTCGGATCGTATTCGATACGCTCGACCGTGCCGACGACGTCGTACTTCTTACGCTTGAAGTCGATGATGCGATACGAACGCTTGTGACCGCCGCCGATGAAGCGGGCCGTGATGCGGCCGTAATTGTTGCGGCCGCCCGACTTGGTCAGGCCTTCGGTCAGGCCCTTGACGGGCTTGCCCTTGTAGAGGCCCGAGCGGTCGACGATGACCAGCTGGCGGGTGCTCGGCGTTACCGGGTTGAATTTTTTAAGTGCCATTGTCCTGTCCTCGCGGCCTTGCTCAGAGACCCGTCGCGACGTCGATCGACTGGCCGTCGGCCAGCGTCACAACCGCCTTCTTGACGTCGCCCTGGCGGCCAACGGTGCCGCGGAAGCGCTTGATCTTGCCCTTGCGGACGAGCGTGTTCACAGCCGTCACCTTGACGCCGAAGAGAGCTTCCACGGCAGCCTTGATTTCCGGCTTCGACGCCTTCTTGGCGACGTTGAAGACGACCTGGTTCTGCTCGGAAGCCATGGTCGACTTTTCGGTGATCGCCGGCGAGACGATCACGTCGTAGTGACGAAGGTCGGTCATTTAAAGCGCTCCTCGAGAGCCTCGACGGCGGCCTTCGAAAGGACCAGCGTGCCGCGGCGCAGAATGTCGTAGACGTTGATGCCCTGGATGGGCAGCACGTCGATGTTGGGAATGTTGGTCGCGGCCAGCTTGAAGTTCTGGTCAAGCTCGGCACCGCCGATAACCAGGGCGTTGGTCAGCCCCAGCGTCTCGAGGTTTGCCACCAGCGCCTTGGTCTTGGCTTCGGTGAGCTTCAGCTCGTCGACGATGATCAGCGAAGCGCTCTTGGCCTTGGCCGAGAGAGCGTGCTTGAGGCCAAGCGCGCGGACCTTCTTCGGCAGCTCGTGCTCATGGCTGCGAACGACCGGGCCGTGTGCCTTGCCGCCGCCGCGGAACTGCGGAGCGCGAGCCGAGTGGTGACGGGCGCGGCCCGTACCCTTCTGCTTGTACATCTTGGCGCCGGTGCGCGCGATTTCGGCGCGGCCCTTGGCCTTGTGCGTGCCCTGCTGCTTCTTGGCGAGCTGCCAGCGCACGACGCGCTGCAGGATGTCCTCGCGCGGATCAAGGCCGAAAATCTCCTCGGAGAGTTTCACCTTGCCGGCGTCCTTGCCGCCCAGCGTTGTGATCTTGAGATCCATTATTCGGCTCCCTCAGTGGCCGGGGCTTCGTTCTTGGCGGCAGCGGCGCGGATCGCGGCCGGCTTCGGCGCATTGGCCGGCAGCGCAACCTTGGCGGCGTCGCGAACCAGGATCCAGGCGCCCTTGACACCGGGAACCGCGCCGCGGATCAGGATCAGGCCGCGATCGGCGTCGGTCGAGACGACCTCGACATTCTGCGTGGTGACGCGGGTGTCGCCCATGTGGCCGGCCATCTTCTTGCCCTTGAACACCTTGCCGGGGTCCTGGCGCTGGCCGGTCGAGCCGTGCGTGCGGTGCGAGACCGAGTTACCGTGCGTGGCGCGGCCACCGCCCATGTGGTGCCGCTTGATCACGCCCTGGAAACCCTTGCCGGTCGAGGTGCCGGTGACGTCGACCTTCTGACCGGCGACGAAATGCTCGACGGTCAGCTCGGCGCCGACGTCGATCATGTTGTCGGCGGAGACGCGGAACTCGGCGACCTTGGCCTTCGGCTCGACGGAAGCGGCGGCGAAATGGCCGCGCATCGCCTTCGACGTGTTCTTCACCTTGGCGAGGCCAACGCCGAGCTGGACGGCGGTGTAGCCGTTCTTCTCCTGCGTGCGCTGGGCCACGACCTGGCAGTTCTCCATCTGGAGAACGGTGACGGGAACGTGTTCGCCGGCATCGTTGTAGATGCGGGTCATTCCCACCTTCTTTGCAATCACACCTGAACGCATCGGTTCAATTCCTTTAGAGTTCCCTGTCGGGGCTATCGCCCCTCCACGCCTCTTGTTCCTTTAGAGTTCCGGCCAGGGGCACCGCCCCTTACCGCGCTCTCATTCCCTTAGAGCTTGATCTCGACGTCGACACCGGCGGCCAGATCGAGCTTCATCAAAGCATCGACCGTCTGCGGGGTCGGATCGACGATGTCGAGCAGCCGCTTGTGCGTGCGCATCTCGAACTGCTCGCGGCTCTTCTTGTCGACGTGGGGCGACCGGTTGACCGTGAATTTTTCGATCCGCGTCGGCAGCGGAATGGGGCCGCGGACGTTGGCGCCGGTGCGCTTGGCGGTCGACACGATTTCGCGCGTCGAGGCGTCGAGCACCCGGTGGTCAAACGCCTTAAGGCGGATGCGGATATTCTGTCCGTTCATGCGTCAATTCCTTGTTCTGGCGCGGCGCGGGCAGCTCCCGCGCCCGCGACAGATCGGTTTCAGTCCAAATTATTCTTTGATGGTGACGACGATGCCGGCACCGACGGTGCGGCCGCCTTCACGGATGGCGAAGCGCAGCTTCTCTTCCATCGCGATCGGCACGATCAGCTCGACGTCGACGGTGATGTTGTCGCCGGGCATCACCATCTCGGTGCCGGCCGGCAGCGTCACGATGCCCGTCACGTCCGTCGTGCGGAAGTAGAACTGCGGACGGTAGTTGGTGAAGAACGGCGTGTGACGGCCGCCCTCGTCCTTGGTCAGGATGTAGGCTTCGGCCACGAACTTCTTGTGCGGCTTGACCGTGCCGGGCTTGGCCAGAACCTGGCCGCGCTCCACGCCTTCACGGTCGACGCCGCGCAAGAGCGCGCCGATGTTGTCGCCGGCCTGGCCCTGGTCGAGCAGCTTGCGGAACATTTCGACGCCCGTGCAGGTCGTCTTGGTGGTCGGACGGATGCCGACGATCTCCAGCTCCTCGCCGACCTTGACGATGCCGCGCTCGACGCGGCCGGTCACCACCGTGCCGCGGCCCGAGATCGAGAACACGTCCTCGATCGGCATCAGGAACGGCTTGTCCAGCGGACGAACCGGCGTCGGGATATAGGCGTCGACCTGAGCCATCAGCTCGCGGATGGCGTCCTCGCCGATGGTCTTGTTGGAATCTTCCAACGCAGCCAGCGCCGAACCCTTGACGATCGGAATGTCGTCGCCGGGGAACTCGTTCTTCGACAGAAGCTCGCGAACCTCGAGCTCGACCAATTCCAGCAGCTCGGCGTCGTCGACCTGGTCGACCTTGTTCAGGAACACAACGATCGACGGCACGCCGACCTGGCGGGCAAGCAGGATGTGCTCGCGGGTCTGCGGCATCGGGCCGTCGGCGGCCGACACAACCAGGATCGCGCCGTCCATCTGCGCTGCACCCGTGATCATGTTCTTCACATAGTCGGCATGGCCGGGGCAGTCGACATGGGCATAGTGACGGTTGGCCGTCTCGTATTCCACGTGAGCCGTCGAGATCGTGATGCCGCGCGCCTTCTCTTCAGGTGCCGCGTCGATCTGGTCATAGCGCTTGTATTCGCCAAAATACTTCGTGATCGCCGCCGTCAGCGACGTCTTGCCATGATCGACATGGCCGATCGTGCCAATGTTCACATGCGGCTTGGTGCGCTCGAATTTACCTTTTGCCATGTGATCTCTCCATTCCTGCTTGCCCGTGCGGGCCTTGAATTAAGGTCTCGTGCAACCCGCTCGAGTTACGCGTATTTCTTCTGAACTTCCTGGGCGACCGCGGTCGGAACCGGCTCGTAGTGGTCGAACTGCATCGTGTACTGGGCGCGGCCCTGCGACATCGAACGCAGATTGTCGACGTACTTGAACATGTTCGCGAGCGGCACCATCGCGTTGATGACGACGGCAACGCCGCGCGCTTCCTGACCCTGGATCTGGCCACGACGACCGTTGAGGTCGCCGATGACGCCGCCGACGTAATCTTCCGGCGTCACGACCTCGACCTTCATGATCGGCTCCAGAAGCTGCACGCCGAGGCGCGGAGCCGCTTCCTTGAAGCAGGCGCGGGAGGCGATTTCGAAGGCCAGCACCGAGGAGTCGACGTCGTGGAAGGCGCCATCGATGAGCGTCGCCTTGACGCCGATCATCGGGAAGCCGGCGAACGGGCCGGAACCCATGACGCTGTTGATGCCCTTCTCGACGCCCGGGATGTATTCCTTCGGAACCGCACCGCCGACGATCTTGGACTCGAACACGAACTCTTCGCTCTCGGTGTTCGGCTCGAAGATGATCTTGACGCGGGCGAACTGACCGGTACCGCCGGTCTGCTTCTTGTGCGTGTAATCCTGCTCGTGCGTGCGGGTGATCGTCTCGCGATAGGCCACCTGCGGCGCGCCGACATTGGCTTCGACCTTGAACTCGCGACGCATGCGGTCGACGATGATGTCGAGATGCAGCTCGCCCATGCCGGCAATGATGGTCTGGCCGCTTTCCTCGTCGGTCTTGACGCGGAAGGACGGATCCTCGGCCGCCAGGCGATGCAGCGCGAGGCCCATCTTTTCCTGATCGTTCTTGGTCTTCGGCTCGATGGCGATCTGGATGACCGGATCGGGGAATTCCATGCGCTCGAGGATGACCGGATGCAGCGGATCGCAGAGCGTATCGCCGGTGGTCGTGTCCTTGAGGCCAGCCAGGGCGACGATGTCGCCGGCATAGGCCTCTTCGACGTCGGCGCGCGAATTCGCATGCATCTGCAACATGCGGCCGATGCGCTCCTTCTTGCCCTTCACGGTGTTGTCGACCGAAGTGCCCTTGGCGAGCTTGCCCGAATAGATGCGGGCAAAGGTCAGCGAACCGACAAACGGGTCGTTCATGATCTTGAAGGCCAGCATCGACAGCGGCTCGTTGTCATCGGCATGACGCTCGATCTCGGCGTCGGTCTTGGCGTCGACACCCTTGATGGCCGGCACGTCGATCGGCGACGGCAGGTATTCGACAACGGCGTCGAGCAGCGGCTGCACGCCCTTGTTCTTGAAGGCCGAGCCACAGAACATCGGGTAGAACTTGACCGCGATGGTGCCCTTGCGGATCAGCGCGCGGATCTCGTCATTCGACGGCATCTTGCCTTCGAGGTAATTCTCAAGCGCGGTCTCGTCCATCTCGACGGCGGCTTCGATCATCTTCTCGCGATACTGCTCGGCCTTTTCCTTGAGGTCGGCCGGGATCTCGACGACGTCCCAGGCAGCGCCCAGGGTCTCGTCGCGCCAGACGAGCGCGTTCATCTCGACGAGGTCGACGACGCCCTTGAACTCGGTCTCGGCGCCGATCGGCAACTGCATGACGACAGCCTGCGCACCGAGGCGCGAGGCGATCATTTCCTCGGAGCGGTAGAAGTCGGCGCCGATCTTGTCCATCTTGTTGCAGAAGATCATGCGCGGCACGTGGTACTTGTCGGCCTGACGCCACACGGTCTCGGTCTGCGGCTCCACACCGGCGTTGGCGTCGAGCAGCGCGATGGCGCCGTCGAGCACGCGCAGCGAACGCTCGACTTCGATGGTGAAGTCGACGTGTCCGGGGGTGTCGATGATGTTGAAGCGGCGCATCTTGCCGTCGCGACCCTTCCAGAAGGTCGTGGTCGCGGCCGAGGTGATGGTGATGCCGCGTTCCTGCTCCTGCTCCATCCAGTCCATGGTGGCAGCGCCGTCATGGACTTCGCCGATCTTGTGCGACTTGCCCGTGTAATAGAGGACGCGCTCGGTCGTCGTCGTCTTGCCGGCGTCGATATGCGCCATGATACCGAAATTGCGGTAGTCTTCGATCTTGTATTCGCGGGCCATGGGAGGTGCCTCTCAGTCTCGTTCGCGCTTTACCAGCGGTAGTGCGCGAAGGCGCGGTTGGCTTCCGCCATCTTGTGGGTATCTTCACGCTTCTTGACGGCCGTGCCGCGGTTGTTGGCCGCGTCCATCAGCTCGCCCGAGAGGCGGTCGACCATGGTGGTCTCGTTGCGGTTGCGCGCGGCGGCGATCAGCCAGCGGATGGCCAGCGCCTGACGACGCTCGGGGCGCACGTCGACCGGAACCTGATAGGTGGCGCCGCCGACGCGACGCGAGCGCACTTCCACATGCGGCGCGACATTGTCGAGCGCCTGGTGGAAGACGGTGACCGGCTCCTGCTTGGTCTTGGCCTGGACCTGGTCCAGCGCGCCGTAGACGATGGTCTCGGCAACCGACTTCTTGCCGTCATACATGACGGCGTTCATGAACTTGGTGACGATCAGATCGCCGAACTTGGGGTCCGGATTGATCTCACGCTTTTCTGCACTGTGACGACGGGACATGGGAAACCCTTA
The DNA here is from genome assembly GCF_006442815.1 of Mesorhizobium sp. B2-4-3. Classification (GTDB taxonomy): domain Bacteria; phylum Pseudomonadota; class Alphaproteobacteria; order Rhizobiales; family Rhizobiaceae; genus Mesorhizobium. The sequence goes on from NZ_VFVL01000020.1 coordinate 36,631, forward strand.
CTTCGGACGCTTGGCGCCGTATTTCGAACGACGCTGCTTGCGGTTCTTCACACCCTGCGTGTCGAGCACGCCGCGGATGATGTGGTAGCGGACGCCCGGCAGATCCTTGACGCGGCCGCCGCGGATCATGACCACCGAGTGTTCCTGCAGGTTGTGACCTTCGCCAGGAATGTAGCCGATCACCTCAAAACCGTTGGTCAGGCGAATCTTGGCCACCTTGCGCAGCGCCGAGTTCGGCTTCTTCGGCGTCGTGGTGTAGACGCGCGTGCAGACGCCCCGCTTCTGCGGGTTCTGCTGCATGGCCGGGACCTTGTTGCGCTTCACCGGCGCCAGGCGCGGCTTGCGGATCAGCTGGTTGACGGTAGGCATTAAACCCTCTTGTCTCTCAATTCCGTGTCTGCCCTGTCAGGGCCGCTCAAAGCGTCGTTTCCATACGCAAATTCGGGCAACACACCGCGCCTCGCGGTCCTGCCCGAACAAATTGCAGAGGAAGCGGGAACCGCTTCATGCGCGCCGGAAATGTCTTTTCGCTCGTAAAACGAACCCTGTTTGAGGCAAACTCCAAAGCGTGTCGCTTCGGACGGGAGAGCCTCACATCGGTTCTGACGTGGCGGCTTCTACTCGCAACCCCAGGGTCCGTCAACCCCGGCGCGGCAAATATTGCGCCCAACCCGAGGCTGGGCAGCCATGCGAAGAACGCACGTAATTTTCTTGCGTCTTTTTTCGAGAGCGAGGAAGAAAGTGACCTGCTTTGCGCTGTCCTGTGGCCCGGCTTCGTGCCAAAAGGCGGCTTGCACCGGACAATCTCGGGGAAAACGAGGAATCAGCCCGTGAACGACAATGAAGAACGGCCGGTCACGATCATCACCGGACGGGTCTGGAAGAAGAAAGGCGGCAAGCCGGAGGGCGTGCATGTGATGCTGGTGGCGCCCGACGATGATTCTGCCGTGCGCCGCGCGCTCGAATCGCTCGCCGCGGAAGGTTACGCCGAGGCCGAGCTCGATCAGATCGGCGACATGGAAGGCGAGCCCGACGAGGAGCCGCATCTGTCGGCCTATCAGGGCGCGCTCGAAGGCGAAGTCTCGATCGTCACCTTTGAAGAGCCGATCTGAAAAGCGCGGCCAGAGTCATATTTCCCAGACCCGCCCGACAAACCTGCCCTGCCTAGACACCCCTTTCATTCCTTGGAGTTCCCATGACCAGCAATCCCATCAAGCTCGGCATCGTCGGCGTGGGAAAGATCGTCCGCGACCAGCACCTGCCGGCGGTCGCCAAGGATGGCAGCTATCGACTAACAGCCGCGGCCAGCCGCCACGGCAAGGTGGACGGCATTGCGAACTACCCCAGCATCGAAGCGATGCTTGCGGCCGAACCCGGCCTCGATGCGGTCTCGCTCTGCATGCCGCCGCAGTTCCGTTACGACGCCGCGCGCACCGCGCTGGAAGCGAAAAAGCATGTGTTCCTCGAAAAGCCGCCGGGCGCCACGGTCAGCGAAGTCGAGCACCTCAAGGCGCTTGCCGAAAAGAACGGCGTCTCGCTGTTCGCCAGCTGGCATTCGCGCTACGCGCCAGCGGTGGACGCCGCGCGTGCATTCCTAGCTTCGGCCAGACTGACTTCGGCCGCCATCAACTGGAAGGAAGACGTGCGCCGCTGGCATCCGAATCAGGAATGGATCTGGGAACCGGGCGGCTTCGGCGTGTTCGATCCCGGCATCAACGCGCTGTCGATCGCCACACACATTTTGCCTGCGATGTTCATCACCTCGGCCGAGCTCGATTTTCCCGAGAACCGCGCGGCACCGGTCGCGGCGCATGTCGCCTTCCGCACGTCCAACGGCCTGCCGGTGACAATGGAGCTCGACTGGCTTCAGACCGGTCCGCAGAGCTGGGACATCGTCGCCGAGACCGACAAGGGCAAGATGGTCCTGTCGGGCGGCGGCGCTAAGCTCGCCGTCGACGGCAAGGTCGTCCACGACGAGCCCGAGGCCGAATATCCGATGCTTTACAAGCGCTTCGCCGAGATCGTTCGCGCCGGGACGTCCGATGTCGACCTCGCGCCGCTGCAGCACGTGGCCGATGCTTTCATGCTCGGCAAGCGCAATGTGGTCGAGGCGTTCTTCGACTGAGGCATCCTCATTCTACGATCGCGATGGCAAATCCGTCATAGCCCTTGGCGCCGACGGTCTGGATGGCGGTGCCGTCCAGCCGCTTCTCGCCGCCAATGAACGAAAACGCGGCGCGAGCGCCTTCGACATTGGCGTCGCCGCTGTTCTTTTTCACGACCGCGCCGTCGCGGATGACGTTGTCGCAGACGATGACGGTGCCTGGGCGCGAGAGCTTCATCGCCCAGTCGAGATAATTCGGGTTGTTCGGCTTGTCGGCGTCGACGAAGATCAGGTCGAACGGACCGGCATTTTCGCCTGCCAGCGCGGCAAGCGACCGCAGCGCCGGACCGATGCGCAGGTCGACCCTGTCGGAAACCCCTGCCCGCTCGAAATTCGAACGCGCGACCTTGGCATGGTGTGGATCGAGCTCCAGCGTCACGACCTTGCCGTCCGCCGGCAATCCCCTTGCCATCCAGATGGTCGAATAGCCGCCAAGCGTGCCGACCTCCAACACCTTCTTAGCGCCGCGAATACGCACCAGCAGCGACAGCAATTTGCCCTGCGCGGCCGAGACGTCGATCGCCGGAAGGCCGTGGTCGCGGTTGGCCGCCAGCGTGGCATCGAGCACAGGGTCCGCTTCGAAAAGAGACGAAACGATGTAGTTGTCGACAGCCGTCCAGGTTTTGGTGCTCATAGCTCTTCCTCGGTTGCATGAAGCCAAAATGCGAAAAGGGGCCGCGTGGGCCCCTTTTCTTGTTTCTCATATCATTGCGCTTACTGCGCGGCGTTGACCATGTCGGTCAGCATCGGCTCGGCGACCTCGACACCGGAGGCCTTGCGACGCTCGTCGATGATGAGCTCGTCGCGCGAGGTGGCGATGCGCCTTATCTGGCTCATCGTGCCGCCCGTGCCGGCCGGGATCAGACGGCCGACGATGACATTTTCCTTCAGGCCCTGCAGCATGTCGGTCTTGCCGGCAACCGCAGCCTCGGTGAGCACCCTGGTCGTCTCCTGGAAGGAGGCGGCCGAGATGAAGGACGGCGTCTGCAGCGAGGCCTTGGTGATGCCAAGCAGCACCGGCTGACCTTCGGCCGGCTTCTTGCCGTCCTCGATCAGGCGCTCGTTGACCTCTTCCAGCTCGATCACATCGACGTGGTCGCCCGGGATGTAGGTCGAGTCGCCCTGCGTGGTGATCTCGACCTTCTGCAGCATCTGGCGAACGATCACCTCGATGTGCTTGTCGTTGATCGACACGCCCTGCAGACGGTAGACCTCCTGGATCTCGTTGACGAGGTAGGAGGCAAGCGCCTCCACGCCCTTGATCGCCAGGATGTCGTGCGGCGCCGGATTGCCGTCGAGGATGTAGTCGCCCTTCTCGATGACGTCGCCGTCCTGGAGATGGAACGGCTTGCCCTTCGGGATCAGGTACTCCACCGGCTCGAGCGTCGAGTCATGCGGCTCGATGATGATGCGGCGCTTGTTCTTGTAGTCGCGGCCGAAGCGGATCGTGCCATCGATCTCGGCGATGATGGCGTGATCCTTGGGACGGCGAGCCTCGAACAGTTCCGCAACACGCGGCAGACCGCCGGTGATGTCCTTGGTCTTGGCGCTTTCCATCGGGATACGCGCCAGCACGTCGCCCGGACGGACATGCGCGCCCGGCTCGACCGAGAGGATGGCCTCGACCGAGAGCAGGAAGCGTGCATCGCCGCCCTTCGACAGCTTGCCGACCTTGCCCTTGGCGTCCTGGACGACGATCGCGGGCTTCAGGTCGCTACCGCGCGGCGTCGAACGCCAGTCGATGACCTCACGCTTGGTGATGCCGGTCGACTCGTCGGCCGTTTCCTGCACGGAGATACCGTCGACCAGATCCTCGAACGCCACCCTGCCCTCGATTTCGGTGAGGATCGGGCGGGTATAGGGATCCCACTCGGCGATACGCTGGCCGCGCTTCACCTTGTCGCCATCGTCCACGAAGATACGCGAACCATAGGCGACGCGGTGCGTGGCGCGCTCCTTGCCGGTCTCGTCGAGGATGAGCACCGCCATGTTGCGGCCCATGACCATCTGCTGGCCTTCCGAGTTGCGCACCACGTTGCGGTTGCGGATCTGCACCTTGCCCTCATAGGAGGCTTCAAGGAACGAGCTATCCACCACCTGCGCCGTGCCGCCCATGTGGAAGGTACGCATGGTGAGCTGGGTGCCCGGCTCGCCGATCGACTGCGCCGCGATGACGCCGACGGCCTCGCCCTGGTTGACGGGGGTACCGCGGGCCAGGTCGCGACCGTAGCAGACCGCGCACACGCCGGTCCTGACCTCGCAGGTCAGCGCCGAGCGGATGCGGATCGACTGCACACCGGCCTTTTCGATCTGCTCCACATCGCGCTCGTCCATCAGCGTGCCGGCCTTGACCAGCAATTCGCCGGTAACCGGATGGTTGATGTCGTCGAGCGAAGTGCGGCCCAGCACGCGCTGGCCGACCGAAGCGACGACCTGACCGGCATCGACGATCGGCTGCATGGTGAGGCCCTTGTCGGTGCCGCAATCCACGGAGTTGACGATGCAGTCCTGCGCCACGTCGACGAGGCGGCGGGTGAGGTAGCCCGAGTTCGCCGTCTTCAAGGCGGTGTCGGCCAGACCCTTGCGGGCGCCGTGGGTCGAGTTGAAATACTCGAGCACGGTAAGGCCTTCCTTGAAGTTCGAGATGATCGGCGTCTCGATGATTTCACCCGAGGGCTTGGCCATCAGGCCGCGCATGCCGGCGAGCTGACGCATCTGGGTGGGCGAGCCGCGCGCACCCGAATGCGACATCATGTAGATCGAGTTCATCGGCTTCTGGCGGCCATTGTCCTCGAACTCCACCGCCTTGATGCGGGCCATCATCTCGTCGGCGACCTTTTCCGAGCACTTGGCCCAGGCGTCGACGACCTTGTTGTACTTCTCGCCCTGGGTGATCAGGCCGTCATTGTACTGCTGCTCGTATTCCTTGGCCAAAGCCTCGGTCTCGGAGACCAGCTTGATCTTGGAATCCGGGATCAGCATGTCGTCCTTGCCGAACGAGATGCCGGCGCGGCAGGCATGCGCGAAGCCGAGCGCCATGATGCGATCGCAGAAAATGACCGTCTCCTTCTGACCGCAGTGGCGGTAGACGGTGTCGATCATCTTGGAGATGTTCTTCTTGGTCATCTCCTGGTTGGCGGTCTCATACGGCACGTTGACGTTCTTCGGCAGCAGCTCGCCGATGATCATGCGGCCAGGCGTGGTGTCGTGAATCTTCGACACGACGTTGCCTTCGGCGTCGACGGTGCGGAAGCGGCCCTTGATCTTGGCGTGCAGCGTCACGGCCTTGGTCTCCAGCGCATGCTGGAGCTCGCCCATGTCGGCAAACACCATGCCTTCGCCCGGCTCGTTCTGGTTGACGATCGAGAGATAGTAGAGACCGAGAACCATGTCCTGCGACGGCACGATGATCGGCGCGCCGGAGGCCGGGTGCAGGATGTTGTTGGTCGACATCATCAGCACGCGGGCTTCCAACTGCGCTTCCAAGGACAGCGGCACGTGGACCGCCATCTGGTCGCCGTCGAAGTCGGCGTTGAAGGCGGTGCAGACCAGCGGATGCAGCTGGATCGCCTTGCCTTCGATCAGGATCGGCTCGAACGCCTGGATGCCGAGGCGGTGCAGCGTCGGCGCGCGGTTCAGGAGCACCGGATGCTCGCGGATGACCTCGTCGAGGATATCCCAGACCTCCGGACGCTCCTTCTCGACCAGCTTCTTCGCCTGCTTGACGGTCGAGGAGAAACCCTTGGCGTCGAGGCGGGCGTAGATGAAGGGCTTGAACAGCTCGAGCGCCATCTTCTTCGGCAGGCCGCACTGATGCAGCTTCAGCTCCGGACCCGTCACGATGACCGAGCGGCCCGAATAGTCGACGCGCTTGCCGAGCAGGTTCTGGCGGAACCGGCCCTGCTTGCCCTTGAGCATATCGGACAGCGACTTCAGCGGACGCTTGTTGGCGCCGGTGATGACGCGGCCGCGACGGCCGTTGTCGAACAACGCGTCGACGGCTTCCTGCAGCATGCGCTTTTCATTGCGCACGATGATGCCGGGGGCGCGCAACTCGATCAGCCGCTTCAGGCGGTTGTTGCGGTTGATGACGCGGCGATAGAGATCGTTGAGGTCGGACGTGGCGAAGCGACCGCCGTCCAGCGGGACGAGCGGACGCAGGTCCGGCGGGATCACCGGAACCACCTTCATGATCATCCATTCCGGACGATTGCCGGATTCCATGAAGTTCTCAACGACCTTGAGCCGCTTCAGGTACTTCTTCTGCTTGAGCTCGGAGGTGGTCGAGGCCAGCTCCGAACGCAGGTCGCCGGCGATCTTCTCCAGGTCCATGCCGGCCAGAAGGTCATGAATGGCCTCGGCGCCGATCATGGCGGTGAAACTGTCCTCGCCATACTCGTCGACGGCAAGCATGTACTCTTCCTCGCTGAGGAGCTGGTTCTCCTTCAACGCGGTGAGGCCGGGCTCGGTGACGATGTAGTTCTCGAAATAGAGCACGCGCTCGATATCCTTGAGCGTCATGTCGAGCAGCGTGCCGATGCGCGAGGGCAGCGACTTCAGGAACCAGATATGGGCGACGGGCGCGGCGAGCTCGATGTGGCCCATGCGCTCGCGGCGAACGCGCGACAGCGTGACTTCGACGCCGCACTTTTCGCAGATGACGCCCTTGTACTTCATGCGCTTGTACTTGCCGCACAGGCACTCATAGTCCTTGATCGGGCCAAAAATGCGCGCGCAGAACAGGCCGTCACGCTCCGGCTTGAAGGTGCGGTAGTTGATGGTCTCCGGCTTCTTGATCTCGCCGAACGACCAGGACAGAATCTTCTCTGGGCTGGCAAGCGAGATCCGGATGGAATCGAACACCTGCGCAGGCGCCTGCGGGTTGAAGAGATTCATGACCTCTTGGTTCATGCCGTTCTCCTTTTCGGGGTCCTCGATAACCCCTTGCATCGATCGCGGACGATTTGTCCGCAGACTGGCCGGTTGCCCGACCGAAAAATTTGAAGGGCGCGCCGCATCCTAGAGCGGCGCACCGTAGGCTTTACTCGGCTGCGTCGGGCAGACGCGTCGGGGTCTCTTCGACCTGGGTGTTCTCCAGCTCGACATTGAGGCCGAGCGAACGCATTTCCTTGACGAGAACGTTGAAGCTCTCCGGAATGCCCGCCTCGAACGTGTCGTCGCCGCGCACGATCGCCTCGTAGACCTTGGTGCGGCCGGCGACGTCGTCCGACTTCACCGTCAGCATTTCCTGCAGCGTGTAGGCGGCGCCGTAGGCTTCGAGCGCCCAGACCTCCATTTCGCCGAAGCGCTGGCCGCCGAACTGCGCCTTGCCGCCCAGCGGCTGCTGGGTGACGAGCGAGTACGGACCGATCGAACGCGCGTGGATCTTGTCGTCCACCAGGTGATGCAGCTTGAGCATATAGATATAGCCCATCGTCACCTTGCGATCGAACGGCTCGCCGGTGCGGCCGTCATAGAGCTGCGACTGACCGCTGGTGTGCAGGCCCGCCTGCTCCAGCATGATGTTGATGTCGGCCTCATGCGCGCCGTCGAACACCGGTGTCGCGATGGAGACGCCGCGGCGCATCTGCTCGCTCAGGCGAACGATGCTCTCGTCGTCATACTCGCGGATCGGCTCGTTGCGGTCGTTGGCCGGCATGAAGCTTTCCAGCGTCTTGCGCAGCGGCTTGATATCGCCGCCGCCCTTATACGCGTCGATCAGCTCGCCGATCTTCCTGCCCATGCCGGCGCAAGCCCAGCCCAGATGCGTTTCCAGGATCTGGCCGACATTCATGCGGCTCGGCACACCCAGCGGGTTGAGCACGATATCGGCATGCGTGCCGTCCTCGAGGAAAGGCATGTCCTCGACCGGAACGATGCGCGACACGACACCCTTGTTGCCGTGACGGCCGGCCATCTTGTCGCCCGGCTGCATCTTGCGCTTCACCGCCACGAAGACCTTGACCATCTTCATGACGCCCGGAGGCATTTCGTCGCCGCGCTGCACCTTCTCGACCTTGTCCATGAAGCGCTGCTCGAGCGCCTTCTTGGACTCGTCATACTGGCCGCGCAGGGCCTCGAGCTCGCCCTGGAGCTTCTCGTTCTCCACGGCGAACTGCCACCACTGCGAACGCGGATACTCGTCGAGCGTGTCCTTCGACAGCTTCGAGCCCTTCTTGAAGCCCTTGGGTCCGGCGATCGCCTCCTTGCCGACCAGCACGTCGGAAAGACGCGCATAGACGTTGCGGTCGAGGATCGCCTGTTCGTCGTCGCGGTCCTTGGCCAGACGCTCGATCTCCTCGCGCTCGATCGCCATCGCGCGCTCGTCCTTCTCCACGCCGTGGCGGTTGAAGACGCGCACTTCGACGACCGTGCCGAAGGTGCCCGGAGGCATGCGCATGGAGGTGTCGCGAACGTCCGAGGCCTTTTCGCCGAAGATGGCGCGGAGCAACTTTTCTTCCGGCGTCATCGGGCTTTCGCCCTTCGGCGTGATCTTGCCGACCAGGATGTCGCCCGGCTGCACCTCGGCACCGATATAGACGATGCCGGCCTCGTCGAGGTTCTTCAGCGCCTCTTCCGAAACGTTCGGAATGTCGCGCGTGATTTCCTCCGGCCCGAGCTTGGTGTCGCGCGCCATGACCTCGAACTCCTCGATGTGGATCGAGGTGAAGACGTCGTCGGCCACGATACGCTCGGAGAGCAGGATCGAGTCCTCGTAGTTGTAGCCGTTCCACGGCATGAACGCGACCAGCACGTTGCGGCCGAGCGCCAGATCGCCGAGCTCGGTCGACGGACCGTCGGCAATGATGTCGCCCTTGTTGACACGGTCGCCCATGCGCACCAGCGGACGCTGGTTGATGCAGGTGTTCTGGTTCGAACGCTGGAACTTCATCAGCCGGTAGATATCGACGCCGGACTTGCCGGGATCGAGATCTTCCGTGGCGCGGATGACGATACGGGTGGCGTCGACCTGGTCGACCACGCCGCCACGACGGGCGCCGATGGCGGCACCCGAGTCACGGGCGACGACCGGCTCCATGCCGGTGCCGACGAACGGCGCTTCGGCGCGCACCAGCGGCACGGCCTGACGCTGCATGTTCGAGCCCATCAGCGCACGGTTGGCGTCGTCGTTCTCGAGGAACGGGATGAGCGCCGCCGCGACGGACACCATCTGCTTCGGCGAGACGTCCATCAGGTCGACGTTCTCGCGCGGCGCCATCATCACTTCGCCGGCGTTACGGCAAATGACGAACTCGTCGACGAAGCTGCCGTTCTTGTCGAGCTCGGCGTTGGCCTGCGCGACATGGTGCTTGGCCTCTTCCATCGCCGACAGATAAACGACGTCATTGGTCAGCTTGCCGTTGACGATCTTGCGGTACGGGCTCTCGATGAAGCCGTACTTGTTGACGCGCGCGAAAGTGGCCAAAGAGTTGATCAGGCCGATATTCGGGCCTTCCGGCGTCTCGATCGGGCAGATGCGGCCGTAATGCGTCGGGTGCACGTCGCGCACCTCAAAGCCGGCGCGCTCGCGGGTCAGACCGCCCGGTCCAAGCGCCGACAGGCGGCGCTTGTGGGTGATCTCCGACAGCGGGTTGGTCTGGTCCATGAACTGCGACAGCTGCGAGGACCCGAAGAACTCGCGCACGGCGGCGGCCGCCGGCTTGGCGTTGATCAGGTCCTGCGGCATGACCGTGTCGATCTCGATCGAGGACATGCGTTCCTTGATCGCGCGCTCCATGCGCAGCAGGCCGACGCGGTACTGGTTCTCCATCAACTCGCCGACCGAACGCACGCGGCGGTTGCCGAGATTGTCGATGTCGTCGATCTCGCCCTTGCCGTCACGCAACTCGACCAGCGTCTTGACCACGGCCAGGATATCGTCCTTGCGCAGCACGCGCACGGTGTCCTCGGCCTTAAGCTCGAGGCGCATGTTCATCTTGACGCGGCCGACGGCCGACAGGTCGTAGCGCTCGCTGTCGAAGAACAGCGAGTTGAACATGGCTTCGGCGGTCTCGAGCGTCGGCGGCTCGCCCGGGCGCATGACACGGTAGATGTCGAACAGCGCGTCCTGGCGGCTCTCATTCTTGTCGACGTTGAGCGTGTTGCGGATGTAGGCGCCGACATTGACGTGGTCGATGTCCAGGATCTGGATCTCGTCATCGCCGGTGCCGAGCAGCACTTTCAGCGTCTTGTCGTCGATCTCGTCGCCGGCTTCGAGGAAGATCTCGCCGGTGCCGTAGTTGACGATGTCCTCGGCAAGGTAGTTGCCGAGCAGATCCTCGTCGGTCGCCTTGATGGCCTTGAGACCCTTCTCGCCGAGCTGGCGAGCCTGGCGGGCGGTGATCTTCTTGCCTTGCTCGACCACGATCTCGCCGGTGTCGGCGTCGACCAGGTCGCCGACGGCCTTGAGGCCGCGAAAACGCTCGACGTTGAACGGAATGCGCCAGTGGTCGCCGGCGCGCTTGTAGGTGATCTTGTTGTAGAAGGTCGACAGGATCTCCTCGCCGTCCATGCCGAGCGCCATCAAGAGCGACGTCACCGGAATCTTGCGGCGGCGGTCGATGCGGGCGTGCACGACGTCCTTGCTATCGAACTCGATGTCGAGCCACGAACCGCGATAGGGAATGACGCGCGCGGCAAACAGAAGCTTGCCCGACGAGTGCGACTTGCCCTTGTCATGGTCGAAGAAGACGCCCGGCGAACGGTGCATCTGCGAGACGATGACGCGCTCGGTGCCGTTGACGATGAAGGTGCCGTTCGACGTCATGAGCGGCATGTCGCCCATGTAGACGTCCTGCTCCTTGATGTCCTTGATCGACTTCGCGCCGGTATCCTCGTCGATATCGAACACGATGAGGCGCAGCGTCACCTTCAGCGGGGCGGCATAGGTCAGATCGCGCTGACGGCACTCGTCAACGTCGAATTTCGGTGCCTCGAACTCGTACTTCACGAACTCCAGCATCGAGGAGCCGGAAAAGTCGGAGATCGGGAAGACCGACTTGAAAACGGCCTGCAGCCCTTCGTCCGGACGGCCGCCCTTGGGCTCGTCCACCATCAGGAACTGGTCATAGGATGCCTTCTGGACCTCGATGAGGTTCGGCATCTCCGCAACTTCCGGGATCTTTCCGAAGAACTTGCGTACGCGTCTGCGGCCATTGAAAGTCTGGGTCTGGGCCATCGTCGCTCCTTAGCTATAAACTCGGGACGAACCTCGCCGCGGCTCGCCTTGCACCAACGGGCGGCCTCGGGGCTGCCCCTATCTGTTTTTCCGGCCGCTCTTGCCAATTTCTTGGGCCAATCGCTTGGCGGCTACCGGCTAAAACGGGAGAAAACCCGTTTCCGGAAGGCCGCTTTTCGGCCCTCAGGAAAGAGGTTTTCAAACGCCTCGCGTGACAGAACCCTCCCTTCGTCAAGGGAGAGGGCGGACGGCGCGAGACCGTCCGCCCTCGCCTAACAGGCTTACTTCAGCTCGACCTTGGCGCCAGCTGCTTCCAGCTGAGCCTTGAACTTGTCGGCGTCGGCCTTGGAAACGGCTTCCTTGACCGGCTTCGGAGCCGCTTCGACCAGATCCTTGGCTTCCTTGAGGCCAAGGCCGGTGATGGCGCGGACTTCCTTGATGACGTTGATCTTCTGGGCGCCGGCATCGGCGAGAACGACGTCGAATTCCGTCTTCTCTTCGGCCGGAGCAGCGGCAGCGGCACCAGCGCCGCCGGCAGCAGCAACCGCCACCGGAGCAGCAGCCGAAACGCCCCACTTCTCTTCCAGGAGCTTCGACAGCTCGGCCGCCTCGAGGACGGTCAGCTTCGAAAGGTCGTCTACGATCTTTGCGAGATCAGCCATTTTTGTATTCCTTCACTAGGTTCGAACGTGTGTTGTTGACAGCGAGGAACGGCCTCATGCCGCCTCGTCCTTCCGGGCGTAAGCGCCGATGACACGCGCGACCGAAGCCGCGGGCGCATTGACGATCTGGGCGATCCGGGTAGCCGGCGTGGCGATCATGCCAACCAGCCTGGCGCGCAGCTCGTCGAGCGACGGTAGCGTGGCGAGTGCCTTCACACCGTCGGCGTCGAGCGAGGTCGTGCCCATCGCGCCACCGAGAATGATCAACTTGTCATTCCCCTTGGCGAAATCGGACGCGACCTTCGGCGCCGCAATCGGATCCTCCGAATAAGCGACCAGCGTCTGTCCCTTGAACAGATCGATGATCGATGCGGAGTCCGTGCCCTGAAGAGCGATCTTGGCGAGACGGTTCTTCGCGACTTTGACGGTGCCACCGGCGGCGCGCATCTTCGACCGGAGGTCGTTCATTTGCGCGACGGTGATACCGGCGTAGTGGGCCACGACGACTGAACCAGCGCTTGAAAACGCATCATTCAGGCCCGTGACGAGTTCGCGTTTTTCCGCTCTGTCCACTGCCTATCTCCAGTTGACCCCTGCCTCATTGACGAGGTCAGGCGTCGGGTTGCCTTTTGCCGGCCGGGCCATCCAGTACGGATCTCCCGAACGACGCTCGAGGATCCTGCCCCCTTTCGCCACACCAGCCGGCACGCCGGATAGTGCGCAGACAAAAGGCAAACACGGTTCGAACCTTTCATTGGAGCTTGGCTCCTTTGTCGGGTCTTCACCCGTCTCATGCAGGCCCAAGTGAATTAAGGCTTTTGGGCCGCCTGCAATCTCGGACAGGATATCCGGAAACCCTTCGGCTTCCGGGGTACCGGGCCGCCGACGGATCGGCGGTCCGGAATTCTTGTTTGTTGGAGCATGATCTTTTCCGAAAACCGGTTTCCCACTTTTCGGGATCATGCTCTAGCGACCGGCCTGAAGCCGATCAGACGACACTTACGACGCGGCGAGCGTCGCGATGTCGAGCTTGAGGCCGGGGCCCATCGTCGAGGTGACCGACACCTTCTTGACGTAGTTGCCCTTGGCGCCCGCGGGCTTGGCCTTGGTCACCGCATCGGCGAAGGCGCGGACATTTTCTTCCAGCGCCTTGACGTCGAACGAGACCTTGCCGACGCCGGCCTGGACGATGCCGGCCTTCTCGACGCGGAACTCGACGGCGCCGCCCTTCGAAGCCTTGACGGCCGCGGCCACATCGGTGGTCACAGTGCCGACCTTCGGGTTCGGCATCATGCCGCGCGGGCCGAGAACCTTGCCCAGACGACCGACCAGCGGCATCATGTCCGGCGTGGCGATGCAGCGATCGAAATCGATCGTGCCCTTCTGGACGATGTCGACAAGGTCCTCGGCGCCAACGATATCGGCGCCGGCGGCCTTGGCTTCCTCGGCCTTGTCGCCACGGGCAAACACGGCGACGCGCACCGAGCGGCCGGTGCCGTTCGGCAGGTTGACAACGCCGCGGACCATCTGGTCGGCATGGCGCGGATCGACGCCGAGGTTCATCGAGATCTCGACGGTCTCGTCGAACTTCACCTTGGACCGATCCTTGAGCAGCTGCAGCGCCTCGGAGAGGGCGTAAGCCTTGTTCGGATCGATGCCTTCGCGGCTCTTGGCAATACGCTTTGCAATCTTTGCCATGATCTTAGCCCACCACTTCCAGGCCCATCGAGCGGGCGGAACCCTCGACCATGCGCATGGCCGCCTCGACGTCGTTTGCGTTCAGGTCCTTCATCTTCTGCTCGGCGATCGCGCGCACCTTGTCGCGGCTGATCGTGCCGACCTTGGTCTTGCCCGGCTCCTTGGAGCCCGACTTCAGGTTGGCGGCCTTCTTCAGGAAGTAGCTCACCGGCGGCGTCTTCATGACGAAGGTGAACGACTTGTCCTGGTAGTAGGTGATAACGACCGGGATCGGCGATCCCTTCTCGAGCTCCTGGGTCTGCGCGTTGAACGCCTTGCAGAATTCCATGATGTTGATGCCGCGCTGACCAAGCGCCGGGCCGATCGGGGGCGACGGCGTGGCCGAGCCCGCGGCAACCTGGAGCTTGAGCTGGCCTGCAACTTTCTTAGCCATCTCTATTCCTGCCTTTTCTCATGCCGGCCCCATTCTCGGGCAACGCCGGCGGTTGCAGTCTGGTGGTGCGGTTCCGGCGGCCGGCTATGCCGCCTTCGCCTCCCACCCGTTCATGCGGCGTCTGCCGCCGCTCCCGATGCCTTTCGGCGCGGGTCCCGACGCCTTCCGGCGCGGATATACGGATCAGCCCTTTTCGACCTGTCCGAATTCCAGATCGACGGGCACGGCGCGCCCGAAGATCGAAACTTCCACCTTGAGACGGGCACGCTCCTCGTCCACTTCCTGGACGACGCCGTTGAACGACGCAAAAGGACCGTCCGAAACGCGGATCGCCTCGCCGATCTCGAAGGTGACCGAAGGCTTAGGCCGCTCGACGCCTTCCTGGACCTGGTTCAGGATGCGCTGCGCCTCGGCCTCGGTGATCGGCACGGGCTTGGAGTCGCCCAGGAAGCCGGTGACCTTCGGCGTGTTCTTGACCAGCGAGAACACGGCGTCGGTCAGATTGGCCTTCAAGAGCACGTAGCCCGGGAAGAACTTGCGCTCGGCATCGACCTTGCGGCCGCGACGAATCTCGACGACCTTTTCGGTCGGGACCACGATCTGCTCGATGTCTCCGGACAGGCCCTTCTGCTTGGCCTTGTTCTCGATATCCTCGGCGACCTTCTTCTCGAAGTTCGAATAGGCGTGGACGATATACCACCGCGCTGTCATTTCACGACCTCTCCGTAAACCGCCGAATTAATGCCCGAGACCCAGGATCCACTCGATCGCATAGCCCATCAGAATATCGGCAGCGAAGAAGAACAGCATCGCGATCACCGCGAATATCAGGACCATCACGGTCGAGATCATGGTTTCGCGCCGCGATGGCCATGTCACCTTGGCCGTCTCCGCGCGAACCTGCTGGAGAAAGGTGAAGGGATTGGTGGTTTTCGAAGCCATGTGCCGCCTGTTTTCAAGACCCGTTGGCCGGGCCTCCTGGATGATCCCGCTGACCGGGACGTGCCGCCTGGGCTCCATGCGGCGCGAATCAGCGCCGCTATTTCACCCACGCAAATCAGACGCGTAAAGCCGGCTTCCCAGCTCCACGCGTCGCGTGTCTGTCTTGTCTACATAAAACCGATTCTTAATCCACGCAAGTGGCAAGGGTCCGCTTTATGTCCTAACGCCGCCTCGGAACCATCCAGTCGTCCCGTCCCGGCTATGCAGGGCTTATGCCCCAATTCCCACCATATGGCAAGCCACCCGCCGATTTTCAACCGCGGATGCTTCGATCGGCCACCTTTGGGAAAATGGCACGGGCAGCAGGGCTCGAACCTACGACCTGCGGTTTTGGAGACCGCCGCTCTACCAACTGAGCTATGCCCGTGCATGCGCTTGTTCGGCGCAGGCGCTTCCTAAAAGCTTCCGGGCACTCTGTAAAGAGCACTCGGCAGCGGTTTTGGAACCTTTGCCGGAAATCTGAATTGCGTGGCTGCCGGCAATCGATCACGGGCCCGCCCGCTCTTTAAGATTTCCCGGCTGGCGGCTTATAAGGTCCGCCCGGCACGCCCCAGCCCCAGGCCGGCATCGGCTCGGTCTCGGGATCGCAGGTCTCGCCCAGATTCGAGTTCATCTTCGCCAGCCGCGACCCCCATTCGACATAGCCCATGAAGGCGGAGCGGAATTCGGGGTCGTCCGGCAGGCCGACCTCGTCCGCCGCGTCGGCGAGGAGATTGATCCAGCGGCGGCGCTGCTCCTCGGTCAGATGCTTGCCAAGGTGGTGCATCACCATCTCGCGATGGCCGCCATGCTTCTCGCTGTAGGTTTTCGGCCCGCCGAAGACCTCGCCAATGAAGGCTGCGACATGCGCCGGGTGATCCGGCGACATGTGCCTGAACACCGGCCCCACGAGCGGATCCGCAGCCACCTTGTCATAAAAGGTCCGGGTCAGTTGGTTCAGCGCCTCGCCGCCACCCGCCCACGCATATAAAGTCGGGACGTCCTCGCTCATCACCGATCCTCCACTTTGCAAATGCTGAGACGGAAGATAGCGGCAGCGCCCCGGCCTGCTCAACCTCGCTCGATGGCCAGTACAACGCCTCAGAGCTTCGCTGGCGCCTTTGCCTCGGCATCGGCGGCCGGAAGAACCCGGCAATTGTCCGGCCTGGGTGCGGATCTGCAAATGGTGGCGCCCGTCAGCGCGTCCACCGATTGCGGCCCCGTCGTCAATCCGAAAGTCTGCAGTTCGTCCCGGCTGAGTTCCCTATGCTTTGCATATTCGGCCGACTGCATGGCGGCGAAAAAGCCCGAGCCGACCGCCATCTCGTCGAGGTAGGCCCTGACCTTGTCTTCCATGCCCATGGAATGCACAAGGAAGTGCGCACCGGCGCCAACCAGGCGCCGGACGCCGCCGGCGACCATCACCGCGCAGGCGGCGTCGCATTCGGCGCCGGCATCGATGGTGAGCCCGGCGTGGAGACCGTCGGCCGCGACGCACCCCACGGTGCCCGGATCGCAGTCGAGAAAATCCGTTCGGGCGACCACGATATCCAAGCCGTGCTCGCGGATCAGCCTGCCCGCGGCAAGCGCAGCCTGCACATCTCCACCCGGCGAGTTGATTACGACGGGCAACCGGCGCTCACGGATCGTATCGAGCAGCTGGCGCAGCTTGTCGGCGGTGCCTGCCGCGATCGTGCCTTCCGCCGAAATCCATTCCGGACAATCGGGATTGCAAAGCGGATTGCTGCCGCGAACAAGAACGAAGCGCATCTCCTGTTCGTGGGCCTGCGGCGCCGGCGCGGGAACCGGCGCAAGGGGTGAAGGCCCGGCCTCGACGGCCGCGACTGCGGCGGGCGCGCCGTTCGCGGGAACCTCGCGACAATTCGCCGGTGCCGGATTGCGCTGGCAAATGGTTCTCTCGGTCAGCAGGTCGAGCGAATCGAGACTGGTGACGAGCTTCATCTCCAGCATGTCTTCGGGCTCGATCTGCCTGATGTCGCTGGCAGGCGTCGCCTTCATCACGCCCAGCACGCCCTGTTCGACACCCATCTCCTTCAAATAGGCCGACAGCCGCTTCTCGATCGCCTTGCTCATCTCGTAGGTCTTGTAGCTGCCGGCATTCTTGCGGCTGACGATCCTGGTGCTGACGATCTTCTTCTTGCCGTTCACAACCCGGTAAGTGGTGCGGTAGAGCAGCTTCTCGCGCCGGTAGGTGGTGGTGATCTGGTGGACGCCGAGATAGGCCCATTCGCCGACGACGCGGCGGATGCCGCCAGCAAACATCAGCGGACAGGCCGAATTGCACATCGCGCCGCTGTCATACGCAACGCCGGAATAGGGCTGCTCCTTGCCGTCCAGGCAGTTCTTCATCCCCGGCGAGCAGCCGGAAAACTCCGTGATGCCGACCGCGATATCGAGCTTGTTCTTGCGGACCATGCGGCCAAGCTGCAGCGCGGCATCGACATTGCCGCCGGGAGAATTGACGACGATCGGCAGCTGCCGCCCGCCGAGCGTCTTCAGCAAGCGTTTCAGCAGTGTCGGCGTGCCCGCTTCGATCGAGCCTTCGGCGGAAATCCATTCCGGGCAGTTCGGCTCGCAGCCGGGCGCGCTGCTGCGCACGACGACGAAGCGCATCGTCGGGCCGTAGTCCGGCGGCTCTTCCTTTGCGGTGGCGCCGAAGGCGGCCAGCCCCATGGCGGCGGCCAGTCCCAGCCGAAGCAGCACGCGCCTACACCGCATGGTCTTTGAACGGAATGTGGAAACCACGTCTGGCAAGCCCCTAGGTACAACCCATACTAGTTGCGGGGACGGTGCTTGCAACAGAATTGAAAAGGGCCTGGCAGCACTGCTTCAAACAAAAGGGCGGCCCGAGGACCGCCCTTTCCTGATCGAACCGGCAAGTGCCGGATCGATTACTCTTTGATGGTGACGACGATGCCGGCACCGACGGTGCGGCCGCCTTCACGGATGGCGAAGCGCAGCTTCTCTTCCATCGCGATCGGCACGATCAGCTCGACGTCGACGGTGATGTTGTCGCCGGGCATCACCATCTCGGTGCCGGCCGGCAGCGTCACGATGCCCGTCACGTCCGTCGTGCGGAAGTAGAACTGCGGACGGTAGTTGGTGAAGAACGGCGTGTGACGGCCGCCCTCGTCCTTGGTCAGGATGTAGGCTTCGGCCACGAACTTCTTGTGCGGCTTGACCGTGCCGGGCTTGGCCAGAACCTGGCCGCGCTCCACGCCTTCACGGTCGACGCCGCGCAAGAGCGCGCCGATGTTGTCGCCGGCCTGGCCCTGGTCGAGCAGCTTGCGGAACATTTCGACGCCCGTGCAGGTCGTCTTGGTGGTCGGACGGATGCCGACGATCTCCAGCTCCTCGCCGACCTTGACGATGCCGCGCTCGACGCGGCCGGTCACCACCGTGCCGCGGCCCGAGATCGAGAACACGTCCTCGATCGGCATCAGGAACGGCTTGTCCAGCGGACGAACCGGCGTCGGGATATAGGCGTCGACCTGAGCCATCAGCTCGCGGATGGCGTCCTCGCCGATGGTCTTGTTGGAATCTTCCAACGCAGCCAGCGCCGAACCCTTGACGATCGGAATGTCGTCGCCGGGGAACTCGTTCTTCGACAGAAGCTCGCGAACCTCGAGCTCGACCAATTCCAGCAGCTCGGCGTCGTCGACCTGGTCGACCTTGTTCAGGAACACAACGATCGACGGCACGCCGACCTGGCGGGCAAGCAGGATGTGCTCGCGGGTCTGCGGCATCGGGCCGTCGGCGGCCGACACAACCAGGATCGCGCCGTCCATCTGCGCTGCACCCGTGATCATGTTCTTCACATAGTCGGCATGGCCGGGGCAGTCGACATGGGCATAGTGACGGTTGGCCGTCTCGTATTCCACGTGAGCCGTCGAGATCGTGATGCCGCGCGCCTTCTCTTCAGGTGCCGCGTCGATCTGGTCATAGCGCTTGTATTCGCCAAAATACTTCGTGATCGCCGCCGTCAGCGACGTCTTGCCATGATCGACATGGCCGATCGTGCCAATGTTCACATGCGGCTTGGTGCGCTCGAATTTACCTTTTGCCATAGTCTCTTTCCTTGGACGGCCTTGACCTTCAGTTCAGTCGAATGCGGGGCGATTAGCGACAACGGCCGAAAAACACAAGTGCCTTGTGGCTGAGCGGATTCCCGCTCGACCCGAACCAACGGTCGATTTCAGTGGGATATGGCACGGATATGGGGGCGCCGCGCGTAAAATCAAAGGCTCCGGGCTGGCCCATTGCCGCCGCCGCGCCGCTCTGATCTTGTTCGCCGGATGCAGTTCATTCCATCCAATATCCGCGGTCCGCTGTTCATGATCGTCTCGACGGGGTCCTACCTCGTCAACGACACGATGATGAAGCTCGCGACCGTCGGACTGCCGCCCTATGAAGTGCTCCTTCTGCGCGGCGCGGCCGCCACGCTGTGGGGCGTGCCGCTGCTTCTGATGCTGGGCTACGCAAGGCAGATCCCGCTGCTCTTCGAGCGCAAGGTGCTGCGCCGCAACCTGTTCGAGCTTCTGGCGATCCTCTGCTATGTCGTCGCCTTGGCCAACATGCAGATCGCGGATTCCACCGCGCTCGGGCAGGTCACGCCGCTCATCGTGCTGGTCGGCTCCTCGATGCTGTTCGGCGAGAAGATCGGCGTCACGCGCATGGCGCTGATCGGCCTTGGCTTTGTCGGAGCGATCATGGTGGCGCAGCCGACCATGCAAGGCATTTCGGTCTATGCGCTGCTCGCGCTCGGCAACGCCGCCTTCGCGGCGGTGCGCGACCTTGCCGGGCGCAAGGTGGGCGCCGAGGTGCCGGGCATGATCGTCGCCATCTCGGCTGTCGTGGTGGTGCTGGCCGGCTCAGGCGCGGCGCATCTCGTCTCCGAGCAATGGGTGATGCCGGAAGGACGTCATCTGCTGCTGATTGCCGGAGCCGGCCTGTTCCTGATCTTCGGCCATTTCTTCATCTTCATGGCCTACCGGGTCGGGCCGACAAGCGCGGTCGCGCCCTTCTACTACTGCTTCACTGTCTGGGCGGTCATTTCCGGGCTGCTGGTGTTCGGCCAGTTCCCCAACGCGCTCGCCGTCTGCGGCATCCTGCTGGTGATCGCCAGCGGCCTGGCGATCGTCTCGCTCGACGAACGAAAGCGCCGGCTGGCGATGGTCGCCTGACAACACGAATCCAACCTAGGTCGACCCGAACGGGTCGACCTTCAGCAGCCGATCAAATGCGGCTTTGCTTGCCCCTACAGCGTGCGCTTGCCGGAAATCTGGTGATAGGCCCACAGCACGACGACCGAGCCGATGACGGCCACGATCAGGCTCCAGATGTTGAGGCCGGTGACGCCCGACGCGCCGAAGGCGCTGAAGATAACGCCGCCGACAATGGCGCCGACGATGCCGAGCACGATATCCATGATCATGCCCTGACCGGTCTTGTTGACGATCTTGCTGCCGATGAAGCCGGCAACGATGCCCAGAATGATCCAGCTGATAATGCCCATAATTTCCCTCCAAATTTCCCCGCCGCGCCATCATGGTCATATGATTGTCAAAAGCTCAAGACAGCTTGAAATTCCGTCCGTTTGCGCCATTGTGGGGCCGGGCGGACTTGGCTGGATAAGGAGATCCACTATGGGCCTTTTCGACAACGCCGTTCCGGGCGGCAATATCACCAAACCCCTGATGATCGCGCTCGGCGCGCTTTTGGTCGGCAAGATGCTGAGCGGCAGGAGCGAAGAGGCGGCCACGCCGCAAGCGCCGACGCCGACGCCCGCGGGAACCGACGCGTCCGCCGATGGCGGCCTGCTCGGCGGTCTCGGCGGCCTGCTCGACAAGCTGAAGAATGCCGGCCATGGCAACGTCGCCGACTCATGGGTCGGCACCGGCCAGAACCAGTCAATCAACCCGGGCGATCTCGGCTCGGCGCTCGGCCCGGCGGTGATCCGCGAGATCGCGCAGCGCACCGGTATGAACGAGCAGGAACTGCTGCAGCAGCTCTCCACGGCGCTGCCCGGCATCGTCGACAAGCTGACGCCGAACGGCCAGGTGCCGCAGAACCATCAGGTCGCCTCGGCCTTCAACAGCTAAACGAAGCGGCCTGCTAACACGCCGCGTGCCACGGTGCGCGGCGTTTTCAATTGAGGTTCCCGAAGAAGAAATCTGGAGCGGGTAGCGGGAATCGAACCCGCATATTCAGCTTGGAAGGCTGCTGCTCTACCACTGAGCTATACCCGCGCCTTGCACTGAGGTACCGGATTCATCCGAAAAGCGCCATGCATTTTCGGTCCGAGACTTTTCGTTTCAGGGCTTCCGGGCCGGCAGTGGTGGAGAGGGTTGGATTCGAACCAACGTAGGCTAAGCCAACGGATTTACAGTCCGTCCCCTTTAACCACTCGGGCACCTCTCCAGTCTGCCGCCGGAGCCATGCAACGAGGCATTTTCGCCGATCCGGAGCCCGAGTAAGATCTTCTCCGAAATCAGCGAAGCGCCTTATGGCGGCAAGGCCGGTGGGTGTCAACCGGCGCGGCCAGGGTTTTTCGAGGATGTCCGGCATTCATTTCCCCAGCCCATATCCTTAGCCGGACGGGACGGGTATAGAGGCCGCCATGAGCGACGATAAAAGCAACAAGTCCGGCACGCGCAAGGACACCCACTATGCCAAGCTTAGGCGCGCGCATCGCGACCAGAAGACGGGCGGGCCGCCGGCATTCCGGCCGCGCCAGCCGGTGCCGCCAGGCGAGGCCGCCGCCGACGGGCTGGTGCGGCTTTACGGCCTGCACACGGTGCGGGCCGCGCTCGACAATCCGCGCCGCAAGATCAGGACGATGCTGGTGACGCGCAACGCAGCCGAGCGGCTTTCGATCGGCGACCTTGCCGCCCTGCCCTTCAGGGCCGAGCTGGTCGAGCCGAAGGACATCGACAGGATCACCGGATCCGACGCCGTGCACCAGGGCGTGCTGATCGAGGCGGAGCCGCTCAAAGCCAAGCGCCTCGACGCCCTCGGCGACACAAAGCTGGTGCTGGTGCTGGACCAGGTGACGGACCCGCACAATGTCGGCGCGATCCTTCGCTCCGCCGTCGCCTTCGGCGCCGGCGCGCTGATCACGACTGCCCGCCACAGCCCGCAGGAATCCGGCGTGCTGGCCAAATCCGCGTCCGGCGCGCTGGAGCATATCGACCAGATCGAGGTGAAGAACCTCGCCGATGCGCTGGGTCAGTTGCACGAAGCCGGCTTCCAGACCATCGGGCTCGATTCCGAAGGGCCGGCCGAGCTCGAAAAGACCTTCGATGGCGAGAAGATCGCGCTTGTGCTGGGCGCCGAGGGCAAGGGCCTGCGCCAGAAGACCCGCGAGACCGTGGCCGCGCTCGCCCGCCTCGACATGCCTGGCGCCATCCGCTCGCTCAACGTGTCGAATGCGGCGGCGGTGAGCCTTTATGCGGCGAGGAAATTCATAGTGAGTAGTGAGTAGGCTTTGACACCAATTCCCTACTGACTGCTGACTAATGACTAATAACTACTCACTTCTTACCCACCTCATGTCCCGCCATCCGCTCCAGCGCCCTGACCAGCGCCGAGTGATCTTCGCTGGACCCGCCATTGGCGGCGCAGGAATTGAACAGCTGCTGTGTCGTTGAAGTGTTGGGCAGCGACACGCCCAGCGCCTTGGCGCCTTCCAGCGCCAGATTGAGGTCCTTCTGGTGCAACTCGATGCGGAAGCCGGGCGCGAAGGTGCGCTTGATCATGCGCTCGCCATGCACTTCGAGGATGCGCGAGGCGGCGAGCCCGCCCATCAACGCCTGCCTGACCTTGGCCGGATCGGCGCCGGCTTTGGAGGCGAAGACCAACGCTTCGCCGACCGCTTCGATGGTCAATGCCACGACGATCTGGTTGGCGATCTTGGTGGTCTGGCCGACGCCGTTCGGGCCGACCAGCGTGATGTTCTTGCCCATCTTCTCGAACACCAGCTTTGCCCGTTCGAAGGCCTTCTCTTCGCCGCCGACCATGATGGTCAGCGAGGCCGCCTTGGCGCCGACCTCGCCGCCCGACACCGGCGCGTCGAGATAGTCGCAGCCGAGCTCGTTGATCTTCCTGGCGAATTCCTTGGTCGCGATCGGCGAGATCGAGCTCATATCGATGACGAGCTTGCCCTTCGACAGACCAGCGGCGACGCCGTTCTCGCCGAACAGCACGTCGGCGACCTGCGGGGTGTCAGGCACCATGGTGATGATGATGTCCGCGGCCTTGGCCACCGCGTTGTGGCCGGAAACGGTCTTCAGCCCCTTGGCGACGAGATCGGCCGGCGGCTTCGAGCGATGATCGCTGGCGACGACCTTGTAGCCGGCGTCGAGAAGGTGTCCCGCCATTGGCGCGCCCATGATGCCGAGGCCGATGAAACCAATGGTTTCCATTTGTGTCTCCGTCAATTTATCTAGGTCGCGTTCCTTCGCGCCCCCCTCTGGCCTGCCGGCCATCTCCCCCACGAGGGGGGAGATCAGCAGTTTCGTCGCCGGCTCTTAAGCCGCCGCACTGCCCTGCCCGGCGAATCCGCTGAACCAGCCGAGTCCGGCTTGCGTGCCGGCCTTCGGCTTGTATTCGGCGCCGATCCAGCCGGAATAGCCGAGGCGGTCGATGTGGTCGTAGAGGAAAGGATAGTTGATCTCGCCCGTCCCCGGCTCGTGACGGCCGGGATTGTCCGCAAGCTGGATATGCGCGATGCGACCGAGGTTCGCCTCGATGGTACGGGCGAGATCCCCCTCCATGATCTGCATGTGATAGATGTCGTATTGCAAATAGATATTCTTCGAGCCGATGCGGTCGATCAGCGCCAGCGCCTGGTCGGAATAGTTCAGGAAGAAGCCAGGGATGTCGCGGGTGTTGATCGGTTCGATCAAGAGCCTGATGCCGGCCTGCTCCAGCTTCTCGGCCGCGAAGGCGAGATTGTCGGCAAAGACATTCTCCAACACCGCGCGGTCAGCCCCCTGCGGCGCGATGCCGGCCAGGCAGTTGATCTGCTCGCAGCCCAGCGCATGGGCGTAGCTGATCGCCTTGGCGACGCCCTGGCGGAATTCCGGCACGCGGTCCGGCAGCACGGCAATGCCGCGCTCGCCCTTGCCCCAATCGCCGGCCGGCAGATTGAAGAGAACCTGGCTGAGGCCGTTCTTCTTCAGGCGCGCCGCGACGACGTCCGGGGCATGGTCATAGGGACCGATATATTCGACGCCCTTGAAGCCGGCGCGGGCGGCGGCATCGAAACGGTCGAGGAACTCGTGCTCGCCGAAGAGCATCGAGAGATTGGCTGAAAAACGCGGCATTCTTTTTCTCCTTCTATTCGCCGGGTCTCAATCGAGCATCACGATCGCTGTCGGCGCATCTTCATGGCTTTCGGCAAGGTCCTCGAATTCGGTGATCTTGTCGATTTCGGTGCCCATGGAAATGTTGGTGACGCGCTCGAGGATGAATTCGAGGACGACCGGAACCTGGTGCTCCTTCATCAGCCGCTGCGCCTCCTTGAAGGCGCCGGCGAATTCCTCGGGCTTCTTCACACGGACCGCCTTGCAGCCCATCGCCTCGGCGACCGCGACATGATCGACGCCGTAGCCGGCCTCCGGATCGCCTGCACGGTTGACGTTCTCGAAGGCGAGGCTCACCTCATAGTCCATCGAAAAACCGCGCTGGGCCTGGCGGATCAGGCCGAGATAGGCGTTGTTCACGACGACGTGGATGTAAGGCAGCTTGTGCTGCGCGCCCACCGCCAGCTCCTCGATCATGAACTGGAAGTCGTAGTCGCCGGACAATGCCACGATATCCCGGTCCGGATCGGCGGCGCGCACGCCGAGCGCCGCCGGCAGCGTCCAGCCGAGCGGGCCGGCCTGACCGCAATTGATCCAGTTGCGCGGCTTGTAGACATGCAGGAACTGGGCGCCGGCGATCTGCGACAGGCCGATCGTGGTGACATAGGTGGTGTCGCGGGCGAACGCCTTGTTCATCTCCTCATAGACGCGCTGCGGCTTAAGCGGCACCTGCTCGAAATGCGTCTTGCGCTTCATCGTCTTCTTGCGCTGCTGGCATTCCTTCGCCCAGCCCGACCAGTCGCGCAGCTTGCCGGCCGTGCGCCATTCGGTGGCGACGTCGAGCAGGATCTTCAGTGCGGCACCCGCGTCCGAGACCAATCCCAGATCCGGCGCGAAGACGCGGCCGATCTGGGTGGGTTCGATGTCGACATGGATGAATTTTTTCCCCTTGGTGTAGACGTCGACCGAACCGGTATGGCGGTTGGCCCAGCGGTTGCCGATGCCGAAGACGAAGTCGGCTTCAAGCATCGTCGCGTTGCCGTAGCGGTGCGAGGTCTGCAGGCCGCACATGCCGGCCATCAGCCGGTGGTCGTCGGGGATCGCGCCCCAGCCCATCAGCGTCGGGATGACCGGCACGCCGGTGACTTCGGCGAATTCGATCAAAAGATCGGAAGCGTCGGCGTTGATGATGCCGCCGCCGGCGACGATCAGCGGCTTTTCGGCTTCGTTGAGCATCGAAAGCGCCTTTTCGGCCTGGGCGCGCGTCATCGCCGGCTTGAACGGAGCGAGCGGCTCATAGGCGTCGATGTCAAATTCGATTTCGGCAAGCTGCACGTCGACCGGCAGGTCGACCAGCACCGGCCCGGGCCGCGAGGAGCGCATCAGGTGGAACGCCTTCTGCAGCGCCATCGGCACCAGATAGGGTTCCATGACGGTGACGGCCCATTTGGCGACCGGTGCCGCGATCGAAGCGATGTCGACGGCCTGGAAATCCTCCTTGTTGAGGCGCGCGCGCGGCGCCTGCCCGGTGATGCAGAGGATCGGGATCGAATCCGCCGAGGCCGAATAAAGGCCGGTGATCATGTCGGTGCCGGCCGGGCCGGAGGTGCCGATGCAAAGGCCGATATTGCCGGCCTTGGCCCGCGTATAGCCTTCGGCCATGTGCGAGGCGCCCTCGACATGGCGCGCCAGCACGTGGCGGATGGTCCCCCTCGCCTTCAGCGCCGAATAGAGCGGGTTGATCGCCGCGCCCGGCACGCCGAAAGCACTGGTGATGCCTTCCTTTTCGAGAACGAGAACCGCAGCGTCGACAGCGCGCATCCTGGCCATGACAAGCCTCCATTTCGTTGGTTGGCTTGACAATGACAGCGTGCCTTCGATTTTTCAATTTTTTCAGAATATTTTTTCATTTCTAGAAAACGGCTATTATCAATTGATTTTTCTTCGCTTTTCGTTTTCCAGAAAATCTTTCCTCGCGACTACTGAAAAACTTTTTCATTGCATCCGGTGTCAAATCGGCGAGAATGCAGCCCAT
The DNA here is from genome assembly GCF_006442815.1 of Mesorhizobium sp. B2-4-3. Classification (GTDB taxonomy): domain Bacteria; phylum Pseudomonadota; class Alphaproteobacteria; order Rhizobiales; family Rhizobiaceae; genus Mesorhizobium. The sequence goes on from NZ_VFVL01000020.1 coordinate 63,108, forward strand.
GGAAACGACGGAAAAACGCCAACGCGGCCGGCCACGCGCCTTCAACGGCCCATCCGAAGCGGCGTCGGTGCAGTCGCTCGACCGGGCGCTGCGGATTCTCGCGATCGTCGCCGAGGCCAGCGGCTTGTCGCTCAGCGAGATCGCGGCGCAAAGCGGCATCGCCGCCTCCACCGCCTATCGCATGCTGACGACGCTGGAGAACCACGGCATGGTCGAGTTCGATACGACCGACCAGCTCTGGTCCGTCGGCGTCGAGACCTACCGCATGGGCGCGGCCTTCCTGCGCAGGCGCAAGCTCGTCGACCGCGCCCGTATCGTCATGCAGGAATTGATGGAAAAGACCGGCGAGACCGCCAATCTCGGCGTCGCCGAGGACGATTGCGTCGTCTTCGTCAGCCAGGTCGAGACGCACCAGGCGATCCGGGCCTTTTTTCGGCCGGGCACCCGCAGCCCCTTTCATGCTTCCGGAATCGGCAAGGCGGTGCTGGCGCATCTCGAGCCGGAACGGGTGGCGGCCATCCTGCGCAAGGCGGGCCTGCAGCGCTACACCGACAAGACGCTCTCCGACATTTCCGCGCTGGCCCATGATCTCGCCGTTATCAAGCATCGCGGCTGGTCGGTCGACGACGAGGAGCGCCATCCCGGCATGCGCTGCGTGGCCGCCGCCATTTTCAACGAGTTCGGCGAGCCTATCGGCGGCGTTTCGGTGTCCGGACCGACGGTGCGAGTGACGCCCGAGCGGCTGGCCGAGATCGGTCCGCTGGTGCGCGAGGCCGCGGTCGAGGTGACGAAGATGATCGGGGGCGTCAAAGCGTTCTGACTAGGAAACGCCCGGCAAAGCGCTCTTTGCCGATATGTCGAAGAAATCGAGCAGGATGGCCAGGCCGACGCCACAGGCCGCCAGGATGAGGCCGGCGATGAATATCCGACTGGCGCGGTCGTGAATGCTGCGCTGCAGGGATTTGATGTCGAGCAGAATGGCCAGCGCCCGGATCTGCAGCGCAATGCCGACCAGGATCGGCAGGACGGCAATCAGATGGTAGGTCTGCCATGGGATCGGGTTGGCCGCCCAATGGGTGATGAAGCCCAGCGAGAACGCCAGCAGGATGCCGACGATGGTGATGGTGCCGTTGCGGAAAACCGGTTCGACCCGTTCTTCCTTGGGATCCTGATTGTCCAAGCCACCCTCCCCTCGATTGCCGTCAAAGCCAGACTAAACGCTTGCAAAATCGCTGTACATCGTTGGTTGCTCGGCAGGAACGGACCGGCCATGGCCAGTTCGGGAGCTGGACTTGACCGTCTTGCCGGGGCGTTGGCATGCATGCGAAAGGGCACGGATGCGGAAAACAGCTTATCTCCTATCCGCCGCTTCACTTTGCGGATGCGTGGCGACGACACCGCCGCCGGCAGCACCCGTCGGCAGCCCCAGCAGCAACCCACAGGTCGATCCTATTCCAATCTCGCTGGCCCTGGAGGAAATCATCGCAGCCGGCGTCCGCCAGCACCTGAAAAACCCCCTCGCCGCAAAGTTCGGAACGATGCTCGCCGGAGAGCGCACGCTGAACGGCCGCGACGAGACCGTTGTGTGCGGCTATGTGGACGACAAGGACTCTCCCGGCGGCAGCGAAGCGTTCATCGGCAAGATCTATCCCGATGCCGGAAACAGTTTTGAACTCGTCGCGATAAACGACGCTTCAGTCAGCGGCGCCTGCCGCATGGCGGGATTGGCGTTGCCCGAGCTGAAACCCAGTTCCTAAGAACGTTGTCTGCCTCATATCAAACCAATCAGGCGGATGCGTAGCGCTCGAACGCAAGAAGAGGGGCTGCGTGCAGCCCCTCTTGCCTGTCGTTGATTTAGCCCCCTCTCAGAGCCGGCAATAGCGCGGACCGTCATAGCTCATATAGGTGTCGGAGCGCTCGTCGTAGCTGGCGTAGCGGGCGTAGCAGCGGCGGACGTGGATCGAGTCGTAGCCGTCGTCCTCGACATAGACCGTACGGGGCTGCTGGGCGAGCAGGCTGCCGAGCACGAAACCGCCGACGCCGGCGGCGATGCCGATGCCGAGCTCGCGGCGGTGATGATGGTCGTGGGCGGCCGAAGGCTGGACGGTGCCGACGAGCGAGCCGGCGGCGACGGTGGTGGCGATGAGGCCGGAAACGATGGTGCGCTTGAACATGACGATCTCCTGGGTTTCGTTGGAGAGGCGAACCATCCGCCTCTTGATCATGGGTCGCGGCCGGCCGAAAAAAGGTTCGAAGATTTTTCGATATTTTTTCGCCGGCGGTTCTGCCGGGCTTCCGTTCGTAGGCCGGCTCGGTCCCCGGAACGCAAAAAGGGCGGCCCCGAGGCCGCCCTTCGAAGACAAATGGTCTTCTCGTCAAAGGAAGATGATCACCTTGCCGTGGTGGTGATGGTGATGATGATTGTGGTGCCACCACCACCAGGGCTTGCCGTGATGATTGTGGTGATGATGATGGTGATGATTGCCATGGGCCGAGGACGTCTGAACCGTGGCGGCCAGCGCGCCGGTGGCGACGAAAACGGCGACGAGGCCTGACGTAAACGTACGCTTCAACATGATGATCTCCTGGATCCTTGATCGAGGCGACCATTCGCCTCTCGGGAGATCAGTCGTGGCGAAGCAGCAAAAGGTTCGAGAAATTGAGCGAATAGAGAGTAGCGAATGGTGAGTAGGGAAAAGATAGCGTGCGCTGAACCCAAATCCCTATTCGCTATTCGCTACTCTCTATTCGCTGCCTTTCACCCCATCCCCGTGACATGCCTCAGCCAGAAGGCCAGCACGATGAAGCCGATGAAGGTGGCGACGCCGGTCCAGTCGATGTTGGCCTTCTTCAGATCGCCGATGACCTTTACCAGGAGAAGCCAGGTCACGACGATGAGCGGCAGGATGATGACGAATCTGATCATGCGGCACCCGGTTCGATGCGATTGCACCTGGACAGGATGTAGGAAGCGGCGCGACGCTTTTCAGCATGCAGGCTCTGCGGCGATCCATTAGCAACCCAAAATGGAGTTTTGTCTTTACTGGCGCACGAAATATGCTACCGGAGCGCCATGCCCTTGTAGCTCAGCTGGTAGAGCAGCGGTTTTGTAAACCGAAGGTCGCGGGTTCGATTCCTGCCGGGGGCACCAGAAAGTCAGTCTTCCGGTCTTCCCCGCAAATCTAAGTGCGGCACTTGAGGTGGCAGGCTCGTTCAATCGCCTAACACTTTGGAAGCCGCTATCTTTTTCAACGCCGTGTTTGAGGGCTATACGCAGGGGTAATGTGCCGCTCTAGCCAAGCCCACGGCTTGTGGCACTCGGGCAAATCATCAAGCGAAACGCAACAGGTTTTGGACGATTTTGTTCCGCTCGCCTAATATTTTCAATTCCCCGGCGTATCTACTGGCGTTCCGCATTGGCCACAGGGGGCAAAACATACCGCGCCTTAAGCGATGCGAAATCCGGCAGGCAAAGTTTGGCATGCAAGCGAGCCGTCGTTGCTAATCGGCCGTCGGAAGCCTACGCTTTCGATATCGGCCGCCAGACACGTACGGATGCAGCCGACAGTGAGAGGAAAGTGCTCTTGCCCGCAACGGGAGAAGAGCCATGCCTCAATCCACTTTTCGCAATCACGTACTGAAATCCATCGCCCCTGATGATTTCGCACTCTTGCAGCCGTCGATACATCACGTCGAACTAGGCATCAAAGATCAGTTAGAGGTCCGATATCAGCCGATAGAGCAGGTGTATTTTCCCGAGACGGGGATCGCTTCGGTAGTCGCTGCCATGACTGGAGGGCGACAAAGCGAAGTCGGCATCATCGGCCACGATGGTATGACGGGTGTTACGGTCATTCTCGGCCAGGAGAGTTCTCCCAACGAGACCTACATTCAGATCGCTGGCCAGGGCTGGTGCCTGCCGGTTGAAAATCTTCGCGCGGCCCTCGCAAAAAGCCCGACCCTTGGCCGATCGTTGCTTCGATATGCCAACGCCTTCCTCATCCAGGCCTCCCGGACCGCGCTGGTCAACGGCCACTCGAAGATCGAGGAGCGACTGGCTCGGTGGCTGCTCATGGTCCACGATCGCTCTTCAGGAAGCAGGATTTACCTGACGCACGAATTTCTGGCGACCATGCTTGGCGCCCGGCGCCCAGGGGTCACAACGGCCCTGCAAATGCTTGAATATCGGGGGCTGGTCCAGGCCAGACGTGGCGAGATCACGATCGTCGATCGCAGCGGACTGATAAAGCTCACACACGGTGCCTATGGCGAGGAAGAGCAACGCCATTTCGGCATTGTCTCCGGCTGATTGTCCGGAAGCGTACATATGCTTGATGGTCGCTGAAAATAGGGCGTAAATCACGTTGGTTTGGGTTCAGGGAGGAACTCGCAATGACCAACGCTTTTCACAGCGTCACTGTTGAAAAGGCGACCGAGGCCTATGTCCTTTCCAGGGGGCGAGCCCGGTTCCTTTCCATCTCACAGGCAATCCGCGCCATCCGGACACTTATGCCTGCCTGCAGAACAAGCGACCACGAGTTGGAGGGTATGTTGGCGGCGGCCTGCATCGTTCACGGCATTCCCGTGGCCTTCGACGCAACGATGGCCGAGGGCGAGGAAATGCGGCTCCATTCGTAGGATCAGAGATGCTCACGGTCGCCCAGACAGCCATTTCGTCGGACGTTCGGCAGGCGATTGTCCGCTACCTGATCGATAAGGTCTACGATCCCAGCATTTCGATCGCCGACTCTGTCCATGCCGTGAGACAGATGTTCCCACTCTGCGAGTTGACGGATTGGCAACTTGGCGATCACATCGCACGAGCCGCGATCGACGCAGGATTTGCGGTTGAATTCGACGCCGAGGTTCCCTGAATGAAGACAATGGCAGGCGCATATCTGGATCACCTTTTGGAGTGCCCCTTTTGCGGGACGATCCGCCTTCAGATCCCGGCCGACGCCCAGCCCTCAACGCCAATCAGGTGCGCTGATTGCGGGCAAAATCTCGGCACATGGGACGATTTGCAGACCGATTTTGAGTCCCAGGGGGGCAATGACGGAATATTCCGCCTCGACAAGGGGCGCATCCTGAAGCTCGATTAACGCCCGCTCATCAAGCGAAACTTTGCATGCCGGGACCTTTCCTGAGGCTCACACCCCAATCGCCGCCACCAATATCCGGTTCTGCCTTCGTATCGCCGCGCGCAATTCCGGTATCTTCGCCTCGTCGCGCTTCACGAACTCGATGAACATCATGTTCATGTTGTTGAAGATCAGCTCGCCAACCGCCGGCCCATCGATGTCCGAGCGCACAAGGCCGATCTTCTGCAGGCGGACTATCAGCGCGCTGATCTGATTGGTCAGTTCCCGGTCCAGCCCGGTATAGGCTTGGCCGAAGGGGCTGTCGGGCAGTTGCGTCGAGATCGCCATCGCCTGGCGCCACATCTCCTTGCTGAGATAATTCAGCGAGTGCTCGATGTAGATGCCGATCAGTGTGTCGAGCGCGTCGCCGACATTTGCCGGCGGGCTGGCGACCACCCCTCGCCCGGCGTTCAGCACCTCGTTGACTTCCATCGACACGATGGCGCCGAGGATGTCGCCCTTGTTTTGGTAGTAGTTGTAGATGGTGCCGATCGAGACCTCTGCTTGCGCTGCGATCGCCTCGATCTTGGCGCCTTCATAGCCGGCCTCGCGGAAAAGCTCCGTCGCCGCATCGATGATGCGGCGGTGCCTGTCTGCCTTCTGCCGTTCGCGCAATCCACTCATATCGGCCTCTCTGCCACAAAATCATAATTGACTCAATTTTAGAATTGGTTCAACTTTTCTTCCAACAAGCCAGCAAGGCAGGGAGAACACTCGATGACCGTCAATGCCCGGACTCCGCTTTCCATCCTGAAGTCTCATCTTTCAGCCGCCTGCGCGGCCGCGGCGCTGCTGCTCGCTATGGGCGGCGCCCAGGCCGCCGAGCTCAACGCGCTGATCTGGTGCGACCATTCCGATCCGGCGCTGCTGCAGCCCTTCGAGGAGGCCAACAACATCAAGGTCAACGTCAAGGAATTCGAGGGCACCGGCGCCGGTCTCGCCATCGTCGACCAGTCGCAGCCGGGCGACTGGGACGTGATGGTGATCGATTCCATCGACGTGCCGCGCGGCGTCGAGAAAGGCCTGTTCGAGCCGCTGCCCGAGGACAAATTGCCCTTCGCCGACCTTTTTCCGGAAGTAAGGATGGACAAGTCCACCGTTGTCGACGGCAAGCGCTACGGCATCACCGAAAAGTTCGGCTACAACACGATCGGCTTCAACAAGACCAAGGTCGATCCGGCCGACATGCAGTCGCTGGCCTCGCTCACCAGCGACAAGTACAACGGAAAAGTCGCGATCTACGACTATTACCTGCCGGTGATCGGCATGGCGGCGCTCGCCATCGGCAAGAAGACTGCCGAGATCACCGAAGCCGACCTGCCGGCGCTCAAGGCCGAGCTTCTCAAGATGAAGGCCAACGCCAAGCTGGTCGGCGAAGTCACCGCCAGCCAGACCGCCTTAGCCACCGGCGAAGTCGACATCCTGGTCGGCGGCGGCGAATGGGTGACGGCGGGGCTCGCCAAGGAAAACCCGGCGCTCGACTTCTCGATCCCGAAGGAGGGTGCTGTGCTGTGGTCGCAGTCGCTCGCCATGTTCAAGGATTCCAAGAACAAGGACATGGCGCTGAAGTTCATCCAGTACATCATGAGCCCGGAAGGCCAGGCGCGGCTTGCGACCTCGTCCTGCTATTGGGGCATGCCGTCCAACACCAAGGCGGCGCTGACCGAGGAACAGAAGAAGATCCTGCGCTTCGACGAGCAGCCGGGCTTCCTCGCCCGCGCCCAGGCTTATCCGGCGCCGAACGCCGATCTCGACAAGAAGATGCAGGACATGTGGACCGAGATGCTGCAGGCGCAGTAAATCGGCCGATGGCATCCGCGGGAAACAATTCGAGTGCCCTGCCCTGGGCGCTGGTCACGCCGGCGCTGGCATGGACGCTTCTGTTCTTTGTGCTGCCCTTCATCGCCATGGGGTTTTCCAGCCTCACTGCGCATGAAGGACGCGGCTTCACTTTAGCCAATTACAGTCAGTTCTTCACGGACCCGTCCTACTGGCGGGCGATGGTGAACTCGCTGGAAGTGACGGCGATCGTCACCGTGATCTCGATCCTGCTTGCTTATCCCTTTGCCTGGATCCTGGCGGAACAAGTCCCGGAGCGCTGGCAACGGCTGGCGCTGATGCTGGCCGTGCTGCCGTTCTGGACCTCCTATGTCGTGCGCTCCTATTCCTGGCTGCTGGTGCTGGCGCAGAACGGCGTCATCAACCGGGCACTGACCGGCATCGGCCTCGTCGGCGAGCCGCTGCAGCTTGCCAATACGCGCTTCGCTACGGTCACCGGCTTCGTGCATTTCTTCGTCATGCTTCTGACGCTGACGATCTTCGCCAATTTGAAGCAGCTCAGCCCGAGCTACCGCAAGGCCGCCGCGGACCTCGGCGCCGGGCCGGTGCGCACCTTCGTGCATGTCGTGCTGCCGCTCACCTTGCCCGGCATCATGGTCGGCACCTTCCTGACTTTCGTGCTCTGCATCGGCGACTACATCACGCCGCAGATACTCGGCGGCAACAACGAGCTGCTCATGCCGCAGCTCGTGATGATGCAGATCGGCCGCCGCGGCGATTTCCCGCTGGCTTCCGCGCTGTCGATCATCCTGATGGCCGTCGTCACCATCGCCTATCTCGCCTGCGCGCGCTGGCTGAAGATCGAGCGGGCGTGACGATGCGCGCCGCCGTCCGCTTCGCCGCCTGGGTCTACGCCATCGCCGTCTACGGCTTCATCTTCCTGCCGGTGGTCGTGCTGGTGCTGTTTTCGCTGCAGGCGACGTCGTTTCCGATCCCGCCCTTCACCGGCCCGTCACTGCGCTGGTACCAGGCGGTGCTGTCCGATGCGCGGCTCACCTCGGCATTGGTCAATTCGCTGCTGGTGGCGGTGCTCTCCTCGCTTGCTTCGGTCACGCTAGGCTTTCTCTCCGCCTGGGGTTTCGCCCGCTTCGTGCTGCCGGGCTCGGCCATCCTGCGCGGCCTGATCACTCTGCCGCTGACCGTCAGCTACCTCATCATCGGCATGGGCTTGCTGGTGCTGTTCAACTGGGCTGGCGTGCCGAAATCGCTGCTTGCGGCCGGCATCGGCCATGTCGTGATCAACCTGCCGCTCTGCTTCGCCATCATCTACAGTCAGATGGGCGATCACCAGATCAACATCGAGCGCGCCGCGCGCGACCTCGGCGCCGCCGAATGGAAGGTGCTGCTCATGATCACCGTGCCGGTCATGGCGCCGGCGATCTTCGCAGGCTTCTTCCTGTCGATGACCTTCTCCTGGGACGAGTTCGTGATCTCCTTCCTGCTCACCCGTTTCGAGACGACGCTGCCCGTGGAAATCTGGAACCTGCTGCGCTCCGGCCTCAATCCCAAGACCAATGCCGTCGGCTCGCTGGTCTTTGCCGTCTCCATCGTTCTGGTGGTGTTTTTCGAGCTGACGCTGTTGCGGAGAAAGCCGGCATGAGCGCGCCCTTGGTCGATATCCGCAACGTCTCGCATCGCTTCGGCCAGCTACCGGTGCTGAAGAACGTCTCGCTGGCGATCGAGCCCGGCAGCTATACGATCCTGCTCGGCCCGTCCGGTTCCGGCAAGACGACGCTGCTTTCGATCCTCGGCGGCTTCGTCACGCCGAGCGAAGGCAAGGTCTTCATCCGCGGCGCGGATTGCACCGCGGTGCCGCCGGCCAAACGCCCGACGACCACCGTCTTCCAGGACTACGCGCTGTTTCCGCATATGAGCGTCGGCGGCAATGTCGGCTTCGGGCTGCGCATGCAGGGCGTCGATGGCGCGGCCCGGGCGGCCAAGGCGCGCGAGGCACTTGCGCTTGTCGGGTTGGCGGCCGCCTTCGACAAGAAGCCGCATCAGCTTTCCGGTGGCCAGCGCCAGCGCGTGGCGCTCGCCCGCGCGCTGGTCGTCGAACCAGCGGTGCTTCTGCTCGACGAGCCGCTCGGCGCGCTCGATCTCAAGCTGCGCCGGCAGATGCAGGACGAGTTGAAGGCGATCCAGAAGCGCGTCGGCACCGCCTTCATCCATGTCACGCACGACCAGGAAGAAGCGATGGCGCTGGCCGACCATTGCGTGGTGATGAATGACGGACGCATCGAGGACGAAGGTCCGCCAGAGCGGGTCTATGCGCGGCCGGCGACGCGCTTTTCCGCTACCTTCATGGGCGAGAGCACGATCCTTGCCGGCACAGTCACCGAGGCGGGGAACGGGACCGTCACGGTCTCCACGGCGGTGGGGCCGATTTCACTGCCAGGTGCCCCGCCTGCCGGCGCCCCGGTCGCGCTCGCCATTCGGCCCGAGCACCTGGTTCTCGGCGAAGTAAAAAGCGATGTCGCGCTGGGCACGGCCAAGGTCGGCGATGTCGTCTTCCAGGGCAGCTTCAAGCGCGTGCTGGCCACCTCGATGCAGGACCCGGCATTGCAGTTCATCGCCAAGGCTCCCGCTTCCGCCACCGTTCAGGCAGGCGACACGATCCCGGTTTCATGCAACGCTCAAGACATCATCCTGCTGGCGGACTGATCCATGGGTATGCTTCCGGTCATCGAGGCTCCGGACTGGTACGAAACCATCCGCATGGGCGACGGCGTCACGCTCATCCATGAGCCGTGGATAAAGCCGTTCTTCCGCTGCAACATGTGGCATGTGCGCGGGCGCGACCGCGATCTGTTGTTCGATACCGGCCTTGGCCATTTCAGCCTACGGCGCTATGTGCCGCTGGTGAGCGAGCGCGGGCTTACCTGCGTCGCCAGCCACACGCATTTCGACCATATCGGCTGCCATCACGAATTTCCCGACCGCTGCGTGCATTCGGCCGAGGCCCAAATCCTTGCCGATCCGCGCAACGAATGGACGGTCGCCGACCGTTACGCCAATGAGGAGATGTTCGACGGCGCGCCGGCGGGCTGGGACACGGCGCGCTATCGCATCCTGCCCGCGCCGGCCGACCGCCTGCTCGGGCATGGCGACGTCATCGATCTCGGCGACCGCGCCTTCGAGGTCATCCACACGCCTGGACATTCGCCCGGCGGCATCGCGTTTTACGAGAAAAGGACCGGCATCCTGCTGTCGGGCGACATCGTCTATGACGGGCCGCTGATCGACGACGTCTATCATTCCGATATCGAGGACTATGTCGGGACGCTGCTCGCCATGCGCGACCTCGACGTCTCGGTCGTGCATGGCGGCCATTTTCCGAGCTTCGGCAAGGTGCGCTATCGGCAACTCATCGACGAATATGTCGCGGGAAAGCGAAAGCCCGGCTGTCACCTGCAGGGTGGTTGAGCGAGCAGAAAAGCGCGGCCTACAGCGCCCTTTGCGGGCAAGGTGTTCCCGTGGCGTCGCCACAACGGGATGCCGTCGGCTGCGGCCGCTGGCTCATCTCTTCGGAATGACGCACCAGTTCAGCGAACATGAGCGCGAAACTTCCCATCATCAGGAAGACTATGATCAGACGCGTTACCGGCAATAGACAGGTCTCTCGACTGGCCAGCCCCCGCCAACCCATCCACTGTCGGCTAACATGATCGATCCGGCTTTACGAGTGTTTAAGCTCCGTCTTAACCATAGCAGCCATCACATTCATGTCGCGGCTGTCACGAAGCGCGATTGTCAGGTGTGACCCGCCCACCAGCGCAGCGCCCTTCACAGATGTGGGTGGCGCATGCTACGCCGTCGCCGGCGCGGCCCCGCAGACGGTCGCCCTCCGGGAGCCATGAGCAAAGCCTCCAACCGTTTCGCCTTCGTCTCTTCCGATACCGACGACGCCCGCGCGGCGCTGGAAAGCCTGTCCGCGCGCTATGGGCAGGTGCCTGTCGCGGAGGCCGAGATCGTCATTGCGCTCGGCGGCGACGGCTTTCTCCTGCAGACGCTGCGCGAGACGATGAGCACGGGCAAGAAGGTCTACGGCATGCACCGTGGCACCATCGGCTTTCTGATGAACGAATATCGCGCCGGTGGCCTCGAGGAACGCATCGCCAACGCGGTCGCCGAGACGATCCGGCCGCTCGAAATGGTCGCGGTGACGCATGACGGCGAAACCGTTTCGGCGCCGGCCATCAACGAGGTGGCGCTGTGGCGCCAGTCCTACCAGACGGCGAAGATCCGCATCACCGTCGATGGCCAGGTGCGGCTGGAGGAGCTCAACTGCGACGGCGTGATGATCGCGACGCCCGCCGGCTCCACCGCCTACAATCTATCGGCACATGGACCTATCCTGCCGCTCGATGCGCCGCTTCTGGCGCTGACGCCAGTGAGTCCTTTCCGACCGCGCCGCTGGCGTGGGGCGCTGCTGTCCAACAAGGCGACCATACGCTTCGACATCCTGGAAGCCGAAAAGCGCCCGGTGAATGCCGCGGCCGATCATACCGAGGTCAAGGCGGTGGCCTCCGTCACCGTGCGGGAATCGCCGACGGCGACGGCAACTTTGCTGTTCGATCCGAACCATTCATGGAACGAACGCATCCTTGCCGAGCAGTTCCGCTACTGAGCCGGCGCAACGATACTGTTTCGATTAAGCGTCGCGATTAAGGTTACGTCTTCACAATCGCTGTATTTCGGTCCGTTTCTGTTGACAAATCGAGGGCTTGCGCCTAACTGCAACACCGATCTTGCAGGCGCGCGGCGCCTGTCGCGGCTGCTGTGTCGCGATTTTCCCAACCAACAAAGACAACAAACACTTGTCCTCAGACACCACGATCGCTCAAGAAGCGTTGACATTCTCAGACCTCGGCCTGTCGCCGAAGGTGCTCTCCGCAGTCACCGATGCCGGCTACACCAAGCCGACGCCGATCCAGGCCGGCGCCATCCCGCATGCGCTGCTCGGCAAGGACGTGCTGGGTATCGCCCAGACCGGCACCGGCAAGACCGCTTCCTTCGTGCTGCCGATGCTGACGCGCCTGGAAAAGGGCCGGGCGCGAGCCCGCATGCCGCGCACGCTGATCCTCGAACCGACCCGTGAGCTGGCCGCGCAGGTCGAGGAAAACTTCATCAAATACGGCAAGAACCATAAGCTCAACATCGCGCTTCTGATCGGCGGCGTCTCATTCGACGAGCAGGACAAGAAGCTCGAGCGCGGCGCCGACGTGCTGATAGCCACGCCCGGCCGCCTGCTCGACCACCGCGAGCGCGGCAAGCTCCTTCTCAACGGCGTCGAGATTCTCGTCATCGACGAGGCCGACCGGATGCTCGACATGGGCTTCATTCCCGACATCGAGCGCATCTGCGAGATGATCCCGTTCACGCGCCAGACGCTGTTCTTCTCGGCGACGATGCCGCCAGAGATCACCAAGCTCACCGAAAAATTCCTGCACGCGCCGGTCCGCGTCGAGGTTTCCAAGGCCGCATCCGCTGCAACCAACATCATCCAGCGGCTGGTCAAGTCGGGCTCAAAACCCTGGGACAAGCGCGAGACGCTGCGCAATCTCATGAAGGCCGAAGACGCCGAGCTGAAGAATGCCATTATCTTCTGCAACCGCAAGATCGAGGTGTCGGAGCTGTTCCGCTCGCTGCTGAAGCATGATTTCGACGCCGGGGCGTTGCATGGCGACATGGACCAGCGGGCGCGCATGCAGATGCTGGCCAATTTCCGCGACGGCAAGCTGCGCTATCTCGTCGCTTCCGATGTCGCCGCGCGAGGCCTCGACATTCCCGATGTCAGCCATGTCTTCAATTACGACGTGCCGATCCATGCCGAGGACTATGTCCATCGTATCGGCCGCACCGGCCGAGCCGGGCGCTCGGGCAAGTCGTTCACCATCGCGACCAAGTCCGACACCAAATATATCGACGCCATCGAGCGCCTGATCGGCACCAAGATCGAGTGGCATGACGGCGATCTGTCGACCGTCGTCGCCAGCGAAGCCGAGGACGAGGCGCCGCGCCGTGGCCGCGGCGCGCCGCGGCGTGCCGGCCGCAAGGACGAGGACCGCAAGGACGATCGCAAGGACCGCGGCGAGCGCAAGAAGGACCGTCACGCCAAGCGCGACGAGACGCCCGATACGGCACGCGAGGAACAGCCTGTCGCCGAAGTGGCCGATATCGCCGAACGCCGCGCCCGCAAGGACGCGATCCGTTCCGAGAACGAGCGCAAGGGCCCGGGCAACCGTCACGAGCAGCGCGGCGACGCCCGTCCGCAGCGCGACCGCCCCGGCCGCCACCGTCAGGAAGAAGACGACGCAACCGTCGGCTTCGGTGACGACGTGCCGGCCTTCATGCGGATCGTCGCGAAGGTCTGAAGTCGATGCCAGCATAGCCTGGAATGAAAGCGGCCCCGTAAACGGGGCCGTTTCTTTTCTGCTTCGCCCTAAAGCGCGTCGCGATCTTTCAGATTCGCTCCATGCGCTTTAGTTATTGATTCTATGCATGTCTTTGTCCCGAAACCGGTTCCCACTTTCGGGAGACATGCATTAGGCAATCCAGCCAAAGGCGATGCCTACATCGGTCCCGGCATCATCTTGGTCGGCTTCTCCAGCATGGGGAAATCGGCCTTGCTGCATTTCACGTTCGGGTTCGTTGGGGTGAACATGCCGTTCGGATTGTCCCTGAACAGCCATGCATGCAGGTCGTAGTGGACGAACTCCCTCGGAATGAGCGGATAGTGCCCTTCCATCGGCCCCATGAATTTTTGGCCCAACAATGTCGGTGCCGCCTTGGTGTCCGGTGTCAGCGGCACCAGCCATTCCACGCCGACCAGCTTCAAGCCCTTCTTCGTCGGCTCGTAGATCAGGACATTGGGCTTCATCGGATCGAGCGGCTTGCCGATACTCGGGACGTTGACGAAATGGATGCCCATGGCGCCCTTCGGATAGTACATCGCGCCGTCTATCTTCTCGCCGCTATAGTGGACGCAGCCGACGGTCGACAAATAGAGGTCGCGGACAGCGGCCGTGTAATCTTCATACTTGGCCAGCGATTTCTTCAAGGCTTCGATGTCGGCCTTGTTGGCGTCTTCGGCCCGGGCGACCCCGAACGATGTGCCGATAAGACACGCCAAAGCGAGAACGCCGCAGCGCCCCAAGCGAGCTGTTCTTGTCATTCATTCCTCCCAGATTCCCTTGATCTGGCCGTGCAAGACCGGGGCGGTAGATGTTGATTGCGCGGCCAATTGACCGCCCCATCCCCTCTGGAACAGCAGGATGGTAGTCCTTTCCTCGGCTCTGGAAAAGTATCAATTAGAAAAAGCTAATGTCCTAAGACCTTCGACCCCATCTTTGGACCCTTTCAAACAAAAACGGCCCCGAACGGGGCCGTTTGCCTTGATGGAGTTGCGCCTCCACGCGCCGTTTTCTCTCAGGTGAGCGGCGACAGCTGGATTTCGACGCGCCGGTTCTGCTCGCGGCCGGCGGCGGTCGCATTGGATGCGATCGGGCGGGTCTTGCCGAAGCCGGTGACGGCGAAGCGGCGCTGATCGACGCCCTGGCCGGACAGGTAATTTGCGACGGCAAGCGCGCGACGCTGCGACAGATCGAAATTGTGCTGGTCGCCGCCGGTCGAATCGGTGTGGCCGAAAACGTCCACCGTGGTCTGGCGGAACTTCTTCAGCACCAGCGCTACCGAATTCAGCACCGGATAGAAGCCCGGCTTCACCGCGTCCTGGTCGACATTGAAGGTGATGTCGGACGGCATGTTGAGGATGATCTGGTCGCCGCTGCGGGTGACGCTGACGCCGGTGCCCTGCAGCTGACGGCGAAGCTCCGCCTCGTTCTGGTCCATCGTCGCGCCGATCGCGCCGCCTGCGAGCGCGCCGATGCCTGCACCGATCAGGGCGTTGCGGCGGTCATTGCCGCCGGCCAGCAGACCGAGGCTGGCGCCTGCCAGCGCGCCGAGGCCGGCGCCGGCTGCCGTATTGGAGATCTTCTGATCGCCGGTATACGGATCGGTGGTGGTGCAGGCGCTCACCAATAGAGCCGTCGCAACGGCGACGAGCACAGTCTTCTTCATGAGATTGGTCCCTCTCCAATTCGCGGCCTTTGCGACCGCGCCAAATCAGCCCTTCCGCAGCCTTGTAGCATGAAATGCGGCGAAAAACGGAACGGGGATACGGCCGGCAAAGTCTGGCGGTCGTTCCCGCTTCGCGTCTACCACAAATTCTTGCCGTCGATGACCACCACCTCGACCTTATCCAGGTCGAAATCGTCGAACAGGCGCGAATTGACGCTGATCTTCGGGTTGTCGAAGTCCGGCTTTCCGGTCGACCAATCAGGCGTTTCGGTGAAGGTGCCGCAGCCGCAGGTGGCGCAGAACCCGTGCTTTACGGTCTTCGAGCCCCAGCGATAGAAGGAGACGTTCTCCGACGGGCTCGTGAGCTTGAATTGCGACGGCACATAATACGCCCATAGCGACCCGCGCTTCGAGCAGAACGAGCATGTGCATTGCGTCACCGTCCGCGGCGCCTCGGCAACCTCGAAGGTTGTCGCCTTGCAATGGCAGCTTCCCTTGATGGTCATGGACTCACCTCTCCCTTGTCCGCCACGCGCTTTCTTTCACGCAATTCCGAACGGAAAACCTGGAATTGCTCCGTGGCAAGGCAACATAAAGAAGCCGTCCTGACAACTGTCTGTCAGCAGGGTATGCAGCATTCTGCTGCCGTGGATCGAGGCCCGCGTCTTGCCTTCCGCGGCAGGTCCAAAGCCCTAGTAAGAGGGTGGCGGCACGAACAGGCAGATGGTCTTGCCGGCGTCGAGCCCGGCCTGATGCGCGCACCAGTGGTACTCGCCGTCGGGCGAATTCTTGACCCGCTTGTCGGCGTAAGCCACCACCTCGCCCGTGCCTTTTATGACATAGCCCTCGGGCCGCTCGCTGATCGACGACTGCGGCACCTCCTTGCAATCGAAGTTGGCACAACAGGCAAAGGGGTATTTCCAGCCTTGCGGCATGGCCGCCGTGGGCTGGGCGTCGTGCGCGATGGCCGGCGGCGCCAGCACCGAGATGGCTCCAACAGCGAACAGGGAAAACAAAAGTCGGCCAGCCGGTCGAACGGCTTGGGCCGATCTTGATATGGCAGCAGACATCGAAACGTTCCTTTCGAGCATCAAGCGTTTTCGCTTGCCCGTTCCCGGAACGTATCTTCCCAGTGGCCGGATCGTCGGTCGCAGATATGCCGCACCCGGCCATAAATGCTTTTATCCCACAGCCCGAATGCTGAGCTGATTCCATAGCCAGCGCAAGAAGTGGGCGCGCCGTGGCGGCGCGCCGGGCTTCAAGCCTCGGCGACGGAAAGATGCGCAGACTTGGCTGGTAAGAACCAGACGACCGACCTGCGCCCAGGGTGCCTAAGAACGAAGTTCCGCTGACGGAGGTTCCGGCCTTCAGCCGTCGACATGTTCACGATATTGCGGCAGATCGTCTGTAATCGTGAACCACGGCGCCTTTGAACCGACTAAGATATGTGCGCTCGGGCGAATGCCTGGATCGTCCATCAACGTCCCCATGGCGACATGGACGTAGGCGCCATCACGCACCAATGAATAGACGAGCGAGCCACATCGGCCGCAATGCGCGTCGTGGCCGCTCACGTCGCCGAAGATCAGTAGTTCGTCCTCGCTCGTGACGAGACGGAACTTTTCGCGCTCGATTCCGGCGAAGGGTTTGAACGCCGACCCCGTGGTGCGCCGGCAGTTCGAGCAATGGCAGTTGGCCGCGTAAGAGAACTCGTCCGCCACCTCGTAGCGGGCGGCGCCGCAAAAGCATTTTCCGGTAAGTGTGCGCGTCACCGGCTCCTCCGTCGTGTAGCGCCGGGACTCCTAATCGAGGTCCGCCACCGCTTCGCCGGCGCCGCCCTCGATGCGATGCGAGAGCGAGGCTTCCATGAACTCGTCGAGATCGCCATCGAGCACGCTCGACGGCGAGGTGCTTTCGACGCCGGTGCGCAGATCCTTCACGAGCTGATAGGGCTGCAGCACGTAGGAGCGGATCTGGTGGCCCCAGCCGATATCGCTCTTCGACGCCTCGGTGGCGTTGGCGACCGCCTCGCGCTTCTTCAGCTCTTCCTCGTAAAGCCGCGAGCGCAGCATTTCCCAGGCCTTGGCGCGGTTCTTGTGCTGCGAGCGCTCGGCCTGGCAGGCGACCGCGATACCGGTCGCCAAATGGGTGATGCGCACCGCCGAGTCGGTGGTGTTGACGTGCTGGCCGCCCGAACCCGAGGAACGATAGGTGTCGATGCGCACATCGGATTCGGAAACGTCGATTTCTATCTTGTCGTCGACGACAGGATAGACCCAGATACTGGAGAACGACGTGTGGCGGCGTGCATTGCTGTCATAGGGCGAGATGCGAACCAGGCGGTGGACGCCGGACTCTGTCTTCAGCCAGCCATAGGCGTTGTGGCCCTTGATCAGCACGGTGGCGGACTTGATGCCCGCCTCTTCTCCGTCATGGATTTCCAGCACCTCGACCTTGAAGCGGCGGCGCTCAGCCCAGCGCGTGTACATGCGCAGGAGCATCGAGGCCCAGTCCTGGCTCTCGGTGCCGCCGGCGCCGGCATGGATTTCGAGATAGCTGTCGTTGGCGTCGGCCTCGCCCGAGAGCAGCGTCTCGACCTGGCGGGCCTTCGCCTCGCCCTGCATCGAACGCAGCGCCGCCTCCGCTTCCGCGATAATGCCGTCGTCGCCCTCTTCCTCGCCGAGCTCGATCAGGCCGATATTGTCTTCCAGCGCCTGCGTCATCCCCTTGACGGCGGCGATGCCGTCCTCGAGCTCCTGGCGCTCCCGCATCAGCTTCTGCGCTTCGATCGGATCATTCCAGAGGCTGGAATCCTCGGCGCGCGAATTCAGGTATTCAAGCCGCTTTACAGCCTGATCCCAGTCAAAGATGCCTCCTCAGCAGGGTTATCGCCTGCCTGATCTCGTCTACAATGTTGAGCGTTTCCGCGCGCATGGCTCTTCGTTCGGTCCTGTTCTTTTCGGTCTTTTCGGAATAGGCGCGATACATAGGCACGGCATCGCCGCCTGTAAAGCGAAATGGGCCGGCTCAACCGTGACCGAAAAGTGGAAACCGGTTTTCGGAAAAGGTCACGGTCTAGGAATAAGTCGCCGGCCCATTTCGAGAATTCAGGAGGTCAGTAGAGGCCGCCGCCGCCGTCCTGGATGGCCTGGTTGGCCTGCGGCGACAGCCCCGCGCCGGAACCGTTGGAGCCATCGGCGCCCATGCCGATCACCCAGTAGCTGTCGGCCGGACCGGTGCCGGGCTTGAACGCCTCGATGATGGTGTTCGGATCGCCTTCGGCGGCACGCATGCCGGTCTTGCGGTTGATTGCGATCAGCTTCATGCCATCGGGAACCTGGAAGTCGGTGTTCGGCTTGCCGTCGAGCGCAACGCGCATGAAGTCCTTGAATATCGGGGCTGCCAAGCCGCCGCCAGTGGCACCATGGCCAAGGCCGCGCGGCGTGTCGTAGCCCATATAGAGGCCGACGACGAGGTTCGGGGTGAAGCCGATGAACCAGGCATCCTTCTCGTCATTGGTCGTGCCGGTCTTGCCGGCGATGTGGCGGCCGAGCTCGCCGATGGTGGCGCCGGTGCCGCGCTGCACCACGCCCTCCATCATCGAGGTGATCTGGTAGGCGGTCATCGGGTCGAGCACCTGCTCGGAATTGTCGACCAGCTCCGGCTCCGGCTGGTTCTTCCAGTCGGCGGCGTTGCAGCCTTCGCAGCCGCGGTCGTCCTGCTTGAACACCGTCTTGCCGTAGCGGTCCTGGATGCGGTCGATCAGCGACGGTTTGATCGATTTGCCGCCATTGGCCATGATCGAATAGGCCGACACCATGCGCATGACGGTCGTCTCGCCGGAGCCCAGCGCCATCGGCAGATAGGGCGCCAGATGATCGTAGACGCCGAAGCGCTCGGCATATTCCACGACCAGTTTCATGCCCATGTCGTTGGCGAGCCGCACGGTCATCAGATTGCGCGACTTCTCGATGCCGGAGCGCAAGGTGGCCGGACCGGCGACCGTGCCGTCATAGTTCTTCGGCGTCCAGGTGGTGTTGCCGCTCTGGATGGTGATCGGGCCGTCCATGATCACCGAGGCCGGCGTATAGCCATTGTCGAGCGCCGCCGAATAGACGATCGGCTTGAACGAGGAACCGGGCTGGCGCATCGCCTGGGTGGCGCGGTTGAATTCCGACTGCGCGTAGGAGAAGCCGCCGACCATGGCGAGCACGCGGCCGGTGTGCGGATCCATGGCGACGAGGCCGCCCTCGACCTCCGGCACCTGGCGCAGCATGTAGGTGTTGTCGGAGCCGTCATTCTTCTGCACGAAGACCACATCGCCTGGCTCCAGCACTTCCGCCGGCGACTTCGCCCTGACGGACTTGCCGTTGACGAAGTGGCGCATGGCGAAGCCCATGTCCTCCTTGCTGACGGTGCCCTGGACACGTTCCTTGACCAGATCGCCGGAAATCTGCCGCGTCGGCTGGATGCCGATGGTCAGCCCGGTTGCCGAGCTGTCGAGCACGACGGCCAGCGTCCATTCCGGCACGTCCTCGAGGCCCTTCACATTGCCGAGCGGCACGCCCCAGTCGCCGGAGACGTCGATATGCGTCACCGGACCGCGATAGCCGCGCAGCATGTCGTATTTGAGCAGGCCGTTCTGCATCGCCTTGCGGGCGATAAGCTGGACCTTCGGATCGAGCGTGGTGCGCACCGACAGGCCGCCTTCGTAAAGCGCGTTCTCGCCGTAGCGCGCGATGATCTGGCGGCGGACTTCCTCGGTGAAGTACTCGCCGGCAAACAGGTAGGAACCGTTGCGGCGCGGCGTCACGCCGAGCGGTTCGGCCTTGGCCTTGTCGCCCTCCTCGCGGGTGACGTAGCCATTCTCGACCATCTGGTCGATGACCCAGTTGCGGCGCTCCAGGGCACGGTCGGCGTGCTTGAAGGGGTGATAGTTGTTCGGGCCTTTCGGCAACGAGGCGAGATAAGCGGCTTCCGCGACAGTCAGCTCGTTGACGGACTTGTCGAAATAGGTGAGCGCGGCGCCCGCGACGCCATAGGCGCCAAAGCCGAAGAAGATTTCGTTGAGATAGAGTTCGAGGATGCGGTCCTTCGAATAGGCCTGCTCGATGCGGAAGGCCAGAATCATCTCCTTGATCTTGCGCTCATAGGTCTGATCGGAAGAGAGCAGGAAGTTCTTCGCCACCTGCTGCGTGATAGTCGAGGCGCCGACCTGCCGCCGGCCGGAACCGAGATTCTGCAGGTTGACGATGACGGCGCGGCCAAGGCCGGTGATGTCGATGCCGGGATGGTTGTAGAAGTTCTTGTCCTCGGCAGACATGAAAGCGGCCTTGACGCGGTCCGGGATGGCCTGGATCGGCAGATAGAGACGCCGCTCGCGCGCATATTCAGCCATCAGCGCGCCGTCGGAGGCGTGGATGCGCGTCGTCACCGGCGGTTCGTATTTGGCCAGAACCTCGTAGTCGGGCAGGTCCTTGGTCAGATGGCTGATGTAGATGGCAAGACCGGCCGCCACCAGCAGCGCCAGCGTCGTGCCGATGCCAAAGAAATAGCCGATGAGACGAATCATGCCCGCTCCAGTCCGAGGTTCGGGAATTTCCTAAACGAAGCCGACAGTCGCGCAAGCTTCCCGGGGCGGTCCCAATCCGCAATCGAAAAACCCATGTCGCGGCCATGTGGACAAAATACGGCAGCGCGAAATTTGAGGACTCGGTTGCCGAATAATAACGCCGGGTGTTGTCGTCATGCAACGCTGCTTGTGGTTGCAGACGTCCGGCGGTTGCAGGCAGGTGCGGCGGGTCAGCCGCCCGTCGCGGTTCCGGCCTTGGCGGCGGCAAACAGGGCAACCGCGTTGGTTATGCTTTGCGCCGCCTTGCCGCGCCAGTCGGCGTTCAGCAGTTGCGCCTCGTCCTTGTTGTTGGAGAGGTAGCCGAGCTCGACCAGGACGGATGGCACGTCCGGAGCCTTGAGCACCCTGAAGCCGGCCGAACGCTGCGGATTGTTGATCAGGCCGACGCTCGTCGACAGCTGACCGACCAGCGTGTGGGCGAAGCTCATAGAGAAACCATGGGTCTCACGGCGGATCAGGTCGATCAGGATGTCAGTGACTTCCTTGTTGTCGTCCTCGATCTTCAGTCCGGCGAACTGGTCGGACAGGTTCTCTCGATCGGCGAGCGCCTGGGCCTCCGGATCGGAAGCCTTGTCCGAAAGCGTGTAGACCGTGGCGCCGCGAAGACCTTTGACGGCGATCGTATCGGCATGGATGGAGATCAAAAGATCGGCCTCGTGCTGGCGCGCGATGCGCACGCGTTCGTCGAGCGCCAGGTACACGTCGTCGTCGCGTGTCATGTAGACATCGTATTTGCCGACCGCGGCCAGCTTGTCGCGCAGTTCCTTTGCAAAAGCGAGCGTGACGTCCTTCTCGACCGTGCCGGCGGAGCTTTCGGCGCCGCCATCGACGCCGCCATGACCGGGATCGATAACCACCGTGAAGTGATGGCCGGGCGCCGAGACCGGTCCGGTGCCGACCCGCTCGCCCTTTTCGGTCGAAACCGTCGAACCGGTCGTCAGCGACTGGTTGGCGAGAGCTTCGTCGAACTCCCTCTCGGAGGCAGCCGACATATCGATGGCGATGCGATAGCCGCTGCCGTCGTCGTTCTTGAGCACGTCGAGCTTGTCGACGGCGAAAGGGCCTTTGCCGGTGAGGATCAGGCGCGAGCCATGTCCCTGATCGCCGTAGCGAACGGCCCGCACAAGGCCGCGCGGCTTCACATCCTTGGCGTCGAGCCCGAATCGCGTGCGCGGCAGATCGACGACCAGGCGATTGGGGCCGCGCAGCAGGAACCATTTGACGTCCGGCTCGCGGTCGAAATTCACGACGATGCGCATCTTTGTGGCGTCGCCGGCCATCTTGTAGCCGGTCGCGCCAAGCAGAGTGTCGGCACGCGCGGCGGCTGTAAGGCAGAACAACAGCGCCAGCAGCAAGGCAGTCCAGGCCACGCGCAGGAAATGCCCAGCGGCCCCACCCCTCTTGTCTGCGGCGCCCGCCGGTCCCATCTCTTATCCGTCGCTCCCGGTTTGACGCATTGCGCCCGGTTTTCTCGCACAGTGCCTGTCAGGCCGCCAACTCGATTAACGATTGGTATTCAGAGAAGGTTAACCAAGCCTTTCATGGAGCGGGAAGAAGGCACCTTCCCCGGGGGAAGCGCTTTTTGCCGGCATCCGAAATCGGGGTTGCCTTCCATCCCGCCAAATCATAAAAGCGACGTTGGATCACTGCAATCCTGGAACCGCTCGCCTCAGCAGTTTCCTGCCAAAGGTTGGATGCAAAGGCGGCTCCTTTACCCTTCCAGGCTCGGGTGGTCGCGACGATTTTCGCAGGCGTGCCCTCGTGGCGGGGGAATCGCTTGCGTGAGGAAAACGGCCGGGTTGGTCCCGCGCCGGCTCTTTATGAGCAAACAAGCTGGTCCGGCTTAGCCCGGGCTTTGGTTCAAAAGGTTCTGCCGGGTGCCGATGGCTTCAAGCGCAATCATGGAAAGGTCCGCATCAAACCGCGCCGTAATGGCTGCGGGCGGCACCGCCATTGCGCTCAAGCGGCGGCCGGCGGACATTCAATTATCCGGCATGCACACAGATACAGGCGCACAGCGGCGGGCATTGCCACGCCAGCTGCCGCTGTCGGCTGCCGGCAGGAAACAAAATAATGCCCAACAAAATGCTGATAGACGCCTCCCACCCGGAGGAAACACGCGTTGTTGTCGTTCGCGGTAACCGCATCGAAGAATTCGACTTTGAATCCCAGGACAAGAAGCAGCTCAAAGGAAACATCTACCTCGCCCGCGTAACCCGCGTCGAACCTTCCCTCCAGGCAGCCTTTGTCGAATATGGCGGCAACCGTCACGGTTTTCTCGCCTTCAGCGAAATTCATCCCGATTATTACCAGATCCCGGTCGCCGACCGTCAGGCCCTGCTGCGCGCCGAAGCGCAGGAGGCCGAAGACGAAGACGACGAGGAGGCCGAGAACGGCGAAGAGCAGCAGGCGCGCGATCGCGGCGGCCGGCGCAACCGGCGTCGTGGCGGCAAGAGCCGCGACCGCGGCGAACACAAGCACGCTTCCTCTGAGAACGAGGAAAGCACGGTCGAGACTATAGCCGTTGACGAAACCGCCGCCGAGGTTGCCGGGGGCGAGGAAGCCGGCGGCGAGACCGATACCCCGGCAGAAAATGCCGGAACAGCCTCCGAGGCCGTCGAGGCCGTATCGGAAACGGCTGAAGAACCTGCCGCCGAGGCTGGCGGAGATGACACCACGGACGATGAGGATGGCAAGCCATCCGAAGGTGGCCCGACCTCGATTGCCGCCAGCATCGAAGCAGATGTGATTTCCGAGGCGGTCCCGCAGGCGGATCAGCCCGAGCAGAGCGGCGAAGCCGCCGCCAGCGACGATGATCGCGGCATGCTGGAGGACGTCTCGGCCTCGCACTCGGACGAGCACGAGGTCGAATCGGTCGGCGCCGAGGACGCGCTCGAGGAAATCCGCAACCGCCGCAAGCCGGTGCGTCGCCAGTACAAGATCCAGGAAGTCATCAAGCGCCGCCAGATCCTTTTGGTGCAGGTGGTCAAGGAAGAGCGCGGCAACAAGGGCGCGGCGCTCACCACCTATCTGTCGCTTGCCGGCCGCTATTCGGTGCTGATGCCGAACACGGCGCGCGGCGGCGGCATCTCGCGCAAGATCACCAACGCCCAGGACCGCAAGCGGCTGAAGGAGGTCGTGACCGATCTCGACGTGCCGCAGGGCATGGGCGTCATCCTGCGCACTGCCGGCGAAAGCCGCACCAAGGCGGAAATCAAGCGCGACTACGAATATCTGATGCGGCTTTGGGAAAACGTCCGCAACCTGACGCTGCAGTCCTCGGCCCCTGCCCTGGTCTATGAGGAAGGCAGCCTGATCAAGCGTTCGGTGCGCGACCTCTACAACAAGGACATCGACGAGATCCTGGTCTCCGGCGAAGACGGCTACCGCGAGGCCAAGGATTTCATGCGCATGCTGATGCCGAGCCACGCCAAGGTGGTTCAGCCATTCCGCGACACCACGCCTATCTTCGTGCGCAACGGCATCGAGGCGCAGCTCGACCGCATGCTGCAGCCGCAGGTGACGCTGAAGAGCGGTGGCTACATCATCATCAACCAGACCGAGGCGCTGGTTTCGATCGACGTCAACTCCGGCCGCTCCACCAAGGAGCATTCGATCGAGGAGACCGCGCTCCACACCAATCTGGAGGCGGCAGAGGAAGTCGCGCGGCAGTTGCGATTGCGCGACCTTGCCGGTCTGATCGTCATCGACTTCATCGACATGGAGGAGAACCGCAACAACCGCTCCGTCGAGAAGCGGCTGAAGGATCACCTCAAGAACGACCGCGCCCGCATCCAGGTAGGCCGCATCTCACACTTCGGCCTGATGGAAATGTCGCGCCAGCGCATCCGCGCCAGCGTGCTGGAATCGACCATGAAGCCTTGCCCGCATTGCGGCGGCACGGGCCATGTGCGCTCCGATTCCTCCGTGGCGCTGATGGTCGTGCGGGCGATCGAGGAATTCCTGCTCAAGGATTCGCGCAGCCACATCGTCGTGCGCACGCCGTCGGCGACCGCGCTCTATGTGCTCAACCACAAGCGCGCCAACCTGGTGGAACTCGAAGCCCGCTTCGGCCTGACGATCACGATCGAGGCTGACGAGACGCTCGGCACTCAGCACTACGCGATCTTCCGCGGCGCCGTTGCGGAGAAGCCGGAAGGCTTTGTCGAGGTGCGCAGCCTGCCGGCCTATGTCGAGCCGGAAGAGCCCGAGGACGAGATCGTCGTCGAGGAAGAGGAAGATGAAGTCTCGGCCCAGGCCGAACAGCCGCGCCACGCGCAGCAGGGCCAGCACCAGCAGCGGTCCGAGGATGGCGAAGGCCGTGATCGCAAGCGTCGCAAGCGTCGGCGGCGGCGCGGCGGCAGGGATCGCGACCGCGAGCACAACGGGGACGTCGCGGCGGCGCCGATGGAAGCCGGCGAAGCCGATGATGATGATGCAACGGAAGAGACCGCCGAGGAGGTGATCGCCGGCGACGAGGCCGTGGCGGCCGCTGCCGACGACGGTTCCGGAAAGAAGCGCCGGCGCGGGAAGCGCGGTGGCAAGCGCAACCGCCGTGAGGACGAAGCTTCAGACGCCGTTGCCGGCGAAACTGTCGGCGATATCGAGGGTGAGTCGGTTGAAGGCCAGGACGCCGCAAGCGAGCCGGCAATCGCCGCTCCTGCGGAAGAACCTGCCGCTCCGGCGGCAGCTAATGACGATGCCGAGGCGGTCGAAAAGCCGAAGAAGCCCCGCCGTTCGAGGGCTAAGAAGGTGTCCGAGGAAGCCGCGGCCGAGACGGTGTCCGAACCTGTGGCTGAGGCCCAGGTCGCGCCCGTGGCTGCCGAGCCGGAGCCGACAGCTACCGCTCCCGCGGCCACCGAGGCCGAGCCTGCCACCAGCGCCCACCCGACGCGGCGCAAGCCGCAGTCGGTCGACGCGCCGGTCGTTCCCGTCGTGTCTTCGAAGGTGTCCGACGAGGCCAAGGCCGAAGACAAGCCGAAGCGCGCCGGCTGGTGGCAGCGCAAGGGCTTTTTCTAGACCTTTCAGATCGTTAGGCTGACCTTTTGAAACAATCCCGCGCCGCTCCGGCGCGGGATTTTTCATTTCGCCGAAAGGCTTTCCAACGCAGTTCCGGGTGGAAAAACGCCAGCGTTTTGCTGCTTTATGGCGCGAAGATCGACCAGTTCATCATCCTGGCGAGCTTCTCCAGCGCGATGGAGCCGAGCTTGGAGTTGCCGTTCTCGTTGAGGCCGGGCGACCACGCCGCCAGCGAAGCAACCCCTGGAACGATGCCGAGAATGCCGCCGCCGACACCGCTTTTGCCGGGGATGCCGACGCGGAAGGCAAAATCGCCGGAACCGTCATAGTGGCCGCAGGTCAGCATCAGCGCGCCGATGCGGCGCGCCCGTTCGGCCGAGACGACCGAATGCCCGGTCGCCGGGTTCCTGCCGCCATTGGCAAGAAACCGGCCGGCCAAAGCGAGCTGACGGCAGCTCATGGCAATCGCGCAATGGTGGAAATAGACCCCCAGCGCCAGCTCCGGTTCGTGATGGAGATTGCCGAAGGATTTCATGTAGTTGGCGAGGGCGAAGTTGCGGTAGCCGGTGGCGCGCTCGGAGGCCGCCACCTCGCGGTCGATGATGATCGTCTCGTCATCGGCGAGGAACTGGATGAAGCGCAGGATTTCGCCGATCGCCTCGCGCGGCTGATGGCCGGCGAGCAGGACGTCGGAGACGACGACGGCGCCGGCATTGATGAACGGATTGCGCGGGATGCCGTTCTCGTGCTCGAGCTGGACGATCGAGTTGAACGGGTTGCCGGACGGCTCGCGGCCGACGCGATGCCATAGCGCGTCGCCGACCTTGCCAAGCGCCAGCGTGAGCGTGAAGACTTTCGAGACGCTCTGGATCGAAAAGGGTTGATCGGCATCGCCGGCAAGGATGACGCGGCCGTCATTGGTCACGGCGGCGATGCCAAATTTCTTCGGGTCGACCTTGCCGAGCTGCGGGATGTA
The DNA here is from genome assembly GCF_006442815.1 of Mesorhizobium sp. B2-4-3. Lineage (GTDB taxonomy): Bacteria > Pseudomonadota > Alphaproteobacteria > Rhizobiales > Rhizobiaceae > Mesorhizobium. Next base: position 89,794 of record NZ_VFVL01000020.1, read on the forward strand.
GGTCGCCACCTCGCCGCGATCGCTTCGCTGCCCCATTTCGGCGGCCACTTCGGCCAGTGCCTGCTCGAGTTCCGGCATGGCTTTCTATTTCAGCCAGCGTTCGATGCGCGCCAGCGCCTCGACCATGTCGTCATGGCTGCCGGCATAGGAAAAGCGCATGGTGCGATGGCCTTGCAGCGGGTCGAAATCACGGCCGGGCGTCGCCGCGACATGCGCCTCGGCCAGCATTTTGCGCGCAAAGGCCATGCTGTCATTGGTGTGGCGGGTGACATCGCAGAAGGCATAGAAGGCGCCGTCCATCGGCGCGGCGAGCGCAAAGCCGAGTTCCGGCAGGCGCTTCATCAGAAGATCCCGGTTCCAGGAGTAGCGCGCCTTCACCGCTTCCAGCTCGGCCGTTGCCTTGAACGCCTCGATCGCTGCGACCTGCGACAGTTCAGGCGGCGAGATATAGAGGCTCTGGGCGACACGCTCTACCGGCCGGACAAGCTCTTCCGGCAGCACCATCCAGCCGACGCGCCAGCCGGTCATGCAATAGTATTTCGAGAAGGAATTGATCACGGTCACGCCGGCGCCGTGCTCCAGCGCGGTGACATCCGGCGCCGCGTAGGCCAGCCGGTGATAGATTTCGTCCGAGATCACGGCGATGCCGAGTTCCTCGGCCGTCCTGACCAGCGCGGCAAGCTCGTCGGCCGGAATCACCGCGCCGGTCGGATTGGCGGGGCTGGCGAACAGCACGCCCTTCAGCGGCTTGTCGCGATGCGCGGCCTTGAGGTGCTCGGCATGCAGATAGGCATCCGCGCCGAGCTCGATTTCGACGATCTCGATGCCGAGCGCGGCCATGATGTTGCGGTAGGCCGGATAGCCGGGCGCGGCGATGGCGACGCGGTCGCCCGGATCGAACATGGCCAGGAAAGCAAGGTTGAAGGCGGCGGACGAGCCGGTCGTGACGGCAATGCGCGATGGCGCGACGTCGATCCCATAGTGCTCGCCATAATGCGCCGCGATCGCCTTGCGCAGATCGGCGAGACCCAAGGCGTCGGTGTAGCCGATGCGGCCATGCCGCAGGGCCGCGGCCGCCGCCTCGCGGACGCCGACCGGCGCGGGATCCGATGGTTGGCCGACGGCCATCGACACCACGGGCACTCCGGTGGCCTTCAGCCGGTTGGCTTCGGCCAGGATGTCCATGGCGTGGAAGGGCTCGACTTCCCCTCGGCGCGAAAGCGAAACGACCATCTGACCTCTTCCAACTGCTCTATTTCGGCGAATTCTGGACGCAAGCCAGAGCAGACTTGCCGTTGAACTGCCCTAGTTAAAGGACAGCGCCGCACAAATGCCCGATTGATGTGGGGATCACAAGCGCGCAGGAAGTTGCCGGCGCCGACTTTTCATCTTTCGCCCGCTCGTCTACCAGTGGACCTATGTTGAGCCGACCCCGACCCTCGATTGGCAAATCGACCTCCCTTAGCCGAACCGCGCGCGGCTTCGCGACGCTTCTGCTTGCCGCCACCGTTGCTTTGTCGAGCTCGGTCAGCGCCTTCGCGCAAGGCGTGCCGGTGGTGCGCGACGCCGAGATCGAGGCGCTGGTGCGCGATTATGCCCGGCCGATCTTCAAGGCGGCGGGGCTTGCCAATGACGGCATCGACATCGTTCTGGTCAACGACCAGAGCTTCAACGCCTTCGTCACCGGGCGGCGGCTGTTCATCAACACCGGCGCGCTGGTGACCGCCGAAACGCCGAACGAGATCATCGGCGTCATCGCGCACGAGGCCGGCCATATCGCCGGCGGCCACCAGCAGAAATTGCGCGACCAGCTCGACCGCGCCAAGACCATGGCCATCATCGCCACGCTGCTCGGCGCCGGCGCCATGGTTGCAGGCGCCACCACGAACAGCCGCGGCCTTGCCGGCGCCGGCATGGGGGTCGCCGCCGGTGGCGGCGAGATGGCGCAGCGCTCGATCCTCGCCTATCAGCGCACCGAAGAGATCACCGCCGACCGCTCGGCGATCACCTATCTCAACGCCACCGGCCAGTCCGGCATGGGCATGCTGAAGACCTTCGGCCGCTTCCAGAGCGCGCTCTCGCTCGCCGGCACCCAGGTCGACCCCTACCGGATCAGCCATCCGATGCCGCAGGAGCGCATCGCCAACCTGGAAGTGCTCGTCAAGCAGAGCCCGTTCGTCAACGTTGTCGACCCGCCGTCGCTGCAGCAGCGGCATGACATGATGCGCATCAAGATCGCCGCCTATATGCAGGGCCAGGCAGCCGTCGCGCGGCTGATGCGCAAGAACCCGGCCAGCCTTGCCTCGCGGTACGGCGATGCGCAGCAGACCTATCTCTTCGGCAGTCCGGGCGCGGCGCTCACCAAGACGGCGGCGCTGATCGAGGAACAACCGAAGAACCCCTATTTCCAGGAATTGCGCGGCGATATCCTGATGAAGGCCAACAAGCCGAAGGACGCGGCGGATGCCTATGCCAAGGCGGTCAGCCTCGATCCCGCGCGCTCCGGCCTGCTGCTGGTTTCGGTTGGCCAGTCGCTGATGGCGGTCGGCACGCCCGATTCGCTGAAAAAGGCTGTCGCCCAGCTCAACAACGGCGTCGCGCGGGACAGGGAAAATGCCGACGCCTATCGCTTTCTGGCGCAGGCATATGGCGAACTCGGTGACATTCCGGCTGCCGATCTTGCCACCGCCGAGGGCCACTATTATGCGGGCGACTACAAAAACGCTAAGATCTTCGCCATGCGCGCTCAACAGAAATTGAAGCGCGGCGAACCCCGCTGGGTCCGCGCGCAGGATATTATAAACTACACGCCATCGAACAAGCTCAAATGAACCTCCCGGACGTTGGCGGCGACCAAGGCGGACCGGAAAAGGCAAAAGGATCGACAATCATGAACAAGGCAATCCTGCTTGGCAGCGCTGGCGGTCTGGCTGTGGCGCTCGGCATGCTGGCTTTCGGTTTCATGGCGGGAAACCCGCAGCCCGCGAGGGCCGACACCGTGCAAGTCGCCCAGGTCACGTCTTCCACCGATACCAAGGCCTCCACCGACACCAAGATCGATCGCAAGGAGGTCGAAGGCATCATCCGCGATTATCTCTTGAAGAACCCGGAAGTTCTGCTCGAGGTTCAGGACGCGCTCGAGGCCAAGCAGAAGGAAGAGCAGCGGCTCGCGGCACTCGGCGTCATCAAGGGCTCCAAGGACGAGATCTTCAACTCCACCTTCGACGGCGTCGTCGGCAATCCGAAGGGCAAGGTCACGATCGTCGAGTTCTACGATTACAATTGCGGCTTCTGCAAACGCGCCATCGAGGACATGCAGGCGCTGACCAAGTCCGATCCGGACCTGCGCTTCGTGCTCAAGGAGTTCCCGATCCTCAGCCCGGATTCGCAGAAGGCCAGCGTCGTCTCCATGGCGTTCCACCTGATGCATCCGGAGAAATATCGTGAGTTCCACACCGCGCTGCTCGGCGGCCAGGGCCGCGCCACCGAAGCGACCGCGATCAAGGTTGCGCTTTCGCTGGGCGCAGACGAGGCAGCGCTGCGCGAGAAGATGAAGGATCCGCGCATCGCCGAAACGCTCTCGCGCACCTACGACCTAGCGACGAAACTGTCGATCACCGGCACGCCGTCCTATGTGGTCGGCAACGAAGTGATCTTCGGAGCGCTCGGCCAGCAGGTTCTGGCGGAAAAGATCGAAGAGGCAAAGAGCGCGCTCTAGACGCCCGCGGTGCAAGCCGGCCGTTGTGGACGGCGAAAGAACGCACTTGCGCTCTTTTCGCGGGCGGTTATGCCCATTATAGAGGCCCAGTGCGCCGGCTTGGGGTCGGCGTAGAACAAGGTCGGCATATTGAAAACGATTTTCGTCCTCAACGGTCCCAATCTCAATGCGCTCGGCAAGCGCGAGCCGGGGATTTATGGCGGCAAGACGCTTGCGGCCATCGCCGAGGACTGCAAGGCGGCCGGCGCCGCGCTCGGGCTCGAGATCGATTTTCGCCAATCCAACCATGAGGGCGATCTGGTCGACTGGATCCAGGAAGCCAGCGAGAAGGCGGCAGGCATCGTTATCAATCCCGGCGCCTACAGCCACACATCGATCGCCATCCACGACGCCATCCGCGCCGCAGCACCGCTGCCCGTCGCGGAAGTCCATCTTTCCAACATTCACGCGCGGGAGCCCTTCCGCCACGTCTCCATGGTCGCGCCGGTCGCTGTCGGCATGATCTGCGGGTTCGGGCCGCTCGGCTACACGCTCGCGCTGCAGGCACTGGCGGCTCGCCTGTGACCGGCCCCCAAACAGAAGGCTCGAAAATGTCGATAAAAAAGACCGGTGTTGACCAGCAGCTGATCCGCGATCTGGCGGGCATTCTGAACGACACCAATCTGACCGAGATCGAGGTCGAGCTCGGCGATCTCAAGGTGCGCGTCTCGCGCCAAACGCAGGCCGTCCACGCCGTCGCCGCGCCGCTTGCCGCGGTTGCTCCCGTTGCCGCGGTAGCGGCTCAGCCCGCAACGGCAGCCGCGGCCGCCGATGTGTCCAAGAACGCAGTGCCCTCGCCGATGGTCGGCACTGCCTATCTGGCACCCTCGCCCGACGCCAAGGCGTTCATCGAGGTCGGCCAGAAGGTCAAGGAAGGCCAGACGCTGCTCATCATCGAAGCGATGAAGACGATGAACCAGATCCCCTCGCCGCGTGCCGGCACGGTGACGGCGATCCTCATCGAGGATGCCCAGCCGGTCGAATACGGCATGCCGCTGGTGGTTCTTGAGTAGAGCCGGGAACAACCAAGAGATGTTCCAGAAGATCCTCATCGCCAATCGCGGCGAAATCGCGCTCCGGGTGCTGCGCGCCTGCAAGGAACTCGGCATCCAGACGGTGGTGGTCCACTCGACCGCGGATTCCGACGCCATGCATGTTCGGCTTGCCGACGAGAGCGTCTGCATCGGCCCGCCGCCCTCGCGCGAAAGCTATCTCAACATCCACCAGATCGTCGCCGCCTGCGAGATCACCGGCGCCGACGCCGTGCATCCGGGCTACGGCTTCCTGTCGGAGAATGCCAAGTTCGCCGACATCCTGGCGGCCCACAACATCACCTTCATCGGCCCGTCGGGCGACCATATCCGCATCATGGGCGACAAGATCGAGGCCAAGCGCACGGCAAAGCGCCTCGGCATACCAGTGGTGCCCGGCTCCGACGGCGCGATCAACGACGACAAGGAAGCCAAACGCGTCGCCGCCGAGATCGGCTATCCGGTGATCATCAAGGCCTCCGCCGGCGGCGGCGGTCGCGGCATGAAGGTGGCGCACACCGAAGCGGATCTCGAAGTCGCCTTGCAGACGGCAAAGTCGGAGGCGGGCGCGGCCTTCGGCGACGACGCCGTCTATATCGAGAAATACCTGGAGAAGCCGCGCCATATCGAGGTGCAGGTGTTCGGCGACGGCGCCGGCCGCGGCGTGCATTTCGGCGAGCGCGACTGCTCGCTGCAGCGCCGCCACCAGAAAGTCTGGGAGGAGGCCAATTCCCCCGCGCTCAACGCCGAGGAGCGTTCGCGCATCGGCGGTATCTGCGCCAAGGCCATTGCCGATCTCGGCTATTCGGGCGCCGGCACGATCGAATTCCTCTACGAGAATGGCGAGTTCTATTTCATCGAGATGAACACGCGCCTGCAGGTCGAGCATCCGGTCACCGAAGCGATCACTGGCATCGACCTCGTGCATGAGCAGATCCGCGTCGCCTCGGGCGGCGGGCTGTCGGTCAAGCAGGAAGACATCAAGTTCAACGGCCATGCCATCGAGTGCCGCATCAACGCCGAGGATCCGCGCACCTTCACGCCCTCGCCCGGCACGATCACGCATTTCCACACGCCCGGCGGCCTCGGCATCCGCGTCGATTCCGGCGTTTATTCCGGCTACAAGATCCCGCCCTACTACGACAGCCTGATCGGCAAGCTGATCGTGCATGGCCGCAACCGCGTCGAATGCATGATGCGGCTGCGCCGCGCGCTCGACGAATTCGTCGTCGACGGCATCAAGACGACGCTGCCGCTGTTCCGCGACCTTGTCGGCAATCCCGACATCGCCAATGGCGACTACGACATCCACTGGCTGGAAAAATACCTGGCCAAGGGTGAATAGCACGGGGATGCGATGACCCGCCCCTACGCGCCAGGCTATCGCATTCCGACCGACCTGCTGCTCAGGGCCTATGCCTCGGGAGTCTTCCCGATGGCCGAGAGCGCCAACGACCCCGAAGTGTTCTGGGTGCGGCCGGAAACGCGCGGCATCATTCCGCTGGACGGGTTCCACACGCCGCGCAGCCTGAAGAAGACGATCCGCAAGCATCCGTTCGAGATCCGCTACGACTTCGATTTCGAGGCGACGATCGACGGCTGCGCCGAAAAGAGCGAGGAGCGCCGCTCGACCTGGATCAATGCGCCGATCCGCGAAGCCTATGTCGAGCTCTATCGCCTGGGCCACTGCCATTCGGTCGAGGCGTGGCGCGAGGAACGCCTGGTCGGCGGCCTCTACGGCGTCTCGCTCGGACGCGTGTTCTTCGGCGAAAGCATGTTCGCCAGGGAGACCGACGCTTCGAAGACCTGCCTCTACCATCTCGTCGAGCGGCTGAAGGCGCGCGGCTTCGCGCTGCTCGACACGCAGTTCACCACCGAGCATTTGAAGCGCTTCGGCGCCGTCGACGTGCCGCGCGGCCAGTATGAGAAGCTGCTCGCCGAAGCGCTGAAGGGCGAGGCCGTCTTTTATCCTTGAGCTGGCTCTGCCGCCTCGATCGGCGTCTGCGCATGGAACATCATCTTCCAGCCGTCGGCTCGATGGACATAGCCGGTGCTGACCAGAGCGGCATAGGACTGGCCGTTCTCGCGCGTCGCGCGCGCCTCGTAAGTCAGCATGACGATGTCGCTGCCCGGCTCGACCATGCCCTTCAACTTGATGTCCAGGTCGCGCCATTTGTTGGGCTTGGTGGCGGTCTTTGCGAGATCGGCATTGGTCATCGCCTGCGCCATCTGCGGGAACGCCACCAGGCACTCCACATCGGCATTGGCTTCATAGTAGGCGGAATCGCCCGACCAAAAGCCCTTCTCGATATCGAGAAGCTCCTGCTTGTTGGCGGTGATTGTTTTCGTGACAGTCATCGCGGAATCCTCCTCGCCTTGCCGATTTGAACGGCCAAAGGGCGGGCAGGTTCCGAGGTCAGTTCGCGTTGGTCGTGTCGTCCGGGTCCGGCGCCGCATCAGCCGGCTCGGACGCGGCGTCAGCCGGTTGCGCCGGAGCATTGGGCTTGGCGACATTGGTCTTCGGCTTGGCCGTGTCGGCCTTGGCCGCGGTCGGCGGCGGCACGTCCGACTTCTGCTTGCAACCCTTGAGCCAGACGTCATAGACGGCGTGCTCGACGGCGTTGAGGCCCGGGCTTTCGGCAAACATCCAGCCGGTGAAGATGCGGCGGATCTTGCGGTCGAGCGTGATCTCGTCGACCTCGACGAAGGAATCGGTCTTCGGCTGTTCCGTATCCGGCCGCGAATAGCAGACGCGCGGCGTCACCTGCAAAGCGCCGAACTGCACGGTTTCGTCGATATAGACGTCGAAGGTGATGATGCGACCGGTGATCTTGTCGATGCCGGCGAATTCGGCCACCGGATTGGTGACGCGGTCGGAGGCCGCGGGCGCTGCGGCCGGCGCCTGCGCGGCGGCGAACGCCGCCGTCGAGGCAACCAGAATGGACGCCGCCGCGATCAGCGCCTTTGAGGTATGGCCGAAAGAGCTCATGCAAAATACCGGTGGTTGTGCCCGGGTGATTCTCTCAACGCCCAAGGCTAGTCATGGCTGCGCAGTCAGCAAGCAGCTAAATGCCAATTGTGGCGATAAAGGACCGAATAGCGCCTTCGATTATGATCCGGGCGTCCAGGCGTCGTAATCGCCGGTCACCTGCGGACGATGCTGGTTGGTCAGGATGGAACCCTGCGGACGATAGGCGCCGGGCGTTCCGGTCAGGTTCGGCCGATGCTCCTTCTGCCACTCGCGAGCCTTGTAGCTCTCGCTCGATGGAGGTGTATCGACGCGATGATGGATCCAGCCATGCCAGCCCGGCGGGATCTTCGAGGCTTCCGAATAATCGCGATAGATGACCCAGCGGCGGGTGCGGCCTTCCGAATCGATGCCGCCCTCATAGTAGACGTTGCCGGCTTCGTCCTCGCCGACCCTCTTGCCGAAGCGCCAGGTGTGGAAGCGCGTGCCGAGCGTCTGGCTGTTCCACCAGGTGAAGAACTGCAGCAGGAAAGTTTTCATCCACATCCTCGCGGCGGCAGCGGCTGCGCCTTTCCCCTGCTTATGGCGTCACGCCACCGCGAAGGCAAGGGTTTTGCCACACCCCGAATGGAAATGCTCCATGCGTTCATATCTTGATGCATGTCATCGTCCCAGAACCGCTCCACACTTCTAGGCGACATGCATTAAATCGATGCAGTTGTGCTGCAGGCGGCAGCGCGGCTTGCCAAGCGCCGCCTGTCTTCCTAAAGCTCGGCCCGCCCGTTTCGGGGTACGCCCAGAGCCGGATGATTTCAGGTCGAATCGACCTGAAATCATCCGGCTCTAAATCAAAGAGATAGAGCATGATGTCGTCCGAAAACCGCTACACACTTTTCGGCATCATGCTCTAGGGAGGTGACGATTGAGCCGGGATCCGTCCGCCGACAGCCGGATCAGCGCCGAGGACATTCGCCGCCGCAAGGGCGGCGTGCCGATCGTCTGCCTTACCGCCTACACCTATCCCGTCGCCCGCCTGCTCGATCCCCATGTCGACCTGCTGCTGGTCGGCGACAGCGTCGCCATGGTCCTGCACGGCCACGCCACAACGCTCGGCGCCTCGCTGGAGATGATGATCGCGCACGGCCAGGCCGTGATGCGCGGCTCGGCCAAGGCCTGCATCGTGGTCGACATGCCGGCGGGCAGCTATGAGGCCTCGCCGGCACAGGCCGCGGCGTCGGCAAGACGGATCGTCGGGGAAACAGGCTGCCAGGCCGTGAAGCTCGAAGGCGGCGTCGACATGGCCTCCCGGATCGCCGCGATCGCCGCCGAGGGAATACCGGTCATGGGCCACATCGGCCTGCAACCGCAATCGGTGGAGAAGGACGGCGGCTACAAGATCAAGGGCCGGACAGAGGACAATATCGCTGCGCTGCTCAGCGATGCCGAGGCGGTGGAACAAGCCGGAGCCTTCTCGGTCGTCATCGAAGGCACGATGGAGGCCGTGGCCGCGAAGCTTACCCATCACATTTCCATACCGACCATCGGCATCGGCGCCAGCGCCGACTGCGACGGCCAGATCCTGGTGATCGACGACATGGTCGGCCTGACCATCGACCGCGTGCCGAAATTCGTCAAGGAATACGCGGACTTGCGCAGCGCGATAGCGGATGCGGCGGCGCGCTACGCAGCCGAGGTGCGGAGCCGCGCCTTCCCCGGCCCCGACCACGTCTTCACGACGGCACCCGGCAAGGACAAGACATGAACGCGCCAATCGTCGCCGACAGCGTCACCGCCCTTCGCGCCCAGGTCCGGGACTGGCGGCGGGCCGGCCTCAAGGTGGCCATGGTGCCGACCATGGGCGCGCTGCATGAAGGCCATATCTCGCTGGTCAGGATCGCGCTCGAACGGGCCGATCGCTGCGTCGTCTCGATCTTCGTCAATCCGACGCAGTTCGCGCCGACGGAAGATCTCGACAAATACCCGCGCCAGTTGGCGCGCGACCTCGACCGGCTGCACGACGCGGGCGCGCATCTCGCCTTCACGCCTGGCGTAAACGAAATATACCCCTCCGGCTTCGCCACGAAAATCTCGGTCGGCGGCCCCTCCCACGGCCTGGAGACCGACTTCAGGCCGAGTTTCTTCGACGGCGTCGCGACAGTGGTGGCCAAGCTCTTCCTGCAGGCGGCGCCCGATTGCGCCGTGTTCGGCGAGAAGGATTATCAGCAACTTTGCGTGGTCAGGCAGCTCTGCCGCGATCTCGACCTGCCCGTCGAGATCGTCGGCGCGCCGACGGTGCGCGATGCTCATGGCCTCGCCATGTCGTCGCGCAACGCCTATCTGGGCGAGGCCGAGCTCGACATCGCGCGCAAGCTCAACGTGATCCTGCGCCGCACGGCGGCGGCGCTTTCAACCGGCGCGGATGAAGCCGGCGCCACCGACGCCGCCGCGAAGGCCCTGGTCGCCGTGGGCTTCCAAAAGGTAGACTACGTCGCCGCCCGCATGAGTGTCACGCTCGAGCCCTGGCAGCGGAATGGCGACGGACGCCTGCTCGCGGCGGCCTGGCTCGGCACGACACGCCTGATCGACAATGTGGAAATTTCCTCCGCCTGATCGGACTTTCGTTCGATCAGGCCCGGCGCTTACTCTTGCGACGGCATGTGCAGATACATCGACTGGATGCCGACGCGCCCAGGACCGGTGAAGCGATTGACGACGAAATTCATGGCGGCGCCGAAGAAGCCGCTGGAAAGGCGATCGATCCTTGTATCCATTTTCACCGATGCGTCCTTGAACAGCCAGCCGCCTGGCTCGATGTCGATGGTCTCGCCGGGCGCCAGCACCTTCTCGAAGACATTGCCGTAGCCGTGCAGCCAGACGATGCCGTCGCCCGTCTCGCCACGAAAGCGGTCGATGAAGAAGCCGCTCTGGCCGAACAGCATCGTGCCCAGCCCGCGCACACGCTCGAACGTGTAGTCGACGCTGGCGGTCGCGGCCAGGAACTGATGCTCGCGCACCTGTATCTCCTCGCCGCGCCGAAGATGGATCGGCACGATATGGCCCGGCCCGTCGCGGCTGAAGGCGATGACGCCCGGCCCGGACGCCTCGGTGACGAAGATCTGCATACCCGCGATCATGCGCTTCAGCGCGCCCTTCAGCGATTTCAAGCCGATGGTGATCGTGGTGTTCTTCCATAAAAGGATGTGGTGCTCGAAATAGACCGGCATGTTGGTCACATCGACCGACAGCACAGGCACCAGTTCGCCGGCGACGTGATAGGTCACGCCACCAAACGTCTCATCCGACACCTCGGTCGTCATCAGTCCCGGCAAGCTCGGCATGGCAATCCCCCTCACCGCCGTGCTGCCGGTTGACCGGACTGTCGCCGGCGCGTCGGCTGTCGCAGCATTGCCGCCGGGTTTTCGGCCGTCAAATGAAAGCTGGCATTGGGCGCGCCGCTCGCAACAACGTGAAGCAATTGCTGCGGCGTCGAGCGATCAGGCGATCAGCGGCCGCTCAAGGAGCAGTGACGCGATGCCGGACTGCGCAGGCCCGCGATTGTCGGCGCGGCCGACCTGGACGAAACCGTTCGCCATATAGAAGGCGACGGCGCGCTTGTTCGCTTCCGCCACCTCGACGCGTACCGCGCGCGCTTCGGGGAAGCTCTCGATCACTTCGTCCAGCAACATGCCGCCAATCCCCCGGCCCTGTAGGTCCGGCGCAACATGAAGCTGCTCCAGATCGACCAAGGCGCCCTGGTCAGCGCTTTCCGCATAGGCGACGCCGCCGATGCGCTTGCCATCGTCGGCGACCAGGAACTCTGCATCCGGGCGCTCGATGCGCGCTTTCAATTTTTCCGGCGAACACCAAAGCGCGATGGTTCGATCGATCCGCTCGGCACCATAGATGGCGTCGTAGGTCGCATGCCAGGTCTCGGCCAGCAGTCCCCGGATAGCCGCAATGTCACGGTCGCTGGCGGTGCGGACAAACACCGTTATTCGATGCCGAGCTTGGCCTTGACGAGGTCGTTGACCGCCTGCGGGTTGGCCTTGCCGCCCGTCGCCTTCATCACCTGGCCGACGAACCAGCCGGCCATGGTCGGCTTGGCGCGCGCCTGCTCGGCCTTGTCCGGGTTGGCGGCGATCACCTCGTCGACCGCCTTCTCGATGGCGCCCGTGTCGGTGACCTGCTTCATGCCGCGGCTCTCGACGAGCTGGCGCGGATCGCCGCCCTCGTTCCAGACGATCTCGAACAGGTCCTTGGCGATCTTGCCGGAGATGGTGCCTTCCTTGATCAGGTCGATGACGGCGCCGAGCTGCTCAGGCGAAAGCGGAGCATTTTCAATGTCCTTACCGGCTTTGTTCAAGGCGCCAAGCAGGTCGTTGATGACCCAGTTGGCGGCGAGCTTGCCGTCGCGGCCCGAAGCCACCTTCTCGAAATAGTCGGCAATCGGCTTTTCCGACACCAGCACCGAGGCGTCATAAGTCGACAGGCCCAGCGACGAAATCAGCCGTGCCTTCTTGTCGTCGGGCAGTTCCGGCAGGTGTTGCGCCAATGCATCGACATAGGCCTGGTCGAATTCCAGCGGTAGAAGATCGGGATCCGGGAAATAGCGATAGTCATGCGCCTCCTCCTTGGAGCGCAACGAGCGCGTCTCGCCCTTGACCGGGTCGAACAGGCGGGTCTCCTGGTCGATCTTGCCGCCATCCTCCAGAATGGCGATCTGCCGGCGCGCCTCGGATTCGATCGCCTGGCCGATGAAGCGGATCGAGTTGACGTTCTTGATCTCGCAGCGGGTGCCGAATGCGCCGCCCGGGCGGCGCACCGAGACGTTGACGTCGGCGCGCAGCGAGCCTTCGTCCATGTTGCCGTCGCATGTGCCGAGATAGCGCATGATGGTGCGCAGCTTCGTCACATAGGCCTTGGCCTCGTCGGCCGAGCGGATGTCGGGCTTGGAGACGATCTCCATCAGCGCCACGCCGGAGCGGTTGAGGTCGACATAGGACATGGTCGCATGCTGGTCATGCATCGACTTGCCGGCATCCTGTTCTAGGTGCAGTCGCTCGATGCCGACCTCGATGTCCTCAAACTCGCCCTGGCGGTCGGGCCCGACGGAGACGATCACCTTGCCCTCGCCGACGATCGGCTGCTTGAACTGGGAGATCTGGTAGCCCTGCGGCAGGTCCGGATAGAAATAGTTCTTCCGGTCGAAGACCGACTTGTGATTGATCGCGGCCTTCAGGCCGAGCCCGGTGCGGATCGCCTGCTTGACGCATTCCTCGTTGATGACCGGCAGCATGCCGGGCATTGCCGCGTCGACAAGGCTGACATTGGCATTGGGTGCCCCGCCGAAAGAGGTCGAGGCGCCGGAAAACAGTTTTGCCTCGGAGATCACTTGCGCATGCACTTCGAGCCCGATGATGATCTCCCAGTCGCCGGTGGCGCCGGGGATCAGACGTTTCGCGTCGGGGGTGCGGGTGTCGATGATGCTCATGGAGGCCTGCGGATTGGAAACGTGAGTTTCACGTCAAAAGTGAAAGTCACTCGCTAGTCCAAACCGCCCGGCGAGACAAGCCTTAAGCCTTCCGCTGGCCTTTCCCGCCACGTTCGCCTATAGGACACCCATTCCAATGGAGAGTGGATGTCCACTTACGCTCAGTCCCGGTGAAGCCCTGACCTCTTAAGCGAGGCAGGGCAGAAAAACCTGAAACCCCGTGCCGCGACGTCTCGCGGCGGCGGCTTTTGTTGTTTTTCCCGGAACCTATCCAATGGACATTTCGCGCAGCGAACAGCGCATCCTGCACCTGCTGGCCCAAGGCGGGCGCATCGAAATAGAGAAGAACGAGAGCAGGAAGATCGCCTCGGTCCGGTGCCTGACCCGCGACGGCTGGCGCTATCCGGGCTTCGACCTGGAGCTCTTCCGAAAGTTGAGGCGGAAGAAGGCGGTTTCCTCAACGAACGGCGGTCCTTACCGCATCACCCGACGCGGGCTTGAGCTCGTGCGCGCCGAACTCGACAACCGCTAGTGCCTTGTTTTACGCAATTCCGGACGGAAAACCGCCCACACTTTTCCTGGAATTGCTCTAGCGCCCAATGCCGCCGGCCGAAACGCCGGCGGCACCTTTCCGTTTGCTTCAGGCCGTGGCGATGTAGGCCCTGATCTCTTCGGCTTCGCGCTCGACGTCCTCGATACGGCGCTTGACCACGTCGCCGATGGAGACGATGCCATCGAGCTGGCCGCCCTTTTCCACCGGCAGATGGCGGAAGCGGCCTCGCGTCATGATCTCCATGACCTCGTTGACCGTGTGGTTTTCGTTGCAGATCTTGACCTTCGGCGTCATCGCCGAGCGCACGGCGATGTCGAGCGCGGCGGCGCCCTCTTTGGCCACCACCCTGACGATATCGCGTTCCGAGAGAATGCCTACGATCTTGCGATCGCCATTGGTGATGACGAGCGCGCCGATCCTGTGCTCGGCCAGCATGCGAATGGCCTCGCTGAGTTTTTCATTGGGCCCGAGCGTGAACACGTCATGGCCCTTGCTTTCAAGAATTGCCTTAACCGTCATGGCGTCCTCCACTGCCGTTGACGCCGGCTCCGCCTGACCGGCTGTTGAGCCCCGGCGCCCTTAGGAAGACACTGGGTGCTTGGGCAACATCGTGCGCCGTGATTGGTTGCATTTCAAGTGCGCCTAAGGACTAGGCGGCTGCCAGCGGACGGTCGAAAAAACGCAAACCGAAAAAGCCGGCGACGAAGCCGCCGATATGGGCTTCCCAGGCGATCTGACCATCGATGCCCGGCGCGAAGCCAAGCAGGCCCGTGGCCAGATTGATCACCATCCAAACGCCAAGAAAGGTCATGACGCCGCGCGAGCGCAACACGGATGCGATCGGCAGCGGCTCGCCGGCGAAGGCCGCGCTGCCTGACAAGCGGTCGACGCGGAACCCATAGCGCGCAGCCGCGCCCATCATGCCGGAGATCGCACCCGAGGCACCGACGAGCGGCGCCTCGCCATAGGGATGCAGCGCCCAGAACAGAACAACCGAAGCCAGCCCTGTCACGGCGTAGAATATCGCGAAACGCAGCGCGCCGAGACGATTGGCGAGCGGCGAACCGAAGGCTGCAAGCCAGATCATGTTGATGGCGATATGGGCAATGCCCCCATGCATGAACGCATAGGTGAACGGACGCGTGAACAGGAACCAGTCGAAGCCGTACTGGCCGGTGTACAGCACCGGAATGAAGGCACCGTCGTAGAGCAGCGTCGTTTGCTGCGCTTCGTTCAGCACGTATTGCTGCAGCAGATAGACGACCACGCATATGCCGATCACGGCGAGCACCACCGGAGGCAGATTGAACACGGGTTCGCGGCGGCGCGGCTCGGAAGCCTCGTCCGGCGTCGGTTCGGTTTCGGTGGGGCTTACAGGCTCGCTCATGCGCCTTTGCGGGTGTGGGGGCTAGGGGTTTTCGGCGAGCATGTAGATCACGCCCTTTCGAATCACAAACGGCTAATCGCCACAGCACAGATCAGAAAAGGAGCGAATCAAAGCGGAGCGAATCAAAAAAGAAGGCCGTCCAGGATTTCCCTGAACGGCCGGTCGAGTCCCCTGCTCCCCATAAACTCGTGACTGAAGTGCTGCCGATCGCTGCAGGAACGACCGTTTTGGAGTGGTTTTGATGTGCCACAGGCTTCGGCGGCACGCAATGTAAACCACTTGTTAACCTTAACGACCCCGAAGCGTGAACAAACGTTAACGATACTGGCACGCATCCTGCTCCGCACCGCATGAAGGTCATCGGAGGGCGCCCTGTCTGTTCGCCGATGGGACATCAAAAGACAGATTGTGCGGAGCGGAATGGACATGAAAGAAAAAGGATCAATCGCGCTGTTCCAATATTGGAACCAGCTGCGTGATGGTCGCCTCGCCCCGAAGCGATCGGAGGTGGAGCCGGCCGACATCAAGTCGCTTCTGGCCGACACCTTCATCCTGGAGCGCGACATCCGCGGCGAGGCGGTGTTCCGGCTCGCCGGCACGCGGCTCTGCGCATATTATGGCCGGGAGCTCAAGGGATTCTCCTTCCCTTCGCTCTGGCGCGAGAAGGATCAGCGGCTTGTGTCGCGGCTCATGCACGGCGTTTTCGACCAGAAATCGGTTCTGCTGATGACCTATGAGGGGTTCAGCCGCAACGGTCGTTCCAACAAATTCGAGCTCCTGGCGCTGCCGCTGGACGCGGGCGCCCAGAACCCGCGCTGCCTCGGCATCATCAGCACCGCCGACAAGCCGTTCTGGCTTGGCGCCGATCCGCTCGCCGACGCGCTCATCGATACGATCCGGGTGATAGATCCCGACAAGGAGCCTATGTTCCTGAAGAACCGCCCGGCGATCGACGTCCCCTCGCTCGTTCCGGCCGAATTCGATCCTCCGGAGACCATTTCGGCGCTCGGCCGCGTGCGCCGCATCCGCCATCTCGTCGTCTTCGACGGCGGGCGTCACGAGTGAGCCCGGCTGTCTGAGGTCTTCCGTCGCTCCCGGTAAATTTTTCCGCGTCGCGCGAGCCCGCAGGCCCAGGCTTTGCGGCCGATTTTTCCCGTTTGTTAACCTGCTTTGCTGTAGTTTTTCGGGTGAAATTCCTCGCATCGTCGCGCGGAATGCCAACGGGGTGTAGGCAGTCATGAGGTCAGCGGCGGTAGAATATGCGCCGTCACGAGCTGAACGGCGCAACTTTCAGCGTGTCCGCGTCAAGATTTACGGGCGCTTCATGCTGGAAGACCGCACCGAGCATCCTTGCCAGGTGATCGACATGTCGCCCGGCAATGTTGCGTTGCGTACGGACCGGATCGGCATGCCGGGCGAGAAGGTCATCGCCTATATCGACCATATCGGTCGTGTCGAAGGCGTCGTGACGCGCACGTCGCAGGACGGTTTCGCCATGACCGTCATCGCCTCGGACCGCAAGAAGGACAAGCTTGCCGCGCAGCTCACCTGGCTAGCCAACAAGCATGAGCTCGACCTGCCCGAGGACCGCCGCCACGAGCGCGTGGCGCCGCGCAATCCAATGAGCGTCCTGCAGCTCACCGACGGGCGCCAGTATCAGTGCCGCATCATCGACCTGTCGCTCTCGGGTGCTGCCGTCGAGATCGACGTCAAGCCGGCGATCGGCGTCCAGGTCACGTTAGGCACGATGCGCGGCCAGGTGGTGCGCCATTTTGAGGACGGTGTCGCCATTGAGTTCGCCGTCATCCAGCGGCCGGAAACGCTCGATCAGGAATTCAACGCGCCGCGCTCCTGAGACGCGCGAAGCGCGCTCCCGAGACGGAGCTGACGCTCGCTCCTGAGACGCGCTGACGCTCGCTCCTGAGACGCGCTGACGCAAGCAAAGCAAACCGGCCCTTATCGGCCGGTTTTTGTTGTCCGGTCTTGGGAGGTCGGACGCGGGCCGCCAGTGACATCGGAACCTTGCGCGGGCCGGATGAAAATCTGAACAATCCGAAATCCCGATAGTTCAAATTTTATGTTTATTCTACTGGCGTTTTACTCAATATCTACTTCGGGTTTTTGCGCCAAATAAATCCCAACGTGGCACAGTCTCCTCAAACGGGGAGACTACAACAATGAAAATGACGAGGGGCAAGCTGTTGCTCTTGGCAATGGCGATGCAGCTTTCCGCGTGGGGCACGGCAAGCGCAGGACCGGCTTTCATGCATACGGGTGGCCGCACCACCCAGCCGGTCGGTCACTACGATTTCTGCCAGCGCATTCCGGTCGAATGCAACCAACGGACGCCGAAGGGTCCGCCGGTCGAGCTGACGCGCAAGCTGTGGGCGACGATCGTCAACGTCAACAATTCGGTCAACGTCCGGGTCAAGCCGCGCACCGACATGGAGATCTACGGCGTCGAGGAATACTGGGCTTACCCCGACAACGGCTATGGCGACTGCGAGGACTACGCGCTGGAGAAGCGCCGCGAGCTGATGGCCGTCGGCGTGCCTGCAGGCAATCTGCTGATGACGGTGGTGCGCCAGCCGAATGGCGACGGCCATGCGGTGCTGACGGTGCGCACCAGCCTCGGCGAATTCATCCTCGACAATCTCGAGCCGAAAGTGCTCGCCTGGAACGACACGGTCTACACCTATCTCAAACGTCAATCGACGGAGAACTCGGGCGCTTGGGTAACGATCAACGACGGCCGCGAGGACGCGGTCGCCAGCGTCCGCTAAGGCGCCAACGCGATCGGGTACGCCGCGGTGATGCGGCGGCGTACCCG
>NZ_VFVL01000021.1 GCF_006442815.1 Mesorhizobium sp. B2-4-3
AGTTCATCCATCACTCTTGACCACGGTCATAAGAGGGTCTGCGCTCCGCTTCGCGTCGCTCCGCCCTAGAATGACGATGTTACGGCAGGGCGCGCCACGACTACTTCCCTGCGGTCCCCACCGTTTCCAGCGTCTTCGGCGTGGTCAGCCGGCCATGGCCCGAGACGGCGTTGCCGGCGTCCGGCGCCAGCCGCATGAAGGTGATCGATGCCGCCGCTGAAACGGCCGCCACGATGAAGAAGGCGATGTGGAAGTCGCTGAGCGTAAGCGGTCCGCCATGGATCGAGGTCGACACTTCCAGGATGCCGCCGGCGAGCGCTACGCCGAGCGCGATCGACAGTTGCTGAAAGACAGCAACGATCGGCGTCGCCTTGCTGGTGTCGGTGGTCGAGACTTCGGCGTAGGAGAGCGCGTTGACGCCGGTGAAGAACATCGAGCGGATGAAGCCGCCGACCAGGAGGATCGCCAGCATCAGCGCATAAGGTGTCTGCGGCGTGAACAGGCCGTAGATGGCGATCGAAGCGGCCGCGACAAGCGAGCCCCAGATCAGCACCCGACGGAAGCCGGCGAGGCGGAAAAGCAGTGCCGTGACGAACTTCATGCCGATGGCGCCGATCGCCGAGACGAAAGTGATCATGCCCGACTGGAAGGGCGTGAGCCCGAAGCCGATCTGGAACATCAGCGGCAACAGGAACGGCACCGCGCCGATGCCGATGCGAAACAGCGAGCCGCCGAGCACGGAGGATCGGAACACTTGGTTGCGGAACAGCTCCAGCGCGAGCAGCGGGTTCCTGGCGCGCCGGGCATGGAGGAGATAGAGCACGCCCGAGACCACGCCGACGACGACGGTGATGAAGCCCGCCATCGGCGGCAGCGCCGGCAGGCTGATGACGGAAAGGCCGAACACGACGCCGGAAGCGGCAAGCCCCGAGAGCACGAAGCCTGGGAAATCGAGCGGCGGCGTCTGGGCGGCCTCCGTCTCCGGCAGATAGCGCGTGGCGAGCCACATGCCGATCAGGCCGATCGGCACGTTGATCAGAAAGATCCAGTGCCAGGTAAAATAGGTGGTGATGAAACCGCCGATCGGTGGGCCGACCAGCGGACCGACCAGCGCCGGCACGGTCAGCCAGGACATTGCCGCGACCAGCTCGTTCTTCGGCGTGGCACGCACCAGCACCAGGCGCCCGACCGGCGTCATCATCGCGCCGCCCATGCCTTGCAGGAAGCGCGACACCACGAAAGCCGGCAGCGAATTGGAAAACGCGCAGGCGACCGAGCCGGCGATGAAGACGCCGATCGCGGCGCGAAAGACGGTCTTGGCGCCGAACCGGTCCGCCATCCAGCCGCTGATCGGAATGAAGATCGCCAGCGACACCAGATAAGCCGTCAGCGCCAGCTTCAGCGCGATCGGGCTGGTGTGGATGTCGACGGCGATCGCCGGCAGCGACGTCGCGATCACGGTCGAATCCATGTTCTCCATGAAAAGTGCGACCGCCAGGATAAGCGGGATGATGCGGTTCAAGGGAAGCGCCCTGATTTGTCTTCGCGATTCTAGGCCCGGCTTGGGGGCGAACCGGTGCGACCGGGCGGTTATCATGCCTCGGCCCGGATGTCGCATTAAATTGCTGTCACTTTTGCGCGACCGCAACCACTGGTAGGGCAATTTTTCGGCGGAATGTCGTTGTACCGGGCGTCGCGCAACGACCCGCTTTTCAACCGCGACAGGACGTGTTACCAGCCAGCGCCAATCCTGAAAGGGAAGATGAGAGTCGGCGCTGGCCAATCGGCCCAGCGCCTTTTCCGCATTCAAAAGGACTGGCCATGGCAAAAATCATCGAAACGTCCACCGGCGCGCTGGCGCTGACCTTCGACGACGTGCTCTTGCAGCCCGGCCACTCCGAAGTCATGCCGGGCGAGACCGACATCCGCACCCGCATTGCCGGCGACATCGATCTCAACGTGCCGATCCTGTCGGCGGCCATGGACACCGTCACCGAGGCGCGGCTGGCCATCGCCATGGCACAGGCCGGCGGCATCGGCGTCATCCACCGCAATTTCTCGCCGTCCGAGCAGGCCGAGCAGGTCAGGCAGGTGAAGAAATTCGAGTCCGGCATGGTGGTGAACCCCGTCACCATCGGCCCCGACGCAACGCTCGCCGACGCGTTGGCGCTGATGCGCACCTATTCGATTTCGGGCATTCCAGTGGTCGAGAATGGCGGCACCGGCGGCCACACGGTCGGCCGGCTCGTTGGTATCCTCACCAACCGCGACGTGCGCTTCGCCTCCGATCCGGCGCAGAAGGTCTACGAGCTGATGACCCGTGAGAACCTGATCACGGTCAAGGAGAATGTCGACCAGGACGAGGCCAAGCGCCTGCTCCACAAGCACCGTATCGAGAAGCTGGTGGTGGTCGACAGGAAGGGCAATTGCGTCGGCCTGATCACCGTCAAGGACATCGAGAAGTCGCAGCTCAACCCGCATGCCACCAAGGACGCGCAGGGACGCCTGCGCGCCGCAGCCGCCACCAGCGTCGGCGACGACGGCTTCGAGCGCGCCGAGCGCCTGATCGACGCCGGTGTCGACTTGCTCGTCATCGATACCGCACACGGCCATTCGCAGCGTGTGCTGGATGCCGTTACCCGGGCGAAGAAGCTGTCCAACTCCGTGCGCATCCTTGCCGGCAATGTCGCAACCGCCGATGGCACGCGGGCGCTGATCGATGCCGGCGCCGACGCCGTCAAGGTCGGCATCGGCCCGGGCTCGATCTGCACCACCCGAATCGTCGCCGGTGTCGGCGTGCCGCAGCTTTCGGCGATCATGTCGGCGGTCGAGACGGCCAGCAAGGCCGGCGTGAGCGTGATCGCCGATGGCGGCATCAAATATTCGGGCGATCTGGCCAAGGCGCTCGCCGCGGGCGCAAGCGCAGCCATGATCGGCTCGCTGCTTGCCGGCACCGACGAGAGCCCGGGCGAGGTCTATCTGCATCAGGGCCGCTCCTTCAAGGCGTATCGCGGCATGGGTTCGGTCGGCGCCATGGCGCGCGGCTCGGCCGATCGGTACTTCCAGGCCGAGGTCCGCGACACCCTCAAACTGGTTCCGGAGGGCATTGAAGGGCAGGTTCCCTACAAAGGACCTGTGGCTGGCGTGCTGCACCAGCTTGCAGGCGGCCTGAAAGCCGCTATGGGTTATGTGGGTGGACGTGACCTTGCAGATTTCCGCGAGCGCGCCACTTTTGTGCGCATATCCAATGCCGGACTTCGTGAAAGCCACGCCCATGACGTCACGATCACCCGCGAAAGCCCCAATTACCCGGGCGGACTTTGATCGGGAGGCCGATCGGTCCGACCGCCAGCGGGGACTGTGGCGTGGCTTGAGCGTGGCGGTTCTGCGGCTGTCGCGGCACGCGGCGGCGCTCTCTATTGCCTCGATCGCGCTTTTCCTCGTCATGACGGCGCTGGAGTTTCTCTATTTCCAGCGCTTGAGCGGTGGCTTGGCCGCGCTCGACATGCGTGTCGCCGGCTTCACGCCCGACGAAGGCATGGCGTGGCTCACCGCGCTCGGCCGTCGCGGCGGCGAGATCATCATCGTCTGGCACTATTTGACCTTCGACCTTTTGTTCCCGGCGCTGCTGTCGCTGACGCTGGTCAGCCTCATCCTTGCCTTCGGTAGGCGGCTCGGCACCTTCCGCGCCATGCCGGCGCAGCTGCAAGCTCTGTTCGCGCTCGTGCTGGTGCTGCCCTATACGGTCGCCGACTATGCTCAGAATTTTGCCCTGGCGCGGCTGCTCTCCGATTTCCAGCTGGCCAACCCCGATTCGCTGGCCTTCGCCTCTTCGCTGACCGTCACCAAATTCGCGCTGCTGGCCATTCCATTTTTTGTCGTCGCATTCTTCGCGCTGGCCGGGCAGCGGCGGCGCTGACGGGAGGAGAGGGCGCACATATGCACCAGACCGCCATCTTCTGGCCGATGCTGGCGCATGTGCTCCTAGTCTACATCGTCTATCTGGTGATGTTCAAGCGGCGCTATCTCGCCGTGAAGTCCGGCAAAGCGAAGATCGGCCAGTACAAGGTCCGCTCCACCGAGCCGGCCTCGAGCGTCACAGTCGCCAACAACCTGATCAACCAGTTCGAGCTGCCGGTTCTCTTCCACGTGCTTTGCTTGGCGCTGTTCGTCACCAACGGCGTGAACTATCTGACGCTGGCATTGATGTGGCTCTTCATAATCACGCGCTATGTGCACGCCTGGGTGCATCTCGACAGAAACTATGTGCTGCACCGCAGCCGCGCCTTCTTCCTTGGCGCCGGCATACTTTTCGTTGCCTGGATATGGTTCGCGCTGCACTTGCTGGGGGCGGTGTGACTCCCCCTTCTCCCCTTGTGGGAGAAGGTGTCGCCGAAGGCGACGGATGAGGGGTGTTCCAGGGAACACCAGCCTCTCACTCCGCTGGAACACCCCTCATCCGTCTCGGCGCTGCGCGCCGATCCACCTTCTCCCACAAGGGGAGAAGGAAGAGGCGCTACAGGTCGAACACCGCGATCCTGCGCTTGTCGAACTTGATGCCGATCTCGCCGCGCACCAGCCTCAGCGCCTGCTCGCCGAAAACGGCGCGCCGCCAGCCCTGCAGCGCCGCCACGTCGGCTTCGTCGCCCTCGGCGGCGATGCGGTCGATATCGTCGCTGGAGGCAAGCACCTTGGTGGCGACGCCTTCCTTCTCCGCGACGATCCTGAGCAACACCTTGAGAAGCTCCGACGCCGCGCTCGATCCTTCCGGCGGCTGGACGCTTTTCGGCAGTTTCGGCATCGCATCCTTGGGCAGGGCAAGGGCGGTGTTGACCGCGCCAAGCAGCGCGGTTGCCGTCGCGGAGCGCTCCCAGCCCTTCGGCGTGGTGCGCAGCTTGCCGAGCCCCGCCGCGTCGCGCGGCGCCTGCTGCGCGATCTCGTAGATCGCGTCGTCCTTGAGCACGCGCCCGCGCGGCACGTCGCGCTCGCGCGCCTCGCGCTCGCGCCAGGCGGCCACCGCCTGCACGATCGCCAGCTCCTGCGGCTTGCGCAACCGCATCTTCAGCCGCTTCCAGGCATCCTCGGGATGCGGATCGTAGGTCTCGCGCGAGGTCAGGACATCCATCTCCTCGTTCAGCCAATGGGCACGGTCCTCGCGCTTCAGCTCGGCGCTGAGATGCTGGTAGACCTCGATCAGATGGGTGACGTCGGCGAGCGCGTATTCGAGCTGCTTGTCGGAGAGCGGCCGGTGCCGCCAGTCGGTGAAGCGCGAGGACTTGTCCAGCCGGGCTCCGGTGACCTTCTGGACGAGCTGGTCGTAGGAAACGCTGTCGCCGAAGCCGCAGACCATCGCCGCCACCTGGGTGTCGAACACCGGATGCGGCACCAGATCGCCTAGGTGGACGATGATTTCGATGTCCTGGCGCGCCGCGTGGAAGACCTTCAGCACCGCTTCGTTGGCCATGAGCCGGAAAAACGGTTTCAGGTCGATGCCGGGCGACAACGGATCGATAAGCGCCTCAATCCCAGGCGCGGCGATCTGGATCAGGCAAAGGATCGGCCAGAAGGTCGTCTCGCGGATGAATTCGGTATCGACGGTAACGAATTCCGACTTTTCGAACGCCGCGACAACGCTCTCGAGTTCTTCTTGTGTGGTGATGACCTGCATCAAATCGCTTTTGGCACAATATTAGGCCTCTTTCAATTTCAGCCGCGCGCGCTTTCGTCAAGCGCCACGACGTCGTCACGCACCGCTAGTTTCGCTCGATGGCGATATGCGATGGCCCGGCGGGGCGGTTCAGGCCTCGCCGGCTTGCGCCTCCAATCTTTGCCTTGCGATATCCGCGACTTTGGCTGATGGCCGCCGGCCAAGCGCGCCGGCTGTGGCCAGGCTGAGCACGATGAACGGTATGCCGATGCCATAGGCCGAGCGGATGCCCCAGTGGTCCGAGACGAAGCCGAGCAGCGGCGGGCCGAGCAGGAAGGCGACGAAGGAGATCTGCGACAATGCGGCAACGTTGATCGCGGCGGAGCGGCCCGTCATCTGGGCGGCCGCCGAAATCGCCAGCGGAAAGATCGCGCTGCAGCCGATGCCCATGAGAGCGAAGCCCAGCATCGAGACGAAGGGCAGGGGCGAGAAGAAGACGATCAACACGCCGGCAGCCATCGTTGCCAACAACACGCGCGCCACGCCGCTCGGCGAGTGGCGGTCGACGAAGCTGTCGGCGAAGAAGCGTGTCGCCGCCTGCGAGAAGGCGAACAGCGCCACGGTGATCCCGGCAACGAAGGGCCCTGAGTCGAACACGGTGCGCATATAGATTGCCGACCAGTCCATGCTGGCGCCTTCCATCAGCATGGCCGAAAGCGTCACCGCGACGAGGATGAGGATCGGCAGAGTCGGCCGGGCGAACATCGGCGCTTTGTCGCCAGACGTGGCGAAGCGGGCGGGCGCCGGTTGGAAGCCGCGGAGGAACAGCGCCATCGCAACCGCCACCATCGGCACCACCAGCGCCAGATGCAGTTGCGGCGACAAGCCGAGATGCGCCAGCGCGCCGCCGAACAGGCCGGCGCCGAAGAAGCCGATGCTCCAGAAGGAATGCGCCCTGTTCATGATGCGGCGTTGGAGCAGGAACTCCGTCCTGTCGGCCTCGACATTCAAGATGATCTCGATGCTGCCGATCATCAGTCCGACCGGAAGCAGCATCAGGAACAACGCAGCCGGGCCCGGCGCGTGCACCGCGGCGGAATAGGCAAGCGCCAGCAGCGGCACCAGCCACAGCAGCGCGCGGCGAAAGCCGACGCGCTCCAGGATCGGCGTCGCCAGCGTCAGCGCGATCAGCGTGCCGATCGGCGTGCCGATCAGGGCGAGTCCCAGCGTGCCGTCCTCGATCTGCATGGCATGCTTGATGTCGGGCAGGCGCGGGAAGATGTTGCCCATGGCGAAGGAATAGATCGCGAAGCCGGCATAGACGCGGTGCTGCGGAGCGAGTTTCAGGCCAAGGGTCATCACGGGCAATCCAACATGGAGATTTTGCGCGGGCGACCTCTCGGGTCCGCCGGCGACTCCGTTTCTTGCATAAACAGGCAAAACATGCAATAACGTGTATAAACAAATAGGATCGTGCATGCTCACCGAAGAACGCCACCAACTCATTCGCGACCGGCTTGCGGCGGACGGAAAGGTGCTGGCGGGAGAGCTCGCCAGCCGTTTCGGCGTGTCGGAAGACACGGTGCGCCGCGATCTCAGGGAGCTCGCCAAGGCGGGGCAGCTGCGCCGCGTCTATGGCGGCGCGGTCACCTCGGCGCCCTTTGCTGCCGCGACGCTCAGCCAGCGCAGCCGTCATGCGGTGGAGGAGAAGACGCGGCTCGCCAGGGCAGCGGTTGGGCTGCTGAGCGCGGGGCAGTCGCTGTTCATCGACGGCGGCACGACCAATGAGGCAATCGCCAGGGCGCTCCCGCGCGACATCCAACTGACCGTCGCCACCAATTCGCTGGGCGTCGCCTCGGCGCTCACGGACCTTCCCCTGGTCGAGCTGATCGTGCTCGGCGGCCGCTATGTGCCCGATCTCGGCACCTGCGTTGGGTCCGATACGCTCGCCGCCGTGGCGCAGCTCGGCGCCGATCTGTTCTTTCTGGGCTCCTGCGGGCTGGATGCCGCGCGCGGCGTCACCGCCTTCGATTCGGCCGAAGCGGAGGTGAAACGCGCCATGGCGAAAAACAGCGCCGGTATCGTCATTGCCGTCACCAACGACAAGCTTGCCACCGCCGCACCCTATCGCGTGGCGGGGGCGGATGCGATCCGCCATCTCGTGGTGGAAAAGACCGCTCCTCCCGTCACGCTCGCCGCTTTCCAAAGCCAGGGTGCCCAGGTCCACTTTGCTTGAGTGGCCGCGGCAGCGCGCCTGTGTGACCGCTTGCCTTGACAAAGCCGGCCTCTCATGCGCTTTTCGCGCCAATTTTCGAGCCGGGCCGATGCCCGCAATTTCCGGACTTTACCCATGACCACGCATCGTTACCGCAGCCACACCTGTGCCCAGTTGAGAAAGAGCGACGTCGGCAATTCCGTCCGCCTGTCGGGCTGGGTGCATCGCGTGCGCGACCATGGCGGCCTGCTCTTCATCGACCTGCGCGACCATTACGGCCTGACCCAGATCGTCGCCGATCCGGATTCGCCGGCCTTCAAGGTAGCCGAGACCTTGCGCGGCGAATGGGTGATCCGCGTCGACGGCGAGGTCAAGGCGCGGCTGCCGGAAACCGCCAATCCGAACCTGCCGACCGGCGAGATCGAGATTTTCGCGCGCGAGATCGAAGTGCTTTCGGCGGCCAAGGAGCTGCCGCTGCCGGTGTTCGGCGAGCCGGATTACCCTGAAGACATCCGCCTGAAATACCGCTTCCTCGATCTGCGCCGCGAGACATTGCACAAGAACATCATCGCGCGCACCAAGATCATCGCCGAGATGCGCAAGCGCATGGGGGAGGTCGGTTTCACCGAGTTTTCGACGCCGATCCTCACCGCCTCGTCGCCGGAAGGCGCGCGCGACTTCCTGGTGCCGTCGCGCATCCATCCCGGCACCTTCTACGCGCTGCCGCAGGCGCCGCAGCAGTATAAGCAGCTGATCATGGTCTCCGGCTTCGACCGCTATTTCCAGATCGCGCCCTGCTTCCGCGACGAGGATCCGCGCGCCGACCGCCTTCCGGGCGAATTCTACCAGCTCGATCTCGAGATGAGCTTCGTCGAGCAGGACGATGTGCTCTCCACCCTGGCGCCGGTGATGACGTCCGTCTTCGAGGCTTTCGCCAATGGCAAGCCCGTCACCAAGGAATGGCCGCGCATCCCCTATGATGTTGCCATGCGCAAATACGGCACCGACAAGCCGGACCTGCGCAACCCGATCGTGATGCAGGCGGTTTCCGATCATTTCCGCGATTCCGGCTTCAAGGTCTTCGCCAACATCCTGGCCAATGACGCGAAGGCCGAGGTATGGGCCATCCCGGCCAAGACCGGCGGCAGCCGCGCCTTCTGCGACCGCATGAATTCCTGGGCGCAGGGCGAGGGGCAGCCTGGCCTCGGTTACATCTTCTGGCGCAAGGAAGGCGAAAAACTCGAAGGCGCCGGTCCGCTCGCCAAGAACATCGGCGAGGAGCGCACCGAGGCGATCCGCCTCCAGCTCGGCCTTGCCGACGGAGACGCCGCCTTCTTCGTCGCTGGCGACCCGAAGAAGTTCGTCTCCTTTGCCGGTGCGGCGCGCACCCGAGCCGGCGAAGAATTGAACCTCGTCGACCGCGACCGCTTCGAGCTCTGCTGGATCGTCGACTTCCCGTTCTTCGAATGGAACGAGGACGAGAAGAAAATCGACTTCGCCCACAATCCGTTCTCGATGCCGCAGGGCGGCATTGACGCCCTGACCAACCAGGAGCCGCTCGGCATCAAGGCCTTCCAGTACGACGCGGTCTGCAACGGCTTCGAGATCGCATCCGGCGGCATCCGCAACCATCTGCCGGAAACCATGGTCAAGGCCTTCGAGATGGTCGGTCTGGATCGCCAGACGGTCGAGGATCGCTTTGGCGGCCTCTACCGTGCCTTCCAGTATGGCGCGCCGCCGCATGGCGGAGCGGCATTCGGCATCGACCGCGTCGTCATGCTTTTGGTCGGCGCCAAGAACCTGCGCGAGATCACCATGTTCCCGATGAATCAGCAGGCCTATGACCTGCTGATGAACGCGCCTTCGGAAGCCACCCCGCAGCAGCTGCGCGAGCTGTCGCTGCGCGTCGCTGTGGCGAAGAAGGAAGGCTAAAAGCCGTAGCCAAGATATTCTTTTCGCTACAAGAATCGCCTTCAACAAGAAGAGCCCGGCATCGCTGCCGGGCTTTTCTTTGGAACTGACTGTCCGATCAGTCCTGGTTCGCCTTGACCTTGACGCCAAGCGTCTTCGGCAGGTCGAGCGGGTTGGACATGGCGCCGGCCATGATCAGCGCGAACGGCACCGACGACGGCGGCTCGGCCGAGATTTCCAGGCTCTTCGGGTCGTCGAGGAAGGTGTTGACGGCGGCCGACACCTCGGCCGTCAGCTCGGGATTGTTGAGCTGCGCCATGCCGAACGGCACGATCGCCTTGGCCTGGTTGGCGATGTCCTTACCTGACATGCCCTGCTGTTTGCCGACATAGTCGAGCACCTTGCCGGTCAATGAATCGTCCTCGAAGCGCACCGAGGCGCCGTTGAAGGAAAGCTGCTGCATCAGGCCGAGCATAGCCATGCCCTGCGCCGATTTGTCGGCACCTTCCGGCTGCGAGGCGAGCTGCTTCTGCATGGCCTGCATCGACTTGATGAAGTCGACCGTGTAGCCGCCGAGGTTGAAGGTCATGCCGAGCGTGCCGGCATTCTCGACCGAGACGTCATATTTCGACAGCTCCATCTTGCCGTCGCTCGGCTGCCAGGTGCCGGCCATCGCAATGTTGCCCGAGATGTTCTGGTAACCCAGCGCCTCGATGGCTTCCTTCGACTTCGGATCGTCGACCAGCGACAGGTCGGCGGTGAATTTTTCGGTATTGGCGGTGAAGTCCATCGCCTTGCCGTCGGCCGGCGGGGTGATCTGGACCGCAAGCCCGTCCATCGCGAACGCCGTCTTGTCGCCGACCTTGACCGTCATGTTGGAGAGCTCGGCCGACTTGTACATCATCAGCGAGCCGAGCGGATCGGTGCCGCCTTCGGCCGGGACCTTCATGTCGTGGATGACCACCGGGCTGAGGTTGAGCGTCACGCCATCCTTGCTGTGCTCGAAAGGCGAGGTCGAGAGGGTGGCGATCTCATAGCCGCCATTGGCTTCGCTGACCCCTTCCAGCTTCACGTCGCCGATCGGCAGCGCTTCCTTCTCGGCCGCCGGCTTGATGGAAACGCCCTGCAGCACGGCGTTCGAATCGTCGCCGGAGACGCCTGTCCAGGAAATCTCGACGCCCTGGGCGGCAAGGGTTGCCTTGATACGCTCGGCCACCGCCGGATCGGCGGCGAAGGCCGAATTGAGCGGCAGCGTCAGCAGAAAGGTCGAAAAGGCCAATTTCTTGAGCGTTGAGCGTTGGATTGTCATGGCGAGTTCCCTGTCCTGATTGGCTATGGTGAAATTGTTTTGAAATCTGCTCCATCACCATTCCGTGACGAACGGGACGGGAAAAAGGCATTTCCCGGCACATTTGTCGAAAATGGCGATGAAAGGCAAACGCCGGTCGGCAGCCATTGCTCGATGCGGTGAATTTGTCATGAAGGCCGCGGCCCCTTCCGCCTGCGTGTTGCATGCCAGATAGAGGCCGCATGTAACGGATTGATGTTGGCCGGCGTCATGATGCCGCCGCGGCCTGTTGCAGATCGGCGGCAAATTGCAGCCGCCGCGGCGCCGCTTCCGTGAAATCCTTCACACCGCCGGCGGCGTGTCTATAGCCGCGGCGAATGCGCCGACGTTCACGCGGCGCTTGCCGCGAATCACCCGCTCGGCTAGTCCAAATCCATGGGAAAAAGGCTTTTGCCGCCTGATGACAATGGCGGCGGCGACAAAATCGAACCGGTCGATCTGAAGGAAGCGCTCGAGCGGCGCTATCTCGCTTACGCGCTGTCGACCATCATGCACCGGGCGCTGCCGGATGTGCGCGACGGACTGAAGCCGGTCCATCGCCGCATCATGCACGCCATGCGGCTGCTCCGGCTCAACCCCGATCAGGGCTTTGCCAAATGCGCCCGCATCGTCGGCGACGTGATGGGCAAGTTCCATCCGCATGGCGACCAGTCGATCTACGACGCCCTGGTGCGGCTGGCGCAGGATTTCTCGATGCGATACCCGCTGGTCGACGGGCAGGGCAATTTCGGCAACATCGATGGCGATAACGCCGCCGCCATGCGCTACACCGAAGCGCGCATGACAGAGGTGGCGAGCGAGCTGCTTGCCGGCATCACCGAGGACGCGGTCGATTTCCGGCCGACCTACAATGAAGAGGACGAGGAGCCGTCCGTCCTGCCGGGCGCCTTCCCGAACCTGCTTGCCAACGGCTCGTCGGGCATTGCCGTCGGCATGGCCACCTCGATCCCACCGCACAACGCCGCTGAGCTTTGCGACGCAGCACTTCACCTGATCGAGCATCCGGACGCGCCGGTGGCGAAACTGATGGATTTCGTCCAGGGTCCGGATTTCCCGACCGGCGGCATCATCGTCGACAGCCGCGCCTCGATCCTCGAAGCCTATGAAACGGGCCGCGGCGGTTTTCGCGTGCGCTCGAAATGGGGGCAGGAAGACCAGGGCAGGGGCACCTGGAGCATCGTCGTCACCGAAATCCCTTACGGCGTGCAGAAGGCCAGGCTGATCGAGAAGATCGCCGAGCTTTTGATGGCACGCAAGCTGCCGCTGCTCGAGGACATCCGCGACGAGAGTGCGGAAGACATCCGCGTCGTCCTGGTGCCGAAGAGCCGCACTGTCGATCCCGGCATCCTGATGGAATCGCTGTTCAAGCTCACCGAGCTCGAAAGCCGCTTCCCGCTCAACATGAACGTGCTGTCGCGCGGCAAGGTGCCGAACGTCCTGTCGCTGAAGGGCGTGCTGAAGGAGTGGCTCGACCACCGCCGCGAGGTTTTGATCCGCCGCTCGAAATACCGGCTCGGCGAGATCGAGAAGCGGCTGGAAATCCTCGCCGGCTACCTGATCGCCTATCTCAACATCGACGAGGTCATCAGGATCATCCGCGAGGAGGATGAGCCCAAGCAGGTGATGATGGCCCGCTGGTCGCTCACCGACAACCAGGCCGAAGCGATCCTCAACATGCGCCTGCGCGCTTTGCGCAAGCTCGAAGAGATCGAGATCCGCAAGGAATTCGACCGTCTCACCGCCGAGAAGAAGCAGATCGAGGCCCTGCTGGCTTCCGACGCCAAGCAATGGTCGACGATCAAGTGGGAAGTCGCCAAGGTCCGCGACACGTTCGGCCCGCAGACCGAGCTCGGCAAGCGCCGCACCCAGTTCGCCGATGCGCCCGAGCATGACCTGACCGACATCGCGCACGCCATGATCGAGCGCGAGCCGGTCACCGTCGTTGTGTCGGAAAAGGGCTGGCTGCGCGCCATGAAGGGCCACCTGACTGACCATTCGCAGCTCACCTTCAAGGAAGGCGACAGCCTGAAGCTCGCCTTCCATGCCCAGACCACGGACAAGATCCTGGTCTTCACCACCGGCGGCAAGTTCTACACCATCGGCGCCGACCGTCTGCCGGGCGGGCGCGGCCATGGCGAGCCGATCCGCATCATCGTCGACATGGAGAACGATCAGGACATCGTCACCGCCTTTGTCCATGATCCCAAACGCAAGCTGCTGCTCGTCTCCTACGACGCCAACGGTTTCGTCGTTTCGGAGGAAGAGGTCGTCGCCAACACCCGCAAGGGCAAGCAGGTGATGAACGTCAAGGCGCCGGACGAGGCCAAGCGCTGCATTCCGGTGTCGGGCGACCATCTCGCCATCGTCGGCGAGAACCGCAAGATGCTGGTCTTCCCGCTGGTCGAAATCCCGGAAATGGCGCGCGGCAAGGGTGTGCGCCTGCAGAAATACAAGGACGGCGGCGTTCTGGACCTGAAGACCTTCACCCTGGCGACGGGGCTCACCTGGCAGGATTCGGCCGATCGCACTTTCATCAAGTCGCGCGAGGAGCTCGCCGAGTGGGTCGGAGCCCGAGCCGCCGCCGGCCGCATGGTGCCGAAGGGTTTCCCCAGGACAGGTAAGTTCGGGTAGCGCGGCCTTTTCCTTCTCCCCTTGTGGGAGAAGGTGGCTCGGCGCGCAGCGCCGAGACGGATGAGGGGTGCTCCAGTGGAGTGACACGTCTGCGTTCCCTGGAACACCCCTCATCCGGCCGAGCTTCGCTCGTCCACCTTCTCCCACAAGGGGAGAAGGAAAAGTCGCTATTTGGACTATCGTCACGATTGCTGCACTATGATGGTGCATAAGCATCCATTGGAACCACAGGGCAGGGGAGAAACGCACGCTTGAAGCGGGCTGAGATCCAGAAGCCGGGACAGCGCCTGTTCGGCCTGTCGACGCCGTTGAGGGCTGCCGTCATCCCGCCGCTGTCGGCGGCGCGTTGGCTCCTGGTGCTGATCGCCGCCGCCGGCGTCTATTTCTTCCACGGTTTCCTGTTCCCGGTGCTGGCCGCGCTCGTCATCGCCTTCGCCAGCTGGCCGCTCTACCGTCGGCTGCTCGCCGCTGTCGGCGGCAACCGCACTGTCGGCGCGACCTTGGCGATCCTTTTCATCCTCACCTTCCTGGTGGTGCCGATCGCGCTTGCCGGCACCTATGCCATCAACGAGCTGCGCGAGTGGGTGACCTGGGCGATCGAGACCAATCGGCACGGCGCGGTGACACCGGGTTGGATCGCCACCATGCCGGTGGTCGGCGAATGGCTGAACGAGCAGTGGACGGCCTATCTCGGCCATCCCGGCGGTATCGGCGAGTTGATCCAGCTGATCAGCGGCTCCAATATAGGCAGCATCTATCGCGGCGCCTTGGCCGCCGGCGGCAGCGCCTTCAGCCTGATGCTGACGCTCCTGTTCATGATGATCGCGCTGTTCTTCGCCTATCGCGATGGCGAGGCTTTCGCGGCCCAGGTCGATCGCCTCGGCGAACGCATCCTGCCGACGCGCTGGGAGCGTATCTCGCGCGTCGTGCCGGCAACCATTTCCTCGACGGTCACCGGCATGACCATCATCGCCATCGGCGAGGGCCTAGTGCTCGGCATCGCCTATTGGCTCGCCGGCGTGCCGTCGCCGGTGACGCTCGGCGCGCTCACCGGCATCATGGCGCTGATCCCGGGCGGTGCGCCGCTCTCCTTCACCCTGGTGTCGATCTACCTCGCCGCCAGCGGCAAGCTTTTCGCCGGCGCGGCCCTGTTCATCTGGGGCGCGGTCGAGCTCTTCATCGTCGACAAGACCTTGCGGCCCAAGCTCGTCGGCGGCCCGATCAAGCTGCCTTTCCTGCCGACCTTTTTCGGCCTGATCGGCGGCGTCAAGACGATGGGCTTCCTCGGACTGTTCATCGGCCCGGTGTTGATGGCGCTGCTCGTCGCCATCTGGCGCGAATGGCTGCGCGAGGTCGAGATCATGGACGAGCTTCCGCCTGTCGCCGACGAGGCTGGCGCGCCGCCCCGGATCGAGGCGGCCGCCGAGCCAAGGAAGATTCAGGCTGGGTGATGCACCGCGAGGTCCGCACGGCGCTTGCGGCCCTCATGCAATTGCCAGAGCGAATGCGCGACCAGCGTTACGATCATGATGCCGCCGCCGATCAGGCTGTTGCGTGACGGTGTCTCGGCGAAGATCATCCACACCCAGACCGGCGCGAGGACCGTTTCCAAGAGATAGAACATCGCGACTTCCGCGCCCGAGATGTATTTCGGTCCGTTGGCGAGGCAGAAGAATGCGATCGGCATGACGACGCCGCCGTTCAGGATGATCCACCACGGCGCTTCGACTTGAAAGCCGGTCCTGGAGACCATGAACGCCGCCACCCCAAGAGGCAGGATCACGCCGATCAGCGCGGTAAAGCCCATGTCCTTGCCGCTGGCGCGCGAGATGGTGATGGCGCAGGCAATCAGGAAGGCCGAACACAATGCCATCAGGTCGCCGAACAAATATCCCGTGCCGACGGAATCGCCGACGATGATGGCGACGCCGCCGATCATCAGCGCCATCGCGGCGAGGGTCAGCGGTCGCGGCCGCTCCTTCAGGAACAGCCACGACAGCAGCGCCGCGAAGACGGTGTTGAAGGCCAGGATGAAGACCAGATCGGCTGTCGATGTATGATAGACGGCTGTCATGAAGGCGATCGCGCCGAGCCCATAAATCACGGCCACGACCAGCCCCGACCAGCCGGGTATGAGCTGCGGCGCATTCTTGCTGTACAAGCGCCAGACGGCCCACATGATCAGCGCCGCCGCCAAGGTGCAGCTGGTGCGCAGCAAAAGGATGGTCCAAGCTTCGCCATCTGCGAGCCGGATCAGCGGAATATCTATGCTCAGCACCAGCCCGCCGATGGCGGTGACGAGGAGGCCTTTCTGGTGATCGGTGTGGGAAGACATGTGATCGTTCTCGAAATAAAGCGAGAGCAAGGGCCGGCGCGATTGCACACCACGCGCGCGAGGGCGCGCAAGACCGGCGTCTTCTCCCTTGAAACACTATAAGGGCGGGTTCGGGAAAACTGTTTTAGCGACTGACCGCTTCGTGGTCGTAGCGTTCCCAACCTTTCGGGCCGAGATGCTCCTGCGGCATGAAGCGCATCTTATAATTCATCTTGCGCGAGCCGTTGACCCAGTAGCCGAGATAGACGTGGGGCAGTCCCATCGCCTTGGCGCGGGCGATGTGATCGAGGATCATGAAGGTGCCGAGCGAGCGGTCCTCGAAGTCGGGATTGAAGTAGGAATAGACCATCGACAGGCCATCGGCCATCTTGTCGGTGAGCGCGACGGCTATCAGTTCGCCCTGGCCTTTGCCGGTGATGAAAGTGTCCGGGCCGCGACGCCGGTATTCGATGATCTTGGTGTCGACATGCGTGTCTTCCACCATCATCGCATAGTCGAGCACGGTCATGTCCGACATGCCGCCACGGCGATGGCGGGCGTCGAGATAGCCGCGGAAGAGCGAGTATTGCTCGGTCGAAGGCTGCGCGTCATGCATGGCGCCGACGAGGTCGGCATTGTGCTGGACGACGCGGCGCATGTTGCGGCTGGGGCTGAATTCCTGTGCCAGGATGCGAACCGACACACAGGCACGGCACGACTCGCACGCCGGACGGTAGGCGATGTTCTGCGAGCGCCGGAAGCCGCCTTGCGTCAAGAGGTCGTTCATCTCCGGCGCCTTGTCGCCGACAAGGTGCGTGAACACCTTGCGCTCGAACTGTCCCTCCAGATAAGGGCACGGCGACGGCGCGGTCAGGAAGAACTGCGGCGACTGGGTCGGATGCTGCGTCATCTAATCTTGGAAACGCTCCTGCGAATCGCCCTACCTTTGGCCCGGTCGGCGAAAAATTCAACAGGATTGTGCGGCCGAGATGGCCTCGACCTGTTCATATTTAAGCAGAGGCGGCGCGGCGGTCTGATCGACACGGCCATGGAACGCCGTCAGATATCGGTGCGGGTGACCACCGTGCCGAGCAAAAGGTCGTGCAGCGTGCGCTTGCGGTCGGAGAACAGAGTGACCAGGAGCACCAGCGGCGTCAGGATGACGTTGCCGGCCCAGAACAGCACCGAGTGAACCACGGCCGTCATGCCGTCGATGCGGCTGCCGTCGAGCTTCTCCAGGCGGATGCCCATGATCTTCATGCCTGTCGTCGCCTGGTCGCGGCTGCCCAGTGTGTTCCAGATGTAGAGAATGGCGACCATCGGCACCAGCACCGAAAACAGCGCCCAGCCGAGGCCGAAGGTCAAAAGCCCGAGAATGGCGACCAGGATGGCGAAAGGAATGGTCAGCAGCGCGACGAAGAAATAGTCAAGCAGGAAGGCGAAGATGCGCCTTGTCCGCACCCCGCGATAGGCGCGAGTGTCCTCGAACCTGGTCGTGATGATCTCGCCGTCCAATACGCGTGCGTTCATATCCGTTCCTCGAGTGCGGCATCCGCATGAAGATGCCTGCCGCCATCTCAAATGGTGAGGGTGGCCCGGAATTCAAGGAAAGTGCCCGTCGGCGGACCAGCGCGATATCAGAAGATGCCGGGGCAGAGCCTGTAGCGGACCCGCTCGAGATAGTCGCGATATTCGTCGGTGAGCGCCAGGATGCGTTCCTCGCGCAGGATGCGATGGACCTGGAACAAGGTGATGATCGCATAGACGATGAAGTTGTAGATCGAGAAGCTCGACAGCAGGAACAGGATGTGTCCCGCCAGGTAGCCGGCATAGATCGGATGCCGGACGTACCGGTAGGCGCCGCTGGTGACGACGCCGCGATTGGCGGGCAGGATGGCGAAGGAGCGGCCGAGCGACATCTTTAAGGTTTTGCGTGCTTTTGGTTGTATCGCGCGATTCACCCGCTGCGAGGCTCAACTTCACGACCTGGGCAGTTGAACATGACATTCTTCCCGGTCTAGCTTGCTGCGGCGCACAAAGGGGACGGGACATGGACTACGACATGCTGGTCATCGGCAGCGGCCCTTCGGGGCGCCGCGCCGCGGTGCAATCGGCTAAGCTCGGCAAGTCGGTGCTGGTGGTCGACAGGGGCCGGCGCCTGGGCGGCGTCTCGGTGCATACCGGCACCATCCCGTCGAAGACGCTGCGCGAGACGGTGCTCAACCTCTCGGGCTGGCGCGAACGCGGTTTCTACGGACGCGGCTACCGGGTCAAGCAGGACATTTCGATCTCGGATCTGGTCGACCGGCTGCACAAGACGCTCGACCATGAGGTCGAGGTGCTGCAGCACCAGTTCATGCGCAACACGGTGAGGAGCGCGCGCGCCGCGGTAAAATTCCTCACGCCGAACAAGGTCAGCCTGACCGCCGACAATGGCGACTACAGCGAGGTTGGCTTCGCCAACGCGCTAATCGCCGTCGGCACCAGGCCGCACCGCCCGGCCGACGTGCCCTTCGACAAGAAGCGCGTCTTCGACAGCGACGAGATGCTGGAGCTCCATCATCTGCCGCGCACGCTGACGGTGATCGGCGCCGGCGTCATCGGCGTCGAATACGCCACCATCTTTTCCGCCCTCGACGTGCCGGTGACGCTGGTCGAGCCGCGCAACACCATCCTCGACTTCATCGATCGCGAGATCGTCGACGACTTCATCCACCAGATGCGCGACCGCGGCATGACCATCCGGCTGGGCAGCACGGTGAAGGAGATCGCCTCGAAACCCGACCATGCCGAAGTGACGCTGGCCGACGGCCGCACCATCCGCTCCGAGATGGTGCTCTACGCCGCCGGCCGCACCGGCAATGTCGCCAGCCTCGGCCTCGATACGGTCGGCATCGAGGCCGACGCCCGAGGGCGCATCAAGGTCGATCCGCACACCTTCCAGACCAGCGTGCCGAACATCTACGCGTCCGGCGACGTCATCGGCTTCCCGAGCCTGGCCTCGACCTCGATGGAGCAGGGCCGGGTGGCGGCCTGCCACGCCTTCGGGGTCCACCTGCCGCCGCCGCCGGAGAGCTTTCCCTATGGCATCTACGCCGTGCCGGAAATTTCCACGGTCGGCCTGTCGGAAGAACAGGTGCGCGACAGCGGCGCCGCCTATGAGGTCGGCCTGGCGCGTTTCCGCGAGACCTCGCGCGGCCACATCATGGGCGTCTCGAGCGGCTTCCTGAAGCTGCTGTTCTCGGTCGAGACGCGCCGCCTGCTCGGCGCCCATATCGTCGGCGAGGGCGCCACCGAGCTCATCCATATCGGCCAGGCGGTGATCAACCTCGGTGGCACGGTCGACTTCTTCGTCAACAACACCTTCAACTACCCGACGCTGGCAGAGGCCTACAAGATCGCCGGGCTGGACGCTTGGAACAGGATGGGGCAGGGCTAAGAACCATTCCTGTCGCTCAAGTCGCCATATGTCGAGGCTGCCGTCTGTTGGCAGGTCGAATCACGAGTTAATTGATTGAGGAACCAATCTGTTGTCGGACCTCAAATAAATGGCACCGTAAGGATTATACTTGAAGTCGTCTTCGTCATAATCGTCGACTGGTAGCAACACCGCACCGTAACGGGCCAAAATCTCCTCGACTCCTTCCGCGAACATCTCGTCGGCAACGCTGTCGATTATATAGCTGAGCATCAGTTCATCGTCCGTGCGGCTCCTTGGCACGAAAACCTCCGGCAGTCCGATGAGATGGAAACCGACGCTGCAGAGGAATTCTCCGTCACTTAGTGGCCGCCTGCTGAAAGCAAGGCGGCATAGACGAGCTAAGGTGGCGTCTTCCTTGGCGTGTTCCACATTTTGGCCAAGCTGCTTCCACCGGGCGGCGCCGTGCGCAACGCCAGCACTCTCGCCCTTTGCAGCGATAGCGCCATTGTTCAGTGCGTAGACGATTAGACGAAGAGCGGTCGCGGACGTTTCAACGGCACCTTCCGCATCCATGTGGGGACCAAGCACATAAATCACACACCCATGTTCGAGAACCGCCTCTTCATCCTCCTCAGTCCAGGCACCTTTGTGCACACGGTCCCAACACAAATCAAACGACCGCGCCATGCGATCATCCGCCGCCTCCTGCGAAAACTCCGTGTCAATTTCAAAACCGGGGGCGAAGTTGTCGATTGCCGACTGGATCAAGCGGCACAATTCGAGAAATCGCCCCTTTCGTCCCAAGAGGCAAAGCACATGGCGTGGCTGAAACTCTGAAAAGCTCACAGATGTAGACCCTGTAGACACTCGCCCGGGCACCATAGTTGATTAACGCGCATGCAAACACCAAGACGCAGGAGGAAGTTCTGGGTGAGCCTAGACTTCCATCTGCGACAGCAGCGAAAGCATCACGTCGGCCGAAGGCATCGGCAGCACCGCCTCGATCTCGGCCGGCCGCACGCCGGCGATGGCGTCTGCATCGCCCGCCACGGTGCCGAGCGGCCCGCGGAACCCGTGCTTCGACCAGGCAAGTTGCTGCAGCTTCGGGCTGCTCAGCGCTTCGAGCAGCGGATCGACCGCCGGATCGATGACGATCAGCGGATGCGCCGAATAGACGGTGGGGCGCGGATAGAGGATCTCCGGCTTGGCGCCGGCGCCGGCCTGCACGCGCTGCCAGCGCGCCGGGTCGGCGAGCGCCCATTCCACCAGCTGGTTCTCGTAGCCTACCACCATCGGCTCGGCGCCGAGGCCGCCGGCGATATACTGGTCGAACAGCTTGCCCGACGAGGACGATTTCAGCCCCATGCCGCGGAAGATCGACTTCGCCTCCTCGCCATGCCGGGCAAGCAGTTCCTGCGTCGCCACGTCGCCGCTCAGCAGGCTGAGCACCAGCCCTGCGAACATGAAGCCGGAATTGGAGCGGTTGGGATCGGTGGAGACGATGCGGGCGCGGCCGTAGAGCTCGGAAATGCCCAGATCCGACCAGTTCTTGCCGGCCAGGATGGCATCGAGCAGCGCCTTGAGGTCGAGCTGGTTGTAGCCGCCCTTGGCGGCGACGGTTACCAGGCCGCCCTTCTTCAGCCCCTCGACCACCGGTCCCCAGGTGTAGACGACGATCGGCGAATTGAGCACGACCTGGTCGTTGCGGATCGAGACGCCGCTCTTGCGCGCGAGATCGACCATGATCGACGAGGACGGCCACAGGAATTGCGGCTTCTGCGTCAGGAGCGCCGGCTCGCGCACCATCTCGACCGAACCGGCGACACGCGCATCGAGCTCCAGTCCGTAGCCGCCCAGCGCGCCGACCACGTCGGGGTCGGCCAGGAAAGCCTGCTTCTCGCCGCCGATGAAGCCGAACAGATGCGCGCGGTTGCCGAGATAACCGCGGAACTCCGGCCGGTCCTTGAGCGTCAGATAGCCGCCCGTTCCGGCCGCGGCGGCGGCAAGCAGTCCCAGTCCGAATGCGCGGCGAGAAAGGGCCATCAGCGACCGATATCCTCTTTCAGCGACTCCTGGATGAGCCGAAGGTCAACGTCGAGCGTGCCAAGTTCGGAGTCCGCCTGGCTGTCGGCATAGTGGACGAAGGCGTCCTGCAGCTTGGCGATCACCGCGCCGACGGTGGCAAGCCGCTGTTGGCTTGGCGCGCGTCGATCGGCAAGCGTGGCATAGCCTTCCGCGACTTCCGCCGCCTGCGGCACGTAATAGGTCAGGAAGCGCCGGACGGAAGCAGCGCTTGCCGGTTTGGCCTCGACCTTGGAGATGACGTCGGCGGCGATGTCGGACAGGTTTTTCACCTTGGCCTTCATATCCTGGTCGGCGATCGAGCCCGCTGCCGCCGCCAGCCGGTCCGCGGCGGGCTGCGCCTGCGCCAGCAATTCGCGCGCGAACGCCACCTGGCCGCCGCCGATCGAGCGCAGGTCTAGCCCTTCGAAAAGCTGGCGCGGCGCCAGCACGAAGATCAATCCGGCAAAGACCAGAACCGAGATCACCGCCGAGACCAGGAAGGGGAAGTGGGTGAGCGTGCCGAGACCAATCAGCAGCGCGGCCGACACCAGCCCCGCCGCGATCCAGTTCCAGTCATTGCCGAACAAGCCGCGCATGGTTGGCCTTAGTTGTAGCCGCGCGCCGCGCGGAAGGCACCCGCAAGGTCGCCGCCGCCGTCGAAGACGCGCGCAGAGGTCGCCTTGGCGAGACTGTCGAGCTGGCTCTTGTCGGCATCGCCGAAGGTGATCCCGAACACCGGCACCCGCAGCGACGCCTGGCGCCATTCCGCCAAGAACGGCTCGGCGCTGCCGTCGGTGCGGCCGTCCGTCATGATGACGATGGCCGGCAGGTATTTCGGCAGGTCGGGCGTCGCCAGGATCTTCTGCAGCGCCTGCGAGGCGCAGGCATACATGTCGGTACCGCCGCCGGCGCGCTGCTGCGCCACGTGGCCAAGCAGCTGGTTCTGGCCCGCCGGATCGCCGGTTGCGTCGAAAATGTCGCGCACTTTGCCGTCGAAAGGCAGCACGAAGATGTGGTCGGACGGCGTCCATTGCGCCAGCACCTCGCTCGACTTTTCCGGCGTGAACAGGAACTGCGCGGCCTGCTGCAACTGCGTTTCGCCCTCGTTCTCCATCGAACCCGAGAAGTCGAAGCAGAGCGCCGTCAATGACGGTTTGCGCAGCGCCTGCTGGTAGAGGTCAAGCGCCTTGCGGATCACCGCGGGCTCCGGCATGCGGATCGACGTCACCAGCTTGCCCGGATCGAAATTCCAGTCGGGCTCGGCCGTCGCCTGGACCGCGGCGCCGCCGAGCGGCAGTCGCCGGCCGGTGTCGGCGATGCGCTTGCGCACCGTGTCCGACTGCAGATAGGCGAGCAGGTCGGTGAAGAACTTTTCAACGTCGGCGCCGCGCCCGTGATCGATGAAGCCGAGCGGCGAATCGCCGACCGCGACGCCATCGGCCGGATAGACCGCGTAGAGCGGCTCGTCGCCCATCTGCTTCAGCTTGTCGTTGGTCTCCTTCAGCGTCGCCTCGTAATTCCACATCGCGTCATAGAGCGTGCCCTTGCGCGCGGAATCGACATAGAGATCGGCCAGCCAGCCTGAAGACCCGGAAGAGCGCTCGACGCCCTGCAACAGGGCGCCGACCGCATCGTGCACGGAGGGGTTGTCGAGGTCGCCGGGCTGGATCACTTCCTTGCCGCCGAGCGCGCTGGAGAGCATCGCCAGATAGGCGCTGGCGCCGGAATTGGACTGCGTGGCCGAAGTCATCAGGAATTTGAGCTTACCATCCTTCACCGCGGCAAGAATGTCCTTCATGAACACGTCCTTGCCGATCCAGCCGAGTTCGGCGGCCTTGGATTTGCGCACGCCGAGGATAACCGGCATCTGCGCGATCGAAGTGAGGTTGCGGACCTTGCGGCCGGAATCGAACAGGTCGACCCAGGCGCTCGATGCCGGCCAGACCGCGTCCTGATCGAGCCCGCTGGCCTTCTGCAGTCCGAGACCGATGTCGAGCGAGCCCTGGTAGGAGATGGTGCAGGTCGCGCCCTGCTTGGCGCAGAACTCCTGCACGATCGGCTCCAGCACCGTGTTCTCGGAACCGGAGACGATCGAAAATTTGACGTTGCTCGAATTGCAGGCCGCCAGCAGCAGCGCGGCCGCCAACGGCAGAACGGACGAAAGCTTCATTCGCATCGAGGCCCCGTCAGCCTTGGAGCCGGATGATTTCAGGTCCACTCGACCTGAAATCGTCCGGCTCCAATCAAAGAGATTGAGCATGATGTCGTCCGAAAACCGCTTCACACTTTTCGGCATCATGCTCCGGTGAGCGCTTTCTTGAGGTCTGCGGTCATCTGGTCCATCTGCTTTTCGGCGTCGGCTCGCTTTTGCCGGCCTTGCTCCTGGACCTTGAGCACGCCTTGCACCGTGTCGATCAGATCGCGGTTGGCCTGCGCCAGCGTCTCGACGTCGACGATGCCGCGCTGCGCCTGCTCCTCGATGGAGATGGCCTGATCCTTCATCATCTTCGATGTCTGGCGGATCATCTCGTTGGTGGCGTCGGTCACTGTCTTCTGCAGCTCCAGCGCCGACTTCTGGTTGGTCAGCCCGAGCAGGATGACCATCTTTTGCTTCCAGGCCGGCACGGTCAGCGCCGAGGTCGCCTGCAGGTTCTCGATCAGCGTCTCGTCGCCCGACTGCACAATGCGGATCTGCGGCAATTGCTGGATGCCGAGCTGGCGCGCCTGCACCAGATAGAAGACGCGTTTTTCCAGCCGGTCGAGCGCCTGCACGGCGTCCTGATAGGTCTGCGCTTCCAGCGCTCCGGCGGAATCGCTTGCCTTGGCGTCGGCCGCGGCTTTCAGCTTCGGCAGCTCGTCGGCGCGGTATTCGTCGACGAATTTCTTGCCAGCCTGCACATAGGCGTCGAGGTTGAGGATGGAGTCCTTGGTCTGCTCATGCAGGTCGTCGAGCACGGCAATATCGCGGCGCAGCGTATCCTTGTGACGGTCCAGCTCCAGGCCGATACGGTCGATCTGCCCGGCGACGTCCTCGTATTTTTCCTTGAAGCGCTCGAGTCGCGCCTTGAACGAGGAGAACAAATTGCTCAAGAACCCTTCTTCCTTCAGCGAAGCAGGGTCGAGGTTCTTGGCCTTCATGATGATGTCGGTGAGCAACGTGCCGGTGTCGCCGAGATCGCGGTTGCGGATCTGCGACAGGATCTTGTCGGCATAGTCGCTGACCGCTTGCTGGGCGCGGTCGCCGAAGACCGAAATCGCCGCGCGGTCGCCAATATCGATGCCGCCTTCGATCCTGGCGACCTCGCCCGGGCTGGCGGCAATGGCGGGCAACTTCGAAGTGTCGTCGAGCAGAGTGATGCTGTTCTCGTTGGCCATTGAGACCTCCCCCGGAGTGAACAGTATCTCGATAGACAGTGTGTGACAGACATATGACAATGGAGCGGCATGCCGCTCCATGCTGTGAAGTGCGTTACTCTTTCAGCGCGTGCCTGGACGAGGTGCCGGTATCCGTGTTGCCGCCGGCGAACGGGCCGCTGTGAGTAGCGGCAGGCAGAGCAGATAAAGGGCTGCGCCGGCGATCCACACCAGGCCCGGAAAGAAACTCCGTGTGCGGAAATAGAGCGTTGCGATGGCGAGCGGTCCGACCACCGAGACGAGGCTGGTCATGCTGGTGAGGACGCCTTGCAACCGACCCTGATGATCGGCGCCGACACGCGAGGTGAGCAGCGCTTGCAGCGCCGGCGCGCCGATGCCGCCGAGGCAGAAGAGCGGCAGCAGCGCGAAGGCCATCCAGCCGCGCCAGGCTAGCGCGATCGAGATATAGGCCGCGCTGTCGGCGAGGATCGCGACGAGCAGAGCGCGCCTCTCGCCCCAGCGCTCGGCGACCGGGCCGGCGACGAAGCCTTGCGCTGCGGCATGGAACAGGCCGAACAGCGCCAGCGAGATGCCGACGGTGAAGAGGTCCCAGCTGAATTTGTCCTGGACATAGAGCACCCAGATCGTGCCGCCGACCTCGCCGACGAGGCCAAGCACTGCGAAGGCGCCGAGCAGCGGCAGCAGGGCGGGGAAAGCAAAAGCCCATCGCAGCGGCGCCAGCGGGTTGAGCGACGGCATCTCTACCGGGCCGCCGGCGCGCTTCGGTTCCGGCAGCAGGAAGAAGGCGAGCGCCAGGTTCAGGCCGTTGAGAATGGCGGCGGCCAGGAACGGCGCGCGCAGCCAGACGTCGCCCAGCACACCGCCCAAAGCCGGGCCGGCAATGAAGCCGACGCCGAAGGCAGCACTCAGATGGCCGAAGCCGCGGGTGCGGCGGTCCTCTTCAGTGATATCGGCCATCAAGGCCGAGGCGACCGCCATGCTGGCGCCGGTGATGCCGGCGATGATGCGCCCGGCAAACAGCAGCGGCAGCGAGGGCGCGAAAGCCATGAAGAGGTAGTCGGCCATCGCTCCCGCCAGCGACAGAAGCAGCACCGGCCGGCGGCCAAACCGGTCCGAGAGCGCGCCAAGCAGGGGCGAGAACACCACCTGCATGGCGGCATAAACCGAGAGGAAGGCACCGAAGATCCAGCCTATGTCATCGACATGGCCGACCGAACGCAGCAGGCCGGGCAGCACCGGCATGACCAGGCCGATGCCGACGGCGTCCATTGCCATGACCATCAGCAGAACGAGATAGGCTCTTTTCACCGCCCGCCACTTTCGATTAATTTATCATCGATAAGGAAGCGCACTGCTTATCATCGATAAGTAGACGGAGGCAAGGCATGAAGCTGGACAGGGAACAGATTGTCGATGCGGCGC
Organism: Mesorhizobium sp. B2-4-3; assembly: GCF_006442815.1. Classification (GTDB taxonomy): domain Bacteria; phylum Pseudomonadota; class Alphaproteobacteria; order Rhizobiales; family Rhizobiaceae; genus Mesorhizobium. The sequence continues at coordinate 26,349 of NZ_VFVL01000021.1, forward strand.
TCGACCTCTTGAACGAGGTCGGTATCGACCAACTGTCGACGCGCTTGCTGGCGCAGCGGCTGAAGGTCCAGCAGCCGGCGCTCTACTGGCATTTCAAGAACAAGCGCGCCTTGCTTGATGCGATGAATGAGGAAATCCTCAGACGCGGCCACAGCCACCAGATGCCCGCGCCCGGCGAGAGCTGGCAGGATTTCGTGCGCAACAATGCGCGCAGTTTCCGTGGCGCGCTGATTGCTTTTCGCGACGGCGCGCGTGTCCACGCCGGCACCGAGGCCGAGCCCGGCGAAGTCGGGCGGATCGAAAGATTGCTGCATTTCCTGGGCGATGCCGGTCTCGCCCCGGCCATGGCGCTCGAGCTTTTGATCTCGATCGGGCGCTATACGGTGGGTTGCGTCCTCGAGGAGCAGGCGGATTATCCGGCAGGCCCCGGCAGGGGTGCGGCGCTGGACGAGGCGGCAAGCGGCCTGCCTTTGTTCAGCGAAGCGCTTGCCCGTTACCGGGTGGGTGGTCATGAGGCGCTTTTTGAGAACGGTCTTGACCTGCTGATCGCCGGCACCGAGGTCCGCTTGGCGGGCGCGGTCAGGCCGCCGGTGCAGGACCCGCCAGCCATTGCCTCACGATCGCGGCGTCGGCGTCGCCGAATTCATGTCCCGAGGCGATGATGCGCGCGTCGATCTCGGCGCCGCGCTCGCTGAACAGCGTCACCAGGGCAGGGGCGAACGGGCCGTAGGTCTGGTCGGCGGCGCCGGCGACGATCAGCACCCGTGTGCCGCTAAGATCTGATGTTGGAGGATTGTCGAGCACCGGCATCGCCCTCAACAGCGCCGCCTGCCTGGCAATGCCGGGGTGGAGCAGCATCAGGCTGGAGACGACATTGGCGCCGTTCGAATAGCCAAGGAAGGTCGTGCGTTGCAGGTCTAGCCCATGTAGGCTCGCGGCGTCAGTCACGAATTGGGCATAGGCGGCCGTCTCGGCACGGATGGAGGCTTGCTCGAAACTGGTCGGCGTGATTCGCTCGAACCAGCGAAATCCGTCCTCCTGCCGAATGCGGCCGCGCGCCGCGACGATCACCGAACGCGGCGCGATCTGCATCGCCAGCGGCAGCATCGTCATCTCGTCCACGCCTGACCCGTGCAGCACGAAGAGGCAGTCGCCGCTGGCGTTTGCCGGCGTCAGCAGACGGTAGGAAAATGTCAGATCCTCGCGCAGGATGCTGTTTTCGTCGCTATATTCGAACACGCTCACATCCATTTGATTCCATGAGAGATTCGTTGATTTGCCGGCTTCAAAACGGAATATTTTCGCGCTCCGCGAAAGTTGATTGAACCAGGCGCAATTCAGGCCGTTTCTGCGCCGATACACTCCCGATGGGAGGAATCGAAGCGATGCGCCCCGGGGGTCGCATTTGCTGGCTATGAACAACCAGCTTTGAGGCCTTTTGTCGATGACCACCCCTATTCCTAACGACCGCGATAAGCGTGTCGGAGAGCGCGACACGCGTATCAACGATCGTGACACACGTATCGACGTGCTGCGTGCGCTCGCGCTGCTTACCATTTTCGTCGACCATGTGCCTGGCACGGTCTTCGAGAATTGGACCTATAAGAATTTCGGTTTTTCCGACGCGGCGGAGGCCTTCGTGCTGATTTCCGGCATCTCGGTGGCGCTGGCCTATGGCACGAAGTTCAAGCCGGGCGGCCGGTTGCTCGCGACCTTGAAGATGTGGCGGCGCGCTGGCGTGCTCTACATCTCCCACATCGTCATCACGATGGTGGTGATCGCGCTGTTTTGCGCCGCCGCGCTGTTCGCGCACCGGCCGGAAATGCTGGCGATGATCAACATCGAACCCTTGATGCGCAACACGCCGCAGGCGCTGCTCGGCATCGTCACGCTCGGCCACCAACTCGGCTATAACAACATCCTGCCGGTCTATGCGGCGCTGCTTCTGGCGGCGCCTGCTTTCGTGCTGTTCGTCAGCTATCGGCCCGTGCCGGCGCTGATCGCGTCCGGCCTCCTGTGGCTCGTCGCCGGCATCTGGCAGATCGCGCCGCCGAACTATCCGGAGCCGGGCCTTTGGTTCCTCAACCCGCTGTCCTGGCAATTCCTGTTCAACATCGGCCTTGCCGCCATGCTGCATGTCAAGCGCGGCGGGCGGATACCGGTCAATCCGTGGCTGCTTGGCGCCGCCGGCATCTATGTGATCGGAGCCGCGATTTGGGTCCACAGCCCGCTCTGGGGGCAGATCACCTGGTTCGACCTGCCGGTGGTGATCGGCGGCTTCGACAAGACCTTCCTGTCGCTGCCGCGGCTGCTGCACATCCTGTCGGTCAGCTATCTGATCGTGGCGCTGCCGGCTGTCTCGAGCCTCTTCCGCGTCCGGCCCGACAATCCGCTGGCGATCCTGGGCAAGCGCTCGCTGCCTGTGTTCATCGCCGGCACGCTGCTTGCCATGGCGGCGCAGGTGCTGAAGCTGATCAATCCGGGCGGCCCGGCCTACGACACGCTGCTGATCGCTGCAGGCATCGCCATGCAGCTCGCGCTTGCGCTCTACCTCGAATGGCTTGCGAGCCTCGGCCCCTCCCGCGCCAAGCCGGTGCGCGGGGAGCCTGCGCGTGCGACGTTCGGCGTGCAGCCGCTGCCGGCGAGGGCGGGCGGCTACTGACCGCAGCGCAGGGAAAGTGCCGGGCGGTCTATCCGCGCGGGATTACCTGGGCCCGCTCAGGCTTTCGGTGCCGGACCGGTCGAGCCTCTGACGACGAACTCGACGCCCATCGTCTCGCGCCGCACCGCGCCGTCATGGTCGAGGATCATGCGCGCGGCGCGGCGGCCGATCTCGATGATCGGCTGGGCGATCGTCGTCAGCGGCGGCGTGGCCAGCGCGCCGTCCGGCACGCCGTCAAAGCCGACGATGGAGACATCGCCGGGAACATTGAGGCCGCGTGCCCTCAGCCAGTCGATGGCGATCAGGGCCATGCGGTCCGACATCGCCAGGATGGCGGTCGGCGGCTCCCCCTTGGCAAAGATCGCCTCGAGGCCGGCCCTGGTGCTTTTTTCTTCGTTCTCGGTCTCATAGACCGGGATTTTCGCCGTATCGATGCCGAAGCGGGAAAGCTCCTCGAAATAGCCGGCAAGGCGATCGCGCGTTCCGGTGTAGACCGCGCTGCGCACCGCTTCGGGCGTGGCGAAACCGGTGCGATTGTCGGCAAAGCCGAGCGACAGGACTGCGAAACGGCGATGGCCAAGCTCGGCGAGATGGCGTGCGGCGAGCCTTGCGCCGGCGACATTGTCGACGCCGATGGCCGACACGGTCTCGTCCTGGAAGCCGAGCTCCAGCGCCACGAAGGGCAATCTTCGCTCGCGCGTCAGATCGACAAGGCGCGAGCCGCCTTCGATGCAGAACAGCACAAAGCCGTCGACAAGCGCGCTCTGGATGTTCCAGGCCAGCTTTTCCTGGTTGGCGGCCGAAACCAGCGCGATGCCCGCGCCGGTGGCGTCGCAGGCTTCGGAAATGCCGGCCATCATCACGCGGGCGAACGGATCGTCGAAGAAGTAGGAGAGGGGCTCGGTGGTGGCGACGCCGATGGCGTTGACCTTGCCGGCGCGCAGCAGGCGGCCCTTCGGGTCCGGGCCGGCATAGCCCATCTGCTCCGCGACCGCCTTGACCCGTTCCCGCACTTCGGCGCGCACGATCTCGGGACGGCTGAAAACATTCGAGGCCGTGCCATGCGAGACGCCGGCGGCCTTGGCGATGTCGGCCAGCCTGATCGGTCTTGCCTGGCCTTCGAGGAGTGATGCCATGTCGTTCCTCCGAATCCGGTCACGCGAAGAACATGACCGCTGAATTGTCGCCGGTCATCTAACATTTTTATTGGATCGATTCAAATTCCGCTTGACTCACGGTGGATACGATCTATGATTTGAATCGATCCAACTTTTCTCCGCTTCGTGATGAAGCGGGTTTCAGAGGAGGGTGCCATGCATCCGGTGAGCTATCTGTTCGAGGACATCTACCGCAACGACTGGGGCATCGCCTCGGTCACTGCCAGTCAAAAACGCAGTGGCCGTTCGAGCCCTTGGCGGCGCGCGCCGCGCTTCTTCGTGGAGCGTAAGCGCGGCTGAGCCGCAGCCGTTTTTCGTGCCAGTGTATTGGATCGATTCAATGCAAGAAAAGGAGGAGTGGTCATGCATCCGATTGGCCATCTGTTTCAGGACATCAACCGCAATTATTGGGGCATCACGCCCGGAACCGAGCAGCCTGAACGGCGCCGCGTCGGCGAGTTGCCTGCGCCCCAGCGCAAGCGGCGTTTGGGCCAAAGATAGGTCGGGCCAAAGACAAGTCAGGGTCGCGGGCGCCACAGCGCCGAGACGGCGATCGCCACCCAGCCGGCGATCAGAAGCGTGCCGCCGATGGGCGCCGACATCGGGAACAGCCGCGAGCCGAGAAAGTCGCGGGCGAGCAGATCGCCGCAGAACAGAAGCAGGCCCGCGAGCAGGACGAGGCTGGCGACCCTGAGGCAGCGGTTGCCGCCGGCAAGGCCGACGGCAAGGAACACCGGCGCATGCATCAGCAGGAAATTGGCTGCTGTGCCGGTGAAAGCGCCGCCGCGATGCGCGGCCGCCGCCGACAGCGCCACGCCTGCCGCGCCGGCGAGGCCGGCTGCCAGCACGAGGACGCGGCTCCCGCCGCCTGATGCTTGGCCCGTAAGGCTCATCTTGGATGCTCCATGCTGCGCTTGGGCGATGCGCCGATCAGGATTCGCCGGCTTCAAGCAGCATATGCTGTGCCCGCCGCGACTGGACAATCCAGTTGTAGGCAGCACCCAGCGCCATCAGCACCGATGTGCCCAGAAACACCGAGCGCATGCCGAAATGCCCACCGACGAAACCGCCGGACAGCGGTCCCGCGACCTGGCCGACATATTGCGCCGAGATCGCCAGGCCAAGCACATTGCCGCCGATCCCGTCGGGGATGTTGTGCCGGATGACGCTGGTGATGCAGGGCAACAGTCCGCCCAGCGCCAGTCCCATCAGGAAGCGCAGGCCGATCAATTGCCAGCCATTGGTCACGAAGGCTTGCGGAATGAGCAGCAGGGCCGAGACGGCAAGGGCGCCGACCACGACGTTCCAGTGGCCGACGCGATCGGCGAGTTTTCCCAGCCAGGATGAGGACAGGATGGTGCCGAGCGCCGCCGCCGACATGACGACGCCGGCGACCATGGTCACCTTGCTCTGGTCCTCGACGAGCTGTTGCACATAGACGGTGATGATCGGTTCGATCGACATGGTGGCGAAGGCGAGCAGCATGCCGGTGGTCAGCATGGCGACGATCGGCCGCTTGTCGGGGATCTGCGACCAGCCGCTCTTCGGCTTCGCCATCAAGGCGGGCCTCGGCGCCGGCGGGTTCTCCTTGATCAGGAAAGTCGTCGCCAGGAAGGCCAGGAAGATGACGGCGCCGGACAGCAGGAAGGTCGCGCGGATGCCGATCAGCGGCGGCAGCAGACCGCCGAGCAGCGGTCCGACCAGCGAGCCCGCCGTGATGCCCGCCGCCAGCACGCCCAGCGCCCAGCCTGAACGCTCCTTCGGCGTCTGCATCGCTACCAGGATCGTGGAACCCGATGAATAGCCGCCGGCAAAACCGATCAGCAGCCGAAGCAGCACCAGTTGCCATACACTCTCGACCATCCCGGTCAGCGACATGCAGATCGCCATGCCGAACGAAGCGCGCACCAGCATCAGCTTGCGGCCGTAGCGGTCGCCCAGCCGTCCCCACAAGGGCGCGACCAGCGCGGCCGCGAAGAAGGTCGCGCCATAGGCGATGCCCGACCACTGCACGATCGCCGCATGGCCCTCGGCGCCGAGCTGCTCGACGTAAAGCGGCAGGAACGGAAGAAGCAGCGTCATGGCGACAAGCGTGCTGAACGAGCCGGCGAAGCAGACGGCGAGGTTGCGCCGCCAATGGATGTTGAAGCCGCTCTGTTCGGATTCGTTGGGCGTCATGTCATGCGTGCCAATGCTGGGGTTGTTACGGATACCGATTTGGGATACCAGGCTGGTATCCGTCATGGACCTGACGCTCGCCGCTGTCAATGCGGGCGCTGTCAATGCTGCTTTGGAAAGCGGGACGACAATGTCGCAGATGCAAAATGTCGAAAGGCAGCTTCGCGAGATGATCCTCGGGCTGGAGATCGGCCCGGGCGAACGTTTGACCGAGCGTTGGATCGAGAGCCGGTTCGGCGCTTCGCGCACGCCGGTGCGGGCGGCGCTGCTGCGCCTGGAAACGGAAGGGCTGATCGGCCGCGACGGCCGCGGCTGGACGGTGGCGCCGATCAACCTTGCCGAGCTCGCGCAGATCGCCGTCTACCGCGAGGCGGTCGAGGTCGCGGCGGTCCGCCTGACGGCGGCGCTCGAAGACCGCGGCGGGATCGACGTGATCGCGGCGATGCTTGAGTCCTGCGATGTCCAGACGCCGCGCGAGGAGTGGCATCGCGTCGGAATGGATTTCCACATCGAGCTGGCAAGGCTTTCCGGCAATGAGTTTCTGTTCAGGGCCGTTCGCGACGCGATGACCAGGCTGTCGCGGGCGCGCTGGCTGGAGGTGCGCGATGAAAAGGCGCTCGGCCGTGCCTGGGCCGAACATCATGCCATCCTCGCCGCCGTCAGGAGCGGCGATGCCGAGGCAGCGGCGCGGCTGCTTTCCGCTCACATCGCAGGCAGCCGCGATCGGCTGGTCGCCTCATTGCATGACGACCGGCGCGGCCTGCGCGCCAGAGGGTTCGCCGTCGTCGCAGCGTAAGGTTCTCGCGGGGCCATTCGCATTAGCAGGCTTGCAACATGGCCGGGAGAATGCTGTAGGAGACAAGGGGGATGAAGGCTGACTACCATTGACCATCTTGCTGAACTCGCGGACGCATGGCCACACTCTCACGAACCGCCGCAAAGCTGTTCTACTACGCGCGCAATTTCGCGCGTGACCGCGCACCGCAGTCCCTGTTCCGCGACCGCCTGGTCAGCCGGCTTGAGCAGGCGAGGCTTTCGGGCAAGACGGTTCGCGAGCGACTGAACTACTACAACAAGCTGGAACACCCGTTCGCGCCAAGTCCCGACGCCGTGGTCGTCGGCAAGCTGCCGTCCGCTTCCAGCATGTATTATTACGATCTCAAGGAATTCGCCCGCTATTTCGATCCCGGCCTGCTGATCGATTTCGAATATGGCGATGTCGTCGGCATTCCGGAGGTTCCGAGGATCGTCAAGGACCGGCCCATCGGCAACGACAATGCGAACGGCGTGCTGATGAAGCTGAACAAGTTCCGCCACTTCTACATGCCGCCCGACAACCTGTCTTTCGCCGACAAGCGCCCGATGGTGGTCTGGCGCGGTCATCTCAACAATCCGCTTCGCACCCGCTTCGTCGAAAAAGCCGCCAACCTGCCGATTTGCGATGCGGGTTCCCACAGGGCCGACGCGCCGGACGGATACCGCAAGCCGTTCCTGAACATCGAGCAGCAGCGACAGTATCGCTACATCGTCTCGCTCGAAGGCAATGATGTCGCGACGAACCTGAAATGGATCATGAGCTCCAATTCGCTCTGCCTGATGCCGGAGCCGACCTACGAAACCTGGTTCGCGGAAGCCCAGGTCGAGCCCAATGTCCACTACGTGCCGCTGCGGCAGGATTTTTCCGACCTGGTCGACAAGGTGGCCTATTTCGAAAAACATCCCGCCGAGGCGGGGCGGATAACCGCCGCCGCCAATGCCTATTGCCGCAAATTCGGCAATGAGCGGGACGAGCAGGCGATCTCGCTGCTCGTCCTTTACAAATATTTCGTGCTGAGCGAGCAGATAAAGCCCGACGCGGAAGTCTGGCGCTTCATCGCCGGCTGAACGTTCAGCCGCAGCCCTAAAGCGCGTCGCGCTGAAGCGGATTCCGGCGACGCGCTTTAGGCCTTTGGTTCATGCATGTCGTTATCGCAAAACCGCTGCACACTTTTGCGCGACATGCATTAAGCGTGAGAGCGGTCGAACACCATATCGGCCGGCCCGAAACGATCCCTGGCCGTGAACTGCTGGTGCCAGTAGGGATAAAGCACCGGCGGCCGGCTGACGACGTCGAGGCGCTGCCGCTCCTCCTCGGTGAGCGAAAGGCTGGCCGCAGCGAGGTTGTCCTTGAGCTGCGCCTCGTTGCGGGCGCCGATCACCAGCGAGCTCACGGCCGGGCGGCCAAGCAGCCAGGCAAGCGCGACCTGCGCCCCTGAGACGCCGCGTGCCTTGCCGATCTCGTTGAGCACGTCGACGATGCGCCACAAGCGGTCCTCGTCGCGGATCGGCGGCTCCTTCCAGCCGCCGACCTGGCGCGCGGTCGGGCTGTCGCTTGTGTATTTGCCGGAGAGCAGGCCGCCCGCCAGCGGACTCCAGACCAGCACGCCCAGGCCCTGGTCGACCGAGATCGGCAGCAATTCGTATTCGGCCTCGCGCGCTTCCAGCGTGTAGTGGATCTGCTGGGTGACGAAACGGGCCTGATGGCGGCTGTCGCTGACGGCAAGAGCCTTCATCACCTGCCAGCCCGAATAATTGGAGCAGCCGATGTAACGGATCTTGCCCTGGTTGACCAGGGTGTCGAGCGCCGCGATCGTCTCCTCCAGCGGCGTGAGCCCGTCCCACTGGTGGACGAAATAGATGTCGATGACGTCGGTCTTGAGCCGCTTCAGGCTCTTCTCGCATTCGCGGATCAGATGGTGGCGCGACAGGCCTTCGTCATTGGGGCCGGCGCCGATGCGCATGCGCGCCTTCGAGGCGATCAGCACGTCGTTCTTGCGCTTGCCGCCAAGCGCCTCGCCGATGATCTCTTCCGACAATCCGTTGGAATAGACATTGGCGGTATCGATGAGGTTGATGCCGGCATCGATGCAGGTGTCGATGATGCGCCTGGCCTCGGCGAGGTCGGAATTGCCGACGGCTGCGAACGCACCGGCGCCGCCGAAGGTCATGGTGCCAAGCGTCAATGTCGAGACTTTCAAGCCCGATCGGCCCAGCGTGCGGTATTCCATGTCAGTCCTCGCAATTTGTTTGAAGAGGCGCCGTGGCGAGCGCCGGGAAGAGGCGAGGGGATTTGTAGGACAATTCCCGCCGCTTGTCGCCCCGCTATCGATACGGACCGATCACATCTCTTCGAGGCCTGCTGCCGGGCGACTGCAATAAAACCGTCATTGCGCCTCTGTATCTCAGTCGACTTACGGAGTGTCCGCCCGGAGCCGGAGCGGATTCCGAAGCGATGATGGCCGACAGGCAGACGGAGCTGCGCGATGAATGAACTGAAACCGAATTCCGGGGCGAAGGACTGGCTGGAAGCCGAGCTCGAGGATACGCTCGACGAGGATTATGAGCTGGAGCTTTCCGAGCCGGCGCTCTCGCTCGAGATCGCCAAGATCTACAAGAAGTCGCATCCGCCCTCCATGGAGCGCATGACCTATTTCCGCGAGCTGCTCAGGCTGCAGTCGGAATTGATCAAGCTGCAGTCCTGGGTCGCCTACCACAAGAAGAAGCTGGTGGTGGTCTTCGAAGGCCGCGATTCCGCCGGCAAGGGCGGCGTCATCAAGCGCATCACGCAGCGGCTCAACCCGCGCATCGCCCGCGTCGTGGCGCTGCCGGCGCCGACCGAGCGCGAGAAATCGCAATGGTATTTCCAGCGCTACGTGCCGCATCTCCCCGCGGGCGGCGAGATCGTGCTGTTCGACCGCTCCTGGTACAACCGCTCCGGCGTCGAGCGGGTGATGGGCTTTGCCAATGGGGACCAAGTCGAGGAGTTCTTCAACGACGTGCCGGAATTCGAACGCATGCTGGTCCGTTCCGGTATCACGCTGGTAAAATACTGGTTCTCGATCACCGACGAGGAACAGCAGATGCGCTTCCTGATGCGCATTCACGACCCGATGAAGCAGTGGAAGTTGTCGCCGATGGACCTGCAGTCGCGCGTGCGTTGGGAGCAGTACACCAAGGCCAAGGAAGAAACTTTTGCCCGCACAAATATCAAGGAAGCGCCTTGGTTCATTGTCGAGGGCAACGACAAGAAGCGCGCCCGGCTGAATTGCATCGACCATCTCCTGCAGCAATTGCCTTATGAGGAAGTGCCGCACGAGGAAATTTCGCTGCCGGAGCGCGTCTTCAACCCGCAATACGAACGCCAGGTGCTTCCGCGCGACCTCTACGTGCCGGAGAAGTACTGACGAGCGCTATGCGGCGGCTTGCTTCGGCATGACGGCGAACGGGCTGAGGCCGAGCCATACCTGCATCTTCGCAGCGATGTCGAGGTCTCCCGTCAGCGCCACTTTCTCGCGTTCCTTGTGGACCGTCGTCAGTCCCATCCAGATCGAAGTCATGGTGCAGAGATCGGTCGAGACATAAAGATCGACCTCGAATCCTGGATCGTACCAACAAAGGTCGACATCGCCGTGTTTTTCGACGATCAGCCACCATGACCGCTTCGACGCCGGCAGGTCGTGATACAAAAACTGTATCACCGTGCGTCCGTCGGGCAGGGGACTGGGGTTCAGGTTGCGGCGCATGTCCCACATCAGCAGCGACGGATCGAGATTCTTGAGCGATAGTCTGGCTTCCACCCATTTCTGGCCCCAGAACCCCATAGCTTCGACCACAGGACGCAGGTCCTTGCCCGCTTCGGTGAGCCGGTATTCGAAAATGCCCTTTTCGGCTTCGATCTCCGCCCTTTCCACGATGCCAGCGGTCTCGAGCTCCTTCAGCCGCTGCGACAGAAGCGTTGGCGACATCTTCGGAACACCGCGGCGCAGGTCGTTGAAACGGGTCGAACCCGCCACGAGCTCGCGCAGCAGCACCATGGTCCAGCGCGTGCATAAGAGTTCCGCCGCCATGGAGAGCGGGCAGAACTGCTTGTATCCGGCTTGCGTCATCTGTCGGCCTCCCGCCGTTGAAGCCGAACCATAGGCGCTAACCATCACCGCAGCCAGTACAGAAGCTGTACCGGCATGGCCAGTACAGATCGGTGACTGGAGCGGCCTGGCCTTGTCGTGGGAGGCAGCGGTCACGTCACCGGGTGGTCCGGTGGCCGAATAACGACCGGAGACTACGACGATGACTGTTTACGTGATTGCCGACATCAAGGTGACGGACGACAAATGGGTGCCGGCTTACGCGGCTTCCGTGCACGATCTCGTGCACAAGCACGGCGGCCGCTATCTGGCGCGCAGCGGCAATGTGAAGACGCTGGAGGGCAAGCCGCTGGACACCAGCCTGATCGCGCTGATGTCGTTTCCGACCGCGACAGCCGCGGAAGCCTTCACCAGCGATCCGCAATACGCACCTTACGTCGCCGCGCGTAAGGCTGGCAGCGAAAGCCGTTTCCAGCTGATCGACAACACCGATCTGGCCGGGACGATTTCCTATCTGCCCAAGGGCTGAGCGAAAAAACCGGAACGCGGCTTGGCCGCGTTCCGGCATTTCCCTTCAGGATTTGCGCTTGATGACGACATGCATGGCATCCGCCGTGGCTACCTGTTCCGCGCACTGGTACCCCAGCTTCAGCATGTCGAGCCCGGCGAACAGATGCTCGCCCGAGCCGAGCAGGAGCGGCGAGATCGCCAGATGCATTTCGTCGATGAGCTTCTCTTGCAGATACTGCCGGACGGTCGAAACGCCGCCGCCGACGCGCACATCCTTGCCGCCGGCCGCTGCCTTCGCCTGTTCGAGCGCTGAGTGGATGCCGTCGGTGACGAAGTAGAACGTCGTGCCGCCTTTCATCTCGATCGGCGCGCGCTTGTGATGCGTCAAAATAAAGGTCGGCACGTGGTAGGGCGGGTTGGCGCCCCACCAGCCTTTCCAGCTGTCGTCCGGCCATTCGCCGCGGCTCGGCGCGAACATGTTGCGGCCGAGGATCCAGGCGCCGACATTCTCAAAACTGCGCACGGCAAACTCGTCATCGGTATCCGTCGTCCCGCCCTCCTTGCCGATCATCTGGTGGAAGGAGCGGGTCTTGATCATCCATTTGTGCAGATTTTCGCCGCCGACGCCGAGCGGATGTTCGAGGGTCTGGTTGGGACCTGCGCCGTAACCGTCGAGCGACAAGGTAAAAGCGTTGACACGCAGCTTGGACATGATTGTCTCCTAAACCAGTTGTAATTTGCAAGCAGTTGTTGAGTAGCCTGACTGATTGTGAAATGCAAGCGGTATTTTTCGGCGCGATCGTCGGGCATCGTCGGGATCGTCGTCGGAACGGTAGCTGCCCGGGAATATTGGGGCGAAGCGGGTAAGGGATGCGGTCGCAATTTCTCGTCGAGAAAAGCGATTAGCTGGGCAACTGTGCGTCGGCCGCATCAAGGATGCGTTCAATGGCAACGCGTAGCGCAGGCAAATTGTCTGTCACGACAGCCCAGACGATGACCTCGGAAGTCTTGTGATATTCATGACGCAGGATTTTGCACCGATGCAATCCAGAACCGCAACGATCTCGGCGAGGATCGGCTTGATCCGACGCGGGGCCATCAAAATATACGCACGGCCGATCGCTCGATATCAGCCTTCAACATCGGATGAAGGCTGTCCCGCGTGGTGATGTCGATTTCGGCCGACATTTTCTCTTCGAGAAATTGTTTTATGCCGACGAGGTCGATCAGGGAAAAGCGCCGCGCCGGATCGTAGTCTACGAAGAGAACGTGCGTCGCCGCGCGCAGCCGACCCAAACAGATAAAGCGAAGTCGCGCCCATGCCTCTGATGGCATCTGCGTTCTTCTGCAACCGTTCGATCACTTCATTCCTGCTCATGGATCCATTCTAACGGATCCCGTCAGAATTCCAAAAATCGCGAGGCAGGCCTAGCCCTTCAGCATCTGCGCCACCACCGGCGCGAAATAGGTCAGCACGCCGTCGCAGCCCGCCCGCTTCAGCGAAAGCAGCGATTCCAGCATCGCCTTCTCTCCGTCGATCCAGCCATTGGCGGCGGCTGCCTTGATCATCGAATATTCGCCCGACACCTGATAGGCGAAGGTCGGCATCTGGAGCTCGTCCTTCAGCCGGCGGATGATGTCGAGATAGGGCAGGCCGGGCTTCACCATCAGCATGTCGGCGCCTTCGGCGAGGTCCTGCTCGGCCTCGCGCACCGCTTCGTCCGAATTGGCGTGGTCGATGTAGTAGGTCTTCTTGTCGCCCTTGAGCAGGCCGGCGGTGCCGACCGCCTCGCGATAGGGCCCGTAGAAGGCCGAGGCGAATTTCGTCGCGTAGGACATGATCGCCACGTCCTGGAAGCCGTTGGCGTCGAGCGCGTCGCGGATGGCGCCGATGCGGCCGTCCATCATGTCCGAAGGCGCAATGATGTCGGCGCCCGCCGCCGCCTGGATGACGGCCGCGGCGGCGACCTGCTCGACCGTCTCGTCGTTGACGATGATGCCGTCGCGCAGGATGCCGTCATGGCCGTGGCTGGTGAATGGGTCGAGCGCGGCATCGGTGATGATGCCGATCTCCGGCACCGCGTCCTTGATGGCGCGCGTGGCGCGGTTGATGACGTTGTCGGGGTCGAGGATATGCGATCCCGTGTGGTCGCGCAGCGCAAGCTCGACATTGGGGAAGGTGGCGATGGCCGGGATACCGAGCTTGGCGGCGCGCTCGGCTTCCTTCACCGCGAGGTCGACGGTCAGGCGATAGACGTCCGGCATCGCGGCGATCGGCTCGCGCGTGTTCTTGCCGTCGATGACGAAGATCGGCCAGATCAGGTCGTTCACCGAAAGCTGGTTCTCCTGCACCAGCCGGCGCGACCAGTCGGCCTTGCGCATGCGCCTGAGCCGCCGGCTGCCGGTGATCTCGTCGACGCTGCGCGCGCCGGCAGGCTTTGCGGGGGTGAATTTGTTCATCGCCGAAACTCTCTTTTGCGCGGCTTTTACCACGCGCCTCCGTCGCTGACCAATGCGACACGATTGTGCCAGCCTTCCTTCGCCCCGTTTACGGGGAGAAGGTGCCCGAAGGGCGGATGAGGGGCAGCGCCGACCTCATGGCTGCCCGTTCCCCGACAGGATCTGCGCCGCGCCCCTGATCGCAACCCGGAACGCCTCGTCGAAGCTGACGCCGCGGACCTGCCACCGATAGGTCTTGCCACGATCGGCCAGCCGCCAGTCGGCGATCCAGCCGAGGTCCTTGTCGCTCCACACGATGCTGCCGGCGAGCGCCTGGGCCGCTCCCGCTTTCTTCGCGAGTTTGTCGAGCCTTGCCATATTGGCCGCCGCGAGCGCCTTTTCGTCGAGGCCGCCGAACTGCCTGGCCTTTGGAAAGGCAATGCGCATCAGCAGTGGACCTGTGGCGTTGGCGAAGGATTCCCTCATCGTCTTGCCGTGGTCCTCATCCGCCGTCAGCACGAAATGCCGCGAACCCTGCTCAGCGGTCATGAAGACGGCGATAGGCGGCCGCTCGCCGAGCCAGGGCCTGCTGCCGAGCTGCGCAAGGAGCTTGTCGACGACGGCCGGCTTGTAGAGGCAGGTAAGATCATGCGGCCGGTCATGCGTGCCTTGCTCGTCATGGACCGGGATACCTTCGAGCCGGTCGCGATAGCGGAAGGATTGCACGAAGTCGGCCGCCTTGTCGCGCAGGGCCAGCATCTCAGTCTTCTGCGTCAGGCGCTGGTCGCCCGAGACCTTGACCAGCACCTTGTCGAGGCAATCCTTGAAACCGATCTGCCGGTTTACGTCTCCAGTGCCGGTGACGATGGTCTGAGATCGATAAAGCTCGTTCGCAGCCGCGGCCTCGGCAGGGCAAGACATCCGCAGGATGGCGATCAGGCCGATCGCTGCAGCCGCGAGGCGGGAAAATCCGGGCATGGCTTGCCGTCCGGTTCAAGATGCCCATTTTTCTAAGCAATTCCAGGAAAAGTGTGAAACGGTTTTCCGTCCGGGATTGCGATAAAACAACGAGATAGAGCGGGTGCGTGCGGTGGCCAGGCGGATTGCCGGCTAAACGAAGGAGCAAGGCATGACCTTGATCTGGTTCATCTATGCCGCCTGGCTGCTACTGCTTGTTTATCTGACCGTTCAGGCAATCGGCGTGAAACGCGATACCGAGCCGCATTTGCTGCAGAGCTTCGGTTTGATGTTTGCCATGATCGCCGCCTTCCTGCTGCCGCGCCTGCCGTTGTTCGGCTTCGTCAACTTCGCCCCCGTCAACGCGGCCCTGGGCGGCATCGGCGCGGTGATCGCCGTCGCCGGCATGGCGCTGCTGGTCTGGGCGCGGCAAATTCTCGGCCGCAACTGGAGCCAGACCGTCTCGGCCAAGCAGGACCATAAGCTGGTAAGATCCGGCCCATACCGCAGCCTGCGCCATCCCATGTACACGGGCGGCCTGCTGGCATGCCTGGGCTCGGCGATCGTGGTGGGCGGCCCTTTCGTCTTTCTGTTCATCCTGCTCGGGGCGATTTTCACATGGCGTGTCGGCGCCGAGGACCGGCTTCTGGCGCGGCAATTTCCCGATGAATTCCCTGATTATGCGCGCCGCACGAACGCGCTTATCCCATTCGTCTGGTAGCCTGCTTGCCGCGAAAGACGCTGCCTTTTCCGTGGCACTCGACAATTGACGTTGGCCCGGTCGCCGCTTAGCACTTCTCCTCCCGCAGGCGCGGGGGAGGATTCTCTCACTATGGATTTTGGCGGAGGCGACGAGATCCGCTTCGAGCGGCTGGGCAAGGCGGGTGTGGTCACCTTGACCCGGCCGAAGGCGCTCAACGCCGTCACGCACGACATGGTCAAGGCGCTCGGCAAGGCGCTCGATGCCTGGGAAGAGAACGCCGGCATCAATGTTGTCGTCGTCAAGGCCGAGGGCAGGGCGTTTTCCGCCGGCGGCGACATCCTGCACATCTACGAGGCCGGCCGCGCCGGCAAGCCGCCGATCGACTTCTTCGCCGACGAGTACCGGCTCAACGCCCGCATCGCGCGCTTCAAGAAGCCTTATGTCGCGCTGATCGACGGGATCGTCATGGGCGGCGGCGTCGGCGTCTCCTTCCACGGCTCGCATCGCGTGCTGACCGAGAACGCGCAGTTCGCCATGCCGGAGGTCGGCATCGGCTTCTTCCCCGATGTCGGCGCCAGTCACTTGCTGCCGGATCTGGGCGGCTGTTTCGGCATGTATCTCGGGCTGACGGGAAATCGCATCCGCTATGGCGACGCGCTGTGGTCCGGGCTCGCCACCCACACCATCAAGGCCGAGGATCAGGCCGGCCTGCTCGACGAGCTCGCGACAAGCGGCGACGCCAATGCGGAATTGCGCGATTTCTTCGTGCCGGCCAAACGCGAGACCGAGCGGCAGGACCTGGAGGCGATCACGCGCCATTTTTCGCAGAGCTCGCTTGCCGGCATCATCGACAGTCTGGAACGGGCAGGGGCGGAAGATGTTTTTGCCGCAAAGACGCTGGCGACGCTGAAAACCCGCTCGCCGACCAGCCTCAACATTGCCTGGCGCCAGATCAGCGCCGGCTCGACGCTGTCGATGGATGAATGCATGAGGATGGAGTTCCGCATCCTGAACCGCATGCTTGCCGGCCACGATTTCTATGAAGGCATCCGCGCCGCCATCATCGACAAGGGCTCGAAGCCCGAATGGCGGCCGGCCAATCTCGAGGGGGTCAGCGCCGCCGACATCGACGCCTATTTCGCGCCGCTCGGGGATGAGGAGCTCGTCCTGTGAGCGAAGTCACCTCCCGGCGCGTGGTGCTGCAGCCCTCGACCACCGAGGTCATATTCGCCTGGTTCCAGCGCGCGATCGCCGGCTACTGCCTTTTGTTCGGCATCCTCTATTGGATCCGCCTGATCGGCATCTATCCGGGCGAGCTGTGGCGCTTCGACCTGATGCCGGTGCACTGGCAGGTGGCGGCGGCCATGCTCGCCGTCTTCTTCCCCTTCGCCGCCGCCGGCCTCTGGATGCTGGCGTCCTGGGGGCCGGTGATCTGGTTCATCTGCGCGGCGACCGAGACGGTGATGTATGCCGGCTTCCCCGATCTCTTCGGCCATCGGCTGCTGATCGTCGTCTCGCATGCCTGCGTGGCCTTGCTCTACATCGTCTTTCGCGTCACCATATGGCTGCAGAAGCGCCAGCTTCGCCAATAGGCTGAAGCTGCTTTCCGGATCGGTTTGGCGGCCTCGTTACGCCCCGAAATCCATTGGCTAAATCTTTAGGTTAATTGTTCTTGCTCGGGTGACCGATCGTTAAGCGTCTTCCGAAACCTCTTACCGGTAAGCTCTTGTTAGCCCTGGCGTTTAAGTCGAATTTTATGAGTATTCGATAGTGTCGCGATCAAGGTGAAAAACAAAAAATCACCAAGGCGACAAACGAGAGGCAAAGACAATGATCAATTCGCGTCCGGCGGCGAAGACCGCAAACGTATCCGACGATCGCCGCGAGGCCATCCGCTCGCTGTACATGGAATCGCTCCAGCTGGTGGAGCGTCTGCACCGCCGCCTGCTTGACGTGATCAAGGACGAGTTCGACCGCAACGGCCGTTCCGACATCAACGCCATCCAGGCGCTGCTGCTCTTCAACATCGGCAATTCGGAGCTGACCGCCGGCGAGCTGCGCTCGCGTGGCTACTATCTCGGCTCGAACGTGTCCTACAATCTGAAGAAGCTGGTCGACCTCGGCTTCATCAACCACCAGCGCTCGCGCATCGACCGCCGTTCGGTCCGCGTCTCGCTGACGCCGAAGGGCAACGAGGTGGCCGACGTCGTCGCCGGTCTCTACGAGCGCCATGTCGGTTCGATCGAAGCGGTCGGCGGCATCAACACCGACGAGTTCAAGCAGATGAACCGTGCGCTGCAGCGGCTGGACCGCTTCTGGAACGATACGATCGCGTATCGTATGTAGGCATCCGAAGCTTGGAACATCGAAGCCGCGCCAAAGAGGCGCGGCCGAGATAGCAAGCAACCGCGAACGCGTCATCATCTATAGAAGCCGATCCCGGCGCCTTCTCGTTCGCCAAATTTCAGACCGCGCTGGGGCCAAGGTTCCGCGCTCCTATGAGCATGGTCTTATTCTAAAACGGCCCAAGTAACCTGGAACCGCCTTCCAGCGAACAAGGTGGGCATCGTTGAAAATATCGGACGGCAATTTGAAATGCGCGCTTATCTGTAGATTTTGCTCGCCACAGCCGAAGCCAAAGCTGTAGTTGATGTCAGGGCAGAGTTGATGTCCATCTCCTCCATAGAAAGTCAGTATGGTGTCGATCGTTCCGTTGGCGATTTGGTAGCCGAATGACGAGCTTATTCTTACGAAATCGAAAGAAGATTTTGGATAAATGAATACGGTCCCATGAGCGTAGTATATAATCTTGTCAGGGTCTTTTGCCGCCGAAAAAGAAATAGAGCCCTCGACGTTGATTAGTTTCGACCCGACGCGGTCACCCCGTTCAGCGATTGTAGCAGTCGGTTCTTCGAGTTGGTGTTTCATTATCTATCCCCTCTGGCGCCGCTGCGCGGTCTAATATGGCGCGCGGAATGAATCAAAGCGTCTGGCGACTACATGTCAAGGCGGAGCCGCTTCGAGGCGATGGGCGACTGATCCTGATGATCGTGCTGTGTGTTTGCTTCTGAATTCAGTGAACCCATGCGCATCGCCACGCATCGTTAAAGTGTAGGCGCCGGATTGCAAACGCAATTGGGTGCGCTACGCCACAATCGCGACTTTCCACTTGAGGGGTTACTAATGCGCAGGGTAATCGCACCAACTCTCTTGGCAGGTTTCGTGGTTGGAAGTGCCGCACCTGCCGTGTTTGACGAGGCTGGGTGCTACGCCAGTCTCGCGCGGCGGGCTCAGCCCCAACGTAAAGCCCCGTCGATTACCAGATCTACGACGTCAACGATTAATGTGATGCTCAATGGCTCGGGCGCGCCCGGTTGCGACTATATGATCGAGCAATTCGAACCTCTGTGTCCAAAGCGGTGGGGTAGGAGCAGGGCGTAACGCCCGGCAGGGACACGACTGCGACCACCGATGCAAAAAGGCACCGCTATGATTTCTTTCACCTTGCCTCCGCAAGCAAATCGCGGGCCAAGGCCACGTTGCCGCCATAATCGCGGTCAATGCGGATGGTGGGTGATGCTGCGGGCCTGTGCCCCGCGCTCCTTGGAACCTGCGTGGCGGCAGCGCGTTTCTGGCGGCCGAGCGATGCGGGTCATGGTTGGCGAATTGTTAAGTTTGCCGCCCCTAGAGTGCGGACCAAGCCGCCCGGCAAGCGAGTTGAGCGAGAGCGATTAAGCAAAGAATGTCTGCCATGAGAACCAGCCGCCGTTTCTTCCTGACCGGAGCCTCCGCGCTCGCCGCTGCCGTGGTCGCCGGCCATGCCAGCGCGCAGGACGTGATCGGGGACATCCTGAAATCCTCGACCCGTGGCAATTGGGACGACCAGTTCGACGCCCGCGGCAACGACACCAACAAGGTCGCCTCGACGCTGCCGATCTTCAGCCAGCAGACGGTCGCCTTCACCGAGCAGGCGGTGGCGCAGTATCAGAACATCGTCTCCCAGGGCGGCTGGGAACAGGTTCCGGCGACCAAGAAATTGCAGCTCGGCGTCGACGATCCGGATGTCGTTCCGCTGCGCAAGCGCCTGATGGTCTCGGGCGATCTGCCGCAGAGCGCCGGTATTTCGACGGCCTTCGATTCCTACGTCGACTCGGCCGTCAAGCGCTTCCAGCTTCGTCACGGCCTGCCGGCCGACGGCGCCATGGGCAAATACACCTATACGGCGATGAACGTCTCGGCGCAGATCCGGCTCGGCCAGTTGCAGACCAATCTGCAGCGCCTGAAGGAAAAGGCTGGCACGCTCGGCAGCCGTTATGTGCTGGTCGACATTCCGGGCGCCCAGATCGAAGCGGTCGAGAACGACCGCGTCGTGCTTCGCCACACGGCGATCGTCGGCAAGATCGACCGTCAGACGCCGATCGTGAACTCGAAGATCAATGAGATCATCGTCAATCCGTACTGGAACGCGCCGGTCTCGATCGTGCGCAAGGACATCATTCCGCTGATGCGGAAGGACCCGAACTACCTCAAGGACAGCCACATCCGCCTGTTCGCCCCGGACGGCAGCGAGGTCGATCCGATGACCATCGACTGGTCGACGGACGATGCCGCGAAATACCGCTTCCGCCAGGATCCGGGCAGCAACAACGCGATGGCCTCGGTCAAGATCAACTTCCCGAGCCCGGACGGCGTCTACATGCACGACACGCCGCAGCAGAGCCTGTTCGGCAAGCTGATGCGCTTCGATTCCTCGGGCTGCGTGCGCGTCCAGAACGTGCGCGACCTCGTCACCTGGATCCTGCGCGACACGCCCGGCTGGGACCGCCAGCATTTCGAGGCGGCGATCAAGACCGGCGAGAACACGCCGATCAATGTGGTCAATCCGGTGCCGGTCCACTTCCTCTATCTCTCGGCATGGTCGACGGCTCCGGGCGTCGTGCAGTTCCGCGACGATATCTACGCCCTTGACGGCGCTGCCGAGCTTCAGATCAGCTCCGCGCAGTAAGTATCTGATCCTTAAAAGAAAAAAGGCCGCTCTCGCAGCGGCTTTTTTTTATAACAGCCGCTGGTTCACCAGCCGCGCCACGGCCTGCGCGCGGTTCACGGCGCCGAGCTTGCGCCTGGCATTGTCGACATGGAAACGCACCGTGGCTTCGACTCTATGAAGGCGATGACATCCTTTCGCTCATCATCTCGAAGGCCATGATGCTGGCCGACGACGCGCACATTGAGAACCAGTCGATCTTGGGCCAGATCGGCACCCGGCGGTAAGCCGCCTGTCGATAACGCCTACGCCTCGAAGACCGGTTGGGGGGCGCCCGGCTGGACGCAGCGCATTCAATTGCCCATGGTCGGGCGACTAGAGCATGATCCCGAAAAGTGGGAACCGGTTTTCGGAGAAAGATCATGCTCCAACAAAGAGCTAGGCCGTGATGGCGATTCAACGAAACGCCATCACGGTCTAGCCGGAATCGCGCCATGGACGTCGCCGTCTTCATTCTCGTCGTGCTCGCCTTCGTAACCGTTTCCGGTGCGCTGGTGCGGCTGGTGCGTGTGCCGCTGCCGGTGCTGCAGATCGCGATCGGCGCCGCCCTGGCCTGGCCGGCACGCGGCCTGCATGTCGAGATCGACCCCGAGCTTTTTCTCCTGGTGTTCATTCCGCCGTTGCTGTTCGGTGACGCGTTCTCGGCGCCGAAGCGCGAGCTGATCGCGCTGCGCAGCCCGATCCTCGACCTCGCCATCGGGCTCGTCTTCTTCACCATCGTCGGTTTCGGTTACGCCTTGCATTGGCTGGTGCCGAGCATCCCGCTGGTCGTCGCCTTTGCTCTGGCCGCCGTGCTGTCGCCGACCGACGCGGTCGCCGTGTCCTCGATCGTCGACCGCAATGTCGTCCCGGCGCGGCTGATGCACATATTGGAAGGCGAATCCCTGCTCAACGACGCCTCGGGCCTGGTGATGTTCCGCTTCACGGTCGCGGCGGCGCTGACCGGCAGCTTTTCGTTCGCCGCGGCATCCCTGAGCTTCCTCTTGGCTGTGGCGATCGGCATTCTCGCCGGCATCGCGGCGCTGTTCATCGCGGCGAAGTCGTTGCAGGTGCTCAGTCGCATCACCAGCACACCGGCCGAAGCGCAGGTGCTGGTCATGGTGCTGTTGCCCTTCGTCGCCTATCTGATCGCGGAGCATTTGAACGCGTCGGGCATTCTGGCGGCGGTCACCGCCGGCCTTCTGACAGGATACTCCGGCATCGTCCGCCACATGGCGGTCTCGGCGCGCATCCAGACGATCTCGCTCTGGTCGATGCTGATCTTCATGTTCAACGGCTCGCTGTTCATCCTGCTTGGCCTGCAGCTGCCCGACATCATCCGCAACGTGCCGCCGGAGCTGACGACCCGGCACTGGCTGTTCGAGCCGGCACTGACCGTCCTCTTGCTCACGCTCTGCCTGATCGGCCTGCGCTATGTCTGGATCTGGATCGGCGACATGGGCGCCGTGCTTGCCGCGCGGCTAGGCAAGCGCAAAGCCGAACCCTTTGGCTTTCGCGTCAGGCTCGCCGGCTCGATCGCCGGCGTGCGCGGCGCCGTCACCCTGGCCGGCATCCTGTCCCTGCCGCTCACCTTGCAGGACGGCTCGCCGTTTCCGGCCCGCGACCTCGTGATCTTCCTCGCCGCCGGCGTGATCATATGCTCGCTGGCGATCGCGAGCCTCACTCTGCCAAGGGTTTCGCGCGGTCTCGTCGAGCCTGGCGAGCATCCAGGTGTGGCCGAAGAGCGCCGCGCCCGCGTCGGCGCCGCCAGTGCGGCCATCGCTAGGATCGAAAGCCTGGCCAGCGACGGCAATGAAGGAGAGGCGGCGGACATGAAGCTTGCCATCGCCGAGAGCGTCGCATCCATCTACCGGCGGCGCATCTCGCTCTCCGACGGCGCCGACGAAGCGCGCGCCGAGGCTCGTGAATCCGGGCGGATCGAGTTCGAATTCAGGCTTGCCGGCATCGAGGCCGAGCGGGCCGAACTGCAGGCGATGCTTCGCCGTGGCGACATCAACGACCATACGGCGCGCAAGCTGTTCACCGAGATCACCTTCTCGGAAGCGATCCTCAAGGGCCGCGACCCGCGGGATTAGAACTGGACGGGTTTGTCTTGGCGCAAACCGGCCAGCAAATTTCGCGCCGCAAACGTGGCGGCCCGGAAACAACTGTGTTAATGCGCGGCGACCTCGCAGACCTCCGGCCCCAAGGGAAAGCAAGCCATGTCAAATGCCGCGGCAGCCTCCAGCAAATTCGAATCCTTCTTCGAGACCACGCTTGCCGATGCCGATCCGGAAATCTTCGGCGCCATCCGCAACGAGCTTGGCCGCCAGCGCCACGAGATCGAGCTGATCGCGTCGGAAAACATCGTGTCGCGCGCCGTGCTCGAAGCGCAGGGCTCGATCATGACCAACAAATATGCCGAGGGTTATCCGGGCAAGCGCTACTATGGCGGCTGCCAATTCGTCGACGTGGCCGAGGAACTGGCCATCGAGCGCGCGAAGAAGCTCTTTGGCTGTAACTTCGCCAACGTCCAGCCGAACTCGGGCAGCCAGATGAACCAGGCCGTGTTCCTGGCGCTGCTGCAGCCCGGCGACACCTTCATGGGCCTCGACCTGAATTCGGGCGGCCATCTCACCCACGGCTCGCCGGTCAACATGAGCGGCAAGTGGTTCAAGGTCATCTCCTACGGCGTGCGCAAGGACGATCACCTGCTCGACATGGACGCGATCGAGAAGACCGCGCACGAGACCAAGCCTAAGCTGATCCTGGCCGGCGGCACCGCCTATTCGCGCATCTGGGACTGGAAGCGTTTCCGCGAGATCGCCGATTCGATCGGCGCTTACCTCATGGTCGACATGGCGCATATCGCCGGCCTCGTCGCCGGCGGCGTGCATCCGTCGCCGTTGCCTCATGCCCATGTCGTGACCACGACGACCCACAAATCGCTGCGCGGTCCGCGCGGCGGCATGATCCTGTGCAACGACGAGGATATCGCCAAGAAGATGAATTCGGCGGTGTTTCCGGGCTTGCAGGGCGGCCCGCTGATGCATGTCATCGCCGCCAAGGCGGTGGCGCTCGGCGAGGCGCTGAAGCCGAGCTTCAAGGCCTATGCCGAAAGCATCGTCGCCAATGCCAAGGCGCTGGCGTCCAGCCTGCAGGAGACTGGCCTCGATATCGTCTCGGGCGGTACCGACAACCACCTGATGCTGGTCGACCTTCGGCCGAAGAACGCTACCGGCAAGCGCGCGGAAGCAGCGCTGGGCCGCGCCAACATCACCTGCAACAAGAACGGCATCCCGTTCGATCCGGAAAAGCCGTTCGTGACGTCGGGCGTACGCCTCGGCACGCCGGCCGGCACCACGCGCGGCTTCGGCCAGGCCGAATTCCGCGAGATCGGCAAGCTGATCGCCGAGGTGCTGGACGGGCTGAAGGTGGCGAATTCCGACGAAGGCAACGCGGCCGTCGAGGCCGCCGTCAAGGCCAAGGTCACGGCGCTGACCGACCGCTTCCCGCTCTACCCTTATCTCGGCTGATCGACGGTCGGTTGCCCCCTCGGTTGTCATCCGTCGGTTGACCGCGCGACCTACGTCATCTTTTATCCCTGCGCTTCGCGCCGCTCCTTGATTGGGCGGCGCGGCCTACCGGAGACCTGATGATGCGCACTTTCCGTCTTGCCACCCTGGCCCTGTCTGGCTCGCTGGCCGTTGTCGTCCTGTCCGGCGCGGTTGCGCAGGAGCAGGCGCAGCCCGGCTCCGATATGCCGGCCACCAATACCTTCGGCAAGTGGACCACCATCATCGACACGCTCGATACCGGGCAGGATGCGCACAAGACCTGCGCCGCCTCGACTGCATTCGTCGACGGCGACGGCAATGCCGGTTCCCTGACGCTGTCGATCTCGACCGGCGATGCGCTGCCGCCTGACGCGTATCCGGCCATCATGTTCATCATCGACAACGGGAACCTGCCGACCGGCGACAAGATCGCCGCGACCTTCGGCGATCCTGGCGTGAAGGTCGCCGCGACCGTGACCTCCAACGCCGCCGCGGGTGGTCGTCCCAGCTGGATGGTCGATAACCAGGCCAAGACCAGCCTCGCCTTGCTGCGCGCCATGCGCAAGGTCACCTCGCTCGATGTGACCTTCGGCAAACAGAAGGTCACCAGCATTCCGATGGACGGCTTCACCAAGGCCTATCGCAATCTCGGAACGTCCTGCGGTTTCTCGACCAAGGATGTCGCGCCCTGACGCTTGTCGACCGGCCGGGCAGGGGCGCTGGCAATCTTGCTTATGCCTCGCTATCTCTGAGGTATAAAAGGCTCTAAGCCTTTCGCCCACAGAGTGAGAAGACGCTTCCTTGAATCGCCCTCTCACTCTAAGATTTTGTTTTTGAAGCATGATCTTCTCCGAAAAGTCTGCAACTTTTCGGGATCACGCCTGAATCGCGAACCCAAGGCTTCCCATGCGCTGTCCCTATTGCCAGTCCGAAGATACGCAGGTGAAGGATTCGCGTCCCGCCGAGGATGGCGCGGCGATCCGCAGGCGGCGGGTGTGCCCCGATTGCGGCGGCCGTTTCACGACTTTCGAGCGCGTCCAACTGCGCGACCTCGTCGTCGTCAAGAAGTCCGGCCGCAAGGTGCCTTTCGACCGTGACAAGCTGCTGCGCTCCGTCGAGATCGCCGTGCGCAAGCGCAATGTCGACCCCGAGCGCATCGACCGCGCCGTCACCGGCATCGTGCGTCAGCTCGAAAGCTCCGGCGAAACCGAGGTGGCCTCGGGTGAGGTCGGCCGGCTGGTCATGGAGGCGCTGAAATCGCTGGATGACGTCGCCTATGTCCGCTTCGCCTCGGTCTATCGCAATTTCCGTGAGGCCAAGGATTTTCACGAGCTGCTGGGCGAACTGAAGGGTGACGAGGAAAAAACTGAAGAGGACGCCGGCTGATCATGGCGGGACCGCGACTGGACGAGGCCGCGCAGGCGGCGCTTGATCGCCGTTTCATGGCCGCGGCCATCAGGTTGTCGCGCCGCAATGCCGGCCGCACCTCCACCAATCCCTCCGTCGGCACCATCATCGTGCGCGACGACGGCGCTGGACCGATGATCGTCGGCACCGGCGTGACGGCCGTGGGCGGCCGGCCGCATGCCGAGACCGAAGCGCTGGCCGAGGCCGGCGAGCTCGCGCGTGGCGCCACCGCTTACGTCACCTTGGAGCCCTGCGCCCATCACGGCCGCACGCCGCCTTGCGCCAACGCGCTGGTCAATGCCGGCATCGCGCGCGTCGTCGGCGCGGCGAGCGATCCCGACCCGCGCGTCTCCGGCAAGGGCTACGCCATCCTGCGCGCCGCCGGTGTCGAGGTGGTGGAGAAAGTGCTGGCCGCCGAGGCCGCCGAGCAGATGGCCGGCTATCTGACTCGCTCTCTGAAGAAGCGCCCGGAAGTAACTCTGAAGCTTGCGCTTTCGAGCGACGGCAAGATCGGCCGCAAAGGCGCGGGCCAGGTCGCCATCACTGGCGAGATCGCACGGCGCGATGTCTATCTGATGCGCGCCGAGTCCGACGCCATCCTGGTCGGCATCGGCACCGCGCTGGAGGACGACCCGGCGCTGACCGTGCGCCTGCCGGGATTGGAGAACCGTTCGCCGGCGCGCATCATCCTCGATCGGCAGATCCGGCTGCCGGAGACTTCCAAGCTCATTTCCGGCGTCGATCGCGTGCCGCTCTATGTCGCCGCGTGCTTGGAGGCCGACCCGCACCGGCGGGCGGCGCTCGAACGCGCAGGCGTGCGCTTCATCGGCACCGAAACCCATGATGGCGTCGTCGCCTTGCCGGAATTGCTGGAAGACCTTGCCGCGCTTGGCATGGCAAGCGTTTTGGTCGAAGGCGGCGCCAGGGTGGCCAAGGCCTTCCTGGAGGAAGACCTGGTCGACCGCATTGTCCTGTTCCAGGGCCCGGACGCTATTGGCGAAGACGGTATTGCATCGCCCATCGACGCCGACCATATCCCGGTAGGTTTCCGCAAAATGCGTGACATGCGCTTCGGCGAGGACAGTTACGCCGAATGGGTAAGACCATGATCCCAGAAAGTGGGAACCGGTTTTTTGGATCAGATCACGGTCAAAACGAAAGACACTCTCTGATGTTTACGGGAATTGTCACCGATGTGGGCACCGTTGCCAGCGTGAAGCCGCTCGCCGAAGGCATCGGCCTGCGCATCGACACCGTTTACGACCCCGAGACCATCACCATCGGCGCCTCGATTTCCTGCGGCGGCGTCTGCCTCACGGTCACAGCGCTCCCGGAACATGGCTCCAACGCGCGCTGGTTCGAGGTCGAGGCCTGGGAGGAGGCGCTGAGGCTCACTACGGCATCCAGCTGGAAATCCGGCACCAGGATCAATCTCGAACGCGCGCTGAAGATCGGCGACGAGCTCGGCGGCCACATCGTCTCCGGCCATGTCGACGGCACCGCCGAAATCGTCGAGCGCAAGGACGAGGGCGATGCCGTTCGCTTCACGCTGGAGGCGCCGCGCCATCTTGCAAAATTCATCGCGCCCAAAGGTTCGGTCGCGCTCGACGGCACCTCGCTGACGGTCAACAAGGTCGAAGGCACCCGCTTCGACGTGCTTCTGATCCATCACTCGCTGAGCGTCACCACCTGGGGCGAACGCCAGGCCGGCGACCGCGTCAACATCGAGATCGACACCATGGCCCGCTACGCCGCGCGCCTGGCGGAGGCGGCGAAAGAGGGGCTTTGAAACAAGCTTTGAAGTTGCCGGCCACTGGCCGTACATTGTCTTCAGGAGATACGACGATGACGGTACATGCCCATCCACCTCGCAATCGCGCCCGTGGTGAACGCCTGGAAGCTCGCATCACTGCGGATCAGAAGAGCCTGATTGAGCGTGCTGCGGCGCTGCAAGGCCGCACCGTGACTGACTTCGTGCTGAGCAGCGTCCAAGAGGCTGCCCGCCGGGCCATCGAAGAGCACCAGCGCCTTGAACTATCTGTCCGCGATAGCAGGGCATTCGTAGATGCTCTACTTAATCCGGAACCAGTGAACGATCGCCTGCGCGATACGGTGCGTCGGTATCGCCAAGCCACTTGCATCTGAGGGTGACGGGCTCGATCGAGGCCTCTTTGCGAGTTGAGGTGCTCGGTTCGCAGCACGACAGAAACTCGTTCGAATGCGACGTAGAGCCACTTGATCGATATCTTCGAATGCAGGCCGGACAAGACGCTCGCAAGAACATTGCAGCACCGTTCGTGCTGGTCATGCCGGACGGTGCTATTGCAGGCTACTACACCCTCTCATCGACTGCGGTGAGTGTCGGCGAATGGCCTATTGAGACGGTCCGCAAGCTGCCGCGTTATCCGCTGATTCCGGCGACGCGGCTCGGCCGTCTGGCAGTCGATCGACGGCATCAGGGCAGGGGCTATGGCCGATACCTCCTGGCAGATGCCCTGCTTCGATCTCTCCGCAGTGAGATTGCTGCGTTTGCGGTAATCGTCAACGCAAAGGATGACAACGCGTGCCGGTTCTATGAGCGGGAAAGTTTTTTGCCATTTCCGGATCAGCCGATGAAACTATTTAGGCCGATGGCCGATATCGCGGAACTGTTCAGATGAGAAAGGGAACTCCAACGGAGAATGAGAATTCCAGGCTCAAAGAACGGCTGACCCGCGAAGCAATGGCCGATGTGGATGCCGGCCGTGTGGTGGATCATGAAGCCGTTCTTGTCTGGGCTGAAAGCCTGGGTACCGGCTGTCCGCTTCCACCGCCTCGGATAAAGATGCGATAGACCAGGCGGCACCCCCGCCAATCTTCCGCTTGCGATAAACCTGGCTTCGGCCTAAGTCACCGGCAACCCCCCGGAGACTTTTATGGCAGGCACATCCCAACACGGCAAAGCGTTCATTCGCCCGAAGGCGAAGGCGCATCTGCTCATTGTCGAAGCGCGCTTTCACGACGATCTCGCCGACGCGCTGCTCGAAGGTGCGACCGGCGCGCTCGACGAGGCTGGCGCCACCTATGACGTCGTCACGGTTCCTGGCTCGCTCGAAATACCTGCTGTCATCACCTTCGCGCTCGATGGCGCGGCCGAAGGCGGCACGCATTACGACGGTTTTGTCGCGCTAGGAACCGTCGTCCGCGGCGACACCTATCATTTCGACATCGTCGCCAATGAATCGAGCCGCGCGCTGATGGACCTTTCGGTGCAGGAGGCGATCGCGATCGGCAACGGCATTCTGACCACCGAGAACGACGCGCAGGCATGGGCGCGCGCGCGCAAGACCGAAGGCGACAAGGGCGGCTTCGCCGCGCGTGCGGCGCTGACCATGATCGCGCTCAAAGAGAAACTCGGAGCCCAATCGTGAGCGATCCCGCCTCGACCGGAGCGGTGCGCCACGCCAACAAGCGCGGCGCCGCCCGTCTTGCCGCCGTCCAGGCGCTCTATCAGATGGACGTGTCCGGCAGCGGCGTCTTCGAGATCACGGCCGAATACGAAACCTTCCGCCTCGGCAAGGAGGTCGATGGCGCGCTCTATCGCGAGGCCGACGCGCAATGGTTCCGCGCCATCCTGACCGGCGTCGTCGAGAACCAGAAGACCATCGATCCCGTCATCCGCCAGGCACTGACCGAGGATTGGCCGCTGTCGCGGCTGGATTCGACGCTGCGCGCCATTCTGCGCGCCGGCGTCTATGAATTGATGAAGCGCGAGGATGTGCCGGTGGCCGTCATCGTCTCCGAATATGTCGACATCGCCAAGGCGTTCTACGAGGAAGACGAGCCGAAGCTGGTCAACGCCGTCCTCGATCGCGTCTCGCGCCGGGTACGCGGCGAGGGGCGCGGCAAGGACGCTTCGTGACAGCCGCAACGGCCGCGGTCGCCGAGACCGGCAGGGAAGGACGTCGCACCGCGGTGCTGCTTGCCGCCGCGCAGGCGATCGTCGGTTCGGCCGCGCCGATCGCCATTTCGCTCGGCGCGCTTGCCGGTCAATATTTGCTCGGCCCGGACAAGTCGCTGGCGACGGCGCCGGTCACCGGCTTCAATCTTGGGGTGGCGCTCGGCGCCTTGCCGGCCGCCGCCATCATCCGCCGCCTCGGCCATCGCGGCGGCTTCATGATCGGCACGATCGTCACCGCGCTCGGCGGCCTGATCGCAACGCTCGCGCTCTATCAGGCGAGCTTCTGGCTGTTCGCCTTCGGCCTTTGCGTCATCGGTGTCGGCGGCGCCTTCGTCCAGCAGTTCCGCTTCGCCGCCGCGGACAACGCGCCGCCCGAATTCAAGGCGCGCGCCATCTCCTTTGTGCTGGCGGGCGGCATCATCACCGCCGTGCTCGGGCCGCAGATCGTCATCTACACACGCGAGTTGCTGGCTCCGGTGATGTTTGCCGGGTCCTTCGTCTCGATCCTGCCCTTGGCGGCGGTTGGTGCGCTCGTCTTGTCGTTCCTGCGGGTTTCCTCCCGCACGGACGCCGTCACTGAAACCACCGCAAGCGATGCCCGCCCACTGATCGAAATCGTCACCCAGCCGCGTTTCGTCGCCGCGTTGTTCTGCACCGTCGGCAGCTACGCGCTGATGAGCTTCGTCATGACCGGCGCGCCGCTCGCCATGGTCGGCTGCGGCCTGTCGGAAGACAATGCCACGCTTGGCATTTCCTGGCACGTCATGGCCATGTTCGGGCCGAGCTTCTTCACCGGTTCGCTGATCCATCGCTTCGGCGCCGAGCGCATCGTCGCCACTGGCCTTGTCCTTCTGATCGGCTGCGGCGCCGTGGCGCTTTCCGGCTTGGCGCTGTGGCAGTTCTGGACGGCGCTGATCCTGCTCGGGCTGGGCTGGAATTTCGGTTTCATCGGCGCCACGTCGATGGTCGCCGCCAGCTATCGGCCTTCCGAGAAGAGCAAGGTCCAGGGTTTCCACGACTTTGTTCTGTTCGGCTCCGTTGCCTTTTCCTCGCTGATGTCGGGTGCGATCTACAATGCGTGGGGTTGGACCATGCTGAACTGGATCGTCTTCCCGGTCGTCGCGCTCTGCTTCCTGGCGCTTGGCACGCTCAAGCTGCGGGGCTTGCGTGCCGCCAACTGACATTACGCTGTCGGGACCTGGCCGGAGATCGGCCTCGCGCGGGGAACAAAAATATTGCGCTGATCCCCCCAGTTATGAAACCGTATACCCCGACTGGCCGTTATAGCCGTGTTCATATGCGGTCACCGGGTTCTCGGTTCATAGCAAGGGATTTTCACAATGTTTTCAATCGGAAAGCTCGCCGTAGCGGCCATCGCGCTCGGCCTTGCCACCGCCTCGGCCAACGCCCAGGTGGTCGTCTCCTCGAAGATCGACACGGAAGGCGGGGTGCTGGGCAACATCATCCAGCTCGTGCTCAACGCCAACAACATCAAGACGACCGACCGCATCCAGCTTGGTGCGACGCCGGTGGTGCGCAAGGCGATCACCGCCGGCGAGATCGACATCTATCCCGAATACACCGGCAATGCCGCCTTCTTCTTCCAGAAGGCCGATGATCCGGTCTGGAAGGACGCCGCCAAGGCTTACGAAACCGCCAAGAAGCTGGACTACGATGCCAACAAGATCGTCTGGCTGTCGCCGTCGCCGGCCAACAACACCTGGGCGATCGCGCTGCGCAAGGAAGTGGCCGACGAGAACAAGCTCGTCACGCTTTCGGACTTCGGCAAATACGTCGCGGGCGGCGGCAAGGTGGTGCTCGCGGCTTCGTCCGAGTTCGTCAATTCGGCCGCCGCGCTTCCGGCCTTCCAGACGACCTACGGCTTCACGTTGAAGCCCGATCAGCTGATCACGCTCTCCGGTGGCGATACCGCGGCGACCATCGCAGCCGCCGCCAACCAGACCAACGGCGCCAACGCCGCCATGGTCTATGGTACCGATGGCGGCATCCAGCCTTCAGGCCTCGTCGTGCTCGAGGACGACAAGGCTGTGCAGCCCGTCTATCAGCCCGCGCCCATCATCCGCGAGGAGGTCCTGAAGCAACACCCCGAAATCGAGGCGCTGCTGAAGCCGGTTTTCGCCAAGCTCGATCTCGTCACGCTGCAGGAGCTCAACGGCCGCGTGCAGCTGGGCGGTGAGCCCGCCAAGGGCGTGGCGGAGGACTTTTTGAAGAAGAACGGGTTTCTGAAGTAGCAGCAGGCGCGTCGAAGAAACGCGACGCCGGTGCGAGGCGCCCCCCTCTGTCCTGCCGGACATCTCCCCCACAAGGGGGGAGATTGGCAGCTTCGTCGCCGGCGCTCTTCTTGCCACGTTGGGGATTGGCGAAAGCCTGGGCGACATCTGATCTCCCCCCAAGTGGGGGAGATGTCCGGCAGGACAGAGGGGGGCGCCTCGCGCAAACGCTCCTCATGACCCTCCGTTTCGACAAGCTCGGCGTCGTGATCGCGGCGATCGTGGCCTATGCCGCGTTCCTCGCACCGTTCGCCACCTTTCGCGCCAACCGCATCGTGCCCGGACAGGCGCGCCCGATCCTCGAAGCGCTGCCGCCGACGCTTGGTATGTTGTTGCTCGCCATCGTCATTGTTGGTGGCATCATTGCCTTGCTCAGGACGCCGCTGATCCTCAGGCTGGCCGCCAGCATCGTGGCGCTGGCCGCACTCGCGGTCCTCATCGGTGTCGCCGGCAGTTTCCTGACACCGGCCGGCAACACCTTCGCCCGCGTCGCCCCAGCGTCCGGTTTCTGGCTGCTGATCTTTGCCTTCACTCTGCTCCTCGCCGATGTGCTGACCAGGCTGAACCTTTCGCCCTGGTCACGCGTAGGGGTTCTGATCATTGCCGCTTTAGCCATCGCCGTGCTGCTCATCTCGGGAAGCTGGGACAGCCTTTCCATCCTCAAGGAATACGCCGGCCGCGCCGACAGTTTCTGGGCCGAGGCTTCCAAGCACGTCACGCTGGCGCTTGGCTCGCTGGCCGGTGCGGTAGTGGTCGGGATACCGCTCGGCATCCTTTGCCACCGCGTCGACAAACTGCGGGCAGGCGTCCTCAATGTGCTCAACATCATCCAGACCATTCCGTCGATCGCGCTCTTTGGCCTTCTGATCGCGCCGCTCGGCTGGGTCGCCCTGCACGTGCCGGGTGCCGCCGCGGTCGGCATCAGGGGCATCGGTACCGCGCCGGCTTTTGTCGCCCTCTTCCTCTATTCGCTGCTGCCGGTGGTGGCCAACACCGTGGTCGGACTCGCCGGCGTGCCACGCGCCGCCAACGACGCCGCGCGCGGCATGGGCATGACCGATCGCCAGCGCCTGTTCGATGTCGAGTTCCCGCTCGCCTTTCCGGTGATCCTGACCGGCATTCGTATCGTGCTGGTGCAGAATATCGGCCTCGCCACCATCGCCGCGCTGATCGGCGGCGGCGGCTTCGGCGTGTTTGTTTTCCAGGGTGTCGGCCAGACGGCGATGGACCTCGTGCTGCTCGGCGCGCTGCCGACCGTGGCGCTGGCCTTTGCCGCGGCCATCATCCTCGACGCGGTCATCGAAATGGCCGCCACCAGGCGCAGGGCAGTTGAAACGGCATGATCGAGATCGAAGGCATCACCAAGCGCTATGACCAGACGACGGTGGTCGACAATGTTTCGATGATCGTCGAACCCCGAACCATCGCCACCATTGTCGGCACATCAGGGTCCGGCAAGACGACGCTGCTCAGGATGATCAACCGGCTGGTCGAGCCGACCTCGGGCGTCATCAAGCTCGACGGCGCCGACAACCGCTCCGTGCCCGGTTATCAGCTGCGCCGCAGCATCGGCTACGCCATCCAGGGGCACGGCCTGTTTCCGCATCGCACGGTGGCGCAGAACATCGCCACCGTGCCGCTGCTGCTCGGCTGGGACAGGGATCGCATCAAGGCGCGTGTCGACGAGCTGATGACACTCTACCAGCTCGACCCCCAGGCCTATGGACCGCGCTACCCGCACGAGCTTTCCGGCGGCCAGCAGCAGCGCGTCGGCGTCGCCCGCGCTTTAGCCGCCGAGCCCAACGTGCTTTTGATGGATGAGCCCTTCGGCGCGCTCGACCCGATCATCCGCACCAAGGCGCAAGAGGATTTGCTTGCGATCCAGAAGCGTTTCGGCACCACCATCATCCTCGTTACCCACGACATGGAAGAGGCTGTGCATCTGGGCGACAAGATTGCCGTGATGGATGCTGGCAAGCTGGTGCAATACGCCAAGCCGGCTGAAATCCTGGCGAGGCCAGCTAGCGATTTCGTCGAGACACTGGTCGGCGCCAGCGAAAGGCCGTTCCGGCTGCTGTCGCTGGGACCTGTGCGCGATGCCGTGGAGCCGGGCGGCGCCGAAGGCGAGGCGATCCCAGGCGAGGCCACGCAGCGCGACGCGCTGGCCGAGCTGTTGTGGTCGGGCCGCCCCGCGCTGCCGGTGAAGGACGCCGACGGCAGGCTCATTGGTCGCGTCACCGTCGAAGGCTTGGTGAAACGCGCGGCGAGGCCGCAATGAAAGCCTGGCTGCCCGCGATGCTGAGGCTGGCCGTCCTGTTGCTACTGGTGGTCTTCATCACCAGCCCCAACTGGTTCGAGCCGCTGCTGAAGCCCCTGACCGAGAATGGCGCGCCGGCGATCTACAACCAGGGTAGCCTGCTGACGCTGACCCTGCAGCATCTGCGGATCGTCCTGGTCGCGACGGTGGCCGCGACGGTCGTCGCGGTGGCGCTCGCCATCCTGGTCACCAGGCCGGCCGGCGCCGAGTTCCTGCCCTTGTCGCGCAGCCTGGTCAATATCGGCCAGACCTTTCCGCCGGTTGCGGTGCTCGCGCTTGCCGTGCCGGCCGTCGGTTTCGGCGAGAAGCCGACGCTGATCGCGCTCTTCCTCTACGGATTGCTGCCGATCTTCGAAAACGCGCTGACGGCGCTTACCACGTTGCCCGGCAACGTCATGGAAGCGGCGCGTGGCGCCGGCATGACCGGTTGGCAAAGGCTGATGAAGGTCGAGCTGCCGCTGAGCGCCCCGGTGATCCTCGGCGGCATCCGGCTCTCGGTCGTCATCAGCCTCGCCACCGCGACCATCGGCTCGACCGTTGCCGCCAAGACGCTCGGCGAGGTGATCATCGCCGGCCTGATCTCGAACAACCTTGCCTTCGTGCTGCAGGGCGGCCTGATCGTCGCCGCGCTTGCGGTCCTGATCTATGACGGCCTGTCGGCGGTTGAGCGCTACGCCGCGCGGCGCATGGGGCAGGGGGCGGAATAAACGCTACGTCTGCGGATTGGCGAATGTGCCCCTGCGTCATTTCAATCGATCTAATTCCAAGCCCGCACTGGCACAACAATTCCTGCCCTCTTCTTTTGGGCGAAAGCCGGGCAAAAACCGAACAATATCTTGACGTTCCAAGCCTTGTTTCGCATACACCCCAGCCAAGGGGTGGATTCCGTGCGCGGGGTCCATCTCCGTTCCAACGGCCCAGGGAGGGGTTCTTTTGGGCCAACAATCGAGGAAAATCCGGCAATGACCATCATTACCGCCGTCATCGCCTGCGGCTTGCTGTCAGTTCTGTACGCCATCTGGGCGACACGTTCGGTCCTTGCGTCCGATCAGGGCAATCAGCGCATGCAGGAAATCTCCGCCGCCATCCGCGAAGGCGCCCAGGCCTATCTGGCGCGCCAGTACACGACCATCGCGGTCGTCGGTATCGTCGTTCTCCTGCTTGCCTGGTGGCTGCTTTCGATCACCGCCGCTATCGGCTTCCTGATCGGCGCGGTGCTCTCGGGCGCCGCCGGCTTCATCGGCATGCATGTTTCGGTGCGCGCCAATGTGCGGACTGCGCAAGCCGCTTCGAACAGCCTTGCCGCCGGCCTCGACATTGCCTTCAAGTCGGGCGCCATCACCGGCATGCTGGTGGCGGGTCTGGCGCTGCTCGGCGTCTCGATCTACTACGCCATATTGACCGGCCCGATGGGCCTGCAGCCGAATGACCGCGTCGTCATCGACTCGCTGGTTTCGCTCGGCTTCGGCGCTTCGCTGATCTCGATCTTCGCCCGCCTCGGCGGCGGCATCTTCACCAAGGGTGCGGACGTAGGCGGCGACCTCGTCGGCAAGGTCGAGGCCGGCATTCCGGAAGACGATCCGCGCAACCCGGCCACCATCGCCGACAATGTCGGCGACAATGTCGGCGACTGTGCCGGCATGGCCGCCGACCTGTTCGAGACCTATGCGGTGACCGTCGTCGCCACCATGGTGCTCGCCGCCATCTTCTTCGGTGGTACCGCCGTGCTGGGTGCGTCGATGCTCTATCCGCTCGCCATCTGCGGCGCCTGCATCCTGACCTCGATCGTCGGCACCTTCTTCGTCAAGCTGGGTTCCAACGGCTCGATCATGGGCGCCCTCTACAAGGGCCTGATCGTCACCGGGCTGTTGTCGATCGTCGGTCTCGCCATCGCCACTTCGGTAACCGTCGGCTGGGGCGAGGTCGGCAATGTCGCCGGCATCGCCATCACCGGCAAGAACCTGTTCATCTGCGGCCTGATCGGCTTGGCTGTGACCGGCCTCATCGTGGTGATCACCGAATACTATACCGGCACCAACAAGCGCCCGGTGAACTCGATCGCCCAGGCTTCCGTGACCGGCCATGGCACCAACGTCATCCAGGGCCTCGCGGTCTCGCTGGAATCGACCGCGCTGCCGGCCATCGTCATCGTCGGCGGCATCATCGCCACCTACCAGCTCGGCGGCCTCTTCGGCACCGCGATCGCCGTCACCACCATGCTCGGCCTTGCCGGCATGATCGTGGCGCTCGACGCCTTCGGCCCTGTCACCGACAACGCCGGCGGCATTGCCGAAATGGCCGGCCTGCCCAAGGAGGTGCGCCACTCCACCGACGCGCTCGATGCTGTCGGCAACACCACCAAGGCCGTCACCAAGGGCTATGCCATCGGCTCCGCCGGCCTCGGCGCGCTGGTGCTGTTCGCGGCCTATTCGAACGACCTGAAGTTCTTTGCCGCCAATGGCGACAAGTATCCTTACTTCCAGGGCATGGGCGAGGTCTCCTTCGACCTCTCCAATCCGTATGTCGTCGCCGGCCTCATCTTCGGCGGCCTGATCCCCTACCTCTTCGGCGGCATCGCGATGACCGCCGTCGGCCGCGCCGCGGGCTCCATCGTCGAGGAAGTGCGCAAGCAGTTCCGCGAGGACAAGGGCATCATGGCCGGCACCTCGAAGCCGAACTACGCGCGCGCCGTCGACATCCTGACCAGGGCGGCGATCCGGGAAATGATCATCCCGTCGCTGCTGCCGGTGCTGGCGCCGCTCGTCGTCTATTTCGGCGTGCTGCTGATCTCGGGCTCCAAGGCCTCGGCCTTCGCGGCGCTCGGCGCCTCGCTGCTCGGCGTCATCGTCAACGGCCTCTTCGTCGCCATCTCGATGACCTCAGGCGGCGGCGCCTGGGACAACGCCAAGAAGTCGTTCGAGGACGGCTTCACCGACAAGGACGGCGTCAAGCACCTGAAGGGCTCCGAGGCGCACAAGGCATCGGTCACCGGCGACACCGTCGGCGATCCCTACAAGGACACCGCCGGCCCGGCCGTCAACCCGGCGATCAAGATCACCAACATCGTCGCGCTGCTTCTGCTCGCCGTGCTCGCGCACGGCTGATTGCAGCTATTCCAGTACAAAGCCCGCGGGAGCGATCCTGCGGGCTTTCTGTTTCGGCATGACATCATGCATTCCGGGCACTCAACTGGCTTCCGGCCTTTCGCTGCTACGGCGATAGCGGGCCATCAATTCGTCGGCGTCTGGTTCTCGCTCGGGCATCGGCGGCAAGCCGCGTGTCCGGCGCAGCATGGCAATGAACGCGCCGCGGCGATATTGGCGACGGAAGGAACGCGCCCGCGGATGCATGCCGAGCGCAGCCAGAAGCCAGCGTTTGAGATAGCGGGAGCGCTTGAGGGGAGCAGGTTCCTCGGCGTTACCGAGAATCCTGACGCGCAACGCGTCTGGCGCATCCATCGCGTCCATCAGTTCTTCCTGCTCCCGCGCCGTATCTCGCGCATAGCTGCCTTCGCGCTTGCCCGAATGCAGCATCAGCACCGTTAGATGAGGCATTGTCGCAATCACCGCACCCTTGCGCCAGGCACGGAACAGCCAGTCCTGGGAACTCTCGCAAACGCACTGGCTGGCCGGGCGCCATGGCCCAAGCCTTGGCAGCGACGCTCGCCGGATCATTTGTGCGGAACCGAATCCGACTGTGGTGACTGGGTCATAGAAGCCGTCCCGGCCCATCCCGAGGATCATATGTCTGGAGCCTTTGCTCGCGGACGACTCGATGACTGCACCTCGGGCGATCACCACGTCGGCGTTGGTGGCGTCGATCCAGCCGCACATGGACGCCAGATGGTCGGGAAACCACAGATCGTCATGGTTCAAGATGGCGACGAAGCGGCCGCGGGCCCGGGCAAAGCCGATATTGTTGGGCCCTGATTGCTCGCCGAAGTTCACCGGAAGATCGATATAGGAGATGCGGGCGTCGCCGAAAGCGGCGATCGTGGCCGCGGTGTCAGGGCGGCACGCGTCGCCAATGACGATGGCTTCCCAGTCCTGCAGAGTCTGACCAATGAGGCTCTTCAGCGCCTGATGCAGCACCGCCGGACGATTGTGCGTCGCTATTACGATCGAGACCAGCGGTTCGATCGGTCCGATTGGCGCGCCTAGACCGGCCTGTTCCACACTACACCAGCTTGTAGGGGATTTGTTCCGTATCGGGCGGCAGGCGCCAATGGTCGGGCGCATCATAGGCGTAAGCCTTGTCGACGAGGTTGAGCAGCAACGCCGTCTCCGGTCCGAGGGCGACGACACCGTGCCAGACACCGGGCGGAATGGTGACGATTGCCGGTCGCGAGGCGCCGACGATCTTGTGCCAGACCGTGCCGAAACTGGGCGAGGCCTTGCGCCCGTCGAAAAGCGATATCCGCACGCTGCCGACGCAACAGAACAGGCGGTCGAGGGTCGCTGCATGCGCATGCCAGCCCGTCACCGCGCCCGGATACATGGTGCGCTGAAACACTTGCCCGACCGGCGATTGATCGAGAGCCCATTCCTCGCGAAAGATCTCGGTCAGGTAGCCGTTGGACGTCGCGACGGATCTGATTTCCTTGAATGCGACGCCCTCGATCGGCGGCGCATCGACGGCGAGCCAGTCCGGCGTCAC
The DNA here is from genome assembly GCF_006442815.1 of Mesorhizobium sp. B2-4-3. GTDB lineage: Bacteria > Pseudomonadota > Alphaproteobacteria > Rhizobiales > Rhizobiaceae > Mesorhizobium. The sequence goes on from NZ_VFVL01000021.1 coordinate 65,050, forward strand.
CGTCTGTCGGTCAGGCGCGCCCGTCGCCATCCAGCCCTGCGGTACGGTACGATCGTTGTTACTCATAGCCAGCCCACCCCCGGAAATCGCCGAAGCGTCATACGTGGCTATGCGGGCACAGGCAAGCGCAGTCAGCCGGTCGCCGGTGGGCAATGAAAGACCGTCGATCGAGGTCTTTCGTTCAGTCAGGTTGCCGGGCGAGCGAACTCAGGGCGTACCGCCGCTGCCGCCGCCAGGGAGGCCGGGCGCCAGCTTGCTGGCGCCGCTGATGATCTGGCTGAGGAAGTTCTGGTCCTTGCCGCCGGTCGGCGTCGTCCTCGAGATGAAGTCGAAGATCTTACCGTCCTTGAGGCCGTAGTTGGCGATCTGGGTGACGCGGCCGTCGGCGCCGAAATAGACCGCCAGCACATGCTGGTCGATGATGCGGGGATTGTCGAAGGCGACATAGCGCTTGCGCGTTTGCGAGATGTAGTAGAAGGCCTCGTTGTCGAAGGTCGCCGTCGTCGACGGCGTGCCCAGCGCCAAAAGCACCTGCTCGCGGCTCGACCCGACCGGCACCGAATCGATCGCCTGCTGGTCGATGACGTAGCCTTTCGTCAGCGTCTCGCTCGGATGGAGATCGCCGAACATCTTGGACGAATTGCAGGCGGAAAGCGCTGACACCACTACCAGCAGCGAAGCCACGCCCACCGGGGCGGGCGCAAAGAACGACTTGAATTTCAGCGCACCCAACAACAATTCTCCATCACATCCCCGCAACTTGCGCTGGGCCGCAAAACCGGTAAACCAGCTTGCATGCCGATGCAACAAGGCCAAATCAAACAACAGGTCCCCGGGAGACCGCCCTCAATGTTCCAGCGCCTTTTTGGCCGCGAACGCAATGCCAACCGCGCTATCACCGACGCGCTCTACGCACAAATCGTGGCGGCGGCGCGGCAAACGGTGTTTTATTCCGACTGGAATGTGCCCGATACGCCGCTCGGCCGCTTCGAGATGCTGTCGCTGCACATGTATCTCGTCCAGCACCGGCTGCGTGGCGAGCAAGGTGTGGCCGCCGAGGTCGCACAAGTGCTGATCGACGAGTTCTTCCTCGATGTCGAGCATTCGCTGCGCGAACTTGGCATCAGCGATGTCGGCGTGCCCAAACGCATGAAGAAGCTGGCAAAGATGTTTTACGGCCGTACAGCCGCTTATGACGACGCGCTCCGGGAAAACGATCGGGTGGCGCTTGCGGCGGCGCTCGCCCGTAACGTCAGGCCGGACGCCGGTTCCTGGCCGCAGGCGCCATTGCTGGCGGACTATGTCTGCGAGGCTAGCCAGAAGCTTGCCGCGCAGCCGACCGAATCGATCGTCGCCGGCACCGCCGCGTTCCCGGCCGGCGGGGCCGCGTGAAGGAGGCAGCGATGAAAGACGCCGAACTGCGCAGTCCTGTATCCTTTGTCGCCAATGTCGCGCGGCTGCCGCAAAAGGGCCTGCCTGTCCTGGTCGAGGCCGATGAGCGCCAGCGTGAGGCGCTTGCCGCCGAATACGAACTGCTTTCGGTCGAAAGCTATCGCGCGGAGCTGCTTGTGGCCCCCTGGAGGCGCAATGGCGTCAAGGTCACCGGTCGCGTCGAGGCCGACATCACGCAGGCCTGCATCGTCACGCTCGATCCGGTGACCGCGCATATCGACGGGCCCGTCGAGGCGCTCTTTCTGCCCGAGCAGTCGAAGCTTGGGCGCGAGGGTTTCGAGGGCGGCGGCGAGATGATCCTCGACGCCGACGGACCGGACAGTCCGGAAACATTTTCCGGCGACACCATCGATGTCGGCGCGCTGGCCGAACAGTTTTTCGGCCTGGCGATCGACCCCTATCCGCGCAAGCCGGGAGCCTCGCTCGACGTCGCCGGCGACGATCAATCCGAAGAAAGCGAATTCCAGAAAAAGCTGCGTTCGCTGCTCGGAAAATCCTGAGAGTGGTCCGGATTTTGGAAAAGTTGGTTGTGCGCAGGCGCAAAACCGCTATTTTCGCCGAACCTTCGCGAGCCCCCTTACCTTGGCAGGCGCCCGCCGCAAGCCAGGCAACCCGTGAGAAAAGCACTACGTGATCAGGATTTCCATCGATGCCATGGGCGGCGATCACGGACCGAGCGTGGTCATCCCGGCGCTGATGACGGTCGCCATCCGCCGCCCTGACATCCGCTTCGTCATCTATGGCCGCGAGGACGTGGTGCGTCCCGAACTCGCCAAGTTCCCGAAACTCGCCGAGATAAGCGAGTTCGTCCATTGCGAGATCGCGGTGCGCATGGACGACAAGCCGAGCCAGGCGCTGCGCCATGGCCGCTGGAAGTCGTCGATGTGGAAGGCTGTCGAAGCGGTCAAGAACGGCGGCGCGCAGGCCTGCATCTCGGCCGGCAACACCGGCGCGCTGATGGCGATGTCGAAATTCTGCCTGCGCACCATGGCCACCATCGACCGCCCGGCGATCGCGGCGCTCTGGCCGACGACGCGCGGCGAAAGCGTGGTGCTCGATGTCGGCGCCACCATCGGCGCGGATGCGCACCAGCTTATCGATTTCGCCATTCTGGGCACCGGCATGGCGCGCTCGGTGTTCGGCATCGAGCGGCCGAGCGTCGGCCTGCTCAATGTCGGCGTCGAGGAGATCAAGGGCCAGGAAGAGGTCAAGGAAGCCGGCCGCATGCTGCGCGAGGCCAACATGGCTTCGATGAATTATCGCGGCTTCGTCGAGGGCGACGATATCGGCAAGGGCACGGTCGACGTGGTGGTTACCGAGGGTTTTGCCGGCAACATCGCGCTCAAGACCGCCGAGGGCACCGCAAGGCAGATCGCCGGCTATCTGCGCGCCGCTATGAGCCGTACGCTCATGGCCAAGATCGGCTACGTCTTCGCCAAGGGCGCCTTCGACAGGCTGCGCGAGAAGATGGATGTCGGGCGCTCCAACGGCGGCGTCTTCCTGGGATTGAACGGCATCGTGGTGAAGAGCCATGGCGGCGCCGATTCGGACGGCTTCGCGGCCGCCATCGAACTCGGCTACGACATGGTGCGCAACAATCTGCTTGACCGGATCGAGGCCGACCTCGATCTGTTCCATGCGCGCAACCCGACCGCGCAGGCAAACAGGAAATCCGGCGTCGCCGACGCCGAGGAATAGGAACGAGCCTTGATCAGATCAGTCGTGCGCGGCAACGGTGCCGCGCTGCCCCGCCGCATCATGAAGAATGCCGACTTCGAAGGCATGGTCGAAACCTCGGACGAGTGGATCGTCCAGCGTACCGGCATTCGCCAACGCCACGTCGCGGCCGACGACGAGACGACAGCCTCGCTTGGCGAGGCGGCTGCGCGCGCGGCGCTGGACAGCGCCGGCATGACGTCCGCCGATATCGACCTCATCATCCTGGCGACCTCGACGCCCAACAACACGTTCCCGGCGACCGCTGTCGAAATCCAGAACCAGCTCGGCATGCATCACGGCTTTGCCTTCGACATGCAGGCGGTGTGCTCGGGTTTCGTTTATGCGGTCGCCACCGCCGACCTTTATATCCGTGGCGGCCTGGCCAAACGCGTCCTGGTGATCGGTTCGGAAACATTCTCGCGCATTCTCGACTGGAACGACCGCTCGACCTGCGTGCTGTTCGGCGACGGCGCCGGCGCGCTGGTTCTGGAAGCGGAAGGCGGAGCCGGCGCGATTACCGATCGCGGCGTGCTGGCGGCGAGCCTGCGTTCCGATGGCGTGCACAAGGACAAGCTCTTCGTCGACGGCGGTCCTTCTACCACGGGAACCGTCGGTCATCTGAGGATGGAAGGCCGTGAAGTGTTCAAGCATGCCGTCGGCATGATCACCGATGTCATCGAGGCGACCTTCGGCGAGGCCGGCATAACAGCCGAGGACCTCGACTGGTTCGTGCCGCATCAGGCCAATAAACGGATTATTGACGCTTCCGCCAAGAAGCTCGGGATTGCCGAGCAGAAAGTGGTGGTCACCGTCGATTTACACGGTAACACCTCGGCTGCCTCGGTGCCGCTCGCTTTGTCGGTGGCGGTCGCCGACGGCCGCATCAAGAAGGGCGACCTTGTGCTTCTCGAGGCGATGGGTGGAGGTTTCACCTGGGGCGCGGTATTGCTCCGCTGGTAAGTGCCGAACTCGCCGGTTCGGTTCTTGACCTTGCCGGATCAATTACTTAGGCTCTGCCTTTACCTGTATCGATTTACGTTTTTGTTCGCAGATGGGACGGTCGCATGGGGGGAAAGACACTTACGCGTGCCGACCTTGCTGAAGCCGTTTACCGGAAGGTTGGCTTGTCCCGAACTGAATCGGCGGAGCTGGTCGAGGCCGTCCTCGATGAGATCTGCGAGGCAATCGTCCGCGGCGAGACGGTGAAGCTGTCGTCCTTCGCCACCTTCCATGTCCGTTCCAAGAACGAGCGCATCGGCCGCAACCCCAAGACGGGCGAGGAAGTGCCGATCCTGCCGCGCCGGGTGATGACATTCAAATCGTCGAATGTGCTCAAGAGCCGGATCCTGCGCTCGCATCAGAACAGCAAGGGCAAGGGCGGCAAATAGTTTGCTGGCGAATGCGGTTGAAAACCGCCGGCCATTTTGACGTCGGGCTTGAATATCGTTTCATAAATCGCTGAAATAAGGCACGATTCGGCATCATGAGCCGGATCGCGGTCCAGTGTGGAGGATTGGCCCATGGACAAGAGCCCCGACGCTTTCCGCACCATCAGCGAAGTCGCGGAAGATCTCGATCTGCCGCAGCATGTGCTGCGGTTCTGGGAGACGCGCTTCACCCAGATCAAGCCGATGAAGCGTGGCGGCGGCCGGCGCTACTACCGGCCGCAGGATGTCGAGCTGATCAAGGGCATCAGGCACATGCTCTACGATCAGGGCTATACGATCAAAGGCGTGCAGAAGCTGTTGCGCGAGAATGGCAACCATTTCCTGGTCGCCATCGGCAATGGCGACATGGCCGCCGTGGAGGCGATCGCCCAGCGCCGTCAGGCCGAGCAGGTGCCGCTGACGGCGGCCGCGCAGCCGCGTGGCGACGAAGACGCGCTGGTCGGCCAGCCGAAGGTGAAGCCCAGCCGGCGTTTCTTCGGCCTCGGCAAGGGCGACGACGAAGGTCCGGTACAACCAGACGCCTCAAAATTGTCGCGTGACAATCGCGCCTTGCTGCAGGAGGCGCTGTTCGACTTGCTGGAATGCAAGCGCCTGCTCGACCAGGTTCGTTGAACGGTCGCAATCGACTTGATGCCGCGCGCTCGGCCTGCCGGAACTGGCTCGTCGTCCGCGCGTTAGGCCTTCTCGAAGAGAAGGACAACAAGCATGGCATCGTTTTCGACCCTCTCCGACCTTGATATCGACAGGCAGGTCGCTGCGCTTTCGCGACAATTGCACGATCTCAAGAAGGTTTTGGCCAGGCGTGGTGACGCCCATTACGAGGATGGCCGCGACGCGGGGTCCGACTACTATTCGCAACTTGCCGATCGCCTCCACGAGGCGCTGCCGGCAATAAGGCGCAGGGGCAAGGCGATCGAGCGTACGGCGCGCGATCATCCGGCGACGGCCGCCGCCGTCGGGCTGGTCGTGGTCGGATTGCTTGCCGGCCTTCTTATCAGCCGGCGCTGATCGATCGACGGGATTGAAACAGAAATGGCGGCCGTCCTCGACGGCCGCCATTTCCATACCGCTACAGGCGATCAGTTCGCGAGCTTGAGCCGCGTCTTCGGATCGACCTTCATGACCTGGCTGCACTTGCCGTAGACGGTGCCGTTTTTGTCGGTGGCATCGGTATAGGTGCCTTTGCAATCCAGCTGCAGCACCAGGCACGAGCCATGGCCCTTACAGACCGCGCCGCCGTCGCCGGTCGGATGTGTGCCCGCAAAAGCCGGAGCCGAGACCGAGCCGAAAGCCGAAAAGACGAGAGCCGCGGCGAGGGTGATACGCTTGAAGTTGGTCATTTGAGCATTTCCTTCCATTGGGTGTTGGGATCGCCGTCCTGGCGTCCCGTTGGGTTGAGGAGCGCCTTCCCGGCGCCCATGACCGGTTAGTGCCGCCTCCAATGGAAAGGTTCATATGCCGCGCGATTTTTTTCGTTTGGTCGGCGATATAGCGGATTGAAAGCCCCGGCGCGGCTCTCCTCGGCGGCGCGTCACGCATCCGGCACCCAGCGCCTCGGCATGGAACCGGCTCACGGCCGCCAGCTTGTCGGTCAGCGTCACGAACCGCGGGTTGCGGTCGACGATCTTCCGCCGCAGCATCAGTTCGTTGTAGCGCGTCAGGGCGGCTGGATTTGGCCAATAGCCGAGCTTCATGGCGAAGCGGGCAACGAGAGCCGGATGGCGAAGCGTGAGGACGACACCGGCGACCGCCAGTACAGGCGGTGGTGTCTGGCCGAAAGATCAGCGCAGGCCTCGATTAGGCCTAGTCCGAAGTGCGGTTCGACATCACCGGATGTTTAAGCCGAAAAGTCCGATGGGAAGACCGGTCCGCCCTGGTGGCGAAGGCCTGCCTTCCCATCGGCAGAAGGGAAGGATCAGGCCTTCTTCGGAGCCATCTTCGTGTGGTGATGATGGTGGTGGTGATGCTGATGATGGCGGTGATGATGCCTGTGGTGATGACGATGATGATGATGCTTCTTCATCGGAGCCGCGTCGGCGCTGGTGGCGCCGAGGATCGGCATGGTGAACGCCAGGGCCAGAGCCAGCCCGAGCGCGGAGAGGAGGGACTTCTTCATGACTTCGTTTCCTTTTTACGCGGGCCTTCCGAGATTCACCGGAGCAAATCGGTGACCCAAGCCTCGCGATAGGGACTATCCTCCTGGTTTTTTTCGACAATTTTTCCCGAATGTAGATTTTTGTTTCTGGATTGTTTCTGGAGTCCTCTTGCGCTGCGCGCCCGCCCTGACCGACGAGGATTGCGCGCTCCTTGGAAATCCAAGGAGGCGGCCGCCCGACCTCACATGGGTGGCGCGATGCCGTGATTCCCGACCACGACCCGGTTGGCCACGAGCTTGCCGTCGCCGCCGCGCTCGGCGTTGACGAACACCGCGATGCCCGGCGTGAGATCTGCCGGCGTGGCGGTGGCGAATGTCACGATCGGTGTCGTCTGCGGAATCGCGATCTGCTTCTTCTGGCCGTTGTCATAGGTGAGCGTGACCGTGCGGCCTTCGATCTCGGTGACATCGGCGACGGTGCCGTTGGTCATGCGGCTGTTGGGCTGCAGATCCCAGTCGCGATCGCCTTCTCCGGTCCCCTTCAAAGCGGCCGGAAAGATCACGACTTCCAGCGCGCCGCTGCCGCCCTCGGCCTTGGATATCGAGGCGATGCCGAGAAAATCGCCTTGCCTGATATCGGCTGCCGACGCCTTGGCGACGCCCGAAATCTTCCAGCCGTCGGCAAGCGTGATCGCATCAGTCTTGCCGTCGCGGTCCTTCACCGTCAGCGTCGATCCGGCAACGCTGACGACGGTGCCTCGAACGCGTGTGGCGTCCGCCGCCTGCGCTTCCGTCGCGCCGGCGACGCTTGAGATGGCACCAAGCACAATTGCGAACGATTTCAAATTCATGGCATTCGATCCTTCCGTGAAACGCCCGGCGTGCGGGTTTGGCTGCCGGTGACGGTAAGCTAACGAATCGAGGCGTCGAAAATGCCGGCGAATCCGGCCGCCGACCTTCAAAAGAACTTGATTGAGCGCCGGGCGGCCTTACATGTACGAAGCCCGAGGCATTCGGCCAAAACGCTTTTCACGATGGCGTGACGCCGCATCGGTGCTCTTGGCAAATCATTTGTTAACGAGCATTCTCCCGCCGTCTCAGGCAACGCCGCTTTTCATCCGACCTGTTTCATCTTTAAGGAGTTGCCATGCCCAACACCGCACGAAACGTTGTTTCAAACGACATCATTGCCGCGCCCGGCCTCAATCCGTTGAAAGCCGCTCGCGAAACGAGGGGATACACGATCGAGGAACTCTCTTTGACCTGCGGCCTGGCCGTGGGCGAGATCGTCGACATCGAGGACGGCAAGGACGTCGACCCCGCCAAGCTCCGGCGCATCGCTTCCGCGCTGCAAGTGCCGGAAGAGGAATTGATCACGGTGCCGTCCGCAGAGAATCGGCCCACACAGCAATAGAGACGCCAGAAGCGTCCATCCAGGAGCCCGCCGAGGATTGCCCGGCGGGCTTTTTAGTGCCTGCGAGGCGCAGGCGCTTGCCAATAACCGCCATGCCATGCGATTCGCCGAGCGCTGCTGTTCGACAGACCTGACGAGGGATTCACCATGAGCTTGGAATCGGTCCGCGCCTTTCTTGCCGAGCACGCGCCCGATGTCGAAGTCATAGTCACCGAAGCAAGTTCCGCAACAGTGGCGCTTGCGGCGGAGGCGCATGGCGTCACGCCGGCGCAGATCGCCAAGACGATCTGCCTGCGCGTCGCTGACCAGACCATGCTGGTCGTGACCAGCGGCATCGCCAGGCTCGACAACCGCAAATTCAAGGACAGGATGGGCGGCAAGCCGCGCATGCTGGGCGGCGAAGAGGTGCTGGCAGTCACCAGCCATCCGCCGGGCGGCGTCTGTCCGTTCGGCCTGCCGGCGCCGCTGCCCGTTTATTGCGATCTGTCGCTCAAAGCCTTCGGCGAGGTCGTTCCGGCAGCTGGCGCCACCAATGCCGCGGTGCGCATCACGCCGCAGCGCATGGCCGATCTGGTCGGCGCCGTATGGGTCGACGTTTGCCAGTAACAATTGCCGCCCGAAGCAATTCCAGGAAAAGTGCGTAGCGGTTTTCCGGCCGGAATTGCGTCAAACAAGAGACAGATATCTTTTCATGGTTCGTCGGGGGCCGTAGTGCGGTTTTGACCGACATTCGGCTGCGGCCGCCCGCTTCCATCTGGTTTGGTACGGGCGCCCGCTGCTCGTGCCTTAGCCGTTGCGCCTCGATCATTGGAAAAGCGTCGACCAATGGCCAAATTCTGGACATTAGTCTTGACAGAAATACATATGTTCAATACCGGTCAAGCAACCGAACAGCATGCGATATGGGAGGAATACACGGTATGGCATCCAATATTTCATTGACGGGCCTTGCCCGCGATCTTGAGGAACGAGCCAAGTCCGGCAAGCCCATCCGCATCGGCCTGATCGGTTCTGGCGAAATGGGCACCGACATCGTCACCCGCGTCGCCCACATGTCCGGCATCGAGATCGGCGCCATTTCGGAACTCAACCTGCCGGCGGCCAGCAAGGCCGTCGATATCGCTTTCCAGGAAACCGGACACGCGCGGGAAGTGTCGACCGCTTCGGCGATGACATCGGCCATGGAGGCCGGCAAGATCGCCGTCACCAACGATTCCAGTCTTGTCATCGGCAACGACCTGATCGACGTCGTCATCGACGCGACCGGCGTTCCGGCTGTCGGCGCCGAGATCGGCCTGCACGCCATGGAGCATGGCAAGCATCTGGTGATGATGAATGTCGAGGCAGACGTCACCATTGGCGCCTATCTCAAGAGTGAAGCCGACCGCCTCGGCGTCACCTATTCGCTGGGCGCCGGCGACGAGCCGTCTTCCTGCATGGAACTGATCGAGTTCGTCTCCGCCATGGGGCATCCGATCGTTGCCGCGGGCAAGGGCAAGAACAACCCGCTCAACATTGACGCCACGCCTCCGGACTATGAGGAGGAGGCGAAGCGCCGGCATATGAATGTGCGCATGCTGGTCGAATTCGTCGACGGTTCGAAGACCATGGTCGAGATGGCGGCGATCGCCAACGCGACCGGGCTGGTCCCCGACAAGCCCGGCATGCACGGTCCGGCGGCGACGCTTGGCGAATTGTCGAAGGTGCTGGTGCCGCAGAAGGACGGCGGCGTGCTGTCGAAGGTCGGCGTCGTCGACTACTCGATCGGCAAGGGTGTCGCGCCCGGCGTCTTCGTCGTCGCCGACATGTCGCATCCGCGCATCTCGGAGCGCATGGAAGACCTGAAGATGGGCAAGGGCCCGTATTTCACCTTCCATCGCCCCTATCACCTGACCTCGCTGGAAGTGCCGCTGACCTGCGCCCGGGTCGTGCTTTACGGCAAGGCCGACATGGTGCCGCTGGCCAGGCCCGTGGCCGAGGTCTGCGCGGTCGCCAAGAAGGATCTGAAGCCCGGCGACAAGCTCGATGCCATCGGTGAGTATTGCTATCGCGCCTGGATCATGACGGCCCCGGAGGCCCATGCGGCGCGCGCCGTTCCCTGCGGCCTGCTGCAGGGCGGCTCCGTCACCCAGCCCATCAAGAAGGGCGAGCTCATCACCTATGCCAACGCGGCGCCCGCGCCGGGCTCGAAGATCGCCGAGCTGCGCGCCCGCCAGGACAAGCTCGTTTACGGCGCTGTGGAGGCGTGATCATGGCTGGAGCCAGCAAGGCCGTCATGGATAGCCGGGCCAACCTGCCTTTCGTCTATCGCCAGTACAGTCCGGAGCAGCTCAGGGAGGTGCTTCATAAGATGTACCTTATCCGCCGCTTCGAAGAGGGCGCCGAAGAGTGCTACATGCGCGGCCTCATCCACGGCACCATGCACCTGTCGATCGGCCAGGAAGCCAGCGCCATGGGCATCTGCATGCCGCTCGCCGAGGACGACCAGATCACCTCGACGCATCGCGGCCACGGCCATTGCATCGCCAAGGGCGCCGAGGTCAGCCGGATGTTCGCGGAATTCTTCGGCAAGACCACCGGTTATTGCAAGGGCCGCGGCGGCTCCATGCATATCGCCGACGTCGCCAAGGGCAATCTCGGCGCCAACGGCATCGTCGCCGGCGGCATTCCGATCGCGGTGGGTGCCGCACTTTCCGCCAAGAGGATGAAGACCGGCAAGGTCGTGGTTTCCTTCTTCGGCGACGGCGCCAACAATGAGGGCGCCTTCCACGAGGCGCTGAACATGGCGGCGATCTGGAAGCTGCCGGTGATCTTCGTGTGCGAGAACAACGGCTACGGCATGTCGACCTCGACGGCGCGCTCGACCGCGGTGAAGAACATCGCCGAGCGTGCGGCCGCCTATTCGATGCCCGGCGTCATCGTCAACGGCAATATCTTCTCCGAGGTGGCCGAGGCGTCCTTCAAGGCCGTGGAGCGGGCGCGCGCGGGCGAGGGGCCGACGCTGATTGAATCCAAGACCTACCGCCATCGCGGCCATTCCAAGAGCGACCGCAACCGCTACCGCACCAAGGAAGAGATTGAGGATTGGATGGCGAACCGCGATCCGATCGCGCTGTTCGAGACCGAGCTGCGTGACTTCGGCTTCATCGACGACCAGGGCATCCAGGCGATCCGCGACGCGGTCGCCAAGGAGATCGCCGACGGCATCGAGTTCGCCAAGGCGAGCCCGGCACCGGACATCGCCGCCCTTGCGGACTACGTTTACACGGAGCATGCGTGATGGACGCCGTGGTGCGTGAATTGAGCTACGCCCAGGCGATCCAGGAAGCCATGGCTATCGCCATGGACATGGACGAGCGCGTCTTCCTGATGGGCGAGGACATCGGCGTCTATGGCGGCGCCTTCCAGGTGACGGGCGATCTTGTCGAGCGCTACGGCAGCGACCGCGTCATCGACACGCCGATCTCTGAACTGGGCGGCGCCGGCGTCGCGGTGGGCGCCGCCGTCACCGGCATGCGGCCGATCTTCGAATTCCAGTTCTCGGATTTCGCCACGCTCGGCATGGAGCAGATCGTCAACCAGGCGGCCAAGATGCGCTTCATGCTCGGCGGCGAGGTCTCGGTGCCCCTGGTGATGCGCTTCCCGGCCGGCTCCGGCACGGGCGCCGCCGCCCAGCACAGCCAGAGCCTCGAGGCCTGGCTCGGCCATGTACCCGGCCTGAAGGTGATACAGCCGGCGACGCCGCACGATGCCAAGGGCATGCTGCTTGCCGCGGTCGCCGATCCGGACCCGGTCATGATCTTCGAGCACAAGCTGCTCTACAAGATGAAGGGCCATGTGCCGGAAGGCCACTACACCGTTCCGATCGGCAAGGCCGAGATCCGCCGCGAAGGCCGCGATCTCACCATCGTCGCCACCTCGATCATGGTGCAGAAGGCGCTCGACGCCGCGGCCGTGCTGGAAGGCGAGGGCATCGACATCGAAGTGATCGATCTGCGCACGATCCGGCCGCTCGACAGGCAGGCCGTCATCGACAGCGTGAAGAAGACATCGCGCCTGCTCTGCGTTTACGAGGCCGTGAAGACGCTCGGCATCGGCGCGGAAGTGAGCGCGCTCGTCGCCGAGAGCGAGGCGTTCGACTATCTCGACGCGCCGATCGTGCGGCTCGGCGGCGCCGAGACGCCGATCCCCTACAATCCGGACCTGGAAAAGGCGACGGTGCCGCAGGTTCCCGACATCATCACTGCTGCCCGCGACCTCGTGAAAGGGGTCCGCTGAACGATGCCGACCGAAGTCATTCTTCCCAAGGTCGACATGGACATGGCGACCGGACAGATCTCGCGCTGGTTCGCCGAGGAGGGCGCCAAGGTCAAGAAGGGCGACGTGCTCTTCGAGATCGAGACCGACAAGGCGGCGATGGAGATCGATGCGCCGGCCAGCGGCACGCTGCGCAACGTCACCGGCAAGGAGCGCGTCGACATTCTCGTCGGCGAGCCGGTGGCGTGGATTTATGCTGATGACGAAGTCTACGCGCCAATCTCCCCCCTCGTGGGGGAGATGTCGGCGAAGCCGACAGAGAGGGGCGCTGTCCCTCCGACCTCTCATTCTGTCGCGCCCCCCTCTGGCCTGCCGGCCATCTCCCCCACAGGGGGGGAGATTAGCCAATCGCCTTCGGCCGCGCGCGCGACGCCGCTTGCTCGTCGCTTGGCACGCGAGGCAAATCTAGACCTATCGGCTATAACAGGCAGCGGTCCGCGCGGCCGTGTCGTGCGCGCCGACGTTGAGGCCGCAGTCGCAGCGAAAGGCGCAGTCACCCCTGCTCAGCCGGCCGCCGAGATTCCGGTCGAAGCCCCATCCGCTCCGGCACCCGCAGCCAAGCCGATGTCGGACGACCAGGTGCTGAAGCTGTTCGCCGAAGGCTCCTACGAGCTCGTCCCGCATGACAATATGCGCAAGACGATCGCGCGCCGCCTGGTCGAGGCGAAGTCCACCATCCCGCATTTCTATCTGACGCTGGATTGCGAGCTCGATGCGCTGCTGGCGCTGCGCACGCAGTTGAATGCGGCAGCACCGATGAAGAGGACCGACAAGGGCGAGGTTCCCGCCTACAAGCTCTCGGTCAACGACATGGTGATCAAGGCGATGGCCATGGCGCTGATGGCGGTGCCGGACGCCAACGCCTCCTGGACCGAGAGCGCCATGGTCAAGCACAAGCACGCCGATGTCGGCGTCGCCGTGTCGATCCCCGGCGGCCTGATCACGCCGATCATCCGCCATGCGGATGAAAAGACGCTGTCGGTCATCTCCAACGAGATGAAGGACCTGGCGAGCCGCGCCAGGAGCCGCAAGCTGAAGCCCGAAGAGTATCAGGGCGGCACCACTGCTGTGTCCAATCTCGGCATGTTCGGCATCAAGGACTTTGCCGCGGTCATCAACCCGCCGCATGCGACGATCCTTGCGGTCGGCGCCGGCGAGGAGCGTGCGGTGGTCAAGAAGGGCGAGATCAAAATAGCGACGGTGATGTCGGTGACCTTGTCGACCGATCACCGTGCCGTCGACGGCGCGCTCGGCGCCGAACTGCTCGGCGCCTTCAAGCGCTTGATCGAGAACCCGATGGGCATGCTGGTGTAGGCAAATCCCTGTAGGCCTGAATCCACCTTGATCACCGACTTGTCAGGGCGGCAGCTCGCGCGAATCCCGGCAAGTGCTTGAAGCCGCCGCTATTTCGTTCCACATCGGGCGCAATGAACGGCAAGATGCGGGAATGGTTTCGGAATTGGCGGTGGGCCTTGGCCGCATCGCTATTCCTGCATGCCTTGATCGCCGCGTTCCTGTTCTTTGGCTTGCCGAGACCCGACCAACAGCCGGATCGGCAGGAACAGCCGGTCAACGTCGCGATCGTGCCGCCGCCCGAGCAGCCCAAGCCGAAGCCCGCTCCCAAGCCGCCGGAGCCGAAGCCTGAAAAGAAGGCTGAAAAGCCACCTGAACAAAAACCGCCTCCGGAACCACCGAAGCCGAAGCTGCCGGACGATCAGGTTCTGAAGCGCGTTTTCGAATATGGCAAAAAGGATACCGGCCCGGAGAAATCAGCCGACGGAGGCAGCGCTCCAGCCAACGCGCCGTCGCCAGCCCAGAATGAGCCCGCGAAGCCGCCGGTCGCGCCGAAGCCCGTGCCCAGCCAGCCCGCTTCGCCTGCAACGTCCGAGCAGCAGGCGGATTCCAGCAAGCCTCAAGAGAAGCCGGCAACCGCAGCGCCGGACGAAAAACCCGCGCAAAGCGAGGAGAAGCAGGCCACTGAGGATGCCGATAAGCAGGAGCCCGACAAACAGGAGACGCCGCCGCAAACCACCGAACAGCAAGCGGTCGTGCCGCCAAAGCCACTGACTGCGGAGTCCGGCGACAAGCCCGCGGCTCGATCCTCAGCCGGAAAGGCAAAGCCTAAACCCTCCAAGGCGATGAAGTTCAAATCCGCAAGAGCCTTGAGAGCGCCAAGCGTGAACCCGGGAAGGTCGAACTCCGCCGACAGCGAGGTTGCTGGATCGCCGATCTATTCCGGCCTGCCGGGTGTCAGAAAGCTTTACTCGCCGGGTGCGACCGGCAATGCGCTGGCCACGAGCTCGATGGAGAACGTGCCGCGCGATCAGCGCGTCGCCAATCTGTGCGCCAACGTCCTGAATCAGGAACTGCAAAGTGCTGACTATTCGCCGAAATGGCTGCCGACCATTCCCCTGAAGCAGGGCAATGTTCTCAACCCCACGCAAGCCGCCTTCAGCACGACAACCCAATGGTTCGATCTGAGCTTCCGCTGCGAGGTCGACGCCGATGCGACGAGGGTCCTGTCCTTCAACTTCCGCGTGGGGGGATTGGTGCCGCCCGGTGAGTGGACCCGTCGTCGCTTCCCCAGCCTCCGCTAGCTCAGGCCGGCACGCCGAGCTCGACCAACTGCCGGGCAACCTCGTGCCAGTCGGCGCAGACGAAATCGGCGCCGGCAGCCCTCAGTCGGGCGCTGTGCCCGGGATAGGTATGCCCGCCGCCGGTATAGCCGATCGCGGTCATGCCGGCCGCGACCGCGCCCTGGACGCCGAACGGCGAATCCTCGACGACGATGCAGTCCGCGGGGTTCGCGCCCATTTTCTCGGCGGCATGGAGGAAGATATCGGGCGCCGGCTTGCCGTTCTTCACCATCGAGGAGGAAAAGATCGCCTCGCCGAAGAAGCGCGACAGTCCGGTCACCGACAGGCTGTGGTTGATGCGTTCGACCGACGACGATGAGGCGACGCAGCGGTCGCCGGCAAGCGCTTCGAGGAAAGGCACGATCCCCGGCGTCGGCTTCAGCTCCTCGGAAAACAGCAGCTTGGTCTCGGCCCAGATATCGCCGTCGGCGGCTAAAGGGAACTGATGGCCGGTCAGTTCCTTGATTTTGACGATGATGTCGGACTGCTTCATGCCGATGCATTGGGCGATGATGCCGCCATGCACGCCGGGCATGCCGTGTTTCTCGTAGACGCGCTCATAGGCTTTGGCGGCCAGCGGCTCGCTGTCGACGAGAACGCCGTCGCAATCGAAAATCATCAGTCTAGGTCGCACCACGCGCTTCTCCCGGCTGCTGTGCCAATGCGCACATCGCTATCGATAAAAAGTCAGATGTTCAATAGCGGGCAGCTGCGTCCCCAACACTTCAAAGCTGGCGCAGCGCCTCGCTGACCGGCGTGGATCCAAGCGCGCGCTGCATGGCCTGGCGCGACTGCGCGCGGTCGGGTGTGATCCAGTTGGGCTCGGCGCCGAGGAAGCGGTCGAGGAAGGCCACGGCATAGGCGGGCATTTCCGTTGCGTTCTCGCGATAAGACCACCAGGTTCGCAGGTCGTCGGCGCATTTGTCGATGCTGGGCGCCGTGCCGAACTCCTGCTCGTGCACGGCCAGGATCGCCGATACGCAGTAGTTGGTATAGAGGAAGCCTTCCGGCCAGAAGCGCACGATTTCCGCCGTGCCGGCATTGGCCTCGGTCTCGATCATGTCGGTGAGGCCGGAAATCTCCCGCGCCGGCGCCTGCCGGATCAGCTCGCGCAGCACAAGCCCGGCGGCGAAGACGATGAAGTCCGCGCGGTCGACGGCAGCGAATCGCTTCTGCGCTTCCATGACTTCGATCCAGTCGAGGAAAGCGCGCGTCAACTTGGCCTCGTCGATCTCGAAGCGCACGCCGAACGTTTCGGACACCACCTTCGCGCTGCTGCGGAAGGTGGCGCGGAACCAGCGCAGTTGCCGCAGCCGGTGACGCAGGTCTGGCATCAGCGCCAGTTCGTGCCTGAAAGGCAGGTCCATGTCTCAATTCCCGTTTGACGACAGGCTAGCACAGGCGCTGCCGATGCCGAAATCGGCCAGCCGCCTGTGGAGCGTTATGACGGCTAATATAATACATGTTGACATTCGAGGAAACAAATGTTCTCACTTTCGGGTCATCTCACCTCCGTCCAATATGCGTCGGAGGAACGAGAGTCGGGAGGAAACCGAAATGGCGATCTGGCAGTGGGCGCTGCTTCTGCTGTTTGTTGTCTGGGCGCTGCAATCGCTCGGCGTCTGGCTGCAGATGCGGCATTATTCGGACGTCTTCAAAGGCGTCACCGGAGAGTTCAAGGACGGCTTCGTCGGCGCGGGCAATTTCCGCGGCCGGCTCGCCAAGGGCACCATTGCGCTCGTCGTCGTGACGCCCGATCTCATCGTGCGCCGCATGATGGTCATGAGCGGCCGCTCGGTGCTCACCAAGTTCAAGCGACATGAAGAATTCGAGGGCGTCCCCCTCGATCGACTCCGGTCCAACCCTGCGATCATGGGGGAGGGGGAACCCGGTGTGGCCGAGGCCGTGAAACGGGCGATCGAGCAGATCGACCGCGCGCGGTCGGAGCCGGGGAAGAAGCCGGGCCTGTCCGGTTTGAACGTAGCAAGGGCTTAAGCGACGCCGGCAGCCGGCTGGGAATGACCGGCGGGGGTCATAAGGAGGAGAAATGTCTGTAATTTCGTTATTGGCGCAGCATGCCGACCTGGTGGTGCACAACCTGCATGTCGCAGGCACCATGGTCTCGGACGCTGCCTGGCACGGCAAGCTCGGCGTCGAGCATGCCACCGATCATCTTGTTGTCCTGGCGCAGGCGACGACCGACAACGCGCCGGTCACCGCCGATCAGCTGAAGGAACAGCTGAAGAACGTGCAGCAGGAAGAGCAGCTCGGCTGGCTGACCGCGATCGGCAAGTATTTCATCGGCATCTTCCAGAAGGGCGGCGAAGTGTTCGCCGGCTTTGTCACCGGCATCATCCCGACGCTGGTGGTTCTGATGACCGCCTTCTACGCCGTCACCGAGCTGGTCGGCGAAGAGCGCGTTCACGGCCTGGCGCGCGGCGCCGGCCGCATCGCCCTGACCCGTTATACAGTGCTGCCGGTCTTGTCGGTGTTCTTCCTCACCAACCCGATGGCTTACACCTTCGGCTCGTTCCTGGAAGAAAAGCACAAGCCCGCCTTCTACGACGCGGCCGTGTCCTACGTGCATCCGCCGCTTGGCCTGTTCCCGCATATCAACCCCGGCGAATATTTCGTTTGGGGCGGCATGCTGGTCGCGCTGCTCGACCTCGAGAAGCGGGGCGTCATCGCCAACGGCTACCACGTCAAGGTGGCCATCTGGTACGCCATCGTCGGCCTCGTCGTCATCCTGCTCAAGGGCATGCTGACCGAGCGCATCACGGCCATCATGGCACGCCGCCAGGGCGTCGAGCTCTAAGGGCGGGAGGACACCATGGCCAAGACATACAAGGCAGTAAAGATCTCGAGGGGGTCCACCGGTTGGGGTGGTCCGCTGGTCATCGAGCCGACCGAACAGCGCAGCAAGGTCGTGTCGGTAACCGGTGGCGGCATTCATCCGGTCGCTCAGCTCATCGCCGACATGACCGGCGCCGAGGCGGTCGACGGTTTCAAGGCGCCGCCGATCGAAAGCGAGATGGCGGTCGTCGTCGTCGACTGCGGCGGCACCGCGCGCTGCGGCGTCTATCCGCGCAAGCGTATCCCGACCGTCAATCTGACGCCGGTCGGCCAGGCGGGTCCGCTCGCCCAGTTCATCACGGAAGACATCTACGTTTCGGGCGTGAAGCCGGCCAATGTCACGATGGCGGACGGATCCGAAGCGGTCACCACTGCGGGGGGAGCAGCATCGATGAGTTCAGGCAACAACACTACGGCCAGGGCGGCCGAGCCGCTGCCGAGCGAAGGCGGGCTTATCGGCCTGATCAGCTCGATCGGCCGCGTCATGGGCCGTGTCGTCGGCATCTTCTTCAACGCCGGCCGCCGCACCATCGATCAGGTTATCCGCAACGTGCTGCCCTTCATGGCCTTCGTGACCATGCTGATCGGCCTGATCCTCTATACCGGCATCGGCGACGTGCTGGCGCAGCCGATGGGGCCCTTGGCCAACAACATCGTCGGCCTGCTGGTGATTTCGGCCATCTGCGGCCTGCCGTTCCTGTCGCCCATCCTGGGCCCAGGCGCGGTCATCGCACAGGTCATCGGCGTCGCCATCATCGGCCCGCAGATCGCCAACGGCACCATCTCGCCCGCGATGGCTCTGCCGGCGCTGTTTGCCTACAATACCCAGGTGGGCTGCGACTTCGTTCCCGTCGGTCTGGCGCTCGGTGAGGCCAAGCCGAAGACGATCGAGATCGGCGTGCCGGCGGTGCTCATCAGCCGCCAGATCATGGGTCCGGTCTCCGTGCTGATCGCATGGGTCGTCTCCCTGATCGTGTTCTAAGTTAGCAACAATATCGAGGTTCGCCATATGTCGGTTCTTCTCAAGACACGGGTCACGGCTATCGGGCCCGAAGTGGCGGACCTCGCCGAAGGCGGCGTGGTCATCCTGTTCGCGGATGGCTCGCCCCCCGAACTGGCCGAAGTTTCCGTGTTGCACAAGACGGAAGAAGGCCCGAGCGACGACGCGCCAGCGAAAGGCGCGTCGATCACGCTCGGACCGGTTTCGGCAGTGATAACGGCGGTCGGCTCCACGGCCTGGAGCAAGGTGCGCGAGATGGGCCATGTCGTGATCTCCTTCAACGGAGCAACCGAGGCCGAAAGGCCGGGCGAGGTTTGCGCATCCGAGGTCGACTCCGGAGCGCTCGTGGCCGCCCTGACACCGGGCGCTGTCATCACCATCGCCGCCTGATAATATCCGCGCTGTCTGTCGACGGCGCCCAAACCTAGAGTATTGCCATGGAACGCTCGACCATCGTCAGAGTGCACGAAGGTTTGCACGCCCGTCCCGCCACGCGGTTCGTGAAGCTCGCCAAGGGTTTCGAATCCGATGTCGAGCTGGTCAAGGACGGCAAGGCGGTCAGCGCCAAGAGCTCGGTCAAGCTGATGCTGCTGGCGGTCAAGGAAAACCAGGAAGTCACCGTGCGCGCCAACGGCGCCGACGCGATCGAGGCTATCGAGGCGCTGATAGGCTATCTGGAGAACCCGCGCGCCGGCCTCGACGACGAGGGCGAGGCGGGCGAGGGTGGCTCGGAAGCAGCCGCGCCTGCCCCGGAGGCGACGCCGTCGGCTGCCGCGCCGGCGGATGGAACACCCAAACTCCAAGGCGTCGCCGCTAGCGAAGGCGTGGCCATCGGACCGGCCTTCGCGCATTTCCCGGCAGAGATCGAAGGCCCCGGGAGGCGCTTGCGAGCCGACGAGATCGACGGCGAGCTCGACCGGTTTCGCGACGCCGTCGCGGCAGTTCAGGCGCGCATGGACCGCACGCTCGCCGAGAACAACCTCTCCGCCGGCGACCGCGGCATCGTCGCGGCCTTACGCGACATCGCCGCCGACGACGGCCTGACCGGTGAGGCCGAAAAGCTCATCAGGGAAGGCGATGACGCCGTGTCTGCCGTCATCGGCGCGGCGGCCACCATCGCCGCCGATTTCAGCGCGGTAGACGACCACTATCTCAACGCCCGGGCCGACGATGTCCATGCCGTCGGCCGGCAGATCTGCCTGGTGCTGCTCGGCCAGGACGACGTCAGCCTGGAAACCATACCGCAAGGCGCGATCCTGATTGCCGACGACATCGGCGCCTGGGACCTGGCGCGCGCGCCGCTGAAGCGCATCGGCGGCGTGGTCTGCGGCCATGGCGGCGCCACCTCGCACATCGCCATCATCGCCCGCTCGCACGGCATCCCGGCGGTGCTCGGTCTCGGCGACAAGGTCAACGAGTTGCGTACCGCCAAAGAGGTGGCGATCGACGGCAATGCCGGGCATGTGGTGGTCGATCCGGACGAGGCCGCGCGGGCCGGCTTTACCCGGCGTGTCGAGGCTGCCGCGCAGGAGCGCGCCGGGCTAACAGTGTTCAAGAGCGTGACGCCTACCCGCGCCGACGGCACGGTGATCGAGGTCGCGGCCAATATCGGCTCGCTGGAGGAGATCGAGGCGGCGCAGGACGCCGGCGCCATGGGCGTCGGGCTGTTCCGCACCGAGCTGCTCTTCATGCGCCACATGCATCTGCCGTCGGAGGACATGCAGGCCGAGACCTACAGCGCGCTGGCCAAGGCCTTTGCGCCGCATCCGGTCATCGTGCGCACGCTCGACATCGGCGGCGACAAGCCGATCGCCGGCATCGAATTTCCCGACGAGGAAAATCCCTTCCTCGGCTGGCGCGGCATCCGCATGTGCCTGGACCGCCCCGACATCTTCAAGAAGCAGCTGCGGGCGCTGTTGCGCGCCGCCGTCCACGGCAACATCAAGGTCATGCTGCCGATGGTCTCGGAGATCGCCGAGGTGACGCGCACCCGTGCGCTGGTTGCGCAATGCGCCGACGAACTGAAGGCCGAAGGCGTGCCGCATGCGGGCTTCGATCTCGGCGTGATGATCGAGACGCCCGCCGCCGTGCTGATCGCGCCGGCCCTGGCAAAGGAAGTGGCATTCTTCTCGATCGGCACCAACGACCTGACCCAGTACATCATGGCCGCCGACCGCCTCAATCCGACGGTCGCCAAGCTCAATGACGTCACCAATCCGGCAGTGATGTCGGCGATCGAGCTGACGGCCAAGGCGGGTGTCGCCGCCGGCATCATGGTTGGCATGTGCGGCGAGGCCGCCGGCCGGCCGGATCTGATCCCGGGCTTCATCGGGATGGGCCTGACCGAGCTCAGCATGAGCCCGGCCTCGATCCAGCGCGCCAAGAAGACCATCGCGGCCATGGCGAACGGTAGCGGATAATTCGCGGCGGTTACGTCAGATGCGCGAGCAGCGTGGCGAGAACCGGTGTCAGTTCCTGGACGGCATTGGTCTGGGCACAGGCCTGCCGGATGCGATCCTCTCGCACTTCGGCCGCCAACACCGCGATCTCGAGAATGTCGGGCTCGGGCGTGCCGTCCGCCTTGGTCGCCAGTCCGCAGGCAAGCACCACCGGCGCAAGGCATCTGATGTCGAGAGACCGGTCGCCGGCTGTCGCCGGGCCTGTGCCGATCTCACCAGGCTGAACAGGACGGTGGTTGAGGCATTCGACGAGGAGAGCCGCGCAGGCCGCCGCGACTTGGTCCGTCGAGGCCGTTTCCGCCGTCGCGCCAGCCAGGAGATCCGCATGGCGCTTGCGCATCGCTGCGTGTACGGCGGAAAAGCTCGCCTCGTGAACGCGCGGATTGTCGATGCCGTAGCCGGCGAGAACGGCGCGGGTCAGATAATACATGTCACGCCTGAATTGACGTTCGCCGCCGATCTGCCGGTCTTCGTCGCCTTGCGGGAAATAGGTCCGCAGGCTTTTGACGGTCGTGCCGTCGACCTTGAGCGGCCGGGAATGCGGAACGAAGGATTCGGCGATCGTCAGCGCCTCGTCGACGGCGCTCGCGGCATGGCCAAGCAGGCTGCGGCCCGGGAAGGGCGGCAAATTGCCGGCGATATCGTGCGAGGCTTCGCCGGCGCTGTCGTGGCGGTTCTGGCGGATCGCGTCGCGCAACTCCCGAAGCCGGTCCTTCAGGTTGGCGCGGACGTCCTCGGAAATTTGTCGCAGCATCGCCAATTGCCTCAAAACGCTGAAGCCGGTCACGGCTTGGGGCGCCAGTCGCCCTCTCTAGATTGTTCGTCTCGATTGGTAGATCAATAGGCGATATTTAACCAGCATGCAGAATCGGCGAGGCAGCGTCATCGCCGGGCTTGGAGGGGAAATTGGGCAGGCGGCGGCAGGGCGAATCCGAAAGCGGCAGGGTGGCAGCTGAGGCATCCGAGCAGGTCGTTAGCGAAAGCCGGACCGACCGCCTCAGGATCCGCGCCGCCTGGATGTATTTCGTCGAGCAGATGACGCAAAACGAGATCGCCGACGTGCTCGGCGTCGGCCGCGTCACCATCGTGCGCATGCTGGCGGAGGCGAGGGCGCGCAACGAGGTGAAGATCACCATCGAGAGCGAGCTTTTGGAGATCGTGCGGCTGGAGCGCGCATTGGAAAGGACTTTCGGCCTGCAGCAGGCGCTGGTCGCGCCGCTCACAGACCCCAACGCCGATCCAATCCCGGCAATCGCCGCCAAGACGGGCATGTTCCTGTCCGACGCGATGAAATCCGGCATGCGGGTCGGCGTCGGCTGGGGCGTGACGCTGTTCCACACCTTGCCCTTCATCAGCGCCAAATCGCTGGCCGATTTCAGCGTGATCTCGCTGCTTGGCGGCGTCGGCGTCGCGCGCCGGGTCAACCCGGCCGAGTTCGCCTGGCGCTTCGCCCAGATCTTCCAGGGCGACGGCTATCTGATGCCGACGCCGGCCGTCGTCGACAGCGTCGAGACCAAGATCGCGCTGGTCGAGCGCTGCGGCCTGCAGGAGATTTTCGAGATGGCCGATGCGCTCGATGCCGTTCTGCTCAGCGTCGGCGGCATCGCTTCCGCCACCACCTTCTCGCGCGGCGGCTTTCTCAAGGAAGCGGACCGCGAGGCCCTGCTGGCGCGCGGCGCCGTCGGCGACCTTCTGTTCCATTTCTATGACCGCAATGGCGATCTGGTCGACCATCCCGTCAACAGCCACGTGATGTCGGTGGATGTCGACCGCCTGCGCAAGGCGCCGATCCGCATCCTCACCTCCGGCGGTGCGGAAAAGACCGAGGCGCTGCTCGGCGCCATGAGCCTGATCGCGCCGACCATCCTGATCACCGACGAGGAAAGCGCGCGCCGCATGCTGGCGGCGCATGGGACGAACTAGGCAGTATCATCGTGATATAGCCGCTGAATTCGGTTGACCCGCACCGCCTTATCACGATACATCGCGACCCGGTCCGGAGTGTAGCGCAGCCCGGTAGCGCACTTGACTGGGGGTCAAGGGGTCGTCGGTTCGAATCCGGCCACTCCGACCATTTTACTAGCTGGCCTTGCCCCCAAAAAATGGCCATTAAGCGTTCTTGCTAGATCGCAGCCATTTCGCGCCGAGGCGCATTCGGCCTTCCCAGCCGCAATTCCCGCTGATGCCGGTATTCCAGCGCGATCGCGCCCCAGATCAAGCCCAACAGCAGGTAGAGATGGCGCCAGTGGTCGATGTCGATGAAGGTGCCGAGCCCGATATTGCCGAGATAGGCGACATAGGCGCAAAGCAGATAGGGCTGCCACGGCCGGTCGCGCAGAAGGATGCGGAAGCCGGCCCCGATCGTCCATAGCGTCAGCGTCAGGAACGAGACGAAGCCCAGCCAGCCGTAATCCATCAGCGCCTTCAGCCAGATGTCGTGCGTGTCCTCGCCATAGATCGTGCCGAAGACCAGCGGGCCGATGCCGAACGGATGCTCCATCGCCAGCTGGAAGCCGATCGAATAGCGGGCGAAGCGGCCAAGCCGCGCCGAGTCGTAGCTCTGCTCGAGCTGCGCGCGCTGCGTGAACATGTCCGATACGCCGGGCAACTGCAGGATGACCAGGAAGGTGATGACCAGCAGCGCCACGGCCGCGATCGTCATCACCACGACCCGCAGCCGGAACTTGCCGCTGGCGCTCTGCAGGAAGAGGCAGGCGGTGAGCAGCACCGCCGACACGGCGAACATGCCCCAGGCGCCCCGCGAGAAGGAGAAGAAGATGCCGGCGGTGACGATGAGCAGCGGCACCGCCAGAAGCGGCATGCGTGACACCGGGCCGGTCAGGAGCAGATAGAGCAGATAGGTGCCGGGCAGCACCAGGAACGGCCCGAACACGTTCGGATCCTGGAAGGCGCCGGCGGCGCGGTCGTATTTGGTGAACATCTCCGCGCCGGGAAAGGCATGGAAATAACCGGCGATGCCGAGCAGCGACGTTGCCACTGCCGAGACGACATAGGCGATGAAGACAAGCCGGTAGAGGCTGGGCTGGACCGAGGTCACCGAGGCGAAGAACACCGCGCTGAAGGCCAAAAACAGCGAGACGGCGAGATAGAGCGGCGTGTTGGCGAGGTCCGCCATCTGCGTCATCGCGATCATGCCGCCGATGTTCATTGCCACCAGCAGCACCAGCAGGGGTACGATCGCGCGCGAGATCCTGAGGCCGAACAGCGCCCAGACCGCGATCAGCCCGGCCATGTAGATTTCATAGGGCGCCGGCTCGCTGATGACGAAGCCGGAGAGCAGGATGCCGACGCCGATCGCTGCCGACGCGATCAGCGAGATCAGCTTGGCGTTGACAGCCTGCGGCTGCAACTGGTTGACAGCCTGCGGCTGCAACGGATGGGCGATGGCGCTCAATAGGCGTTTTCCGTGTTGAGCAGGCGGATCGGCGTCAGGAACAGGATGCGCAGGTCGAACAGCATCGACCAGTTCTCGATGTAATAGAGGTCGTATTCGGTGCGCATGCGGATCTTTTCGTTGGTGTCCATCTCGCCGCGCCAGCCGTTGATCTGCGCCCAGCCGGTGACGCCGGGCTTGACCTTGTGGCGGGCGAAGTAGCCATCGACCACCTCGTTGTAGAGAAGGTTGTGCGACTGCGCGGCGATGGCATGCGGGCGCGGCCCGACTAGCGACAGCGAGCCGAACATCGAGTTGAAGAACTGCGGCAGCTCGTCGATCGAGGTCTTGCGGATGAAGCGGCCGACGCGGGTGACGCGCGGATCGTTCTTGGTCACCGTCTGCTTGGCGGTCGGATCGGAGCGGTCGGTGTACATCGAGCGGAACTTGTAGACTTCGATGATCTCGTTGTTGAAGCCGTGCCGCTTCTGCTTGAACAGCACCGGGCCCTTGCTGTCGAGCTTGATGGCAATCGCGGTGGCGAGCATCACCGGCGAAAAAAGGATGATGCCGACAAGCGAGAAGACGATGTCGAAGGCGCGCTTGGCAACCGAATCCCAGTCGTTGATCGGCTTGTCGAAGATGTCGAGCATCGGCACCGAGCCGATATAGGAGTAGGCACGCGGCCGGAACTGCAGCGCGTTGGAATGCGCCGAGAGCCGGATGTCGACCGGCAGCACCCAGAGTTTCTTCAGAAGCTGCAAGACGCGCGATTCGGCGGTCAGCGGCAGCGACACGATCAGCATGTCGATGCGCGCGATGCGGGCGAATTCGATGAGCTCGGAGATGGTGCCGAGCTTCGGATAGCCGGCGACGATCGGCGGCGAGCGCTTGTCGTTGCGATCGTCGAAGATGCCGCAGATGCGGATGTCGTTGTAGGGCTGCTTCTCGACCGAGCGGATCAGCTGCTCGGCCGCCTTGCCGCCGCCGACGATGAGCGCGCGGCGCTCCATGCGGCCGTCGCGCGCCCAGCGCCGGATGAGGCTGGACATCACCAGTCTCAGGCCGAAGATCAGCACGAAGCCGACCACGAACCAGGTGCCGAACAGCAGGCGCGAATAGTCTTCCGACGCCTTGATGGCGAAGGCGGTGAGCGCCATCAGCGCGAAGCTGCCGGCCCAAACCAGCAGCACGCGGCCGAAATTGGCCAGCGGGCGCATCAAAGCCACGATCTGGTAGCAGTCGGTCACGTCGAGCAGCACCACGGCCAGGAACGACGTCGCCGCGATCGCCAGCGGATACTGCCAGGCCAGATAGCTGAAGAAGCCGACATAGTAGAAATAGACGCAGAGCCCAGACAGGAACAGCATGGCGAACTCGACCATGCGCAGCACGCCGCTGACCATGATCGGCGACATGGTATCGCGCCGGTATTGTGAGGCGACCTGGCGCGCCACATCGTTGATGCCGCCAGGCTCTTCGCCCCCGGCGGGAGCGTCGTGGTTGCGCACCGCATCCATGGAAAAGCGGTGCGCGGGGTCGATCTCATTCATGGGAACTGTCCGCGAGCTTCGCGCAACTGCATAGCAAAAGAGAGCTAAGAAAGCCTTGAAACAACCGGTGGTTTTGGAGTTGTTGCAGCCTGCGGGCCTATTTGTGCAGTGCCGCGAAATAGGCCTTCTCGATATCGGCGGCCATGACGTCCGCGCCGAATCGGGCCTTCAGCTCATCGGCTTGCGGCATCAGTTTTCGATAACCGTCGAAGTCGCTGAGCGCCGTCCCCATTTTGGCGGCGAGTTGCGATGGATCGGGCCGGATCAGGGCAGGGGAGTTTTCGCCGAAGATTTCCGGAATGCCGCCGACTGCGGTCGCAATCATCGGCATGCCGGCGGCCAAGGCCTCGAGCACGATGTAGGGCATCGCCTCCGCGCGGGACGGCACGACGATCGTCTCGGCCAGCGCGAAAGCGTCCCTCGCCGGCATAGGCGGCAGGAAACGGACGTGGCTCTCCAGGCCGAGCCGCTCGACCTGCGCGTGGTAGCGCGGCAGGTCGTCGCCGTCGCCGACCATCACGGCGCTTAAGGGGCGTCCGAGCTCGTTGCCGGCCAGGGCCAGCGCATCGATGAAGATATCGGGGCCCTTCAGGTCGCGCATCATGCCGATGTACAGGAAATCGGCGGCATTCGCCGCCGTCGCCACCGCTTCGAATTCGGCGGCGCGCAGGCCGTTATAGACAAGCGTGTTGGGTATCGGCGGCTCGCCGACCTTGCGGCGATAGGTTTTCCGCTCGTAGTCGGAAACGAACAGCAGGCAGTCGGTGAAGCGCGCCATGACGCGCTCCAGGCCGAAGAACAGCTTTCCCGTCGCTGTCGTTTCGTCATAGTGGAGGGAGCCGCCATGCGGCGAATAGAGGCGGGCAACGCGAAACCTTGATACCCGCAACAGTGAGCCGAACAGCCGGGCATAGGCGCCACCCTTGGCGCCGTGCCCGTGCAGCACGTCCGGCCGCAATTCCTGGATGATTCGATAGGTGCGCCAGGCCGAGGCGAGGTCGCCCGGCCCGACATGGCGCTGCATCGGCGTGCGATGGATACCGAGCGCGAGGCTGCCTTTCATCGCTTCGAACAAGCGTTCCTCATAGTCGCCGCCGGTGGTCGAGTCGCAGACGATTCCCACCGCATGGCCGGCGGCGACCTGCGCCTCGGTCAGGTCGCGCACGTGCCGGAATATCCCTCCGACAGGTGAGCGAAAACAGTGGACGATCCTGAGGTTCACCGCCACGACGGGTTTTTCAGAACAGCCGTTCGCGAACGTAGACGGTGTCGCCGGGCAGGAGCGGATCGGATGTCAGAACCCGCCCGGTCATCACCTTGCCGTTGATATCGCGGGTGATGTCGACGCTCCCCTGATTGGCGCGCGGCGTGAAGCCGCCGGCGATGGCGACCGCCTTCTGCACCGTGAGTCCCGGCACATAGGAATACTGGCCGGCAGCGCCCACCTCGCCCATGACGAAGATCGGCCGGTAGCGGTCGATTTCGACCGAAACGTCGGGATCGCGCAAATAGCCTTGGCGCAGCTTGTCGGCGATCGCCTTTTCCAACTGCTGCGCGGTGTGGCCGCGCGCCGGCACCGCGCCGACCAGCGGGAAGGAGAGATAGCCGGACTGGTCGACGCTGTAGGTGTTGGTCAACCCATCCTGCTCGAACACCGTGACGCGGACGCGGTCGCCGGCGCCGAGTCGGTAGG
This sequence comes from Mesorhizobium sp. B2-4-3, assembly GCF_006442815.1. Classification (GTDB taxonomy): domain Bacteria; phylum Pseudomonadota; class Alphaproteobacteria; order Rhizobiales; family Rhizobiaceae; genus Mesorhizobium. Next base: position 93,083 of record NZ_VFVL01000021.1, read on the forward strand.
GCTGATCGAGCACTTCATGGAAGGCGGCGGGCGTCGGGCGGTAGCTTGAACAGCCGGTAAGCAGCGACAGGGCAAGCAAAGCGCGAAAGAGGGAAGCAGTGCTTTTCATGACCGGTCAGGAACCTTCATCGCTCTTGCCGCAAGCCGCGGCACAACCCCAGGAGAGTGCGACCGTTATCATCCTGTTAGGGTTAATGGGCGGTAAAGGAGCGCGGTTCGGGAGGCCGGAGATCGGCAAAAAGCTCAATTGTTCTATTGCTTTCGCGCAATATTCTTTGAGTGCTCTCTAATAAGCGCTCATTCTGATCTTAACGGGTGAGTTACCATAGTTGTTTACGGTCCATCCTCGACTCAAAGTTCGGAGCAGGATGCATGTCCGTTCAGTCCGCGGCCGCAGACGTCGATGTCGATCTGAGACAGCTCTTCGCCAGCCTGGCGAGGAACTGGCTGCGCATTGTCTTTGTGACGCTTCTGGTCACCGGGCTGGCCTTCGCCTTCGCCTGGCTAGCGACGCCCTACTATAAGGCGACAGCCAAGCTGGAGATCGGCTCGCGCGAATCGGAATACACCCGGCCACCGGGCACCAACGATGACGACAAGCCGATTCTCGACGAGCAGGGCGTTGCGACTCAGGTCCAGATCATTTCCTCGCCCGACATCCTCAAGCAGGTGGCGACCAAGCTCAACCTGGACAAGTTGCCGGAGTTCGACGAAACGCTGAAAATGTCGTCGCTCGGGCGCGTGCTTGTGCTCGTCGGCTTGAAAAGCGATCCCTTCGACATCCCGCCGGACGAGCGCGTGCTGAATGCCATGCACGACAAGCTCAATGTCTACGCCGTTGAAAAGACGCGTGCGATCGCGATCGAGTTCGCCTCGAAGGATCCCAAGCTCGCCGCCGACATCGCGAACGGCATCGCCAATGCCTATATCGCCTCGAAGGGCGACGCCAAGCTCGAATCGAACGCCGCCGCTACCGACTTCCTGGCGCCGGAAATCGCCGATTTGCAGAATCGCGTGAGGGATGCCGAGGCCAAAGTCGCGGCGTTCCGCGCCCAGTCCGACCTCTTGATGGGCGGCAACAATTCGGTGCTTCCGACTCAGCAGCTCTCTGAACTGTCGAGCGAATTGTCGCGCGTGCGCGCCAGCCGCGCCGCCGCCGAGGCGAGCGCCGAGAGCGTGCGCCGGGCGCTGCAGAATGGCGGTTCGCTGGACAGCGTGCCGGAAGTCCTGTCTTCCGAGTTGATCCAGCGCCTGCGCGAGCGCCAGGTAGAGCTCAGGGCCAACATCGCCGATCTTTCCACGACCTTGCTCGACAACCATCCGCGCATCCGGGCGCTGAGGTCGCAGCTGGCCGATCTCGACGGCCAGATTCGCAATGAGGCGCAAAAGATCATCCGCGGCCTGTCGGCCCAGGCCCAGACGGCCAAGGCCCGCGAGGATCAGCTGATCGCGGACGTCAACACGCTGAAAGCCGCCTCGGCGCGGGCCGGCGAGCAGCAGGTGCAGTTGGATGCCTTGCAGCGCGACGCGAATGTTCAGCGCCAACAGCTTGAATCCTATATGGCAAGTTACAATGCCGTGGCATCGCGCAAGGATCGTAGATACTCGCCTGTCGCGGCGAGCCTGATCGCGCAGGCCCAGGTGCCGTCCCAGCCCTATTTCCCGAAGATCGGGCCGATCACCGGCGCCGCCGCCGCCGCTTCGCTGCTGTTGATGGCGATCGGCACGCTGCTTGGCGAGCTGTTCTCGGGCCGCGCCATGCGTCCGGCCGCCGGCGCCCGCTTCGCCGATATCGAGCAGGTGGCGATGCCCGCGGCCAGGGTGGAACCGATGGTCGCTGAAGCACATGGCGCAGGTCGGGCCTTTGCGCCTTACGAGGAAGCTGCCACGGGGCATTCGATTGCGGAATCGGAACTTCCGAGGCCGGCCGAGCGCGAGCTGGCGGAGGTTCGCGCTGCGGCTGTCAAGCAGGCCGAGCCCGGCGAATCGGCCCCGGAGCAGCCAAGCCAATCCAGGCTGGGCGAGATCGATGTCGACAAGGCCGCGGAGAAGCTGATCGCTTCCGGCGCCGCGCGGGCGATCTTCGTGTCGCCGGAAGGCGACGAGGCAGCCGCGTCAGCCGTGCTGGTGGCGCGCGAAGTATCGGATGCCGGCCTGCGTGTGCTGCTGCTCGATCTTACCGCATCGGGTGCGGCGTCGCGGCCGATGCTGGACACAAGCCTCTTCCCCGGCATCACCAATCTGCTCGCTTCCGAAGCGCAGTTCAGCGACGTCATCCATCCCGATCTCTATTCGGATGCGCATGTCATTCCGGTCGGCACCGCCGACCCTGTCCGCGCCATGCGCGCCGCCGACCGGCTGCCGATCATCATGCAGTCGCTGACCACGGCCTATGATCTCGTCGTGGTCGAGTGCGGCCCGGCCGACGCGCAAGGTATCGGCCGCCTCGTCGGCGACGGCACCGAAGTCTTCCTGTCCATGCTGGAGGCCGACGAACAGGTGACGCAGGCCGCGGTCAAGCTGATCGAGAACGGCTATCCGGACCTGACACTGGTCACGCCGGTCGGCCATGAACCGGGAAATCCGTTACCTGGACGTCGCTCGGCGGCATAAAGTTGCGGGCCAATAGGGCTGTTCTGCACGCTTACCAACGCCCCGAGATACAGGGAGCAGAGGCCGGGACCGCGACGTATCGAGCACGGTTTAGTCGATGCGGGGCATGACAATCTCGGCGGCTCCCGCACTTTACATCGGCGGCAAAGCACCTAGTTGTGATGTTTCGCGCTACGCACTTCGTGCGTGGATGATCGACAGCGGGACCGTGAACCCTAGGCCGGTCCCCCAAAAAACTCCCAAAGGATGGCTGTTATGACACAGGCCAAGAACGGCGACACTGTACGCATCAACTACACTGGGCGTCTGGTCGACGGCACCCAATTCGATTCTTCCGGCGGTGAACCGCTGCAGTTTACACTGGGTGAAGGACAGGTAATTCCTGGTCTCGAAACCCATGTCGAGGGCATGGAGGTCGGCACGAAAAGCACGGTCACCGTTCCCGCCGACGCCGCCTATGGCCCCCATCGCCCAGAAGCGGTCGTAACCATCGACCGCGCCAGCGTGCCGGCAAACATCAACGTCGATGTTGGCGCCCGATTGCAGGCCCGCAGCCGCGAGGGCCGTCCCATGCAAGTGACGGTCATCGGCGTGGACGACGCCAGCGTCAAGCTCGACGGCAATCATCCGTTGGCCGGAAAGGACCTGGTGTTCGACGTTGAACTGGTCGAGATCGTTCAGGCGGCGTAGTCAGGGTCGCAGTTAAGTGCGCTGCCAAGAATCTTGCCGTTGAGCACGACGATTCCGTTGCCCTCCGGAAAAGGCTTCCCGCACGGCCCTTCGGGCGAAGGATCAAAGAGACCGCGCATATCAAGGCGCGCGATCGGTCAAGGCGTTGGCCCCTTCCTGCCCGGCGCAATGCGCGCAGCAATAGATGACATCGCCCTGCTCGACGCCATGCCCCATGATCCGTACCCTGCAATGCGGGCAGGTCGGCGCAAGCTTCTGGACAGCGCACTCGAAGCTGTCAAACGTGTAGGTTTGCCCGCCCAGGCTCACCAGGAATGCCTTGTCATAGTCGTTGCCGCACTGGTCGCACTTAGCCATAGCCATGTCTCCTTCCGAGTGCGAAAACCTCTCGGCACTCGGAAGGTTCCGTCGGGTCCTCTGGGTCTCGGCCCGTTTGCCCGCATCGCCCCGGAACGCGACGGCGATTGTGCGACTCTTGCCAGCCTAGCTGTCGTCCTCGGCTGCGGCAGGTGCTGCCTGACCGGCAGCCTTGCGGCGCAGCATCTTGGTCAGCTTCCAGACCGTCGGGTTGTTCTTGATGAAGGCCTTGGCGCGCGCGCCTTGCCGCATCGTCGTCGCCAATGCGCGGCCTTTCAATGTCAGCGGCGCAAGCACCTCGAAATGCTGGATCTCGAGATCGCACCATAGCCGTTTGTAAGGCTCGTCGCCGACCGAGAAGTCATAGACCTTGAAGCCGAGCTCGCAAGCTTCCTGGATGTTGTCGAAGAACAGGAAGTCGCCGGGGCTGGTGAAGGCGAGATCGTCCTCGGTGATGGCGCCAAACTCGCAGATCAGTCGCTTGCCGGAGCGGCTGGAGCCGGTGACCGCACGCAGTTTCCCCGCCACGTCCAGGCCGTGCAGCAGGAAGGACGGCTTTTCCTCCGTCAGCGCGTCGGTAAACAGCGTCCGGAAGAAGTCGCGCACTTGTCTGTCGCCGAAGACATTGGCGATGCCCATCTTGGCGAAACGCACTTCCTTCATCTCGAGGAAGGCATCGAGCAGCCTGTCGACCTCCTCGCGAGTCTGCGCCTCGATGCGGCGGAAGGCGCCGACAGCCTCGAACTTGCGCGTCTGCGAGCGGTGCTTCTTGCGCTTGCGCTTGCCGCTCGCGCGCGACAAGAGCGCGTCGAATCCGCCGTCGAGATCGACCGCGAGCGCGAGATTCGGACTTGGGAAGCCAGGCAGCGCGGCGAGCGGGTTGGCGACGCCGTCGAGGTCGGATAGCAGCCTTTCCAGCGAGACCAGGTCGATATCCGGCCGCGCCCGCGCGATTGCCTTGAGCATCGAGCGGATCGCCCGGCCATCGATGGCAGGCAGGAAACGCGGGTCAGCGGCGGCGAAATTGCCGTTGGCGTGGCGCCCGCCGGCGAAACGGGCAACCTTGAACGGGCCGCGTCCCACGACCTCCAGGGCCAGCGACAGCGCCGGGCGGCCATCGCAGGACAGCGTCGCGACAACCATGTCGGCGCCGGTCGAGGCCGCCCAGTTGCTCACCCAGGATGCGCTTTGCGCCGGCGCAAACAGCGCCGAGGCGCAGAATTGCACGTAGTCGGCAACGCCGGCGCCGTCGCTTGCGGTCGCAGTCCACCGGTCCTGGTCGGCTCGCACCGGGCGCGCGGAAGCCTCGTTGGCCGCGACCCGATTGCCGTCAAATGACGCGGTGGCGTCAACCATCCCTCAATCCTTAAGACGTATTGGTTGCAACCTGGGGTTCGCATAGGCGAATGTCGTGCTTGAATAAGCCTAGGCGCAAAAGGTGAAGGAATGATCGACGGGGGCGATGCAATCCGGAAATTGGCGCTGAACCTTGCCCGCTACTCCGGCCTCGCGCCCCTGGCACGGCCGTTTGTCGGCGGCATCGGCGCTATCCTGATGCTGCACCGCGTCACCGCGACGCCGGAGAAGCCGAACAGCGTCAATCGGCATCTGAACATCGCTCCCACCTTCCTCAACAGGTTGATCTCGGACATGAAGGGGCAGGGTTATGCCTTTGTTTCCCTTGATGAAGCGATCGAACGCATCAAGACGGGCGGGAAAGGCGGCCAGTTCGCCACGATCACCGCCGACGACGCCTATCGCGACAACATGACCGAGGCGCTTCCGATCCTGGAAAGGCACGCCGCGCCGATCGCCATCTATGTCGCCCCCGGCTTGATCGACGGCGCCATCGATCTCTGGTGGGATGTGATCGAGGACATCGTCGACACCAGCTCGCGCCTGACGCTGACCATCGGGGGCAAGTCGACGGCGATCGACTGCTCGACGCAAGGCCGAAAGATCCAGGCCGTCGCGCGGCTGAACGCCTGGCTGACGTCGGAAGTCTCCGAGGACGAGCAGGGCGCGGCGCTGCGCGAGCTCGCCCGTTCGAACGGGTTCGAAACCGGCTCGGGCCGCTCAGGCACCCTGATGAGCTGGGATGAGCTTCGCACCATGGCCGCGCACCCGCTGGTGACCATCGGCGCGCACACCGTCAATCATCGGAACTTGAAGCGGCTGTCCGAAGCCGATGCGCGCCATGAGATCGGCGACGTCCGCCGCATCCTCGCCGAAAGGCTTGGCGAGGAGCCGCGTCATCTGGCTTACCCCTATGGCTATGCCAGCGCCGTCGGCTGCCGCGAGGTGGGCTTTGCCCGCGACGCAGGCTATGCCTCGGCGGTGACCACGCGGCATGGTGTGCTGCGCGCCGAGCATGCCGGCTTCCTGCACGCGCTGCCGCGCATCTCCGTCAATGGCCGCTATCAGAGCCTTGCGCATATCCGCACGATGTTGTCCGGCATCACGACGCCGCTCGCCAATGCGGGCAAGATGGTCGTTACGGTCTAGCCCTGCCTCGCGCTTGCCTGGCGCCGGCGAGGATCAGCCCTTCGGGCGTGGCTCGATGATCAGCCATTTGATGATGGCCATGGCCGGCAGAACCCAGAGAAAGCCGCTGAGCAGGAAGAACAGGAGATGCGCCGTCGGCCCGTATTCGGCGAGCCTGGTGACCGCGACGGCCGACGCGATCAGCGCGTAGATGATGACCAGCGCCACCAGCAATATGGTTCCGATCAGCTTTTTCAGGCGAATGGGCATGTCGCGGTTCCGTTGGCCCGCCCCGCTTAGGCCGAATGAAGAAAGCGCGCAACCGTCGCGGCCCGGCGCGACGGCGTGCCGCGCTGTCCGGTCTTGCCAGTTGGGCGGCCTTGGTCCACCACTTCAGCCTTTCAACCACCGGAAAAACGCCCATGGCTGCCATCACCGCCACGGCCCCCTATGCCGCCCGAGGCCGCGACCTCCAGAACCGCGCACTGGTGCGTGGCTGGCTTTACGTCGTGCTGCTCGTGCTGTTCGCGCTGGTGCTTGTCGGCGGCTCCACTCGGCTCACCGGCTCGGGGCTGTCGATCACTGAGTGGCAGCCGATTCACGGCGTCATCCCGCCGCTCAACGACGCCGAGTGGCAGGAGGAGTTCCAGCGCTACCAGCAGATCCCGCAGTATACCGAGATCAACAAGGGCATGAGCGTCGAGGACTTCAAGTCGATCTTCTGGTGGGAGTGGGCGCATCGCATCCTGGCGCGCAGCGTCGGCGTCGTCTTTGCGTTGCCGTTGCTGTTCTTCTGGGCGACGCGCCGCATCGAACGCGGCCTTGGGCTGAAGCTCGTCGGCATATTGGCGCTTGGTGGGCTGCAAGGCGCCATCGGCTGGTGGATGGTGGCTTCCGGCCTGGTCGATCGCGTCTCGGTCAGTCAATACCGGCTGGCGACGCACCTGACGCTTGCCGCGCTGATCTTCACGGCGACAATGGTGGTCGCGCGCGGGCTGGCGCCACATTCGGAGCCCGCCGCCGACCGTTCGACACAGCGGCTCGCCGGCTTCATCGTGCTTTTGGCGCTGATCCAGATCTATCTTGGCGGGCTGGTCGCCGGACTGCACGCCGGCCTTTCCTACAACACATGGCCGCTGATGGATGGAAAGGTGATCCCGTCCGATCTGCTTCTCATGAAGCCCGCCTGGCTGAACTTCTTTGAAAATCCGAAGACGGTGCAGTTCGTCCACCGGCTGGGCGCCTATACGGTCTTTGTCGTGGCGCTCTGGCACATGATCGCGACACGGCGGCGCCAGCCCGGCACCACCCATGCCCGCCGGGCTACGCTTCTGTTCGCGCTGGTGGTCGTCCAGGCCTCGATCGGCATCGGCACATTGCTGATGCAGGTGCCGCTGCACATGGCATTGACGCATCAGGCGATCGCGCTTGTGTTGCTCGGCTTCGCCGCCGCGCATTGGCGCGGCACCAAGGGGGCTTACCCGTTGCCGGCCGTCGTCAGAAGCTGACGGTCACATCGTGAACAGGTGCGACTGGGTCCTCGGCTCGTTGTCGAATTCGGCCTGGCGGGCAGCTGCGGCGGACGTCGTCGACTGGCCTTGATCGGCCTTTTTCGCGTCGGCGGCCTTGAGCGCGTCGAGTTTGGCTTGGAGCGCCGCGGCCTGCTGCTGCAACCTGGCTGCGTCGGCTTCATCCTGAGCCGCCTTTGCCTGATCCTCCAGGGCCTGGATCTGCTTTTCGAGCGCTGCCTCCTGAGCAGCGTCGTCGGACGATGTTGACGAGGAGTACTGCACCGCTTGGACGGAGCTCGAGATCGCGCTGACCATGGGAATTCCTTTGAGGAGGGCCGACTCCATCAATAGCCGATCATGGTGAATCGGCGGTTACCGCAGCCGGTGCTGCCTCGGCGATCAGAATTGCGACCGAACCTTTCGAACGGCTTCGGCCACGGCCAACTCGCGGTTCTCGTCGACCGCGTTCTTGTCCTCGCGATGCCAGGCGGCCGACAGGCAGCCATAGGCGATCGCATGGTCGAGGATGGCGCGCGGCGGCTGCCCGAGCGTCCTTCCGAATATGTCGGCCATATGCGCGATCCGGCGCGGATCGAGGCAGAGATCGTCGCGGTCGAGCGGGTTGTAGAACATATTCGCTGCGTCGAAGCCGGGATCGCCAAGCACGCCCTTGGGGTCGATCGCCAGCCAGCCGCGCGGCCCGAGCAGGATGTTGTCGTGGTGGAGGTCGCCATGCAGCGGGCGGACTGCGTGCGGATAGGCAAGCAGCCGCTCGGCGATGTCTGCGGCGTGGACATAGAGGCTGGTTCGCCCGGCGGCCCGGTCAACCTTGGCCGCTCGAAACAAGCTGACATACCGTTCCCGCAGCGGCTGCAGGTCGGGCGGAGACGTGTGCTCGGACGGCGACAGCAACTTCGCCATCACGTCGGCTGCAATCGCGGTAGCGGCATCGTCGCCGTGCTCCGCAAGATGCTCGGAAAGCAATCTGTCGCCGGCATATTCGAGCAGCATGCGATTGCCGTCGCGGCCGATCAGCTGCACCGCGCCTTCGCCGCGTCGCCAGGCGAGGTAATGCTCGCCGCGCAACTCGTCCGCGACGTCGTCGAAGGGTTTCAGGTCCTTGACGATTGCCGGCGAACCATCCTCGCGCGTCACCTTCCAGATCCGGCTGGAAAAGGTCTCTGCAATGAGTTCGGGAGCGCTGACCTTCCAGCGCCCAGGGAATGCCTGCATCGTCGCCCTAGAGCATGATCCGAAAAGTGGAAACCGGTTTTCGGAGAAGATCATGCTCCAACAAAGAGTTAGATCAGGATGGCGGTTCAACGAAACGTCATCCTGATCTAATGCTTGATGCCGAGCATCAGGTCGAGATTCTGCACCGCGGCACCCGACGCGCCCTTGCCGAGATTGTCGTAGACGGCCATGAGCAGCGCCTGCGCCCGCTCGTCATTGGCGAAGACGTAGACCTTCATCCGGTTGGTGCCGTTATAGACCTCCGGATCGATTTCCGGCACGCGCTCCATATGCGTGTAGGGCGCGACCTCGACCACGCCGCCATCGATCGACGCATAGTGGTCGGCAATCGCCGCGTGAAGCTCGGCGCCTGTCGGCACGCGGTCGAGACCGCCGAGTTGAAGCGGCACCACCGTGATCATGCCTTGCGCGAAATTGCCGACCGCCGGCTGCATGATCGGGTCGTGCGACAGCTTCGCATAGGTGCGCAGCTCCGGCACATGCTTGTGCTGCAGCGTCAGCCCGTAGGGCAGGAACTCGGGCGCGTCCTCGCCCTTTTCGACATAGTCCTCGATCATTGGCCGACCGCCGCCGGAATAGCCGGAGATGCCGTTGACGGTGATCGGGAAGTCGGCAGGCAGCAGGCCGGCCGCAACCAGCGGCCGCAGCGTCGCGATCGGCCCTTGCGGCCAGCAGCCCGGATTGGCGATGCGTTTCGCGCTGCCGATCTTCCTCGCCTGGTCCTTGTCCATTTCGGCGAAGCCATATTCCCAGCCCTCGGCCACGCGATGCGCGGTCGACGCGTCGATCACCTTCGTGGTGTCGTTCGTAATCAGCGACACGCTTTCCTTGGCCGCCGCATCCGGCAGGCAAAGGATCGCGACATCGGCCGCGTTGAGGAATTCGGCGCGGGCGGCGGCCTCCTTGCGGCGTTCCGTCGGGATGGAGATGATCTCCAGGTCGCCGCGGTCGGCCAGCAACGCCCTGATCTGCAGGCCCGTCGTGCCGTGTTCGCCGTCAATGAAGATTTTCGGTTTCATCGCTTGCCAAATTCCTTGCGATTCCAATGTTATATGCCGTGAGCGTGATTTACTGCCGCATGATTGCCGTTGCTCAGTTCGTCGAGCCGCGCCTTTCGCTCCGCCAACAGGCCGAGATAGTGCATGGCGATGATCGATCCGGCGATCGCTGTTATATCGGCATGATCATAGGCCGGCGCAACCTCGACGACGTCGGCGCCGACGATGTCGATCTGGCCGAGCTGGCGCAGCGTCGACAGCATCTTCGCCGAGGAGGGGCCGCCCGCCACCGGCGTGCCGGTGCCCGGCGCGAAGGCCGGATCGAGGCAGTCGATGTCGAAGGTGAGATAGGTCTTCCTGCCGCCGGTGCGCTCGACGATCGCATAGGCGATGTCGGATGCGCGCATTTCCTCGACCTCGTGGCCGTAGAGGATCTTGATGCCGAACGTGTCGGGCGCGTGGGTGCGGATGCCGATCTGGATAGAGCGATCCGGGTCGATGATGCCCTCCTTCACCGCACGGGCGACGAACGAGCCATGATCGATGCGCTTGCCGTCATCCGGCCAGGTATCCTGATGCGCGTCGAATTGAACGAGCGCCAACGGCCCGTGGATCGCCGCATGCGCCTTGAGCAGCGGCCAGGTGACGAAATGATCGCCGCCCAGCGTCAAAAGGAACGCGCCTGATTTCAGGATCTTGGCCGCCTCGCGCTCGATCGTGCCAGGGGTCTTCTGGTGATTGCCGCTGTCGAGCAGGCAATCGCCATAGTCGACCACCGAGAGGTGCTCGAACAGGTCGCGCGAGAACGGATATTGCGGATCGTTGTCGAGAATCGCCGAGGCGCGGCGGATCGCCTGCGGCCCGAAGCGCGCGCCCGGCCGGTTGGTGACCGCGGCGTCGAAGGGAATGCCCCACACGACGGCGTCCGCGCCCTTCACGTCCTTTGTGTACTTGCGCCGCATGAAAGACAGCGCGCCGGCATAGGTCGGCTCGAACGACGCGCCCGTCTTGGCGCGGGCGGTGAAGGCATGGTCGATCTCGTTATTCGCCATTACGGATCCTCGGCTTTCATCGGGGCAGCCACAACTACAGAACCGGCACGCAACATGCCAGTCACAGCTTGCGCAAAGGAAGCGGCGCTCGGCGAGTGCCACGCCAACACAGGATCTGTATCATTATGGCTGAGACGGCTCTGCTCAACCTTGCATCCGCGCCCGCGGCGACCCGTGTCGGCACGGCGGCCGGCGCGCGCTTCCTGGTGCTGGATTCCTGGCGCGGCATCTGCGCGCTGCTGGTGGCGCTGTTCCACTTCCCGACGACCTCGATGATTTCGCAGAGCGCTTTTGTCGGCGGCTCCTATCTGTTCGTCGACTTCTTCTTCGTGCTCTCCGGCTTCGTCATCGCCAGCGCCTATGGCGGCCGGCTCGCCGGCCAGGACGACCTTGCCCGGTTCGCGCTCGTGCGTTTCGGCCGCATCTATCCGCTGCATCTCTTGATGCTTGCCGCTTTCGCCGGCTTCGAGGCGCTGCGGCTCGTGCTGCCGGCGCTTCACGGAACGGGGTCTGCGCCCTTCACTGCAGGTTTCGACCTGAAAAGCCTTGTCGCCAACCTTTTCCTCCTGCAGGGCATGGGCGTCGAGGATCATCTGAGCTGGAACGCGCCGAGTTGGAGCATATCGGCCGAGTTCTTCACCTATCTGCTGTTTGCCGCCGTCGTCTTCACCGCCGGGCAGCGCGCCTGGATATGGTTCGTTGCCGCCGCGGTGACGGCGCCCCTTTTCCTGCTTGCGGTCTCGACGCGTCATATGGACGTGTCCTTCGATTTCGGCTTCATCCGCTGTCTTTACGGCTTCTCACTCGGTGCGTTGCTTGCCTGGTTTCAGCACGATTCCATTGCAGAGGCGCGACAGGCCTTGAGCGGCGGGGCAGGGCGCCTCGCCTGGACGCTGGCCGAGCTGGCGATGATCGCTGGGATCGCGCTGTTCGTCTCCATTGCTGGCACCAACGATCTTGGTATTGCGGCGCCGGTCGTCTTCGCGCTGGCGCTTTATCTCTTTGCCCATGAGGGCGGATGGGTCAGCGCCCTGCTGCGCAGCAGGCCGATGCTGCTGCTCGGCTCGCTCTCCTATTCGATCTACATGGTCCACATCTTCGTCCAGGCGCGCATGATCAATGCCGGCGGCCTGATCGAGCGCAAGCTCGGGTTCGGCATCGTCGGCGACCTGATGCTGCGCGGCGACCATGCGACCGGCTTCGGCGCGGGCTCGCCCTGGATCGGCTTCGCGGCTTTGATCGCCATGTTGATCGCCGTCATTGTCGCGTCGTGGTTCACCTGGCGATTCGGCGAGATGCCCGCGCTCGCCTGGTTCCGCCGCCTTTCCAAGCGGATTTGATCCGAGCAATTCCAGGAAAAGTGTGAAGCGGTTAGGCTCGGCGGCTTCGCCGTAGCCCTTCCGTCCGGAATTGCGCCAAACAACAAACAACTAGCCGGCTTCGTTCACCGGCCTGTCATGGGCATCGCCTAACCGGGTCCCAACCCGGAACGGAGCGATTCCCCGATGCGAACACTCTGGCTGAGCCTTGCCTTTTCCGCCGCCCTTGCCACCGTCGCGGGGCAAAGCTTAGCCGGTGAAAGCCGGGCCAGCCAAATCCTCGACCGCTTCGAGCATGCCAATCGGTGGCGTGACCATGTGATGATCGCCGCGCATCGCGCCGGCAGCATGCAGGCCGGCAAGACGCTCTACGCCGAGAATTCGCTGGCTGCGGTCGAGGGCTCGATCGCGACCGGGGCCGAGATCGTCGAGGTCGACGTCCGGCGCGCGAGAGACGGCGAGTTCGTCATCATGCATGACAGCTGGCTCGACCGCACGACCACGTGCAAGGGCGAGGTGGTGAAATACACGCTTGCCGAGTTGAAGAAATGCCGGCTCGTTGTCGAGGGCACGGGCGCCGTCACCAACGAGACGGTGTCGACGCTGCGCGAGATGCTGCTTGCGACCAGGGACAGGATCCTGATCAACCTCGACAACAAGCTGGAGGTGACCGACCTCCCGGGCATGATCGCCGAGGCGCGCGATCTCGGCATGGCCGACCAGGTGATCGTCAAGGAGAACCTCTGGAACCGGCAGCGCATCGACGCCGCGAGCGCAGCGCTTGCCAAGGCCGGCGGCGGCTTCCAGTTCATGCCGATCCTCGCCGACGACGCTGTCCACGATGCAGCTTTCGCCGGAGAGGTCGACAAGGCGTTCGCGCCGCGCGCCGTCGAATTGATCAACTGGCGCAACGGCGCCGAGACGCTGACGTCGACCGGCGGCCCGCTGTTCAGCAACCATATGCGGGCGGAGGCGGCCCGCGGCGACTGGCACCTCTGGGCCGACACCTACGCCATCGTCAACAAACCGGGCGGTTTCCTCGCCGGCGGGCGCGGCGACGAGCTCGCCGTCGCCGCCAGCCTGCCGCGCGAAGCCTGGGGGTTTTGGGTCGACCGTGGCGCCACCATCATCCAGACCGACGAGCCGAAAGCGGCGATCGAGTGGCTGACGGCGAACGGTTATCGCGTGCCTTATCCCACGGACATCAAGCAGGCTGAGCCGGCGCACACGGCGAGCATCAATTAGGAGCCGACGTGGAAGCTGCTGATCTCACCCCTTGTGGGGGAGATGCCCGGCAGGCCAGAGGGGGGCGCGAAGGAACGCCAGCTTCGAAGACCCACTATCTTCAGTGACTTCAAATGTGAGCGTGATTGACTCGAAAACGCTGGATATGCCGGCGGGACAGCGCCCCCCTCTGGCCTGTGTCCAGCCGATAGATGGGTAACACTTTGAACCGGATACATGGGTTACAGTTTTCGCCCTGAGTTGGAGTCCGCTGCGGTGCCGTCTGGTCGGGGTTGAACGGCACTGCGGCGGACCAGCTTCTTGTGTCGGCCGTCGATGAAGCCGAGCGGGTGGGCATAGAAGTGGAGCGCCCATTCACCCGCCTCGGTCTCGGTCGCGGCAACCGCTTCCCCGGCCA